>NZ_CP021323.1:0-1200000 GCF_002155145.1 Kushneria konosiri
AAGGCCAGCGCGTCGACAAGAATCAGGTGCTGGCCCATATCGATGATCGCACTTATCAGGCGCAGCTGGCTCAGGCCAATGCCGAACTGACCCAGAATCAGGCACAGCTGGCCACCGCACGCGAAGACCTCAAACGCTATGAGAATCTGATCAGGGGCAATAATGTCTCGCGCCAGGATCTGGCCACCCAGCGTCAGCTGGTGCGTCAATACGAAGGGGCTGTGGCAGCCTCGCGCGCCAGCGTGCAGGATGCCCGTGTTCAGCTGGACTACACCACCGTTCGCGCGCCGGCCGGCGGCATCATCGGACTTCGCAATGTAGATCCCGGCAATATCGTCTCTACCGGCGATGACAGTCCCATCGCCACGCTGACCTCACTTGATCCCATATCGGTCGTCTTTTCGCTGCCGGGCCAATATCTCTCCAGGGTTCGTAACAGCATGCAGCAGGGCCCCATGAGGGTCAGTGTCATGGATGACAGCGCGACCGATACGATCACCAGAGGTGAGCTGACCAGCATCGACAGTGCCATCAACACCGATACCGGCACGGTTCGGCTGCGTGCGCGGCTGGACAACAACGACGAACAGCTCTATCCCAACGCCTTTGTCAATGTGGAGCTCACTCTGGCCACGCTGGAAAACGTGGTGATCGTTCCCGAAACCGCCATCCAGAACAGTGAAGCCGGCAACCACGTCTATGTGGTGGACGACAGCGACAAGGTGCACCAGCGCAGCGTCACCGTAGGCGCCAGTGATGATCTGCATGCCGTGGTCGACTCGGGACTCAAGGTCGGCGAGCGCGTCGTGGTTGATGGCGTGGATCGCCTGCGCGACGGCGCCAGTGTCAATGTAGTCAGCGACCACCTGCCAGGCGAGAGCGACACCGCGTCATCAGCACCGCCAACGGGTGATTCCACCAATGAAGGTCAGCTCAAGGCGACACAGGCACCCGCCGACGAGGATGATCGATCGTCATGAACCCGTCGCGTCTTTTTATTGTTCGACCGGTCGCGACATCGCTGATCATGCTGGCCATCGTGCTGGCCGGTGTCATGGCTTACCGGCTGCTGCCGGTAGCCTCCCTGCCGGAGGTGGACTACCCCACCATTCAGGTCACGACGCTCTACCCCGGGGCCAGCCCCGAAATCATGCTCTCCAATATCACCTCCCCGCTGGAGGATCAGCTTGGTCAGATTTCGGGGCTGGAGGACATGCGCTCGACCAGTACCGGTGGCGCGTCACTCGTGACCCTGCGCTTTGGTCTCGACAGCGACCTGGGCATCGCGGAGCAGGACGTTCAGGCCGCCCTCAATCAGGCCAGCAACCTGCTGCCCGACGACCTGCCGATGCCTCCCAGCTACAGCAAGGTCAACCCGGCCGATGCGCCGGTCATGACGCTCGCCGTGCGCTCGGACAGCCTGCCGCTGACGCGGGTCTATGATCTGGTGGACACCCGGCTGGTGCAGCGGCTTTCACAGTTCAACGGTGTGGGCCTAGTGTCGCTGTCGGGCGGGCATGAACCCGCCATTCGCATCGATGGCGATGCACGCCGCATGGCCGCGCACGGTCTGGACATGGAAGCGGTCCGCAATGCCATTGATGCTGCCAATGTCAATCAGCCCAAGGGCACACTGTATGGTCCCTATCGGGCACTGACCGTCGATGCCAACGACCAGCTCACCTCACCCGAGCAGTATGGCGATCTGATCGTCAAATACGACAACGACATGCCGCTGCGCCTGCGTGATGTCGCAAACGTTCATGAGGGGCGGAAAACGCCTGGCTGACCGCCTGGGCCGATCGCGACCCGGCGCTGATCATCAGCGTTCAGCGCCAGCCTGGCGCCAATGTCACCAGCGTGGTCGATGATATCCGTCGTCAGTTGCCCGAGCTGCAGGCGACCCTGCCGAACAGCGTGGACGTCTCGATACTCAGCGACCGCACCCAGACCATCCGCGCCTCGGTCGAGGATACCCAGTTCGAGCTGGTTCTGGCCGTGGGGCTGGTCATCCTTGTCACCTTCCTGTTTCTGCGCAACCTCCCGGCCACCCTCATCCCGAGCCTGGCCGTGCCCATGTCGCTGATCGGCACCTTTGGCGTCATGTATCTGGCCGGTTTCAGCCTCAACAACCTGACCCTGATGGCACTGACGATCGCCACCGGCTTTGTCATCGACGACGCCATCGTGGTGCTTGAAAACATCATTCGCTATCTGGAAAAGGGCGAAAAACCCATTGATGCAGCGCTCAAGGGCGCCCGTCAGATCTTTTTCACCATCATCTCGCTGACCGTCTCGCTGGTGGCGGTACTGATCCCCTTGCTGTTCATGCAGGATGTGGTCGGGCGACTGTTCCGGGAGTTCGCCATTACGCTGGCCGTGGCCATCGTGATCTCGGCGTTTATCTCGCTGACGCTGACACCCATGCTGTGCGCGAAGATGCTCAAGACGCGCACGCCCAAAAATGACGCCCATCAGCACGACGAGATGCGTGGCGAAAGCTACGCCGGTTTTTTTGGCCGGCTGCTGCGCCTTTATGACCGCGGTCTTCAATGGGTACTACGCTATCAGGGCCTGACACTGGCGGTTGCCGTCATGACCTTTGCCGTGACGGCCCTGTTGTATCTGGCCATTCCGAAGGGGCTTTTCCCTCAGCAGGATACCGGCGCCATCCGCGGCATCAGCGAAGCGGATCAGTCCATCTCCTTTGATGCGATGGCCGAGCACCAAAAGGCGCTGGCAGACATCATTCTCGAGGACCCGGCAGTGGAAAGCCTCTCCTCGACCATTGGGGTCAACGAGGACAACAGTACCCTCAACACCGGGCGCTTTCAGATCAATCTCAAGCCGCTGGCCGACCGGGACGGCGTGCAGGACGTGATCGACCGCCTCAACGACAAGAGCCGATCCGTGGCCGGCATGCGGCTCTATCTGCAGCCCTTGCAGGACCTGACGCTGGATGACAACGTCAGTCGCTATCAATACCAGATGTCGGTGACCAACAATGATCCCGAGCGCCTGTCACAGGATGTCGACGCACTGATCCAGCAGATTCGTCCGTCGAAGGCCATCTCCGGCGTCACCTCGGATTTACAAAATCGCGGTCTGCAGCTCTATCTGGACATTGATCGCGATCGCGCCAGCCGGCTGGGCATCAGCGTCAGCGATATCGATGCCACGCTGTATAACGCCTTTGGCCAGCGACTGATCTCGACCATTTTCACGCAGTCCAACCAGTATCGAGTGGTCATGAACGTCGCCGATGACCATCAACGCGGCCCTTCGGCGCTGGATCGGCTCTATCTTGAGGCCGACAGCGGTGACATGGTGCCGTTGACGTCGCTGGTCAGCGTCGAACAACGCTATACGAGCCTGTCCCTGTCACGGCAAAACCGCATTGCGGCTGCCAACGTCTCCTTTGACGTGGCGCCCGGCTACTCCCTGTCAGAAGCCTTCGATGCCATTGATCAGGCCCGCCAGCAGGCGGATATCGACCGGGATACGCAGCTGGCCTATCAGGGCGCCGCACTCGGATTTGCCGGCTCCACCAGCAATACACTGCTGCTGATCCTGGCCGCCGTGGTCGTGATGTACATCGTGCTGGGCGTGCTCTACGAAAGCTACATCCACCCGCTGACCATCCTCTCTACCCTGCCTTCGGCCGCCATCGGCGCACTGCTGGCGCTGATGGTCACCGGCAACGACCTGGGCATGGTCGGTATCATCGGCATCATTTTGCTGATCGGAATCGTCAAGAAAAACGCCATCATGATGATCGACTTTGCCCTCGACGGTCAGCGCCGCCAGGGGCTTGCCCCGAGTGATGCGATCTATCGGGCAGCGCTTTTGCGCTTTCGCCCCATCATGATGACCACCTTTGCGGCCCTTTTCGGCGCCATCCCCCTGATGCTTTCCAGCGGTTTCGGCTCGGAACTGCGTCAACCGCTGGGTCTGGCCATGGTGGGCGGGCTGCTGGTCAGTCAGCTTTTGACGCTGTTTACCACGCCGGTCATTTATCTGTTCTTTGATCGCCTGGCGGGCAGATTCAGCGCTCGCAGTGACGAGTCAACCGCGCTCGGCGATACTTCTGCCACCGACGGACGCACACCATGAGTCTGTCGTCGCCCTTTATTCAGCGCCCGATCGCCACCTCGCTTCTGACGCTGGCGATCATTCTGGGCGGGCTACTCTCCTACGTACGTCTGCCGGTCGCACCGCTGCCTGCCGTGTCGTTCCCGACCATTCTGGTCACGGCCAGCCTCTCCGGCGCCAACCCGGAGACCATGGCCTCAACGGTGGCAACACCGCTTGAGCGCTCGCTGGGACAGATTGCCGGGATCACCCAGATGACCTCGTCAAGCTCTGAAGGCTCGACGAGCGTTGTGGTCCAGTTCGAGCTGGAAAAGGACATCAACGAGGCGGCCCGGGAGGTGCAGGCGGCGATCAACCGGGCCGAGGCCCTGTTGCCCACGGCCATGACCAGCTCTCCCCGGCTGCGAAAGCTCAATCCGGCCGATTCGCCCATCATGCTGTTGTCGCTGACCAGCGCCGAGATCGACAAGGGCACCCTCTACAATCTGGCCGATCAGGACATTGCCCCACGCATCGCACAGGTGGAGGGCGTCTCTCGCGTCAGCGTTGGCGGCAGCTCCTCACCGGCCATGCGAGTGACGCTCAACCCACGCAAGCTCGAAAATGCCGGCATCAGCCTTGACCGGGTTCGCGAGGCCATCAATGCGGCCAACAGCAATCAGCCTACCGGCTTTACGGAAGATGACCGCTACCGCTGGAGCATTCATACCGACTCGCAGATGTTTGATCCGCAGGGCTATCGCGACCTGATCATTGCCAGAGACGGTGATCACACCATGCACCTGGGCGATGTCGCCGAGATCGAGAAAAGCGTCGAGGATATCTACAACGTCGGCTTTTATAACCGCCAGCCGGCCGTCGTCATCGTGGTCAGCCCGGCAAGCGACGCCAACGTGATCGAAACCATTGATCGCATCAAGGCGCGCCTGCCCGGCATCCATGCCGCGCTTCCTGCCAGTGCCGACCTGCATACGGTGCTGGACCGCTCTCCGGGTATCCGAGCGTCACTCCATGAAACCCAGATCACCCTGATACTGGCCGTATTCCTGGTGGTCATGGTGGTGTTTGTCTTTTTGCGCAATCCACGGGCCACGCTGATTCCCACCGCTGTCATCCCGGTATCGCTGCTGGGCACCTTCATGGTGATGTATCTGCTGGGCTATTCACTTAACACGCTCTCGTTGATGGCGTTGATCATTGCCATCGGCTTTGTGGTGGATGACGCCATTGTGGTGGTGGAAAACATTGCCAGACATATTGAAGCCGGCATGAACGTCAGGCAGGCCGCACTGCTGGGCGCCCGCGAAGTGGGGTTTACGGTACTGTCGATGAGTGTGTCGCTGGTCGCCGTCTTCGTGCCGCTTCTGTTTCTGGGTGGCTTTATCGGCAGGCTCTTTCATCAGTTCGCCATGACGCTGGCCACCGCCGTCATGGTCTCTTTGCTGGTGTCGCTGACCCTGACCCCGATGCTGTGTTCACGCTGGTTGAAGATGGCCGCCGATGCACGCCCTCCCGGCCGGCTTCAGCATCTGATTGAGCGCAGCGGCCAGCGCATCGTGGCAGGCTATGAACGCACGCTGGATATCGCCCTGCGCCATCGACGCCTGACACTGTTGTCACTGGTGGCCGTAATCGTACTCAACGGTTTTTTATACGTTCACATCGACAAGGGATTTGTACCCGATCAGGACACGGGACGACTGATCGGCGCGATGCGCGGCGATCAAAGCATCTCGTTTGATGCCATGTCGGCCAAGCTGAACATGGCGCGCGATCGACTGCTGGCTGACGACGCCGTGAGCAGTGTACTGGGTTTTCTGGGCGGTAGCGGTCCCGGCGGCGGCGGCGTCAACTCCGCCACGCTCTTTGTGACGTTGAAGGAGGCGCGAACAGGCGACACCAATGCCAATGGCAACCGGCTGTCCGGATTGATGAGCGACATTCCCGGCGTGCAGGTTTTCATGCGCGGCCTTCAGGATCTGCGCATGGGTGGGCGCTCCTCAAGCAACAGCCAGTATGAGCTGACACTCAAAAGTGACGATCTTGCCCTGCTTCGTGAGTGGTCACCGCGCGTGGCGCAGGCCATGCAGGGCATCCCCGAAATTACCGGCGTGGACAGCGACAGCCGCAACGGCGGCCAGGCCATCAGGCTGGTGGTGGACCGTGACCGGGCTGCACGCCTGGGTCTGAGCATGCGTGATATCGATACCCTTCTGGGTAATGCTTTCGCTCAGGGACAGATTTCAAGCGTCTATCAGGGCACAAATCAATACTATGTGGTCATGGAGGTCGCGCAGCAATGGCAGCGCTCGGCCAGGGCGCTGGAGATGATGCACATCGTCAATGATGACGGCAGTCCCATACCGCTGTCGGCCTTCAGCCATTATGAACGCAGCACCAGCCCGGTCAGCGTCAACCATCAGGGGCAATTTGCCGCCACCACGGTGTCGTTCAATCTAAGTGATGGGGTTTCCCTGTCCGAGGCGACCAGTATTATCAGCGACCGGCTTGATCGCCTGCATCTGCCTACCGACATTCAGGCGGATTTCGAGGGCAGCGCCGCCAGCTTCCAGAGCGGGGTAGCGGCCATGCCGTGGCTGATACTGGCCGCCCTTGTGACAGTCTATCTGGTGCTGGGGATTCTCTATGAGAGCTACATCCATCCACTGACGATCCTCTCCACGCTGCCCTCCGGCGGTATCGGTGCGTTGCTGGCCCTGATGCTGCTGGACAAGCCCTTCACCCTGATTGCCCTGATCGGCATCATCCTGCTGATTGGCGTGGTCAAGAAAAACGCCATCATGCTGGTGGATTTTGCCCTCAACGCCGAGCGTGAGCGTGGACTGTCGTCACAGGACGCCGTTCGCGAGGCAGCGCTGGTCCGCTTTCGACCCATCATGATGACGACCCTGGCGGCCATTCTGGGTGCCCTGCCCCTGATGTTCGGTACCGATGAAAATGCCGCACTGCGCGCGCCACTGGGTATCTCCATCGTGGGTGGCCTGATCGTCAGCCAGCTTTTAACGCTTTATACCACGCCCGTGGTCTATCTCTATCTGGACCGCCTGAGACGTCGCTGATCGTTTGATGCCGCCAGCCATGAATTGATGTGCTCTTGCCGGTGGCGGCAGGGGCCATGGTGTCTGTCACATGAAACGAAAGACGCGCTCGCCAATTTCATGAACAGTGTTTATTGCCTCGGTGGCGGATGGTAAGTTACCGGTGACATGGCGTGCCATAACGATAAAACCTGACACGTCATCTATACATAACAACGAGCAAAGGAACAGTTCATGAGCATTCAAACGGACTCACGGCGCTTAAAGGCGCTGACGCTCTCTCTCAGCATCTCCGCAGCCATGGCCGCCACTGCCGTCCAGGCCGCCCCGAATGATCAGCAAACCATCGAGGCACTGCGCGCCCAGTTGCAGCAAATGCAGCAGCGTCTTGATCGACTGGAGCAGCAGCAGGCTTCTGCTCAGACCACCAGTAGCGGCAACACAGCCGCCAGCAACTCAGGTAGCAATGGTACAAGTGCCAAGGACAGTGGGTCTCGCCAGACAGCCGCAAGCGCCAACAGCGATAATTCAGGGGCTTCAGCGCTTTCCATGGCTGAGCAGAACAAGGCCACGCTGGATGAAATGCAACAGGTCGAATTCAGTGGAATGGTTGAGTTCGGTTACAGCTATCAGGACTGGAGCGAAAGCAGCAAGGACAAGGCAGGAGATCTCGACTTCAACAAGCTCGTGCTTGCCATTGATGGCGAACACGATGATTTCCTGTATTCCATGGAGTACCGTTTTTACAACGGCTACAACTTCCTGAAAAAAGGCTGGCTTGGCTACAAGGTCGATGATGAAAATACCGTCAAGGCAGGTCTGGTGCAGACCCCCTTTGGCAACATGCCCTATGGCTATCTGGGCTGGTATGGCAACCTGCCTTATCTGGCCGGTTTTAACGACAATCAGAACGCCGGGGTTCTCTGGGAGCGTGATGCCGGACCATGGAACACATCATTGGCGTTCTTTAAGTCCGACAACCTTGGCGACGACAATCAGCACTACGGTGCCAATGCGATTGGAAGTAGCGAACAGGGTAATAGCGAGGAAAATCAGTTGGCCGCGCGAGCTGCCTACACTTTTGGCCATGGTACCGACTACACCACCGAAGTGAATGCCTCGGTCAAGGGCGGACAGCTTTATAATAATAATACCAATGACAGCGGCAGCAACTGGTCGGCAGCACTGGGAGTCAGCGGCAGCTACGGTAACTGGCTGGCCATGGCACAGGCCACGACCTATAAATACGATGCCGAAAATGCTCCTGAGTCAGAAACCCAGATTTCAGACAACGTTGTTCAGGTCGGCGCGTTCAACTTCAACTATCTGATCCCTGCCGAGGCCGAGATGTATACGGCAAGTCTTGGCTACAGCATGGATGTCGACTGGGGCCCGGTCGAAAACATTTATTTCTACAACGACTTCAGCTACATCAATCCGCGTGGCGATTACTCCCCCTACAACGGCGGCTTTGGCGATGTCGACAATCCGATGTTTAACGATATCGGCCTTAAGCTGACGGCAGGTCCGTACTATCTCTGGGCGGATATAGCCTCCAACAAGAACGGGCTGGGCTATTTCGGCTCAGGTGATGCCAACAAGTGGAACACACAGTTTATCACCACTTTCGGCTTCAATTTCTGATCGTTCAGAAAGCACAAAAAACCCCGGCCATGGCCGGGGTTTTTTAATGCATCGACAGGTCAGGTCAACGTATTGAAATGCTCAAGGCCCTCGGCAAAGCGGGTCTTGTAGCGTTCAAACACGGCCGGGTCGCGCTTGAAGGCACGCAGCACGGCATCTTCCTGAAAATTGACCACCTCTGGCGCCTGTGACAGCGCATCAACGCTGGAGCGCTCATTAAAGCCGGTGCGCAGATCACTGCCGGCGTGGCGATACCAGCGAGCCAGACCGAACGTGGTGAAAAAGGCTTCAAGCCTCGGGTCCGCTGTCGTGACTCGCATCGCCGTCGACTCTCCCAGCCGAGTCACCAGCCGCCGTCCATGACCACGGCCACGCTTTTTCTCGGGCGTGGCCAGAAGCCGGAGTGCCACGCCACGCCCTTCCACTTCAAGCGTGAGCAGGGCCACCGAGCAAAGTTTTCTGTTGTCATCAAAAAGGGCCACGATACGGGCCGATTCCTGCTCCAGCAGTCGGCTGACGCCGGCAAATTCCACCAGAGGCGCCAGTCCCGCTTCCCGTCCGAACACGCTGGCACAGAGCATGGCCAGACAGGCATCCCGATCCCGTGATTCGGTGATATATGAAATCTTCAAAGCTGCATCTGCCCGCCGTTCAAAACGGCCATGATGCCACGCGCCTCTCGTATCTGGCTAACCTCTCGCCATGATTGACCTCTCTAAAACCCGTCAGCGTCGCTGTCACGCTTTTGACACACCTTCGCCACACGATTGCCATGTGCACCTTTCAGCATATCGGCGCAGCAGATATTTCTATAAAGACAGCGCGGAGCACATCATGGTCAAGGGTTTCAAAGGCATCGTCGGGATGGCGGCACTGTCCACGCTGGCACTGGGCGCAACACCAGCCCTTGCAGCTACGGAAGTCGTCTGGTGGCACGCGATGGAGGGCAGTCTGGGGGAAAAGGTCAACGAGATTGCCGAGAACTTTAACCAGTCTCAGTCGGACTACGTCGTCAAGCCGGTCTACAAGGGCACCTACAGTGAGAACCTGACCTCGACCATCGCTGCGTTTCGCGCCGGCAAGGCGCCTGCCATTACGCAGGTCTATGAAGTCGGCACTGCCACCATGATGAATGCCCGGGGCGCCATCTATCCGGTATATGAGCTGATGGCCGATACCGGCCAGCCCTTCGATCCCGCCGCCTATCTGCCGGCCGTGACCGGGTATTACAGCACCACCGACGGCCACATGCTGTCACTGCCCTTCAACTCATCGACCCCCGTGGTCTATTACAACCGGGACCTGTTCAAAAAGGCAGGGCTTGATCCCGATGCACCGCCGACCACCTGGGAAGCCGTGGCCGAGGCAGGCAAAACAATCGTCGACAGCGGCGCGGCCAACTGCGGCTTTACGACCACCTGGCCGAGCTGGATTCAGCTCGAAAACTTCGCGGCGCGCCAGAACATCCCGTTTGCCAGCGAGCAAAACGGCTTTGGCGGGCCTTCGGCGCGACTCGTCTTCAACGACAGCGATGCGATCATCTCCCACGTGCAGGATCTGATCGACTGGCAGAAAAGTGGCGTATTTCGCTACGGCGGCCGTGAGGATCAGGCCTCACCGCGCTTTTTCTCCGGCGACTGCGCCATGCTGATGGCGTCATCGGCCAGCTACGCCAGCGTTCGTGACAATACCGAAAACTTCGAATTCGGCGTAGCCCCCCTGCCCTGGGATCCAAAGGTCATCGATCAGCCTGAAAACTCGATCATCGGTGGCGCCTCGCTATGGGTGCTCAAGGGCCAGAGTGAAGACGTCTATAAAGGCGTCGCCCGGTTCTTTGACTATCTCTCCTCCCCGGAAGTACAGGCCGACTGGCACCAGTTCACGGGCTATCTGCCCATTACCGACAAGGCCTACGCACTGACCCGCGAACAGCATTTCTACGATGAAAACCCCGGCACCGAGATCGCGCTCAAGCAGATGACCAGCACTGAGCCGACCGATAATTCGCGCGGCCTGCGTCTGGGCAACATGCCTCAGATTCGCGACGTCATCGAAGAAGAGCTCGAGCGGGCCCTCAACGGTGACAAGAGTGCAAGGCAGGCGCTCGATGACGCCGCGGACCGTGGCAATGAGCTTCTCGAGCAGTTCGAGCGCAGCGTCAGCTGATCCCCCGTTCCGCCCCGGCATGGTATCGCCGGGGCGCGAACTGATGGTTTCCCGCCCCCTTCGGATAACGCTTTCAACTCATGTCCACCTTTCAGCGTCATCGCCTTGCACCATGGATGCTCATGGCACCGCAGCTCATCATCGTGCTGGTGTTCTTTTTCTGGCCAGCCGTGACGGCTCTTCGACAATCCTTTTATGTGCAGGATGCCTTCGGTCTGGGAGAGACCTTCGCCGGTCTTTCAAACTTCACGCGAGTACTGGCCTCCGGCAGCTACCATGAGGCGCTCTTCAACACGGCCATCTTCAGTGTCAGCGTGGCCTTCGGCGCCATGGCAATTGCGCTGCTGCTGGCCACCATGGCCGACCGAGTACTGAAGGCCAGCCGTGTCTACCGAACGCTTTTGATCTGGCCCTATGCCGTGGCCCCCGCTGCAGCCGGCGTTTTGTGGATGTTCATGCTCGATCCCACGCTGGGGGTGCTGACCAGGGGGCTGAGCGCTCTGGGCATTCACTGGGACTTTCGACTCAACGGTCATCAGGCCATGGCACTGGTGATCGTGGCCGCCATCTGGCAACAGATGAGCTACAACTTCGTGTTTTTTCTGGCCGGCCTGCAGGGCATTCCGGCCAGTCTGATGGAGGCCGCAGCCATTGATGGTGCCGGCCCCTGGCGACGCTTCTGGACCATCACCTTTCCGCTGCTCTCGCCCATCAGCTTCTTTCTGCTGGTCATGAACACGATCTACGCCTTTTTCGACACCTTCGGCACCATCGACACCACCACCGGCGGCGGGCCGGGCGGCGCGACCCGCACGCTGGTCTACAAGCTTTATCAGGACGGCATCATCGGGCTGGACCTGGGCGGTTCGGCGGCACAGTCGGTGCTTTTGATGCTGATGGTGGGTCTTTTGACGCTGATTCAGTTTCGCTACGTCGAGCGCCGCGTGCAGTACCACTAAACATTTTTCGCTCCCTTCGAGACCTGTCAGGAAACCTTGTCATGCGCTATCAACGGCCAAAGCTTGATCTTGTGGCCCACGCTCTTTTGATCATCGGAGCGCTGATCTTCATGTTGCCCGTGGTACTTGCCGTACTGGCCTCGACCCAGACACCCGGCGCGCTGTTTTCCGGCACACTGTCGTGGTGGCCGGGCGCCAGCGGCCTGGATCACTATCTGACGCTTTTAAGTGAGCCGGTGCGCGGCGTGGGGGTGCCTGCCTGGCAATTGATGCTCAACTCGCTTTTGATGGCGCTTGGCATTGCCATCGGCAAGCTGACCTTTGCGATCCTTGCCGCCTATGCGCTGGTCTTTTTTCGCTTTCCATTTCGGCGTGGCTGCTTCTGGCTGATTTTTATCACCCTGATGCTGCCCATCGAGGTGCGCATCGTGCCGACCTACGGCGTGGTTGCCGACCTTGGGCTGATCGACAGCTACCCGGGACTGGTACTGCCGCTGATTGCCAGCGCCACGGCAACCTTTCTGTTTCGCCAGTTCTTTCTGACCCTGCCGCCTGAACTCATGGAAGCAGCGCGGGTCGATGGCGCCGGGCCGTGGCGGTTTTTCATCGACATTCTGCTGCCGCTGTCGCGTACCAATATCGCGGCGCTGTTCGTCATCATGTTCATTTACGGCTGGAACCAGTACCTGTGGCCGCTGGTGGCCATGAGCAGCGCCGATAACGCCACCCTGGTCATGAGCCTCAAGCGGCTGACCATTTCCCAGGATGGCACCCCGCCCTGGCATTTGGCCACTGCCATGACGGTACTGGCACTGCTCCCCCCAGTGGTGGTCATCATTGTCATGCAGCGCTGGTTCATCAAGGGCCTGGTCGATACGGAGAAATAACATGGCAAGACTGGAACTCAAGCGCCTTCGCAAGCGTTATGCAGGCGGTGCAGACGTGCTCCACGACATCGAATTGAGCGTTGATGACGGCGAGATGATCGTGGTGGTTGGCCCATCAGGCTGTGGCAAGTCGACACTTTTACGCATGGGGGCAGGGCTTGAAGACATCAGTGATGGCGAACTTGTCATCGATGATGAATGCGTCAACGACCAGGAGCCGGCCGAGCGCGATATCGCCATGGTCTTTCAAAACTATGCGCTCTACCCTCACATGAGTGTCTTCGACAATCTGGCCTACAGCCTCAAAAATCGCGGCACGCCAAAGGACGAGATTGCCCGACGCGTTGAGGAAACCGCACAGCTTCTTGATATCGCCACCCTTCTGGCCCGAAAGCCCCGTCAGCTCTCGGGCGGACAGCGTCAGCGCGTCGCCATGGGTCGGGCCGTGATTCGTAAGCCACGCGTATTTCTCTTTGACGAGCCGTTATCCAACCTCGATGCCAGCCTGCGCGTGCAGATGCGCCAGGACATTCGCGCCCTGCAGCAGCGTCTGAATATTACATCCTTGTATGTCACCCATGATCAGACCGAGGCCATGACCATGGCCGACCGACTGGTGGTCATGAATGCCGGGCGCATCGAGCAGATCGGCACACCCATGACGGTGTTCCAAAAACCGGCCACTCGCTTCGTCGCCGGATTCATCGGCTCGCCGGCCATGAATTTTCTGATGATGCCCGAAAGCGATCTGCCCGACTGGCTGCCCGCGGCTTTGATGGAGACCCTCGAGCCGCCCGGGGGCGCATTGAGCGTGGGTATCCGGCCCGAGCACATCGTGCTGGCACCTGCCGAAGACAGTCATCTCGAAGGCATTATCGAACTGGTGGAACCGTTGGGGTCCGAGAGTCTGGTGCATGTTCGCCTCACCGGTCATGACTCGCGACTGGTGGTGCGTCATGTTGACGTGGAACTCCCCGAAGTCGGGCAGATCACCGGTCTGAAGCTGCAGGGGCCGTTCCATCTGTTTGATCAATATGGACAACGACTGTCGACCCGGCCCAGACTTGTCGACACGACCTGTTCCATGGAGCCCTGAAACATGCAGCTGCCTCGCTATATTGCCCATCGCGGTCTGTCCGCTCATGCCCCCGAGAATACGCTGGCCGCCATTCAGGCAGCTTCTGACGCTGGCTGTAAGTGGATCGAGCTCGACGTTCAGTGTCTGGGAGACGGCACCCCGGTGATCTGGCATGACGCCAGAGTTGATCGATGCAGCAACGGTCAGGGCGCACTGATCGACATGACGCGGGATGACATTCGTTCGCTGGATGTCGGCAGCTGGTTCTCTGTCGACTTTCGCGGCGAGCGCATGGCACTGCTGGATGAAGCACTCTCGCTGGTCAGCGCGCTGGACATGGGCTTGAACCTGGAACTCAAGCTCAACGTCGGTCACGACCCGGTACAACTGGTCGACGTGGCGGTTCATCGTGCCCGCCAGGTGCTGCCGCAGGATCGTCTACTGGTGTCGAGTTTTGACATGACGGCGCTGGAACACGCCCGGTCACAGGATGACACGCTGGCACTGGGCCTTCTGTATGAGGCCATCCCTCGACGCTGGGCCAGCGATGCCGAGCGGCTTCGCCCGACCAGCGTACATGCCGACTGGACACAGCTTGACCAGGAGCGACTGATCGAGATTCAGGCCGCCGAGCTGGCCATGCTCTGCTACACGGTCAACGACCCCGAGCGCTTTGCGTCCTGGTGGGATCATGGTGTCACTGGCGTCTTTACCGATGACCCCGCTCTGTTTGACGCACGCTATCAGCGCCAGCTCCGTGGAGATGGACGCCGCAAGCCGCGTTAAGGATATTAAAACGCACACTGCCAGCACAGGGCTGGCAGTGTAACGGACATCTCAGGTAGATCGAACTCAGGTAAAAAAGAGCTGGCGCAGGGCGTCACCCGGATCGGGTTCACGCATGAAGCGTTCGCCGACCAAAAAGGCGTTGACGTTGCCACGACGCATGCGTGCCACGTCTTCGCGGGTAGCGATGCCGGACTCTGTCACAACGCGCACGCCCTCAGGCACTTTCTCAAGCAGCTCGAAGGTGGTCTCCAGCCGGGTGTCAAAGGTATGCAGATCGCGATTATTGATCCCGACCAGTGCCAGATCCAGCTTCAGCGCCCGCTCGAGTTCCTCGAGATTGTGCACTTCGACCAGCACGTCCATGCCAAGCTCGATGGCCAGCGTGTTGAGGGCCTTCATCTGGCGATCTTCAAGCGCGGCAACGATCAGCAGGATCGCATCTGCGCCCATGCTGCGCGCCTCATAGACCTGATACGGCGCCACGATAAAGTCCTTGCGCAGCACCGGCAGCTGACAGGCTCCGCGGGCAGCGATCAGAAAGCGCTCACTTCCCTGGAAATAGTCGGCATCGGTCAGCACCGATAGACAGGCCGCACCGCCGGCTTCATAGCGCTGGGCGATGGCGACCGGGTCAAAATCGGCACGAATGATGCCCTTGGAGGGCGAGGCCTTTTTGATCTCGGCGATCACGGCAGGATCGCCATTGGTCAGGCGCTGATTCAGCGCGGTGGCAAAACCACGGGTAGGCGGCGCCTGCTCAGCGCGTGCCCGTAGCGTGTTTTCGCTGAGGCTGGCCGAACGCTCGGCAATCTCTTCATGCTTGCGAGCAATGATTTGCGTCAGAATGGTAGGCAGCGTGCTCATGCGATGTTCCCTGAAAATCGCCGGACATGCCTTTATCACGTCCGGACATTATTGTCGTGCCTCAGTCGCCGGCCGTGGCCAGACGAGCAGAAAACTCTGCCAGCGCATCCAGTTTGGCAAGCCCCTGGCCACTGGCAAGTGCTTCACGTACGGTCTGCACGCCTTCCTTGATGGAATCGACCACATCGGCCACGTAAAGCGCCGCACCGGCGTTGTAGGCCACCATATCAGCAGCCACGCCTTCTCCTCTCAGAGCTGCCTTGACCAGCACCAGACTGGCCTCGGTGCTGTCGGCACGGATTGACTCCAGCGGCTGGCGTTCAAGGCCGACCTCCTCGGGAGTGATGACATACTCCCGGATCTCGCCGTGTTGCAGCTCGGCCACCCGGGTAGGCGAGGCAATGGAGAATTCATCAAGACCGTCCTCGGCATGAACGACCAGCACATGCTGACTGCCCAGACGACGAAGCACCATGGCCATGGGCACCAGCAAATCGGCACTGTATACCCCGATAACCTGGCGAGTCGCCCCGGTAGGATTGGTCAGCGGGCCCAGAATGTTGAACATGGTCCGCACCCCCAGCGCCTTGCGAACGGCCACCGCGTGGCGCATGGCCGTATGGTGATTGGGGGCAAACATGAAGCCGACCCCGATCTCTTCAATGCACTGGGCGATCTGATCGGATGAGAGTTCAAGCGACACACCGGCGCGCGCGAGCAGATCCGCACTGCCGGAACTGCTTGAAACCCCGCGCCCCCCATGTTTGGCCACTCGGGCGCCACAGGCCGCGGCGGCAAAGCTTGAAGCGGTCGACACATTGAAAAGCCCGGCACCATCGCCACCGGTCCCCACAATATCCACCACGTGATCGGCGTCGACATGAACCGGGTACATGAGCTCACGCATGACCATGACCGCAGCCGTAATCTCGTCGACGGTCTCTCCCTTCATGGCAAGACCAATCAGAAAACCGCCCATCTGCACGGGATCGGCTTCACCACGCATGATGGTCGACATGACCGATCGCATCTCATCCAGCTCGAGATCCTCACGGCGTGTGACGCGCGAAATGGCTTCCTTGAGCTCCATGGGTCTCTCTCCATGCCACGGGCAGCCACCGCCGCCCGAAAGGGGTTATCGCATTAAAGGGATGACATGCTGACCGTTCAGGCTTCGGCTGTCGTCCCCTGCAGGACATCGCGCGGCGAACGCTTGAGGAAGTTGGCCAGAAGCTCATGCCCCTGACGCGACAGGATGGATTCCGGGTGAAAGAGCACGCCTTCCATATCCAGCGTTCGGTGACGAATCCCCATCACGATACCGGGGGTGACATCATCGCTGACGGTCGTGGCCGTGATCTCGAAACAGTCGGGCAGTGTCTCACGCTCGAGAATCAGCGAATGATAGCGCGTGACTTCCAGCGGATTTTCAAGCCCTTCAAAGGCGCCCTGACCGTCATGATCCACCATGGAGGTCTTGCCATGCATCACCATTGGCGCCCGAACGACCTGGCCTCCATAGGCCTGGCCGATGGCCTGAAAACCCAGACAGATACCAAAGATGGGCACCCGACCGGCAAAGTGACGAATCAGTTCCAGCGAGATACCGGCCTCGCTGGGGCTGCAGGGCCCGGGAGAAATCATTAGATGGGTAAAGTCGCGCTGTTCGATCTCCTCGATCGTCAACGTGTCGTTGCGAACGGTCTCGACCTCGGCCCCCAGCTCGCCCAGATACTGGACGATGTTGAAGGTAAAGCTGTCGTAATTGTCGATCATCAATACTTTCATGGCTTGCTAGCCCCGTAATTGCTGGCTTCGGTGTCCGATAGCCATGATTTTTACCCAGCATTTTACCCAGATCGATACTCAGTGCTGAGCAAACAGGAGTTTCGAAGCGGTCCCGATAATAGCAGACGCGTCAGGCAATTAGGATACGACTCAGCGCGGCGCCCTGAGAAGGCCTCAAGGAACATTCGCGGCTGCCGATACACCATTGCGCACGGGACATGCGCATTCCTTGATTGCTTGATTGATTGCATTGCCCGGCCCCCTCGTGCCGGGCTTTTTTCTATGCTGGGGGAAAGGCCTCGAGGATTGCCAATGCCCTCACCCACCTACCGATCAAATGCAGAACGTTGGGCAGCCGACGCATCGACCAAGATGCCAGGCGAACTGATCCTCATCGGGAAGCGTCTGATTGACCAGACCGAGCTTGACACGAAGCATCGCGATTATCGGCTTCGAGACATCCTCGGGCGTAACTGGTGGGCAAACATGATCAGGATGGGTAGCCGCAACCCGGGACGCACCGAGCAGCTTTGGCGGCATCTGATCGAACGGCGCTGCATGCCGCCGTGGATCAAAAAAAGATAATCCCTCGCCCAGTGAGTTTCGCGCTGATGCAAAACCCATTCAATCGCACCGAGCTCGGAGTGGAGACGCCACCATTCAGCATGGAATGAATTAGCCAACAGTGGCATTATGCCGATTCGATCATTTGGCAAGTTAATTATAACCATATATGGGAATGCTAATGGGGCGCGTACATTCTATTGACTATCTGCGCGGGATAATGGCGCTGTCGGTATTGATATACCATTACCTCAGCTGGACATTAGGCGTCCCAGATAGCTCAACTGTAATAGGTAGGTTGGGGGTCTATGCCGTATCCACGTTTTACGTTATAAGCGGAATATCTCTATATATCGTCTATAGGCAAGAAGCATGGACACCAGCAAACCTTCTGAGGTTTGCGGTAAAGCGTTACTTCAGGATCGCACCGCTTTTTATTCTTGCCGCCTCACTTACTGTCTTGATGGCCAGCATCCTTCATGGTGTTTTCAATCCGGACTGGCCGGCATACTTTGCGAATGCTTCTTTGACATTCGGGTTCTATGACCCGCGCGGCTATATACCTGGTGGCGGCTGGTCGATTGGCAATGAGATTGTCTTCTATGTGATGTTCCCTGCCCTGATTTTTTTCACGCGCAACACGGTCACGTTTGCGCTATCAATGCTGACTCTTTTTGGCATATACCTGTACTTTGCTTTTTACGTGCTCACTCCAGAAGCTTCCCTCGCGGCGCAATGGCTGACGTACATTAACCCCCTGAATCAAGCATTCCTCTTCGGCATGGGTGTGGCGATCGGAAAGCTTGCGACCAACATGAGGCATGCTTCAAAGAAAGGAATGGCCGTATTGCTTGCCATTGCCGTTGGGGCTTTTGCATTCTTCCCTGCGAGCGGAAATCAAATAAACATTGTCTCTGGCTTTAACAGAATCCTATTTACAGCCTTTTGTGGGCTGGTGTGCTTTTCATTAACGATGATGAGGATGGGCGGTGATAACATCGTAGAAAGGGTATTGAACTTCTTTGGGGATATATCTTACTCGCTATATCTTCTCCATATTGTCGTCGCCAAGTTCTTCCGTTCTTTTATCCTGCCTGAGTTTCCTGACTTGGGCCCGCATGGCAAGCTTGCGGTGCTGGTACTGGTTGCGGCCCCATTTACCGTGCTGATTTCGTTCTTGGTTTATACGTATATCGAAAAGCCCGTGATCCGAATGGCAAAACGTATCACCAAAAGCAGAAAAACATACAGAGCGGAAAAAGCTGCTTGAAGATGCAATGCAGCCCTGATCAAGCTCAAGGCTGCATTGCCATCAGGTTTTTGAAAATCTGATGTTGTCGAGAGACACGTACGCCACGTCTGATGCAACAATAACTGAGACAGCGCCGCCCGCATGAACGTCAACTCGGGCAGCGCCGCCTTGACACCATGTAGAAAACATTGTCCGCACCAGCGGCCGAAACCCCTCAGGCAGAACAGTTACGGCCTGAGAGGCCGAAGAACCTACAGGACCACCTTTAACCACACCGCGAAGCTCTACCAGATCCCCATTGATACGGTATCCCGGGGTTTTCTGGAAAGCTCCATCCGTGTTTATTGTCCATCCATTGGACGGGGTGAAATCGACCCATCCACCAGTAAGATGCCCAATGTCTGGGATGCGAACCTCTGTTAGAACAGGGTATGCGAGAGAGGATGACGGCTCGGTAAACGCATTCATAAGTACGCGGTTGCCGTAAACCACCTGAGTTTGGTAGCCAAGCCTGACCTGCAGCTTAATGATCTGCTTTCTTAATGACCACGCCTTTCCAGAGATCAGATCGCGCAAGCCAATATGTCGCATCATGACATAGCCGTCGGTGCGGTCTCCGTAGAAAAGCAAGATGACAGGTTCGCCTTGGGCATTAACCACATACGAGCTGGAAGGCGACACCAGCGTGTGTGTCGAATCACCATCCGGGCTGGAGAGGTATCCAGAATCCGACCATGTAACGCCAGAGTTGGTGGAGCGCCATACCCTGAGGTTCCCGCCAGACCCTCCAGCCACGCGCGAAATGGCAACAGCTTGCCCGCCGCCCAGATACTGCACAGTGGTCTCGTTGTAATAATTCGAGCCGCTGTAGATGACCGGCCCCTCTTGCCAAGAATCGCCGTTATCATCCGATACGATCAGTTTTAGCTGATAGTTACCGGAGAGGTCTTTGCAATAAGCGGTGATTGCGGCTCTGCCCTCAAACATCACCAACTTGCCCCAGATGAACTTGTACTCAAAGCCATCCAGGGGAATACGCTGTCGCTCGACCCACGTGCCGCCGTCATCATCAGATGACAGAATTACAACTCTATTGTATCCGGAGTCGCTGACATTTCGGACGAGGCTGCCAAGAATGATTCTGCCGCTGGGTAGAGTGCCCCCTGCAGGATCTCTGTAGTCAAGATCGCTATCAGCCAACACCACTCCTGCATCTGTCCAAGTTCCGTCTTTTTTCAGTGTCCGAAAAACGGCTTTACCTGCATCAGTCGCGTGTGTAGTACCGCGCCGATAAATTAGATATGGGGCCCCCGCGAGCGTCTTGTCCATGATGCCGAAGTGGTCATACATACCTTCGTTAAGCTCGGCCTGATTGACATAGAACTTTGCTTTTGACTGGTCAGAAATGCTGGCCGCCTCTTTCTTGGTAAGAAGATCATCGCGTCTTTTCGCATAATCGGAAGCATCCTGTACCGCCTGTGGGATTTCCTCGACAAGAACTCTCGTGCCGGAACTATTGAGAATCTCGTCGATGCCGACCGCACCATATTTTGCGTTTGCTTCAGCCATTGGTATTGAACTCCGTTCCAGCGGTAACAGTGATGATCGTGCCTTCAGGCACTTCAGCGACCACGCCCTCCTCTATGTAAATAACCGGCCCAATCAGAAGGCCATTGCTATTTCGGGGCCAAATTGGCGCTTCGGATATGGTCTTGCTGTGAAAGATGCCAGGCTGGTCGGAATACAAGGCGCCTCGCTGTTTGTAGACGAGCGTGTCGCCCTCCTGACGATTGCGGGTATTGCGGCCGTAGTGCTCTTCGTCACGGAAGATTTCGACGACTTGCCCTTCTTCCAAGTTCGCTGCCAAGGCGTCGGCGCGAGTGTCAAAAAAGAGCACATTGCCGGAGGCTTCAGAAGTGATGCGCGACTCTTTTGCAAAAGCCTCTGAACGCCCAGCTGAGAGGCCCGCCTGATAGGCGTCCTGCTCGGTGGCCAGCGCTGCCCGCTCCGCCCGATCGCGCGCCGCCAGCGCGGCTTCAAATAGCTTGATCGAGGGATAGCGTTTGACTTCTTCGGCCTGGCCGTTGACGACCTGATACAGGATGACGAACTCCTGCTCGATCTCGGACAGCACCGAGAAGAAGGCGCCCTCGCCCGTGGCCGACAGCCCTGCCGCCAGATCGTCATGCAGTGCAAAATTGGGCATGTAGCTGGCGACCAGCTTTGCCAATGACGGCCGGCTCTTGCCGTCAAGCGTGGCGTCCATCTCAGGCCCGCCCAGTATCACCTCATCCCAGAACCTGACCTGCTCGCCCAGCCGGTTCGTATACGTCGTGATGTTGCCGGTATTCGTAGCCATATTTTCTCCTGCCGTAAAAAAACCGCCCGTAGGCGGTCGTGATGTTCATCGTGCGAAGGGATCAGGCGGTGGCCGGCGGCTCGGCGTCGTCATAGGCGTAGACCTCCGGCGCGTAGTTCACGCCGTCCACCTTGACGCTATCCATACCCGAAGGGCTGGCGCTCATCACCAGCACCGGGAATGACCACGTCTCGAGCGTGCCGAACTGCACGATGGTCGGCTCCATCTGATCCTCTATGGTGACTGGATCGAACTTTGGATTCGCGCATAGCAGCATGTGAGGATCATCGGTCTGTTCTGCCTTTAGTGGCCCGGCCGTGGTGCCATCAGACCGGCGCAGGGAGACCACATGGGCCTCACCTTCCTGCCAACGTAAAGGCTCGGTAAGCATCAGGCGCATACGCCCATCGTCCTCACGCGACCAATCCAGCACCAGTGCGCTCTGGCTGTAGCCGGGCACATCATCGGATACCGGGCAGTAGGACAGGTAGCGACTGTTAAGCGCGTCCATCTCGGTCTCCCAGCTGTACTGGAAGCGCTGATATTTGATGCGCATCAGCTCTCGCATACCCAGTCGCCATGCCCGGGTTTCATCCGTTATTCCCTCGACCTTGAGCTTTTTGGTCTTGCGCTTTTCGGATCCCGGCAACGCGCACATCACCGTGGTTTTCTGCCATGTGATGGCCGATGTGAACTCGACCTCGACCGAATCATGGTCGTCATCACTCGGCGCCGAATACTGGCGAGTCAGCGGGCCGGTCATGTTCTGCGGGCTGTATTGATGGTCCCAGACCTCACGCGGGCCATCGCGCACTGGCAGCACCTGCCCATGCTGGATGGTGAAGTCGGCATAGCCTGGCGTCAGCGCTAGCTTGAGGGCTTCTTTCACCGTGGTCTCGTCCTCGATGGTGCAGTCCAGCGTGTCACCGCGTTGGCGCCACAACACGTCGAGCCGGTCCAGCGCATCAAGGTCGATCTCGGGGTCCGTGTATCCGCGTGACTTCAGGATGTAGGCCACGAACGGTGCAATGTCACGGGTGGGCTCAGCGGCCTGCCAGACGCCGTTACGGCGTACAGGCAGAACTCGTGTGCCGATGGCAGAGATCAGATTCTCGGACTGGCTTGCGAGCTTCTGGCCGCCCTTGAGCGTGATGGCAATCGTGGTAACGCCTTCATATCGATCGGGCGATTCAATTCGAGAGCGTAGGCCGTACCACTGCACGTCATCCTGTATCTGTGTATCGGTACTTTTCTCACCGATGCGGCGCATTCGCACTTCGGGCCGCATGGCATAGGGCAGATTGATGCGCTGGGTAAATCCCAGCTGATCGAGAGTCGTATCCCTGAAGGTGCGCTTGATGGACGTCCATGCCCCACGGTCGGCGATGTCACGCCACTGGATCTCGACCTGCACCGAGTATTCGCGCAGGTCGCCATCATCATCAATCTCCGCCAGCCCGCCGGGGAACATGACATCCCACTCGATGGCATTGGTCTTGGCGCCGTAGGGGCTGGCCACGAATGCGCCAGCCCAGTCGCCCTCTACTGTCGATGCATCCAGTACCACTGTCGTGTCACGGCTGGTCTGTGCATCAAAGCCCGGCCAGTCCTGGTCAGATTCGCCGGCATCGTTGAGACGTGACACGGTGATCTGCTGGCTGGATGCCGACACGATCGAGTACTTGAAACCAGGAAAACCAAAGGCACTGCGTTTCGAACCGTTGGCCAGATAGCGGGCCGGCTGTCCTTTGGTGTTGTTGAGCGTGATACGCCCGGGCTGACCGTCTTCGTGCGAGTAGCTGGCAACCACATAGGTGCCGGCATTATCGCCCGCCAGCTCGACCGGCATACCCTCATACGGGTCCAGTGCGGTGAAGTCGCCCTCGATGATGTCAGCGGCATCGCCACCGTCGATCACGATGACATCCTGCGGAACGCGAATGATGGCAATCATGCCGGACTGCCAGCCATCCGGAAACGAACCGGCATCGTTCGGAATGGTCACCAAAGACCCGCTCAGCACGTAGGCACTGGCCGAAGGGTTTCGGCTTACCGAGTAAGTGGTGGCCAGCTCGACACCAGCGGTACCGGTAGACGTGCCGCCAACCTCCGGCGCGTCATGCCAATGGATCCGCGCGGGATGATCGATGAATTCACCCGGGCCGAATATCTGGTATTCGCCACCCGATCCCAGCGAAATGATGGGCGTGTCACCCACATAGAGATCCTCGGGGTCGATCAGGTGCTGGCCCTTGCCGAAACACAACAGCATTTCTGTGCGCTGCTCGCGCTTTGATTCAAACCAGCGACGCGGTGGATTCAGGTAATCCGGGTACCGGCGCATGCGGCCGGCGATTTCCGGCAGCACCGCGCCCAGCTTGGGCTTGTTGCCCTTGGCGTTGGCGCCGTAGAGCTCCTGCCCCTTGCCCGGTGAGTTGTAGTCGTTGCCGCCGATGCTGGGCGTATTCACGAACAGCTTGAACACGCTGTTGATGACGCCGGAGATGATCGAACCGATGGCCTCAAACGCACCGCCCTTGGGCTCGATCACGATCTTCACGCAGTCGTCACCGGTAATGCGCGTGTGCTCCCAGGCCATCGGCGGAATCAGACATCCATTCAACGTGATGCTGATGGGCGGTTGTTGACCGGCAGCCAGAAACCGATCTCGGCCTTCTTCGTAACCGTGCACCTCCGCCAGCAACCACTGCTCAAGCGTCACGTCATCGGCATAGTGCGTTTCAGCCGGGCGCCCTTCCAGGCTCGATGGGTAGATCTCGATCACGGTAGTACCTCACCCGGGTGTATTGACGTTCAAATTCAGGGATGCGCATCCAGCGCGGCCCGCCCGGTCGCGTCTCGAGCACGGCCAGATCACCCTCGATCTCGACAACGACAGCGACATGCAGGCAGAGCCGACCGCGATACACTGCGGCGATGGCACCCGGGAATGGCGCGCATTCCTGCATCAGCTCCCGCTGCTGATCGTGCGCAGCGGTCAGTGACTCCTTGTCCATCGCATGAATGCCGCCGAAGGATGGCAGCAGCGGCAGCCCGTAAAGCCGGTGGCGCACCTCGCGCACCAGTGACCAGCAATCGTGGGCCGGGCGACCGCGCACGAGCTCGCCGCGCCCGCAGTCACGATAGACCGAGGTCAGGTAGTCATTGAGCATGGGGAGCGCCTACAGGTAGATGAGACCGGGAGAGAATTGCGAGGTATAACGCTCACGCGGCCAGGCGGTGCCAATCATGTCGTTATAGCTGGCCGTTATTTTTGCCATGCCGCCCTGCATGGCCACGTCCTTGACGATCATATGCATAGGCAGCTCGGCTGGCTCTTCCAGATTGGTCGAGAGATAAAGGCGGTACGTCATCCGCACCGGGTAGCCGGCCTTGTGGGTCTGGTCGATGATGCGTGACACCTCGCCCATAACGTTGACCAGGCCAAACTGGATGGCCTGCTGCCCGCTGCTGTCATGTTTCGGCAGCGCGATCTCGATGCCGCAGGCCTCGAACGTAGCCCGCTCACCATCCGGCAGGGTGACGGTCACGTCTTCAAAGCCCTGAACCACTCGGATGCGTTCGTCGAAACCGTCGCTGTAAAAGTCCAGTGTCGGCAGCAGTACCTGGCCGGACGGCGCCGAGGCATACACCACGCTGAGCAGATTACTGGCCATCGGTGGCCCCCTGTTCCCAGTAGCGGGTGTAATAGAGGCGGGACACGTCCTCGAGACGCTCGACAGCGGTGATAAAGTCGCCGCCGGCGATGATCTCGATCGTCTCGGTTTCGGTCAGCGTCGGACGCTCGAACACTTCCAGATCCGCCGAGTAGCGCCAATATTTGCCACCGGTCAGCGTCGGGCCATCGTAGATGTCGGTGAAACGTGCGCGATACTGCTTGATGCCTTGCGGCGTCCTGATCGGCAGCATTCCCCAGTCAGCGCCATCGGTGAGACCGAACCGGTACCAGCCTTCAAATAACGCGGCTTCCGGCTCGGTCATCAACCATGACACTGTGACCATGGACGGCGTTGAAGTGAAGCGCTGGCGCTGCCGGGCGCGCCCGGAATCCATATCGGTGCGCATCAGGGGTGATGTGTGCTTGAAGCCATACCCCTCCTGCAGCGGCAGGGGCAGCGTGGCGGGATATTCTGCAAGTGCCATTATGCCCCCTGGGCCTTGAGTCCAAACTTCGTTTTGATGGCCTTCGACCGCGGACCATCGCCCATGATGTCCGCCACGAACACATCCACCTCGGTTGATCCATCAGCACCGGTGCGCTGGCGCCTCTCACCTGCCCGGCTGCTGTCCTCGATCATGTTGATCGTGACACCGCTGCCGCCGCCGGCCTGATTGCGTTGCACGTCATCCAGCGTTTTATCCAGCTTCGCACTGGTTTCTGAGGTGGTAACTCGCTCTCCCTTCTGGAGAAACCATGAGCCGGTTTCCGGGATTGAGTCGATACCATCGTGCGCCATGCCGCTAAGGCTGGCAGATTGCACCGAAGAGATCTGCGCGGTCTGGTACGCCAGAGCGGCGCCGGCCGCCGCAACACCAAGCGCCGGACCAACGAACGGGATGCCCGCCATGGCGGCGTAGGCATCTGATGCAGTCTTCGGCGCATTCATGATGACCTTGGCCAGCGCATAGGCTTTCTCGAGCGCAAACGCGGCGCGGTACTCGGCGGACTGCTCACCGAAAAACGTCTTGGTGATGTCAGACATGTTGCCGAAGAACTCTTCGCCGGCGGCCATGCGCGCCACCTGCCGGGCCCGCTCAATGTCTTCGAGCTTGGCTTCGTGCTCTTCCTTTAGTGCGCGCTCCTGGTCATCCCACTGTGCGTTGAGGTCAGCACGTTCGGAGCGGAACTCGTCCAGCATTTCAAGCTGGGTCGAGTACCACTCTTCCAGCTTTTCCTGGGCGTCATCAACTTTATCAAGCTCGCCCAGCGGGCCGCCTACGGTGGCATCCAGCCCCTGATATTCAGGCGCATCAGAAAAGGCAGCGCCGGCAATACGGGACGCCACGTCGGCATATTCCTGCTGCGAAAGCGTCATCGCATCCAGCACCGCCAGCCTCTCCCGCAGCTGTGCCGTGCGCTTTTCTTCGTCAGTTTGCAGAGCGCCCAGCAGCTGCTGGTAATCCTGAGTTGCCTGCTCCTGCTGCTTGAATGCCGAGACGGTTTCCAGTGCGGCACGGGCCTGTGCCAGCTGCGCATCGGTGGCGCCTTCCAGCGCCAGCTTGTAGAGCTGGGTTTCATCGGCGGTCATGCCGACCGTCTGAGCCTGCAGGTCGAGCGCATCAAGTTGCGATTGGATGGCATCAGCCGCTTTTTGCGCGGCTTCAGCAGCATCATGATCGATCGGGCCTGACCCGGTACCGGTGGCGATGCGGACAGGCAGATCGACACCCTCGTCCATCTTGTCCTGCACTCTGCCCAAGTATCTCTGAACGATCGTGCTCGGCGGCTCGCGACTGGAGATGTCATCAAGATTTTGCTGGAGCTCATCCAGCTCCACGCGAGCATCGGCTGCTTGTTTCTGAATGCCGGCGAAGAATTCCGACTCTCTGAAACTTCCCAGCAGCTCTACGTCATCGACACCCGGTATAGCATTGATACCGCGGATGATGTTGTTGATGCCGTTGATGGCCGTCTGGATGAAGTAATCCATCGACTCATAGCCGGACTGCGCAAACTCGGCCACGGCCAGATCCATGGAAGCCATGGCCACCTGAAACTGGGCATCAACCTTCTGGAATTCGTAGAAGCCATCCAGCAGCGGGCCCAGCGCAGCTACTGCGTTGTGCAGCGCACCGGGCAGTGCTTCGCGCAGACCATCGGCGCCATTGGAAGCATCAACAATGTAATCCGCCAGCACGCTCAAATACGGTGCCAGCTCGGCGGCCAGCAGGTTGCTCATCGAGCTGAAGATTGATGTTAGCCGGTTGAACTGATCGCGGAATTCATTCAGCCGGGCGATGTCCATTTCAGACAGCACGATGCCCAGACTGTCCGCCTCGGCGGCCATCTCAGCGAAACCGGCGCCGCCATCTCGAAGCAGCGGTATCAAAGCCGTGGCCTCGTCGGCCACCGACTCCATATAAAACGTCATCTCGGCCTGTGACAGATTTGCTGCCTGCAAGCCGTCATAAAACTTCTGCAGGGCCTGGGGCCCTGAAAGATTACGGAACTGCTCAGCGGTCACGCCGATGCGCGGGGCGATCTTCTCGAAGAAGTCGGCCATTTCCCCGCCGCCAGTATTGAGGAAGTCACCAACGCGGTCGTTGGTGTCCTTCAAAATATCTGCCAACTTGTCCTGCTCGACGCCTACCGTATTCGACGCATACGCCAGCCGCTGAAACTCCTCGACCGAGGTGTTCGCCAATGCGGCCTGATTGGTCAGCGTTTTGGCGCTTTCAGCAGCATGATTGGTGAACGCAACAATGGCGGCGCCGGCACCGGCAACCGCAGTGCCTGCGCCGACGATGGAAGCCGTGGCGGCCTTCACGCTGCTGGCGATGGCCGTCATCTTTACCTTGGTATGCCGCTGCGCCTGATCCAGCGGGCCGGTAAAGCCGCCAATGCGAGCCACCAGATCCAGCGTTAATTGTCCGAGGCTCGCCATTGACTGTCTCCGTTAACGCCAGGCATCCATGGCCTGCTCCAGCGATATTGCCGGTTCTGATTCATGCGGCATGAAGTCGTACAGCTTCACGGGCTCCGCATCCTTCTTTTTATGCGCGTTGGTGTAGAGCGCGGCCAGCAGCGCCGAGGCGCGCTCTATGCGCATGCCGGTATGCAGCGTGCCGCGCTTCTGCCGATAGGCCACCCAGCTCAGAAACTCCGGGTAGCTGATGTTGCGCTGGGCCTCTTCTATCGTGCGGCCGCCGATACCGCACATGACCAGCTCGTGCCATATCTCGTCCGTGACGGTCAGCTCTTCGGCGTCTGGCGCTTTCCCAGGCCGGACACATCGCCGATGACACGCAACAGCTCCATCGTCAGGCCATGATTGAGCGGGCCGCGCTCCGGGTCCGCCTCACCTGTGATGTCTCCGGCTTCAAAGATCGGCTTGCCGTCTTCATCACAGATGCAGTATGCAATTCGGGCAGCACCGGCATCGCCGCCAGCGCGCAGCGAACTGATGTCAGACATCGCGGTGTGATACGACAGCGGGCGAACGTGCACGGTGGCCGTGTGCGTTTCATCGCCCTGCTTCCACTCAATGTCGCGCTCTACCAGGGCGCCACTGAAGGCGCCCATCTCCTTGAGATTGTCGAGAGTCAGTTTCATGCGCCGCTACCCGCGTCAGCTGCTGCGGTTGCCTTCGGGATCCATGCAGACCCGCCAGAACGCTGGATGGTTGCGGCGGTGGCCACGACCGAGTTGCTCTGAAAGTCGAACGGGAAGTCCGAGACATAGCCCTCGAACACGAACCACGTTCGCGTGCTGGGCAGTTCGAAGTCAGTGCCTTCGGCATTGACGGTCGGCGCTTCGGTACCGTCAGACCAACCGACTGCCCACTTCACATCTTCGATCGTGCGGCTTTCTGACAGCTCGTGCAGACGAATGTGGCTCGCATACTGCGGGTCAGCGTTGACGCCCAGCGATGCCTGCCCGGGAGTTCGCAGGCCGCGCTTATAGGTGCGGTCCTGATCCTCAAGACAGGTGGTCTCGATCTGATCCGCCGGGGCACCCGCCGGGTTGAACGATGTGGCGCACTCGACCGTGACGACCTGACCGGTTTCGGGATCGAGAAAATAAACGTTGGTACCCTGGGCCAATACAGCCATGGTGTTCTCCTATGCCCCGGCGGGGCGTTCTTGGGGCGTAAAAAAACCCGCCGCAGCGGGGTCTTCTGGGAAAGTCAGCGTGGCGTCAGCCAGTCGACATCAAAACTGATGTGGTAATTGCGGGTGTCGGGGTCTCTGTCCTGCCCGCCCCAGCGCGTGACGTGCGCTCGAAGCTCGACGGCATCGCGTACCGCCCGGGCCGCATCAACAACGCTATTGGCATCGGGGCCGTAAACGTCGACCTGTAGGCCGAAGCCATCGATGTCAGGACGACCGGCCAGATAGTTCTCCGGCGATCCGCTGATCACACGCCAGACGGCGTAAGGATGCGCGACATCCTGCGGCGCTTCGCCGAACGGATAGAAGCGCACCGGGGAGGCACCCAGTACGGCAGTGGCAGCAGGTGCACTGGCGACGGCTCTGAATATCGGTGGGTACATCAGCCGCCTCCGTTCTGCTTTCTGGCCCGCTTCAGCGCGCGGTCAATCGCCTTTGAATACTGCTCGACGAACTCGTTCGTGGCCGGCTGAAGGTTTTCGGCCAGTGCAGGCCGTAGGAACGGAACCGCTGGCATCTTCTCGGTGCCCAGCTCCAGCAGGCGCCAGTGTGGCGTTTCTCCGCCGACACCGGTATCGGGGTTCCCCTTTCGCAGCTTGCCGCCACCGAGAACACCAACTCTGAAATGCAGGTCACCGGTCTGCTTAAACGTTTTGCCACTCCAGCGCACGGCGACGTTATCGGCGATCTTTCGACCCGTCTCAGGGTCATCCAGGCGCGATGCATTTTCCCTTGCTTGCTCGGCCACCAGCTGGGCCGCCTTGCGCAGTGCGAAGCGGCCGCCCTTGTACTTGATGTCCCGAGTGACGCCCTCGAGCTTGGCGTTCAGCGAGTTGACGCCCTCGATTTCAAAGCTGATGGAGTCAGCCATCGTTGACGCCTCCAGACACCGGCATGGTCAGGTACTGCCGTCCGGTGCGCGGATCAGGCAGCACACCCTCGATGTTGTAGATCAGGCCGCGGTGCAGTATCCGCATTTTCGGATCAAGCCCGGTGCGGTACCGGATGGTGATGCGCGCGGTTATTTCGGCCTGCTCGCCCCGGGAGGCGATGAACTCACGCACGCTGAGCGGTTCGACGTTGGCCCAGACGGTGACCAGATCGGCCCAGCCCTCGATCATCGCGCCAGTGTTGGGATCCTGCTCAGCCGATCGGCGCTGAATAGTGATGCGGTGACGCAGTGTGCCGGCGCGCATGATTTACCTCACAGCTCTCGGGGCGGTGGCTTTTCAGATAGAGATCGCATGGATGGTGGATCAGGCTGATAACCGCCGTTATGTCGTGGCGTGCCATCCAGATAACGAGCCGGCGGAGTGTCATCGCCAGTGCCTTCATCCGCCAGCGCTTCAACCATCTGCAGGTTGATCTCTGCCATCCGGTTGATCGCCGCTGTCTGCTCCTGAACTGCTGCGGTCTGTTCCCGAATGGCGTTCAGAATCATTTTCTGGAAACGTTCGCTTGATGCGGTCACGGGCAATACCCCTCCATTTATTGAGCCAGGCTCGGCGGCGCTCACACCCCGGGCAGGCCATCAGACGCCCAGCCTCCGGTGTGGCCACAGCAGCATTTCTACCGCCATGGGGACCTGAGCAGTAATGGTCCCGATGACTACTGCCTCGCGGTTTTCATACCAGTGCCCGATCAGCAGAAGCATTGCGACTGTAATTTCGTCATCCAGCAGCAGTGCGGTTTCGTCTTCCAGATAGCCCTGCTCGCTGGTAGTGGCGTAGAGCTTGCGATCGGTGTAGTGCTCGACGTGACGCTTCGCGGCACCTGAATAGGTATCCAGCAGGAAGTTGTCATCATCGAAGTCGGGCTCCAGCCGCACGTGCTGTTTGATGGTTTCAAGGTCGAGCATTGCGGCTCCCGGAAATAGGAGAGCCGCCATGGTGGGCGGCTCTGATGGCGTTGCATGCCGGTGTTATTCGGCGGCCTTCTGCTTTTCTTCGATAGCCGCAGCCAGTGCCTCGGGCTCAAGCTCGGCGGCGTTTTCGATTTCGAGTGATTCCGCCAGCTTCAGCTGCTCATCGCGCTGTGCCCGTTCGGACTGCTTCGCCTTGATGGCCTTTTCAAGTTCAGGCTTTTTCATCTTGGCGGCATCCTCGATGCCCAGTGCTTGTGCCTCGGCGCGCAGATCCTCGACAGTTGTCGCTTTGCCGCCAGCTCCCTTGGTTTCCGGTTCGACCGGTTTGACCTCGTACTGTGAGGCCAGGCCCAGACGGATCAGATCCTTGGCGCGATCGGTTTCAACATCCTTCATGCGCTGGCCGGCCCTTACCAGACCTTCCTTGCCGTTGAAGGTTTTCAGTGCTGTCAGATCCATCAGCGATCAAGGCGCGTCTCCGCGCCCTGCTCCATGGTTATGTGATGCCCGGATGCCGCCGATTAGGCGCCAGCAGTAGTGTCGGGGAAGGCACCGACCACGAATGACTCGGGGCGATAGACGCACATCGCCAGCCGCTCTTCAGCGCGCACCGTGACCATGTTGCGCACGAAGTTGTCGCGGTCCTCGGTGGACACTTCGACGGTGGTGGTTTCACGGTCGAAGATCTGCGCGGCCATGTTGAAGGCCCCTACCATCATCTGCCCTTCAGGCATGGCGGTGGTTTCAACCACCGGCAGGCCCCACAGGCGAGGCTGGGTCTGAGCTGTCGGATTGGCGAAGACGTAAGCGTTATCGTCCGTCTTGGTCAGCTCGATACGCTCCCAGTCAGTCGGGTGCAGCACAATTCCGCTGGCGCGATATTCGGCCAGGCGCACCTGCAGGATAGCGTGACGAATAGCATCGATACGCGTATCGCCAGCCTTGTTGAGACCAGTGTTGTAGCTCGTGGCCTGAGGGATCAGACCAAGTATGTTTTGACCGGTACCATCGCCGAGCAGCAGCTGCTCTTCCTCGACGTAGGTCAGGCCGTAACGCAGGCGACCATCGATGTAGCTGGCCAGCTGCGGGGCATCATCCAGAATCTGCTTGGTCGCCGGAATCCAGTGCGCGATGGTGCGAACATTGGCCGTGGCCAGCTCGAACGACATGTCGGACTGAGCCTTGAGCTCACCTTCGACCTGCGGCGCAGCATTGTTGGTGAAGCCGATTTCGCGCACATACTCGATGGCGTTGGAGGTAGTACGCCCCGGCATGATCAGGTCACGGATCGTCGCAACACGATCAGGCTGGGCAACGATACCGGGCAGGCGTTCGGTAACCACCATATCGGCAGCAGAGTCCGGAGCGCTGGTAATGGCCTTCACGTCGATGCGGCCGGTACGACCGACACGGCCTTCTGCCATGGACTTGAAGGAGTCGGTCTCGACAACCGAATGCCCCCAGGTCTTGGTCTTGGCTTCCGGCTTGCCGCGGCGCGCGCCCTTCTGCTCAAGCGCAGTCAGGCGCTCCTGCATCTCGCTGCCGGACTTGGCCAGCAGCTCAAGCGCACCCTTGGTGTCGTCGGCGATCTTGCCGGTTTCCTTGATTTCCTTCTGGGCATTTTCGCAGAAGGTCTTGATCTCCTGATCACGCTGGTTGAGCGCATCGATCAGCCCCTTCATCTCCAGATTGTCCTGGTTGTTGTCGTCGCCGTTATTGCCGCCACCGCTCTTGCGGCTCATGGAGAGACCGTGCGGGAATTTTTGGTGCATACCCATGTGCGTATTTCCTTAAAATTTCGGGAGTGAGAAGCCAGCCAGCGCGTTCTCCAGCGCCTTGAGGTCTTCGGGATTGGATTGCTTCGCCTCGCCCGCGGACTCACTCCGGAGCAGATGGGACAGGCCACGGTTGGCGATCACCGCAGACTGCGACTTCGAGAAGCCTGCCTCACGCAGGAGCCGCTCAAAGTCAGGAAGGGATGGCAGGTCACCATGCGCGATGGCGAACTTGACGGCCTCGATGCGTGCCTCATCGTTGGCCGGGAACGTGACCAGTGAGATCTCCATCAGGTCCAGCTCTTTGAGCCGGCGCACCCGGTCGACCTCATCAAAGGTGTCATCCATCACGTAGTAGCCGATCGACAAGCCGGAGACAGCCTCGGCCTGCATCAAGGCGTGAGCCTCACCGGCCTGGCGCACGGAGTCCTTGAGCAGACGGCCTTCGACGTAAAGGCCGCGATCGTCCTCTTCCAGCTTCGTGTAGACACCGATAGGCTCGCCCTGCCGGTGCTGCCACAGCACGGGCACCTTGCGGCCATTGGCGTTGATCCGCTCGAGCGACTTGCTGAATGCGCCGGGCATGACCACTTCGCCGTAGCTGTCGGCATTGCCGAATACGCTTCCGTAGCCACTAAAAAAGCCGTTGTCGTCAACGGCTTTGATATTGAGCTCGAAGTCTCGAACCTTGAGCGATGCTTTTTTACGATTCACGCGGCGGCTCCTCTTCTCTCAGCCACGCACGCAGCGCAGCCTTTGCCTGCTGGTCGTCAGTGTTCTGACCCAGCGCGGAAAGATTGATCATGTTGGACTGGACGGTCAGCGTGTCGCCGCCCGGCTGAGGCGGCAGGTTTTCACGCGCCCTGATTTCGTTTCGGGTATTGATGCCGTTCTGGGCCATCTGACTGTAGAGTGCGGCGCGGCCGGCGCTGTCAGCCCTGAGCAGTCCTTCAAGATTGAACTCGGCGAAGTAGCGCTTGCGCTCTGCCGGCGTGAGTAGCTGACGCTTGACCGCCTGCTCGATGCGTGACAGATAGGGCCGGAGCGAGTAGGTCAGGAACGCGATGTTTTGCTGCTCCAGCCCGGTGCCCCATGTCGTGCTTTTCTCGGTATGGCCAATCATCCAGGGGGGCACGCGGAACCAGCGACAGATCTCTTCGATGTTGAAGGCGCGCGTCTGAAGCATCTGCGCGTCTTCAGGCTTCATAGTCAGCGGCTCGTACTTGAAGCCGCCCTCCAGAAGCAGGGTTTTGCCGGCGTTATTCGAACCGGTGAACTCCTGAAGGTTTTCACGGAATACCTTGCGCTGTTCTGCATTGAGGGTCTTGTCAGCCTGAACGAAACCCGAACTTTGCATGCCGTTGGCGAACATCTTGCCAGCGGTCTCTTCCGTGGCCAGTGCCACGCTGATCGAGTTGCGCGCCACACCGATGACCGAAAGCCCTACCCGACCATTCACGCCAAACCCTTTGACGTGGAAAACCTCGCTTTCGCCGAGCTCTTCCCGGCCATCAGGACCGTTGTAGACAAACAGTAGGTTGCCGTCTTCATCGTACTCCGGATCATTCATATGCTCGGGCCAGAGCGGCTCAAGCGATACGATGGTGCCTGCCCCGTTGCGCGTGACCCTTGAGTAATGATTGCCCCACATGGCGATATGACAGACGACCACCTCCCAGTATTCGACGGCGGTCAGGTCAGCGTGCGGCTGATCGTGCAAAAGCGCATAAAGGGTATGGTTCGATACAGCAGACTTCCCTCCGCGCTGGTCACGCTCGTAGAGGCCCAGTGGCAGTGTGGCTACTGTTTCCGATAACAGCCGTGTACATGACCATACCGCTGACAGCTGCAGCATGGTCTGGGCCGTGACGCTCTTTCCTGCAATTGAATCGCCGCCGTAATAGGACCGCCAAAAGCCGCCATCTGTCAGGCGCAGCGTTTTGCCGATCCACTGGCGCGTGGCTGTAAGCAGTCCCATTAAACGATCACCATGTTGTTAATGAAGTCGTCGAGGTCTTCGACGGGTTTGCCTTCTGCATGCACCGCACGACCAAGTGCCATGAGGATCGCGACTATGCCGTCGATCTTGTTTTCATTGCGCTCTTTGCGCGGGTAGATGTTTTCCTTTGCGTCTTCCTTGGCTACCACGTTGGAGGCCATCCACGTCAGCACAGGATCAGACGGGTGCCTCCATCGGCCGCCAGTGATGGCTGCCTCCATCTCGCGCATGGGCGGGCTCATGTTCTGCACCGTGTTGCGGTACTCAATGATTTCTGCACCATCTTTCATGAGCTGGTGAGCTAGCTGCGTGGCACGCCATGGGTCATAGGCAATCTCTCGAACCTGAAACCGCCCGGATAGATCCAGCAGGTCATCACGAATGATGTCGAAGTCGAGCTCTTCACCATCTGTGGTAATCAGGTCACCGGAATTGACCCAAGACTCATAGGCCGCCCGGTTGGTGCTGGCCCTTTCAATGGCGCCTTCCGGCAGATAGCTTCGAACAAACGATGTCCAGCGGATCGTGCTGCGGCCGTTTTCCGATTCGACTTCATCGCGGAACAGCAGCGCGATCGCTGCAATGTCTGTCTTCGATGCAAGGTCGACACCGATCCAGCACTCTTTGCCTTCGAACTGATCGAGAGTCAGTGATCGGTCGCCGCCAGCCTGCCACGTCGCCATATTCAACCAGGCGGTGCGAGCCGACACCCAGACATTAAGGTGTTTGGTCAGGAACCCGTTTTGACGCGATGGATAGCGGATGGCGTCTTGCTGAGCCTTGATCAGAAACTCATCGCCGACTGATACGCCAAAGTTGGGATTCGCCTTGCGAAGCACTGCCGGATCTTTCCAGTCATCACCTTCATCAATCGTGAAGATGATGGCGAACAGTTCATCATTGGGGACCGAGCCTTCCAGCATCTGCTGCGCTTGCCGGCGCTTGTCATAGCAGGGCCCGGCCAGATTGAAGCCAGCAGTCGTGATGATGAACATCATCGGCTGCTCGCGTGAGCCCATGCCGGTGAGCATAGTTTCGTAAAGGTTGGGGGCATCGTGTTCGTGGAACTCATCAACCAGCGCGCACGACGGCGAGGAACCATCACCCGGGTCACCGATAACCGGCTCAAAGCGACTGCCGTCTTCGGCAATCGATATGTTCTTCGCCATGATCTCGATGCCGGCCATGGACACCAGCTCGGGCGTCTTCTGCAGCATGATCTTGGCAGGCCGGAATACTTCCCATGCCTGTTTTTCAGTGGTCGCACCACAGTAGACCTCGGCGCCGTATTCGCCATCAGCGGCAAACATGTAGTTGCCAACGCCGGCGGCGATCACTGACTTGCCGTTCTTTCTCGGCACTTCGGCGTAGGCTTCAGTAAACCGGCGCATGCCGGTCTTCTTTTTAAGCCAGCCAAACAGCACGCAGAAAATGAACAGCTGCCACGGCTCCAGCTTGATGCGCTCGCGGGTGCGGGCCCACTTGCCCTTCGTGTGCGGCAATAGCTGGATGAAGACACAGACGCGCTCCGCGGCGTCACGATCAAACCGGTATTTGTAGGCTCGAGCTTTCGACGCCTTCAGGTCGTCAAGATGCCTTTGGCAAGCCTGCCGGACTTCCTTGCAGGCCGGAATGCGACCAGCCACCACATCGCGGGCGTACTTGTTCGCCGCGTTGACGTTGGGATAACTGGCCATAGGTGATCATTTCCGTTGCGCTCCTTTGAGCAGTTCGGCAAATGGATTGGCGGCATCCTTTGCCCCAGGCACTGCCAGCCGGGCGCGGCTTGATGGGTCGAGCCCCAGCGCGCTGCCGAATACACTCATTTGCTTGAGTGACTCGTTGGCCACGGTGCAGGCCGGGTTTTTTGCAATTCCGCCCATAGGGGTTTCGACTGTCAGACCATTCTTGGCGATGTCGATTTCGGAAAGGCGCCAACGACTGTACGCCGCGCAAAATGCTTCAAGGTTGTGAAGGTCGCTGGCAGTAAGGATCTTTGAGCCCACCAGCCAAGGCGCCAGTTTCAGCCAAGCGGCCTGACCAAGTTCGGTCAGCCATTCAGGAGGCTCGGGTGTTTCGGTCAATGAATCTGCTTGGGGCTCGTCCTGATTCACGGCGCGCTTGCCAGGGTTGCCCTGGACGGCTTTCAGGTGGCTGGGTTTCGGCTTGCGGCCTCGGGTCATGATGGCCCTCCTCGGCGCCAACCTGATTTTTCAATTTCGCGGGTGTAAAAATTTGACTGAGGTGGCGGTGTCCGGGCTCGAAAGGTGTGAGCTTTTTACCCACCCCCTCCCTCCGACGGCTTCGCGCACCTGTTCGGTGCATCTTCGAGGAATCTTTAGGGTTTCGCGCGAACCGACTCCGCCTGCGTCTTTGACTTGTGGCAGCCCGAGCAAATGGCTTCCATGTTCGCCATGCTGTCGGTTCCTCCATCAGCCAGCGCCTTGATGTGATCAACCTCAGTGGCTGGAGTGGCGCGACCAGTGCGCCAGCAGGTCTGGCACAGGTAACGATCACGCTGCAGCACCGCTTCACGCTTGCGTCGCCATGGCCGGCCACCGCGTCCGCTCTTGCCTTTGCGGCGCTCATTCCAGCCCACAGCCATATGCTCGTGGTCAGAGCAGTAGCCGTGACGCTCGGTCGTCTTCCCAGCGCATCCAGCAGCGCGGCAGGGCCGCGGGACTTTACTGGGCATCACTGAACCCTCGCATCGATCTCACTGGCAAGCCTGCCAGTCTTGGCCTGCTCTTTCGCTACTTGCCCTTGCTGCCACGTCGCTAGGCCGCGCTCAGCGGTCTGGCCCGCAATGTACCCGCCGACACCCAGTGTCATGAGATCCCACAGCGACTGGGGCAGAGGCAGTGTCAGCCCCACACCAAACATGGCGCCGAGATACGGCGCCACCAGATAGTTATTCGCCACAATTGCCACGATGACCAGCATCAGGATCGGGCGCCAGTTGCGCTGCAACCATGACTCCCCACCGGCCTCAGCCAGCACGACCTGCATGCGGGCATCAAGCTCCTTGCTTCGAGCATCGATCAGCCTTGCCTGCATCTCGCGCTTGATCTCGTTGGCCTTGTCCTTGTCCTCGACCACCTGATCAATGACACCGAACAATGGATCGATGATTGCCCCGATCGCCTTGGTCACGATGCTCATCATCACTCCTTGTCCAGCTTGTGGCATGCCAGCTGCTGGGACGTTATCCGGTAACCGTTGTCACGCAGTATCGACTCAAGCCGACAGCCTTCATGACGCCAGGCATATGCCGCGCCTTTCCAGCTGCGCTGCTGCCCCTTGGCACTCTCAAGCTGACTGGACAGGCTTTGGCCCTTGGCTTCCATCTCGCCAGCCTTCGCCGCCTCGTACTGTCTGCCCTGCATCACAATGGCCACGGCAGCCTGAGAACCTGCCGCCATGTTCGCCAGCCGGTCAGCATTCCTTTCTAGACGCTTGATCTCATCGCCATGACTGACTGCCTCGGACTCACGCTCTTTGCGCTCGTCAGCCCAGCCTGCGAATGCCACCGAGCATGCAACAAGCAGCAGCACCATGACCCACAAAGGGATGCGGTAACACCTGACCAGTCTTTTCATTTGCGCGGCCTGCCCTTTATCGCGTTGACGATTGCCCGAGCGACCGTGTTTACGTCCAGGCTCTGAACCTTGTCCTGCATGACATGCACGCCCATCAGCGCCATGCCAGCGCCCACACCAGATGCACCTTCAACGGGTAGCTGGTACGCACCATCAAACGGCACGCCAGTTGCCCAGATGATCAACTTGATCGTGCAGAACGCGACGACGGCACATGCCAGCGCCGTGTTGCGGTTACCCATGAGCCACGAAAGAGCAAATGCCGGCACAGCGGCAGCAATGCGAGGATCAGAGAACGGAATGGACAGAAGCGACCAGAGCTGTGCCAGTAGCTCTTGCATGAGCGACTCCTAGTTTTTCGAGCCGCTGTGATCCTTCAATGCCACATATGCAATGAGTACGACGATCTGATAGAGCGTCTGCACCGCCATGCCGCCGGCAGCGCGATAGCCTTCCTCGACCACTTCGGTCACGGTGCCGAGACGCCAGGCCACCATCCCGCAGGACACGGCAGCGATCATCAGCCAGATCATTGAGCGAATCCATTCGCCGCGGTGCTGGCGGCTATATTTGACGGGGCCATGCCTCTTGTACTGCCGGCCATACAGCGCCGCGCTGATCGCGGCCAACGGTATCTGAAGCAGCACGAAGATGGTGTCGATCGTCATGGAGACTCCTTTCCATACGGCCGGCAGTTTGAATCACTGCACAACACCAGCTCATCCAGCCAGCTGGCGGGCGCCCGGGCTTGCGCCGGGGCAAGAAATAGATCCCGCTCGGCAGCTCTCCGCTTGACCAGCCCATTGAGCTTTACGCCACCGGCATATACCCAGCGCGGGAATTGATCAGCGGCGCCTAGGTAGTCACCAGCGTTGAGAAGTCGCAGCAGAGTGGATGACTTGATCGCGGCATTGCCGACGTTGAAGCAAAGCGACACCAGCGCATCGAACTGGTTCTGGTTGATCTCGACGACGACCATACGATTGACGGCCGCCTCGAAGCGCCTGAGATCAGATTGCAGCAGCGACTCAGCGCGTGAAGCGGTGATGACATCACCCATCTTCACATTGAGCGTGTGGCCGTATCCGATGGTCGGAACGCCGACACTGTCGCGGTAAGCCGTAAGCTCGAGACCTTCTGAAGCCTTGATGAGGTCAAGGCCGTTCTGACTTGTCCTCATCAAGGTCATCACTCCTGTCCTGCCGATCGGGCACAAAAAAGGCCCGCCAATCGGCGAGCCTCAGAAATAGATGAGCCCCGATCACGGGAAGATCGGGGCTCAAGGGGTACGCTTCCGGGAATGAAAGCTGTGTGCGATGTTTGATCAGTGGTTAATGACGCAAATACCGCACAGTACAGATATAGTAGCTAACGGTGACAATTAACACAATATGTTGTGTGTATTTTTGTACAGCCTGTTTATGCTGCCAGTTCTTCGCTTTTTGAGAAGATCATCAGCACACGATCAGCAAGGCACTGTCTGACCCTGCTGGCGGCCTTCTTTAAGGCCTGATCTGTAGGAAAAGCCGCCCACGGCGTCACCAGCTTGCCATTGCGCACATGCAAACGACGCCCCAGCCCCATACGCTCCGCCAGCTGGAACTGATGCTTTACTACCCAGCCCAGCGTCACCTCTCGCGGCGCCCGGGCCAGACGCTCTTCATCGACCGGTCCCTTGGGTGCCGCCGTGGGGTATGCCGTCAGCATCACCGCCGCCAGTGCGCGGGCCGGGAGATCCGCCAGCAGCTGCTGCCCCAGCTGCGCCACATGTGAGCGCTGCGCCATGTGCTCGCATTCCCATTCCATAGTGTCATAACCGCCGCTGCCGCATCCCGGCACGTTGCCTAGGGTAGCCGTGGGTGAAATGCTGGGATACCCGATTCGCGTGTCTTCCTCGAACAGCCGGTAATCTACCTCCGCCTCAATCGCCGCCAGCACTAGCTGCTCGGCTGCCTGCTGCCGCTGCTGCTCGCTTGCCTCAGCCATCCCCAGAATCCGGATCATCGATTTAATGGATCTCATGAGCGCTCCCCTATGGTGCTGATGGTCACAATGCAGCGGCCCTCTTTCACGATCTCTTCGGCCCGCTCAACAGTAATGCGCTGAACCTGACTGTCATCTATCCAAACCGCAGACTTGGTGAAGGCGTCCAGCAACGACTTGAGCCGGTTGTCGATGTCGAACTTTGCTCGGTTGCGTGGATACAGAGTCACTGTCATCTCAATGGGGCCCGCCAGCTTTCGGCCACGAGCACCCTGCTCGGCGATCGCCACGGCAGCATGGGAATAGAAGCGCTTTGCCTCATCGCTGCTCAGAACCTTGGTTTTGCCGTTGGTGCGGGCGCTGCGCCAAAGCCGGTTGGTGCTGGGTGGGTAAGGCATCGACAGTGTGATCATCGGCCCGCCCTCCCTTGCCGGCGCTTCCATGCCTGATAGTCACTGACGATGCGATCAAACATCTGGGCGGCGCTGTGCGATGAATCGAGACGCGCCCGGCTATTGACGCCACAGGCCTTTCGGATGAAGTCGGCGGCATCGGTCTCTGAATGAGTGCCGTCTGGAACCACGTCATGGGTGAGGCCCTTGCGAGCCCGCACCGCATGATCGAGATAGAGTCGAAAGTCCGGGTTCTGGCCGAGCATGACGGCGCGTGTGGTGCGGCTGGCGGAAGTCATGCCCGCACCTCCCCGTCATCGTGCGCCGCCTCGGTCTCGAACATCCCAAAGCCCTCATTGGTGGCCACCACCAGCTGGCGGCTTGGCCCCTCCTGACGTTCCTGCATGCCCGCCAGCTCAAGATGTCCCATCCCCAGCAGCTCATTGACTCGGCCACACACCACATTGATGGGCATTCCGGTCTGGTCGCTGATCTCCTGCCGGGTCAACGGACCGCCAGCGGCGCATAGGTGCGAAAGGATCTGCATACGCTTTGTGAGGGCAGCGCCAGAACGGCGGGCATCCTGAAAAGCAGCGGCGGACACTTCACGGCCGGTCGGTGTTCCGATTGGTGTGCTCATGCTGTGGCCCTCTTGTACTGGTTCATTTCTGCCTGCTGGATCAACTCTTGGCGGCGCTGCTCTTCACGTTCGCGCTGCTGGGCCTTCTCTTCGCTGGGCGCTCTGAGCAGGCTACGCAGGCCCGCGATCGCCTCATTGGCTTTTCGATCTCGCTCAGGGTCACCAGTCTTCTCTTCATTGAAGCCGTGGGGGGCAGGCAGCAGGTGCTCAACCTTGGGAGCGGCAAGAAGGCCTTTCTTGACGCCCTGGGTGATCGCCTCCTGCCGGCGCTCTGGGCTGTATCCCAGTGACACCATGTACTCAGGCTGGCGGCGCTCGGACTTGGCAGCGGCCACCTCACGCTCATAGGCCGAGATGAACGCCATGCGGGCACCCACCTTGTCACCCAGATCAAGGATCGGCTGGGCCACGCCAGCGGCCGTGGCGACTTCAGCCGTCCAGATAACGGTCTCCAGCTCATCCTGAGCGGTCAGGGCCAGCGCCCAGGCTTCATTCGGGGACAGGAACTGATTGGCGCCCTGCATGCGCTCAAGGATCGCGGCAAGTGTCAGCTTGCCTGTCAGCTCGGCGCGGCATCGGGTCAGCGACTGGCTGACATCGCTGTATTCGTATTCCCGCAGGTCGCGGACCATGACGTTGACGACCGTGGCCCGCATCTCCTGCCCGAGTATTTCAGCGGTGGCGAGGATCTCTTCGACCAGCTTTTCGGCGTGTTGGCGATTCAGGGGCATGATCAATCCTCCCATCCGTTGGCAATCAGGCGTTTTGCATCGTCGGCAGCGCTGGCGTTGCTCTGGGTGCTGTCAATCTGGCGGGCCCGGGCCGATGTCATGTGGCTGCCGGTTTGCATCTGCATCGCGATGGTTTCGCAGTCAGACAGCATCAAGCCGACCGGGTGGCCCTTGCTCACATAGAACTGGTTGTTCAGCTGGACGTAGTGGGCGGCAACGCCCGGGGCGATCTCAGCACCAACACGGTCGACAAGCTGGGACAGTTGGCCAGCAGTGCGCTGATTCCAGATCGGGAATACGCCGTAACGCTTGCGGTAGCACAGCGCGTAGTTGGCCCAGGCGCGGTAGGTCTTGCTGCTCTGGTCTTTCGGGCCGGGCATGTCTTCGGGGATAGCGCAGCGTGGGCCGTGCTGTTCGTCAGCATCACCAGAATCGATGACCAGATGGCCGGCGGCCGGTGCGTCAGCGCCGTGCTGCGACGATTCATTGACAGGTTCACTGACAGATTCAAAAGAGTGACTGATTCCGGGTGCAACCATTTCACCAGGGGGTGGTGTAACGGTTTCACTATCTGGTGCAGTTTTTTCACCATGTGGTGCAGATTTTTCACCACCACCTGGTGCAGTTTTTTCACCACCATCGAGATTGAGCAGATAGGTGTTTGAGGCGTTACCCTTCGGGCCCTTCCGGCTCACCTTCGAGACAAGACCAGCAGCGCATAGCGCCTCGATGTGATTCATGGCGGTACGCCTGCTGACTTCACACTGGTCAGCGATATGTTGATACGACGGCCAGCACTCGCCCTTGTCGTTGGCATTGTCCGCCAGCTTGAGCAGCACCAGCTTACGGCTGGCATTGCCAACGTTGATTCCGAAAGCCTTCACCATCAGGAGCATGCTCATACCGCCACCGCCTGCTGGCCAGCGGCCACGCCAGACCAGTAATTGAGCTGTGCGACGGCCAGCGCTTCGCCGGTCTCAGCAGCATGTAGCTGCTCCAGCGTGGCACCATCAATGCGCAGCTGGGCCACACGACGACCGGACTGCTCGACGCGGATGCGGTAATACTCCGCCAGCGCCATCACCATGCCCGGGCGGTTATCACTCTGGCCGCATAGGAAATGATCGTTCTGCGCGCGATCGGCATGCATCTGCAGCTGCCGGTCAGTGAGTTGTGATAGGTCGATGCGTTCCATTCCCGTACCCCTGTATAAATAACCAGCCGAGTCGAGCACGCTTATATTCGGTGCCGCTGGCGGTAAAATGCTCAACATCAAGCAGCGCTATGAGCGCCGAAAACGTCAGGACGAAGTTGATTCGCTTTGACTTTCCCGCCAGTAGCTTTCACGACTGCATTAACCCGAACAGCCGGAACGACACTCCACTGAGAAATTGCCTGGGAACTGATGCCCAGGCATCGAGAAAGCGCCGAAGTCCCGCCCGCGAGAAGAATTGCTTTTTCAAGTGCCTGCTCAGGTGTCATATTTAGGTAATCCATGCTTAACCTTGATCCCCTAAGTGTAAGTCAGACTTACTCTGACACGCAAGTAACTCTGCCGTTGTCGTGCGTAAGCGATTCTTTCAATATCGCGACACACGACCATTCGGGTAAAAACGGTATGAGCGAGGAAGAAAAACTCGGTAAGCGGATAGCTCACGCAAGGGCTGAGGCAAATATGACCCAGCAAGCCCTGGCAGATGCAATCAAAGTGTCACGCCCGGCCATTGCTCAGTGGGAAAAGGGAAAGACCAGCCCTTCAGCCGAAAACCTTCGCAACGTCTCGAAAGCTACCGGCATGCCTCTGATCTACTTCTTTACTGGGGAGGCAGGCCAGCCAGTAGAAGTGACCAAAAGGATCGATGGATCAGTGCCGGTTATCAGCTGGGTGCAAGCTGGGGAATGGTCCGACGTCACCGTTAATGTCGGGGATTTTGAGATGTGCCCTCGCCCTCCAAATTGCGGGCCATCTACGTTTGCCTTGCGTGTTCAGGGCGAATCGATGATCGATAGCTACCAGCCAGGCGTGCTGATATTTGTTGATCCTGATGTTGAGCCGGTATCAGGGGATGATGTCGTGGTGCTATGCGAGCAGCACGGCAATGCGGAAGCGACATTCAAGCGGTACCTGATTGAGCCCGGCACCGGTCCAATACTGAAAGTGCTGAACCGCAACTGGCATCAGCAGTACATGCAGCTCACATCCGACTGTCGTGTGGTTGGTGTGGTAATGGCGCAGATGAGCATGCGTCGACACTGATACCAGACAGTAGAACTACCAAGCCCGGCCATTGAGCCGGGCTTTTTTCATGCCTTCCAAAAGCCAAACTAACAATATTTGAAAGTTTTTCTTACTTTTCTATTGACCATTAAAGTAAGTATAGATTACATTGCATTCATCAGCTCAACGCAGGGACTGGTGAAAAAAAATGAAAATCATCGAATCGAACGGCTGGAAAGCGATCACGCCTCAGAAGCGAGACGGCCAGCATCTTTCTCCGAAACAGGCGCTGTATCTGCTGGGTGTTGCCCAGGGCATGACGCACAAGCAGATAGCCCGCCAGCACGGCATCAGTCCGGCAATCGTCGGCAAGGCCATGGCGGTCATCTATCACAAGCTCCACGTCGAGCGCAGCACCGCCGCCGTCGCTGAAGCCATGCGCCGCGGCTGGATCAGCCCGCTGTGCATCATGCTCGTGATGTTCTCGCTGACCGCCGGCATGCAGCAACAGGCCATGCGTGTTCGCCCTGCTCGCCAGCAGGTCAGCAGCGTGCGAATTGCACAGCGAGAGGCACAGGCATGATCCGCTCAACGGTCGTCAGCACCCCACGAGGCCCGGTCTCGTACCCGTATCACTTCGCACTTGTCGATTTCCTCACAGTCGCCATAAGCAATGGCTGGCGGCTGTCGGTCGACCGCGGCCGCGTCGCCCTGGTCGAGCAGTAAGAATCACCCGAGCTGCCGGGTAAGCAGCACGCTCTTTAACAATTCGGAATAGATCGCGTCCCGGGCAACCGGGGCGCATCCCCAAGCGCCACCGCTTCGGGATGCGTATGCATTCATCAATAAGGGAGATCACCCATGTACGTAACTACCAAACCCGGCGCAGACGGCACCACACACGTAACTCTTCGCGATGAAGAAGGCCACTTCGTCGACGTCACGCATATGTCGCCGTTCGTCTTTGAGCTTTTTCTTGCGTGCTGCCGAATCATGACTCAAGGCGAAGCTTTCTTGCTCATTTTGGACGAACACCAGCAGGTGGCCGCATGACCACCGCACTCGGCGCGGCATTGGTCGCCGCATTCATCGCTTTTCACTGGCTGGCGGGCCGCCGGCCATCACGCCGCCAGCCAGCGGATGACCTGAGCTGGTCATTCAATCGTGGCAAGGCTCGCGAAATGGCAGTGCTGAGACGCTGCTGGGATCAGCGGGCCCTGCAAACGCGCACCGCTCGCAGCATCTCGAGCGTGAGGCGCTGACATGGATCTATTCGCAGAACGTGCAGCGCTACAGCAGACCATCGAGGCGCTGCTGACCGATACCGACCGCCAGCATCGGCTGGTGCTACTCGATCACAGGGTTTACCGGGTCACGGCAGAACGAATTACCGATCCGGTCGAGTTGGAAAAAGCAGTGCAGGAACACCTGAAGGAAGTGAGCCAGAGGCTCAAATAGAAACGCCCCACGGGAATGGGGCGCTGTTGGACGAAACCGCGAAGAAACGCCACAACGGCAAGGAACATACCATGAAATACCCGATCATCGCCATTACCGCATCCGCCGCAGTTATCGCCGCCCTGTCATCACAGGCTGACGCCGCCAGCGTCTCATCCCGTGACGTATCGGTGCCCTACTGGGGCGATCAGCAGCGCTTCAACAATCACATTCAGGGTCAGGCCAACGATCAGCGCGACATGATCGACCACCTCCAACGCTCTGATAACAATCACAACGCCTGGACAGGCCGCCAGCAGGTCCAGATTGACGGCCAGGGCGAGCGACTGACGAACCTTGAAGGCTGGACCGATCGGCAGGAAGGCGCCATCCGCGCCATCAACATTGGCCAGGAAGAGCAGAACCGCCGACTTGATGCCGGTGACGCAAGGGACCAGCGACAGGACGGCAGCATCGATAACGCCCATGCCCGTATCGGCGGGGTCATCGATCAGGCCGACAGGGACCGCGCGGTAATTGACGGCAACACCCAGCGCAGCCTGGGGAACCAGAAAGCCATTGGCTTCCTGCAAGAGACTGACGCCCAGCTTTCAGAAGCCATCCAGCAGGGCCAGCAGGCACACGCCGTCACCGACCAGCGCAGCATCAACAACGCCGAGCGGCTCGACGGTGCCGAAGGTGCCATCCGCCAGACCAATGAGCAGGTCACCGCCGACCGCGCCGCCAGCGTCCAGCGTGACAACGCCATCACCTATCAGGTTGATTACAACCAGCAGGTCAACGAGGCCTACCAGCGCCAGTCAGCGGCCCAGTTTGAGCAGCATGCTGCCGCCATCGAATCCAACGCCCATGCCATCGCCATTGAGCGAGATGCTCGGCAGGAAGCCGACCGAGACCTTCAGGCGGGCATCGCCTCAGCCATCGCCGCCGGCAGCCACATCATGGACACCAACTATCGCGGCATGCAGTTGAGTCTGGCCGGTGGCGCCTACCGAGGTGCCAGTGCCGCATCCCTCGCTGTGGGTGGCGCCCTGACCAGCAGCACCTTCGCCCACATCAGCGTCAGCCACGACAGCCGCGGCCACCAGGCGGTTGGCGGCAACGTTAACTGGAAATTCTAAGCACCATGTTTTTCGACGAAGACTACGACGACGAAAAGCGGGAGGAAATGGAAGAACGCTCATGGCTCAAGGTCATGGGCGCCGCCCTCCTGCTCTCCCTTGTGTTTCTCATCGCTTGCGCTGCCGCCACTGAGCAGCCATTCCGGCAGGCCTATCAGGACTGCATCGAACGAGGCGGCAACACGCTCACCTGCTCTCAGGAGTGACCAATGGACCTCGAAAACCAATCGCTCGATGAAAAGAAATGCGTCGCATGCGGCGAAACATGGCCCGACGACCGTACGTTTTTCATCATCAATCGCGGCCAGACCACGAACACGTGCAAGGCCTGCTACTACGACTACCCCTCGGTACTGAGACGGTCGGAACAGGGCAAACGCATTCTCGAAGAGCGCACCAGCCAGCGCGTCGCCGCCAGCTGTCACCCCGCAACGTTCGTGCTGATGCGCGACTACGCCAAACGCCAACAAGGAAAACACTCATGACTGAAGCAGACATCGGCGGCTGGATTATGTGGGCCATCAGCGGGGGCGGTTATGCGCTGGTGATGTTGTTCATGGTCGGGGCCATCTGCATCAACCCGCGTGACCCGATTGACCCCATCGACCCGCCAGCCGAGTCAACCATGGCCGAATGAACGACGGCGCCAGCAGCGTATCTGCTGGCCATCTGAAAGGCCCCGGGCCAGCGCTGCATCCGCTGGTTCCGTGCAGGGACGCAAGCCGGAGCCTTCCAGATGCGCGACGGTGCATCACATGTAATCCCTGCGTTTGCCTGGCCGATCGGCCGGGCTTTTTTAAGGCAGGGCAAACGAAAGCAGGGAGATGAACATGCAAACAGCAACGGCAGCCAAAGAGCGCCCCATTCTTTTCTCCGGCCCCATGGTCAGAGCTTTGCTTGATGGCAGGAAGACACAAACCCGACGGGCTTTAAAGGATCAGCCGCCGGAGGGCTGCGGCGAGATAGAAGGCCCGAGCATGTTCGCACCGACAGTTTTCGTGCGCGGCGAAGCTCAGCCGGGACCGGAGTTGTTCGGCGCATTTTCAGAGGATGGTGAATGGTCGATCAAATGCCCCTACGGCCAGCCCGGTGATCGTCTCTGGGTGAGGGAGGCTCACGTCCTTCTGCCGCGAACGGCTTATCGCGGAAGCATCGGTACCGGGACCATCGATCAAGTTGAGCATCCGACAGATGGATATACAGCCGCCGTCTTCCGTGAAGGCTTCGACCGATCAGGCGCGCCACGTTGGCGCCCATCCATTCACATGCCTCGATGGGCCAGTCGCATCCTTCTTGAAGTGGTCAGCGTCCGTGTCGAGCGGCTGAAAGACATAAGTGAAAAGGATGCTAAAGCAGAAGGTCTCGCCGAGATAAGCAAAGACGGAAAGATGTTCAAGTTCGGAATCCCCGATCGCGATGGACTTCCCGGCACAGATGATCATGGATGGCCATGGCGCGACTGGAAGCACAGCGCTCGGAACGCTTATTGGCAGCTCTGGGAATCAATCAACGGCGACGGAAGCTGGGACGCTAACCCGTGGGTCTGGGTCGTTGAGTTCAAGCGCATTGATCAACAGGAGAAAGCATCATGATGTGGGCACGCAATATACAGATTTACCGCCTGCTCGACACCGAGCATCTGCCGCTCGAGCAGCTCGCCGAGGCGCTGGAGATATACCGCTTTCAGCCGTGCAGCGAGACACAGGCCCGCCGTGTCGGCTGGTCTGACCCGGCGGGCAGCGCTGGCAATGGACAGCTGGTGCATGAGGTCTCTGGCCACCGCCTGATCACCCTGATGCGGCAGGAACGCATCCTGCCCGCCCCGGTCGTGCGTGATGAGTTGGCCGAGCGCGTCGATAAGCTCACCGCCCAGCAGGGATTCCCGCCCGGGCGCCGCGATAAGCTGGCGATGAAGGAACGCATCGTTGAAGAGCTGCTGCCGCGGGCTTTCGTGAAGAACAGCCGCACCGATGTCTGGATCGACACCAAGGCCAACATCATCGGCGTGGCGGCCGCCAGCTCCAAGCGCGCCGAGGAAGCGCTGGACGTGCTGCGCGAAACGCTCGGTTCACTGAAGGTCATACCGCTGGCACCGCAAACGCCCGCCGGGCGCACCATGACCACATGGCTCAACGACCCCACTACCCGGCCCGATGGCGTTCTGGTCGGCGATCGCGTGGTCCTGCGAGCCAAAGGCGATGACGGAAAGATCGTGGCCACGTCCATTGATGTCGACGGCGATGAAGTCCGCACGTCGCTGGAAGTAGGCCGCCAGGTCTCGCAGATGGCGCTGACGTTCGAAGAGCAAATGTCATTCACCCTGGTCGAGGACATGAGCATCAAAGGCATCCGGTTTGCCGATGCGGTGCTGAAGGAAGTCGACGACACCGACAGCGACGAAAACCCGGTCATGCAGATGGAGACGGAGTTCGTGCTGGCGGCCCAGTGCCTGGCACACACCATCGAAAAGCTGATGCATGCGCTGGGTGGTGAGGCAACGGTGCAGCCGGTGGACCCGGCGGGAGGTGATCATGGCAAAGCCGATACCTGATCAAAGCACTTTGCTGTCGATACTTCATTACGACCCGGTAACAGGCTCTTTGACCAGGAAGTATAGCGACAGCATGTCGAAGGCATGGAATACGCGATGGGCAGGCAGGGATGCCACTTGGAAGTATAAAAGGGTCGTAGGTGGTGATTATGAGTGCCTCACGGTTTCGGTGCTCAACAGTCGATACATGGCACATCGAATCATCTGGATGATGATGACCGGCGAACAGCCGCCGGCAGAGATTGACCATGTGAATAGAGACGCCACAGATAATCGCTGGGAAAACCTTCGAAAATCAGACGCTCAGCACAACCGCCGCAACCTCCCTAGATTTTCAAACAATACCAGTGGCTATGCCGGTGTTGTGTGGTCAAAAGCCGCCAGCAAGTGGCGAGCGCAAACAAAGCACAAGGGCAAAGATCATTATCTCGGCCTTTTTGAGGACAAAGAGGATGCAGCCGCAAGAGTAAGGGACTTCTGGAAAGAGCATGGCTTTGACCCAGGCCATGGGACTGCCATTGACCGTGCGTCGAGAGGAGCTATCGCATGATAAGGGACACCATTCTCTGTTTGTGCGACCTCACGGGCGTCATGGCACTCCCTTGGGTAGATGCCGGCTATCGCGCGATATTGATTGATCCACAGCATCCTGAGGGCGTCCAAACGGACGGACCATGGATACGGGTAGGCCATATCATCGATCACCCGGAAAGCTGGCGGGTCATTCGCGAGAACTTGGGGCGAATCGCTTTCGTCGCAGGCTTCCCAGAATGCACTGACGTTTCCCTGAGTGGCACCCGCTGGTGGGCAAAGAAGGCGGCAGCCGACCGGTACTTTCAGTGCAAGGCCACGCGGGTAGCAGAGCAGTGCCAGACGATCGGCAACATGTCCGGCGCGCCGTGGATCATGGAAAACCCCATGTCCGCATTCAGTCGCATATTCCGCCAGCCAGACCACAAGTTTCACCCATTCCACTACACGGGCTGGGAGCCGGACGACAACTACCGCAAAGAGACATGGTTGTGGTGCGGCGGCGGATTCGTGATGCCGCCAGCGCTTGAAGCTGACGGCCTGGAGCCGCCGGACAATCGCATCCACCACTGCCCGCCTGGCGCCGAGCGCGCCAATATCCGCAGCGCCACTCCTCGCGGGTTTGCCCGTGCGGTATTCGCTGCCAACGGCGACATAGGTCGCAACCGCCAGTCATCGCACCCGTTGGGCCCCAAGGTCGAGCGCTGGGTGCAGGAAATTGAACAGGGAGAAGAGGCATGAAACGAGACGCGAACCCGAAAGGCTTTTTGTCAGAGGACAACAGGTTTATTCGCGACAGCGAAAGCCGCACCGAGCCGCCAGCGCACACATGGGTATCACCGATAACGCCCACCGTGGCTGATCTGGATAAGGTGCTGGTCGATACAGCCAAAGAGCTCGACTGCCAGCCCGTCGATGAAGAAATCCTCTTTGCCATCCATGCGCTGAAGAAAGAGCGCGACGAGCTTCAGGAACAGCTCACTGCATCCGAAGAACACATCCGCGGCTTTCCATCCTTCAAAGCCATCAATGATCGTGACCGCCGCATTCAAACCGAAACGCTCGATGAGCTCATCGACAGCCTGACCGAAGTCGGTGGCGAGATCACCATCAATGGCATTCAGGGCTACCGGGATGCACTGGCGCGGGGTGATGCGTGATCGATCCGATGGCGGCCGTCGCTTTCGGCGTCGTGGCTGCCGGCGTTTCGATCTGGATGGGGTTATGGCCACCGCTTGGATTAATCGTCTGGGCAGTGGCAACGGTTTGGGTATTGGAGGCGACAGAGTAATGGCAAAGACCCGCCCTCTCCACTGGCAGGAACCGGCCACAGCGCCATGCCCGGCATGCAACGGTACCGGCGAGTGGTCGGGCATGTTCTCGAGCGGACCGTGCGCAGCATGTGATGGCACCGGGTTAGTCGGTGAGGACGGCGAGCCACTCGACCAGACCGACCTGCTGGCGATCATCCGCCGGCAGCGTGACCGCCAGCAGGATCGACTCAGACGGCTATGGCACACGCCTGGCGTTCCCGAAGCCGTCGAGCGACACCGCCAGCAACAGGCCCAGAACGAGCGTGACCAGCACGCAGAGCATAAACACAGACTGAGGGGAGCGTGACCATGCCTGTATATGAGAATGCCCGCTGCTATGTGAAGCACGAAGGGCCGGGGCTTTACCGGGTCTATCGCAGCAACATGACCCATGCGGTGATGCGCAGCACCATCGATTTTCCCGGGCAGCCTGAGTATGCGCTCGAGCGGGCAAGGGCTGATTGCGATAGGCGCGCCGTAGAAGAGAAGGACGCCTTTTGATGCTCGCACACGATACGCAAGACAGCTTGTGTATCACGAATCGCGAAATATGAACGACAACTTAGGGGAGCGTGACCATGCAGACACAGAATGAAGAGCGGCTGGCCAGCCTGGTCGAGCGAATGGAAGCACTACTGGTGTATCAAGCCCAGCAGGAAGTACTGCTGTCGATGTCAGAGGTGTGCGAGCGCACCGGCTACAGCAGCACCAAGATGTACAAGATGATTCAGGACGGGCAATTCCCGGCCGGGCGCCGGATGTTCAACGGTGGCGTGCGCTGGCGAGCGGCTGAAGTGAACGAATGGATCAGGCAGGAATGGGCGCGCTCGGCACCTGCCCCGCGTCGTGCTTGAGTCCGTCGATATAATCCGCCCACCACTGCAACATGCGGCGTCGATCATCCAGATAGTCTGCGTGGTTGTACGCCGCTCTCACCTTGTCGCCGGGCGAGTGCGCCAGCTGCTTCTCTATCAGGTCACCCCGCCAGCCATGCTGATTCAGCAGCGTTGAGGCCGTCGCGCGGAAACCGTGGCCGCTGAACTCCCCGCCCCACCCCATGCGCACCAGCGATGTGTTGATCGTCGTGTTCGTCATGAACTCATTGGGCCGCCGATTGTTCGGGAACATGATGTCCCGGCCGCCGGTATAGCCATGCAGATCAGTCAGCAGCGCCATGACCTGATCAGACAGCGGCACAACATGCGGTATGCGCCGCTTCATCTTCTCTTTCGGCACCCGCCACTCTTTTCTCTCCCAGTCGATTTCCTGCCAGAGCCCCTGGCGCATCTCCCCTGTACGTAACATCGTCAGCATCAACACCTGCATCGCAATCTGCGTCAGCCGGTAGCACTTCGAGTTATCAATATCGCGGGACAGATCCGCCAGCCGGGCAGGCGTCAGACTGGTGGAGTGCTTGGTGGGCACACGGCGTACGGTTCGGCGCAGCGCCTGCGTTGGATCAGACTCGACGCGCAGTGTGTTGATGGCATGGCCATAGACCGCACCGATCCACTGACGCACCAGCGTGGCCACTGATGGGGCCCCACGGTCAGCGATGCCGGTTATCAGCTCGAGGATGTCCGCCGGCGTGATCTCCTTGATGGGCCGATCCCCCAGCGCGGGCAGAATATCGTTATCGAAACCCTTCCTGACCTGCCGGGCATAGTATGCAGACCAGCGGCCAGACTCGTGGCGGTACCATTCCTCAGCCAATACACCAAACGTATTCACCTGCTCGCGGCGCTCGGCCGCGCGTTCCTTCTCTTTGGCCTTCTTCGGATGCACACCGTTGGCGGCATGATGTTTTGCCCAGTCACGACCCGCGCGGGCTTCCTTCAAGCCCACACCCGGGTATTGCCCGATCGTATAGATGCCCTCTTTGCCATCCACGAAGTAACGCACCCGCCAGCTCTTCCTGCCGGACGGCTGCACGTCGAGGTATAAGCCGTTGTCATCCGCCAGGCGGTACGCCTTATCCTTGGGCTTTGCCTGTCGCGCCTTGGTATCTGAGATTGGCATGGCTGGGTAAAAGCTCCGTGTCGGACTGGGTAAATCACTTTTACCCAGCATTTTACCCAGATCATAACAGGATGGGCACGGTTTGATATGTGCCAAAAAGGAAAAGGCCCCGCCAATGGCGGGGCCTCCAGAAGATGGGATGTCTTTATATACAGTACATGGGAGAGCGATAGTGATTATCGATCATCAATACTTTCATGGCTTTCCATCCTCACGGTGGCCGGGCGGTCGGTAACACGACACGCCAGTCACCCGGCCTGTATTCAGTATTGGCTCGCTGATTCCAGAACGGAATCCGGCTCTATTCGAGGTTGTCCAGCCCACGCTCTGCCATGGCAACGGCGCGGAACATGGCACGACGCTTGTTCAGCGTCTCCTGCCATTCATTGTCCGGATCGGAGTCGGACACGATACCACCACCGGCCTGCACATGAAGCTCTCCGTTCTTGATCACGGCAGTTCGAATGGCGATTGCCATGTCCATGTTGCCCTGCCAGGAGAGATACCCTACGGCACCTGAGTAGATGCCGCGCTTGACCGGCTCGAGCTCGTCGATGACTTCCAGCGCACGCACCTTGGGCGCCCCGGACAGCGTGCCGGCCGGGAAGGTGGCGCGCAGCACATCCATCGGCCCCAGTGACGGCTTGATGCGGCCGGTGACATTGGAGACGATATGCATGACATGCGAGTAGCGCTCGATGGTCATTTTATCGGTCAGCTCGACCGAGCCGGGCTCGCTGATACGGCCTACGTCGTTGCGACCAAGATCAATCAGCATGACGTGCTCGGCGATCTCCTTGGGATCACTGAGCAGCTCCTGCTCAAGTGCACGGTCCTCTTCTTCGCTGGCGCCCCGGTGACGAGTACCGGCAATCGGTCGCAGCGTGATTTCATCATGATCCAGTCGAGCCAGAATCTCGGGCGATGCCCCAACGACATGATGATCATCGAGATTGAAAAAGAACATGTAGGGAGAGGGATTAAGACTGCGTAGCGCGCGATACAGATCCAGCGGTGGTGCCTGATAGGCGATGGTCATGCGCTGAGAAGGCACGCACTGCATCAGATCGCCGGCCGCAACGTACTCGCGAATACGTGCCACGGCGTCCTTGTAGCCCTGCTCGGAAAAGCTGGCAAAAAAGTCTTCCTCGGCCACCGAATTGCGACCGGTACCGGGGCTTGTCGTGTTGATCGGGGTGTGACGCAGCTGATACTCGAGGGCTGCCAGGCGCTCCCGAGCCTGCTCAAGGGCATTGTCATTGGCAGGGTCGGCATGCACCAGCAGGGTCAGACGACCGGAGAGGTTATCAAACACGACCAGCTCATCGGCCACCATCAGCAGGATATCCGGCACATCAATCGGATCGGGCTTTTCCACCCCGCGCAGGCGTGGCTCGATCAAACGAATAGTGTCATAGCCGAAATAGCCGACCAGCCCACCATCAAAGCGCATTGCTTCCGAAGTCTCGGGTGCCCGGAAGCGGCGACGAAACTGTTCAATCCACTCCAGCGGGTCTTCGACTTCGGTGGCCCCCTGCAGATAGCCATCCACATAGTGGCGAACGGTAAAGCCGCTGACCTCGATGCGCTCGCGACACGGCAATCCTATAATGGAATAGCGGCCCCACTTCTCACCGCCCGTGACCGACTCGAGCAGAAAGCTCCATGGGGCATCGGCAAGCTTTAAATACGTGGACAGGGGCGTTTCAAGATCGGCCAGTACCTCGAGGGTAACCGGAATACGGTTGTAGCCTTCAGCGGCGAGTTCGGCGAAGCGCTCGGATGTCATCATGTCGCAGATTCCTGTAAAGAGAGAAACGGTAATACGGTGCAGGGGGCCGGTATCACCAGCGCCAGCGCTTGACGTTTCTCATCAGTCCGCAGGCCTTTGCATTGAGTGACATGAGTGTATCTCGCAAGCTGAAAATTCCTTCGCGTGAAAGGAGAAAAAGGGCGAGTAGCGCCGCCATGGCGCATTTTCAACCCTAAACGAGTTCTCCAAGTGAATCAAGAAGATGGTCGGGGTTCAGGGCAGCAATGGGCTCGCCATGATTGTAGCCATGGGTGACCGCCAGACAGCGGCATCCAAAGGCTCTGGCCGCCTGCACGTCACTGCGTGAATCCCCGACCATCAACACCCGTTCGGGGGGGACATTCAGCGCATGTGCGATATATGCAAGCGGTGCCGGATCGGGCTTTTTTTGTGCCAGTGAATCGCCGCCCAGCACATGGGAGAAAAAGCCCTCAAGGCCCATGGACTCAAGAATGGTATCGATAAAGCGCGACGGCTTGTTGGTGACCAGCGTCTGGGCGATGCCGCGTTCGCGCTGGGCTTTCAGGCACTCGATAACGCCTGGATAGCAATGGGTCTGTGATACTGGATGCTGCGCGTAGAAATCCATGAACAGCGCCAGAGCCTCATCGAGTTGCTGGCAGTCGGGGCCGGACTCACCGAAGGCGCCAGCATGCAGTAGCGCTCGTTCGACCAGCCGCCGCGAGCCGTTGCCGACCCAGTCACGAACCCGCTCAATCCCGACAGGCGAAAGCTCCATGGCCTGCATCATTTCATCGATGGCGCGGGCCAGATCCGGCGCCGAATCGATCAGCGTGCCATCAAGATCATAAAGAATCAGATCAATATCGTTGAGTGCATCGTGCATTGTCAGGCCATCACCGCGGGTGAATTCGGGGCATGGTGACCCCATATACAATAAGGCAGGCAGGCCGACAGCCGCCGGGATCAAACGCCCTGCCATGCTGTCGGAAGTATCGATGCCCGAGACCGGCCTGTCACGGTCATTTGTGACTGATGTGACTGAAAGTCTTCAGGTCGTGGCCTGTGGGCCGGGCCACGCCCTGAATGCTTTTCCTTTCACCCTTTCCATGGAGCAATCAATGTCGATCCCTCGCATTGTGGTGGTCGGTGGCGGCGCCGGCGGTTTTGAGCTGGTAACACGTCTTGGACGAAAACTTGGCAAGGCCGGCAAGGCCGAAATCGTTCTGGTCGATCGCAACCCGACCCACATCTGGAAACCACTGCTGCACGAAGTGGCCGTCGGCGTCATGGACTCAAGCATGGATGAAGTGTCGTATCAGGGACACTCGGCCAATGCCGGCTATCGCTATCAGATCGGCACACTATGCGGTCTTGATCGCGAACATCGCCAGATCCGTCTGGCCGCCATGCACGACGACAAGGATCGCGAGGTGCTGCCCGAACGACGACTCGATTACGATTATCTGGTGCTTTCGGTCGGCAGCGTTTCCAACGACTTCGGCACCCCGGGTGTGGCCGACCACTGCTATTTTCTGGACAGCGTCCGCCAGGCAGAAGCCTTTCGCAAGCAGATGCTCAACACCTTTCTGCGCTGCAGCAATCGGGAAGAATCCGGCAAGTCCGGCATGTCGGTGGCCATCGTGGGCGGCGGTGCCACGGGCGTGGAGCTCTCCGCCGAGCTTCTCAACGCCACTCAGATGCTGCACGGCTACGGCTTTAGCCGCATCGGTCGTCAGCAGCTCAAGATCCACCTGCTGGAAGCCGCCCCCCGGGTCCTGCCCGCCCTGCCCGAGCGCATCAGCCAGTCGGTGCACCGCGAGCTTGAGCGGCTTGGCGTCGAGATCCATACCGATACCCGTGTCACCCAGGCCGACGAAAACGGATTCGAGATTGCCGATGGCTCACGCATCGATGCCGACCTGACCGTCTGGGCAGCCGGCGTTCGCGGTCCCTCGATCCTTTCCGAGCTGGGACTTTCCACCCAGCGCAATCATCAGGTCATTGTTCACCAGACCATGCAGAGCGTGGATGACGATCGCATCTTTGCCCTCGGCGACTGTGCGGCCTGCCCGCAGCCGGGCGACAAAATGGTCCCCCCGCGCGCCCAGGCCGCGCACCAGCAGGCCAATACGCTCTACAAGAATCTGAAAGCGACCATGGCCGGACGTGAGCTGAAAGACTTTCACTACAAGGACATGGGCTCGCTGATCTCGCTGGCGCATTTCGACGCCGTGGGCAATCTCATGCGCGGAGCGTCTGCAAAAGGCGTGCTGGTCGAGGGCTGGATGGCCAAGATCTTCTACGCTTCGCTGTATCGCATGCACCAGGCCGCCATTCATGGCTATACACGCACCGGCATTCGTATACTGGTGGATCGCATCAATACGATCATTCGCCCACGGCTTAAACTGCATTGAATGCCTTCAAAGCCTGAACGCGTCGATCGGCCCGGACGGGATGGCCATCGCGTTAACGCAAGGGTTCGACATTGCAGGAGCAGCCGGTGCGCCCGCCTCGGCATGACCCTACTACACTGCAAGCAGCATGCGCATTTTCTACATGATGATGTTCATGGCTTCGGCGGCTCTCACTGACAGAGCCGCCTTCAGACCAGGTGACGCAAGGAGTTTCCCATGGGACCGGTAATAATCTGTACTTCTGCCTTTGGCGCCGATCTGGTCAAACAGCTGGGGCAGGCAGGCGTTCTTGAACATATCAGGGAGGCCGGCGCACAAGGCGTCGAAATTCGTGAAGAATTGCTGAGCGATCAGGATCTGCCCCTGAGCCGACTGCGTGAAGCCATTGAACAGGCCTCACTGAGCTGTGTTTACTCTGCGGCCACGCCGCTTTTTGACAAACAAAGCCGGCTCAATACCGACGAGATGCATCAGTCACTGGCACGCGCCAATGAGCTGGGGGCACGATGGATAAAGTTCGGACTCGGCCAGCTGTGCGCCGAGTGCATCGATGACGGTGCGGCCACCCTCAAAAACGAGCTTGCCGATCACTCCCTGCCGGTCCTGATTGAAAACGATCAGACGTCCTGCGGCGGTGACCCACTGATTCATGCCGCGCTGCACAGGGCGCTGGAATCCGATGCGCTTGGAACGACCCTGGATCTCGGTAACGGCTACTGGACGGATCACGATCTCTCACAGGCGGCAAGCCGTTTGGGTGCCAGGGTACGCTATGTGCATTGCAAGGCCGTCACCCATATCAACGGCCAGCCCAGGGCCTGCCCACCGGACGACGCCGCGCGCGCGCACTGGTCCGCGCTCTGGCATCATTTTCCGGCGGAGGTACCGCGCGCCATCGAGTTTCCGCTGGATCATGACAATGTCAGTGCCACCGCGCGTCATGTCGAACAGTTGAAATCGCTTGCCTGACGTTCTGATAAACCGAGGGAGCAGAATCCTTCACGTCATATCCTGCTATAACGAGCTGTCGTTAACCGCTCGTTGACTTCCTGCATCAGGAGAGATCATGTCTTCGAAGAAAACCGTCATTGTGTACCAGCGTGCCCTGAAACCGGCCCTGCAGGAAAAGCTTGAGCGGGAGTGCCATGTACTGGATTTCTCGCAGACCAAGGGCCTGACCCAGAACAGCGAGTTCAAAAAGGCACTGTCTCAGGCCCATGCCCTGATCGGCTCCAGCGTTAATCTACCCCCCGAACTGCTGGATCAGGCGCCTCATCTTGAAGTGGTTTCGAGCATCTCGGTGGGCGTGGACAACTATGATGTCGACTACCTCAGCAGGCGTGGGATCGTACTTTGCCATACGCCGGATGTGCTGACGGAAACCACCGCGGATACCGCCTTTTTACTGATTCTGGCAAGCGCCCGTCGAGCGGTTGAAATGGCGGAAATGGTAAGAAAGGGAGAGTGGACCGGTGGTGTCGCCGAGCCTCATTTCGGTGTGGACGTGCAGGGCAAGAAGCTCGGCATTGTCGGCATGGGGCGTATCGGTGCCGCGATTGCGCGACGCGGCAGGTTCGGCTTCAACATGGCGGTGAGCTATCACAACCGCTCACGTCATGAGGATTTCGAACGCGAGCTGGGCGCCGACTGGAAAGAGCTTGATGACCTGCTTCGCGATGCTGATTTCGTCTGTGTCACCGTGCCGCTCTCTGATGCCACGCGCCACATGTTTGGCAAGCATGAATTCGAGCTGATGGGCAAGGACACCATCTTCGTCAATATTGCTCGTGGCGGAGTGGTGAATGAGCCGGCCATGATCGAGGCGCTGAAAAATGGCACCATCCGTGCCGCAGGTCTTGATGTCTTCGAAACCGAGCCTCTGCCTGCTGATTCTCCGCTGGCGCACATGAACAATGTCGTGGCCCTGCCCCATATTGGCTCAGCCACACATGAAACCCGTTATGCCATGGCGGAACTGGCCGTAGATAATGCTCTGGCCGTACTCAAGGGCGAAAAGCCCCGGGCGCCCTATAACTGGGAGACCCTCAAACGCTGATCGCTTCATGGCTGACGGTGCCGGTATGGCACCCTAAAACACATCGCCGGCCTGATGGCCGGCGATGTCGTGCAGATGGCAGTCTCATTGACGATCGACAGGGCAGCGCCTCATGGACATTATCAATCCACGGGAAGCTGTCCCTTTTCGATGATGGCCAGACGCCCGGAACGCGAGAGTTTCTTCACACGCCGTTCAATACTGAGTGCCCGCCCTTTATCACCTACCAGGCAGGAGAAGCGCAGGCGCAGCGGCCCCTTGCCTCTCAGTGATCGTGCACATCGGCCACCATCGCTCTGGTGCTCCCTGAAACGGCGTGCCACGTCCGTGGTTACGCCGGTATATAGATGCCCCAGCCGATTTTCGATGATGTAAAGCGACCAGACCTTGATGGTCGCCTCATCATCCTGCTCAGTCCGACAGACCATCCAGCGGTTCCCTGAAGGCGCGCAGGATCGAGTCGTAACGGTTCGGGTCGCTATCACTGCGCTGGGCAAAGATGGAAGAACCGGAGACAAAGGTATCTGCGCCTGCACGAGCAATCTCGCCAATGTTGTCGGCGTTGATGCCGCCATCGACTTCAAGACGAATGGCGTTGCCGGTGGCGTCGATCATGGCGCGCGCCAGACGCAGCTTGTCCATCATGGCCGGAATGAAGGATTGCCCACCAAAGCCCGGATTGACCGTCATGACCAGCAGCATCGACAGCTTGTCGAGCACATGGTCGAGCGTTGAAAGCGGGGTCGCTGGATTGAGCGCAAGACCTGCGGTGGCGCCACCATCAAGAATCAGCTGCAGGGAGCGGTCGACATGCAGGCTGGCTTCCGGGTGGAAGGTAATGTGGTTGGCACCGGCATCCAGAAAGGCGCGGATCAGATCATCGACCGGGGATACCATCAGGTGGACATCGATCTCGGCGGTCACGCCGTAATTGCGCAGGGCATGACAGACCGCCGGCCCAAAGCTCAGGTTGGGAACATAGTGGTTGTCCATGACGTCGAAATGAATCATGTCGGCGCCGCTGGCCAGCACATCATCCACCTCCTGTCCCAGACGGGCAAAGTCTGCAGACAGAATGGAAGGTGCGATCCTGAAGGGTTGTTGCACTGTAAACACCTCATCAAACAAGCTTGATAGCCGTCAGCCTACACGGCGGACCCAAAGCGTAACAGGGCATCGCTGCGCAGGCGTTACTGCACGAGACAAAAAGGGGCCGCCTCATGGCGGCCCCTCTCATACTACCAAAGTCTCAATTTTCACACTCATAACGCTTGACGGCGTCAATGGCTTCCTGCTCGGTTTCATATTCACTGAGCAGGGTATCGGTATCAGGATTGACCCCACGGACTTCATAAACCGTTTTGCCACACCCCTTTTCGACCTTCTTGACACAGGCAGTGCGGGGCGTGGGCGTTTGATCAGGCATGGCAAGAACCTCAATGTTAGCGTGCAAGAGTCACTATAGTTCATACCCGCCAGCTGGCGAGCCGCTCGACAACCTCTACAGGTGCTTCCGCTTCCGGAAGCCGTGCAGATATCCTATTGTTGCAAAGGCGCATTAAACGGAACTGATATAGCCATATAAACAACACAAAAAGGGGATTTGCATGCCGGGAATACAACGATCAGCACTGGCCTGCCTGCTGTTGATGCTTTTGCCGTCACTGGCCAGTGCCCAGCCACCCATCATCGAAGGCGAGCGCTTTCACTCCGAATCCGGCCAGCACGCAATGGTCGTTACCAGCCATGAACTGGCAAGCCGTGTCGGCCGCGATATCCTGCGCCAGGGTGGCAATGCCGTAGACGCCGCGGTCGCCATCGGCTTTGCGCTGGCCGTGGTTCAGCCACGCTCGGGCAATATTGGCGGCGGCGGCTTCATGGTGATTTCCGATGAAAAAAGCGGTGAAGTGACCTCGATCGATTATCGCGAGACCGCACCTGCCGGATCCTTCAGGACCATGTTTCAGGATGAGCAAGGCAATGTCATCGAGGAGGCTTCGCGCTATTCCGCTAACGCCTCGGGCGTCCCCGGTACGGTCTCCGGCATGGCGATGGCGCTTGAGCGCTACGGCTCAATGCCCCTTGAGCAGGTCATGGCACCGGCCATCCGGCTGGCACGCGATGGCTTTGCCATTCCCGGGCGCTTTGCCGACGGCCTGAATGGTAGCCGCGAGCAGCTGGAAAAAAATGAGGGCACGCGCCGTTTGTTCTACAAGGCCGATGGCAGTGACTGGCGTTCAGGAGAGGTCTTCAAACAGCCCGAACTGGCCGCCACGCTGGAACGTATCGCCCAGAACGGCCCGCGCGAATTCTATGAAGGCGAAACGGCCGACTATCTGATCGACACCATCAAGGCACACGGCGGCGTCATGACCCTTGAAGACCTCAGGGATTATCGTGCCATCGAGCGTGCTCCGGTGCATGGTAATTACCGGGGATATGATATCTACGCGATGGCGCCCCCCTCCTCCGGCGGCGTTCACACCGTGCAGATATTGAATATGCTGGAAAACGATGATCTTACTGCCACGGGCTTTGGCTCCGCTGCCACCATGCATCTGATGAGTGAGGCCATGCGGCGTGCCTATGCCGACCGCTCAAAATACCTGGGCGATCCAGACTTTTTCGACGTGCCGGTCGATGCGCTAACGTCAAAGGCCTATGCCCGCGCACTTCGTCAGCAGATTTCTCTTGACCGGGCGACGCCCTCTGCGGATATCGGGCCGGGCAATATCACGCCCCATGAATCCAATGAAACCACGCATTACTCGGTCGCTGATGACTCGGGACTGGCGGTATCCAATACCTATACCCTCAATTTCAGCTATGGCTCCGGCATTGCCGTGGAAAAAGCCGGCTTTCTGCTCAACAACGAAATGGATGATTTTTCAGCCAAGCCGGGCGTTCCCAATGCCTACGGCCTGATTGGTGGCGAAGCCAATGCCGTGGAACCCGGCAAGCGCATGCTGTCCTCCATGACGCCTACCATCGTCAAACACGACGGCAAGAACTTTTTGATTACCGGTAGTCCGGGCGGCTCTCGCATCATTACGACCACGCTTGGGGTGATCAGCAACGTCATTGATCATGGCATGAACATTCAGTCGGCCGTCAGCGCCCCACGCTTTCACGACCAGTGGCTACCCGATGAACTCCGCATCGAGGACGGTTTTAGTCCGGATACCGTGCGTATTCTGGAGAACATGGGCCATCACGTGGTTCAGAAATCGGCCATGGGCGCCAGCCAGTCGATTCTGATCAACGACAGTGGGTTTTATGGCGGCGCCGACCCACGTCGTGAAACGTCCTCCGCCCTTGGGCTATAAACGGCTCGGTGAGAGAGGCATTGCCTCTCTCACCGGTAGACCCTAACCCTGCCTTAAAGAACAAAATGGCATAACCGGACAGATTGTCATTCCCTCAGGTTTTGTTTAGCCTCTACTCAATGCCAGCCCTGCTGGCTTTTGATAACAATCCTGCCGATCAGATGCCGGGGAACACGATATGTCCGTACGCTCGACCCTTTTACGTCGCGTGGTGGCCACCGCTGCGCTAAGCATGGCACTGGGCAGCACGCCGGCCTTCAGCGCCGACCGCGAGCTGCTCAACGCCTCCTACGATATCGCGCGTGAACTCTTTGCCGAACTCAACCCGCAATTCGTCGAGCACTGGCAGGAAGCGCACGGGGAGTCGGTCGATATCAAGCAGACCCATGCCGGCTCTTCAACCCAGGCACGCGCCATCCTGCAGGGGCTTCGCGCCGATGTCGTCACCTTCAACCAGGTCACCGATGTCGATGTTCTGGCACAAAAGGGCCAGTTGATCCCGAAGGACTGGCAGACACGGCTGCCCAACTACAGCTCGCCCTATTACTCGACCATGGCGTTTCTGGTCAGAAAGGGAAATCCGAAAAACATTCACGGCTGGTCGGATCTGGCCGGCGATGACGTGGCGCTGGTCTTCCCCAACCCCAAGACCTCCGGCAACGGGCGCTACACCTATCTGGCCGCCTGGGCGTCAAGCAATCACGACAATGGCGGTGACAACGACGCCACTCGTGACTACATGAAGAAAATGCTGGCCAATGTCGAAGTCTTTGACACCGGCGGACGTGGTGCCACCACCACGTTTGCCGAGCGCGGCATTGGCGATGTGCTAATCACGTTTGAATCGGAAGCCAACAACATTCGCAACCAGTATGGCCCGGACGACTACGAGGTCGTGGTACCGCCGGTCGATGTCATGGCCGAATTTCCGGTCACCTGGATCGACAAGAACGTCGAGCGCAACGGTACCGAGGATCTGGCCAGGGGCTATCTGGAATACCTCTACTCGCCCGAAGCGCAGCGCACGCTGGCGCAGTACTACTATCGCGTCAACAATGACGACATCAGCGAGGAGTTTGCCGATCGCTTCCCGCAGACCACGCTGCTGCGCATCGAGGACGCCTTCGGGAGCTGGGAAAATGTGATGCAGACACATTTCGCCAGCGGGGGTGAACTCGACCAGCTGCAGCGACGTTAATGCGTGCCCGTGCTGCCCGGGTCCTGCCGGGCTTTTCGCTGTCGCTGGGTGTGACACTGCTGTTCGTGTCGTTGATTCTGCTGCTGCCGATGACCAGCCTCATCGGCCAGCTGTCAACGCTGTCATGGTCGCAGTACTGGGCGGCCATCACCGACCCGCGTCTGATCGCAAGCTATCGGGTCACGATTCTGGCAGCACTGGCCGCCTCGCTGTTCAATGCGCTGTTCGGGCTTTTGATGGCCTGGGTACTGGCACGCTATACGTTTCCGGGCAAGCGCATCCTTGATGCGCTGATGGATCTGCCCTTCGCCCTGCCCACGGCCGTGGCCGGCATTACCCTGGCCACGCTCTACTCCCGCAATGGCGCCGTAGGCAGCCTGCTTGAACCGCTGGGGATCGAGGTCGCCTATACCTGGCTCGGGATTGCACTCGCCATGGCCTTTACCAGCGTGCCCTTTGTGGTGCGCACCGTACAGCCGGTGCTTGAAGACCTGCCCGGTCAGGCCGATGAGGCCGCGCTGACGCTGGGGGCCAGCAACCTGTATGCCTTCCGCCGGGTCATCCTGCCCCACATCTGGCCGGCCGTGGTGACCGGCACCGGGCTCTCCTTCGCCCGATCGCTGGGCGAGTTCGGCGCGGTCATCTTTATTGCCGGTAACATGCCCTATCGCACCGAAGTGGTCTCTCTGATGATGGCCACCCGCCTTGAAGAGTATGACTACGCAGGCGCCGCCGCCATCGCCTCACTGGTGATGCTGGTCTCCCTGCTGCTGTTGCTGGCCATCAATCTCTGGCAGGGACGCTTTTATCGTCGTCTGCATGGCGGGAGGCACTGACATGAAGCGTATCGGTGATGGCACGGCCACACGCGTGGGACTGATCGGGCTTGCCGTGGTCCTGACGACGCTGTTTCTGGTCATACCGCTGGCCGGCATTTTCTACCAGGCGTTTGCCGAAGGTCTGGCGCCCTTCTGGCAGAACCTGACCAGCAGCTTTACCAGAGAAGCGATCGGACTGACGCTTCTGATCGCACTTCTGACCGTGCCGATCAACCTGATTTTCGGCATTTTTCTGGCCTGGCTGGTCACCCGTTTTGCTTTCCCCGGCCGGCGACTGCTGCAAACGCTGATCGATATTCCCTTTGCGGTATCCCCGGTCGTGGCAGGTCTGCTTTATCTACTGCTATACGGCCGTACCGGCTGGCTGGGCAGCATGCTGTCCGAACACGACGTGCAGCTGATGTTTGCCTGGCCCGGCATGGTGCTGGTGACCGTTTTTGTCACCTGCCCGTTCGTGGCACGTGAGCTGATTCCGCTGATGCAGGCGCAGGGCAGTGCCGAAGAAGAGGCCGGTGTCACGCTGGGCGCCAGCGGCTGGACCCTGTTTAGACGCATCACCCTGCCCAATATTCGCTGGGCACTGGTGTACGGCGTCATTCTGACCAATGCCCGCGCCATCGGTGAGTTCGGCGCCGTCTCGGTGGTTTCGGGCAGCATTCGTGGCGAGACCATCAATCTGCCGTTGCAGGTGGAGCTTTTGTATCAGGATTACAACACGGTGGGCGCCTTCACCAGCGCTGCACTGCTGGCGGCACTTGCCATCGTGACGCTGATCATCAAGGCCGTGCTTGAGTGGCATACCCATCGTCGGGAGAAAACAGCATGAGCATTACCATAAGCGATGTCTCCAGACGTTTTGGCAGCACGACGGCCCTGCATCCGCTGTCACTGGAGATCAACCAGGGAGAAATGGTCGGGCTACTGGGGCCGTCAGGCTCCGGCAAGACCACGCTTTTGCGCATTATTGCCGGCCTTGAAGCCCCGGACAGTGGCTCGATTCATTTCGGTAATCGGGAGGTGACCCACGTCCATGTGCGCAAGCGCCGGGTCGGGTTTGTCTTTCAGCACTACGCACTTTTTCGTCACATGAGCGTGTTTGAAAACGTGGCTTTCGGACTACGGGCACGGCCGGCCAGAGAGCGGCCTTCCAATGCCGAGATTCGCGACCGTGTACAGCACCTGCTTGAGCGTGTTCGCCTGGACACCCTGGCCAAACGTCTACCGGCACAGCTTTCCGGCGGTCAGCAGCAGCGAGTCGCTCTGGCCCGCGCGCTGGCCGTCGAACCCGAGGTGCTGCTGCTGGATGAACCCTTCGGCGCACTGGATGCCAAGGTACGACTCGAGCTGCGTCGCTGGCTCAGGCATCTGCATGAAGAGTTCGGCTTTACCAGCGTGTTCGTGACCCATGATCAGGAAGAAGCGCTTGAGCTTTCCGATCGCGTGGTCGTCATGAGCAACGGCCGCATCGAACAGATCGATACACCACAGGCGCTTTATCGCGCACCGGCCAACCGGTTTGTCTTTTCGTTTCTGGGTGAAACCAACCGCTTTGGCGGCGAGTATCACAATGGGCGGCTGCAACAGGGTAACGCATGGATTGCGCTGGAGCATTCGGAAACGGCGTCCGACGAGGTGCTTTTGCGGCCCCACGAACTGATGCTGACCACGGCGCCCGACGAGCGCGCGTATCTGCCGGTCACGGTAGATGCCGTATCACCGGTTGGCAGCGACGTTCGGGTCGAACTGGTGGCCGACTGGATGGACGCCCCCTGGCTTGCCAGCATCACGCATCACGATTTCGATCGCCTGCTGCCGGCACGCGGTGACAGCTTCTATGTTGTCCCCTCGCGCTGGCACCGGTTTGCTCCCGAAACGACCTGACAGCGCAAGCCCCGGTGATCACTCATGTTCACCGGGTGCTCGATATTCAAGCAGTTCTGCACTCGATCCCTTCAGGGTTTCAGCATGAAAGCGGCGCCCTGCGACACAGGCGCCAGACGACTTCGGTCATGCCACGCTCATCGCGCCGCTCCCCCAGTCGCTCCAGCATGAAATTGGGCGCAAACAGACGATGGACCTCATCATCGGTGACCACATAGGGCGGTCCCTGATCGCGCTGCCCGTCACGAATCAACGAAATCAAAAGCCCTTCCACATTCGGCCGGCACAGCTCGGCCAGCTTGAGCGCATAGCGCTGACGCGCTGCTTCAGGCAGTGCAATCAGTGCGGCCCGATCATAAAAGGCGTCAATGTCGTCACTCAAGGCGGCATCGAGATGGAAAAAGTTACCCACATCGAAGGTCACGCCGGCACGCCCCACCCGTTCGGGGCTTTCGAAGCGATTAAAATTCGTGCGGGCCACGGTCTCGGGCAATGCTTCGGCCTGATCCTCAAACCAGCTTCGAACCGCTTGTTCGACCAGCTCAACGCCCAGTACGGCATGGCCGCACTGCGCCAGCCAGAGGATGTCGCCGCTTTTGCCGCACAACGGTAGAAGCACCCGCGCCCCGGTCGACACGCTCAGATGAGACCAGTAGCGCGCCAACATGGGCTGGACGCTGTCACTGTGAAAGCCGATGCGTCCTTCCCGCCAGCGCTCAAACCACTGCTCGTTACCCTGACCCGACGTCGCCACGATCAGAACCAGCGATCGCGCTTTTTACGTCGCCTTGGTAGATGCGGCACCAGCAGGCCGAGTACCAGACCGCCCCCGGCCACGCTGCCCCCATAGACAAAGTAGCGCATCAAAAGATCTTCACGCTCGGTATCCAGTCGTGCCTGATACTCTCGCATCTTCGACTGTGCCTGAGTGAGCTGGGCATTGAGATCATCGTTGGTGGTCTGAAGCTCGTTGACGCGTGACTGACTGCTTTGCAGCGAGCTTTTCATGTCGGCCACACGCTGATTCCACTCATCATTGATGCCTTCCAGGCGCTGCGTCAGGGTCTGCACGCGCTCCTGCATGTCCGGCACTCTTTCCTGCACACTCTCCTGTGCCTGCAGGTCATCACTGGGAATCCAGACAGTGTCGCCGCTTTCGGTGCGAATACGGCTGTAGTTTCCCTGGGATTCGAGCAGCGTCACGCGCTGACCGGCATCCACGGTTCCCACGATACGGTAGCTGTCTGTGGGGCCGCTTCGAACATAGGTCGACAGAGAATCACTGACCCAGCGGGCTTCTTCGGCGTGGGCGGTGCTGATACCGGCACCCAATAAAAGACCGACGCAGAGTTTTCCGATTGTTTTCATGATGGAGTCGTTGGTTCGTCGAAATTGTCATTACATCATGCAGCCTGAGTCGGGCGTAACGATTACCTGATACCCGATTTAATCGCTCATCCACAGTTTCTGTGGATAACCTACGGGACAACCTGATCACATGACGCACAAAGCGCCCGACTGGCAGGCCATGACACCATTTTGCTTAAAAAATATTCAATTTAAACGCCTACTCTTCACGGGGCGGCCAGTGCATGGCCCCCGGAAAGGCAGTGACGTTACCTTCGGCCTTCACCGCTCGCGGCGTTCCTTCACGCTCGACTTCATCAATGCGAACGATGGCATTCATCGGCAGATAGCTGCGCGAGACGCCTTCGAAGGTGCGGCGCAGCTTTTCAGCACCGGGGTCGACCACTACCTTCGTGTCATCACCAAAGACGACACCCTCGACTTCGATAAAGCCCCAGAGCTCACTTTGAAAGATATCGCGCGCGTAGAGCTCCCAGAGCTCACCCTGCTGCAGGAAACTGATTCTATAAAGGGGCCTTGCCGCCATGTACGCTCAATCCTCACTGTATTGCGCCAGACCGATGGTCATCACGGCCCCTTGAAAGGCCGCAACAAGCGCGGGAGTCTACCATAGGCTTTTATGCCAATGGCGCCTGTCGTGAGCCTGCTCACGTGTTGATACACAAAGACCATTTTTCACTACACAAGTGCCCACTGGCCTGTGCCTATGGCCTTGCGTATAATTTCGCCATTCCATGTCGCTTCGCGACGGTTCATGACACTTCTCTCGATGGTAGGACGACTGAACGGCCGGTTTTGTGCCGTCATCGCTGGATCATCGTCTGACACCCATTTTCTTATATGTACCCAAGGCCCATGACGAAGAAACTCTTCATCAAGACCCACGGCTGCCAGATGAACGAGTACGACTCGGCTCGCATGGCCGACCTGCTGGGCGAATCACATCAGCTTGAGCTGACAGACAACGAAAACGAAGCCGATGTCATCCTGCTCAACACCTGCTCGATTCGTGAAAAGGCGCAGGAGAAGGTCTTTCATCAGCTCGGACGGTGGAAAAAGCTCAAGGCGGCCAATCCGAATCTGGTCATCGGTGTCGGCGGCTGTGTGGCAAGCCAGGAAGGCGACAATATCCAGAAGCGCGCGCCTCATGTCGACATGGTCTTCGGCCCGCAGACCCTGCACCGACTGCCGGACATGATGGATAACCGCAACGAGAGCGGAAACCTGATCTCGGTGGTGGATGTCACCTTTCCGGAAATCGAGAAATTCGATCGGCTGCCGGCCCCCAACTCCGATGGCGCCTCGTCATTTGTCTCGATCATGGAAGGCTGCTCGAAGTACTGCAGCTTCTGTGTGGTGCCTTACACCCGCGGCGAGGAAATTTCCCGGCCGTTCGAGGACGTTCTCGATGAAGTCGTCCACCTGGCCGAGCAGGGCGTACGCGAGATCAATCTTCTGGGACAGAACGTCAATGCCTATCGCGGCATGGACGAAACCGGTGAAGAGATCGATCTGGCTGAAATGATCGCCGCCGTGGCTGCCGTGGACGGTATCGATCGCATCCGCTTCACAACGTCACATCCGGTCGAATTCACCGACAGCCTGATTGAAGCCTTCGGCGAGATTCCGGAGCTGGTGAGCCATCTTCACCTGCCGGTGCAGTCGGGCTCTGATGCCATTCTCAAGGCGATGAAGCGCGGCCATGGCCGTGAGGAATACATCGCCAAGATGGAGCGCATCCGTGAAAAGCGCCCGGACATCAGCTTCTCGTCCGATTTCATCATCGGCTTTCCCGGCGAGACCGAGCAGGACTTTCTGGACACGATGGATTTGATCGAGCGTATCGGTTTCGACCACTCGTTTTCATTCGTCTACTCCAAGCGCCCCGGCACACCGGCGTCTGACCTGCCTGATGATACTCCGGAACCGGTCAAGAAACAGCGCCTTAAAATCCTTCAGGACCGCATTACTCAAAATGCGATCGGCATCTCCCGGCGCATGGTCGGCACGACCCAACGCATCCTGGTCTCGGGCTTCTCGCCAAAGGACCCCGGTGAGCTTTCAGGACGAACCGAAAACAACCGCGTGGTCAACTTTCGCGCCGCCAACCCGATCGACCTGATTGGGTATTTCGTCGATGTTGAAATTGTGGAAGCTTTCCCCAATTCTCTCAGGGGTGAGCTGGTCTCTGGACAGAAATACTGATTCGACAGACGCACGTTTGATGTCATGTCGCCCTTCATGGACCGGCACGCCATCGCAGGATATCTCCCGCGATGGCGTCTGTTTATTTTCGATTGAGCAATTGATGCTATTGTTCCCATAAAGAACGAGATTCAGGCTGCCCTTCAACGACGCAACGACCGGACCCGACATTGACCCAGAAAACTGCCAACGCGCATCGTATTCTTCAGCTGTCGCTGGAACCCAATGACCCCATGCGGCTGGCCAATCTCAGCGGTCAGCAGGATGAACACCTTCATCTGATCGAGCAGCGTCTCGAGGTCACGGTACGCAACCGCGGCAACGAGTTTCAGCTGGCCGGCAACGCCGCGCGCGTCAAGGCGACGGCCAACGTGCTGGAACATCTCTATCGTGAGACCCAGACGCAGACCCTGTCGCCGGAAACCGTACATCTTTATCTGCAGGAATCGGGCCTTGAGTCGATTGCCGAGGATGAAGACGATGACATGCCGCGTGAAGGCGTCATCCTGCGAACGCCGCGTGCCGTCATCAAGCCTCGCGGGCAGAACCAGCAGCAGTACGTTGAACATATCCGAAACCACGACATCAACTTCGGCATTGGGCCTGCCGGTACCGGCAAGACCTATCTGGCCGTCGCCGCCGCGGTTGAAGCCCTGAACCAGCAGAGCGTTCGCCGTATTCTTCTGGTGCGACCGGCCGTGGAAGCCGGCGAAAAACTGGGCTTTCTGCCGGGTGATCTGGCCCAGAAGATCGATCCCTACCTGCGTCCGCTGTATGACGCACTCTACGAGATGCTGGGTTTTGAACAGGTCAACAAGCTGATCGAAAAGCAGGTCATCGAGATTGCGCCGCTGGCTTACATGCGCGGGCGAACGCTCAATAATGCCTTTGTCATTCTTGATGAAAGCCAGAACACCACGCGTGAACAGATGAAGATGTTTCTGACGCGTATCGGCTTTGGCTCCACGGCCGTGATCACCGGCGATGTGACTCAGGTGGATCTGCCGCGCGGCACTCATTCAGGCCTGATTCACGTGCTCAATGTTCTCAAGGATGTCGATGGCATCAGCATGACCCGTTTTGCTTCCAAGGATGTGGTCCGTCACCCGCTGGTCGCGCGCATCATTGATGCCTATGAGGCACATGAATCCGAAGAGGATCGCCACTCATGAGCGATGCGGTCCATGTCGACTGCCAGGTGGCCGTCGATTTTGACGCCCTTCCCGATGAGCAGGCACTTGAGCACTGGTTCACCACGGTGCTCGAGCATTTTCCCGGAGAGATTCGCCGGGAAATAACGGTCCGATTTGCCAGCGAAGAAGAGAGCCGAACCCTCAATCACGACTATCGCGGCCGCGACAAGTCAACCAACGTGCTCTCCTTTCCCTTCGAGGCGCCACCGGAAATCCCCCTCCCCCTGCTGGGGGACCTAGTGGTCAGTCCTCATGTGGTGGCTCGCGAGGCGATCGAGCAACAAAAGCGCCTTGAAGATCACTTCGCCCACATGATCGTGCATGGTACGCTGCATCTACTGGGTCTTGATCACATCGATGACGATGAGGCCGAGACCATGGAACAGCTCGAGCGGGACATCCTGTCCACGCTGGGCATTTCTGATCCCTATGCTGTTGCCCCCGACGATTTCGGTGCGCGCGATGGCCATCAGGTATCCGAGGAGAAGAGAACCGACGCATGAGCGATGACCGACCGGCAAGTCAGCCATCCCGATCTTGGCTTGACAGAATAATCGGCGCTTTTTCCGGCGATAACGAAGAACCCAGCAGTCGCGATGAACTGATCAGCTTTCTCAAGGAAGCCTCCACGCGACTGAGCCTCGATCAGGATGGCCTGACCATCATCGAGGGCGCCTTCGATATCAGCACCATGCAGGCCCGTGAGGCCATGGTACCTCGCTCCCAGATCGTGGCCATTCAGGCCGATCACTCTCCTGATCAATGCCTGCCCATCATTCGCGAGACCGCCCATTCACGTTATCCCGTCATTGATGACAATCTGGATGAGGTGGTGGGCGTGCTGCTGGTCAAGGACATGCTGCCGCTGATTCTTCAGGACAGTGAGGAGCGCGAGCGCTTCAGACTGCGCGAAGTGCTCCGACCCGCCCTGTTCATTCCGGAATCCAAACGACTCAACAATCTGCTGCGCGAATTCCGTGATACCCGCAATCACATGGCCATCGTCGTGGATGAATATGGTGGCACGGCCGGTATCATCACCATCGAGGATATCCTTGAGCAGATCGTGGGCGACATCGAGGATGAGCACGATATCGATGAGGAAGACGATATCCGCGATCTGGGCAACGGGACCTATGCCGTCAAGGCCCTGACGCCCATCGATGACTTCAATGAGCGCTTTGAAACCAGCTTTTCCGATGAAGAGTTCGATACGGTCGGCGGATTGGTCATGCAGCGTTTTGGCCATCTCCCGGCGCGCAATGAGTCGACCGAGCTTGAGCACTGGCGGTTTACCGTCATGAATGCCGACAGCCGCCGCATTCGCTGGTTACAGGCTGCCAGAGTCGATACGCGCCCCATCTCCGAAGATGTTTCCCGGTCCGATCATTGACCCTTCTTCCTGGCAGGGCCGTGGATGGCTTTGCCTTGTGATCCCCATGACGGGCAGGCATGATCGCCTGCCCGTTTTCTGTCAAAGGATGCAGCATGGCCTCCCTTTTACAGCGCCGCGGCGTCAGTTCCCTTCTGGCTCTGCTGGCCGGCGCACTCACGACGCTGACCTTCGCACCCTTTAATGTCTGGGGGCTTGGCCCCGTGGCAATGGCGGCATTTTATGTCGCCCTTCAGCACGTCAATGTGCGACAGGCACTGTGGCGCGGCTGGCTGTTTGGCGTGGGCCTGTTCGGCAGTGGCGCGTCATGGGTGTATGTGTCCATTCATGACTTTGGCAATACCGGCGGGCCACTTGCCATCGTTTTGACGGTCCTCTTTATCGCCGCCATGGCACTTTTTGTGATGCTCCCGGCCCTGCTGTACCGGTTTGCCGCGAGCTCAAGGCTGGATGTGCCGGCCTTTGCCGGCGCATGGGCGCTGGGCGAGGCCTTTCGCAGCTGGGCCTTTACCGGTTTTCCGTGGCTCTTTCTGGGCAGCGCCCATGTCAGCTCGCCACTGGCGAGTCTCGCGCCGCTGGGCGGCGTTTATCTGGTGTCGCTGGTTGTGGCCCTGAGCGGTGCCTTATTGGCCAGAGCCCTGCTTTCCCGGCGCTGGTGGCTGCTGGCGCCGCTGGCCGCCCTGTGGCTGATACCACTGGCCCTGCCCACCCAGTGGGCCAGACCTGCCGGCGACGAGGTAAGTGTCTCACTGGTACAGGGCGATCTTCCTCAGCTGAGCAAGTGGACCCCCGACGGCCAGCGGGATGCCATCAATACCTACTTTGGCCTGACCCGCCAGCAGGGGCTGGACAGCGATCTGGTCATCTGGCCGGAAACCGCCCTTCCCATGCTGGAGCAGCAGGCCATGCCGTTTTTGCAGCGCGTACAGTCCACCCTGCCGGCAGACAGCACATTGATGACCGGCATCATGCAACGCGTTCAGACCGGCATGTTCTACAACAGCATGATTGCCCTGGGAGACACGCCGGGCCAGTACCGAAAGGCCCACCTGGTGCCCTTCGGCGAATATCTGCCGCTGGAACCTCTACTGGGCGGGCTGCTGAAGATCTTCAATATTCCAATGGGCAACATCGGCGCCGGTGGCAACGATCAACCGCCGCTTCAGGCTCATGGGCTGCGCCTGGGTGTCGCCATCTGTTATGAAATTGTCTATCCCGACCTGGTAAGACAGCGTGCCGAGAGCGCCAATGCATTGGTCACCATTTCCAATGACACCTGGTTTGGCCACTCCATCGGACCACTGCAGCACATGCAGATGGCACAGCTCAGGGCGCTGGAGAACAACCGCTATCTGCTCAGAGCCACCAACAATGGAATGACCGCCATCGTGGCACCGGATGGCCAGCTTCAGGCTCGGGCACCACGCTTTGAGCCAGCCGTGCTCAACGGCACCGTTCGTCCGATGGAGGGTCTGACGCCCTTCACACGCACGGGCAGCTGGCCGACGCTACTCCTGGCACTGTTAATGTTGCTCGGCGGTGGTATCTTGCGCGTCAAGCAACGCAACACTCACTGATTTTGATGCCCTGGCAGAGACTCCGACCATGCTGACGCTTTTAAAGATGTATCTTCTGCCGCCGGGCATCATTATCGTGGCACTCCTGTTTGCCCTGGTGGTCGTGTGGCACTGGCGACGACGCTGGGGACGACGGCTAAGCATCGCCGTCGTGCTAATCTTCTGGGCACTGTCGACTTCACGCGTGGCTACCCTGCTGATGGACCCGCTGGAAACGGCGGTGCCCATTGCCACCCAAAAGCAGTGGGAGCAGGCACAGGCGATCGTTATTCTCAGCGGCGGCCGGCTGTTCGGCCAGTATCAGCTCAATGATTTTGACGACGTCACACCCATGGCCATGCAGCGACTGGCCGATGGCGCCCGCATCAAGCGCCAGACTGATCTCCCGGTGCTGATCGCTGGTGGTGGTGGCCGTCGCGGCACCCGACACCCGCCCGAAGCCGATCTCATGGCCTTCCGTTTTGAGAGCAGTTTTGGCCTGCCAACGCGATGGCGCGAAGTGCAAAGTCACAACACGGAACAAAACGCCCTCTACAGCGCTCGCATACTGCGCGATGAAGATATCGACACCGTGATTCTGGTCACCAGTGCCTGGCACATGCCTCGTGCCAGGCGCGCCTTTGAAAATGAAGGCATCAATGTGCTGGCAGCCCCCACCGGATTTACGGCACGAGCGGGCTTCGGGCCGCGCAGCTTCTCACCGAACATGACCGCGCTGGGCAACAGCTATTGGGCGCTGCATGAATATATCGGACTGCTTGCGGGGAGATAGCTCGAGTCGTACCTGACAATGTGAAGGGCGCTTTGGCGAGACCGGCCAGCAGAACTGATGGCAAACTGAACGGGCAGATATCTGCTCTCAGTGAATCCCGTTCAGGAACGCCACCATGTCCAATAACAATCATGCAGGTTCCCAAAGCGGTGGCAGGCCGCTCTCGACGCCCCTGTCGCCGGAAAGGCGCAAGGCGATGCATCAGGTCATCATCGCCTCGGCGATCGGCAACTTTGTCGAATGGTTTGATTTTGCCGTTTACGGCTTTCTTGCCGTCATCATTTCACAGCACTTCTTTCCTCAGGGATCTCCGGCCATTGCCCTGCTGCAGACCTTCGCGGTCTTTGCTGTTTCCTTTGCACTGCGCCCACTGGGAGGTCTTTTTTTTGGCCGACTGGGAGATCGCATCGGACGCAAGCGGGTTCTGGCCATCACGATCCTGCTGATGGCAGGCGCCACGGCATTGATTGGCGTTTTACCTACCTATGGCGCCATTGGTCTGGCTGCGCCCCTGCTGCTGGCACTGGCACGCTGCATTCAGGGCTTCTCGGCAGGCGGTGAATATGCCGGGGCCTGCACCTATGTTCTCGAACATGCCCCGACGCATCAGAAGGCACGCTACGGCAGTCTGATTCCGGTATCGACCTTCATGGCCTTTGCCAGCGCCGCCGGGTTGACCCTGCTGCTGGGCATGGTGTTGTCGGAGGGCGACATGCAGTCTTGGGGCTGGCGTGTGCCATTCCTGATCGCAGCACCGCTGGGTCTGATCGGTTTGTACATGCGCCTGCATCTGGAAGAGTCACCCGCCTTCAAGACCCTGCAAAAGGCACCCGAAACGCCACACGCCACGGTCAGTGAAACCGTGAAGGTGCACAAGGCGACCATTATCTGCCTCAGCGCGTTCATATCTGCCACCGCGCTGTCGTTTTATATGTTCACAACCTATCTGGTGACCTACATGCAGGTAGCAGGCAACGCCACCATCAGGACGGCGCTGCTGGCAAGTCTGGGAGCACTGGTGTTTTCAGGACTTCTATGCCCTGTGATCGGGCGACTGTCGGATCGCATCGGGCGACGCAATACCATACGCGGTGCTTGTCTATCGCTGATGATTGCAGTATTTCCAGCCTATTATCTGGCCGGCAGTGGTGAACTCTGGTCTGCCATGCTGGGGGCATCGCTGCTGGCCGTGGGCGCGGTCATGTGTGGCGTGGTCACGGCTGTGTTGCTGGCCGAACAGTTCCCGACCCGGGTGCGTTATACGGCGTCTGCGCTGTGCTACAACGTGGCCTATACCATTTTTGGGGGAACCGCGCCGCTGATCGCGACATGGCTGATTGATCTGACCGGTCATTCACTGGCGCCAGCCTTCTACCTGATCGCCATTGCGCTGCTTGCCCTGATTGGCGGGTCTCGTCTGCCGGAATCCTCGCATCGGGCGCTGGACGATAATGAAGCAGACTGGCATAACCAGTCCACTTCATCCGCTACAGGGGGAGCAGCGACACACGCCTGATCGATCAGGACCCCGCGCGCTGAAAATAGCGATGGCCACACTGGTGGCAGGGCTCAAGCAGCTGTCGATAATGCAGTATGACAGGATGCTCGCAATGAACGCAGGACATGCGGCCCGGCGCCACCACTTCGCCTTCGGTATAATCAGCGCGCGCTACCTCAAGCTCTTCTTCGAAACGCTGCTGATCCAGCGCCGTACGATCGGCCACGGACAGAAGCCCCTGACGCAGACGATCGGACAGCATGCTCAGATCGATGCCCAGAAACCCCGCCAGGCTCTCTCCGCCGCTGACCAGATAACGCCGAAACTCGCTGACATCACGCTCCACCCAGGCACGCAGAATGGCGAGTTCGTCACGGGTGAATTCTTCGACGTCGGCTTCAAAACTCAGCGCCTCATCAAGCTCATCCTGTAGTCCTTCCCGCGACAGCGAATCGCTACGATTGTTGAACCGCGCCACGATGCGCTCATAAGCCTCGGAAAGACGATTTGAGCCCTGCTCGGCAGAGGGGTCGGCAGACGTCTGCGATGCATCATGCGTGGGGGTTGCGGGCTCGATATCGTTGTCTCTTGCAGATTTGTCATGCTCAGCCATGGCCCAGCTCCTTGCATATACGTTCGATGATATAAACCTCACGGCTCGGGCCTACCTGTCACAGGCCGAGTCGGGTATCCTTGATCACCACCAGCGGCCGGATCGATGTCGTCGTTATCAAGCATTGACGGCTCAGGGCGCGCTGTCCAGAACGATGTTGATCACGTCATGACACCGTTCTGCTGCCTCGAAGACCGGTCATTCGACCCGCATACATTTTCAGGGCGTCGCCGCCCAACGGCCCAAGGCTTCAAGACGAACACGATGGACGCACAATACAACCCCTTCGAAATCGAACGCACCGCCCAGCAGTTCTGGGAAAAAAACCGCTGTTTCAAGGCGGTTGAAGATGCCAATCGCGAAAAGTATTACAGCCTGTGCATGTTTCCCTACCCCAGCGGCAAACTGCACATGGGGCATGTGCGTAATTATACCATCGGCGATGTCGTCTCCCGCTTTCAGCGCATGAAGGGTAAAAACGTCCTGCAGCCCATGGGCTGGGACGCCTTTGGCATGCCCGCCGAGAACGCCGCCATCAAGAACAATGTCGCGCCCGGTGACTGGACCTATCAGAACATCGACTACATGCGTGACCAGCTCAAGGCGCTGGGTTTTGCCTATGACTGGGACCGCGAGTTCGCGACCTGTGACAGCGACTACTACCGATGGGAGCAGTGGTTTTTTGCGCGTCTGGTCGAAAAGGGGCTGGTCTACAAGAAAAACTCCACGGTCAACTGGGACCCGGTGGATCAGACCGTGCTGGCCAATGAGCAGGTGATTGACGGCCGTGGCTGGCGCTCGGGCGCGCTGGTCGAGCGTCGCGATATCCCGCTGTGGTTTTTAAAAATCACCGATTACGCCGAAGAGCTGCTGGCCGATCTTGAGCATGTTGACTGGCCCGAGCAGGTCAAGACCATGCAGCGCAACTGGATCGGCAAATCGCGCGGTCTGGAGCTGAGCTTTGATGTGGCCGACGATGGCCCGGCCCTGTCGGAGGGCAGTGAGGCGCTGACGGTATTCACGACCCGTCCGGATACCCTGATGGGCGTAACCTATCTGGCCGTCGCCGCTGACCACCCGCTGGCAGACGCCGCCAGCGCCCATGTCGAGGGTATGACGGCCTTTCGTCAGGAATGTCGCCAGGGCGGTACGTCCGAGGCCGACATGGCCACCATGGAGAAAAAGGGACTGGCCACCGGCTTTGAAGCCATCCACCCCATCAGCGGCGATCGCCTGCCTGTCTTTGTGGCCAACTTCGTTCTTATGGAGTACGGCACAGGTGCCGTCATGGCCGTGCCCGGGCACGATCAGCGCGACTGGGAATTTGCGACAAAATACGATCTGACCATTCGGCCGGTCATTGCCGATGGCGAAGGCAATGCCCCTGATCTGTCTGAGGGCGCCTTTACAGAGCACGGCACGCTGATCAATTCCGGTGAATATGACGGGCTGGACTTTGACGCAGCCTTTTCCGCCATTTCCGCCCGACTTGAGCATGAAGGCCGCGGTGTGGTGAAAACCAACTTCCGCCTGCGTGACTGGGGCGTGGCCCGCCAGCGTTACTGGGGCGCGCCGATTCCGGTCAAATATGGTCCTGAAGGCCAGACCGTGCCCCTGACCGATGACGAGCTGCCGGTCGAGCTGCCGCGCGAAGTCGAGTTTGATGCTACCGGCTCACCACTCAAGAAGATGCCGGCCTTTTATGATCTGGGCGACGGCTGGGTGCGTGAAACCGATACCTTCGACACCTTCATGGAATCGTCCTGGTACTATGCGCGCTTCTGCTGCGCCGACAACGATCAGGCCATGCTGGATGAGCGCGCCAACTACTGGCTGCCGGTCGACATCTATATCGGCGGCATCGAGCACGCCATTTTGCACCTGCTTTACGCGCGCTTTTTCCACAAGCTGATGCGCGACTTCGGCCTGGTCGAAAGCGATGAGCCCTTCAAGCGACTGCTCACCCAGGGCATGGTGGTCGCTGAAACCTACTATCGTGACCTGCCAAACGGCGGCCGCGACTGGTTCAACCCGCTCGAGGTCACGGTAGATCGCGACGAACGCGGCCGCCCGCTCACCGCCCGCCTGATCAGCGATGGTGAACCGGTCATGCCCGGCGGCATCGAAAAAATGTCGAAGTCGAAAAACAACGGGGTCGATCCGCAGTCCATGATCGACCGCTTTGGTGCCGATACCGTCCGACTCTTCATGATGTTTGCCGCCCCGCCAGAGCAGTCACTTGAATGGTCCGACTCCGGTGTTGAGGGGGCCCACCGTTTTCTCAAGCGTCTATGGCGTCAGGTCATCGAGCATATCGAGACCGGCACACCAGCCGCTCTGGAGACAGAAAGTCTCACGGATGATCAGCGCACGCTGCGGCGCAAGACGCATGAAACCATCGCCAAGGCCAGCGATGATATCGGTCGACGCATTACGTTCAATACCGCCATTGCAGCCGTCATGGAGCTTTCCAACGCCATCTCACGCTTTGAGGATACCAGCCCCCAGGGACTGGCCGTGATCCGTGAAGCGCTGGAAGCCTGTGTCCTGCTGCTCGCCCCCATCACTCCGCACGCCATGCACGCGCTCTGGGAGCATCTGGGCCACGACACGCCCGTTATCGATGCAAAGTGGCCGCAGGTCGATGAACAGGCACTGACGCGCGACAGCGTTGAACTCGCCGTCCAGGTCAACGGCAAGCTGCGAGGCCGCATCAGCATGCCGGCCAGCGCCGAGCGGGATGACATCGAACAGGCCGCCATGAAGGATGCCAACGTCGAGCGCCACATTGAAGGCAAGACGGTGCGCAAGATCATCGTGGTACCGGGCAAGCTGATCAATATCGTGGTTGGCTGAATCAACGATTCCACAACGTTTCCCGCCCTCGCTCGGCGGGAAACCGGGACAACCCTCTCCGCGCTGTCGTTGCGGCGCACAAGGAGTTCAAGGTGAAAAGACGCTCTTTTATTGCAGGCCTGGCAGGTGCAGGCCTTGTGCTGGTTCTGGCCGGCTGCGGTTTTCAGCTTCGCGGTACAGGGCCTGGCAGCACGCTTACCCTCGGTGAGCTGGCACTGGAAAGCGCCGACGGCCCGACCAGCGCACTGACTCGCCAGGTCACGCAGGAGCTCAACAGTGCCGGCGTGACGCTCAATGATCAGGCCCCCTTGCGCCTCAACCTGGGTTCGGAAGAATTCCTGGAGCGCGAACTGACATTCGGTGACGCCGGTACGCAGGAGCGACAACTGACGCTGACCGTGCCCTGGTCACTACAGCGAGTGAGCGATGGTGCCTACCTGGCCAGTCAGGAAAGCGTGGTCGTCTCGGGAACGTTCTATACCAGCAGCGATCAGCTGCTGACGCGTGACGACGCTCGTGAAGCGTTAAAGGATGAGCTTCATCAGGAAGCTGCCCGCCGGCTGATCGACCGGCTGCAGACCTTCCAGCCAAACAGTCGCGGGATGGTTCAGCCTTCCTCAACGGCATCGTCATCCTGAAGGGACGGACGGAATGAGGGTTTACCCTGACAAGCTGTCCGAGCAGCTTGCGCGCAAGCTCTCGCCCATCTACATCGTGGCCGGTGAAGAGCCGCTGCTGCATATGGAAGCCTGTGATGCCATCCGTCACCGCGCCCGCGAAGCCGGGGTCGAGGAGCGTGAAATCCTGCAGGTCGAACAGGGTTTTGGATGGCATCAGCTGATGGAGAGCGCCAATAATCTGTCGCTGTTTGCCACTTCCCGGCTGATCGAGCTGCGGCTGGGGTCGCAGTCCCCCGGTCAGGAGGGCGCCCGCGCGCTGGAAGCCTACGCGCAGCAGGCCGACAGCAGCAGCGATATCTTGTTGATCAGTGCCGGACGCATGGAACGGCGTCTTTTGCAGAGCAAGTGGTTCAAGACCCTTGAAAGCAAGGGTGTTCATGTTCCGATATGGCCTATCGACCACCAGCGGCTTCACTTCTGGGTGCGCGACCGCGCCGGACGCCACGGCCTGGATCTGGATCAGGAGGCGGCCAGGCTGCTCGCAGAGCGCACCGAGGGCAATCTGCTGGCTGCTGACCAGGCACTGATTCGTCTGGCACTGGTGCATCCGGCCGGAGCTCGACTGAATGCGCAGGCAGTTGCTGCCGATACAGAAGACAGTGCCCGCTTTGATGTCTTCAACCTGACGGATGCCTGCCTGCGTGGTGAGCGCGACCGGGCGGTGAGAATTGTGAGCGGACTCAGGGAGGAAGGCATCGAGGCTCCTGTCGTTTTGTGGGCACTGACTCGTGAGCTGCGTACGCTGCTCTCCGTTCGGCAACACATGGATCAGGGCCAGAGCCTTGAACATGCCTGCAAGGCGCAAAGACCCATGATTCCTGAAAAGCGACGACCCCAGTATCAGCAGGCCCTGAAACGACTGCCCCTCAAGCGACTTCATAAACTGCTGCTGTTGTCACAGCGCATCGATCAGGCCATCAAGGGCGCAGCGCCCCTGCCGACCTGGGCAAGCCTTGCCGATCTGGCCCTGACGCTTGCCGGCGGCCGCGGCATGCTGGCCGAAATGGCGGACAGCTATCGCATTACCCTGCCCGGACGCGGGTGAACACCATGAACAGTGTCTCCGATCTTGTCCCCGCTCGACTGGAACGGCTCTATCATTGGCTGCGCCGCTATTATTGGCTGTGGCCGCTGATCAGTTTTGGTAGCGGCATCTTCAGCTTTTTTTTGATCAGTCGTCAGCAGAGTCTGGGCGTATGGCTGGCACTGGCGCTGATGCTGACCTGGCTTTTACTCTCACTTGAAAGCCTCTGGAGCTGGTGGCATCGTCACCGTGAACACTCATCGCTCCCACGACTGCTGGCGACCTTTTGCGCGCAGTTGACCCACCAGGAAACCCTGTTTTTCTGCCTGCCCTTTTTTCTGATCACCACCGTCTGGGACAGCGGCCAGGCCATCTTTACCGGACTGCTGGTGATTTGCGCCATTATCTCCATTGTTGATCCGCTCTATTTTGGGATCGCCGAAAAGCGCCGCTGGCTCTATTTCAGCTATCACGCCCTGTGCGTGTTTGCCGTTTTGCTGGTGGTTGGTCCCCTGCTGCTTAGACTGTCCACCGGCACCAGTCTGCTGATGGCCGCCATTGCCTTCCCACTGGTGGCGCTGCCCAGTCTGATCAGTATTTTGCGCCCTGATCGTGCCTTGCGCTGGGTGGCGCTGGTCATTCTGGCCGTCGGCATCAGCGGTGGCGCATGGGCGTTGCGAACCTTCATTCCGCCGGCCACGCTGTGGATCGATGCCAGCGCCCTGTCGCCCTCCTTTGATGCCGCCGCGCGCGAGCCCCGGGGCAGCATGATGCTGACCTCCGATAACCTGCGCGCTCGCGGACTTTATGCCTTCACGGCCGTTCATGCACCGCTGGGGCTCAACGAACATATTCGCCATGTCTGGCGCCACGAAGGTAACGTCGTTGACGAAATTGACCTGACCATTCAGGGAGGGAGGGATCAGGGCTATCGAGCCTGGTCACGCAAGCAGCATTTTGGCACCGATGTTGAAGGAGACTGGCAGGTGGATGTGGTAACGGATGCCGGACAGCGGCTGGGCGTGATACGCTTTGAGGTGATCGACGATGTCGATCAGGCCCGAAAGGTCGATGGCCATCTCGAAAGAACACCTGGCATCGGCTGGCTGCGCAGGCATCAGAAGGATTGATTCCTGCCCTATCGGACAAAAGTTAACCTGCATCGAGGCGTGTTGGACAGCAGTATCCATGACCGCCCGATCCATCATGACCAACGGACAACATGCACGAATCTCTCTGCCTCAAGGTCTCGCGTGTACCGCGGCTGTGGCGCGCCGTTATCGACAAGCGGCTTGCGCCTCTTGGCATGACGCATACGCGCTGGGTCACGCTTTATCATCTATGGCGCTATGGGGATGGTCAGGCACAGTGTGACCTGGCACGCACGATCGGTGTTGAGGCGCCGTCGCTGGTGCGCACGCTGGATCAATTGAGTCAGCAGGGACTGATCGAGCGACGCCCCAGCGAGGAAGATCGTCGAACCAAGCTGGTGTATCTCACGACTCAAGCCACGCCCTTGCTCGAAGAGATCGAAAGAGCGGTCAACGATGCTCGCAGCGACATGCTCAAGGACATCAGCGAAGAAGATCTCGAACACTTTGAGCGTGTTCTGACCCTGATTGAGAGCAACGGCAGCCACGAACTGGCACTGCAGGACAGCGAGCCATCGACGTAACTCGATTTTTCAGGCAGAGATTGCCAGCCTCTTCCCTCCCTCTTCGTCAGCGGATAGATTAGGATCACGACGCTGACGAGGCATTGTCGACGGATCAAGCCACGAAGCCGGTCGCTTCGGAAAATGATGGGAGAACAGGAACATGAGCGAATATTATCAGCACGTACTGGTGGCCGTTGACCTGACACGTGATTCCGGACTGGTTCTGGCACGTGCCATCCGTATCGCCCGACGCAACCAGAATGCACGGGTCTCCATCATGCATACCCTCGAACCGCTGGGTTTTGCCTACGGCGGCGATATTCCCATGGATCTCACCAGCATTCAGGATCAGCTGGATGGTCATGCACGCGACCGCCTGGCGGAAATTGCCGATGCCCACGGTATTCCGCGTGAAGATCAGCACGTGGTGGTGGGTATGCCGGATGCCGAGATTCATCGTTTTGCCGGCGAACGCGATGTCGATCTGATCGTGGTCGGCTCTCATGGCAGAACCGGGTTTGCCCTGCTGCTGGGCTCTACCTCCACGGGAGTACTGCATGGCGCCAAGTGCGATGTACTGGCCGTGCGTGTCGGTGCAGACGGCGAAGCCACCGAGTAATCTCGCTGCCGGATTGACAGGCATCATCATTTAAAAAGGGGCACCGTGGATCACGGTGCCCCTTTTGGTGAAAACCCATTGCCTCCCCCGCTTAAAACGCTTCACTCAGGCCAGCTGGACTTTCACGCTCGGCAATCATTCACTCTCGCTTTCCAGTTCAAGCCAGCGTTCCATTGCCTGCTCCAGCGCCTGTTGAGCGTTACCATGATCGGCAAGCGTTGCATTGATGGTATCGCTGTCCTGCTGGTAGAAATTGGCCGACCCGATGGTCGCTTCAAGCTCGGCGATACGGGCTTCAAGCGCCTCGATCTGACCCGGCAGCTGCTCGAGCTCACGCTGCAGCTTATAGCTGAGTTTCTTTTTGGCTGGCGCCGCAGGGCTGCTTTTTTCCCGTGCAGGTGTTTTTTCAACGCTGGCCGTATCACTGCCCTTCTGCTCACGTTCGCGCATCTCACCGGGCGCCGGCGGCAGCTTGCCGCCCTGTCGTACCCAGTCGGTATAGCCGCCAACATAGTCACGAATGACACCATCACCCTCAAAGGCCAGAACACTGGTCACCACGTTGTCCATGAAGGCACGGTCGTGGCTGACCAGCAGCAGGGTGCCATCAAAGTTGATCAGCAGCTCTTCAAGCAGCTCAAGCGTCTCAACATCCAGATCATTGGTCGGCTCATCGAGCACCAGTACGTTGGCAGGCTGCGTGAACAGCTTGGCCAGAAGCAACCGGTTGGCCTCGCCGCCGGAGAGTGCCCGGACAGGCTGACGTGCGCGGTCAGGCGAGAACAGGAAGTCCTGCAGATAGCTCATGACATGACGGTCACGTCCATTGATGCTGACCTGATCACGTCCACCGGCCACGTTATCCAGCACGGTAGCCTCCATATCAAGGCCTGCCCGCAGCTGGTCGAAATAGGCCACCTTGAGGTTGGTGCCCTCCCGAACGCTGCCTTCCTGAGGTTCGAGCTGTCCCAGCAGAATTTTCAAAAGCGTGGTCTTGCCAGCCCCGTTGCGGCCAATGAAACCGATACGGTCGCCACGCTGAATCTCGATGGACAGGTTGCGCACGACCCAGTCCTGACCAAACCGGTGGCTGACGTTTTCAAGCTCTACCACGCGCTTGCCGCTACGCTCACCACTGTCGACATTGATATTGGCATTGCCCTGACGTTCACGCCGCTCGGCCCGTTCAGCACGAAGCTTTTCCAGTGCGCGGACACGACCTTCATTGCGGGTTCGACGCGCCTTGACCCCCTGACGAATCCACCGCTCCTCGGCCGCCAGCTTCTTGTCGAATTCGTCGCGTTCGCGGGATTCAATCTCAAGCTCATGCTGCTTCTGCGCCTGATATTTATCGTAATCGCCCGGATAGCGCCCGAGACGACCGCGATCCAGCTCCAGAATGCCGGTCGCCAGACGCTTCAGAAAGGCACGGTCGTGGGTGATGAACAGCACCGAGCCATTGAACTGCAAAAGCTGCTCTTCCAGCCACTGGATGGTATCCAGATCCAGATGGTTGGTCGGCTCATCCAACAGCAGGACATCAGGGTCCACCACCAGAGCACGAGCCAACGCCACGCGTCGCCGCCAACCGCCCGAAAGACCTTCCATCATGGTCGCGGCCGGCAGTCCCAGACGGGTCAGAACGGTGTCGATACGCTGGTGATAGGACCAGCCATCCTGTGCCTCGATGGCCGTTTGCAGCGTAGCCAGCCGATTCATGTCAGGATTGTCAGACTCGATCAGATGCTGGTACTGGCTCAGCAGTTCACCGGTCTCGGGCAAGCCTTCGGCAACCACATCAAAAATGGTGCGCCCTTCTGCCGGTGGCAGATGCTGCAGCAACGTGCCTACCCGAAGCCCTGGCATGCGCCAGATATTGCCGCCATCGGGCAGTGCACGCCCCTCGATCAGGGACATCAGGGTCGATTTACCGGTGCCGTTGCGGCCCACCAGTGCCAGACGCTCACCCTTTTCAAGTACGAGGTCGGCGCCGTCGAGCAGCACATGAGTGCCATAGGCCAGTTGAAGCTGTTCCAGTCGTAAAAGCGTCATGGAGCTCTGCAAATTAGTGAAGGCATATGCGAAGAGATTATTGTACCTCATGCATCCGGGTCATGGCTGCCGGGCAATGGGACATCAATGAATCAGGTGTCCTACAATGGCGGCCGGACCCATCATGACCCACGGAGACGGCATGCTGCCTGACGCCCTGTGCTTTCAATCCCCGGAACCCTTGATCGACATCGGTGCCAACCTGACACACGAGAGCTTTCAAAAGGATCTGGACGACGTCCTCGAACGCGCCGCGGGGGCCAACCTGACGGCCATGGTGCTGACCGGAACGGATCGCGCCAGCATCGAGGCCAGCGTCGAACTGACCCGACGCGATACGCCCGTGACCCTCTATTCAACCGCAGGGCTGCACCCGCACCATGCCGGCGATTTTGATGATTCCCTCAGGCGATTTATCGAGGAATCCCTGTCTCACCCCGGCGTCGTGGCGGTAGGGGAATGTGGACTCGATTATCATCGCGATTTTTCTTCTCCAGTGGATCAAAGGCGTGCCTTCGAAGCCCATCTGGAAATGGCGGCAAGAACCCGGAAGCCGCTGTTTCTACATGAGCGCGATGCCGGAGGCGACATGCTGGACATACTCAGGCAGTGGCGCGACGACATCGGAGCCGCGGTGGTTCATTGCTTTACAGGGGACAAACAGACTCTGTACGGCTACCTTGATCTGGATCTGTATATCGGCCAGACCGGCTGGCTGTGTGACGAACGCCGAGGACAGCATCTACGCGAGCTGGTGGCCAATATTCCCGACAACCGCCTGATGATCGAGACCGACTGCCCCTACCTACTACCGCGCAACTTGCCCACCAAACTCAAGGGCAGGCGCCATGAACCTGCCCTGCTGCCCTGGATCGCCCGAGAGATTGCGCTCTGCAAGGGTGTCAGCGAGGCCGATATCGCGCGCGAGACCACCGCCAACGCACAGCGCTTTTTTGGCATTCCCGCTGCCAGCTGACCGGTTCATGACCTCCGTTCCAGGACATTCACTTCAGGACACCATAAACATGCAGGACGATTACGAGTTTTCCAATACCGAGGACCTGAGCCTTCCCGGCTTCATCGCGCTGGAAAGCGGTGAAGGCGATGTACCGGTCGCCATTGCCTGGACGCTGTCGGATGGTCGCATCAAGCACACCCTGATTCAGCCCGACGAAGCCTGGCTTGAAGACGATGTGGCAAGCCTTGGCGACTATCATGCCGATGAGCTGCTCACTATGGGCGTGAGTGTCAGCGATGTCATTCGCGAGCTGGAAGCCGACTACCACGGAAGCCTCCTTTACAGTGCAAACCCGGAACAGGATGAGGCGGCTCTGGCGCGCATCTTTGAAGCCATATCCGGCAGCGCCTTCGTGTCCATCGTCGATGCAGGCACGCTCTACAACGACCCTGACGAGTGGCATCAGCAGCGCAGCGAAATGTTCAATGAAATGGGGCTTGAACCGGGTCGTGCCGAACATGATCTGGAAACCCTGCTCAAGCTGCATGTTCGCTGGCTGGATGACGACATGCTCGCCGAGTGATGCCTCTTTAAAACCGATCAGCTCGCCTGCTCGTGCTGATCAAGCCAATCGCCTGCGCGTTGTCCCGCCTGCTCGGGCGATTGAGCCTCGATAAAAAGCCCTTCCAGCGCCTGACGAAAGGCCTCTGCTCGGGCCGGGAGTCCGTCACTTAGATAACGCTGTCGTCTCGCCTCAACTTTTACAGCGAACGCGTCACGGTCTACATCAGCACTCCCTTCCAGATTATCGACGCTGACATTAAAGCGTCGGCCGCAGGCCAGGGTTAGACTTTTTTCAATCGCCTGAGGGGCGATCTCTGCCGCCTCAAAAGCCTGCTGAGCGCTGTCATCACGCCTGTCCGGCATATACCAGTAGCCGTAATCCTCCAGCAGGCGGCGCCTTTCACCGGCAATACACCAGTGACTGATCTCATGCAGCGCACTGGCAAAGTAACCATGAGCAAATACGATGCGATGATGAGCATGATCGTCATCGGCAGGCAGATAGATAGGCTCATCGTCACCCCGCACCAGAAGGGTCTGATAGCGCGATGAAAACACATGATTGAAAAGCATGATCAGCTGCTCGACCTGATCGTGCTCCTGTCGCTGAGAGCTCACCTTTTTCTCCTGAAAGACACTTTTGGCGAGCCACTTTATCACGAGGCTCAAATCCCGAAGGCCTTGATACAATCGCGCTTTGCTACAATGGCGCTTTCCTCTGGCTGGAGCCGGCCTTGCCACGCATCGATATTACTGCCTGTCGTCTTGAAACCTCCGCACTGATGCGTCTGGCGCTGCCGATTCTCGGCGCGCAGCTGGCGCAGGCCGCCATGAGCACCGTTGACGTCATGATGTCCGGTCATTCCAGTGCCACGGATCTGGCAGCCGTTTCGGTCGGTGCCAGCCTCTGGGTGCCCTTGATGCTGTTCATGACCGGAACGCTGATGGGGCTGACTCCGATCGTTGCGCAGCACATGGGCGCAAGACAGCAAGGCGCCATCCGACCCTGTGTCCATCAGGCGCTCTGGGTAGCCCTGCTTCTGGGTCTGATGGCGTGTGCGCTGATCTGGCTCATGGCCGAGCCAATCTTTGTCTATATGTCGGTGCCAGAGCCAGTGGCGACTTCCTCGACACGATATCTGCATGCCGTGGCCTTTGGGATGCCGGCCGTCGCGCTCTATCAGGCGTTGCGCGCGTTTTCCGATGGCGTCAACCACACCCGTCCGGCGCTCTGGATCAGTCTGGTGGGGCTGGCCGTGAATATTCCCCTCAACTATCTGCTGATTTTCGGTGGCGAGGGAATTGTCTCTCTCACGGGCATTGATCTTTCCGGGCTACAAGCACTGCCCGCACTGGGTGCCACCGGCTGCGGCATTGCCACGGCGATCGCCATGTGGGTGATGTGCGGATGTATGGCCATCTATACCCGCCGTGCCCGAGTCTATGCACCGGTCAATATCTGGGAGAGATTTAGCCGGCCCGACCTGAAACTGACCGGGGAGCTGCTGCGGGTGGGTTTACCAATCGGTGTGGCCATTTTCACCGAAGTGACCCTTTTTGCCTTGATAGCCCTTTTTGTCGCCAGTTTCGGCGAAATTGTGGTAGCCGCCCACCAGGTAGCGTTAAATTTCACGTCACTTCTGTTCATGCTTCCTCTGTCGCTGGGAATGGCCCTGACGGTACGGGTTGGCAATACTCTGGGGCAGGGAGACAGCAAACGGGCTCGCTTTATTGCGTGGAACGGCGTTGGAATGGCACTGGTCGCCGCACTTCTCATCGATGTTGTGCTGATTGTTGCTGCTCACCCCATCGTTGCACTCTATTCAAGCAATACGGCAGTACGGGCTCTTGCTGCAAACCTGATACTGCTGGCAGCCATCTATCAGATTTCAGATGCTCTTCAGGTAAGCATGGCGGGCGCATTAAGGGGCTATAAGGATACGCGCATCATCATGCTCATTACCCTGGCATCCTATTGGATCATTGGCATGGGGGGCGGTCATCTGCTGGGTAGCGGCCTGCCCGCCCTGTTCTCTGGCCTGGGCGTTTACGGCTATTGGCTGGGGCTGATTGCCGGACTCAGCGTGGCCTCCATTTTGTTGGGCCTTCGCCTGCGTCGTACCGCTCACGGGCATGCCCGGTTGATACCTGCTAAAGCATAAGACTTCCAGTACTGGTGACTGTTGTTTCCGACCGCTGACCATGAAAGTATCACTTGGGGTATGACATTCATTGCTGCAGGTGTGCTAATAGTTAAAAAAGCGTCTCAATCACCGGGCGCCAGATTGATCGAGGATAAGGGACATACCGGACGGATAACCGGAGGGACAAGCAATGAACACGATGTCGACTCATCATCGTATGCAGGTTATCGACCTGGAGAGCGTACGTCAGCAGCGGCGTAAAAGGCATCGCATCGTGCGCCTGGCACCCGAGCTTGATGGGCTTGAAATGCTGTATCAGCTGGCCAGTGATCCCAAGTCCCTTTACGGCATGCCGGTGCTGGCATGGGGGTTACAGGAAGACGGCCATGTCGTGGGCATGGTGCCCTGGCTGGACTGTCTAACGCGCTGCGATACGCTTGAGGATCCCGAACAGGGTCGTTTTGTAGGCTACCGTGATCCGGAATCCGAACTCGTCATGGAGTCACCACCGCTTCACAAGGTGGTCGAACTTGAACATGCCGCTGCCTACTTTGATTACGAATATGAAGATGAGCCCTGTATACTTCAGCATCTTCCCGATACTCAGGGCACCCATGCCCTGTGTCATGCCCATGATGACAGCTGGCAGTTGAAGCAGGTTCATGGCTGGCACCTTTATAGCGACGGCAGTATCGAGGCACTTCTTCATGACGAGGAAAAGGTCTGTGAAGAGCCGATTCTGCCCGGTGATGACTGTCTGTATGCCGGACATTCACGCCATGAAGCGCTTTATCTGTTTCAGCGCCAGATTGCCAACCGCATTCGCAGCCAGGATCCTGCCACGCTGGAGGCACTATCAGTCATGATGGTAACTCAGGAATAGTGTTACTGATCAGACGCCAGTCGAATGTAGTAACGCCATGTGCCTTCTTCTTCGCGCTGGTCGATCAGCTCATGCCCGAGAAAGGTACAGAATTTGGGCACATCCCTCGTGGTGGCCGGGTCGGTTGCGATAATTTCAAGCACCTGACCCGGTGTCATGTCTCTGACCCGGTTGTGCATCATCATGATGGGCTCGGGACAGTAAAGCCCGGAAGTATCCAGCGTATCATTGCTTTCAGGCCGTTCGGTCATAGCTCTCTCTCCTTTCCTACTCAGGTCGTACTTTAAACGATCGCGACATAAACGGTCACTTCTTCCCTGTCATGATAAAGATGACGACATCTGACATGTGCCTTGAAACCGGCGTTTTCTATCGACTGGTGAAGGCGCTCAAGGCAGTGGTCGACCTCTTGCCACCGCTGTTTCATCGGCAGCTTGAGATTAAAGATGGCTCGACGCGTCCAGCCCTTTTCAAGCCATGTTCCCATGAGCCTGGCCACTCTGGTTGGCTGGTCCACCATATCGCATACCAGCCAGTCAAGCGGATGCGGCGGCTGCCAGCTATAAGCATCTTCACGCAGATGCTCGACCTGACCGGTATTCATCAATGACGCTTGCATGGGCCCATTATCAATGGCGTACACACTCATGCCGCGCTTGACCAGCTGCCAGGTCCAGCCTCCGGGGGCGGCGCCAAGATCCGCTGCCCACATGTTTTCACCAAGCAGCTCATCCCACTGCTCTGCCGGAATAAAGGTGTGCCAGGCCTCTTCGAGCTTGAGCGTCGAACGGCTAGGCGCATCGTGGGGAAAGCGAAGGTGTCGAATCCCATTGGGATACTCGCTGCGATTGCCAGGAAAGCTGATCGCCACCTGCACCTGGTCGCCGGCAGTCCAGAACAAATGCAACCAGCGCTTGCCGGCCTTTCGGCGTAATGCTCCACATTTTCGACTGGCACTTTCCAGCGCCTTTTGAATCGACTTGCCCAGCCCGGTCAGTGCCTTGCCGTCATTGGTATCCGGAAGGTCCTGACAGATGTGCTCAAAGCTCCAGCCACTTTCGCGGATCAGCGCCATGATAGGTGAAATGCGGTCTTCACGATCCAGGTTGGCAAGCGGTGGAAAGGCAACCAGTGTCTGTCGCGGAAACACCAGGGTCTCGAAGGAAAGCTGTCTTTGAAGCGTATGCGCCGGCTGTTGATCCGCTAGAACGTAGCGCACAAAGCCCGTATCGGCAGCGGCAACAGGATAGCCGTTGGCACCAAACCCTGCTGCCTTTTGAGAGATTTCTGCGGCAAGATCCGATTCAAAACCGGCTCGGCAATAAAGCAGTATCTCGCTGGCAATACGATCGGCATTTGCAGACATAGGGGAGGAATTTCCGGGATGGCAGTGCATGAGAGCCGATATTATACATGATAGCCTAAAACAACGCCCTTGCCGCGCAGGCCAGCGCCGACTGAGCCCGCGCCCTGCCCGGTCACGTCAGTGACGGGGCGGGGTCGGGCCCGGCCGTTTTTTCGAGCGCACATAAAAGAACCCCGGTCCATTGGACCGGGGTTCGGAAGGGGTGTCTGACGATGACCTACTCTCACATGGGGAGACCCCACACTACCATCGGCGCGGAGCCGTTTCACTACCGAGTTCGGAAAGGGATCGGGTGGGACCGGCACGCTATGGTCGTCAGACAATTCTGCAGACCGGCTGCCTTTCGGCAGCGGGTCAAAATCGGGATCATGCTGATCGATACGCTATCGTATCCAACATCGTGTGATGCGAACCACTTGGGTGTTATATGGTCAAGCCTCACGGGCAATTAGTACGCGTCAGCTCAATGCATTACTGCACTTACACACCGCGCCTATCGACCTCGTCGTCTTCGAGGGCCCTTCAGGGAGCTCGAGGCTCCAGGGAAGTTTCATCTTGAAGGGGGCTTCCCGCTTAGATGCCTTCAGCGGTTATCCCGTCCGCACATAGCTACCCGGCGGTGCCATTGGCATGACAACCGGTACACCAGCGGTGCGTCCACTCCGGTCCTCTCGTACTAGGAGCAGCACTTCTCAAACTTCCGACGCCCACGGCAGATAGGGACCGAACTGTCTCACGACGTTCTAAACCCAGCTCGCGTACCACTTTAAATGGCGAACAGCCATACCCTTGGGACCGACTTCAGCCCCAGGATGTGATGAGCCGACATCGAGGTGCCAAACACCGCCGTCGATATGAACTCTTGGGCGGTATCAGCCTGTTATCCCCGGAGTACCTTTTATCCGTTGAGCGATGGCCCTTCCATACAGAACCACCGGATCACTAGAACCTGCTTTCGCACCTGCTCGACATGTCCGTCTCGCAGTCAAGCACCCTTATGCTCTTGCACTCATTGCACGATTTCCAACCGTGCTGAGGGTACCTTAGTGCTCCTCCGTTACTCTTTGGGAGGAGACCGCCCCAGTCAAACTACCCACCACACACTGTCCTCACACCGGATCACGGTGCGGAGTTAGAACGCCGATGATACCAGGCTGGTATTTCAAGGTTGGCTCCACCCCGACTGGCGTCGGGGTTTCAAAGCCTCCCAGCTATCCTACACAAGTAACATCAGCGTCCAGTGTGAAGCTATAGTAAAGGTTCACGGGGTCTTTCCGTCTAGCCGCGGGTACACTGCATCTTCACAGCGATTTCAATTTCACTGAGTCTCGGGTGGAGACAGCGTGGCCATCATTACGCCATTCGTGCAGGTCGGAACTTACCCGACAAGGAATTTCGCTACCTTAGGACCGTTATAGTTACGGCCGCCGTTTACCGGGGCTTCGATCAAGAGCTTCGCCTTGCGGCTAACACCATCAATTAACCTTCCGGCACCGGGCAGGCGTCACACCCTATACGTCCGCTTACGCGTTGGCAGAGTGCTGTGTTTTTAATAAACAGTTGCAGCCACCTGGTCTCTTCGGCCGGTCAGGGCTAGGGGAGCAAGTCCCATCACCCTGGCCGGCGCACCTTCTCCCGAAGTTACGGTGCCATTTTGCCTAGTTCCTTCACCCGAGTTCTCTCATACGCCTTGGTATTCTCTACCTGACCACCTGTGTCGGTTTGGGGTACGGTCGCATGTTATCTGAAGCTTAGAGGCTTTTCCCGGAAGCGTGGCATCAGTGACTTCCAGACCGTAGTCTGTTCGTCTCGCATCTCGGCTTGTAGAGGACCGGATTTGCCTGATCCCCAGGCCTACATGCTTTCACCAGGACAACCAACGCCTGGCTCACCTAGCCTTCTTCGTCCCCCCATCGCAATAACATCCGGTACGGGAATATTGACCCGTTTCCCATCGACTACGCTTTTCAGCCTCGCCTTAGGGGCCGACTCACCCTGCTCCGATTGACGTCGAACAGGAACCCTTGGTCTTCCGGCGGGGCGGGTTTTCACCGCCCTTGTCGTTACTCATGTCAGCATTCGCACTTGTGATACCTCCAGCATACCTCACGATACACCTTCGCAGGCTTACACAACGCTCCTCTACCGCGCATCCATAGGATGCACCCGCAGCTTCGGTACCCGGTTTGAGCCCCGTTACATCTTCCGCGCAGGCCGACTCGACCAGTGAGCTATTACGCTTTCTTTAAAGGATGGCTGCTTCTAAGCCAACCTCCTGGCTGTCTGTGCCTTCCCACATCGTTTCCCACTTAACCGGGATTTTGGGACCTTGGCTGGCGGTCTGGGTTGTTTCCCTTTTCACAACGGACGTTAGCACCCGCTGTGTGTCTCCCACGCTGTACTCACCGGTATTCGGAGTTTGCCTCGGGTTGGTAAGCCGGGATGGCCCCCTAGCCGAAACAGTGCTCTACCCCCGGTGGTAATACGTGAGGCGCTACCTAAATAGCTTTCGAGGAGAACCAGCTATCTCCGAGCTTGATTAGCCTTTCACTCCGATCCACAGCTCATCTCAGCATTTTTCAACATACTTGAGTTCGGACCTCCAGTCAGTGTTACCTGACCTTCATCCTGGCCATGGATAGATCGCCCGGTTTCGGGTCTATTCCCAGCAACTAAGTCGCCCATTTAAGACTCGGTTTCCCTGCGCCTCCCCTATTCGGTTAAGCTCGCTACTGAGAATAAGTCGCTGACCCATTATACAAAAGGTACGCAGTCACAGAACAAGTCTGCTCCCACTGCTTGTACGCACACGGTTTCAGGATCTATTTCACTCCCCTCGCCGGGGTTCTTTTCGCCTTTCCCTCACGGTACTGGTTCACTATCGGTCAGTCAGGAGTATTTAGCCTTGGAGGATGGTCCCCCCATGTTCAGTCAGGGTTTCACGTGCCCCGACCTACTCGATTTCACAATGCTCGGATTTCGGCTACAGGACTATCACCTGCTATGGTCAGACTTCCCAGACTGTTCGCCTATCGGTTGCACTGCTTAAGGGCTGCTCCCCGTTCGCTCGCCGCTACTGGGGGAATCTCAATTGATGTCTTTTCCTCGGGGTACTTAGATGTTTCAGTTCTCCCGGTTCGCCTTCATGAGTTATGTATTGGCTCATGAATACTCATCTTGTGATGAGTGGGTTTCCCCATTCGGAAATCGCCGGGTCGCAGGTCATTTGCCACCTCACCGACGCTTATCGCAGGCTGTCACGTCCTTCATCGCCTCTGACTGCCTAGGCATCCACCGTGTGCGCTTAATCGCTTGACCATATAACCCCAAGGGGTCCGGTCTCACAATCACACGACATTTACCGGGTGACGTACGACATGACGTACCACGGTAAATTTATACGTTTTCTGCCGGCCGGGTCACGACACTCTCGTAGGCGAGAGGTGTTCACCGACCGACAGGTCAGCATGATCCACATTGTTAAAGAGCGTACTGTCAAAAAGACAGTCAGAAATCATGTCGATGAGTGTCATCATCATGACTTTTGACTGTGGTTTCATCAGTAAAAGCGAGATACCGACACCGGGCTGTATGGTGGAGCCTAGCGGGATCGAACCGCTGACCTCCTGCGTGCAAGGCAGGCGCTCTCCCAGCTGAGCTAAGGCCCCGACAGGTTGGTGGGTCTGGGCAGACTCGAACTGCCGACCTCACCCTTATCAGGGGTGCGCTCTAACCAACTGAGCTACAGACCCAGGCATCTTCGCTCTATCCGATCAGGCAATTTGTGTGGACGCGCTGGTTCGCGTGAACACTTGTCGTTTAAGGAGGTGATCCAGCCGCAGGTTCCCCTACGGCTACCTTGTTACGACTTCACCCCAGTCATGAACCACACCGTGGTGATCGCTCTCCCGAAGGTTAAGCTAACCACTTCTGGTGCAGTCCACTCCCATGGTGTGACGGGCGGTGTGTACAAGGCCCGGGAACGTATTCACCGTGGCATTCTGATCCACGATTACTAGCGATTCCGACTTCACGGAGTCGAGTTGCAGACTCCGATCCGGACTGAGGCCGGCTTTATGGGATTGGCTTCACGTCGCCGCTTCGCAACCCTTTGTACCGGCCATTGTAGCACGTGTGTAGCCCTGCTCGTAAGGGCCATGATGACTTGACGTCGTCCCCACCTTCCTCCGGTTTGTCACCGGCAGTCTCCCTGAAGTTCCCGGCCGGACCGCTGGCAAAAAGGGATAGGGGTTGCGCTCGTTACGGGACTTAACCCAACATTTCACAACACGAGCTGACGACAGCCATGCAGCACCTGTCTCTGCGTTCCCGAAGGCACTCTCCCATCTCTGGGAGATTCGCAGGATGTCAAGAGCAGGTAAGGTTCTTCGCGTTGCATCGAATTAAACCACATGCTCCACCGCTTGTGCGGGCCCCCGTCAATTCATTTGAGTTTTAGCCTTGCGGCCGTACTCCCCAGGCGGTCGACTTATTGCGTTAACTGCGCCACCAAACCCTCAAGGGGTCCAACGGCTGGTCGACATCGTTTACGGCGTGGACTACCAGGGTATCTAATCCTGTTTGCTACCCACGCTTTCGCGCCTCAGCGTCAGTGTCAGTCCAGAAGGCCGCCTTCGCCACTGGTATTCCTCCCGATCTCTACGCATTTCACCGCTACACCGGGAATTCCACCTTCCTCTCCTGCACTCTAGCCTGCCAGTTCCGAATGCCGTTCCCGGGTTGAGCCCGGGGCTTTCACATCCGGCTTGGCAAGCCGCCTACGCGCCCTTTACGCCCAGTAATTCCGATTAACGCTTGCACCCTCCGTATTACCGCGGCTGCTGGCACGGAGTTAGCCGGTGCTTCTTCTGTGGGTGATGTCCTTCATGACGGGTATTAATCGTCATGCCTTCTTCCCCACTGAAAGTGCTTTACAACCCTAGGGCCTTCTTCACACACGCGGCATGGCTGGATCAGGGTTTCCCCCATTGTCCAATATTCCCCACTGCTGCCTCCCGTAGGAGTCCGGGCCGTGTCTCAGTCCCGGTGTGGCTGATCATCCTCTCAGACCAGCTACGGATCGTTGCCTTGGTGAGCCGTTACCTCACCAACAAGCTAATCCGACATGGGCTCATCCGATAGCGCAAGGTCCGAAGATCCCCTGCTTTCTCCCGTAGGACGTATGCGGTATTAGCTCGGGTTTCCCCGAGTTATCCCCCACTACCGGGCAGATTCCCATGCATTACTCACCCGTCCGCCGCTCGCCGGCATCCCGAAGGACCCGCTGCCGCTCGACTTGCATGTGTTAGGCCTGCCGCCAGCGTTCAATCTGAGCCATGATCAAACTCTTCAGTTTATTTTGAAGCTTTGAGATTCTTTATTCGACACTGCCAAGGCAGTCTCGAAAGGCGAATCAATCCGGGCTCGAGTTCAAACTGGTACTCTTGACGAGTGTTCGTCTGCTCGATTATCTATGTGACTGGTGTCACACGAGCCAGACGCCCACACAAATTGCCTGATCGACTTGTTAAAGAGCGTCTCGAAGATGCTGTCTCAGTCGCCGTTGGCGGCTGCTTCGAGAGAGTGGGCATTTTACAGCCCTTGATCGAAAAGTCAACCTCTTTTTTTCGATCCGGAAGTCAGCGGCTGGATTTGAAATCCTGATTGAGCGACTAAAACCCCAGTCAAAACAATCACCTGCTTAACTTCCCCGCTGCCTCGTCGCCGTGTGCTCCGTGGCAGCGGATGCGTACTTTATAGATCACCCCCGGTTCGTGCAACCCCTTTCGTCAAAAAACTTCATTTTTCTGTCGATGAGCCTGAAAGCCCCATGGGGAATCGCCCTTCATATAGAGGGTGCACGACGCGACAACACCTTTCTATTCCCTCTGGGTAACTCACGATCGTCATCAAGGGACATGGCGTAGCGTTCGGCAACCGTCTGTCTGGCTGCAATCACGTGGCGACGCATCAACTGCTCGGCCAGCTCTTCATCACCGGAGGCGATGGCATCGACAATGCGATGATGCTCTATAAAGGCACGCTGTGGCCGTCCGCCGCGGGCACTGTATTGAGTGCGATAAAGTCTGACCAGATAGTAGAGGTCGTCACACAAGGTGGTCATCAGCATTCGGTTGTGGCTGCCGCGCACAATCAGATAGTGAAAGTCGAGATCGCCCTCTCGCTGATAATAGGCTTCAGCCTGATCCAGATCACCCTGCTCCTCATGCGCAATCAGAACATCACGGAGTGCCTGCACTTCGTCGGTGGTCATGTGCCTGGCCGCCAGTCGAGCCGCCATGCTCTCCAGCGCTTCGCGCATATCAAAAAGCTCAAGGAGCTCTCGCATCGACAGCTTGACGACTCTGGCGCCTACATGAGGCTCACGCTCGATAAGGCGATGAGCTTCCAGTCGACGCATCGCCTCACGCAGGGGCCCACGTGAAATACCATAGGTCTGGGCAAGGCCTGGCTCGGTAATCTTGCTGCCCGCCGGCAGCTCGCCACGTACGATGGCATCCTGAAGCTGTTGAAAGACTCGCTCAGCAAGCGTTCGCGCCTCGATAGGGGTCTCGCCGGAAGAAGTCGTTGAAGTCATGGTTATTGTCAACAATCAGGGAAATATCACCACAGTACGACATACTGTCCTCAAAGACCAAAGTTACAGTCTCACTTTGCCAATATGGTCCTGCTGATGGCATCGGTTCCTTCTGTGGACTGTTAAACTTCATGCTCCGTCAAAGCCTGCGATACATGATCATGCCTTCCTATCAACTACTGCTTCATCCCCTCCCTTATCATGCGGACCCGGCCGTCTGGTTTGAAAGACTGCGTCATCGACGCGAGGCGATACTGCTGGATAACGGCCGCCCTTATACGCAGACCGGGCGCTTTGACATCATGAGCTGTGATCCTGGCGCCGTATTGGAAATAGATACCCTGGGGCAATGCCACTGCACGACAGCACTTTCAGCCACGACCCCGCAGGCCGCCCAGCGCGAGCTTCTAAGCCACTTGAAAACTCTGGCACCGGACACTGATGAGGACGTTCCCTTTATCGGGGGGCTCATGGGCTACTGGAGCTATGATTTTGGCCGCCTGATCGAACGTCTGGAAAGCCGGGCTGCTGCCGATATTGATCTACCGCTGGCCAGACTCGGGCTCTATGACTGGGCCCTGATCCAGGATCACCAACAACAACGCAGCTATCTTGTCGCCACCGCCGAGCGACGTGATCAGGTGCTGACATGGCTTGAAACTTCTCTTGGTCAGCAAGAGGCTCCCTTTGCCCTGACCTCCCCTTTTACTGCCGATATTGATCGCGCAACTTATGGCGAACGGTTTCAACGGGTCAGTGACTACCTTCATGCCGGGGACTGCTATCAGGTCAATCTGGCCCAGCGCTTTCAGGCCCGATGCCAGGGAGCAAGCTGGGAGGCTTACGGCAGGCTACGTCACGCAACCCCTGCTCCGTTTGGCGCCTTTCTGTCATGGCAAGGAAAAGACGGTCGGGAACGCAGCATATTGTCACTCTCCCCTGAGCGCTTTTTGCATCTTGCACATCGCCAATTGACCACCAGCCCCATCAAGGGAACACGCCCCAGAGGTCAAACGACCGAAGAAGATCAGCGGCTGGCTGATGAACTTCTCGGCAGCCTCAAGGATCGCACCGAAAACGTCATGATCGTGGACCTTTTGCGCAACGACCTTGGCCGGGTCTGTCGTGCGGGAACGGTCCGCGTACCGGCACTGGCAGCCCTTGAAAGCTATCGCAATGTGCATCACCTGGTCAGCACCATCACGGGAGAGCTGGCCCCATCACTGGATGCCATCGATGCGCTGACCGCCGCCTTTCCGGGTGGCTCCATCACGGGGGCGCCCCGCATTCGTGCCATGGATATCATCGACGAGCTGGAGGGCACTCGCCGTGGCCCCTATTGCGGCAGCATCGGCTATATAGATCAGCGTGGCGACATGCATACCTCCATCACCATTCGTACGCTCTACCGGGAAGACGACGCTCTTTATGTTTGGGGTGGAGGGGGACTGGTTGCCGACTCCGATGAAGAGGGCGAATTTATCGAAACCCTCGACAAGATTCGCCATCTAATGCGGGCGTTGACATAAACACGCCTGTACGCTCAGGCAGGCGATGTTTATGATTGATAACCATTTCGATCACCACGGGCGTATCCTGCCCGCTGCAAGAGAATGCTGATGAGCGCTGGTAGCCCTACATGACAGTCACCGCCCCTGCTACAGACACCAGTATCGACAAGTATCTTCAACGGCGACGACGACACTATTGGCTATTGGCCATCACGGCAGTGCTGACGCTGTGTTCATTGATTGTCGATGTGGGCACCGGTCCCGGACAATATGGGCTGACCGATATCCTGAGTGCCATCCTCACCCCTGACGAAGCCCCCCGTGCGATTGCAGTTATCGTCTGGGAGATCCGCCTGCCGGTGGCGCTGATGGCCGTGATGGTGGGAATGTCTCTGGCCAGCGCCGGGGCCGAGATGCAGACCATTCTCAATAATCCGCTGGCCGACCCTTTCACGCTGGGCATCTCGGCGGCTGCAAGCTTTGGGGCCGCACTGGCCATCGTACTTGGCGTATCACTTTTCCCTGCCGCCAGCGAACTGCTGACCACGCTCAATGCCTTTATCATGGCCATGATCGCGTCGATGCTGATCTGGCTCGTCAGCCGCCTGCGCGGCGTCAGCGTACAGACCATGGTCCTGATGGGCATCGCGCTGATGTTCTTTTTCAATGCTGCTCTGGGCATCCTTCAATATGTCGCCTCGGCGGAATCCCTGCAGCAATTGGTGTTCTGGTCGCTGGGATCACTGTCGCGGGCCAGCTGGTCAAAGATTGGCATTGTGACCACGGCCCTTCTGGTCACAATGCCGATTTTCTTTTTCGCTGGCTGGCGATTGACGGCGCTGCGCATGGGGGATCTGCAGGCGCGCGCGCTGGGCGTCAACGTAGGCCGCCTGCGATTGACCGTGCTGCTGTGCAGTTCGCTTCTGGCCGCCACGGCCGTGGCCTTTGTCGGCATCATCGGCTTTATCGGACTGGTTGGCCCTCATATTGCCCGCATGCTGGTCGGTGAAGATCAGCGCGTGTTTCTACCCATGTCAGCGCTGACAGGTGCGCTTTTAATGTCGTTGACCTCCATTGTGTCCAAGACGCTGGTGCCCGGCGTGCTGCTGCCCGTAGGCATCATTACAGCGCTGATCGGCCTGCCGTTTTTTGTCTCCCTGATTCTCAAAAGCCGACGTGAGGTATGGGGATGAGCCTCAGGGTTGAATCACTGTCGGTCCATTTTGGACGCACCCGGATTCTGGATCATGTCAGCGGCCTTGAAGCACGTCCGGGCGAACTGACCGCCCTGATCGGTCCCAACGGGGCCGGCAAGTCCACGCTCTTGAAATCCATCGCCGGTATCGAGCGATCCACCGGCCAGATCAGCCTTGATGGCACGGCGCTGAATACGCTGGACATCGCCCAGCGTGCCGGACAGGTCTACTACCTGCCTCAGGACATCACCTCCCGCGCCGCACTCAGCGTGTTTGAAGCCGTTCTACTCGCACGGCGCACCACGCATCGCAGCGATCGACAGCAGGATTTAAGGCGGGTGCAACACACCCTTCAGACACTGGAACTCGAGCAATATGCCGAGCGCGACCTCGGCCAGCTATCCGGTGGACAGCGCCAGCGGGTGGCCATTGCTCAGGCCGTGGTCAGGGAGCCCCGGGTGTTGATGCTGGATGAGCCGACCAGCGCACTGGATCTTCACCATCAGCTGCAGGTGCTCGAATGGCTGGTGGCACTGGCGCGGGATCAGCAGATGATCATTGTCATTGCCATCCATGATCTGAGTCTGGCCGCGCGTTTTTCACGCCATATGTGGCTTATGGGAGCAGGCGGCAAGGTATGTGCCGTGGGTGCGCCCGAACAGGTGCTGACCGAGGAACGCCTGCGGGAGGTCTATGCCATCAAGGCCCATGTGGAATGGCCCGAAGGGGAACCTCCCCGCGTTACGCCGCTGGCCGCCACCCGCCAATTGGGCATGCAGGAGCGCGGGCAGGACTTCTAAACTTCAAACCAAATGATATTGGGGAGAAGTTCGGGTGATTTGCTATCGTGCCTGCCAAACGGCCCCTACCGGGCCATCTGTCATTGAGGATGGAGTCACCGAATGTCGCTGAATATCGATGAGATCAATGCAAGGCTGGGCAATGATCCTCAGGCACTGGTCGAATGGGCACTGTCACTCGACAAGCACCCCATCTGCACCACCAATTTCCGCCCCTTTGAAGCCGTCATCCTTCACATGGTGACGCAGGTTCGTCCCGACATCCCCATCGTCTGGATGGACTCCGGATATAATACGCCCGCCACTTATCAGTTTGCCGATGAGGTGAGCCAGAAGCTCGGCCTTAACCGCATCATCTATCTCCCGCTGCGCACACGCGCTCATCGAGAAGCCGTGGAAGGGCCGACGCCTGCTCTGGATGATCCGCGCCATGAAGCCTTCACCAAAGAGGTCAAGCTCGAGCCCTTCGAGCGCGCCCTGCGTGAAACCAGCCCGGGCGTCTGGTTTACGGCCCTGCGAGCGTCTGACACGGCAACCCGCGCACAGATGCAGCCGGTCAGCATCAACCAGGACGGCCTGATCAAGGTCGCCCCGGTGCTTCACTGGAGCAGCAAGGACATGCATGACTATCTGGTCAGGCATGACCTGCCCAACAACTTCGATTATTTTGACCCGACCAAGGGTGAGGAAACCCGTGAGTGCGGGCTGCATCTGCAGCACTGAATGGGCAGCAGACACCCCAAAAAAAGGCTCGCCAGAAAATGGCGAGCCTTTTTTATGTCGGGCAGTGCTTACCTGACAGGTAATTCGATGTGTTCAAAAAGCGCATTTTCAGCATGCGGACTCGACTCCAGCGCCGCCTCGACCGTATCCCGATCCAGATGAGCAGCAAATTCATGGATAAAGTCAAACATGTAATTGCGCATGAAGGTGCCGCGGCGAATACCGATTCGGGTCACCGAACTCTCGAACAGATGACTGGCATCGATGGCCACCAGATCGTGGTCTGCGACCGGATCAATGGCCATGTGCGCCACAATGCCGACCCCCAGCCCCAGTCTCACATAAGTCTTGATGACATCGGAGTCCGCAGCGGTCAGAACCACATTGGGCGTAATACCGCGTGACTTGAAGGCATCATCAAGCTGAGAGCGCCCTGTAAAGCCGAAGGTATAGGTCACCAGCGGATGCTCTCCGAGCGCTTCAAGGGTCAGATTCTGCGTGCCTTCCAGCGGATGCCCCCTGGGTACCAGCACACAGCGATTCCAGCGATAGCAGGGCAACAGGACCAGATCATTGAAAAGATCCAGTGATTCCGTACAGATGGCAAAATCCGCCATGCCTTCACAGACCATCTGGGCAATCTGGCGCGGCGTGCCCTGCTGCATGTGCAGCGCCACATCCGGATAGCGCTGAGTGAAACCACTAATGACGGCAGGCAGGGCGTACCGCGCCTGAGTATGCGTGGTGGCAATGGAGAGACTGCCACGACGGTCATCACTGAATTCCTGCGCCACGTGGCGAATATCATCCACCTTGCGAAGCACTTCTCCGGCAAGCTCGACAATCGGCTTGCCGGCCGGTGTAATTCTGGTCAGATGTTTGCCGCTTCGCGCAAATATCTCGACGCCAAGCTCGTCTTCCAGCAGCCGGATCTGTTTGGAAATCCCGGGCTGGGATGTAAAGAGACTCTGCGCCGTGGCAGATACATTCAGATTATGCCGGGAAACTTCCCAGATATAGCGAAGCTGCTGAAGTTTCAAGGCATTAACCTCCTGCAGAGCGGGTCCAAAAATCAATTCGAATGAGACACAGAAACGATCCCTAATGCTATCAGGGTCTAAAATAATGAACAATCATTCCTTTTCAGAATAAAAAATTGTCCCTAGATTCCTGCTGCGCAATGCTCTTGCCAACGCCACGGGATTTAGCATGTCACTTATCGATTTTCTGCTTTATGTACTTGCCGGCGCAGGTGTCGGTATCGCAGTAGGGCTCTCTGGCATCGGCGGCGGCTCACTGATGACCCCTATTCTGCTGACCTTTGGGTTTCCCCCACATGTTGCCGTGGGCACGGATCTTCTTTATGCCGCCTTTACCAAGATCAGCGGCATCTTCAGTCACCAGAAGCAGGGGCACATCGACTGGAAAGTCATGATGCGGCTCTCTGCTGGCAGCGTTCCTGCAGCCATCCTGACGGTTTTTGTACTGAACCGCTTTTTCACCGGTGCACATGATTACAACGCCCTGATCACCACCACTCTGGGTATCATGCTGATCCTTACAGCGGCCGTGTTGATCTTCAAGACACCGCTTCAGCGCTGGACCGGTCAGGGGGACCGCTGGGTCAATCGACATGTTGCCCCTCTGACCATAGTGTCAGGCATTGTGCTGGGCGTGTGTGTCACGCTCTCGTCCGTTGGCGCCGGGGTTTTTGGAACTGCGGTACTGATGCTGCTTTATCCCTTCTTTTCTTCGGGACGAATTGTCGGCACCGATATCGCTCATGCGGTGCCATTGACACTGGTGGCCGGCGGCGGACACCTGCTGCTGGGCAACGTGGATTTCGCGCTTTTGCTGGCGCTTCTGGTCGGATCGGTGCCTGCCATCCACCTCGGCGCATGGCTATCAAAATATCTGCCTGACAATCTGCTGCGGGGTATGCTGACGCTGTTACTATTGAGCATGGGTATTCGATATGCATTTTTTTAATGCGAACATGTCGTTAATCGCTTTGTTCAATGGGTACCATCGCAGAGACACATTTGCCTCACCCACTGCTACCCGCTAACATCCTTGTCATACAGCCTGTACATGTAATCACTGGAGTAAATCATGGCTAACAATGTTGACGTTACCAGCGCCAATTTCGACCAGGAAGTCATGCAGGCTGACAAGCCTGTACTGCTCAAGTTCTGGGCTCCCTGGTGCGGTCCCTGCAAGATGATGGCCCCGGTGGTCGATGAGGTTGCCGAAGAGAAGTCCGGCGAACTCAAGGTGGTCAGCATCAATGTTGACGATGCTCAGGGCATCGCCGCTGAACAGGGCGTTCGCGGTGTTCCGACCGTCATGATGTTCAAGGATGGTGCCAAGGTTGCCTCGCTGGTTGGCGCACAGTCCAAGACTCAGCTGGTGCAGTTCATCGATCAAAACGCCTGATACCAGCGCGCTTGATCCATCAAAAACGCTCCCATGGGAGCGTTTTTTTACGTTTGTTTGTTATGACAAGGCACTATTGCTCAATCTTCCGTGGGCATACCCTCTCGTGCCCGCCGCCGTCGCTCCCGGTTGGGTCCCAGCAGAATTGAAATCCAGCGTGTATCCGGATGACTGTCGAGCAGAATCTTGAGCGACATGGTCAGAGGCACTGACAAAAAAAGCCCCACCGGGCCGAACAGCCAGCCCCAGAAGACCAGTGACATGAAGGCAGCCAGCGTCGACATTCCAAGCGTCTGCCCCATGATGCGGGGTTCGATGAGATTACCCAGTACAAAATTGATCGTGACATAGGCGCCACTGAGGATGGCGGCCTTGACGACCCCGCCTTCCGGCACGATCAGGGTCAGAAGCACTGCCGGTACGGCTGCGATGATCGAGCCAATGTTGGGAATGAAATTCAGGAAAAAGCCCAGCACCCCCCACAGCAATGCAAACTCAACCTGCAAAATCAGACAGCAGGTCGCAATTAACCCTCCGGTGATGGCGCTGATGACCGTTTTGACCAGCAGATAACGCTGAAGCGTTCTGGAAAACTGGGTAAACCGCTCAAGACTTCCATGGGGCTGCCTGATGGCCTGAGAAAGCTTGTAGGGAAAATCCAGCGTCTCATACAGGATAAAAACGATCAGAATGATAATGATGCCGAATTGAGTAATGAAATTGCCGATGCCGCCCAGAAGCGAAGGCAGAGAGTCCATCAACATTGCCGGGTCAAGCGCCTTCTGAATCGCCTTGGCATCTATTGGCAGACCAAGTGCATCAAACCACTGTACCAGCCCGGTATAGTGCTCACCGAGCGCCTGCTCCATGGCGGGAAGTTGATTGACCAGATCCCCCAGTCGCGCCATCACCAGCCAGATCATGAGCGAACTGACCAGCGTCACGACAAACAGGACACAAAGAATCGACAGGTTGACGCTCATGCCTCGCCCATGAAGCCATTTAACGGGACGTGAACATAAAATGGCAACAAACAGCGACAGCAGCACCGGGATAAATAACCCCGCGCCCAGCTTGAGGCCGGTCACGATGATGACCAGCGAGGCAAAGGTGAGTATCAGGTGGTAGGGAAAATGGTGCTGATCCTGCTCAGGGTCGCTTTTCATGTCAGCCTCTTGAATATCAATGTCAGACACTGCAACGACATGCACCCGCCACGCGGCGCGTGTTTCACAATGTCTTTTCCCTTGCACGAACAGACGGCGTCAGGACACGCAAAAGCGTATTGGCGCAAAGGCTTGCACTCACCATACCCAATACCATCGGCCAGATACTCTCTATCTGGAGCCCGCTGACCAGCGCGCCTGCCAGACCGCCGGCCGTAAACTGCAGACTACCCAGTACGGCATTGGCGGTCGCACTCATGTGGGGAAAATGATCCAGCATGGAGGAGACGGCATTGGGTGAAATCAGCCCGTTCACGCCGACGAAAAACATGATCAGTACTACCATCCACCATAGCGCATCTAGACCCGCGAGCACCGATGCAACAATCAATATCCCCGCCGTCAGCTGAATGCCAAGCCCCAGCCTCAAAAGCTGCTGAGGTGAATAGCGCGACAGAAGCCTTATATTCAGGCGGTTGGAAAGCGCCATGATCACAATATTGGCCCCAAAGAGGAACGGGTAAAGCTGACTGGAGACGCCGTAATATTCCATATAGACATATGGAGAGTTGTTAATAAAACAGAACAGGCCCGCAAAGGACAGGGAGACAGCGGCGATATAGCCCATGGCTTCGCGATGCTTGAGCACCAGCGCATAGTTGCGCAGAACCTGGCCTGTGCCATGAGGCGAGCGCTTGTCAGGCGTTCGGGTTTCAGGCAGATAAGTGATGATCAAATACAACAGCGCCGCGCCATACAGGGCCAGAAACAGGAAGATGGCCCACCAGTCAACCAGTGTCAGCAGCACGCTTCCAACCGTAGGCGCCACCAGCGGCGCCAGCATTAATATCATGACCATCGTTGAAAGCACCCGCGCCGCCTCTCTCCCCGAGAAGCAGTCCCGCACGATAGCCGGGGAATTGACCACACAGGCTCCACCGCCAAGCGCCTGCAGAAATCGCAATATCATGAGCGGCCAGAAGGCATCGATTCGGGTCAGCAATAGGCTGGACAGCGTAAAGGTGATAATGCCGCCCAGAAGCACCGGTTTGCGTCCAGTGCGATCCGACAGGGGGCCAAATACCAGCTGCCCCAGCGCCATCCCAAGCAAAAAGACACTGATCGAGAGCTCGGTCAGGTGAATATTGGCATCAATGTGCCGGGCAAGAGCAGGAATGGCAGGCAGGTAGGCATCAATGGCAAAGGGGGCCAGTGCCGTATTGGCGGCCACCAGCAAAGCCAGACGCCTGGCTCCGATAATAGGCAAGTCATACTCCAGATCAGACTCCGGGAGCGTGCGACGATCGTCGGGGCACACGTTTTTTTCGGGGTCAGGGCTCTCGCTGGGATTCCAGCAGGTCGATGAGCGGCTGAAACTCGATGCGATTGTGTTCGCTCATCGCCGCCAGTGTACGGTGGGCCTCAAGAATTCGATCGCGCAGCTCTTCTTCACTGCTTTCCAGCGCCGGTAGATCGCTGAAATCAGAAGGCTCCGACCAGGGCATATCGATGATGGTAACGTATTTTTGAAATCCCATGACATCAAGCATACGCCTGACATCGGGATGATCGACCGCTACCAGCGGCTGACCCGGAATGCGCTGACGAACGGCGAGCGCAATCTTGGCCAGAAATCCAAGCGCCGTGGAATCCATGTTGATCACCTGGCGCAGATCAATGATGACACGCTCAAGACCCGGAAGCTCCGCCAGGGGCTCTACCTGCTGGTCCAGGGTAGCACAGAGTGTCAGGCGCACATCTCCGGTCAACCTGAGCACAAAGGTGCCCTTTTCGAAAGCCGCCTGAAGTCGTCCTTCATCCATCATTGAAACCGCTCAGGGTAAGAAAGGTAATGTCATCCGGTAATGCATCGGACAGGGCCAGCGATGATTTCAGATCACTGATGCTCCCTGCATTGCCGATATGCTCGCACAGTGCAGAAAGGCGCTCTTCAAGGTTGTTTCCTGCCAGACAGTCAAAAACGCCATCCGAACAGAGCCAGAGTCTGAAATGCTCCGGCAGCTCACAATGATAGGTCGGATACTCGACGTCGGGAAACAGTCCGACAGCAGGCCCCTCCCCCTTGAGCTGACGCACGCTGCCTTTCGTGGCCAGAATCGGCATGGGCATCTGCGCGCCCAGGGAATAGTGCAGCGTACGTGTCTGGCAGTCGATCACACCAACCACGATGGCCGCATGCTTGCCGACACCAGTATCCAGAAGCTCCCGATTGAGTCGAGCAAGCCATCTGGCCGGCAGATTTTCCGGCAGACGTGCATTCCAGCGCGATAGCCAGCGCTGAAAAAGTGCCTTCAACAGCACCGTGACAAAGGCAGACGAGGCACCATGTCCGGCCACATCCGCAAAGCAGAACAGGACATAACGATCACCGTGGGCCTGATAGTCGAGAAAATCTCCCGACAAATAGAGCGATGGCGCCATCCAGTAATCGCCCTCGATGCCGTTGAGTCTGGCACACGGCATGGGCTGCAACCGACGCTGAATCTGTCCGCCGGCCTGAAGATCGGTACGCAGCGTGCTCAGATGCGTCTGAAGCTGTTCATTGAGCTGTTCCAGACGATCCCGATCACGCAACGCCGAGGCATGAACACGGCGACAGTCCAGCGCTCTGAGCATGAGCTGGGTTAAAAGCAACCCATGTCCTACCGGATCAACCACATAATCGAGAACGCCGGCCTCGACTGCCGCCAGCAGCGCTCGACTGTTGCGCTCCTGACTGATGACCACAATGGGCAGGCGCTGCACCAGCGACGCCCACTGTGATGCCGGCACGATATCAGCGTGCACGATCAGACCATCAAGCCCTTCGGGCAGCGCATCGATGTTGTCAGCCGCCAGCAACGTAAACCGGCCACACGCTGACAACGCCTGATAGAGCGCGTCACGACGCGCTCCAGGCTGATCGACAAGCGCTACCCTATTCGTATTGACAGGCATGAACGCTTTTCCGCCATGGTCGTTCGAAGAATTTATTCTGCAAAGTCGCTGTCATCGAACTCAAGATCATCACTGGCGAAGGGATCCTTGCCGGACCGACCGTCATTGATCAAAAACGCCCGGCGCTGCAGGTAGGCATCACGAATGAACGAGTAGCGGTCCCCCTGAATCAGCTTTTCCTGATCCAGCAATGAGGCTCGCGTCTGCACCAGATCGATAAACCGCACGCTCCAGCGTGTCACGTCATCATCAATATAGGTGACCGGATCGGTATACCAGTCCACCGGCATACCGGCCGTATCGCGTACGGTGCTCGGCCCGAGGAACGGCAGCACCAGGTAGGGCCCTGAACCGACTCCCCAGGTGGCCAGCGTCTGACCGAAGTCTTCGTCGTGCTGATCGATTCCCATACGGGTTGCCGGATCAAGGAAGCCGCCCAGACCCAGGGTGGTATTGATCAAAAGCCGCCCGATCGAGGTGCCGGCGTTGGTCAGCTTCCACTGCAGCAGGCTATTGAAGGAGTTGCCGACTTCCCCCAGGTTGGAGAAGAAGTTGCCCACCCCCTCCTGCACGGGTGTCGGTGTAATGTAGTCATACCCCTGCGCGACCGGCTTGAGCGCATAGCGATCCAGCGTGTCGTTAAAGGAGTACACGCCCCGGTTAAAGCCTTCCCAGGGATCCTGGGGGTTGCTGTCCTGCGTTTGCGCACCGGCACACCCTGCCAGCGTGACACAGGTAAAGGTTGCCGCGGCAATGTTCGACCATGTTTTCATTCGTTCACCCTGTCCCTTGTTATCTGCAGTGCCTGACGCGACTGCATTCCATTCTACTGCGGCAACCGCCTGCATGATGGCCTCCGTCCTGCACGGCCCTTTCAATAGCGCGCAAAGGAGTCAAGCGCCGCATTGTCAGCCGATTTCAGGCCACTGTACAGTCCAGCGGCCATCAGTCACGAGTCAGGAAGCCGTCAGCTCCTGCCACTGACGCTCCAGACGCTTGGTGGACACTGGCGCCAGCGTCCCCAGCTGCTGGGCGAAAAGCGAGACCCGTAGCTCTTCCAGCCACCATCCAAAATCTTCCAGTGCCCGCTCCTGAAGCGCGTTGCTCCCCTGCCTGCGGCGCCTTTCCTCGAGCCGGCGCTGGAAGTCGTTGACCTCCTCCATAGCCAGCTGATCGCGCCGTACTTCGCGCGGCGCCTTTTCAAGCCGGATCTGCGCTGCCTCCATATAGCGTGGATACTGGACCAGCCACTCTCCCGCGGCGCTGATAAAGCCCGGATAAACCAGCCGCTGCATCTGGGCACGAACATCACTAAAGCTGAGCGCCAGGTTAAAGGCCACCCTGCCCTTGAGGGCCTTGCTGACTTCAAGGTGACGCTTGAGAATGCGCTCCAGCAGCGCCACCAGCGACTCGGCCGTCTCGTGCAGTTGCGAACGCTCGCTTTCAAGGCGCGCTTCAAAGGCCGCCTGATCACGCGGTAACGGATCGAAGGCAAATACTTTCAGGAACACGGCCTCAATAAAATCATCCACCAGATCCCGCCGGGTGCCGACATTGGCATAAAGCAGCACACAACGCTCAAGTCCGGGCAGATCGCGAGCCAGAAAACGAACCTGATCCGGCAGACGGCGCATGGCCAGACGCTTGATGCCGTGGCGATGCTGCGCGTACGCCTTGTCGGGATGATCAAACAGCGTCACCCCCAGCGTGCCCCCCTCGTCCACCAGCGCCGGCCAGGCCTCGACACGAATGCCGGCCTGGTCACGCACATGAGACTGCGGCAGCGCCCCGGACGGGAACTGCGTCAGTCCCTGCTGCGACAGGGCATCCCCCGCCATGGCCTTCGTCCCTGCCACGGCCTCCTGCTCGAAACGCTCGATCAGGGCATTCAGGTCACGTCCCTCTCCCAGCACCTGCCCTTCATGATTGACCACGCGGATGTTCATGATCAGGTGCGCCGGCAGCTGCTCCGGACGCCACTCATCGGCCGACAGTCGGATGCCCGTTTTCTGACGTAGAAACTCCGCCAGCGCCGAGGTCAACGAGACGTTGCCGGGCGTCAATGCCGACAGCGCGGCATCGGCCCAGTCCGGAATCGGCACCACCTGGCGACGATACTGCTTGGGCAGCGACTTCATCAGCGCAATGACCTTGTCACGACGAAGGCCCGGCACCAGCCATTCCAGCCGCTCACCCGGCAGGGTGGAGAGCATGGACGCCGGTACCGTGATGGTGACGCCGTCATCCGGCTCGTTGGGCGCAAAGTGATAGGACAGCGGATAGCGAATCCCGCCGCCCTGATAGCTCAGTTCGAGCGTATCGGGATACTGCTCGACCGTCACCTCACTGGCTTCACGCGCCAGCAGGGTCTCCATGTCGAGAAACAGGATATTGGCATCCTGCTGCTCGGCGTGGCGCCGCCAGCGCTCGAAACTCTTGCCGTTATAGATATCGGCAGGAAGACGCGCTTCATAAAACTCGAACAGCGTCTGCTCATCCACCAGAATATCGCGGCGACGAGCGCGATCCTCGAGGTCCTCGACCTCCTCGATCAGCGCTCGGTTGTGCTCGAAAAAGGCACCGTTCGTCTGAAACTGTCCTTCCACCAGCGCATGACGGATGAACAGCTCCCGGGATTCCTCGGGCGCAATAGGGCCATAGTGCACCTTGCGGCGCGCAACGACTGGCAATCCGAACAGCGTGACCTGCTCATAAGCCACGACCTGGGCTCGCTTCATTTCCCAGTGTGGTTCGCTGTAGCTTCGCTTGGTCAGATGTACAGCGAGCGGCTCGATCCATTCCGGTCGGATGGCCGCCACCTGTCGAGCAAACAGGCGTGTTGTCTCCACCATTTCGCCCGCCATGATCCATTTGGGCGTACGTTTGGCAAGCCCGGAGCCCGGATGAATCATGAACTTGCGATTGCGCGCACCCAGGTATTCCCGTGGCTCCTTGTCGGAGCCGGCATGTAGCCCCAGGTTGGACAAAAGCCCGGTCAGCAGTGCCTGATGGAGACGAGCAATATCGGGCTCACCCTCGTTTTCGACCAGCGAAAGCTCGCGGGTGAGCTGCTTGAGCTGCCGATAGGTATCGTGCCACTCGCGCAGGCGCAGATAGCTCAGGTAGTTGTCGCGACACCAGCGTCTCAGCTGATTGCCGGATAGTTCGGCACGGCTGGCTTCGAAGCCCTGCCACAGATTGATCCAGGCGGTGAAATCGGAGTCCTTGTCCAGCCACTGACGATGCTTTTGATCTGCCGCCTCGCGTTTCTCGGCCGGCCGCTCCCTCGGGTCCTGAATGGAGAGCGCACTGACCACGATCAGCGTTTCGCGAAGGCTGCCGAACTCACTGGCGGCCAGCACCATGCGCGCCAGGCGCGGGTCGATCGGCAACCGTGCCAGCTGCCGACCGGTTTTGGTCAGATGCTGGCGCTCGTCCACAGCCCCCAGTTCAAAGAGCAGACGAAAGCCATCCTTGATAAAGCGGCTGTCCGGCACATCCACGAAAGGGAATCTGCCGATATCGCCAAGCCCCAGCGACAGCATGGAGAGAATGACCGACGCCAGATTGGTGCGCTGAATCTCGGGCTCGGTGTAGGCCGAACGCGACAGGTAGTCCTCTTCGCTGTAGAGGCGAATACAGACACCTTCGGCGATACGGCCACAGCGCCCGCGACGCTGATCGGCGCTGGCCTGACTGATCGGCTCGATCGGCAGACGCTGTACCTTGGCGCGATAGCTGTAGCGGCTGATGCGCACCAGTCCCGGGTCGATCACATAGCGAATGCCGGGCACGGTCAGCGACGTTTCCGCCACATTGGTCGACAGCACAATACGTCGGCCCGTGTGCGGAGCAAACACCCGGTTCTGCTCGCTATTGGAAAGTCGTGCATACAGCGGCAGCACTTCGGTATCGCGCAGCTCAAGCTTGCGTAGCGTATCGGCCGTTTCGCGAATCTCGCGCTCGCCGGGCAGAAAGATCAGGACGTCACGCGGGCCGGTGTACCAGCGCTTTTCACGCTCGATACGTCCGATTTCCTCGACGGCCGCCACAATGCCTTCCTGCAGCGTTTGATCTTCCTCTTCACGCTCGTCACGCACCAGCGGGCGATAATGCGTTTCCACTGGATAGGTCCGTCCGGATACCTCGATGACCGGCGCCGGTGTGACGGAGCCATCGTTGTGATGCTGGCCAAAGTGACGTGAAAAACGCTCCACATCGATGGTGGCAGAGGTAATGATGACCTTGAGGTCGGGGCGATCTGCCAGCAGCCGCTTGAGATAGCCCATCAAAAAATCGATATTGAGACTGCGTTCGTGCGCCTCATCGATGATGATTGCGTCATAGCGCAAAAGCTGCGGGTCATGCTGGGTTTCGGCCAGCAGGATCCCATCGGTCATCAGCTTGACCCGAGTGGTCGGATCGGTCTGATCGGTAAAGCGCACCTGATAACCAATGGCGCTACCGAGCGCACTGTTCGTTTCCTGCGCCAGTCGCTGTGCCACGCTGCGAGCCGCCAGCCGGCGCGGCTGGGTATGGCCGATCAATCCGCGAACGCCCAGGCCAAGTTCCAGACACATCTTGGGCAGCTGCGTGGTCTTGCCGGAACCGGTCTCGCCAGCTATCACCACGACCTGATGATCGCGAATGGCCTTCACAATATCGTCATGACGCTCGGAGACCGGCAGCTCCGGAGGATATTCAAGCGTCACGGGCTGACCAAGACGTCCCTGAACCTGAGCTGCAGAGCGCGTCAGCCGGGCATCGATATCCTTTAACGCCCTGTCGACAGGCTGACCGCGGCGAATGCGCCCGGTCAGGCGCTCCAGACGCTGTCCCTGGGTTACGGCATCGCTGATCAGCACGTCATCAAGGCGGCGACGCAGTGATGCATGCGCCTGCTGCGCCGACTCACTGGAGTCAGTCACGTTCTCGCTCAAGGTACCCTCTGGACTTTTGAAACCGCCAAGGCGGTAGTGACAACGGTCATGACATGGCCATGACCGCTCGATGGAAAGGTGTTTCAACAACTCAAAAACACAGGGATTATTGTAGCGCCAATCAGGCCCTGGCGGCCAATCGCACCACCGCTCAGGAAGCGTTCTGATGCTCGCCTGACAGTTCATCACGCAGCATGCGGCGCAGGACCTTGCCAACAGTGCTGCGCGGGAGTTGATCGCGAAACTCGAAGCGCCTGGGCACCTTGTAGCCGGTCAACTCCTGTCGACACCACTGCTTGAGCGCCGACGCGTCAAGATTTGCGCCATTTCGCGGCACGATGAACGCCACCACACTCTCTCCGCAGTCTTCGTCCGGCACACCGATGACCGCCACCTCGTGAATGTCTTCGTGCCTTAAAAGCACATCCTCGACTTCATTGGGATAAACGTTGAACCCGGAACTGACGATCATGTCCTTTTTGCGGTCCACGATCCGTACAAAACCATCCTGCTGAAGCACGGCGATATCACCTGATCGAACCCAGCCGTCCTCGGTGAGCGTTTTAGCAGTCTCCTCGGGAAGGTTCCAGTAGCCCTTCATGACCTGCGGCCCCTGTACACAAAGCTCACCAGGCGTGTCGTAGCCCAGTGGCTGATCGTTATCATCGAGCACCTTCAAAAGCGTGCCGGCGACCGGCCGGCCGATGGCGCCCGGCTGAATCCGGTCCGGCGGATTGACACATACCACCGGTGAGGTCTCGGTCATGCCGTAGCCCTCAAGCACAGCAGAGCCTGTCACCTCATACCAGCGATTGGCCGTGGTCGTGTTGAGCGCCATACCGCCCGAGACGCTGAGCTTTAAATGGCTGAAATCCAGCTTTCTGAAATCATCACGCCGACACAGGGCGGCAAACAGCGTATTAAGACCGATAAAGGCCGAGAAGGGCTGTTTCCCAAGCGTTTTGACAAAACCATCCAGATCCTTCGGATTGGGAATCATGACGCTGTGGCTGCCGGTTTCACAGCCGAACATGCAGTTCACGGTGAACGTATAGATATGATAAACCGGCAGAGGCGCGATGATGGTTTCCTGACCCCGTGTGACGGCACTGCCCAGCACTTCGCCGGTCTGGCGCATGTTGGCCACCAGATTGGCATGCGAGAGCATCGCTCCCTTGGGCGTGCCGGTCGTGCCACCGGTGTACTGAAGAATGGCAAGATCATCATCACGTCCCCAGCGACTATCATCCACCTGCCCCTTGTGCTTGAGGATCTGCCGCATGCCGACGGCATCGGGCAGATGGTAGCGCGGCACCTGACGGGCAATGTAGCGTGCACCGAGATTGTATTTAAGACGCGACGGCAATGGGTGCAGGTCCGCCACCTCGGTGACCACGACGTGGGCAATCGGCAGACGCTTGAGCACGGCTTCAAGCTTGTGGGCCATGTGCGCAAACACCACCACACCACTGACGCCGGCATCAGCGAACTGGTGATACATCTCGTCGGCCGTGTACAAGGGGTTGGTATTGACGATCACCAGACCCGCTTTTAGCGCTCCGAAAACAGCTACCGGATACTGCAAAAGGTTGGGTAGCACGATTGCCAGCCGATCACCTGGCGACATGTCGGTCTGCTCAATGATCCAGTGCGCAAAACGGTCCACCAGCGTCTTCATTTGCGCATAGGTCAGCGTACTGTCCATGCAGGTAAAGGCAGGGCGATGGGCATACTGCGCGCAGGCCTTTTCAAACACATCAAGGATCGATCGGTAGCCGTCGTCCCCTTCGAGCGCTGGCCCTTCAAGCATTGCCGTTGTCTTCTCGCTCATGCCGTCTCCCGGTCATCATGGCGCTTGCAGCCAGGTATCGTTTCATGGAAAACCCCTAAAATAGCATGAAAGCCTGTGAACAAGGCGGAGTCCCGGGGCTCGACGAAGGTCGCGACCTCTCGGCACAATGGCGTAGGCATTTTTACCCTGTTTCTATCAGACAGCTTACTGACACGGAGCACGCGATGAGCAATATTCTGGAAGACAACTCCCAGGCAATCGGACAAACACCACTGGTCAGGGTTCGACATCTGACCGACCATCCTCGCGTTTATGCCAAGCTCGAATCGCGCAATCCTGCGCTGTCAGTCAAGTGCCGTATCGGTGCCAACATGATCTGGGACGCCGAAAAGCGGGGCGTTTTAAAGCCGGGCATGGAGATCATCGAACCCACCTCGGGCAACACCGGTATCGCACTGGCCTTTGTGGGCGCAGCCCGTGGCTACAAGGTCAAGCTGACCATGCCGGCGTCGATGAGCATCGAACGTCGCAAAGTGCTCAAGGCACTGGGGGCCGAACTGGTGCTGACCGAACCCGCACGTGGCATGAAAGGCGCCGTGGAGCGTGCCACCGAACTGCGCGATGCAGAACCCGAGCGCTACTTCATGCCCTCCCAGTTCGAAAATCCGGCCAACCCTGAAATTCATGAAAAAACCACCGGTCCCGAGCTGTGGGACGCCACTGACGGCGATTTGGACGTTCTGGTGGCCGGCGTCGGCACTGGCGGCACCATCACCGGGATCTCGCGCTATTTCGAGAAGACAAAAGGCAAGACACTACACAGCGTCGCCGTAGAGCCGGCAGAATCCCCGATCATCGGGCAGCGTTTGCGTGGTGAGGACATCACACCCGCCGGCCACAAGATCCAGGGCATTGGCGCCAACTTCATCCCGGCCAACCTGGATCTGGACTATATCGATCAGGTCGAAGCCGTCACCAGTGAAGACGCCATGGCCATGGCGCGCCGCCTGATGAGCGAGGAAGGCATGCTGGTGGGTATCTCCTGCGGCGCTGCCATGGTCGCCGCCCTGCGTCTGGCAGAAGACCCGGCCTACCGTGACAAGGCCATTGCGGTCATTTTGCCCGACAGCGGCGAGCGCTATCTCTCGACTGCGCTGTTTGAAGGCATGTTTACCGAAGAAGAACTGAGCTGACAGACGCGGCGTGGATAGCCAGAAACGCCGCAGACACCCGGAGGTGTCTGCGGCGTTTGATATTCAAGGGGCTTGCAGACCCTGAAGTATCAGGCCAGAGCAGCTTGCAGTGAGCTGACATGACACCGCTCACCATCGCAAAAGGCCATGGCCTCGCCGGGATGCATGTCCTGCCAGCCCGACTCGCTGGTCAGAGGCGTTGTGGCCAGCAGGGTGTAGACCGTAGTGCTGTCGCAGCGGCTGGCCAGGTCGACATGTTCACCGCTGTCCAGCGAGGTCACGGTGGCAAAGGGAGCCCGACGAGTGAGCCAGCACATCTTCTTGCTGCAGTAGGTATAGAGGACCCGACCATCACTGAGCATCATGTTGAAAACGCCCATTTGTGCCAGCTGATCACCACACTGGCGTAGCTGCTCACATACCGCCATGAAGTCCTCGCTGTCTGCATCCGCAAGCTGATCCATCAGCCAGCAAAAGGCATGCTCACCATCGGTGGTGCCCATCGGCGTGAATCTACCGGACAGCTTGAGCGCTTCAAACCCATGGAGCTGCCCCTGCATGATATAGCTCCAGCGCTGGCCGCCTGCTTCACGAGTAAAGGGATAGGTATTGCGAATGTCAACGCTGCCCTCGTTGGCCTGACGCAGATGTCCCAGCATGTTCAGTGCCGGGATTTCGTCATCGCCAAGCAGGGTGGCCAGCGGAGACTCCACGGCCGGTCTCAGGTCATGAAAGTCGTGATAACCATCGCGGCGGTAAAATCCGACACCAAACCCGTCTCTGTGCGGACCGTTGGCCCCTCCGCGATGTCGGAAGCCACGCCAGCTGAAACCGGTACTGACCGGCTGATTGGCGTTCATGCCCAGTAGTTCACACACTCGGGTCTCTCCTCTGTCGAGGACGCTGACGTCGCAGGCGACGCCGTCGATAGGCAAGCATCAAAAAGAGCAGCAACAGTACAGCGGCCACTCCCCAGGCACGAGGGTCCTGCGACCAGTGCATGATCTGCGCTCTGGCCGCGGGCCAGTTTTCCTGCGCCAGAGACCAGAGACGCTGCAGCGACCAGGACTGATCTTCATCGCCCTCTTCGGGAGAGGCCATCCTTTCGCCGCTGATCGCATCCCGATCAAGCCGGGCTCCGGAAAGCCGGGTCGCGACATCGCTGTTGAGCACCACCGGCGGCAGCGGAATCTCGAGAATTCTATTATCCAGACCTACCGTGGCGCTCAGATCAACCGGAACGGATTCATCAGGCAGGTTGTCGGGCAGTGTCACCTGCCAGCGGTCCGCTGCCAGCGGCCTGACCTCGAGAGTTTCTCCCTGCAGCTGCGCACTGATACGCGTATTGTCACGCGTCAGACGAGGCCAGGCGGCGGTCAGGGTAATGCGTGACTGATCCTTGGAGAGTGTGGCATCAATAATCGGCACCACATTGACACTGTGCGTCAGCAGGCGCGCAAATGACTCGCCACGTGCCTGGAGTGCGAGCTCTGCATTACCCGTTTGATCAATACGTTCAAGGCGCCCACGGTAATGGCCGTCTGACTCGCGCTGCAGGCGGGTACTGGTGATATCGCCCTGCGATCCGCGTAATACGGCATCGACGGCTGGGTGCTGCGCGACGTCACTACCCTGATCGCTCATGCCTTCCAGCCAGACATCCAGGGGATGGTCAATATGAGCATACAGCGTGGCCGGGATGCTGGCACTGCGCAGCTGAAGGCCTGAATCGATCAGGATGCGCGAGCCGGCACCGACCGGCCCCTCGATCTGCCACTGGCCGGAAGCGGGTTCGGGCACGGTAATCAGCTCATAGCGATCATCATGACGCCAGCGACTCGCCCCGCCCGGGGCATCGATGCTCAAACGCTCGCCATTCGGGCCGATCAGGGTGACCGGCCCCTCGCCCTGATCATGAAAGATCAGCGCCGTAAATTCGCGTACCTGGTCATCGACCCGAAACCGGCCCTCTGCCAGCGGCAATTGCTGACGTGGTGCCACCTGATCGAGTACATCAAGAAAGGAGCGCAGCAGCGCCTGAGAATCCTCCGCCACCGAGGCCAGCCCGCCGGTCTGCTGCGAAATGGATCGCATCAGGTCAATATCGGCATTACGAGATAACGCGATGGTGTGGATGACCACGTTTTGCCCGGCAAGATCCGGGGCCAGCGTGTTGATAATGCGCTCGCGCGAGGCGCGATCCCGGCCGGTCTTGTCGCTGACGGCCGGGACATCCACCATGCCATCGGTCAGCACGATAAGATGCGTCCTGCCATCCCCTGTTACTCCCTGGGTGGCAAGATTGAGCGCCGACTCGAGATCGGTAAACTGCTCATAGCGCGTCAGTTGAGGCAACACGGACAGCGCACGCTGGCGCCACTGATCATTGACGACACCCATGGCCAATGGGTTGGCCACATGCTGGCCAAAGGTCCATAGCCCTGCACGCACATCATCGGGCAACAGATCCACCATCAGGCGAACCCCGCTGGCACGCAGGTTATCGGGGTCGTTGTTTTTCATGCTGCCGGAGACATCGATGGCTAAACGAACGTCGCCCTGCTCGGGCAAGTCCTGCGACGTCGCCTGAGCCGGCAGCGCCATCAGGGTCAGCAACAACCATACACCTGTCATCAGCCACCGATACAGCATAGGGCCTATCTCCCGAGCGAAGGTTCCCGTCGCGCCGGCGCATCTTCCCGACGTTGCCGTGAGGCATCACGATCATCCCGGCGGTCTCTGGTTCGAGCCCCTCCGGAACGGTCATCGTCATCATGATCACGTCGACCGCGGCGGCCGATAAAGAAGGTCACCAGCATCCCCAGCACTGCACCAATGGCCATCGGAGCACCGCCAAACAGGATCTGGCCACCGTTATTCTGCAAAAAGCCCACGGCAGTCACCACCAGAGACGGTGCCCAGCCCGAATAGCCAAGTTCCGATTGCGGGCCGGGAACTGAAAAGAACGCCGGCATCCAGAGCAGCCCTGCAACCGCCCCGGTAACCAGCCAGCGCGGCAGGCGTGGTAAAAATGAAATGGCGAAGTAGCCGAAGACCAGCACCGCAACGGATAATACGAACCAGCATAGCCACAATAGTGGGATCGAGTCTGAAATCAGCACGCCCTTGATACCTCCGGGTTAAATACAACGATCAATGTTACACTGCACATTATGAAAGAACACCCATCTCCCGCGCCGGTGGCGCGCTTCAAAAAAGTCGAAGACCCCCACTGGCACTGGCTTGAAAACCGTGACGCGCCAGAGGTGGCCGAGTTTCTTGAAGCCGTAAACCTTGAATGTGATCAGTGGTTTGAACCACTTGAATCGCTCACACAGACCCTGTTTGACAGCCACCTCGCCCGACGCGAGCTGGCCGTGACCGGTCTTGCCACCCCCTTTGACCATTTCGTGTACTGGAGCGAAACGGCGGCGGATGCCGACTACCCGGTCTTCTGGCGCCATCCGCTCGGTGAAGGCTTCGATCATCTCGATGTCGAGCGTCGTGGTCACGAGTGTCTGATCGATCTTCAGGAACTCTCCCGGCACAGCAGCTTTCTCGAGCTGGGGGACCTGTCCCTGTCCGAAGACGAACAGTGGATGGCCTGGACGCTGGACACTCAGGGCAATGAATATTTCGATCTCTACCTGCGTCATTTGCCCGATGGCGAGACAATTCGTCTGGAGCGCGGCATCGGGCCCGATCTGTGCTGGGCCGAAGACAACGCCACTGTGCTCTTTACGCGCTATGACACCACCCAGCGTCCGGCGACGGTCTGGCGACGTCACCGCCATCATGATGATGCCGTCTGCATCTTTGAAGAGAGCGACGTCGAGTTCTGGGTCGGCCTGGACAAGACCCGCTCAAGAGAATGGCTGGTCATTCACAGTGCCTCCAAGGACACCAGTGAAGCCCATCTGGTTCCCGCCAAGGCGCCGGAAACTGCACCGACCTGTTTTCATCCGCGCGAGACCGGAGTGGAGTATGGCCTGGATCACCGCCCGGGCATGTTTTACGTGCTTCACAACAGAAATGCCGTGCATTTCTGCCTTGACCGTGCCGAAGAGCAGGCGTTTGATCGATGGATACCCATGATCGAGCATCGCGCGGATACCACGCTTGAAGACGTGGACGCGTTCTCGTGGGGACTGGTACTGACCGAGCGCGACCATGACAGCGCTCAGGTGCATCTGCGCCTCATGCAACTGGATGAGCACCATGACGTCACGCGCGATGAGTGGCTGCCCATCTTTGAGACACCCTGTAGTCTCGGGCTTGCCGACACGCCCCATTTCGATACGCGCCAGCTTCGACTGCACGAAGAGTCGTTTACGACCCCACCCCGCTGGGTTGAATTCGATATCGACAGTGGCGAGCGACGCCTGCTTCGCCAGCAGCCCGTCTATGGTGATCTACAGCCCGGTCATTTGGCCTGTCGCCGACTCTGGGCCACCTCCTTCGATGGCGAGCGGGTGCCGGTATCGGTAGTGGCGCGGGCGGATCTGATCGACCACGGTCCGCTGCCCACCCTGCTCTATGGCTATGGCGCCTACGGCCAGACACTCGATCCCTGGTTCTCCATCTCGCGCCTTGAACTTCTCGCGCGCGGCGGTGCCTTCGCCGTGGCCCACGTACGCGGTGGCGGTGATCGGGGCGAGCCCTGGTATCTGGCCGGCAAGCTGGAATACAAGGAGAACAGCTTTCGGGATTTTCTGGCCGCTCGCAACGTATTGGTAGAGCATGGTCTGGCCGAAGAGCATCACGTTGCCGCTTACGGTGCCAGTGCCGGCGGACTGCTGGTGGCGGCAAGCGTCAATCTGGACCCACATGCCTTTTGTGCGGCGGTGCTGGACGTCCCCTTTGTCGATGTGCTGCGCACCATGGAAAACCCTGACCTGCCACTGACGACGGCAGAGTATACCGAATGGGGCAATCCGGAAGAGCCGGAAGCCCATCGTCGTATCAAGGGATATTCTCCACTGAACAATCTGGTTCCCGCACCCTGGCCGGCCGTCTATCTTCAGGGCAGCTGGCACGACTCACGGGTGCCCTACTGGGAGCCGGCCAAGCTCTACGCACGCCTGATCGAACTCGACAGCGCCCGTGGACCGGTCATGCTGCGCACCGACATGAGCGCCGGCCACGGCGGTGCCTCAGGACGCTTTCATGCCTGGCGTGACGCGGCCCGACAGGACGCCTTTATCCTGTGGGCGCTGGGACTGTCTGACGTCTCGCCCACCGTCGAAACGCTGTCGCAGGACGACTGAACGCGATGGGTGCTGCAAGGGCGCCCATGATCAATAAGTTGTCACACGATCATGTCAAACCAGAAGGGCGCGCCTCATGACCGAGGCGCGCCCTTCTTGAACGCGATATTTCACTGATTCCAAAGCTTCGCCGATCCCCGAGCATGGTGCTTACGACTGGCAGGGCATCACGGCAATGATGTAGTCCTCGTAGTCCTGCTCGGGCACCTTCTCCTCACTCACCGCCATACCGTGTACGCTGACGCCTGCGCGGCGCGCCCCCTGCGGATCGCCACTGATCAGCGGATGCCATTTGGGCAGCGGTTTTGATTGCGCCAGGCGCCGATAGCCACAGGTGTCAGGCAACCAGTGAAATGCCCGGGCACGCTCCGGCGTCAGTTGCAGGCAATCAGGCACCTTGTCAAAGCGGTGCTCGTAATCGCTGCAGCGACACACGGTGGTATCAAATAGCCGGCAGGCAACCGACAGCGTTACGATTTCCTGATGCTCCTCGTCCTCGAGACGGACCAGGCAGCACTGCCCGCAGCCGTCGCAGATGGCCTCCCACTCCTCGGGCGTCAACGCCTCCAGCGGAAATCGCTCCCAGAATCGCTCTCGCATATAGCCTCCCGACAACCCTATTCAGGTGTTCGGTCATCAAAGCGAGCACTGACATCAAAGGCCAGATCCCGCGTTCGTGCATCGCCACCCGGCGGCATCTGAAGATAATAGCCCTTTTCCTTCAGTGCCTCGATGACCCGAGCGGTATCGACGCGCGCCAGCTGACGCTCCGGGGTCATGACCATCATCATGATGGACTGAGGCGTGCCAAAGCCTTCCAGTAGAGTCTCTGGCACCACCTCCAGCCCCTTGGTGCGATCCACGTATAAAAACATCTCTTCCTGACGCGGGCTCTTGTAGATCTGACACAGTAGCGGTGTCGGTGTCGAGGTCATGGGATTCTCCGAAAAAGCGTAATGGCTTCAGCGCCCGTGGGCATCCGAACCCCGTGAGCGATTATCACGTGACAGGGCCGACACCAGGGCATCGTTGAGCACCTCGCCACGCCAGCCGCTCATGCAGGGCCAGTCGGTGCCCTGAATATCCGCACTGATCCAGCGCTCAAGCTCACGACGAGTCACGAGTACTTCTGCCGGCAAGGACAATGCCGTGGCGCGCTCATTGACCGCCGCCTTCAATGCTTTCATACGCTTTTTGTACGCATCGCTGATGGGAGAAGGCAACGTATTGGGCAGATCAGACGTCTCCAGTCGCACCGCCTCTTCGATCAGGGCCAGCAGCGTGTCGCCTTCGCGCTTGATCAGGGCAGGCTTGACGCCATCGACCCGGGAAAGCTCATAGCGGTTGCCCGGCAGTGCCGCCGCCATTTCCATCAGGGTGGCATCACTGGCCAGCCAGTTGCGCGGCAGATTGCGCTCGCGTACGGCGCGTTCACGCCAGACACAAAGGCGCTGAAAGGCCGCCAGTTGTCGTGATTCCAGACGCCAGGCGTTGCGGTGACGCAGATACCAGTTCGCGTCGTCGCGCGGGCCTTTTGCGACGCTGACCAATGCCCGACAGTCCTCAAGCAGCCATTCAAGCCGGGCCTTTTCTTGAAGAGATGACTGTTGTCGCTGCCAGATCAATGGCAACCAGACCACATCCAGTGCCGCATAGCGACACTGTTCCTCGCTCAGTGGACGCTGCAGCCAGTTGGAGCGGGTTTCTCCCTTTGGCACATGCGCCTGCGCCCAGTGGTCCACCAGCCGCTGATAGCTGATGGAGCTCTCCTCGCCCAGCAGAGCATGGGCCATCTGGGTATCCACCAGCGGTGAAGGCACATCGCCGATCCAGAGCGTAAATATTTCCATGTCTTCACTGCAGGCGTGCAGTATCTTCAACGGCCCCGTATCGCCCAGCAGGGTGCGCAGCGAGTCGCTCGGCGCCACCGCGGTCGGGTCGATCAGATAGACGACATCGGCATCCCCCAGCTGAATCAGTGCAGGCACCGGATAGAAGGTGGTTTCGCGCATGAACTCGGTATCCACCCCGATCACATCGCGAGTGGCAAGATCAGCGCAGGCGCGCTCGAGCGCTTCTTCGGTATCGATAAAGTGCCAGGTAACTTCAGTGGGCATGGTTATTGGGTCTACAGCCGCCTGCCGGCACTCGAGCCGACAGTGAATCAGAAAAAACAAGCCGCATGGCGGCTTGTCGCATCGGTCAGGTTTACTTCAAGCAACGTTATGGCATGGCATCAGTTGGCGTCCTGCTCGCCAAAGGGTTGACGCCCCATGAACGCACGTGACAGCGTCCCGCCATCGACATATTCAAGCTCGCCTCCCATCGGTACGCCATAGGCCAGACGCGAGCAGCGTACCCCCAGTGCACGCAGCTGCTCGGCGATATAGTGGGCCGTTGCCTCTCCCTCGACGGTAGGATTGGTGGCCAGAATCAGCTCCTCGATCTGGCGCTGATGGACCAGCGCTTCCAGCTGATCCAGCCCCAGGTCAGCGGGGCCGATGCCGTCGATGGGCGAGAGATGGCCATGCAGGACGAAATAGCGCCCACGAAATCCGCCGGCCTCTTCGATGGCCAGCAAATCGGCCGGAGATTCCACCACACACAGGGCGTGGTCATCCCGGCGAGCATCCTCGCAGATACTGCACAGCCGGCTTTCCGTCAGGTTACGACAGCGCTCACAGTAGCCCACTCTTTCAAGCGCCTCGCCCAGCACTTCCGCCAGCCGGCGTCCGCCTTCGCGGTCACGCTCCAGCAGATGGAAGGCCATGCGCTGCGCCGTGCGAGGACCAACGCCCGGCAGCACTCGCAGCGTCTCAAGCAAACGATCGATCAGCGGTGAAAATGTCGCCATGAATTGCGCGTATCCTAGAAAGGCATCTTGAAGCCGGGCGGCAGATTGAGCCCCTGGGTGGCTTCTTCCATTTTGGTGCGCGAGTTGACTTCAACCTTGCGCACGGCGTCGTTGACAGCCGCGGCCAGCAGGTCTTCAAGAAATTCCTTGTCTTCCTGCATGATGGCCGGGTCGAGCTCGATCGATGTGACATCATGCCGACCGTTCATGGTCACCTTGACCATACCGGCACCGGATTCACCGTGCACTTCGGTGTCAGCAATCTCTTCCTGCACCTTTTGCATCTTGTCCTGCATTTCCTGAGCCTGCTTCATCAGGTTGCCCATGCCACCCTTCATCATGATTGCGTCCCTCAAGAGTCGTTAAATCAAACCGTTATCAATTGCCAAATTAGCCGTTGCCGGCATCATCCTGCTCGAACGAAGTCACGCTGCGCTCCAGCAGGCGGGCACCAAACACTTCCTGTAGAGACTGAATATGCGGGTCATCACGCAAGGCTTCAATGGCACGCTGCAATCGCGCCTGCTCAAGCCGTGCCCGACGTCGGGCCGGGGTCTCGATACGCTCATCGATCTCCCCTACCTCGATGCTCACTCGACGTGACAGGCCGCGTGCCGCCAGCGCCTTTTGAAGACGTTCCCGGTGAACTTCAGCGTTCATGGCACTCTGGGAATGATGCAGCCACATGGCGAGATGCTGACCGTCATCATGGTGCACCACGCAATTGGCCACCAGATTGGCCGTCATTCCCGAAAGCCCGAGCCGGGAAAAAAGCTCAAGCCAGCCGGCGTTGTCGATCGGCGTGTGATCCGCCTCGACCGGCAGGGCATGAGAAGTCACACCAGTATCTGATGCGCCATCATCCAATGCGTCGTCTGTCGATGAATCAACATCATCGCGTGGCGCTTCATCGCCAAGCCCTTCGACCATCGTGGCAAGCGCCTGGGCCTGACCGGCCGCATTCTCCCCGACCGCTTCATTCATGTACTCATCGAGCGGGTCATCATGGTCCTCTTCGTCATCGTCAGGCACCTCGATGGCCGGCGCTATCCGCGACGGTGCCGAGGACGCACCAAACATGGCCTGATGCGTGTCCGTAACCTCGGGCACCTCCGGCGTAACGCTCGGCTGAGGATGATCGGCAGGGATGCTCTCCCCGGCCTCTTCATACAGCGCCTCGCCATAGGCGGCGCTCTCTGATGCATCGACCAGCGACGCGGCAGCGTCATCATCATTCCAGGGCGGTGCCGGGACAGGCGCAGACGGCTCGGCAGCAGATGGTGCGGGCTCGGCCTGTACGGCCGGGATTTCCATCGCCGCCGGGGAAGACGTTGCAGGCGTCGATGCGTTCGACTCATGCACCGCATGGGCAGATGTCGCCTCGACAGGCGCCGTTTGCGAGGCTGTGGCGGTGTCCGTCGCCGGTGGCGGTGTCGATGACGCCTCGCCCCGTATTGGCAGCGGCTTGTTATCCGGTGAGGGCGCGCCCTGCGGGCGGAAGGCCAGCATCCGCAACAGCGTCATTTCCAGCGCCGTTCGCTGCTCGGGGGCATTATCCATGTCCCCTCGGCCGTTGAGCGCAATCTGATAATAAAGCTGCACGTCTTCAGGCGTGAAGTGTGCGGCCAGAGCGATCAGAGCCTCGCGATCGCCCTGGGCGTTATCCAGTGCCGCTGGCACCATCTGCGCGATCGCCAGACGATGAAAGACGCCGCACAGGGCATCCAGTACGCCGGCAAAATCGGGGCCCTGCTCAGCCAGATGCGCCACCCTTGCCAGTACATCGGCGGCATCACCACCGGCCAGCGATTCAGCCAGCGCCAGAATCTGTCGATGATCGAGCGTGCCGAGCATCGCGATGACGTCCTGCTCGCGCACTTCCCCGTGACCAAAGGCAATGGCCTGGTCGGTCAGCGACATGGCATCGCGCATGGAGCCATCCGCAGCGCGCCCCAAGAGCCAGAGCGCTGCAGTATCGAAGGCGGTCTGCTCCTGGGTCAGCACATGCCCCAGATGATCCACGATACGCTCGGGCGTCATGCGTTTGAGCGCAAACTGCAGACAGCGCGACAGCACCGTAATGGGCAACTTTTGCGGGTCGGTGGTGGCCAGCAAGAAACGCACGTGCGGTGGCGGCTCTTCCAGTGTCTTGAGCAGCGCATTGAAACTGTGGGTCGACAGCATGTGTACCTCGTCGATGAGGTACACCTTGTAACGGCCCTGGGTAGGCGCGTACTGCACGTTGTCGAGCAGCTCACGAGTATCTTCAACACGGGTCCGCGAGGCAGCATCCACCTCGATCAGATCGACAAAACGCCCCTGATCGATGTCCTGACAGGTTCGGCACTGCCCGCACGGGCGCGACGTCACGCCGGTTTCACAGTTCAGACACTTGGCCAGAATGCGTGCCAGTGTGGTTTTGCCCACACCACGCGTGCCGGTAAACAGGTAAGCGTGGTGCAGCCGTCCCTGATCAAGCGCGTTGACCAGCGCACGACTGACATGCTCCTGCCCTATCAGCTCATGAAATGTGCGCGGCCGCCATTTGCGGGCCAGTACCTGATAGCTCATGCAGCGCGATAGCCTGTAATCGAAGCGGTGAAGTGTCGACGTACCGGAAAGCTCGTCGATCCGATGGATAGGCCGACCATTCTATCGGCTGGGCACAGATGCGCCAATCAATCCCTGACAACGACTCGCGTCATGATCAGTGGTGACAGCGTTTCAATGAAGGTGACGTCATGAAAGACAGCACAACATGACCGAGAAGGTCGGCATGATCAAAATCAGACTGGCATGAAGAGAATACTTCGAAGGAAGGGTGGCAACCCTCGACAGCCACATCCCGGCACACGCATCCATCACTACCGTTGCTCCCTTCCGGGCCTGGCGGGGTTCGCGATATCGCGTTGCGAGAGGACCATCGAGGGTCACCATCACCGGAGATCAGGACATGATATTTGCCAGCTGCTGGCCAGCCCCCGATCAACCGAGCGCGCATCTTAGCAGCACGACTCCCAAAATCGCAAGCGATGCCGACAAGCGATCACAACAGTCGTGATGCATCGGTCGTCCAGGGTAAACTGCCCTTCTTTTGCATATGGTCGCTGCGGAGCCTTCATGGCACTACTGCTCATCGAAGATGACGTGCTGCTGGCACAGACACTTGAAACCCTGCTGCGTGACCATGATGATCGACTGGACATCATCACACGCGGGGATCATGCCTGTGATTATCTTGCCACGCCTCGCCCTCTGGATCTGGTGATTCTGGATCTCAACCTGCCCCATCGCGGCGGTCTTGAGGTGCTCACCACACTGCGTCGGCATGACCGCCAGACCCCCGTACTGATTCTGACCGCTCGCGCCTCGGTCGAGGATCGCGTGGCCGGTCTGGATCTGGGCGCCGATGACTACCTGACCAAACCTTTCTCGCTCGACGAATTCGAGGCCCGGGTACGCGCGCTGCTGCGCCGCGCGCGACCGACCGCCAGTGACACTCTCGCAATGGGGCAACTGGTTCTGCATGTCCCTACCCAGCGACTCGAGCTTGATCAGGTGCCGCTGTCGCTTCCCGGACGCGAACAGCGTCTGCTGGCTTGTCTGCTGCGCCACAGTGAACAGGTCATCAGCCGGGCAGATCTCATGCACGAGGCCTTTGGCAGCGATGCCCCCCGGGCGATAACGCCCTGGAAGTTTATGTGCACCGCCTGCGTCGACGCCTTGAAGGCAGCGATGTGCGCATTCGCACGGTTCGCGGCCTGGGTTATCGTCTGGAGCCGATCTAGACCATGACGCCTGCGGCCAGCCTCCATCGGCGCCTTCTGGGCGGACTCACCCTCCTGCTTTTGCTGACCTGCATCCTGCTGCTGTGGCAGTCCTGGTATAGCGCGCAGCGCAGCGCCGATCGTGTCCATGACCGACTGCTCGCGTCAGCCGCCCAGGTCATGAGCGATCAGGTCGGCTGGCGCGATGGTCGACTCTGGTTTGATGTACCGGCCTCGGCACTGGACATGCTGGCGCCGCACGGTGATGAACGCGTTTTTTATACGCTGGTCGATCACAAGGGGCATACGGTCAGCGGTAACGCCGACCTTGAAAATCTGCTCACCGCCCTACCGGCCCCCGGCACCTTCCACGCCGATTCGGCAAATCTTGATGGTCTGTCGCTGCGTATCGGCGCACTGGGGGCGCGCCTGACCGCCTGGCAACACCGCGAGCCGTACACGCTGCTTGTGGCCCATACCCTGGAGGCGCGTCGTACCATGACAATGGCGCTTTTCCGCGACAGCAGCCTGAGACTGGCCGGCATCGTGGCGCTGGCACTGGCAGGGCTTTTGATGACCCTGCGCCTGGCCCTGCGCCCGCTGGAGCATTTGCGCACACGGCTGAAGGCCCGCTCGGCGCATGATCTCTCCCCCATTGATGCCAGCGTACCGCGCGAACTCGAAGAACTGCTTGCCGCCCTCAATGCCCTGCTGGCTCGCCAGCAACAGGTGCGCAATCAAGAACAACGCTTTATCGGTGATGCCTCCCATCAGCTGCGAACCCCACTGGCCGGCATTGCTGCCAGTGCAGAGCTGGCGCTTAGAAGCAGTGATCCGAGCCGCTGGCAACAGGCCCTGCAGGAAGTCCAGCTTGGCACCCGCCGCGCCACGCGTCTGGCCGAACAGCTGCTGTCACTGACGCGTCTTGACTCTTCACAGGCGCCCGTAACGCGACAGCCAGTGGCGCTGGCGTCTCTCGCCCGTGACACGCTGCTTCGCCTGCTGCCGGCCGCCGACCGCGCCGGCATTGACCTCGGGCTTGCCGAGCCCTTCCCGGAACTGGTCATCGAGGGCGATGGCTGGCAGCTTGAAGAAGCGCTGAGCAACATGATCGATAACGCCCTGCGCTACGCCCGCACTCGGGTGACCGTCGGCATCGATGCGACCGCCAGCGTGCTTTATGTCGAAGACGATGGCCCGGGTATCAGTGCTGCCGATCAGGCGGAAGTGCTCCGTCCGTTTTATCGCTGCCAGGAGCAGGAAACCGGCAGCGGTCTGGGACTCGCCATTGCTGACGGCGTGGCCCGGGCCCATGGTGGGCATGTGGTCATGGACTACACCCGCCACGGTGATTTCATGATCGGCCTGTATCTGCCCGAGGTCTTGTCCTGATGTCGACTATTTTCAAGATCCTGTGCCGTGCCGTGTCGATCTCGCTACTGCTGGCTGGTGCACCCGCCGCCACTGGCGCCACCACCCTCTGGACAGCCTCGCCGGACCACCTGCACTTTCAGGGAAAGGGGCATGAGCGTCTTGACATCCAGGGGGTGGCGGAAGCCGACATTGTGCGGCCCATACTTGAAGCCTTTCACCGACACTACCCGCAGATCACACTGAACTATCGCGATGCCTCGCGTGGCGAGCACCAGACATCCGCCTCGATTCCCCGCGATGTCGATCTCCTGATGTCTTCGGCCATGGCACAGCAGTATCGGCTGGCCAATGCAGGCCTCGCCCAGCCGCTGGGTGAGGGTGTGGTCAATCCACTCTGGCCGCAGGACGCCCGCTGGCGCGATGAGCTCATTGCACTGACCCGGGAACCGCTGGTCATGGTCTATCGTCGGGAACTGGCCGACAGTATTCCGCCGCCTACGGATCACGCCAGCCTGCTGGCTCTGTTAAATCGCCACCGCGACGCGCTGACCGGCCGCGTCGTGACCTATGATCCGGCCCGAAGCCCTACCGGTTTCATGGGCGTGGCTCAGGATGTCGCGCGCTCTGCAGAAGCCTGGACGCTTTTCGAGGCCATGGGCGAGGCAGACACATCACTGGTGGACTCTACAGCCGCAATGCTTCAGGGACTGATCGAGGGACGCTATCTGATCGGCTATAACCTGCTCGGCTCCTACGCGCGTCGCGCCATTCAACACCACCCCGAACTGGTCATGCAGGTGCCCGATGATTATGCACTGGCCCTGCAGAGGCTAGCGCTGATTCCCAGAACGGCTCCGCATCCTGACACGGCCAGACGCTTTCTGGCCTTCATTACCTCAAGCGAGGGGCAATCGGTCATGGCCAACCGGACCCCACTGGGCAGCCCGCTGGCCCCTCATGAAAGGACCGATCAAGCCGAGACATCGCTGGAGCCTATCCGTCTAACCCCGGGGCTGCTGGCGCTGATTGACCCGCTCAAGCGGCAGGCGCTGCTTCACCGCTGGCAGACGATCTTTGATAATGACCGGCGCCCCGCCTCGCACACCGCCGAAGTCGCGGTAGAATAGCGCTCACAAAGATCCCGAATGCCCGGCATCGGGCCACCCCTTTTGGCACTGCAGGACAGCAACATGAGCAGGATGGTACGTGTCGATCAGCTTCTGGTCGCCCGGGCACTGGTACGTTCACGCACACGCGCCCAGCGCCTGATTCGTCATGGCCGGGTACAGCTGATTGTTCAGGGACAGCCACGCACCCTGACCCGCCCCGGCGAGAAACTGCCCGAAGAGAGTGAGTTCCATATCATCGAGGACCCGGAGGAGCGCTACGTCTCACGCGCCGGACTCAAGCTTGAGGCGCTGCTGGCCGCCACCGGCATGACTCCCGAGGGGCTGACGCTGCTGGATGTGGGTCAGTCAACCGGCGGATTCACCGATTGTCTGCTACAGCATGGCGCAGCTCGGGTAATCGGTATTGAGGTCGGTCATGATCAGTTGGAGGCGCTGCTGCGGGACGACCACCGCGTGCACTGCCTGGAAGGCGTCAACGCGCGTCACCTGCCAGTCGAGCAGATCATGGCGCTGGCCCCTGATGGGCTGGCGGGGGCCGTAATGGACGTATCGTTTATCTCCCAGACGCTGATTCTGCCGGAACTGGCACGACTGTTGCCGGCAGGCGCGCATCTGCTCAGTCTGGTCAAGCCGCAGTTCGAGCTTTCCCCCGAGCAGATCGGCAGCGGCGGCATCGTACGCGATGCGCGCCACTACGCGCAGGTGGAAGCCCGCCTGCGGCAGTGCTGCCAGCAGGCCGGGTTCACCCTCCACTACTGGGGCGACAGCCCGATTACCGGTGGAGACGGCAATCGAGAATTCGTGATGCATGCCACTCGCGACGTCAACTGACCGTCATCAGGGCAGCTCACCGGGTGAAGCGTCGCCCGGGTCACCGTCATGGGCACTGCTGGCATGCGGCGACGGGCGGCCATCCTGCGTCGCCCGCTGCTGCACCAGACGCTTGTCACCCCTTTCATTGTGCAGCCAGACGTCCATCTGCTGGAAGGCCACACGCAGACCGCTGGTCTTGAACTCGGCATCGACCCGGCGATTGATCTCATCGGTGACCACCAGTCGGTCGACCAGCTCATTGACGAAAACCCGCAGCTCGAAGTTAAAGGCGCTTTGACTGTAGGCCATACAGAACACCTGCGGCTCGGGGTCGGCAAGTACCTTGGGATGCTCATCGGCAATACGCCGCAGAATACGATGGGCCAGATCGAGGTCGGTGCCGTGCGCCACCCCAAAGGTCAATACCACGCGGGTGATGTTGTCAGTCAATGACCAGTTGATCAGCTGATCGGTCACAAACGTCTTGTTGGGGATGATGATCTCCTTGCGATCAAAATCCGTCACCGTGGTGGCACGAATACGAATCCGGCTGACCGTGCCATGCAGGTTGCCAAGCGTAATGGTGTCGCCGATACGAATCGGGCGCTCAAACAGAATGATCAGACCTGAAATGAAGTTGGCAAAGATTTCCTGCAGACCAAACCCCAGCCCGACCGACAGCGCGGCCACCAGCCACTGCAGCTTGTCCCAGGTCACGCCCAGCGTCCCCAGCGCCGCCACAATACCGCTGCCAACAATGGTGTAGGACAAAAGCGAGGTGACCGCGTAGGCACTGCCCTGCTTGAGGTTGAGTCGGGAAAGCACCATGACCTCTAAAAGCCCTGGCAGGTTGCGGGCCATGATGACCATCAAACCGACAATGATTAACGCAGTCATCACATCGGCCAGCGTGACCACATTGACGTCACCGCCAGCGGCATCGCTTTCACTGATCTGACCGATGCTGACGTTATCCAGATACGAAAGCACGCCCAGAAGATCGGCCCAGACCAGATACAGCACGCTGATAAAAATCAAAAACAGGATCAGTTTGGACAGGCGCAGCGACTGCTGGTTGACCTGCTCCATGTCCAGAGGTGGCTCCTCGACAAGCTCAACGCCGCTTTCGGCAGCGCTGTCACGCCCCTGAGCGCGTCGACGAGCGACCGCACGACGATAAGCCAGCCGGCGAGCGGCCACGGCCAGTCCCCTGACCACGCTGGCCTCGACCAGCAGCCACAACGCCAGAATATAAAGCGTCAGAATAAAACGTCCACATAGCCGCAGCGCCGTGTATTCATAACCAAACAGGATCATTCCGATCAGCGCCAACGGCACCATGGCAAGCGTAATGCCCAGCAGCAGTCGGAAAAGACGCACGCCCATCCAGGGCACATGAGCCAGAATCAGGCGCAGCATGAAAACGCTCATGCCGACCAGTCCCACCAGCATGATCAAAAGCGCCACCGGCTGCTCGGCCAGCCGACTGTCAGCCTGTTCGGCGATGCTGGCCACCACGACCACCGGGCTCACACTGCAACCCAGCCAGAAGATATTGCGACGCAACTGTTCGACGTAGGCAGAAGGCCAGTGAAAATGACGTGTCGCCACGCCATCGGGCACCAGCAAACGCCGAATCAAACCGAACACCTGTACCGCAAGCGCCAGCTGCAAAAGCGCTCGCCCCAGCGAGACGGCAAATCCCTCGCCCCCCAGCCACAGGGCGATCCCTGCAGTGAGAAGGATCAAGGGCAGTGTCGAGGATAAAATCAGGTTGAGTAAAATGGCCCGTGGCGTATGCAGCTGTGTGTCTCGCTTGAGACGACCGATCTGATTATGCAGCTCCAGCAAATAGGCCTTGATGCGGCGGCGGAAAAAGGCCATCAGTCCGGCGATGATCAAAAGCGGTACGGCCAGCAGGGCTCGCGGAGAAGGTATGGTCCAGAGCGAACTCAAGGTCTGAAGCCATTGTCCACCCAGCTGTTGCTCAAGACGTCCCGGCAGCTCCTTGAGCCATGACAGCCCCAGCGGCTGCCCGTTGGCGACCCAGAACAGCTGTTCTTCGATGGTGTCACGCACGGAGCGACTGATATCTACCAGCTGTTGCTGGTTGAGCTGAACATCGATGGCCCGGCTCAGCAGGCTGCCATATTCGCGATCCAGCTGATCCAGCAGGTCACGTCGCATCTCGAGCGTTTGCATCAGAACCTGACGTGCCTGAGGCGTCAGCGGTTCATCACTCTCAATTTGGTTGTCGATATAGCTTTCGGGATTGGCCAGGGCCTGACGTAACTGGCCGATATCAAACTGGCGCAGGCGCAGATCGCCAATTTCTTCCTGAAGGCTGTCCTGATTCTGAACATCCGGTAGCGATCCGCGCTGCTGGCGCAGCACGCGCGACAGCAGAAGGCTGCCCCGCAAGGCCTCGATCTGCTCGTTGAGCGTGCGCTCGACCTGGCGCACCTGCTCAAGCCGAGCGCGCGTATTGATCCCGTCTCGAATCATGGTATTGGCGCGATCGGTGGTTCGTAAAAGCTCCTGGGCCAGCGCCTGATTCTCGGCTCGCGCCTGATCCACGACCGGGTTACTGATCCGTTCGTTATCCCCGATGTGAGCGGCCTCAGCGATGGCCTGCTCGGAGGCGTCCCGACGTTTCTGGTTAATCGCCTCCTGCAGGACCAGAAGCGTATTCTGGTTGATATCGATCTGGCGCATCAGCAGCTCCCGATGCACCTGGTTGACATCGCGCAGCACCGTACTGTTGGCCAGCTGACGCTGACCCAGCTCGATTCGAGCATCCAGCAGGGCCATGCGCACATCGGCCAGTTGCCGTTGCTCGCTGCTCGGCGCACTGCCATCGCTGGACTCCAGTGAATCACTGAGCTGCTGTTGCTCGCGGCGCGCATCGCTGATGGTCGCCTGCACCCGTTCAGGCAGGGTCTGGGCACTGATCAGGGCTCGCGAGACTTCGCTGAGCTGCTCCTGCTGACGCTTGAGATCCTCAAGGGTGGCACCCAGACGTTGTTCCAGCTGATCGACCGAGCTCCGGCTCAGCGATTCACTATCCAGCACCCCATCACTTTCAAGCCCCTGAAGCTGGTTTTGGTACTGGCGCCGCAGTCGACCCGCCTGATTGACCCTTTCCTCGAGCGATGCCTGTTCCCTGTGGGTGTTCTCTAGCGCTTCAAGCGCCTCACGAGTCTTGTGCAGCGTCTCGAGCGTCTGCTTTTCGGCCGCATTTTGAGTGTCATTGCCCTCAAGCGTCTGGATCTGTTCGTCGATGGACTGACGAGTCGGCATGTCCTGCTCGCCGGCCAGCGCCAACAGAGGCATCAACCACCACAGCATCAATATCGTTAAAAACAGCATGACCCGGCACGCTGATACCCTGACAGGCTTTTCCACGCTGACCCTACCTCACATGAACGAACATCTCTGGATTAGAACTTCCCGCGCAGACATAATATCAATTTGCTAGGTAATCACTAAAACGCTGTCCGCCATGGCCGATAATGACGGTCATCCCGACAGCGCCTGCCCCGGGCCTGGGCATGTCGAATTCAGGGCGCCATGATAATCTCATCGTGACGCCTGTCATCTCTGGAATGGATCCTTATGACTCATTGTATTCAACGTCTGGTAGTGAAGTCCCTTCTACTGGGCCTCATGACAGGCAGCGCGCTGGCCGGTGCCGCGGAAAACGATACCGATACCCTCGCCATGCAAAGGGACAGCAACAGGGAAGCCCTGGAGCGGCAGGCAACGCTTAACCCGGTCGCCATTACGGTATACAAACGCAATTATCTAATGCCGTATACCTATAACACGCGTCCCAACGCCAGCGATTTCAGGGAAATCGATGAAAACGGTGAAATCGATCATGGCGAAGTCAAGTTTCAGTTCAGCGTCAAGGTCGGGCTGATCGATGACCTGTTTGGCGACAACGGGGATCTGTATTTTGCCTACACCCAGCGCTCCTGGTGGCAGGCCTATAACAGCGATGCCTCTTCACCGTTTCGCGAGACCAACTATGAGCCGGAACTCTTCATGAGTTTCGATAACAGTACCGTTCTGGGCGGCTGGACCAATACGGCCAATCGTGTGGGCTTTGTTCATCAATCCAACGGTCGCTCCGATCCGCTGTCACGCAGCTGGAACCGCATTTATCTTGACAGCATCTGGCAAAACGGTAACTGGACCCTGTCCGTGGCGCCCTTCTGGCGCGTTCCCGAATCAGAAAAAGATGACGACAACCCGGATATCGAAAACTACGTGGGCTATGCCGACATCACGACCAGCTATATTTTCAGCAATCAGCATGAAATTGCCTGGCTTGCACGTGGCAATCCGGGCAAGGGCAACTTCGGCAATCAGATCGATTATTCCTTTCCGCTGCATGGCAAGATCCGCGGTTTTGTACAGTACTATGAAGGCTACGGAGAAAGCCTGATCGATTATGATCACTACACTCGCCGTATCGGTCTTGGCTTTTCGCTGAACACGTCGTTTCTGGGCATTCCTGATACCATTTAGGTCCCTTTTTGACCGCGTGATGTCTTTGCATTGATGCCTTCGGCCATGCTGCTATGATGAGTATGCAATTTTATTGTCAACGGAGGGACATAGCATGGCCATGAAGCCGATTAGAGGTAATGAAAACGAAAGCCAGAATCACCAGGATCAACTGCGCGAGGATCTGCGTCAGTTGTCCAGCACGATCGAGGAATTGATGCATGCGACTGCCGATGACTCTCGTGAAAACGTGGCCCGCCTTCGTGAACGTGCAGAAGCCAAACTGGTAGAAACCCGCCAGCGTCTGTCAACCAGTGGTGAACGCGTCCGCCATCAGGCACAGGACAGCATGGAATGTGCCGACCAGTACGTACGCAGCAATCCTTGGAAGAGTGTCGGCTACGGCGCGGCTCTTGGTGTTGTCGTAGGTCTGATTCTCGGTCGCAGCTAATGTCTTCCGGCAGCGGCCCAGCCGAACGCGTTATTCTGGCCGCGCGACGTCTTCTGGGAAATCTTCTGGATACCGGCGAGACGCGTTTGCGTCTTGCTGTTATCGAGCTTCAGGAAGAACGCGCCAGGCTTTTCTCACTGCTTTTGCTATCCGGCATCGCCCTGCTGCTGTTCGCCTTTGGCATCGGCATGTTGATGCTCTTGATCATTGTGGCCTTCTGGCAGGACCACCGACTGTTGGCGATTGGTATTGCTGCTGGGGTAATGATTCTGTCAGGGATGCTGGTGGCATTACGTGTGCGATCCATCTCACGCGAACCGAGTCTTTTGCGCTCAACGCTGGCGCGCTTTAGCGAGGACAAGGAACTGCTGGATCAAACGCGTATCGACCACACCCGTGTGGGAGAACGTCATGAAGAAAGCTGAGCTGGCCACCCGACGGCATCGTTTTGAGCAGCGCATCATACAGGAGCGCCTTCAGATCACGAGTGCCGTACGTGACTGGAACGAAGCCACTGCGCCGATCGATCATGCCTGGCAGCGGGTATCTCATTACAAGGGGCCAATTCTACTGGGGTCGGGCCTTTTGGTAACCCTGCTGTCGCGCAATAAGGGACGGGTGGGCAAATGGTTCAAACGTTCTGTAGTCGTCTATACCATGGCGCGGCGCGCCAAAAAAATGATCGGTCATTAGGTTTGATCATCAAGCGGTGTTTTTCTGTGCGCAGGCCTTACAGCGCCTGCGCGCAGGCGTATCCCGACGCCCAGGCCCATTGAAAATTGAAACCGCCCAGCTGGCCTGTTACATCAAGCGCTTCACCGATAAAGTGCAACCTGGGACGTCCCTGAACCGCAAAACTCTTCGATGAAACGGCTCGGGTATCGATGCCACCGATGGTCACCTCTGCCGTTCGCCACCCTTCCGTTCCAGCCGGCTTGATCGTGAAGTCAGTGATCTGATCAGCCAGCGCTTCAAGCCTTTGATTGCTGTAGTCCGCCATAACGCCTGAAAGCCCCAGCCATTCCTCCATTGACTGTGCCAGCCTTTTGGGCAGATGTTCACCCAGCCAGCCCCCGAGCGTTCTTTTGGGTGCATCCTGGCGCACGCCCTTTAACGTGGCAAAGAGATCGTTCACATCGGGTAGCCAGTTGATATGAACCTCGTCGCCGCCCTGCCAATGGCTCGAGGCCTGCAAAATGGCCGGCCCCGAGAGCCCGCGGTGTGTCAGCAGCGTTGCGTCGCGATAGCGGCCTTCCCTGCACTGAACAACGGTTGGTGTAGAAACCCCTGACAGCGCCGACATACGCTCCTTCCAGGGCATATCAAGCGTCAAGGGCACCAGTGCCGGCCGCGGCGTGATGATCTCGAGCCCGTACTTTCGGGCGACGTCGTAGGCAAACCCGGTTGCACCAAGCGTCGGAATGGAAAGGCCACCGGTTGCGACGACCAGTTTGTCTGCCAGCACCTGACCGGTCGCAGAGGATAACGTCACCCCATCATCACTGACATCAACATGCTCGATCGATGTCGATAGCCTGAGTTCCACGCCTGCCCACTGACATTCGGTCAGAAGCATGTCTACAATCGGTTGACTTGAATCAGCACAAAAGAGCTGACCAGGTGCCTTCTCGATGGGCTCGATGCCGTGGCGCTCCACCATCTCGACAAAATCGTTTGGTGTGTAGCGCTTTAGAGCGGAAATGGTGAAATGCGGGTTACGCGAGAAAAAATGGCCCGGCGCTGTCGCCATATTGGTGAAATTACATCGTCCACCACCCGACATCAGGATCTTCTTGCCGGGGCGTTTAACGTGATCAATCAACAGTACCCGCTTTCCTCGGTAACCGGCCTGCAGAGCACACATCATGCCTGCGGCACCGGCTCCGATGACCACCACATCCCAGTGATTCATTGGCTTTACATGTCTCTATAAGAATTGGTGTAACTTTTCCGGCAAAAGAGAAAGGGGCCGCAAAAGCGGCCCCCATTCATCGAATGCAATAAAGGCTTAGTCGGCAGAGGGTACAGAGGTTTCCTTGTGCCCTCCGAACTGCTGACGCATGGCGGACAGCAATTTTTCGCCGTAGGTATTATCGCTGCGTGAGCGAAAGCGCGTAAAGAGCGCGCTGGTCAGGACGTTGGCAGGTACAGCCTCTTCGATGGCCGCCTCGATGGTCCAGCGCCCTTCACCGGAATCATTGACCTGACCACTGTACTGAGAAAGGTCGTGGTCTTCGGACAGTGCGATTGAGGTGAGATCCAGAAGCCATGACGAGATGACGCTGCCACGGCGCCAGAGCTCGGCGATGTCCGCCAGATCAAGATCGTATCGCTCGCCTTCGGGCAGGGTTTCGAGGTTTCGGTTCTTGAGGATGTCGAAGCCCTCGGCATAGGCCTGCATCATGCCGTACTCAATGCCGTTGTGAACCATCTTGACGAAATGACCGGAACCGACCGGACCACAGTGTAGATAGCCCTGTTCAGCACGACCATCAAAGCGCTTGCCTTCACGACCAGGCGTTTTTTCGATATCACCGGCCCCCGGCGCCAGGGTCTTCAAGATAGGATCCAGACGCTCAACGACATCCTTTTCGCCACCAATCATCAGACAATAGCCACGCTCGCGACCCCAGACGCCGCCGGAGACTCCGACATCGACGTAATGGAGCTCCTTTTCACCAAGCTCTCGAGCACGACGGACATCATCCTTGAAAAAGGCATTGCCGCCCTCGATCAGCGTGTCACCCGGCTCGAGCCATTCCGAAAGCTTGGTGATGGTGGATTCCGTGATCTCACCCGCCGGCAGCATCAACCAGATATGGCGTGGCGCAGGCAGCTTTTCCACAAGAGCCTTAAGGGAGTCAGCGCCATCGGCGCCATCCTTTTGAAGCGCGTCTCTTGCCTCATCACTGGTATCGAACACAGCGCATTCGTGACCGGCGTCCATCAGGCGGCGCGTAATATTGCCACCCATTCTGCCAAGACCAACAATTCCTAGTTTCACAATCGCGCTCCCGTTTCGTTGCCCGTCAGGCCGCCCGGCCCGACAACGTCAGTATCGTGAAGAAGTTTAACAAAGGAGCGTACTTCCTGCCTCTTGACCCCGGCTCATGCCAGCAGGGTTTTGATAGTTTCAAACTATAGAACTTCTGCTTTTTATGCCGAAGTGGCCGGGCTTTTATCCGAGGCTTAAGGCGACCACACCAGCAGTCAACATGGCACAGAGCGGGCATTCATATAGCGCAGGCTATGCAGTACCTTGACACCCTCAAGGTTACTCATGATGACCCAATGAATCATTGAGTAACAATTCGCTGACATGCCCGTCATCACAAGCTCAACAGGGAGTGCTCATTCCATGCACCGGGAAAAATTTGTTGCTCTGGACTGGCTGCGCTTTGCACTGGCGATCTACCTGGTGCTTTTCCATACCCTCAAGGAGTATGGCGATATTCGAGTCGTCGAATGGCTCTACAGCAGCCTGAGTCTTGGCTTTTATTCGACCAGCACCTTTTTTGTACTGTCCGGTTTTTTGCTGGCCCACGTTTATATCGGCAGGGACCAGGGCCGGGGGCTTGACTATAAGCGCTTCTGGATCAAGCGCTTTGCTTCACTTTATCCCATTCACATCATGTCGCTGATCATTGTGCTGCCATTGGTAATCATCAATGCCGGCGGCCTTGCACAGATTACGGTGACGCCCAACACCAACGACTGGGCGGCAGGTGACGGCATGGCTTCACACATGCTGGGCATAAGCGGCTTCGTGAGTAACCTCCTGCTGCATGTCAGCCTCCTCCATGCCTGGAGCCCGTTCTATACCACCTTCAACTTCGCCACCTGGTCATTGTCGGCCCTGCTGTTCTTTTATCTGGTCTTTCCCTTTGCCGGTCCGGCATTGGCACGGATTCGTCGTCCCCTGCTGGCACTTGTTGTCATCGGCCTTATTTACGCCATACCAGCGCTATACATGTTCATGACCAACACCAATGACAATGTGGTGGCTCATGGCCTCATGCACCGCAACCCGCTGTTCCGCCTGCCCGAGTTTCTCGCCGGCGTGGTTTTGCATCAGGTTTATCTGCGTCATAAGCTGTTGATGGCAGCGCTGTTCAGCCCTCGTGGCACGATGGCCTGCATTGCCTTCATCCTGGGATGCTTTGCTTTCAGCGCCTGGATTCATGCCGAAGTTCGAGGCAGCTGGTATTACATGCTGCATAACGGCCTGCTGCTGCCTTCACAGCTGTTGCTGGTATTGATGTGCGCCTGGTACCAGCCTGACAGCAATACGTCTCAGGCCAGACTTGCAGCACGCCTTGGCGTGGCATCACTGTCCATCTTCGCCCTGCACACGCCGATCAACATGATTTCTTCAAAGATTGAAAAGCTGATACTGGGCACCATCGAGATGTTCACGACACAGGCCCCAGTGTCCATGTCGTCACTTCTGAATCTGGCCGGTGAGCAAACACGGGAACTCTGGATGTATCCGTTTTTTCTGGCAGGCGTTGTGGTGGTATGTGTGCTGTTTCAGGAACAACTGGTCAATCGAATGCGCAATGCGATTCAGGACCGACTCCTGAGCAGACAAAAGCGCGCCAGCGCGAACATGTATCACGGGCATGCCTGATCTCTGAAAGACCGGACAACATCCATGATATGGGCGATCGAATGGAACGCTTATTGTTAAATAAAATTAAGTTACCAAAAGACACAATTTATGTAACAATGCAACAACGTTGACCGGCGAAAAGCCGCAACGGTATTTCAGGCCGGTGACGTACCCTCGCAACCGGCCTCTTTTTCGTCACTTCTGCCCTGTCCGGTCAAATCATAAATTTCTCTTTAAACAGGCACATCCCTGTGCAGAAGGCTTTACCGTGACCATCCAGGCATCCTACCTATAATCCAGTATCCAACACTTTATTTAGCCACTTTTGATACAAATCAATTGTATACAAAATATTACCTGAAATGGCGCTCGAGCCTGAGCGCACCAGGTTTAACAGGCAGATGATTGGGTAATTGCCGAGAACAGCCTTGCCAGGAACAGGCATTTTGGCGCAATGGTTTACGTCCATTTCAAAAAGCGCCACAAAAAAGGGAATCAGGCACTGGCCTGATTCCCTTTCGACTGCCGAATGACAGCATTGATCACGTATAAGCCACGTCCCAGCTATTCAGCATGAGACGGGGAATCCTGATGATCCCCACGCTTTTTAGACATGAAAAAGCCGGCGACAAGCGCCGGCTTTTTCTTAATTTGTGGCGGAGAGGGAGGGATTCGAACCCTCGAAGCCTTTCGACTTACACACTTTCCAGGCGTGCTCCTTCGACCACTCGGACACCTCTCCACACTGCCATTCTCTCAGACTTGTCTGCGAGAACGGCGCACATCCTGACACGATGGCTTGATCATTGCAAGCCTTAAGCCTGGATACGCTCCACAAAATCATCCGGCTCGAGCGGCTTGAGCGTCCGGTCGCCCTGAGTGCAATGCCCCAGATAGAGAAAACCCACAAGCTCATCATCCTTCTCAAGCCCCATCGCCTGACGAACACATGAATGGTGAGCAAAGCCGCCGGTTCGCCACATGGCACCAAGCCCCTGAGCATGAGCGGCGTAGAGCATGGCGTGGGCTGCACAGCCGGCCGAAATAACCTGCTCGATGCGCGGCACCTTGTGATTGGGCGTTACCGAGGCGACGATGGCAATCACGACAGGGGCGCGAAGCGGCTTACTACGCGCTTTCTCGAGCGTCCTGTCGCTGATATCCGGATTATCTTCCTGCTCGGCGCGAGCAAACATCGATCCGAGCGTCTCGCGACCGGTACCGGTGTACTCGATAAAGCGCCAGGGGCGCAACTCACCGTGATCCGGTGCCCGAAGGGCAGCCCGATAAATGAGTTCCATCTGCTCGGCGGTAGGGGCTGGGGCTTCGAGCCTGCCGTGCGACTGGCGATCCAGCAGTAGTGCCATGGCATCCATATTGCTCTCCTGACTCACTGGCGCATCAGTCGCAGCGTCTTGATCGGTGTTTCACCGGGCATGGCCCGCCATGGGCTGATGTCCAGCCCACCTCGACGCACATAACGCGCCATGACCAGCAATTGATCCGGCTCGGCTTCACGCAGAATATCCATGAACATGCGCTCCACGCAGTGTTCATGAAACTCCTGATGCTCGCGAAAGGAGATGATATAGGCCAGCAGCGCATGATGATCCAGCGCCGGTCCACGATAGCGGATCAGGACACTGCCCCAATCAGGCTGACCGGTGACCGGGCAGTTGGACTTGAGCAGATGCGAGTGCACGGTCTCTTCGACAATTTCATTATCGGTGATGATGAGCTCCGGATCGGGCTGATAGGTATCCACCTCGACCTCAAGATCATCCAGACAGATCCCGGGCAGGCGCCCCGGGGCGAGCGCCATGTCATCCACGCCAAACAGCGTGACTTCCACTTCGGCATCCACTACCTGCGACAGGTCCTGTCGGAGCACCCGGCGCACCTCCACCGAGGAGGCAAACCGGGTCTGATTGAAGCTATTGAGATAGAGCTTCCAGGATTTGGACTCGATCAGATAGGTCGAGCTCGCAGGCACCCGAAAGCGTGCAATGGCCACAACCGGCTTACCGGTCGGCGTCAGCCAGGAAAGCTCAAAGGCCTGCCACTCATCCTCCCCTTCAAAGGGGAGATCATCCTCATCCAGATCCAGCGACGCCCGGTTGGCACTGCGCGCAATGGGATACAGCAGTGTCGGGTCGTACTCGGTGATGTAGGCACTGGTCTGTCCCAGTGGCGCATCCTTCAGGTCGTCGCTCATGATCAGCTACGTAGCCCCTTGCCACGGCGCAGCAGCCACATGGCCGCGGAAAAGAAAATCACGATAAATACCGCAATGGCCCCGACAGCTGCGCCAACGTTGATATCGGAAACGCCAAGGATACCGTATCGAAACGTGTTGACCATATACAGAATCGGGTTGACCAAGGAAACATGTTGCCAGAACTCGGGCAGCGTATGGATCGAGTAGAAGACTCCGCCCAGATAAGTCAGCGGCGTCAGCACAAAAATGGGCACGATCGAGATGTCATCGAACTTCTTGCCCAGCAGCGCATTGATAAAGCCGCCGATCGAGAAGAGGATCGCGGTCATGATCACGACCAGGGTGGTCAGAATCGGATGCTGGATCTGCAGATCGGTGAAAAAGAGCGATACTGCGGTGACGATGATACCTACTGCCAGCCCGCGAGCCGAACCACCGATCACAAAACCGGACAGCACCAGCCAGTTGGGCATCGGCGAAATGATCATCTCTTCAACGCTGCGCTGAAACTTGCTGCCAAAAAACGAGGATGCCACGTTGGAATAGCTGTTGGTAATGACCGACATCATGATCAGACCGGGCACGATGTAGTCCATGTAATCCACGCCATCCATCTGACCGATACGCGACCCGATCAGGTTGCCAAAGATGATGAAATACATCGTCATCGTGATGGAGGGCGGCAGCAGCGTCTGCGGCCAGATACGCATGAAGCGACGGATTTCGCTGCGCACGATGGTCCAGAGCGCCACCATCATCTGTCGAGTGTTCATCAGCGAATGCCTCCCTGCTGCCCTTTCGTGTCGTTACTGCCTTCCACCATGCGCACAAAAAGTTCCTCAAGCCGATTGGCCCGGTTGCGCATCGAAACCACCTCAATATGTTGCTCACTCAGGCGCGCAAAGGCGTCGTTGATGCGTTGCCCCTTGTCGATCGACAACGACAGCTGGGAATCATCGATTCTTTCCACGTCAAAGCCTTCAATCACCGGACACTGCGTCACCGGCGAGGCCAGATCCAGCACGAAGGTTTCGCGGCTGAGCTGGCCCAGAAGCTCACGCATGCTGGTGTTATGCACAATCTCGCCATGATTGATGATGGCAATATTGCGGCACAGGCTCTCGGCTTCTTCCAGATAGTGGGTGGTCAGGATGATGGTGGTGCCTTCCTGCTCGTTGATGCGCTTCATGTACTCCCACATGCTGCGACGAAGCTCGATGTCCACGCCGGCGGTGGGCTCATCAAGAATCAAAAGGCGCGGGCGATGGATCAGGGCGCGAGCGATCATCAATCGCCGCTTCATGCCCCCGGAGAGCATGCGTGCGGCGTCGTTGCGCTTGTCCCAGAGCCCAAGGTCCTCAAGCAACTGGCGAGCGCGATCTTCGGCCTGACGACGTGGAATGCCGTAATAGCCGGCCTGAGTCAGGACGATATCCTCAACCTTTTCAAACTGGTTGAAGTTGAACTCCTGTGGCACGACACCGAGATGATAGCGAGCACGGGCAAAATCACGGTCGACGTCGATGCCGTAAATTGACACCTCACCCGCCGTTTTGCGCACCAGCGAACTGACCACGCCAAGCGTGGTGGATTTACCGGCACCGTTAGGCCCCAGAAGCGCAAAAAAATCGCCCTGAGGCACTTCCAGATCGATGCCCTTCAGGGCGTGAAAACTATTGTCGTAAACCTTGGTCAGGCCTCTTATGGAGAGGGCAGCATGCACAATCAGAACTCCATGACGATCAGGGGTACCGCCGCAGGCTCACGCACTGAGGGGCGAGCCACATCACTCTGCAGAACAGGGCAGAGAAGGCGACGACAGGGAGACGCCCGACGCGAGCGCGTTGAAATGAAAGCATCGTTTGTCGAAGCGCTATCCAGCGGCACTTGAGGGGATGCGTAATGTCAGGCAGCAATAATAGTCGAACACGCGAAACACGGCACTGTTCAGCCACAAAAAAGCCGGCTGCAGAAAGCGCTCTGAAAAAGACGAATTCTGTGTGACACAACGCAGTCGGAACGATAAAAGCAGAAAAGAATGGCGTCCCATAGGGGGTTCGAACCCCTGTTACCGCCGTGAAAGGGCGGTGTCCTGGACCACTAGACGAATGGGACGTATCAACACGCAAACAAAGACCGATCGAACCTGTCTATCAGGCAACGATTCGAAGGATCTGTTCTGCATATCGAGGCTGGAGCGGCAAGAAAGCGTAATCGGGCTGGTATTTCGTTGAACCGGCATATCGGATCAGAACCCGTGCTTTCTGACTTGCGCTACCAAAAAATTGGAGCGGGAAAGGAGATTCGAACTCCCGACCCTCGCCTTGGCAAGGCGATGCTCTACCACTGAGCTATTCCCGCATCAAACAAGAAGTGGCGTCCCATAGGGGGTTCGAACCCCTGTTACCGCCGTGAAAGGGCGGTGTCCTGGACCACTAGACGAATGGGACGCATTGGAGCGGGAAAGGAGATTCGAACTCCCGACCCTCGCCTTGGCAAGGCGATGCTCTACCACTGAGCTATTCCCGCACCGGTCATCAATGAAGCGAGTGGCGTCCCATAGGGGGTTCGAACCCCTGTTACCGCCGTGAAAGGGCGGTGTCCTGGACCACTAGACGAATGGGACGTATCCGGTTCGCCTCACCGAGTGGCGCGCATATTACCCATAGCTTTCTTGGGTGTCAACACCTGCGATGTCGATTTTCGAATCAAACGGCGCAACAGAAAAAATCGAGCCGCTCAACCGCCAGCACCCTACCCGCCTGATATCTGGCGCGTTTCTTGCATCCAGCGATGCCTATCCCTACGGATTAAAGGTGTTCGATGCCACTGACACGTCGCAGTTTTCCAGGTGCTACCGCCGTCTCTACCACCGCCGGACTGACGCTGGGCTTTCCTCACATGGCCGGCGCTCAGCCCCACAATGATCGAAAGGACCCGGCGACGACAGACTTTCATCCCGACGCCGCTTTCAACACCCAGCGAAGCTACGGTGGCGGCAGCTGCGTTGCCCCACATCATCTTGCGGCCAGCGCCGGGCGCGACATCCTCAAGCAGGGCGGCAACGCCATCGAGGCCATGGTCGCGGCTGCCTCGGCCATCGCCGTGAGCTATCCGCACATGAATGCGCTGGGTGGTGATGGCTTCTGGCTGATCAGCGAACCCGGCAAGGCGCCGGTCGCCATCGATGCCTGTGGCGGGGCAGCCGGACTGGCCAGCACCGACTTCTATGCGGGAGAATCGAGCATTCCCGAGCGCGGCCCGAAGGCCGCCCTGACCATGGCCGGCACCGTCAGCGGCTGGCAAAAGGCGCTCGATATTGGTGCAGCCTGGGGCACACCGCTGCCGCTGGGCACCCTCCTGGGGGATGCGATTCGCTACGCCGAACAGGGCATAGCTGTCTCCAGAAGTCAGGAAGCGCTGGCGCGCAAGCATTTCGATCGCCTGTCACAGAGTCCCGGCTTCAGCGACGCCTTTCTGATGGATGGGAAGATTCCCCGTGAAGGTCAGCGCCTGCGTCAGCCACGACTGGCATCCACGCTGCGACGCCTCGCCGAGGCAGGGCTTGATGACTTCTATCGCGGCGAGCTGGCCCGCAGCATGGCAGACGATCTCGAAGCGCTGGGCAGCCCGCTTCGCCTGCAGGACTTTCATGACTATCAGGCACAGATCGTCACGCCTCTGGAGGTCGAACTCGGTGACGCCACGCTTTATAACCTGCCCGCCCCCACCCAGGGCATGGCGTCCTTGATGATTTTGGGCCTCTACGAGCGGCTCAACATCGACAGCGGCGAAGGGTTTGCCCATCTGCACGGCCTGGTCGAGGCCACCAAGCGCGCCTTTATGCTGCGCGATCAATACATCACCGATCCCGGGCGCATGACCACCGATCTCCAGACGCTTTTGACTCCGGAACGTCTGGACCGTGAAGCCGCCATGATCGACTCCCGAAAGGCCATAGCCTGGCCGTATAGGCCCGAACCCGGCGACACCATCTGGATGGGTACGGTCGGCAGCGAAGGTCGCTCGGTCAGCTTTATCCAGAGCCTTTACTGGGAGTTCGGCAGCGGCGTGGTCCTGCCGGAAAGCGGCGTGCTGTGGCAGAACCGCGGCGTCAGCTTCTCTCTCGACCCAGATGACCTGCGCGCTCTGGCGCCCGGTCGCAAGCCGTTTCATACCCTTAACCCGGCACTGGCGCGCTTTCGGGACGGACGCTCCATGGTCTATGGCACCATGGGAGGCGAAGGCCAACCGCAGACGCAGGCGGCCATCTTCTCGCGCTACGCCATGCACGGCATGCCCCTTCAGCAGGCCATTGCGGCGCCGCGCTGGTTGCTGGGTCGCACCTGGGGTGAAAACAGCACCAACCTGAAACTCGAGTCGCGCGTCTACACGCCACTGGTGACTGAGCTCGAAAAAGCCGGCCACGATGTAGAAGTCCTGTCCGAGACCTTCACTGACACCATGGGACATGTCGGTGCCATCGTGCACCATCCCGATGGGCTGATCGAAAGCGCACATGACCCACGAAGCGATGGCGGCGCGGCGAGCCTGTAGATCGCTTGCTGCCAGCCGGTCCGAAATGAAACAGGCAAGCCTGTATCACGACATGGCCGCACACAGACGTACAGCGTTCTATCCTGTTAGGATGCAGGCCTGTCCGGACAGCCGTCTGGCTGGCATGACGGACGGGCATGAACAGGGACCGAGGAGGACGTCATGGACAAGGTAGAAAAAAGCGACCGCGAATGGCGCGAACAGCTCACCGATGAGCAGTATCGCGTCACGCGTCAGGCCGGCACCGAGCGCCCCTATACCGGGGACTATCAGGTCGAGCCCGTACAGGGCATCTATCACTGCATCTGCTGCAACGCGCCGCTGTTTGAAAATGAGCACAAGTTCGAGTCGCACTGCGGCTGGCCGAGCTTTGATCGCCCGCTGGCCGATGCCGCACTTGAAGAACACGTCGACGAGAGCCACGGCATGCGTCGCATCGAAGTGACCTGTCGCCGCTGCGACGCCCATCTGGGTCACGTCTTTCCGGACGGCCCGCGTGACACCACCGGGCTTCGCTACTGTATCAACTCGGTCGCCATGACCTTCCATCAGGGCGAATAGCCTCCTGCCTGCCGTGTAGAGTGCTTCGGCATCGACGTCTTAAAGGGTACACTGCGCGGCCATTATCGCGGCGCGCGCAGCGTACCCGCCAAATCACATCACAACAGGAGAGAGATATGCTGGGCTGGTTCCCGGGGCATATGAACAAGGCCAGGCGCCAGATCAGCGAAGCCCTGCCCGAAATTGATGTGGTCATTGAAGTGCTGGATGCACGCCTGCCCTACTCCAGCGCCAACCCCATGCTGGCCGATCTGATTCGTCACAAGCCGTCATTGAAGCTGCTGTCGCGTGCCGATCTGGCCGACCCCGCCATTACCCGGCAGTGGATCGAGCACTTTGATGCTCAGTCCGATGTGCGCGCCATGGCGGTGGTCACCACCGAAACGCGTCAGCTCAAACCGCTTTACAGGCTCTGCCATGAGCTGGCCGGCCACATTCGTGAAGATCGCGACGTGCGTGTGATGGTGATGGGCATTCCCAACGTGGGCAAATCCACGCTGATCAACACGCTGGCCGGCAAGAAAATTGCCAAGACGGGCAATGAGCCGGCCGTCACCAAGCGTCAGCAGAAAATCCGCATCGGCCAGCGCATTGCCCTGACCGACACCCCCGGCGTGCTCTGGCCGCGCATCGAGGATCAAAACAGCGCCTATCGACTGGCCGCCAGCGGCGCCATTCGTGACACGGCACTGGAGTACGTCGATGTTGCCTCGGTAACCGCCCTGTCGCTGGCCGAACGTTACCCCGAGGCGCTCAGATCCCGCTACAAGCTGGCCACTCTCGGCGATACCGGCGAGTCCATCGTGCGAGAGATTGCCACTCGTCGCGGCGGCCTGCGCGCCGGTGGTGAGGTGGACATGCACCGGGGTGCCGAGGTGCTGCTGATGGATCTGCGAGGCGGCAAGCTGGGCCCCATGTCGCTGGAAACGCCGGCCGACATTCCCGATGAGGCAGGTCTTGAAGCCATGCGCGCCGAGCGCGAGCGCTTCAATCGCGGCGAAACCTTTCTTGATGATGCATCGACCGACGACACGCCGCCCGGGCAGTGATTCCAATGCAGTGAGACAGCGATGGCATGACGGGCAGACGGCGCGGTATGCTGAAATGACAGCCATCCCAGGATGTCTGTCATTTTTTGGTTATGGCAGATCCACCGGACAGCATTTGCCCTGCCGTTGACTGCCCCCTTTCATTTCAGCGGACCCATTGAGCAGCATGACCACGCCGATCAGAAAATCTCACAAGCTCGACCACGTCTCCTATGACATTCGCGGTCCGGTACTTGAGCATGCCAAACGGCTCGAGGATGAGGGGCATCGCATCCTGAAGCTCAATATCGGCAATCCGGCGCCCTTTGGCTTCGAGGCGCCCGAGGAGATCCTGCAGGATGTCATGCGCAACCTGCCCACCGCGCAGGGCTACTGTGACTCAAAGGGCCTTTATTCGGCCCGCAAGGCCATCATGCAGGAGTGCCAGCGCAACCGTGTGGAAGGCGTGAGCATTGAGGATATCTATGTCGGCAACGGCGTCTCCGAACTGATCGTGATGGCCATGCAGGCGCTGCTCGATGACAGCGATGAAGTGCTGGTGCCGGCGCCCGACTATCCGCTCTGGACAGCGGCCGTCAATCTTGCCAGCGGTCAGGCCGTGCACTACCTCTGCGACGAGGAACAGGGCTGGCAGCCGGACATCGAGGATATCCGCCAGAAGGTCACCGCCCGTACGAAAGCGATCGTTCTGATCAATCCCAATAATCCGACCGGCGCCGTCTACTCCAGACAGGTCATCGAAAACGTGCTGCAGGTTGCCCGTGAGCACGGTCTGATCGTGTTCTCTGACGAGATCTACGACAAGATTCTCTATGACGGCGCCGTTCATGTGCCGACCGCGTCACTGGCAGATGATCTTTTGATCATCACCTTGAACGGGCTGTCCAAGAGCTATCGCTGCGCCGGGTTCCGCTCTGGATGGATGATCGTCTCCGGCGAAAAGCGCCACGCCCGGGACTATATTCAGGGCCTGGATATGCTCGCCTCGATGCGACTGTGCGCCAACGTGCCGGCACAGCACGCCATTCAGACAGCACTGGGCGGCTATCAGTCGATCAACGACCTGATCCTGCCTGGCGGCCGCCTGCTGGCCCAGCGTGACGCGGCCTGGGAAAAACTCAACGAGATTCCAGGCGTCAGCTGCGTAAAACCACGCGGCGCACTTTATATGTTCCCGCGTCTTGACCCGGCCATGTATGACATCAGGGATGACCAGCAGCTGGTACTGGATCTGCTGCTCGAAGAGAAGATGCTGCTGGTACAGGGCACGGCGTTTAACTGGCCGACCCCCGATCACCTGCGCATTGTGACCCTGCCCTGGGCCGAACAGCTTGAAGACGCCATTGAACGACTGGGACGGTTTCTGGCCCGTCGCCGTCAGGCCTGATCACCTAAACGATCCTTAAGGTGTGATTGAAACTCCCGGCGCCAGCACTTATCTAAAGTCTGTCGCCGGAGACCCACGCGGTCCCGATGGACGCGCTACCGACTGACGCATTATCCCAATGGAGACCACCGGTCATGATGAGGATTGTCCTCTTTCTTGCCACCAACCTGGCAGTAGTGCTGGTGGCAAGCATTACGCTGCGCCTTCTCGGCGTGGAAAATTATCTTGCCGGCAGCGGACTCAACCTGACGTCGCTGCTGATTTTCTGCTTTGTCTTTGGCATGGTCGGTTCGCTGGTCTCGCTGCTGCTGTCCAAGAAGATGGCCAAGATGAGCACCCGGGCCCAGATCATTGACCGCCCAGGCAATGCCAACGAACAGTGGCTTTATGACACCGTAGCGGAGCTTTCCCGCGATGCGGGCATCAAGATGCCCGAGGTAGGGATCTTTCCGGCCCAGCAGGCCAACGCCTTTGCGACCGGCTGGAACAAGAACGATGCACTGGTCTGCGTTTCGGCCGGCCTTCTCAACCAGATGCGTCCTGAAGAGGTTCGCGCCGTTCTGGGTCATGAGATCGGCCACGTGGCCAACGGCGACATGGTCACCCTGTCATTGATTCAGGGGGTCTTGAACACCTTCGTGATGTTCTTTGCCCGGATCGTCGCTCAAGTGCTCGACAGCTTTCTGCGCCGTGACGATGAAGGCGGCGGCCTGGGGTTCATGGGCTATTTCGCCGTGGTCATGGTGCTGGAAATCGTGTTTGGTCTGATCGCCTCCATCATCGTTGCCTGGTTCTCACGCTACCGCGAATATCGTGCGGATGAGGCCGGTGCAAGGCTTGCCGGCAGCGGCGCCATGATCAATGCACTGGCACGCCTCAAGGCCCAGCAGAACATGCCCGATCAGATGCCGGATTCGCTGACGGCCTTTGCCATCACCACCGGCCAGACCCGCAAGCTCATGGAAAGGCTCTTCGCCAGTCATCCGCCGCTGGATGATCGCATTGCTGCCCTGAAAAAGGCCGCTTATCAGCAATAACGCCATGACTCACACGTTGTAGCTGATACAAAAGGGCCCGCCATCCGGCGGGCCTTTTTTGTGGTTGTCTCCTGCTCTTTTGGCGTCCGCCGGCCGACCGATAATCTCCTTGCCCTTAACCTTTCCATCTCTTTGGTCGATACCCTGAAGGCGTCCTTTGACATGGGTTGAATTCCGCATCTATATAGATCGGTCTATTCAGGAGATGCCGCGATGCCCGCTTCCAAACGTGATCATTTGATGACCACCGCCGAACAGCTCTTTCATGAACAGGGGTTTCACGCCACCGGCATCGATCGCATCGTATCGGCAGCGGGTGTGGTCCGAATGACGCTCTACAATCATTTCAGCTCCAAGGAAGCCCTGATCCTTGCGGTGCTGGAAGCGCGCCATCAACGTTTCATTGATAGCCTCGATGCTGCCGTTGCCAGGGCCCCTGCCGGCCATGCCACCAGGGCGCTGACCGAGGCGCATGGTCACTGGCTGGAAACCTTTAGCCAGCATGGCTGCATCATGCTCAAGGCGATGGGAGAGTTTGCCGAGCACAGCGCCACCATTCACGCGATGGCGTTGCAGGCCAAACTGGACCTCCTGAGGCGCATCGAATCGGCCGTGCACCGTGATGGAATGGCACATGCCTCCTCCCTGGCTCGACAACTGTTTACGATACTGGAAGGCAGTAACAACACGGTGGCCGTGCTGGGCGTGGAAACGGCACTGAGCGATACGCGGGCCATGATTGACATGGTGATTGGCGCCGCCATGAGGAATCCATCATGAGACCCCTGACCTCGGTCGGCATGGCGATTCTCGGCAGCGGCGTCATCGCCATCACGTACGGTCTGGCACGCTTTGTCTTCGGTCTTTTCCTGCCGGCCATGCGCGATGAAATGACCATTCGGCCTACCATGGCCGGCATCATCGGCGCGCTGCCGTTTTTGAGCTTCGTCATCGCCATTATTGCCGCACCGGCCATCACGCGCTTTCTGGGCGTGCGTCAAACGGCAGTAGCCGCAATAACCCTGGCCATGATCGGGTTGATCATGATTGCGCTGGCGCCCTCATCACCGATACTGGCCGGCGGCGTACTGATCTGTGGCCTCAGCACCGGTATCTCATCGCCGGTCATGGCCGAAGCGGTCTATCGAATCGTGCCTGATAGCCTGCGCGGAAGGGTCAATGCCATTACCAATGCGGGCACCAGCGTCGGCATCGCCTTTGCCATGCCGGCCGTTTTGATCTGGGCAGAAGCCTGGCGCAGCGCCTACATCGGTTTTGCTGTGCTGGCGGCACTGGGCGCCATGAGCGCTCTGTACTATCTCCCCGCGGAACAACGCGATGTTGAGCAACCGCAGCGACGAGCGGCGCTATCGTCAGTGGCGCGCGAGCAATGGTTCAGCATGGCCCGCCTGAGTGGACTGGCGGCTCTGACAGGTATTACCAGTGCGGCTTACTGGGTGTTTGCCCCTGATGCGGTCATGACCGGTGGTGGCATGGCATCCAGTCAGGCGGCCTGGATGTGGCTGGCGGTTGGTATTGGCGGGCTGGCCGGTGGGAGTGTTGGTGATCTGATCACACGCTTCGGAGCGGTTGCCACGCATGCCGGCGGACTTGTGGTCATCGCCACGGCATTGGCCCTGCTGGCGCTGGATACGAGCAATTTTCCACTGGCCCTGCTCTCGGCGACCCTGTTCGGCGCCGGCTACATGACCCTGACCGGCTTTTATCTCGTCAGGGGCACGGAAATCATGCTGGACACCCCCTCACTTGGCCCTGTTCCGCCACTGCTGGCCACCTCGATAGGACAGATCATGGGGTCACCGCTGGCCGGCTGGCTGGTCGGGTCTCAGGGCTATAACGCCACTTTCACGATGTTTGCCGCTCTCGGCCTTGGCGTCAGTGCGCTGGGTATCTGGTTATTGCATCGATATGCATAGACAGGACTGCCCGGGCGTCCTTTCGGACAGCGCCGGGCAGGGCCGGGAGACATGATCTGATGGCAGGCATGCCATGGGCGGTGCGATGGCGTCGGTTGAACGCTATTTGCGTGGCGATCGAATGGCGAAGCCGGCACTTTCAAGCACTTCCCGTACGGCGCCGGCGCTGTGCTTGAGCTCGACACGCAGCGTTGAAAACTCACGTCGCACCGGATATTCGCGGCGCATCAGGTCAAACCCCTTTGCCATGCCATACTGGCGTCGATAGCGCTCAAACAGCAGGGTATCGCGGCGCACGTCGTAGCAGGTGCGCGTGCACAGCAGCAGCGCCTCCTGCGGCGGCGCCCGACGCGAGATGGCCATTCGGCGCAGCCAGTTTTCCGGCTTGAGCTGTCCCAGTTGCTTGCGCACTGGCAGACCGAAATGACGGCTCATGGCCTGATACAGCATCTCGGTCCCGCGCAGCTTGCCATCCAAGCTATAGCCGGCAATGTGGGGGGTGGCAATGGCGGCCAGACGATACAGGGCTTCATCAATGTCAGGCTCGTTTTCCCAAACATCAAGCACCACGCGCAGATCAGGGTCGCGCTCAAGACGCGCCTTCAGTGCCTGCTCATCAACGCAGTCGCCTCGTCCGGCACTGATCAGAATCTGATCGGTGCGCAGTGCCTCGATATGCGCCTCGGTGAGAAGATGATGCGTGGGGTGATCGCCCTCACGAATCAGCGGTGTATGCACGGAGACGACATCGGCCTTTTCGATCAGGGCCTCAAGGCTTGTGAAACCTTCACTACCCTCCTGCTCTGCACGTGGCGGATCACAGACCAGACAGCGAATGCCCAGCGCACGCAGCCGCTCGACCAGCCGCCCCCCGACGTTACCGGCGCCCACAACGCCAACGACTCGATCGGTCAGGGCCATGCCGTCCTGTTCACCAAACAGCAGTAACGCAGAGATGACGTAGTCGCCCACTGAATCAGCGTTACACCCGGGCGCACTGGCAAAACCGATGCCCTGCTGCGACAACCATGTCTCATCGACGTGGTCACGTCCGATGGTCGCCGTTCCTACAAATTTCACGCGCGATCCTTCAAGCAGCTCGGCATTGACGCGCGTCACCGAACGCACCAGCAGGATGTCGGCATCCCGCACCTGCTCGCGGCTCATTTCGCGCCCGGGCAGCCGAACCAGTTCGCCGTGATCTGCGAAAAAGGCCTCGGCCAGCGGGATGTTCTCATCTGCCACAATACGCATGGTTCAATCGATACCTGCAAAGCCGTGAATGGATGGCACACCGAACCTTGTCCGCCTGGCGGTGTGCTCTTGCTTTGTCGAAACGCCCACGACCGTTACAATCGGCGACCTGTCGGCGTCAACGCCAGCACTGTCCTCATATTCTTCGCCTTCAATACTACACAGGAGCGCTGCCGTGATCATCCGCTGGGAGAGCGAACATGACTATGTGCTCGTGCACGTCCATCAGGACATGTTCGGTGACTGGATCTTTGTCCGCGCCTGGGGACAGATCGGCACCGCCTATGGCGGCATTCAGCACGCCCTGGCTGAAGACTACACCCAGGCCATGACCTGGGTCAGCGACGTGGACCACATCCAGTGCCTGCGAGGCTTTTCAAAGGTACTGGAAACCAGCGATGACGCCCCTGAAGCCCGGGACGCCGTACGCCAGCTCTCGCTGCTGGATGCCCGCTAGGCGCTGCGATGGCGAATCTGATAGACATGATGAATGTCCGGGCGACGCTCGAAGTCCGGGTCCAGCATCTGTTTTGACAGCGCCTTGACCTCGAATCGTTCACCGACGGCGTCATCCATTTTGAAACGACGCAGATTATTGGAGAACAGCAGTGTGCCTTCCGGCGCCAGATGCGCCATGGCACGCTCGATCATGTGAACATGATCACGCTGAATATCGAGCACGTTGTCCATCTTCTTCGAGTTGGAAAACGTCGGCGGGTCCATGAAGATGAGATCAAACTGCGGTCCGTTTCTTTCAAGCCAGGCCATGCAATCCTCACGCCGCAATTGATGACGTGACATGTCGAGCCGGTTGAGTCTGAAGTTGTCCTCGGCCCAGCCCAGATAGGTGTTGGACATATCAATGCTCAGACTCTCGGCGGCCCCGCCCAGCGCTGCCTGCACGCTGGCCGTAGCGGTGTAGCAGAACAGGTTGAGCACCCGCTTGCCGGCCGAGTGATCATGCAGCCAGCGTCGCACCGGCCGGTGATCCAGAAAGAGCCCGGTATCAAGGTAGTCACGCAGATTCACCCAGAGTTTGGCATTGCCCTCGCCGACCTGAAAACGCTGGCCGGAACTGTCACGACGTTCATACTGAGCGCGCCCCGCCTGCCGCTCACGGCGCTTCAGGAAGATGTAATCCGCCGGAATCTCCAGTACCTCCGGCAGCACGCCGATTGCTTCGAGCAAACGCCGCTCGGCCTGATTGGCATCAATCGAACGCGGTGCCGCGTATTCCTGTACATGAACCCAGCCCCCGTAGATATCGATGGCCAGCGCGTACTCGGGCATGTCTGCGTCATACAGTCGGTAGCACTCAACTCCCGAACGCTTGAGCCATTTCGACAGACGCTTCCGGTTTTTCCTGAGGCGGTTGGCAAACATCTGCGCGCCGGCTGAATGGGTCACGGCACCGGCGTCTTCATCGCCCTTGATGGCATCCTGCGTCGGCTCGTGCCCTTCCGAACGCACGCGCTCATGCACGTCAATGAGCAAAAGCCGGGTATCCAGACTGCCGTTTTTGAAGGCGTACTGACGATGGGCCTTCATGCCCAGCCGGTGGCCGAGCTTTGGATCGCCGGTCAGAAGAGCCACCGACCAGCCGGTAAAATGCTCGCGCAGCAGCGCACCCAGGCCCTGATACAGACTGATCAGCGCCGGCAGCTCGCCCAGGCGCTCACCATAGGGCGGATTGGTAATGACCAGCCCGGGCGTCATCGACGGGGGCCTTGCGAGCGCATCACCGTGCTCGATGTGAATCAGCGACTCCACCCCGGCACGACCGGCGTTGGCCCGGGCCGATTCTACCGCGCGCAGGTTATGATCGCGGCCGTACAGGGCAAGCCGACATTCGCGCCGACCGACCCGCGCACGGTGCGCGGCCTCACCGTGAATCTCCTGCCATAGCGTTTCGTCGTGACCCGCCCAGCCGTGAAAGCCAAAGCGCGGCCGAGCCAGGTTGGGCGCAATGTCACAGGCCATGAGGGCAGCCTCGATCAAAAGTGTTCCCGAGCCACACATCGGATCAAAAAGGCTCTCGCCTCGAGCCGCGCGTGCGGGCCAGTCAGCACGAACCAGCAGCGCGGCCGCCAGATTTTCCTTGAGCGGGGCGCTGGCACCATCCAGTCGGTAACCGCGAAGGTGCAGGCTGTCCCCGGAAAGATCGATGCCAAGCACCAGCCGGCCCCGATGCAGATGCGCGTAAAGGCGCAAGTCTGCCCCTTTGGGATCGATATCCGGTCGAACCCGGCCATGATCCTGAAAACGATCTACCACGCCATCCTTGACGCACTGCGCCCCGAAGCGGGTATGACGGATCTGGGCGCTTTCGCCATGAAAATCGACACGCAGACTGGCGCCGGGAGCGATGAAGCGCTCCCATTCGATACTGTTGGACGCCGTCACCAGTGCCGGGCCATCCTCGATTTCCTCGAAGCGTCCGACCACCAGAATGATGCGATTGGCCAGACGCGACCACAGGCACAGACGATAGAGCACGTCACGTGTCGCACTACCATGAACGCTTGAGACACTGGTACGCGCGATGGTGGCACCCAGTGCTGTCAGCTCCTCGGCCAGCAGGACTTCCATGCTGCGCGGACAGGTGGCAAGAAAGGCAAGCTCCTCATGAGCCGTCTCCGATGAGTGTTCAGTGCTGGAAGGCTTCATGCGGTGTCATATTCCTGAAAAGATTAATAAGTGATTTACTTAGATGAAAATGATTTTCGACAGCATCATGCTGCTGCTGTAAAGGTATAGGGGTAGCTACGAAAGATCGCACGATCGCTGTCAACCTACGACCCCTGCGATAGTGACGCCATCGCGCACTATCTCGGATCGAAACACTTTTTTTGTGTGAAGCGAGGTTATCCAATGAAAAGACAGAAACGTGATCCCTTCCAGAAAGCCTATGTCAGTGGTTACAAGGCCGGTGTGACCGGGCGCTCCAGAGATGACTGCCCCAGTCAGGGTATTGAAGTGCGGGAGTCCTGGATGAGCGGCTGGCGTGAAGGCCGTGAAGCGCAATGGTCCGGTATGACAGGGGTCTCGGGTCTGCACGTCAATCCGATGGCGACAACCTGATCGCCTTCGGAACCATTGAGCCCATCGCATGACATGATATCCGGGTACGTGACGCACGTGCCCGGTCTTTTACAGGGACGCCCCCTTTGCGCTTGAAGCACTGTCTCTCAACGCCCGGGCGCACTGCTCGACCAGCTTCGGCCCCTTATAGATCAGACCGCTATAAAGCTGAACCAGATCAGCACCGGCCTGCTGCTTTTCCAGCGCCGCTTCGCCGCTATCGATCCCACCAACACCGATAATGGTGATGTCCGGCAGCTTCTCGCGCAAGCGTCTGACCACCGTCGTTGACGCCTTTCTCACCGGCCGTCCCGATAGTCCGCCGGCTTCCTCGGCATGAGGACTGCCCACAATGCCGTCACGGCTGACGGTCGTATTGGTGCCTATCACCGCGTCTATCTCACAGGCTTTCAGACACTCGGCCACCAGATCCGTTTCCGGCTCACTCATGTCCGGGGCAATCTTGACCGCCAGCGGTACACGACGGCCATGGCGCTGATTGAGCGCCCGGTTTTCCTGCTGCAATGCCGATAGCAGCGCATTGAGCTGCTCGCCGAACTGCAGGCTGCGAAGACCGGGTGTATTGGGCGAGGAGATATTGACAGTTACATAGTGCGCATGAGCATGTACCGCGCGCAGGCAGGTCATGTAGTCGTCCACCGCCTGCTCGACCGGCGTGGTCAGATTCTTGCCGATGTTGATGCCGATCACGCCGTCATAAGTGCTGTTGGTCACATTGGCGATCAGCTGATCCACACCCTGATTGTTAAACCCCATGCGGTTGATGATTGCCCCGCTTTCGGGAAGACGAAAAAGGCGCGGCTTCGGGTTACCGGCCTGCGCCCTGGGCGTCACCGTGCCGACTTCCACAAAACCGAAACCCAGAGCCCCCAGCGCATCAAGATGCTCGGCGTTCTTGTCCAGTCCGGCGGCCAGTCCGACTCGATTGGAAAAGCGAAGTCCCATCAGCGTGACGGGATCCTCGATCGGCGAAGACACCAGCGCCCGCTGCAGATGAAGACGATGTGCCATATCCAGTGATGACAGCGTCAGGCCATGAGCCGTTTCAGGGTCAAGACGAAACAGCAGCGCACGAGCGGCCTTGTACATGAGGGCAGGTCCTTGAAAGCAGATAGATCAGGCCCGGAGCAAGCCCCGGGCCATAAAGGAAGCGTCAGTCGCCTGGCTGTTCGATGCGCAGTGTAAAGTTATTGGCGCCACCACGAACGCCGCCGAACTTCTGACCGCGCACGCGGACGCTATAGATACCAGGCTCAAGAGATTCACGCAGATGGAAATCGCCCTGGAAACCGCTGCCGCTATCGCTGGCCACGACGTTGCCATTGCTGTCGACAAGCTCGCCGGAAATGCGGTAATTACCGCTGGAATCCATGGTGAAGCTGTCAACGGTTACGGTACCGGCAGAGACCACTTCAAACTTCAGTACTTCTCCGTCGGTCCGTATGGGGACATCGCGCAGAATCCGTTCACGAATGGGTGCCGCATTCTCACCGGCCGTGGCCGACGCGTCGCGGTTCCGCGCTGTATTGATACTGCCCTGATCAGCTGCCAGCCCTTCGCCCTTTTCAACCGTACCGGACTGAACAGCATCTTCGAGCGCCTGGCCGGAAGGACCGGGCTCTGGAAGCGAGTCATCAGGAGCGGCTGTCTTGCTGGCACTGCGCTGAGAGGAGCCAACACCTGCAAGCGTGGCATCACCCTGAACCGCCCCCTCACGACCAAGCCGTGCCGGCGTATCAGCATTGTTATTGGCAGCGCCGGCAACCGCACTGGCATTGCCCAGCCGCTCGATGCGATTGGCATCAGCCAACCCCTGGCCGCGGGCACTGGCATCGGCCTGCTGCACGGAAACCGTCACGGACTGGGTCTGATCGCGCGCGGGGCTGCGACTCTGGCCGGTAATCACCACATGATAGGTGCCAGGCTCAAGCTGATGACGAATCATCAGCCCGTTGGTCTGATTGTTGCCGCTGGTTTTCGCAAGCGTCTGGCCGGCATCATCGCGCAGCTCGGCGTTGACCTCATAACGCCCGGACGTGCCATGAAAGGCACGTGCCTCGATGATGTATTCACCCCCCTGGGTGACGTCAAAATCATGGGAGACCGGCTTTGACCCCAGATAGATGGATCGGCTCATGCCGTCCGTATCGCTCTGAATGGCATCGGAAAGATCGACCTGGCTTGCCGCCTGCTCAGCGCGCTGAAGTGCCGGGCTCTTGTCGGCAAGAGCCTGACCCGAGAGAGTGCCAAGCCCGACGCCCATGCCCAGTGCCAGATACAAGATTGTATTTTTCATGATGTCTCTCGTTGGAATAATCCGTTGATGCCGATATGCACAGCAGATGAACCCTGGTCGGTCGGCAAAGCGGCCACAGCATAACAAAGCCTGCGTATTTGGCGATGCTTTTGACTAGCGCATTCGTAGTGCCATGCCCGTGTGCAGCGCTAGACCATCGCCCTGCATGACGACGGCATTTTCGCCAAAAAAGGCCTTGCCGACTGACACGTGATCCATGGCCATCAGCGTTTTCAGGGGCTCCCCCGGCACCGCGATGTCGCCACTGCACTGATTGATGGTGGTAATACGACAGCGTTCACAGGGTTTGCACAGCCAAAGCGACAGACTCTTCCCTTCAAGTGTGGTCATGCCATGCTCGGCAAAGGCAGGCGCGCCTTCAATGACGATATTGGGTCGAAAACGCGACATGGGCAGCGCTGGCAGAGAACGCTCGGCCAGACGTGCGTTGAGTGCGGCCAGCGAAGACAAGGAGGCCACCAGTAGCGGATAGCCATCAGCAAAACCGGTATAGGCCACATGCTCATCCAGATGCTCCGGACTGACACGACGCTGGTTGTCTCTGGGGACTCGCTTGAGTCTGACGGGGCGCTCAAGAAAGGCACTCAGCCAATGGGCGGCTTCATCGCCCTCATCAAGCCCCTGACATTCCTTGCCAAAAATTCTTACGCGCGAGGGAGACACTTCCGGCGGCGCCAGCGAAACGTACAGATGGCGTCGATCCGGCGACTGAATAATCAGGTGATGCTCATCGATGGCAGGCACCAGCATGGCCATCCGGGCGCAGCCTCGCTGAGTGATGAACTCTCCCCGTTCATCAGTAATGACCCAGCGTCGGTCATGACAAAGCCCTTCCGCCGTCAATACTGACCGGGTCAAGTCGATGCCCCCCAGCGATTTGACCGGATAGATATGCAATGAATGAATGCAGGCAGACATGAAACGCCATCTCGTGTTCGAAGCAGACGATGAGCAATGTAACATAAAAAAACGCCACCCCTGGGGGTGGCGTTCGCGCTTGTGGCCTAGTGGCATTACAAGATGACCGCGTCGATCAGTGACCGGACGGAGGCCGCTCGGAGAGCTCACCAAGTGCTCGTACTGCGACGGTAAAGAGCGCATAGCCCAGCTCATCAGTGGAATGCACTTCCTCTAGCAGTGCGCACCATCGCTCAACCGGCGCCTTGTGCTGTTTCATCCACTGCTCGACACAGCGATCGACATCCTCACCTTCTTCACCGCGCAATACGCTGGCCGTCAGCATCAGCTGCTGCCGATCAAGATCATCGCGCAGTGTTTCACGTGCGATGGTCTGCCAGCTGTCGTTTACCTCAAGGCGATTGACCTGCTCCAGCATCCACGGCAGCGAGAGCTGCTCGCCGATGAGATAGTAGGTATCGGCCACCCGCTCAAGGGAGACGCCTGTCAGCGCAGCCGTATCGATGATGCCAAGCCCGGCATAAAGACTTTCGGTAGCCGCCACCCGCTCGGCCAGTGCCTCGGGGGCCCCGGCTTCAATGTAGCGATCGCGCAGCGACATGCACTGGCGCTGTGCCTCTCCCCTGAGCCTTTCACCAATGTTATCGCCCAGACGTTCAAGATCCGGCGCGTACTGCCCGACCACGGTTTCGGCGTCACTTTGCATGTGATAGCGCAGGAAGTAGCGTGTCGCACGACGCAGGAGGCGCACCAGTGAGAGCATCATGTCGTACTGAATGGCAGTCTCGACCTGCGAATCCAGCGCCTCGATCTCTTCCCAGAGCGACGCCAGCCCGAAGCTGTCACGCGCCATGACATAAGCCCTGACCACCTCACCGGCACTGGTACCGGTAATGTCCATCAGCCGTCGGACAAACGGGATACCCATGTGGTCGACCACATCACCAGCCACCTTGGTCACCACGATCTGATGGCGCAGCCGATGGTTGGCAATTTCCTTGCCATAACGCTTGACCAGAGTTGCCGGGAAAGCGCGCTCGGCGTGATCGACGATCCCCGGCTCATTGGGAACATCGGATTCCGCCAGCATGCCCTTGAGGTCAATCTTGGCATGAGAAATCAGGGAAGAGAGCTCCGGATGCGTCAGGCCTTCACCGCGCTCGGCACGTGTGGCAAGCGTGGCGTCATCCGGCAGGGCTTCCAGCTCACGGTCCAGCTGCCCGGTCTCTTCCAGATCGCAGATGAAACGACGATAAGGGCCCAGATTCTCTGCTGACAGCAACCGGGAAAGGGAAAGCGCCTGAGTCTGGCGGTAGTTGTCATCCACCACCAGATCCGCCACTTCATCGGTCATTTCGGCCAGAAGATCATTGCGCTGCTTGCCGGTCATGTCACCGCGCGTGACTACCTCATCCAGCAGGATCTTGATGTTGACCTCATGGTCAGAGCAGTTGACGCCCCCGGCATTATCGATGAAGTCGGTATTGAGACGAACACCATGCTGTGCGGCTTCACGACGGCCCAGCTGGGTGACGCCAAGGTTGCCACCCTCGCCAACCACGCGGCACCCCAGCTCGCAGCCATTGACACGCAGCGTATCGTTGGCCTTGTCACCCACATCAGCGTGACTCTCTTCACTCGATTTGACGTAGGTGCCGATCCCACCGTTCCAGAGCAGATCAACCTTCGACTTCAACAGTGCATTGATCAGCTCGGCCGGCGACAGACGCGAGGCGTCAAGACCAAAACGCGTCTTCATGGCCTCGGTAATTTCGATCGACTTGGCATCGCGCGAAAAGATCCCGCCACCTTCACTGATCAGGGACTTGTCGTAATCATCCCAGCCTGAGGCCGCAAGTCCGAACAGACGCTTGCGTTCCTTGAAGGAGGCCGCGCAGTCAGGATCGGGGTCAATGAAGATATGGCGATGGTTGAAGGCCGCCACCAGCTGAACCTTTTCCGACAGCAGCATACCGTTACCGAAGACGTCGCCGGCCATGTCGCCGACCCCGATGACGGTAAAGGGATCTTCCTGAGTGTTGAGACCAAGCTCGCGGAAGTGGCGCTTGACGGCTTCCCAGGCACCGCGGGCAGTGATCGCCATGGCCTTGTGGTCGTAGCCGTTCTTGCCGCCGGAAGCGAAGGCATCGCCCATCCAGAAGTTGTATTCACGGGACAGCGCATTGGCGATGTCGGAGAAAGTAGCCGTGCCCTTGTCGGCTGCTACGACCAGATAGGGATCATCCCCGTCATGACGCACAACGTGCTCGGGTGGTACGACCTGCTTGTCGATCAGGTTATCGGTAATGTCCAGCATCCCGCGTACCAGGGTCTGATAGCAGGCAATGCCCTCTTTCTGGATGTCATCACGGCTACCGCCAGGCGGCATCTGCTTGCAGATAAAGCCGCCCTTGGCGCCGCTGGGTACGATCACCGAATTCTTGACCTGCTGCGCCTTGACCAGCCCGAGGATTTCGGTACGAAAGTCTTCAAAGCGGTCCGACCAGCGCATGCCGCCACGAGCAATGTTGCTGGTACGAAGGTGCACCCCTTCCATGCGAGGAGAGTAGACAAAGATTTCATACATCGGACGCGGACGCGGCACGTCATTGATCTGGCGCGGCGCAAGCTTGAAGGAGATATAGGGCTTGGGTTCGCCATCCTCGCCGGGCTGGAAGTAGTTGGTACGCAGCGTGGCACCAATCAGATCCATGTAAAGACGGATCAGACGGTCATCATTGAGGCTGGTCACCTCTTCAAGATAACCCTCGATACGCTCGCGAATTCCTTTGACTTCCTCTTCGTCACGCGCCACTTGAGGATCAAAGCGTGACTTGAACAGAGCCACCAGTTCGCGGGTAATGTCGGCATGCTGGGTCAATGCCGTAGAGATGTAATCCTGGGAAAGCCCGAAGCGAATCTGCTTGAGATAGCGTGCATAGGCGCGAAGCATGGCCACTTCGCGCCAATCAAGCCTGGCTGAAATGATCAGCCGATTGAAGCTGTCGCTTTCGGCCGCGCCTGACCAGATGCGCGTGAAAGCCTCCATGAAATTGTGGCGCATACCGTGCAGATCGACATGCTCACGACTGGAGGTTTCCAGATTGAAGTCATGAATCCAGACTTCGCTGTCAGAGCGCTCGATCTCGTAGGGTCGCTCACTGATGACGCGAAGCCCCATGTGCTCCAGCATGGGCAGCACATCAGACAGTGGCACCGGCTGGTCGCGATGAAAGAGCTTGAGGTTGACGTCGTTTTCATGCTCAAGCTGACGATAAAGGCTCAGACCGATCGAACTCTCACTGTCGAGCTCTTCCATGTGGCCAATATCATAAACGGCGGTGCGCGATGTAAAATCTTCCCGATAGCTGCTCGCGAAGGCATCACGGTAGCGCTCCATCAAACGATTGGCCGGTTCCTCACCGTAGCCTTCAACCAGCGCCTCATGCAGGTCATCACGCCAGCCGCGAGCAATGGCGATGACCTTTTTCTCCAGCGCGCGATCGTCATGCTCCACGGGCGTGTCGTGGTTAAAGCGCAGAATCAGCTGGATACGCGCCAGCACCGACTCGGAAAGATAGGTATTGAAGTCGCCAAAGCTGGCATCCAGCTCTTCGCAGAGCATGTTCTGAATGCGCATTCGCAGATCGGTCGAAAAGACGTCACGCGGCACATATATCAGGCAGGAATAAAAACGTCCGGAGCGATCTTCGCGAATAAAGAGCCGCACGCGGCGACGTTCGCGAATGCTCAGGATTCCCATGGCGGTACGGCAGAGATCCTCCGTACCCATCTGGAAAAGTTCATCACGAGGATAAACCTCCAGAATCTGCTGGAGCTGCTTGCCGTTGTGACCGGTCGGATCGATACCCGAGGCACTAAGCACAGTGTCGATCTTGCGACGCAGCACCGGAATGTTGACCGGGCGCTCGTTGTAGACTGACAGGGTATAGAGGCCAAGGAAGTGACGCTCTCCGATGACATCACCCTGCTCATTGTGGCGCTCGACAATGATGTAGTCCGGGTAACTCGGGCGATGAATGCGGGAAGGCCAGGCACTCTTGGCAAAGGAGATCAGCTCGGGGATCAGCACATACTCCCCCTGCTCTTCGCCGCTGCCACTAAAGCGCAGGGGCTCCTCGCTGTAGCGCGGGCTGTCCAGGGTCAGTACCCCGAGTTCGCTGCCACTGGAGCGGACCAGCTGTGAATGGCCATCCCGGGTCTGGAACTCATACTCTTCAAAGCCCAGAAAGGTAAAATGATCGTCCAGCAGCCAGGCCAGAAAGTCGCGGGCCTCGTTGACGTCACGTTCATCCACGACGCGCGGCGGATGCGTGTCCATCTCCTCAAGCGCCGCGCGGGCCTGGGCCCTCATGGCGTCAAAATCGGAGACAGCCGAGCGAACATCGGTCAATACATCCAGAATATTGACCCTGAGCTCTTCGAGCATGGCCGGATCGGAGTGACGATCCACCTCAATGTAGATAATGGATTCACGCATTGAGGGCGCATCGGCAGCCCGGGGCGGAGTGAAGCGCACCAGACGCTGCTGCTCGTCACGCTCGCTGGCGATGACCGTATTCAGGATGGAATGCACGGTGAAGCCACAGCGGTTGAGTTCGATACGTACCGAATCAACCAGAAATGACATGTCCGGACTGATGACTTCCACTACCGTATGGGTCGACTGCCAGCCATGCTCTTCATATTCGGGATTGAAGACACGAACCTTTGGACGGTTGTCCGGCTCACGCTGCTGCAGGAAAAACCAGGTCGAGAGGGTGGCCCCATAGAGGTCTTCGAAATGACGCTCCTGAAGATCCTCATGGCTGGCGCCGGCGTAATAATGGCGAGCGAAGGCGCTGATATCGCGGGCCTGCTCGGGCGTCAGACGCTCTTCGAGCAGCGCTTCAAGCGCTTTAAAAAAATCTTCCTTGTTGTCCGGCACTGTACTCTGCATCGATTCTCCTCACGTCCCGCAAATGCCTGCTTGCCTTGAAGGGATGACCTCACCCCACATCCTAGTTCAGCAAACGCTTTATCCCTACTGTATGCGCATTTTTATCATGCCCCATGAGCATCCGGCATGAGGGTTGTCCCACTCATGACGCTTTCGGCATGGCTGATCACGATATGACCAATGCCGGTCAGGTGTCAGTCAGACTGACCGCGGCGCTTGAGCAACACGCCACACTCACAGTGGTCGGTATAGGGAAACTGATCAAAAAGTGCAAAGCGCTGGATCTCGTGGGTCTGCCCAAGCTGTTCCAGATTGGCCTCGAGGGTATCGGGATTGCAGGAGATGTAGACAATCTCGTCAAAGCGGGCAATCTGCTCGCAGCTGTCGGCATCCAGACCGGCACGCGGAGGGTCGACCAGGACGGTCGAAAAATCGTGCGTCTCGAGCTGCATGTCGCTGACCCGTCGTCCCGTTTTTTCCCCGGACAGCGCCTGGGCAAACTCTTCACTCGACATGCGGGCCACATGAACGTTGTCGATGTGATTCAATGCCAGATTGTGCTGGGCCGAGGCCACGGACGTTCGGGAAATCTCGGTGGCCACGACCCGTCGGAAGTTATTTGCCAGTGCGATCGTGAAGTTGCCATTACCGCAGTACAGCTCGACCAGATCGGTCGCGCGACGCTGCCCATCCTCGCCCTGTGTCACTTCCCGGGCCCAGTTAAGCATGCTCTCTGCAATATCGGCATTGGGCTGGGTAAAGCTGTTTTCGACCTGCTGATAACTGAACACACGTCCTGCCACATGGAGGTGTTCAGTGACTGACTCGCGTGTCAGGACCCGGCGCTGCTTGCGTGCACGGCCGATAATGGCAACATTCAGTGTCGTCTCGAGCTCGCGCGCAGCCTTCTCCCATGCGTCATCAAGCGGTCGGTGATAGACCAGCGTGACGAGCGCTTCCCCCTGTCGGGTCGTCAGATACTCGACCTGAAACAGACGATGACGCAGCTCGGGGCAATCACGAATGGCGTCAATCAATCCGGCCATCAGCGCATTGATGCGCTGGCTGGCCACATCATATTGATCCATGCGCACGGTGTTTTTAACACCGTCGGCACCGGTCTCGAACATGGCATGAAAAAGATCATCGCCTTCATGCCACAGGCGAAACTCGCAACGCATGCGATAATGGCTTGCCGGTGAGGGGAACACCTCAAGGGTGGGCGCCTGAAAGCGGGCGAATTGCTCGACGATGCGCTGGCGCTTGGCGTCAAGCTGTACGAAATACTGGTCGGGATCAACGACGGGTACGCTCAATGTCAGATACCTGGTCCGGCCGTTGTGATAACGGTCATGATGAAATAGGCGGCCAGTGTAGCGCCTGCCCATCGCAGCTCAAGTACTCATGCCGTTCCTGCCACCATATCGAGTCGCTATAACACTGCGGCCTGGCCATAAAATCTGTAGACTCCAGTCGCCTCATTGGCTATACCTCGGCCGTTATCCCGTCGGGGATATGCCCCATCACGATAACCACGACCACTTTGGCTTTCAGGGACTCGATATGCTGACTCTTCTCAAACGGCACTGGATGCTGGCAGCACTGATACTGGCCGCTGTCCTCATGGTGCTTTTCGCTGCTGCCATACCCCGCAAGCAGGCGGCGAGCATTGACCATGCCAGGTACCCCGCAATAGAAAAATTCGGCGGTATTGCCGAACGCCATGACACGGTGGACGTGCCCGACCCCGACAAGCATTATCGGGTCATCTTTGATGTGGTCAGCGGAAGCGATGACCCACGGACCATCAATCCGGGCCTGATGCGCGTGGCACGCGCCGTCAATGTCTTTGCTGATGCTGGTGTCCCGCTGGAAAATCTGGACTTTGTGGCCATTATTCATGGCAACGCCACGCGTAGCGTTGTGACCTCCAGCCTGTATGACGAGTGGTATGGCGTCGACAATCCCAACGCGCCATTGGTGCATGCCCTGAAAGAGGCAGGTGTTCGGGTCGAGGTGTGCGGCCAGGTGCTCAGCCACTGGAAAATTGCCGACGCCGATGTCAACAAGGACATTGCCATCACCCCTTCTGCGTTGACAACGCTGGCCATTTACGGCAATGAAGGCTATGCCTACGAGCGACTGTAACCGCAGCCGGCATCGCCATTAAAAAAGCGGGGCGGCATCCTGATGCCGCCCCGCTTACGTTTGTAGTACCACCTGCCTGTCGATTCGAAAATCACGCCACCACATGCATGGCACTCAGGCCACTGCCGGGCGAATCTCACGAAACTCGGCATAAAGATCGGGATATTCCTGCTGAAGCCGCGTCAGCCGGGTGCGAGCCTGAAGCGGCAACGTGTCACGCAATTCAACGTACTCTTCTTCATTCATGCTGGCATCCAGCAGCGGAAAAAGATGTTCACGTTCCACACGCAATACGTGGCGGTGCGCATCCAGATAGGCCTTGAGACGCTCACCGAACAGCGTCATGGGCATAATGGCATCCATCAGGATGTTATCGAGATCATCCTCCAGATGTTTCAGACGCTGTATGAGTTCGCGATACTCACCGGCCAGTTTGCAGACCTCCTGCCCGGTATGAGCACCGCGCTCGGTCAGCCGATGGCCGCACAGTGTCTCCAGCGGCACGATGTAATCGCTCATGTAGTCCATGATGTAATCACAGGCTTCCCGCATGAGGCGAAAGCTGGGGCGCTCTCCGGTCACAAGGTAACGATGCTGCAGTGAAAGCACATGAAGCAGTCGAGCCATGTGCGCATGATCCTGACGAAGCTGGGTCAACTTGAGCATGGCGGCGTCTCCGGCAAATTTGACGAGGTACCATTCTTGTAACTTTTACCTTCCATCGCCACTTACTTTGGTCGCATACCGGGGTCACTAAAATTAATACCCGCCACAGCCAGAAGACCCGCACCAGAGCGCACTGTAGCCACAATCCCGGCATAACGGGCATGAGAGAGCACACTCGCCCGACTCACCCTTTCTCATGATGATTCGGAGCTGCGTCGATGCGTCGCAGCACGATCGAGCCCCTCCAGCCATTCAAGCTTTTCAGCGATACGCTTTTCAAGACCACGATCGACCGGCTGATAGTACCGGGTACCGATCAAAGGTTCGGGAAAATAGGTTTCACCCGCGGCGTAGGCGTGTGGTTCATCATGGGCATAGCGGTATTCGTGGCCGTGGCCCAGAGACTTCATCAGCGACGTGGGTGCGTTGCGCAGATGCACAGGCACCTCGTGTCCGGGTGTGGAGGCCACATGTGCGCGCGCCTGGTTATAAGCCATGTAGGCGGCATTGCTCTTGGGGGCGCTGGCGATATAGAGAATGGCCTGTGCTACGGCCAGCTCACCTTCCGGACTCCCCAGACGCTCCTGTACCTCCCAGCCATCGAGTGCCAGTCGCAGGGCTCGCGGGTCGGCGTTGCCGATCTCCTCACTGGCCATACGCACGACGCGACGCGCGATATAGAGCGGATCTGCACCGCCGTCGAGCATGCGACAAAACCAATAGAGCGCAGCGTCCGGGGCGCTCCCCCGAATTGACTTGTGAAGCGCCGAAATCTGGTCGTAAAAAAGATCACCGCCGCGGTCGAGTCGGCGCGTGCTTTCGCCCAGCACCTCCTCGATCACGGCCTCGGACAGGGTGGGCGCCCTGCCATCACCGCCGGCTTCAGCCATGTCAGCGGCAATTTCCAGCAGGTTGAGCGCCCGGCGCGCATCGCCATCAGCAGCCTGCGCCAGCAGGTCGCGCACGCTCTCGGAGGCTTCAATGCCGGCCTCGCCAAGCCCGGCCGGCTCGATCAACGCCCGGTCAATGACCTGACGCAGCTCTTCAGGGGTCAATGGCTTGAGCACATGAACGCGGGCTCGTGACAACAGGGCGTTATTGAGCTCAAAGGAGGGGTTTTCGGTCGTTGCCCCAACAAACGTGAACACACCTTCTTCCACCCAGGGCAGAAAGGCGTCCTGCTGCGCCTTGTTGAAGCGGTGTACCTCGTCAACAAACAGTAATGTGCGCTGTCCGCTGTGGCCACGCTGCTGTGCTTCAAAGGCGGCAGCGCGGATCTCCTTGACGCCTGCCGAAACGGCAGAAAGCGTTGCAAAGTGCGAGCGAGTGTAGCCGGCAATCAGGCGAGCCAGCGTGGTCTTGCCGACGCCGGGCGGGCCCCAGAGGATCATTGAGTAGAGCTGATCACGGGCCAGCGCCCGCGTCAGGGGGCGATCCGGCCCCAGCAGGTGTGACTGTCCGATATAGTCTTCAAGGCGAGCAGGACGCAGACGCGCCGCCAGCGGTTGCCCGGGCGGCGCGTCACGATCAAACAGGTCACTCATGAGGAAGGCACCTTCAATGCGGGTTGTGCCTCCATCATGGCAGATTACGCAAGAGCGATCAGTTGCCTTCGCGCATCACATCCGCGCCTTCCGGAATCTTGAACTGAAAGTGAGAGGCGCTAATGTCAGGGTTGACCTCGATATTGCGAAACGAGATTTCCGTACGCTGACCGGTGCCATCAGTCAGGTCAATGCCGGAGAGACGCTCGTTGTTAAACACCAGTTCCAGGGACTCAAACAGCGAATCATTGGAGCGCGGGGAAAGTGCAAAGAACTCGGTGGTGCCCTGCTGGCGTCGCGACACGTTGTAGTTCTCGGTCAGCTCACTGGCCTGACCGGAAAGCAGCAGCGCCGGCGTATGGGTCACTCGCTGATCGAGCGGGCGGATGCTGACCTGCTCCAGATCGGGGTCATAGAGATAGACCTTCTGGCCATCGGAGACCACGGTCTGGCGATAGGGATCGGAAACTTCCCAGTTAAAGCGACCCGGGCGCGACAGCCACATGTGGCCGCTGGCGTTTTGCAGGCTGCCGCCACCGCTGGCGACCTGCTGATTGAAATCGGCCGAGTAGGTTTTGAGCGGCTCAAGCAGCGATGTCAGCCGTTCGGCATCGCTGGAAGCGGCCTGTGCCGGCAGTGCCATGCAGGCTGCCATGAATGTTGCGCCAGCCAGACCCAGTGTGCGGGCCAGGCCCTTGCGAGCATTGGTCATCAGTGTCATCAAAAACATCCTGTCCTTGTCGGCAGAGAGCATGCCGTGGTGTCCCTTTGACCTGCCACCGGGTGGCAGGTTCGATGAAAGTCCCAGCTGAAGCTTAAGACTTGTCGAGAGATATCAAGGTGTTGCCTCATTCCTATCAATGTGCCGGCGGCGATGCCAGCACCTCTCTTGCGCCATTGCTGCCCATGGAAGAGACCACGCCGGCCATCTCCATCGCTTCCACTAGCCTTGCCGCTCGGTTGTAGCCAATCTTGAAGCGGCGCTGGACCGAAGAGATCGAAGCACGACGCGACTCGGTCACATAGGCCACGGCTTCGTCGTAAAGCGCATCCTGTTCCGGGTCATCGCCGCCTTCCCCTTCGGCTTCAAGGCCTGCCAGTGCATCGGCAGAAACGCCGCCGGAGAGGATCTCATCGATATACTCGGGCTCTCCACGTCGTTTCCAGTCATCCACCACCCGATGTACCTCGTCATCATCGACGAAGGCGCCATGAACGCGCATGGGAATGCCGGCACCGGCCGGTAGATACAACATGTCGCCGTGACCGAGCAGATGTTCGGCACCGCCCTGATCAAGAATCGTGCGGGAATCGATTCTGGATGACACCTGAAAGGCCATGCGGGTAGGAATATTGGCCTTGATCAGACCGGTCACGACATCCACGGAAGGACGCTGCGTGGCCAGAATCAAATGAATACCGGCAGCACGGGCCTTCTGGGCGATGCGAGCAATCAGCTCCTCGACCTTTTTACCCACGATCATGAACATGTCGGCGAATTCGTCGATCACCACCACGATATAGGGCAGTTTTTCGAGCACCGGTGGCTGCTCGTGCATTTCCCAGGGCTGCGGCTCCCAGAGCGGGTCGGCAATCTGGGCACCGGCCTGCGAAGCTTCATCGATACGGGCATTGAAGCCGGCCAGGTTACGTACCCCCATGGCTGCCATCAACTTGTAACGACGTTCCATTTCAGCCACACACCAGCGCAGCGCATTGGCAGCTTCCTTCATGTCGGTAACCACTGGCGCCAGCAGATGCGGAATGCCGTCATAGACCGACAGCTCCAGCATCTTGGGGTCCACCATGATCATGCGCACTTCATCTGGCGTGGCCTTCAAAAGCATCGAGATCAGCATGGCGTTGACGCCGACCGACTTGCCCGAGCCGGTGGTACCGGCCACCAGCAAATGCGGCATCTTGTTGAGGTTGGCAACGACCGGATTACCACCGATGTCCTGACCCAGCGCCACCGTGACCGGCGAGCGCGCATCCTGATAGACGTCGGAGTCAAAGACCTCTCTAAGCCGGATCATCGCCCGGTTGGGGTTGGGGATCTCGATACCGACCGTTGGTCGACCCGGAATGATCTCGACCACGCGAACGCTCTTGACCATCAGCGAGCGCGCCAGGTCCTTGGCCAGATTGCTGATCTTGGAAACCTTTACCCCGGGCGCCGGCTTGATTTCAAAGCGGGTAATGACAGGGCCGGGCCAGGTGTCGACCACCTCTGCCTTGACACCATACTCACGCAGGCGCACTTCCAGCAGCTCTGCCATGTCCTGCAGCTGTTCGGCCGTATAGGTCGGTTCATGCGACGACGGCGGCGTCAAAAGTGACAGAGCGGGCAGCTTGCCAACCGGCTCCCCGTCAGAGTCGTGCGCAGGACGCTGGGTCTGCATCTGCTGCACGGTCCAGAGCGTGGGACTGCTGTTGTCCTCGGCCGTCACTTCCTGCTCGGGGCGTGCTGCAGGCGTCTCACTGCCTGCTGCCCCCCCTGATCAGGAGGTGCGACAGGTGGCGTCACTGCTCTGTCTTCACCGTGATGCGAGGGGCCAGACGGCACCGGTGTCTCGCGAGCAGCAGGCGTGGAAGGCGCTGTCACCGAGGACTCGGATGCCGGCGCTGCCGGTGCGACATCCTGACGATCGTTCTCATCTTCCTCGAACGTCAGCGCTGAAGCTGAAGGCGCACTGGACGACGGCTCTGCTTCATCACGCGCGCTCAACGGTGTCGAGAACTCAGGCTCATCATCTTCCCAGCTCAATACCGGGCGAGGAGCGGCCTGTAGATCATCGACCAGCGGCATGTCGCGCTCATTCGAGGGCTCTGTCGCTGACAGCGGCATGTCATCATCCGTGGTCGGCTCGCCAGAAGCGGTCGAGGCCGGCACGTCGCTTTCAGCAGAGGCATTTGTTGACGACCCGGATTGCTGACGCATCGCGGACTCGGGGCGCTCAAACGCAGGCGTGACGGGCGACTCGAAACCATCTTCATCATCTTCGGCCAGGCGTGGCTCGGGGATAACCTCAGGAATTCGCCGGCGTGTAACATCACCCGGGGCATGCTCTGCTCGAGGCGCCTCAGCGTCCTGTGGTGTACCCACCGGCGGTGAGGAAGGCTGCGCCTGCGCCGGAGTCTCGTCAGCTGGCGCACTGCTAGCCATATTGCCGGAGGCAGCACTGGAAGTTTCTTCATCAGACGTTACCGGGCGAACCAGTGGTTCCTCGATGGGTGCGGCCCTGGAAGAAAGCACATCACCGCGCTCTTTCGGCACCTGTGAAGATACCGCAGCACTCGTGATAGAAGGGGCCGAGGCATTTGCTGTGCCTGCATCAGTGCGAGCGTCATGGCGCTCGACATCGGCCGTCTGACGCTCCGGGCTCACCGGCGCATCAGTGTTATGGGTTTTCGACGCCTGATCCGATTCGGGAACGGTTTCGGATGTGGAGAGCATTGGGTCGATGGTCGTACGGTTGTCACGATGTGACTCACGGGCTTTTGGAGCTTCCTCATAAGGCTGCTCCCAGGGGATATCGTCATCGCCAGTACGCATACCGGAGATCTGCTCCGGCATATCGTCAGCGTCACGATCACCACCCTGCTGACGTGTCGGCGCGACCGGTTCCTCGTCATCTTCAAGGAATTCGTCGTCGTGAGCTGGTGCACGGCGCCCGGGCATGAAACGCGCCAGCAAACCACTTCGTTCACGTCTGGGGCGAGCATCTTCGGCATCTGCTCTCAGATCGGTGTCGACATCATCGTCATCATGACCAAAATCAAACTCGTCCTCTTCCTGAGCGGCCAGATAGGCTTCGCGGCGCTCCTGCGCCATTTCCCGACGCCGCTCCTGGAGTCTCGAGCCGGCACTGCCAATACTTGCGCCTGCCATGCCTACACGACGGGCACACCAGCGCACGCCACGCCAGATGCCATTGCCCACTTCATCGATGATGGAAAACCAGGACATGCCGGTCAGTAGCGGCATGCCGCAAAGAAAGGCCGCCAGCGACAGCAGTGTGGTGCCGTGCCTGCCCACCAGAGACGCCAGTGCCGCCGAGATACCCTCACCCACAATGCCGCCCGAGCCGTAGGGCAGATCATTGCTGGCATCCTGAAAATGCAGGGCCCCCACGTTACAGGTCGCTACCATGACCAGCAGCAATCCGCCGCCGCGTACGGCCAGGGCCATGGGGTCCCAGACAACGTGCGCCTCTTTGGCCCGTATCAGACGCCAGGCGCCCAGGCCCAGCATGCCGGGTGCCCAGAGAGCACTAGCACCAAAAAGGGAATAAAGAACATCGGAAAGCCATGCTCCGACAGGCCCCATCCAGTTGGTCACCTGCTGATCCGGTCCGCTGTGTGACCAGCTGGGATCAGCCGGTACATAGCTGAAAAGCGCCAGCAAAAGGAAGGCGCAAAGCGCCAGCATGACGATGGCGACTCCCTCCTTGGCGGCACCCTGAAGTCGGGCACTGAAATGTCGGGCGTTATCCCGGGCTTTGGTCACACGCTGTCGAGAGCGCTGCGTCGTGGCGCTTTTGCGCGTTGTTCGCGGGCTGGCACCACTTTTACTGCGGCGGGCCTGTGACTGCGACTGCGATTGTCTGGTCTTGCTGGCGCTCAACGGCCATCCCCCCTGCACTCATGCGAGTGTTATGGCTGTACTCTGATGAAGCATTCGAAGGCCTGATAAAGGCATATTGGCAGGGTAATGACACTGGGTCACACCCTGCCAGAGGCAGGTATCATACCTGGAGATGATGGTACGGCACAGACCCGGCAATTGCAGCCGGCAAATCCGGGAAATCTCAGGCTGGCAGATGAAAGACCTTTACTACCTCGCTGAGCTTGCGCGCCTGCTCATCCAGATGACCCGAGGCAGCCGCCGACTGCTCGACCAGTGCGGCGTTGTGCTGCGTCGTTTCATCCAGTGACGCCAGCGCACTGCTGACCTGCTCGATTCCTGTAAGCTGCTCTTCGCTGGCACGGCTGATTTCATTGACGATGACGCTCAGATTTTCCATTCGCGCGGTGATTTCTGCGATTTGCTCACCGCTTTGCTGGATATGAGCATTGCCGGTAGTGACCTCTTCGATGGTGTGTCGAATCAGATGACCAATGTCAGCCGAGGCTTCACTGCAACGAACCGCCAGACGGCGCACCTCGTCCGCCACGACGGTAAAGCCTCGACCATGGACGCCGGCACGCGCCGCTTCAACCGATGCGTTAAGCGCCAGCAGGTTGGTCTGAAAGGCGATACCATCAATGGTGGCGATGATATCGGACATTTTCGAAGCCGTTGCGTCCAGATCCCTGAGCGTGGTGACAGCGCGGCCCAGCCGCTGTTGCCCTTCCCGGGCCGAAGCCACTACTTCGCCAGCCATGGTATCTCCCTGGCGGGCTCGCTCGGTGTTCTGACGCACCGTGGCAGTAAGCTCCTCGATACTGGCCGCGGTTTGCTCAAGGCTTGCCGCTTGGCTTTCGGTACGACGTGACAGATCCATGTTGCCACTGGCGATTTCGCCCGACGCGTGGCCGATACTTTCCACCGACTGGCGTACGCGACTGACAATATCTCGCAGGCCATCTCCGATACCGTTCATGGCGCCTATCAGTGAGCCGATCTCATCCTGACGGCGACTGTCCAGGTGCTGCCTGAGATCACCACTGGCCAGATGGCCGGCCATGCCCTGTACGCGAGCCAGCGGACTGCTCAGGCTACGGCGCATCATGACATAAACACCCAGCGCAGCGGCCAGCGCCAGACCCAGTGCAATCAGCAAAAACCGATTTCGCGCCGCGGCAATCTGGTCATCAATATCAGCGTTGATGGCCGTGGCCGTGACGATCCAGTTCCAGGCGGGATACTGCATGAAATAGGTAGTTCGACCCGCGTGTTCGGTATCGGGCAGCTGATACTCGAAAAGGCCACGCTGCTCATTGAAAATGGGCGCAAAGGCAGGGTTACCTTCGACATCGGACATTTCCCGCAGGGAAACGCCTTCGTTTTCGCCGCCCGCCAGTACCTTGCCGCTATCAGCATTGACGATCATGAAATAGCCGTTGTCCCCGATCTTCAGGGATCTAACGCGCGACTCAAAGCTTTTCAGATCCTCCGTGATATCCACGCCAATAAAGCTTGCGCCGATCACGCGGCCCTGGGCGTCATGAATGGGCTCATAGCGGGTGATGTAGGGCGTACCAAACAGTGTGGCGATTCCCGAATAGACCCGGTCTTCCATCAGGGCACGATAGCTTGCGCCGTTGCGATCAAGAAGCGTGCCTATGGCACGAGCGCCCTGGTCGTTCTTGAGAGAGGTGTTCACCCGCACAAAATCATCACCGGTACGGGCAAAAATGGTAACCGGTGTGCCGGTACGCTGAGTAAAGTCATCCACCCGCTGAGTGTCCATATTGATCACCCCACGCTGATCCATCAAAAGCGGGGTCTGACGAGCGTTGATCTCCATGGTTTGATCAGCATCGAGCACAAAGGGCGGGGCCAGACTATCGGTCTGAAAAAGCTTCAAAAAGCGCGCACTTTGTTGCTGTAGACTCTGATCGAAAAGCGCGACGGAATCAGTGAACTGCTGCGTTTGTTGCTCCATGCTGTTTGTTGACTGCTCACGAAGCGCGCGAGCATTTGAAGCCGACAGCCCCCAGCTCAGGGCAACAAAGGCAATAATGGCCACCAGCCCGATAATCAGCGCCAGGCGCGAGCCGATACCCATGCGTCGAAAATAGTTTCCCATGATAGATATCCGGTAATGTGATACTTCTTCTCTGGTGGCCAGAACCTGGCAAACCTTCCTGCAATCCAATGTCGGCCGGAATGAATAAAACTGAAGAGGCTTTGATGTGTTACCGGTCACCCGCCCATGCATCACCACTCTGCCCGTCCACAAGATGCGATCATGATTGACTGGCTCGCTCCGTGGCCTGTCGGCTTTCCACCGTCAGAGAACGCGCTTGAAACCCCCAACGGCCTGCTGGCCGCTGGAGGAGCACTCACGCCGGACTGGCTGCTGGCGGCCTATCGGCGCGGTATTTTTCCGTGGTTCAATGAGGAAGATCCCATACTCTGGTGGTCACCCGACCCCAGAATGGTGCTGTTCCCGGAGTCACTTCGTGTGCGGCGCAGTCTGGCCAAACGACTTCGAAACTCGGGCATGACAGCGACGTTTGATCAGGCCTTCGAGTCTGTCATCACGCAGTGTGCCGAACAGCGACAGGCGCTCGAAGGCACATGGATTTCATCCGACATCATCCGGGCCTATGTGAACCTGCATCAACTGGGCCACGGACACAGCGTTGAAGTATGGGAGGGAGATACACTGGTGGGTGGACTCTACGGTATCCTGCTGGGACGCGTGTTTTTCGGCGAATCCATGTTTTCCATACGACCCGACAGTTCAAAGATTGCGCTGGTACGGCTGGTAGAGTGGCTGTCCGAGGATCATGATCTGGCGATGATAGATTGTCAGATGCATACGTCACACCTGGCCAGCATGGGGGCCTGTGATATTTCACGCGAACATTTCGATGCCCTGCTCAGGCGCTATATACCTGAAGACTGTCAAGAAGCCTCGACACCGCGCCGATAATCATGATCAAGTCATTCATGTCGCAAGCCCCGGCCCACACTTTTGGATGTTGCGCCCGTTGAACAATTCAAGCACGCATTCGTCTCTTCAGGATTTACGGTTTTTCCTGACAAAACCTCATGATTGCAGCTATCTGGGATCACATGAGGCTACAACGCTGTTCATGGATCCACACACTCCCGTGGATCATGATATGTACAGCGCTCTGACGTTAATGGGCTTTAGACGAAGTGGCACACACCTCTATCGCCCCCACTGCCAGGAGTGTAATGCCTGTGTCTCCGTGCGCGTGCCGGTCGATGATTTCGAGCCCGACCGTTCACTCAAGCGTACCGAGCGCAACAATCAGGATCTGGACGTCATCGAGCGGCCGGCCGTGTTCGATGAAGAACATTACGCGCTTTATGAGCGATATATCAGCACACGTCACAGTGATGGCGAGATGTATCCACCGGCCATCGAACAGTACCGCGCCTTTTTAAACATCGCGCACGATTTTTCACGCCTGATCGAGTTTCGTCTAAAGGGTAAGCTTCTGGCGGTGGCCGCCGTGGATTTTCTGACCCATGGACTTTCTGCCATCTATACTTTCTTTGACCCTGATGAAGCGTTCCGGCCGAGATCACTTGGAAGCTGGGCGGTCATCTGGCAGATCCGTCGGGCCCAGTCATTGGGACTCAAGCACGTTTACCTCGGGTACTGGATCCACAAGAGCCAGAAAATGGATTACAAGCAGCGCTTCAAGCCGCTCGAGTATCTGCAGGGGCACCGCTGGCATCGGGGCATTCCGATCACACAGGCGCATCATTAAAGGCGCGTCAGCGTCAAGCGGCTTTGCGCTTCAGGCAGGTATCAGGCAAAATATCGCACGTTCAGTCCGCCATCATTTACGTTGTCTGATGATTTAATCAGCAAGACTGCCCTGATGGCGTGCTCATATTACGATTATCGGGGACTACATCATATGGCAAGAGAAGATCATATTGAAATGGAAGGCGTGATTGTCGATACGCTTCCCAACACCATGTTCCGCGTTGAGCTGGAAAATGGCCACGTCGTGACCGCTCATATTTCCGGCAAGATGCGCAAGAACTACATCCGCATTCTGACCGGTGACAAGGTCAAGGTTGAGCTGACCCCTTACGATCTGTCCAAGGGCCGCATCGTCTATCGCTCCCGCTAAAGGACGCCCGGCGTCCTTGTGACTCTGCCCTCCTCATGTCTTTTCGCTGCCTGTCAGCGCCCTGACTGCCCTGCCAATGGCTGACAACCTGCTGTCCGAGGCACAGCCTCTTGTCTGCCATTCGTAACCTGCATAAAAAAACGCCCCGTCCGAAGACAGGGCGTCAGTAGTGACCGGCAGCCGATCAGGCCACCTGTTCGGCAGCCGCTGACAGCTGAAGCTCTCCGTTTTCCAGTGTGACATGCACCGTGCCACCATGGTCCGCCAGATCGCCGAACAGAATCATCTCGGCGAGAGGCTTCTTGAGCTTTTCCTGAATCAGACGCGCCATGGGGCGCGCGCCCATTTGCGGATCGTACCCATGTTCGGCAAGCCAGCTTCGTGCCTCATCATCGACGTCAAGCTGAACACGCTTCTCGTCCAATTGCGCCTGCAGCTCTACCAGGAACTTGTCGACGACACTTCGTACAATCTCCATGTCCAGATGGCGGAACTGAATGATGCTGTCCAAACGGTTGCGGAATTCAGGCGTGAAGGTGCGGCGAATGGTTTCCATGGCGTCGGTAGTGTGGTCCTGAGTCTGGAAGCCAATGGAGCGACGCGAGGCCAGCTCTGCCCCGGCGTTGGACGTCATGACCAGAATCACATTACGGAAATCCGCTTCACGACCGTTGTTGTCGGTCAGCTTGCCATGATCCATGACCTGCAAAAGCAGATTGAAGACATCCGGATGCGCCTTTTCGATCTCATCAAGCAGCAGCACACAGTGCGGGTTCTTGGTGACGGCTTCGGTCAGAAGTCCACCCTGATCGTAGCCGACATATCCCGGAGGCGCGCCGATCAATCGAGACACGGTGTGACGCTCCATATACTCGGACATGTCAAAGCGTACCAGCTCGATCCCCATGATCTGCGCCAGCTGACGGGCCACCTCGGTTTTGCCCACCCCGGTCGGACCGGCAAACAGGAAATTACCCACCGGCTTGTCCGGAGAGCCAAGCCCGGCACGCGACAGTTTGATTGCCGAGGACAGGCTATCGATGGCCTCATCCTGACCAAACACCAGCATCTTGAGGTTGCGATCCAGATCGGCCAGCAGCTTGCGATCCGAGCTGGAAACGCTCTTGGGCGGAATGCGGGCGATGGAGGCCACGATCGATTCGATCTGCTCGACATCGATCTGCGAAAGACGCGCCTCGACCGGTAGCAGTCGTTGATGCGCGCCGGCCTCATCAATGACGTCGATCGCCTTGTCCGGCAGATAACGGTCATTGATATAGCGTGATGCCAGACGTACGGCAGCTTCCATCGCTGCATCGGTGTACTTGAGCTGATGATGCTCTTCAAAGCGACCACGCAGCCCCTTCAAAATACGGATGGCGTCATCCACCGTCGGCTCCAGTACATCCACCTTCTGGAAGCGACGAGCCAGCGCGCGATCCTTTTCAAAGATGCCGCGAAACTCCTGAAAGGTCGTGGACCCGATGCAGCGCAGCTCACCTGAAGACAGCATGGGCTTGAGCAGGTTGGAGGCATCCATGACACCGCCTGAGGCAGCACCAGCACCGATGATGGTGTGGATCTCGTCGATGAATAGAATCGAGTTGGGCTCTTTCTTGAGCTCGGCGAGCAGACCCTTCAGGCGTTTTTCAAAATCGCCACGGTATTTGGTTCCTGCCAGCAGGGCACCCATGTCAAGTGAGTACACTACGGCATCACTGATGACATCCGGCACATCTTCTTCGACGATGCGCTTGGCAAGACCTTCTGCGATGGCTGTCTTGCCGACACCCGCCTCGCCCACCAGTAGCGGATTGTTCTTGCGACGACGCGCCAGAATCTGAACTACACGTTCAAGCTCATGATCACGGCCGACCAGAGGGTCGATACGCCCGATACGCGCCTGCTCGTTCAGATTGGTCGCATAGCCGGTCAGGGGATGCGATGAGGCATCACCAGAAGCGTCCTCACCGTCCTCCGATTCCGAGCCACTGTTGTGCTGGCCCTGCTGCTGGTTGTGTCCGGCCACCTTGGCAATACCGTGAGCGATGTAGTTGACCGCATCAACGCGCGCCACGTTTTGCTGCTTGAGGAAATAGACTGCCTGGCTTTCCTGCTCGGAGAAGATTGCCACCAGCACGTTGGCACCGGTCACTTCCGACTTGCCGGAAGATTGAACATGGAAAACCGCGCGCTGGAGTACTCGCTGAAAGCCCAGAGTTGGCTGGGTTTCACGATCATCCTGATCCTCGGGAATCAGCGGCGTGGTGGTATTGATGAAATCCTGTAAATCGGTGCGAAGCTTGTCGAGATTGGCTCCGCAAGCCCGTAGAACGTCTGCAGCCGAAGCATTGTCCAGCAATGCCAGCAGAAGATGCTCCACAGTCATGAACTCGTGTCGCTTTGAACGCGCCACGGTAAATGCGGTGTTCAGGGTCAATTCAAGTTCTTTGCTCAACATGGCAGTCCCCTCTTGGCCGCTGCAGACAGCTCAGTCTGCCCGGTCGATGTCGCACAGCAGTGGATGCTGGCATTCTCGAGCGTATTGATTGACCTGCTGGCTCCTGGTTTCCGCAATATCACGGGTATAGATGCCACAGGTCGCCTTACCCTGAGTATGAACGGCCAGCATGATCTGTACCGCCTTCTCGTGATCCATGGCAAAAAAGGTTTGCAGTACTTCGACGACAAACTCCATGGGCGTGTAGTCGTCATTGTGAAGGACCACCTTGTACATCGGAGGTTCTTCAAGTTTCGGATCACTCGTCTGCTCGGCCACATCGCCCTGGTCCTGATGCTCAGGATCGGAATCGGGAGGTGTCATGCCTGCACGCGTAACCGTATTACGAAAATCGTAGTGAAGTGCTTCACTATCTATCTTGAACATATGTGCCCGGGTCGATGAAAACAAGCGGAAAGATGATTGAATGCACTCATCGAGCTAACAGTTTGAGCGCTGATACGACTCAGTGTTCCCTATAAAGATGGTGCTGCCCTGCCGACGATGCAAGCCTGCGGCGATAAAAACAGTATCTCATGCCCGGGGGTAGCACGGGAGTCAAACATCATCAGGCGTGTCATGCAGGCAGCCATCCTCCCTTCAGCCGCCCTGCATGACGTCCGGCGCTTAAAGAAAATCCTCAGGCCGACATGTTGCGCACCACGGCATCGGCAAAGGCCGATGTGCTTAAAAGCGTCGCCTCGGACATGACCTGATGAAAATCTCCGGTCACCTCACCGTGGGCGATCGTGGCTTCCATGGCGCTGACGATGCACGCCGCTGCTTCATCCCAGCCAAGATAGCGCAGCATCATTTCAGCCGAGAGTATCAGTGACCCCGGGTTGGCACTATCCTTTCCAGCCAGCTTCGGGGCCGTCCCGTGAGTGGCCTCGAACATCGCTACAGCGTCACCGCGGTTGGCACCGGGTGCGATACCGATACCGCCTACCTGAGCCGCCAGCGCATCGGAGAGAAAGTCACCGTTGAGATTGAGCGTGGCGATGACATCAAACTGCTCGGGATGAATCAGGACTTCCTGAAGCATGGCATCAGCGATGACATCCTTGATCACGATCGTACTGCCATCGAGCGGGTTTTCCATGGAAAGCCACGGTCCGCCATCGAGCGGCGTTGCCCCGAACTCGTCACGTGCCACGTCATAGCCCCACTGCTTGAAGGCGCCCTCGGTGAACTTCATGATGTTGCCCTTGTGCACCAGCGTCACCGATTCCCGACCATTTTCGATGGCGTAGTGAAGCGCCTTGCGCACCAGTCGCTTGCTGCCCTCTTCCGAGACGGGCTTGATGCCGATTCCACACTGATCGGTAAAGCGAATATTGTCGACCTGCATCTCTTCGCGCAAAAACCGGATGACCTTCTGGTTTTCGGCCGTCCCTGCCTGCCATTCAATACCGGCATAAATGTCTTCGGCATTTTCCCTGAAAATCACCATATCGACATTCTGCGGCTGGCGTACCGGACTGGGCACCCCCTTGAACCAGCGTACCGGGCGCTCACAGACATAAAGATCCAGCGTCTGGCGAAGTGTCACGTTCAGTGAGCGCATGCCACCGCCGACCGGCGTGGTCAACGGCCCCTTGATGGAGACCACATAATCCCTGACGGCGTCGAGCGTTTCCTGGGGTAGCCAGGTACCTTCACCATAAACACGCGTTGCCTTTTCACCGGCATACACCTCCATCCACTGAATCTGACGGTGTCCGCCATAAGCGTTTTTGACGGCGGCATCCACCACCTTTTTCATGGCCGGCGTGATGTCTGCACCGATTCCGTCGCCCTCAATGAAGGGAATGATGGGATGATCCGGTACCGACAGCGTTTGATCGTTGTTGACCGTAATCATATGGCCACTGTCAGGAATGCTGATATTGCCGCTGGACATGGGGTGAGGTACTCCGACGTGATGAGGACGAAAGATTCTGTCCCGAGATGAGTCGCCTAATGTAGCATCAAGGACCCGCCACTGCGTAGAGGTTGTCGACAATCAGACCAGACTTATGAGCACACTTTATCTCTTTCACAAGCCTTTTCAGGTACTGACCCAGTTCACCGACCCGCAGGGCCGTGACACGCTTTCCCACTGGATCAATGTTCCGGACATCTATCCGGCAGGCCGGCTGGATTATGACAGCGAGGGGTTACTGCTGCTGACCGATGACGGCATGCTGGCCCACCGAATCACCCATCCTGATCATAAACAGCCCAAGACCTATCTTGTACTGGTAGAAGGTCAACCTGATGACAATGCCATCAAGGCCCTTTCCAGGGGGGTGATGCTCAAGGATGGGCCAACGCGCCCGGCCCGCGTACGTCGCGTCACCTCACCACAGGTTCACCGACGAGAACCGCCGGTGCGTCATCGTGCCAATATTGTTGACACATGGCTCGAGATATCAATCACCGAAGGTCGCAATCGGCAGGTACGCCGCATGACGGCACACGTGGGCCACCCCACCCTGAGACTGATCCGCACGGCCATCGGTCAATGGACACTGGGTACGCTTTCGCCGGGTGAATGGCGGCGTGAGACCATTCACATGCCGCGCACTACGTCGTCAGCAAACACACGCCCCTCGCGCGACCGATCACGCAGGAAACCGCGATGAACCGATTCCTTCCTCACGTCACGGTGGCTGCCGTGGTGACCGACCGTGAACGTTATTTGCTGGTTGAGGAGCGCAACCGTCTCCGACCGGACGCGACAGTAACCGTCTTCAATCAGCCGGCCGGTCATCTCGAGGCCGATGAATCCCTGATCGATGCTGTTCACCGGGAAACGCTTGAAGAGAGCGGCTGGGAGATCGCGCTCGAGGGCTATATGGGCCTTTACATCAATACCGCACCCAACGGTGTGGTCTATCACAGCCATACCTTTCTGGCACGCCCGGTGCGACGGACCAATGAGACACTCGATGACGGCATCATACGGGCTGACTGGTACTCGCTGACCGACATTCAAGCGCTGGAGTGTCAAGGACGACTCAGAAGCCCCCTGGTGCTCAGACGCATTCATGATGCCCTCGAAGACCGTCTCTATCCGCTGACCCTGATCCGGGATCTCGATCACCCTGATACTGCCTCATGAGATTTCAGGACAGGCATCGTGCCAGGCTCGTTGACTCTCGCCTGTCAAGGCAGGGGGCCGCTGACGTATAATGTCGGCCAAATGATTTCTTACGACGGGTACGCCATGACTTCCCCTGTCAACAACACAGTCTCCTCTTCCACGCTTTCAAGAGTCATCGTAGGCATGTCCGGCGGTGTGGATTCTTCCGTGACGGCGCTTTTGCTGCTTGAGCAGGGCTATCACGTGGAAGGTCTTTTCATGAAGAACTGGGATGAGGACGACGGTACCGAGTACTGCACGGCGAAAGCCGATCTGGCCGATGCGCAGGCCGTGTGTGATCGCCTGGGCATCCGCCTGCACACGGCCAATTTTGCCGCCGAATACTGGGACAACGTCTTCGAGCATTTTCTCGAGGAATACCGTGTCGGTCGAACGCCCAATCCGGACATCCTTTGCAACCGCGAGATCAAGTTCAAGGTCTTTCTCGACTATGCCGCCATGCTGGGCGCTGACCTGATCGCCACCGGCCACTACGTTCGGCGCGAGGATCGTGACGGTCGCACCCTGCTGTGCAAGGGCATCGATGCCAACAAGGATCAGAGCTATTTCCTGCACGCCGTCAGCGAACAGGCGCTCAGCCGCACCCTGTTTCCGATCGGGGAAATGGAAAAGTCCGAAGTGCGAGCCATCGCTGAACAACACGGTCTGGCGACAGCACGCAAGAAGGATTCCACCGGCATCTGCTTTATCGGCGAACGTCGCTTTGCCGATTTTCTGCGCCAGTACCTACCGGCCCAGTCAGGGCGCATTCAGACCCCTGAAGGCGAGGATATCGGCGAACACATGGGGCTGATGTATTACACCCTGGGGCAGCGCCAGGGGCTGGGCATCGGTGGCATCAATGGCTATCCGGAAGCCCCCTGGTATGTGGCTGACAAGGATCTTGAACGCAACGTACTGATTGCGGTACAGGGCAAGCATCATGACCTGCTCTATCGACAGTCGCTGACCACCGAAGCCATGCACTGGATCGGTGAAGCGCCTGCAACGAAGGATTTCCACGCCAGCGCCAAGATTCGCTATCGCCAGAGCGATCAGCCCTGCCGGGTCGTCGTCAACGAGGATCAAAGCGTTACCCTGATCTTTGACGAACCCCAGCGCGCCGTCACCCCGGGGCAGTCCGCAGTCCTCTACCAGGGCAACGTTTGCCTGGGCGGTGCGGTGATTGCCACGACATTTCGTCAGGCACTGGAGAGTGCAGCATGAACAGTGAAGCGCGCCAGGCACTGGCACTGGCCGGCGTATTCCAGGCCGCGACCGTGGTTGATGAACTCGCTCGTACGGGACATACCAATGAACGGGCCTGGTCGACGCTGATCAGAGCCACGCTGGATACCGACCCCGCCTCGTTCGAGGATATCTATGGCGGCCAGATCAACAATCTGCGTCCGGGTATCGAGGCACTGGAGAGTGTCCTCACGCGCCAGCAGGTTTCCCCCAATGTCATGCGCTACGGCTTCTCCCTGATTCTGCTCATGCATCGCCTGCGCAAGAACAACGAGATGATGAACACGCTGGGGCAGCGTCTTGGGCAAATCCAGGGCCAGGCCGAGCATTTTGGCGAGTTGCACGAGAACGTGATCGCAAGCCTGGGTGAACTCTACCAGGAGACCCTGTCCACCTTTCGATATCGCATTGTGGTACAGGGTGACCCCTCCCTGCTGCAGAGTCGGCAAATGCCGGAGCGTGTCAGAGCAATTTTGCTGTCCGGTGTGCGTTTTGCGCTGCTCTGGCACCAGCAGGGTGGCCGACGCTGGAAACTGGTCGCCGGGCGCAGCGGCATTCGACGCGCGCTTAAATCGCTCGACGGCTAATGGCTTTTCGGGCAGCTCTCCCCCGGGCTGCCCTTTTCATTTCACAACGATTGGGCAAAGGCCCGGGAATCACGATGGAACTTTCTGCACTGACCGCTCTCTCTCCTGTTGATGGCCGCTACGGCAGCAAGACGATGGCACTGCGTGAACATTTCAGTGAATACGGCCTGATTCGCGCCCGTGTCATTGTCGAGGTGCGCTGGCTGGAACGTCTGGCCGAACACGAGCAGATCGAGGAAGTCCCGCCGTTATCGGATGAGGCACGACAGTTTCTGGATCGGTTGATCAAGGACTTTTCCGTTGAAGAGGCCGAGCGCGTCAAGACCATCGAGCGCACTACCAATCACGACGTCAAGGCGATCGAATACTTTCTCAAGGAGAAGTTCGAGGGTCACGCCGAGCTTGAGGCCATCAGCGAGTTTGTGCACTTTGCCTGCACCAGCGAAGACATCAATAACCTGTCCCACGCCCTGATGCTGCGCGCCGGACTCGACAACGTTCTGCTGCCGACCATGCGCGAGATTGTCGAAGCCGTCACCACCCTGTCGCAGGCGCACGCCGAGCAGCCCATGCTGTCGCGCACGCACGGCCAGACCGCCAGCCCCACCACGCTGGGAAAGGAAATGGCCAACGTGGTCTATCGCCTGCGTCGCCAGCTCAAGCAGATCGAATCCATCGAGATGCTCGGCAAGATCAATGGTGCGGTCGGCAATTACAACGCCCACCTGGCCGCCTATCCCGAAATCGATTGGGCCGAGAACGCGCGCGTCTTCATCGAGCGTCTGGGACTGAGCTTCAATCCCTACACCACGCAGATCGAGCCGCACGACTACATTGCCGAGTTCTTTGACAGTGTCTGCCGCTTCAATACGATCCTGATCGACTTTGATCGCGATGTCTGGGGCTACATCTCGCTGGGCTATTTCAAGCAGCGCACCGTGGAAGGCGAGATCGGCTCCTCGACCATGCCACACAAGGTCAACCCAATCGACTTTGAAAACTCGGAGGGCAATCTTGGGCTGGCCAACGCCATTCTTGGGCACCTGGCGCAGAAGCTGCCCATCTCGCGCTGGCAGCGCGACCTGACCGATTCTACCGTGCTGCGTAACCTGGGGGTGGGGCTGGCTCATGGCCTGATCGCCTATCAGGCCACGCTCAAGGGCATCAGCAAGCTGGAAAGCAATCCGACACGACTGGACGCCGACCTTGATCAAAGCTGGGAAGTGCTGGCCGAGCCGGTACAGACCGTCATGCGTCGCTACGGTATCGAAAAGCCCTACGAAAAGCTAAAGGCGCTGACGCGCGGCCGTCAGATCGACCAGCAGGGCTTTGCACAGTTCATCGATACGCTGGCGCTGCCGGAAGACGTCAAGACAAGACTCAAGGCCATGACACCGGCGAGCTATACCGGGAACGCGGCCGAGCAGGCACACGACATTACACGTACCTGAAGCGCATCCAACAGCAGGGATCTCTCATGACCGATCACACACGCCTCCCTCTGGGAGGCATGTCAGCCGAAACCTTCCTGCGCGATTACTGGCAGAAAAAACCGCTGTTGATCCGGGGCGCCTTTCCGGATTTCCAGTCGCCGCTGGAGCCGGACGAGCTGGCGGGCCTTGCCTGTGAAGACAACGTCGAGGCGCGTCTGGTCGAGCTGGAAGGGCCGGACAAGGCATGGCAGGTCTCGCACGGCCCGTTCGATGACGAGACCTTCTCCCGCCTTGGACGCCGCGACTGGTCCCTGCTGGTTCAGGCCGTGGATCACTATGTGCCGGATGTGGCCGAACTGCTCGAGCACTTCACCTTTATCCCGCGCTGGCGACTGGATGACATCATGGCAAGCTTTGCCCCGCCGGGTGGCAACGTTGGCGCACACGTTGACAACTACGACGTGTTTCTTCTGCAGGCCAGTGGTCAGCGCCGCTGGCAGCTCGGTGATGTCATGCCAGACGATGCCCCCATCATTGATGGCATCGATCTGCGCATTCTTGCCGACTTCCAGGTGACCAACGATCAGGACTGGGTGCTCGAGCCCGGCGACATGCTGTATCTGCCGCCGCGAGTGGCCCATCATGGCATCAGTCAGAGCGAAGACTGCATGACCTTCTCGGTCGGCTTTCGGGCGCCGTCCATGGATGAAATGGTGACGTCCTGGGCGGATTACCTCGGTGAACAGCTTGAAGAGTCATCGCGCTATCAAGACCCGGACCTGGAAGCGTCCGATGACAGCGCCCTGATCAACGACGTCACCCTGACCCGCGTGCGCAAGCAGATGCTGGCCGCGCTGGATAACCCCGAGCAGATGGCACAATGGTTCGGACGCATCATGACTCAGGTGAAATATCCCGATCAGCTGATGCCCCCCATGACCCCGGCCAGCGAAGACACGGTGACCCGCGCACTGGAAGAAGGCGACCTGCTTGAACCGTCCCCCGGTTCGCGGCTGGCCTGGCACCCACAGGAGGAACGCGCCACGCTCTTTGTCGATGGTGACGGTCACGAATGCAGCTCTGCACTGGCAAGGCGCCTGACCGGCGCCAGGCTTCTGGATCAGGAGATACTATCGCTGGAAGGTGCTGGCGCTCTGCTTGCGACGCTGCTCAATCGCGGCAGTCTTCGCTGGGTAGATGAAGATGAGGATCTGGATGATGACGACGAGTTTGCGGACGACTGACCATGCCGGGTGATGAGATCACAATCGAAACTGGCGATTGGGCAACGTTGAGTGAACCCTGTAGCCATATCCGACGTCTCGTTTTCATCCAGGAGCAAAGCGTTGATGAAAGCGAGGAGCTGGACGCACTGGACGCGGTGTGCACTCACTTTCTCATCGTGGATGGCCAGATACCCTGCGGTACCGCAAGGCTCCTCCCCGATGGCCATATCGGACGTGTCGCCATCCTCACAACTCATCGTGGTCTTGGACTGGGCGCAAGGCTGATGCATCACGTGATTGAACATGCCAGAGCGAAACACTTCACCGAGTGCGCGCTCAGCGCCCAGACTCATGCCACCGGATTCTACGAACAGCTGGGCTTTGTGGCGCATGGAGCGGTGTATATGGATGCGGGCATCCCACATCGTGACATGACGCTGGCGCTTGCCTGAGCCAGAAGGGTGACGCTGGCAGTTGCCATATTCGCAGGCTACAGTGTTGCTGCATGCAGACCGGATGGAAACCTGTACCGGATTCCATTGTCAAACAGTGTTCCAGAACAAACAGCCCGTCGGCTCAAAAAGCCGGCGCAGGAGTAATCCATGAAGCGTTATCTTGCTGTTGCAGCCGTTGGCATTCTGACCCTTGGCGGGTGCGCCAACAGCGACATCTACTCCGGTAATACTTACACCGGCAACCAGGCCAAAACGGCACGCAACGTCACCTATGGCACGGTCACCGGTGTACGTCCCGTGACCATTCAGGCGGGTAACGAAAACAACTCCGGGCTTGGCGGGATCGGCGGTGCCGTTCTGGGCGGCCTTTTGGGCAACCAGTTCGGTGGTGGCTCCGGGCGTGTCCTGACAACGGCAGTAGGTGGCATTGGTGGCGCCATTGCCGGCAGCAAGGTTGAAGACCGTGTCAATCAGGTCAGCGCCTATGAAATTCAGGTCCGCACTGACAGCGGTCAGGACATTGTGGTGGTGCAAAAGGCTGACACCCCCTATCAGCCCGGCCAGCGCGTCAGACTTATCGGTTCGGGCAACAGCATGAGCATCGCGCCCGAATAAGCGCTTTGCTTGTTTTCAACGTTTTAAAAACCGCCTTTGTGGCGGTTTTTTAACGCCTGAAGAATTGACCGGGCACAGTCTGTCATCATCAGCTAAAGTAAGCCTGTTAATGAAAATAGCCTCATAAAAAACGGGAACTTTTCTCATGATCGGTCGCGCGATACTGGCAGGCAGTACCCTGCTTTTCTCCGCTTCTGCCATGGCAGATGGCGTTTTGACCCTCAAGCTTGCCAATGACTTCTTCAGTGCACGCAGCGATGACGGCCACTATACCAGCGGGCTTGAAGGAAGCTGGACCTTCAAGCCGCACGACAATCACTGGACACGCACAGTGGCGGGCTGGATTCCGGGCTGGAGTGCCGATGACGTTGATGCCGCCTCCTATCGCTTTGGCCAGCAGATCTATACCCCCAGAAATACCAGACGTGATGAACTGATCACCGATGACCGCCCTTATGCAGGCTATCTCTATGGCGGCGTCTCCCTTTACCGCCACAACCTGAGCCCACAGTGGCGCATCAACGATGCCTTCTCTCTGGATATCGGCCTGGTTGGCCCGGGATCTGGTGCAAAGGCGGTGCAGAAGAACTTTCATCATCTGGTCGACAGTGATGATCCAAAGGGATGGCATCATCAGCTCAACAATGAACCCACCGTCACCCTTGCCATGCAGCGGAGCTGGTGGTATCGCGATAGTCTGGGCGATCTGTCCATGGAATATGGCCCCAATATCGGCCTTACTTTAGGCAACCTCTACGACTATGCCTCTGCAGGGCTGGGGATCCGTCTCGGACGCCAGCTGGACAATCAGTACACCACACCGAGTGCAGCGCCCTACTCTTCTTCCAACATGATGTTTTCGCGTGACCGCAGCTTTAACTGGTACGTCTTTGGCAACGCACAGGGCCGTTTCGTGGCACGTAACATGCTGCTGGATGGCAACACGTTTGAAAACAGCCACAGTGTCGACAAACGTCAGTGGGTAGGTGATCTGGAACTTGGCGGCGCCATCACCTGGGGTAGCTACAACTTGAGCCTGACAACACTTAAACGCAGCCGTGAGTTTGAGCGTCAGGACGACGCTGACTACTTTAGTGTTGTGACGTTATCAAGCTGGCTTTGATCCCGACAGAATGATCCGGGAACCGGCTTTCCTGTATAACTCTTGTATCGCTTCATAGCTTTCGATTATCAAAACAATAAAAAACACTGTAAAAAAATAACGTGACAAACAAAACAGTGTTCTCTATAGTTTGCATCAAGCATTAGGAAACAGCGTTTTCCAACTACAACCCCATCGATATGAACCTATTCATTTCGAGCAAGGAGAAGATCATGACTCTGAACAAACTCTTCGCAGCTTCTGTTCTGGTAGGCACCAGCGTTTTCGCCGCTCAGTCTGCCATGGCTTATGGTCAGGGTGATGTCTACGCCCGCGCCGATGTTGTTAAATCCGACATCACCGCCAGCGGCGGCTTCAATGACGAAAACACCTGGAACGGTGCCATCGGTGTCATGCCGTTTGACAAGCTGGGGGTTGAACTTAGCGGCAGCAACAGCAACGACTATGACGGTAACAACGGCGATAGCTTCAAGATGAAGCAGTACAACATCATGGCGCAGTACTACCCGTTGGGCGGCACCGACTCACGCGTTCAGCCTTATGCAGGTCTGGGCGCCAGCTACGTTACCTTCAACGATTCAAGCCTCAATGGCGGCGCTGACACCTTTGAAAAGCGTCAGTGGGCACCGACAGCTCAGGTAGGTACTGACCTTCTGATCACTGATAACTGGGCACTCAACGGCTTCGTCCAGTACACCGATCTGAAGGCTGACTACACCGATGGCGGCGATCGCGACATCGATCCGCTGACCGTAGGCGGCGGCGTCTCCTTCCGCTTCTAATCGCCGGATATGACAGGTTCTGCACAAGTTGCTGCAGAATACAAAAGGCCACCCTTATGGGTGGCCTTTTTCATTGCAGGTTTCAATTACCCTGGCGTGGTTCGAGAAATTCCCAGCGACAGCAGTGCCTCATCACCAAGACTTTCAATACAGTGCTGGGTCCTCAGGCGCTCAAGATAGGTTTGGCTTAGAAAGTCTCTGCCTTCAAGAAGGTGTCCCAGATATTCACGTGCCGGCAATCGCCCGGGCGCCGTTTTTTCCGGCAAAGCCACATAAACCCAGGCAAATCGCGGTCCATCAGGGGTATCAATCCTTTCCACCTGTCGGCAGTACTCTGCAGGATGACCTTCAAAGGGGTCCATGTCCCTGATCTGACCAGGGTGGTTCAACTCATATAAAACGCCTTCGACCTGCCCTCCAGCCTCCTTCCTGACATTGGCATGCGCGACGCCATCGACCCGGGAGGCCTTGTCAAAATAGAGCTGCCAGCCTTCAAGAAGTCCAGACATCCTGCGCCGGGTCTCCCCGACGCGCGCCTGCATCCGATCGGCATTCATGTTGCTGCCATAGGCAAAATAATGAAGTATTTCAACATCCTGATCATGAAATTCGCCGCTCATTCACTCTCCTGTGGTCGCAGTTTACCTTTGACGAGCACGTTATCCACATCGCGAAGTGCTTCCAGAATGGGCAGTCGAACGCTGGACCGGTTTTCCTGCAGATAGACTTCAGCTGCCGGAGCGATATTGGCATTGTCCGGCAGCGGGTGCCTGCCGTCCATGAGACTGCGCAGTCGGGGAATCAGCACATAGCGCAGCCATTGACCCATCGACATGGTGTCGGCGTTGAAAGGTTGCTCACTGTCAAAGGCTGACGGCTCAGGCTGGGTCTGACTTTTCCAGAGGTCTCCTGCACGCATGGCAGCTTCAAGACGTGTCAGTGCGACATCCAGTGATTCATATTGGGTCATGAGGGTTCCTGCTCGATAAAATGGAATACCGACCATTATGCGGGCGCAAAACGATGAATAAAATGACGAGCAGCTGACATGGGCCTGTCATTGTCCGGTCATCTTTTTGCACAGATTGACTGAATGAACGTGTGGATAAGATCGGGATAGTTTTGCCAGCCCCTGTTGACTCGCTGGCTGCAGGGATTTGTTTATTTTTTGCACAGTGCGGGACTGGCGCACCAATCATCAACACGATACATTGCGCGGCCGCGCCGATATGAATCCTTCTGGAAATACCCTGATGTTAACGCCCACACTTGTTGATCTTTTCAGTCACGCCGACATCACGCTTCAAATCTATCATCTCGGCCGGCGCGTCGTGCCCTGCTCCCTTGAACACTTCGGAGCCTTTGAAAGACAGGAAATCGCCTGGTCCCAGCCCTGGCAATCGCAGGCACAGGTGGCCCTGGTCTTTACGCCTGCCCCTGCAGATGACCCCATCATCTGGTGTCTGGCGCTGCCGCTGGACGAGCAGTCCATGCTGGTACCGGCCTTGCGCGATGGATTTCTCGAGCAGTTGATGAGCGCCTTCAAGCGCCAGCCGGATGGCAGCCTGGCGCTGGACAGCGCCGCAGAAACCCTCAAGGAGGTTGCCATTGCCCTGCAGCCCGGTGAACTCACCAAAGCGCTTTTGCATGCGCGCATTGCTCATGATCTTGAACGCCCGGCCAGCCGTTTTCATGACGACGCCCGAGCCTACTATTTAGGTGATGAGCCAACACCGGCGTGGCAGGACCTGGGTCTTCAGGGCATCGCTGATCTGGTGGTGCGCCGAACGGATGAGGACGAGAGGCATCTGGCCAGCCGGCTGGAGAAACTCTCCAGCCCGGCGCTTGTCGCCCTGTGTGACTGTCTTGCGCATGCGCCAGTACAGCAGCCTTCCCTGCTTGACGCCATGGTATCAAGGCATCAGGCAACGGCTGCGGATCATCCTTGCCTGCAGGCACTCATGAGCGCGATTCTGGCCAGCCCGCTCGATCAGGCAGGTCGATGGCTGGAAACCCTGCTGGAGCACTCGATGGAGACTACGGCGCTGGCTACCATTGCCGCACGTGGCTGGCACCATCTTGAGCATGAACAGCGCAGCATCGACTATCTTGTCAATATGTCGCAGCTTTCGACGCATGATTTCAGGGTTCTGATCAAGGACCTTACCCGAATCCCGCGTCTTCGGCTGCCCATGATCATGGCCATGAAGCAGGCAAGCCCCGGCTCTACCCTGTGGCAGCAGATTGACGCGATACAGAGAGAAAAGCATGGATGAGCTACCTTATAAACCAAGAGCCATCGTGGGCCGCCGAGAGATGGTGGCTCTACCGGAGCTTGATCTGCGACTGGCCTGCAAGATCGATACCGGTGCCAGAACCTCTGCCCTGCATGCTCGCAACATTCATGCCTTCGAGCAGCAGGGCGAGTGGTGGATCAGCTTTGATACCTGGAGCGGCGAAAGTACACAAAATGACAGTCGTTTTACTCTCCCGCTGAGTGATCGGCGCAAGGTCAGAAGCTCCAATGGTCATGCCAGCTGGCGATATGTTATTCGAACCACCATGCAACTGGGAGAATTGACCCAGGAGCTGGATCTGACTCTGGTAGACCGCGCTGCCATGAAACATCCCATGCTGCTGGGGCGTCGTGCCATGAAAAGGGTTCTGGTGGCCCCTGGCACTGCCTTTCTGCATGGCAAACCCTGAGCACGGCTCAAAAGGACCTCTTCATGCATATCGCCCTGTTATCCCGCAATCGCAACCTCTATTCCACAAGGCGACTGATCGAGGCCGCCGAGCAACGTGGACATACGGTACGCGTGATCGACACCCTTCGTTGCTATATGAACATCGCTTCTCATCATCCGACGATTCATTATCGGGGCGAGCAGCTTGAACCCTTTGATGCCGTCATCCCTCGTATCGGCGCCTCGGTGACCTTTTATGGCACGGCAGTTCTGCGTCAGTTCGAGATGATGGGCACTTATGTCCTCAACGACTCGGTCGGGATTACCCGGTCGCGAGACAAGCTGCGCTCGCTGCAACTCCTGTCTCGCAAGGGTCTGGGATTGCCGATTACCGGTTTTGCCCACTCTCCCGATGACATCCCCGACCTGATCAAGATGGTCAAGGGCGCGCCGCTGGTCATCAAGCTTCTGGAAGGTACACAGGGGATCGGTGTAGTACTGGCTGAAACCCAGCAGGCCGCAGAGAGCGTCATTCAGGCTTTCATGGGGCTCAATGCCAATATCATGGTGCAGGAATACATCAAGGAAGCGCGCGGCGCAGACCTTCGCTGCTTTGTCGTGGGCGACAAGGTGGTCGCGGCCATGAAACGCCAGGCGGCCGAGGGGGAATTCCGCTCCAATCTGCATCGGGGTGGCAGCGCCAGCAGCATCCGAATTACCCCGGAAGAGCGCTCTACTGCCATTCGCGCTGCCAAGGCCATGGGACTTCAGGTGGCAGGCGTCGACCTGCTGCGTTCCAATCACGGGCCGGTGATCATGGAGGTCAATTCCTCGCCCGGCCTCCAGGGCATTGAAACCAGTACGGGCAAGGATGTTGCCGGTATCATCATCGAGCATATTGCACGAAATGCAGCCCCGGTGACCAAGGCCCCGCCGCGTCCCAAGGGCTGACAGGGGAAGAGCTCGCAACTCGACTGGATAACAGGACACCATCAGCAGGATTTTCCTCTAATAAATCCTGGCTGATGGATGTCACAAATCCTTCCAGCACGTTAGAATTTCAATACCTTCCTTCCCCCACAATTCTTCTGGCATCAGTGGAGATAGCCCCTCATGTTTCTCGACAATCGCCAGGCGGCGATGGATGGCCTGCTCGAGGCTCTGGCCGATAGCCTTGACTACTATCAGGATAATGTCGCCCGCCTGCGCAACGACATGCGTGAGGCATTGTCTCCCTGTTTTGAAGAACGTCGCCAGGACATGCGTCTGCTACAGCAGCAGGCCAAGCGGCACCTAGATCTACTTCCTCGAGATGCCGACGTCGAGCGCGATGACTATCTCTGGCTCTGGAGTCGGCTCAAGAGCTTTGTGGTCAACAATGAACATGTCCTGGTCAACGAACTGCTCGAGCAGGAGCGCATCATCATGCAGGCGCTTTCCACCATGATGACCCATGCCCTGCCGGAAGAAATCGAGCCTGTCATGGAGCGGCTATGGAAAAACTGCCGCGCCACCATCCGCGTATTGCATCAGTATCAGCATCAGAAAAAACGCTGATTCTCGCGCAGGCATTGACCGGTCAGGCAGTCTCGTTTCATCGGATCACGCGCCACGGCGGCGCCGGTTTCGAAGCACTCGGCGCATCAAGTCGTATCCTTAGATTTCTCAGGGCATGCTCTACAGGAGCGGGCATGGGCACGCGCTGATACACCGGGATGATATTACCGGGGGCCTGAGCACTGGTAGGCAAAACGATGCTCGGCCCCAGAAAATAGGGATGACGGTCGAGGAGATAAAGGTCGGCGATGACCTGCACGCGTGCCAGAATTTCCCTTGCCCACATCCAGCGATCCTCGAATATCGTGCGCCCACGGGTGGCACACCCTCTGGCTTCAAGACCAAGATATCGGGCAATGAAAAGCGCGCGAGGCAGATGCCAGCGCTGAGAGATGAGCGTCACTTTTGACACGCCAAACACATCCCGACTGCGCGCCAGCGTATCGAAGGTACTGAAACCGGCGTAATCAAGCGTCATGGCAGCATCTGGTATCTGCGCCTGACGAAGGTCACGCCACATGCGCACAGGCTCATTGTAGTAACGCGTATGGTTATCACCGGAGATCAGCAGATGATCCACCTGCCCCGACTTCCAGAGACTTGCCGCCAGGTCCAGCCGAGCCCGATACCAAGGGTTCTCACCACCGCCACGTAATCCGTAGGACGTCCCAAAGACCAGCCCTACCGGCTCATGAGCGCACTGCTCGCTTTCAAGCGTGATGCTGGCATGGGTCTTTCGCCATACCCAGTAATTGGCACTTATCGTGACTATAACGAGCAGCACCAATGCCATGGCACCCGCGATTGCCATGCCCTTGAGCAATCCTGCCATGTATTTATTCATTCGCCAGGCAATCACCAGAACAGACCGCCGGCCAGCTTAAGCGACCACTTGCGAGCGAGCAATACCCCAGCAAAAGCGCCCCGAAGCCTGAGCTCTCGGGGCGCTGAATATCGGGCTTTCAAGCCTTCAAAACATGTTGAGCGCAAGCCTTGCCTCATCGCTCATCATCTCGCGCGACCACGGCGGGTCAAAGACCAGCTCGACGTTAACGCGATTGATCTGCTCGGCACCCAGAATTTTGTGTTTGGCATCTTCGGCTATCACTTCTCCCATGCCACAACCCGGGGCTGTTAGCGTCATTTTGATCTGCGCCATTTTCTGCCCGTCGATCAACGTCGTGATCCTGCAACCATATACCAGGCCCAGCTCAACAATATCGACCGGAATTTCCGGATCAAAACAGGTATGAAGCTGCGCCCAGACAAAAGCTTCCAGCTCTTCATCGGTAGCGCCATCAGGAAGATGGGGCCTCTCCATGGGCTCCATCCCGAAGGCGTCCAGATTAAAGCCTTCGATCAAAAACATGTTGCCCTTGTGCAACACCGACACCGATGTGCCAAGCGCCTGCATGACCTGAACCGTTTCATCCTCATCGAGCCAGACCGGCTTGCCAAAGGGAATCGAAATCGCCTCGACACTGCGCTGCAGCGGTAACTGGTGGCCCTTTTGAAGGGATGTGATTGCACTCATCAATAATTCTCTCTGGCCATGCTCAATCCCGCACCATGTTCACGACACGCTGAAGGGCATCGACAAAGTAGTCGACCTCTTCAAGCGTATTGTAGGCAGCAAACGATGCGCGGCAGGTGGCATCAAGCCCGTAGTGATGCATCAGCGGCTGTGCGCAGTGGTGACCGGTGCGTATGGCCACGCCGAACTGGTCAACCAGAAGGCCGATATCCTGAGAATGGGCGCCTTCCACCACAAAGGAGATCACCGCTGCCTTGTGCTGTGCCTCGCCAATGATGCGCATACCTTCAATGCCTTTCATACGCTCGGTGGCATGCTTTAGCAGACGCTGCTCCCAGTCTTCCAGAAGCTCAAAGTGAAGATTGGTCACCCAGCGAATGGCGCGCTCCAGTGCGATGACCTCGGCAATCGCCGGCGTTCCGGCCTCGAATCGATGCGGCGGCTCGGCAAAGCGCGTGCCCTCTTCAAGGCTGACGGTCTTGATCATTTCACCACCGCCCTGCCAGGGCGGCATCGCTTCCAGCAGGGACAGACGGCCATAGAGCACGCCGACACCGGTCGGCCCGTAAAGCTTGTGTCCCGAGAAGGCATAGAAGTCGGCATCGAGCGCCTGCACATCGACCCGCGTATGCGCGACAGCCTGGGCGCCGTCGACCAGAATGCGCGCATCATGCTCATGCGCAATGTGTGCCATCTGTGTAATGGGGTTGACCGTGCCCAGCGCATTGGAAACATGCGACACACACACAAGACGGGTTCTCGGCGTGAAGAGCTCACGATAGGCCGCCAGATCCAGCTCACCACGCTCATCCACCGGAATGACCCGGATGGTCAGCCCCTTCTCCTGCGCCAGCATCTGCCAAGGCACAATGTTGGAATGATGCTCCAGACGCGAAATCAAAATCTCGTCACCCTCGACGAGCTGGCTGCGTCCCCAGCTCTGGGCGACCAGATTGATGGCTTCCGTAGTACCGCGCGTGAAGATGATCTCGCGAACATCCTCGGCATTGACAAACTCACGCACGGTATCCCGGCTATGCTCATAGGCCTGAGTGGCTTCATCAGCCAGACGGTGCAGTCCGCGATGGATATTGGCGTTGTAGCGCTCAAAATAATCCACCCAGGTATCCAGCACGGCTTTTGGGGTCTGGGTCGTGGCGGCATTATCGAAATAGACCAGCGCCTTGTCCCCATGAACCTTGCGGCTCAGCACGGGAAATTCCGCGCGCAGAGCCTGGACATCCAGCGTGAGTTCGTCGGTCATGCTCATAGCGAAGTATCTTCTACCAGGCTTTCGAGATTGAAGCGGTCAGGCAGCTTGCCCGCTACCGCACGTTCAACACGATCGGTCAGCTCGCCATGGCGAATGCGCTCCATGACTTCGTTGGCAAAGGCCAGCGTCAAAAGCCCACGGGCCATCTGCTCGTCGATGCCTCGGGCACGCAGGGCGAAAATGGCGTTCTCATCGAGCTGACCGGTGGTCGTACCGTGAGAGCACTGTACATCATCTGCGTAAATCTCGAGTTCGGGCTTGGTATCGATCTCGGCACGATCGGAGAGCAGCAGGTTGGCGTTGCTCTGATACCCCAGCACCTGCTGAGCATCGCGCTTGATATACACACGGCCATTGAAGACACCCCGGGCTCGGCCATCGAGAATACCCTTGTAGTTCTCGTTGGAATACGTGCGCGGCGCGTTGTGATTGACCTTGGTGTGGTTATCGATGTGCTGTCGGTCCTGACCGAAGAACAGCCCCAGCAGGTCCACCGTGGCGTTTTCATCATTGAGATCGGTAACGATATCGTTACGCACCACCGCACCACCCAGGTTCAGGTTGTGAGAGGTGAAATTCGTATCTCGACGCTGATCCACCTGGATGCTGGCCACGTGATACTCACTCTGGCTCGCTTCCTGAAGCTTGTAGTGCGAAAGCCTGGACGCCGGTGACATCTGGATTTCGGTGACGACATTGGTCAGGTTGGCAGCGCCCTGCTCGCCCACATAATGCTCGATCAGCGTGGCTTCGCTTTCGGCCTCGCAGTGCACCAGAATACGCGGATGGCTCATGACCGGGCTTGCGTTGTTGCGCGAGACGAACAGCAGATAAATCGGCGTCTCGATGGCCTGCCCCTTGCCGATGTTCACGACCACACCTTCTGTGGTCAGCGCCGTGTTCAGCGCCGTGAAGGCCGAGAAATCAATGCCGGTGAGCTGTCCCAGCTGTTCGCTGAGGCCATGCTGATCCCCTGTCAGCGTCTGAGACAAGGGAGTCACGGTCACCCCGGCGCTCGGCGCAGGGTCGGACAGCTCGGCATTGAAAAGACCGTCAACAAACACCAGCCGGCAGGCATCGATATCCAGCTTGAGCGCATCAAGGCGGGTTTGGTCGAGCTCTGCACTGTCGGCCTGACCAAACTCGAGACTGGAGAAGCGAGACATGTCGGTGTATTTCCACGCCTCATCACGACGCGTGGGAAAGCCGACCGTTTCAAGGTGCGACGCTCCGGCACGGCGCTTCTCGGCGAGCCACTCGGGCTCACCGACAGGCGCTTCATGCAGGCGCTTCACAAGTGTTTCAGGCAGACTCATGCGGCCGGCTCCTCGATAACCCATTCATAACCGCGCGCTTCAAGTTCTTCGGCCAGATGACGATCGCCGGACTTGGCGATACGGCCATCAATCAGCACGTGGACATGATCCGGTGTGATGTGATCAAGCAGGCGCTGATAGTGCGTCACCATCAAAATGGCGCGGTTTTCGTCACGCAGGGAATTGACACCTTCGGCCACGACTTTCATAGCGTCGATATCAAGACCGGAGTCGATCTCATCAAGCAGGGCCAGCTTCGGCTGCAGCACCAGCATCTGCAGGATTTCGTTACGCTTTTTCTCACCGCCCGAAAACCCTTCGTTAACGGCGCGATGCAGAAAGCTTGAGTCCATCTTCATGAAGGCGATCTTTTCCTTGATCAGCTTCATGAATTCGGGTGCCGGTATCTCGTCAAGCCCGTGCGCGGCACGCTGCGCGTTGAGCGCCGACTTGAGCAGATAGATGTTCTTGACCCCCGGAATCTCGACCGGATACTGAAAGCCCATCAGAAGGCCTGCCTGCGCACGCTCTTCAACTTCCATTTCCATGAGATCCTTGCCATCAAACGTGATGGTGCCCTGAGTGACCTCATAGCCATCACGACCGGCCAGTACGGCCGACAGTGTCGACTTTCCGGCACCGTTGGGACCCATGATGGCGTGTACTTCACCGGGCTTGATGGACAACGTGATTCCCTTGAGGATTTCGTTGCCTTCTACCGTCGCGTGAAGATCCTTGATCTCGAGCATGTTGTAACCCTGATTCTGTAATGATGCGCCGCCGGGCGGCTACACGAAAATTGCCAGTACGAACGGCCGGCATGACCGCTCGTCTCAACTGTTATTAGCCGACCGACCCTTCAAGCGTGACGCTCAGCAGCGCCTCGGCTTCCACGGCAAACTCCATCGGCAGTTCCTGGAAAACGTCCTTGCAGAAGCCGTTGACGATCATGCTGACCGCATCCTCTTCGGAAATGCCGCGGCTTTTGCAATAAAAGAGCTGGTCGTCACCGATTTTCGAAGTGGTCGCTTCGTGCTCGATGGTAGAGCGGCTGTTACCGATTTCCTGATAGGGAAAGGTATGCGCGCCGCACTTGTCACCGATCAGCAGCGAATCACACTGGGTAAAGTTGCGCGAGCCGGTCGCACGCGGTGAAACCTTCACCAGACCACGATAGGACTGATTGCTTTTGCCGGCCGCGATACCCTTGGAGACGATCGTGGACGAGGTATTCTTGCCGATATGGATCATCTTGGTGCCGGTATCGGCCTGCTGACGCCCGTTGGTAACCGCCACGGAATAGAACTCGCCCTTGCTCTCGTTACCACGCAGCAGACAGGAGGGATACTTCCAGGTAATGGCAGAACCGGTTTCGACCTGGGTCCAGCTGATGCGCGAACGATCACCACGGCAGTCACCACGCTTGGTGACGAAGTTGTAGATGCCGCCCTTGCCGTCTTCATCGCCCGGGTACCAGTTCTGCACGGTAGAGTACTTGATATAGGCATCTTCCAGTGCCACAAGCTCTACTACTGCGGCGTGCAGCTGGTTTTCGTCACGCTGCGGCGCGGTACAACCTTCCAGATAGGAGACCTGCGCGCGCTTGTCACAAATGATCAGCGTGCGTTCGAACTGGCCGGTGTTGGCAGCATTGATGCGGAAATAGGTCGACAGCTCCATCGGGCAGGTAACGCCTTCCGGAATGTAGACAAACGAGCCGTCGGTGAAGACTGCCGAATTGAGCGCCGCAAAATAGTTGTCACCCTGCGGCACGACCGTGCCCAGATACTGGCGGACAAGCTCGGGATATTCGCGAATGGCTTCGGAGATCGAGCAGAAAATGACGCCGGCTTCAGCCAGCTTTTCCCTGAAGGTTGTGGTCACTGACACCGAATCAAAGACGGCGTCTACGGCCACACCTGCCAGCGCTGCTCGCTCGTGCAGCGGAATACCCAGCTTTTCGTAGGTTTCCAGAAGCTTGGGATCAACTTCATCCAGACTCTGGGGACGATCTTCCGGCTTCTTGGGCGCACTGAAGTACGAGATGGCCTGATAATCGATCGGCGGGTAATCAAGGTGTGCCCAGGAAGGCGAGGTCATCTTGAGCCATTGATGATAGGCCTCAAGACGCCAGTCCAGCATCCACTGGGGTTCGCCCTTTTTCTGCGAAATAAAGGCGATAACGCTTTCGTCGAGTCCGGGCGGCACCGTATCGCTTTCGATATCGGTCACAAACCCTTGCTTGTACTCGCGACGAGCAAGCTGCTCCATTGCTTCGGTAGCCATGATCCTCTCCCCTCAAACGGGTACTGTTCGTCTCATCGGTCGTTGGTCGGAGCCGTCGTGTTGTATCGTCTGCGGTCCGTCAGATCCCACGCGCCTCACCGAGTGCCACACTCTGTATGGGCAGCTGTACGGGTAATTTGATCGGCGCATCGTGCGCCAGATCGGCCAGCGTCACACTATCAAGCAGCTGGCGTACGGCCAGCGATACGCGCTGCCAGTTACTGGCCACCCCGCAGCTGGACATCAGGTCACAGTCTCCATGGCCATGGCTGCATTCAGTCATGGCCACCGGACCGTCGATGGCGGTAATGATATCGCGTACCGTGATTGCATTGGCCGAGCGGGACAGACGATAACCACCGTTGACGCCCCGCTGCGATGTTAAAAGCCCGGCACGCAATAAAAGCTTTAGTGTCTTGCTGACGGTGGGTCGAGGCAGTCCAACGCGATCGGCAATATCGGCAGCAGCATGCGAGCAGTCGGGATGACGTGAAATCTGCGCCATCACTACCGCTCCATAATCGCTCATTTTCGACAGCTTCAGCATGTCGGCCTCTTGCCTGACTTATTGCGGACTATTTTAGTCCTCATTATGGACGGTGTGAACCCACTTCCTTGCCAATCAGCATGATAGCGTCAGGCTCTAAAGCCCTCGGCGCTCCTTTCAGACACTAAAAATCCCTGATGAATCATCAGGGATCTGAAGGCAATGCCTGTCACGGCTCAGCTATCGAAGGGATTGCGCAAAACGATGGTTTCCACGCGATCCGGCCCTGTCGAGATGATATCGATGGGCGTGCCGATCTGTTCTTCCAGAAAACTGATATAGGCCCGGGCATTGTCAGGCAAATCATCCAGCGAGCGTGCACCGACCGTGGATTCACGCCAGCCCGGCAGATCGTGATATTCCGGATTGATCGCCTCGTAGCCTTCGCTGTCCACCAGATTGTCGATCAGCTCGCCATCCTTGGTGCGATAACCTACGCAGACACGAATGTTTTCAAGTCCATCCAGCACGTCCAGCTTGGTCAGGCACAGACCGGAGATCGAGTTGATCTGCACGGCATGGCGCAGGGCCACGGCATCAAACCAGCCACAGCGACGGGCACGACCGGTATTGGAGCCAAATTCATGCCCGTGCTCGGCCAGATGACGCCCGAACTCGTCAAACAGCTCAGTGGGAAACGGGCCGGAACCCACACGTGTGGTGTAGGCCTTGGTAATGCCCAGCACATAATCAAGATAAAGCGGCCCGACGCCGGAGCCGGTGGCGGTACCACCAGCCGTGGTGTTGGAACTGGTCACGAACGGGTAGGTGCCATGATCGATATCAAGAAGCGATCCCTGGGCACCTTCGAACATGATGTTCTTGTCCTGCTTTCGCAGGTTATGCACAAAGGAGACCGTGTCGCAGATCATCGGGCGCAGTTCTTCGGCCATGGCCATGGCCTGATCCAGTACTTCCTGGAAATCCACCGCAGGCTCGCCGTGATAGCGGGTCAGCACGAAGTTATGGTAATCGAGCACCTCTCCCAGCTTGCTGGCAAAACGCTCGCGATGCAGGATATCGCCGAGCCGCAGTCCGCGACGGGCAACCTTGTCTTCGTAGGCCGGTCCGATACCGCGACCGGTGGTGCCGATCTTGGCCACACCACGCGCCTTTTCTCGCGCCACATCGAGGGCAACGTGATAAGGCAGAATCAGTGGACAGGCCGGTGACAGGCGCAGCCTTTCACGTACCGGCACGCCGCTCTCTTCAAGCTCTGCCATCTCGCTGAGCAGCGCTTCAGGGGAAAGCACCACGCCATTGCCGATGACGCAGGTCACATCCGGACGCAGGATACCTGAGGGAATCAGGCGCAGGATGGTCTTTTTGCCATCAATGACCAGTGTATGACCGGCGTTGTGTCCGCCCTGAAAGCGCACCACAGCGGAGGCGGATTCCGTGAGCAGATCAACGACCTTGCCCTTCCCTTCATCGCCCCACTGCGTGCCCAGTACTACGACATTCTTGCCCATTGTTTCATCTCTGATTCAAAGGCCTGCCTGGAAGAGGCAGACACCGGGTGTCAAATTCAGTTGGCGAGCGGCTCGACCTGCCAGGCGCCATCGCGATGGATCAGCTGACGATCACAGAAGTGCGCCAGTGCATCGGTAGACTGCCCAGGCAACTGCTGAACGACTCGCTCTCCTGCATTGCGCAACTCATGAATGCGCCGGTTCAGGGTTTCGTCCTCTTCCACGGGGGCCCAGATGCCATCATGGGACGGCGCACGCTGGCTCAGGGTCGCCAGCTGCTTGAGGTCCATGGAGCAGCCGGTCGCCGGACGAGGCCGTCCGAACGCACGACCGGTATCGTCATAGCGACCGCCCTTGACCAGCGCCTGGCCATAGCCTGGCACGTAGGCAGCAAAGACCAGTCCCGTGTGATACTGATAGCCGCGCAGCTCTGCCAGATCGAAATAGAGTGTGACGTCTTCATGCGCCATGCGCAGGATTTCCTGAAGCGACTTCAGTTGATCCAGCGCATCAAGAATGGCCTGTGAAGCATTGGCAAAGACACTTCGCGCGCGCTCAAGAACATCGGCACTGCCGTGCAGACGAGGCAGCTGCTTGAACATGGCAGCCAGTGAAGCATCCGTAATGTGCTTCTCGATCAGCGCATCGACTTCTGAAACGGCCTTGCGCTCCAGTGCCTCGAAGATCAGGGCTTCAACGTCATCATCAAGCCGCGCCTCTTCGGCCAGTGCCCGATAGATGCCAATATGGCCGATGGCAAGATGAACGTCATGGGCACCGGCAAAGGACAGGCTGGCGAGCGCCAGCTTCACGATTTCGATGTCGGCCTCGATGCCGGCATGCCCGAACAGCTCGAGCCCCGCCTGAACCGGGCTGCGTCCGCCCTGATGCTCGTCGGCTCTGGCCCGCAGTACGTGAGCACAGTAACAAAGTCGCACCGGGCCCTGACGTCGCAGGGAGTGAGCATCCATCCGCGCCACCTGAGGCGTGACGTCAGCACTGGCGCCCATCAGGCGACCGGTCAGCTGGTCGGTCAGCTTGAATGTCTGTAAATCAAGGTCGGTACCGGCGCCAGTCAGAAGTGAGTCCAGAAACTCTACCGGCGGCGGCATGACAAGGTCATAGCCCCATCGATAGTAGAGATCCATCAGGCCACGACGCAGCGACTCCATGCGCAGTGCCTGAGGAGGCAGCACTTCATCCATACCGTCCGGCAGTAGCCAGCGATCCGCAATGGTCATCGAACATGCCCTGGCAGAAGTAAAAAAACGGTAGCCCGAACAGCACCCGAACAGGCACCACACCGAGACCATCGATAAACGACAGCCACAAAAAAACCGGGGGAGGCCCCCGGTTGAAGAATACTACCACAACTCGTTAGCGGAGGAATCCCGCTCGAGTATCTTCGCTGGTGTCAGGGCGTCGCCGAAGAAGCGTCACCGTTGCCCTGCTTGAACAGCTGCAGGAACTGGTTGCTCGACGGGCTCAGCACCATCAGGTCATTCTGACCCTTGAAGCTCTCACGATAGGCCTGAAGGGTGCGATAAAAGTTAAAGAAGCCAGCATTTTGCTGATAGGCGGATGAATAGATGGCCGCCGCTGCCGCATCACCCTCACCTCGCGTGGTTTCGGCGATCTGACGACCGCTGGCAAGCCTCTCTTCACGCTGGCGATCGGCATCAGCCCGAATCTCTTCAGCCTGACGCGTACCTTCCGCGCGATATCCGCGGGCCGCCTGCTCACGCTCGGAGTTCATGCGCTCATAGACCGCCTGAGTGACTTCGCTGGGCAGTTCGATACGCTTGACCCGGATGTCAAGGATGCGCACACCAAGCTCACGACGCATGGCCTGATCAAGCTGAGAGATGGGATCGACCATCAACTCATCACGCTCGGTGGCCACATCGCTGTCTTCCTGCTGCACCTTCTTGACCACTTCCTGATTGTCGCTTTGCGTCGCAGGCCGTTCGCGAACGATCTGTGTCAGAGTGGTCTGACCGAACTTGTTACGCAGGGCCTCATCAACACGGGGGGCAATCAAGCGCTCGGCAGCCTGTTCCATACCTCTTGTGGCTTCGTAAAACTGCGCCGGATCCACAATCTGCCATTTCACAAAGGAGTCCACGATGACGGCCTTTGAATCACTGGTCAGATAGCGCGTCGCGCTGGCATCCACCGAAAGCACTCGAGTGTCAAAGATCTTGACGGTGTTGAGAATGGGCCATTTAACATGCAGGCCCGGCTGAATATTGTTTTCCACGATTTCGCCGAAGCGCAGCTTGATGCCGCGCTCGGTTTCGTTGACCGTGTAAAGGCTGGCACTGCCGATCCAGGCAAAAATACCCAGCACGATCACGATGACAAGGGCGCGATTATTGAACATTAGCGTCCCTCCCGCAGGCTGCTGCGGCCGTTATTTTGGTTCTGACTGCTTCTCATATGTTCGACGACCTGCTGAGAAAGCTGCTCGAGCTGACGGGCATCCACATTGCTGCTCTGATTGCTGTCGCCGCTGTCCTTGCTACCGTTGTTACTGCGTCCCATCTGGTTAAGCGGCAGAACCGTTACAGCATCATTGCCCTCTCCCAGATCGACCAGTGCCTTCGGCGTGTTCGACAGAATCTCGGTCATGGTGTCCAGATACAGACGTTCTCGCGTTACTCCCGGCGCCTTCTCGTACTCACCCAGCAACGAGATGAAACGGTTGGCATCACCCTGGGCATCGGCAACGACGGCAGCCTTGTAACCCTGAGCCTCCTCGATCATGCGCTGACGCTGACCTTCGGCTTCCGGCAGGATGGCGTCACGATATGCATTGGCACGGTTGATGGTGCGCTGCTGCTCTTCGCGGGCACGAATCACGTCATCAAAGGCATCCTGCACCTGATCCGGCGGCGAGGTCGACTCCATATTGACCGTTTGCAGTCGAATACCGGTGCCGTAGGCTTCAAGGTATGACGCCAGCCGGTCATAAATATCGCCGGCAAGCTCTTCACGCCCAGTGGTCAGAATCCTCTGCAGCTCCATATTGCCCACTTCCTGACGAAGCGCGCTGTCCATGGCATTTTGCAGCGTCATTTCAGGGCCGCGAACGTTGACCAGAAACGCATGCGGGTCCGATACCACGTACTGGGCAGAGATACTGACACGCACGATGTTTTCATCACGCGTCAGCATCGAATCCGTCTGACTGGCAGAGCGGATGCGAGTCACATTGACGCTGTCTACCCGGTCAATCAACGGCGGATTCCAGTGCAGGCCCGGGCCGATAGTGTTGGTGTATTTGCCGAAACGGAAAACGACACCGCGCTCGGACTGGTCGATCAGGTGAAATCCTGACCCCGCCCAGACCACGACACCTACAATCAGGACAACAATGGGTAACAGCAGGGCACTACGGCCACCACCACCCTGATTGTTGCCACCGTTGTCGTCGCCGCCGTTGACCGAGCGGAGCTGTCGACGCCCCAACAGTCCGTTGAGCTTGTTACGCAGTTTCCTGATGACTTCATCAATATCAGGAGGTCCACCACCCTGGTTTTTGTTGCCACCACCGTTACCACCGCGGCGATCACCACCACTCCAGGGGTCCTGCTGGTTATTGTTGCCGCCACCACCAGGCTCATTCCAGGCCATACATCTTCTCCACTGGGCAAGAGTTGCGAAACGCCAGTCTTATAACGTCATTGCGCGCCATTCTTACAGTAGCGCTTCGAATATCCGATCATCCTGATAATGACGGAAGCGTCCCTATTTGTAACATGTCGTGATACCAAAGACCTGAAATTCTTCCTGGCATGACAACGTGGCGTTTTATTCCTGCCACTGCTCCCGACCCTGCTCCGCCTGAGAGAGATAATCATCCGGGTTTTCATCGGCATGAGAAAGGAGACGCAACAGGTCACGACGCGGCAGCCGAACCTTCAAATGCGTTCTACCTTCTTCATCAAAGGTCTCTTCCTGAACGGCGTCGTGGGAAAAGAGCTGGGCCCGCAACCAGCCCTGAGAGGGCTCAAGCGTCATTGTGGTTTCTACCAGGTCCGTGGCGAGCCGCTCCGAGAGCGCCTGCTCCAGCAAATCAAAGCCCGCCGCATCACGCGCCGAAAGCCAGACCATCGACGCATCGTCACTACCGCTGCGCTCAAGACGCGGCGACATGCCCAAAAGGTCAGTCTTGTTCATGACAAGAAGCCTTGGCACTTCGCCGGCACCAATCTCGTCAAGCACGGCATTGACCTGCTCGATATGGGCCTCACGCTGCGGGTCTGCCGCATCGATGACATGTACCAGAAGCGTGGCTTCGGCAGCCTCCTGAAGCGTGGCACGAAAGGCTTCGACCAGCTTGTGCGGCAGATGACGGATGAATCCGACCGTATCGGCCATGACGATAGGACCGACGTCACTGATCTCAAGACGTCTGAGCGTCGGGTCCAGAGTGGCAAAGAGCTGGTCGGCGGCGTAAACCTCGGCATTGGTCAGCGCATTGAAAAGCGTTGACTTGCCTGCGTTGGTATATCCCACCAGCGAGACCGAGGGAATTTCTGCACGAGTACGCGAGCGGCGATTCTGATCACGCTGGCTGCGAACCCGATCAAGGCGCTTATGGATGGCCTTGATACGTCCGCGCAGCAGGCGTCGGTCGGTTTCGAGCTGAGTTTCCCCGGGCCCGCGCAGACCGATCCCCCCCTTTTGACGCTCAAGGTGTGTCCAGCCTCGCACCAGACGGGTCGACATGTACTCGAGCTGGGCAAGTTCGACCTGCAGCTTGCCCTCATGTGTTCTTGCACGCTGGGCAAAAATATCGAGGATCAGACCGGTACGATCCAGTACGCGGCACTGAAGGGCCCGCTCAAGATTTCGTTCCTGAGAAGGCGACAGGGAGTGGTTGAAGATGACAAGTTCGGCGTGATGCGTTGTCAGCATCTCGCGAAGCTCTTCGAGCTTGCCTTCACCAATCATGAGCTTGGGGCTGGGAGAGCGGCGACTGCCTGTCAGCAGCGCCGCCGGTACGGCACCGGCGCTGCGAACCAGCTCCATGAACTCTGAAGTGTCTTCACGCTCGGTACTGTCCTGGAAATCGATATGCACCAGGACAGCCGTTTCTCCCGAATCAGGGCGTTCAAAAAACAATCAGCGCCTCTCTATTGGCTTTCCTGACCGGGGGCAGGAGCATCCTGCGCCGGCAAACGGACGTTACGCGCAGGCACGACAGTAGAAATGGCGTGCTTGTACACCATCTGACTGACGGTATTGCGCAGCAAAATGACAAATTGATCGAAGGATTCAATCTGGCCCTGAAGCTTGATGCCATTGACCAGAAAGATGGAGACGGGGATACGCTCCTTACGCAGGATATTCAGATACGGATCCTGAAGGGATTGTCCTTTGGACATGTGGCTCTCCCAAAATATTAGTATTAATTGCTGTATGTTTATCGGTTTTTAACTTGCTGTAAGCGCAAGAAAGATCCACGTCCCGGAGCTTCATGAGAGGCTCGCTGGTAACCGATCATATTACGCTAAGTGCCGATGTCGCGCACGATTTTCAGTAGTCGCTGCGCAATCCCGGCTTCCTGCGGATCAAGCGTCAATGCGCCCGGCCAGCGCCGCAGCCAGGTCATCTGTCGCTTGGCCAGTTGCCTGGTCGCCGTTAACGCCTTGAACGCCATTTGGGGGCGATCGTCGCCGCGATCAAGTCCTTCCCACACCTGACGATACCCTACACTTTTCATTGAAGGTAAATCCGGGCTTAAATCGCCACGGGCACGCAGCCCTTCTACTTCTTCAACGAAGCCATCGGCGAACATTTTGTCAAGACGCTGACCGATCCGCGCATGCAGCTGTTGGCGATCGCCCGGCAATAGCGCAACAGGATGCGGCGTAAACGGAAGCGTTACGGGAGACTGACGTGCCCAGTGCGCGCTTAGCGTTTCCCCGCTGGCACGATAAACCTCCAGCGCGCGCATAAGCCGCTGTGGATCGTTGGGGTGAAGCCGCGCGGCAGCCTCGGGATCTACCCGGGAAAGCTCATCATGCAAAGCCCCGGGGCCACCCTTTTCAAGCATTTCCCCCAGCGCCCGGCGGATTTCAGGATCCGCCTGGGGCATGTCGGCGGCGCCTTCGGTCAAAAGACGAAAATAGAGCATGGTCCCACCGACCAGCAACGGCACACGACCGCGGGCGGTGATCTCTTCGATACAGCCGAGCGCATCGTCACGAAAGGCCACGCCCGAATAGGGTTCGCAAGGGTCCCGAATATCGATCAGACGGTGCGGTGCCCGGGCAAGCTCCAGCCTTGATGGCTTGGCGGTTCCGATATCCATGCCCCTGTAGACCAGCGCTGAATCGACGCTGACCAGCTCTACCCCGAGCTGCTCATGCAGCTCAATGGCAAGATCGGTCTTGCCGACGGCCGTGGGTCCCATCAGCATGATGGCCGGCGGACGTGATGCAGTAATGTTCATGAAGGCACTCTACTGGCCGCGCAAAAAGAGACGGTCGAGGTCACGCATCGACATTTCCGTCCAGGTCGGTCGACCATGATTGCACTGTCCGCTGCGTTCGGTACGCTCCATGTCCCGCAGCAGCGCGTTCATCTCCTCGATTTCAAGACGACGGTTGGCGCGCACGCTGCCGTGACAGGCCATGGTCGAAAGCAGGTCGAAAAGATGATCCTTGACCACCTGACTGCGACCGTAGCGCTCGAGTTCCTCGAGCATTTCACGCACCAGTGCCTCGACGCTGCCGTTTTTCAAAAGCGCGGGGACTTCCCGAATCAACAGCGTTTCAGGCCCGGCCGCCTCCAGTGTCACGCCCATCGCCTCGATCGTTGAGTGCTCGCGTTCGGCAAGCTCGATCTGCGACTCGCTGACCGACATGGAAACCGGCACCAGCAACGGCTGGGTGTCGATGCCCTCTCCAAGATACTGCGCCTTCATGCGTTCATAGGTGATGCGCTCGTGAGCGGCGTGCATATCCACGACCACCATGCCGCGCTCGGTCTGCGACAGAATATAGACCCCGTGGAGCTGTGCCACGGCATATCCCAGCGGCGGTGCGCGGGTTGCATCCACCGAAGACGTCGGCTGTGCATTTTCAAGCGGTGACGTACTTTTTTGATACGGCGCACTTTCCCGAGGCGACTGCGCCTCATCAGGCGCCGAAGGGGCAGAATGCTGGCCGTCTGCGCTCGAGCGCGAGGTCAGCAGTCGTGATTCGTGGTCCGGGTGCAGCGCCCGGTAGCCGGCCATGAACTCTCGAACCTGCTGTTCACCCGGTCGACCGGCACCACGATACTGCCCCTGCGATGACCGATCATTACCTGAATGGCGGTCACTCTGCTCCGCAGCGGCCTCGTTGAGCGCCATGCGCTGCTGATCGAAACGGGGTTCCGGCGCAGGCGGCGCAGAAGAGGCCTCGGGCGCTGGAGTGGCACGGCCCTGAGGCCTGACTTCGGCCAGCGCCCGATGCAGGCTTGAAAACAGAAAATCATGTACCAGCCGGCCATCACGGAAACGCACTTCATGCTTGGTAGGGTGCACGTTGACATCCACGCCGTGGGCATCCAGGTCCAGATAAAGCACAAACACCGGATGGCGGCCATGAAACAGGACATCACGATAGGCCTGGCGCACGGCATGGGCGACCAGACGATCCCGAATGACGCGACCATTGACGAAAAAATACTGCTGATCGGCCTGACTGCGCGTGTGGGACGGCAACCCTACCCAGCCCTTCAGTGCCAGCCCGGTCGCCGCCATATCGATATGGATGGCGTTGTCCAGAAAACCACGCCCCAGCAGCTGGGAGATGCGCTTTTCCATGGCGACCTGACTGCTACCGCCCATCAGCTGATGCACGGTCTTTTGATTGTGTCGCAGTACCAGGTCGACGTCCTGACGCGACAGGGCCAGCCGACGAAAGGCCTCCTCAACGTGGTTGAATTCGGTCTTTTCGGTACGCAGAAACTTGCGCCGGGCCGGCGTATTGAAAAAGAGATCACGCACCGCCACGGTGGTGCCACGTGGGTGCGGCGCCGGTGAGAGACGCGGGGCCATCTCGCGCCCTTCCGCCACCACACGCCAGCCGTTGACCGGATCATCACTGGTATTGGAATACAGTTCGAGCCTTGAGACCGCGCTGGTGGCCGCCAGTGCCTCACCGCGAAATCCGAGGCTGGCGACACCCTCAAGATCATCCAGCGAGGAGATCTTGCTGGTCGCGTGCCGCGACAGCGCCAGCCCGAGATCATCGTGCTCGATTCCGCTGCCGTTGTCGCGCACGCGAATCAGACGACTACCACCGGATTCCAGCTCAATCTCGATGCGAGAGCTACCGGCATCAATGGCATTTTCGACCAGTTCCTTGACGACCGACGATGGCCGCTCGACCACCTCGCCGGCTGCAATCTGGTTGGCCAGACGCGGGGCCAGCGCCTGAATGCGGCGGCTTCCGATTGCTGTGGTATCACTCATTGCCGCTCTCCGAGAGGATGAATGCAGGCATGACCATCCATCAGGGGATAGTCAGTACCTGCCCCAGACGCAGCACATCGGTATCAAGACCGTTGACCCGACGAAGCGCCGCCAGCGACACGTTCTGGCGCGCCGCAATCCCCGACAGCGTATCACCAGGCTGAACGCGATACTCGTTGGAAGCACCGCCGCGGTTCTGGTCACGCTGCCACGCCAGCAGGCTGTCGGGCGGGGGGCTGCGCAGAAAGTGCTGGCGAATCCCCTGAGCGATGGCCTGCGCCAGTTTTTCCTGATGCGCAGGAGACTTGAGCTGACGCTCCTCGGATGGATTGGTCAAAAAGCCGGTTTCGACCAGAAGCGACGGAATATCCGGCGATTTGAGCACCACAAAACCGGCCTGCTCGACGCGTGAATGGAACAGCTTGTTGAAACTGGAAACACGGCTGAGCACGTCCGTGCCGGCCGACAGTGAATCGTTGACGGTTGCCGTCATGCTCAGATCAAGCAGCACGCCGCGCAGCACCTGATCCTTGTCATCAAGGTTTAGATCGCCATCCACACCGCCGATCAGATCGGAGCGGTTTTCACTCTGCGCCAGCCAGCGAGCGCGCTCTGAAGTTGCACCGTGCTGGGACAGGGCATAGACAGAAGTGCCTCGAGGCGACGAGGACCCCCCGGCATCAGCATGAACCGACACGAAGAAATCGGCATGATGCTTGCGGGCAATGCGTGTCCGGCCGCGCAGTGGAATAAAGGTATCGTCGCTGCGGGTCATGTAGGCCTTGAATCCGGGCATGGCATCAAGCTTGGCCTTGACCCGCAGACCAATCTGCAACACCACATTTTTTTCATGAGCCCCACCCGGGCCGGAGGCGCCCGGGTCCTTGCCACCGTGCCCGGGATCAACCACCACGATGATATCGCGTCGCGGATGAGGCTTGGCCGTCTGGCGTGACTCGGCCGTCGGCTCGTTGCTGACCTGCTGTGCCACCTGCGGATTTTCCGTGGGCCGGCTGCTGGCAAGCTTGCTGCGAGCGGCCTGCTCCTGCCTCTGGATCATGGCCGTGATGGGATCTTCGCTGCCGCCTGACGCTTTTGAGCCGCTGCCACCCTTTCCGGGGGCCAGATCCACCACCAGACGATGGCCGTGCCCGCCTCCCGGGGGCAGCTTGAAGGCATTGGGCGTGGCTTGGTGCTCGAGCTCCACCACCACGCGAAGATCAGAGCCATCGCGCACGCCGGAACGCACGTCCCTGACCAGTCCGCGACCGTCCACGGCGCGACTCAGGTTCGTGTCCAGAGTGGTATTGGACAGATCGATCACCAGTCGTGCCGGGTCATCCAGAGTGAATACATCGGCGTTGACCTCGCTGGAGAGATCAAACACCAGCCGTGTTCCGTCGCTGTCGGTCCACTGCCGAAGCCCCTCAAGCTGGGCGGCCTGAGCGGCATTGGCCATGAGGCTCAGCATGATCATGGCAAAAAGGGTCAAAAAAGCTGCCGGAAACTTCATCACTGCCTTATCACTGTATTGGTGTTCATGGCGGGCATGGCCGGCCCGGAATCAGACATCATGAAATGTCCCGGGCAGCATCCGCCAGTTGTTGCAGGGCCTGTACGCCATGCTCGCTGCCGGCCTCGAAGACCAGACGCCGTCCCTGATCCATCAGCGACAGCGTAATGACAACATCGGCAGCGGGCAGCCAGCCTTCACCACGTACCGGCCACTCCACGAGCGTCAGAGCCTCATCGGCAAACATCTCGCGCCCCCCCAGAAACTCGAGCTCTTCGGGATCGCCCAGACGATAAAGATCGAAGTGATAGACCCGACCGGCCGCCAGATCGTAGGGCTCCACCAGCGTATAGGTCGGGCTCTTGACCGCGCCTTCATGGCCGAGTGCACGCAGAACGCCCCGGGACAGCGTGGTCTTGCCGGCTCCCAGGTCGCCGTTGAGATACACGATGCCGCGATAGCCCAGCGCCTCGGCCAGCCGTCGGCCAATGGCTACCTGTGCGGCCTCATCGCCGGATTCAAGGATGATGGTTGTCTTGCTCACGTTAACCCACTCTAAACTGATCAAGGCCCTGCCCTGTTATCGGCAGGCCACCATGTTAATGACATCCTTTCACCTGCCGGGATTAGCGCGGCGGCGCGCGTAGCATGCCAGATCACTTGCCAGCAGGCCACGTTCGCCCTGGTCGCGCGCCGCATCATCGGCGGCCAATCCATGGATCAACACGCCGCTGGCTGCGGCCTCCAGCGGCGAAAGGCCCTGTACCAGCAGTGAGGCAATCATGCCGCCCAGCACATCCCCCATCCCACCGGAGGCCATGCCCGGGTTGCCGAAAGGACTGATAAAGCATGCCTCAGGACCTTCACCGCCGACCACCAGCGTGCCGGCCCCCTTGAGCACAATCACACCGCCATAACGGCGATGCAGGCTCAGCGCCGCCTGGTAACGATCGGCCTGTACTTCCGCCACGCTGCAATCCAGCAGCATGGCCGCTTCCCCCGGGTGCGGGGTCAAAATCCAGTCATCGCGACGCTCGCCGGCGTAACCTGCCGCCAGCAGGTGAAGCCCATCGGCATCCACCAGCCTGGGGCCATCGGCCTTCATGACCGTCTGCATCAGCCCCTGCCCCCAGGCGCCCTGACCCAGCCCGGGCCCGATCAACACGGCCGTGGCCTTGTCGACCAGCGCCTCGATATCCAGCCCGTTGCGCGCCTCATGTACCATCATTTCCGGACAGCGCGTCAGGGCCGGCGGAATGTGCACGCTCGCCGTGGCCAGACTCACCAGCCCGGCGCCCAGGCGCGCGGCGGTCTCGGCGCTCATGATGGTTGAGCCACCAAAGCCCGGCTGGCCACCCACTACCAGCAGATGACCACAATCCCCCTTGTGGGTGGTGGGACGCCGACGGGGCAGCGTCTCCTTGAGCCGCTCAGCCACCAGCAACTCGCCCACATGGTCGCTCTCTGAAAGCGCCACCCTGGCGACGCTCAGGGGCGACAGAACGATCTCACCAGTGACGTCAGGTGCCTGGCCGGTATACAAGCCAAACTTGCGTGCGATAAAGGTGACCGTTAGATCGGCCTTTACCGCCTCACCCAGCAGCGCGCCCGTATCGGCATGCAGCCCGGAAGGAACATCCAGCGCCACGACCGGCGCGCCTGATCGATTAATGCCTGCAATGGCACTGTCAAACGGCGGGCGTATTTCGCCCCGAGTACCGGTGCCCAGCAGGGCATCAACGATCACGTCGGTGTCGAAAGGAATCACGGTATCCGGATGCCAGTCCTCAATGGTCACACCGCTTTCGCGCGCCAGATGTACTGCATCAGCGGCCTCGCCCTGTAGCTGATCCGGCGTGCGCAACGCCAGAAGCTGTACATCCAGCCCCTTTTGGCATGCCAGTGCCGCCACCACATAGCCATCACCACCATTGTTGCCGCTGCCACAAAGAATGCACAGGCGCCGTGCCGTGGGCCAGCGTCGGATAATTTCATCCAGAGCGGCACGGCCGGCCTGCATCATCAGGGCAAATCCCGGCATGCCCTGTTCGATGGTACGTTGATCCAGCGCCTGAACCTGTCGGGCGCTGTAGAGTCGTGCATTCGCCGCCATGGCATTCTCCTTTCGGACCGTCCGTGTCCTTGATATTGATTGAGGCTGTCTTGCGCGGCCGTCAAACACGTTCAGCCAACATGGGCCGACAAGCAGTGTTGTGACCCTGCCACCCTGCGCAGGTTCCGATCATCAGCGCTTTCTGATGGTTCAAAAACGTCTCTTTGGCCGAAAGCGCAGGCACTGTCATACTGTCGCCTTCATGTCGCGCTTCACTCAACGGGCCGCCATTATGCCCCGCATTACCGAGCCTCGAGGCTCGCATACCATGACCACTGCTTCTTCAAATACTGCTTCAGACATGGCCCTGCACCATGACACCGATGCACCGCCCGCGCCCGGGACGCTCGACCCTGCCCGGATGGCCGAAAAACTTCGGGTCTGGGCACGCGAGCTGGGCTTTCAGCAGCTGGGCATTACCGACACCGACCTCGATGCTCATGAAGACCATCTCCATCGGTGGCTGGAAGCGGGCTATCACGGCGAGATGGACTACATGGCACGCCATGGCACCAAACGTACTCGCCCGGCCGAACTCGAGCCCGGCACGCTGCGCATCATTAGCGTACGCATGGACTACCTGCCGCCCGAAATCGAGAGCACTCGGGTACTGGGTCAGCCCGAACGTGCCTATGTGGCACGTTACGCGCTCGGGCGCGACTATCACAAGCTGATCCGCAAGCGTCTGACCCAGCTGGCGCAAAAGCTGCAAAAGGAGATCGGGACGTTCGGCTTTCGCGCCTTTGTGGACTCCGCACCGGTCATGGAACGCGCGCTGGCCCAGAAGGCGGGCATCGGCTGGTTCGGCAAGAATGCGATGATTCTCAACCCTAAGGCCGGGTCGCTGTTCTTTCTCGGCGAGCTTTATACCGATCTGCCCCTGCCCGTGGATGAACCCTTTGAAGGCGATCACTGCGGCAAGTGTACGCGCTGTCAGACCTGGTGCCCCACCGGCGCCATCGTGGATGACAAGGTCATCGATGCAAGGCGCTGCATCTCCTATCTCACCATCGAAAAGCATGGCTCGATCCCGCTGGAATATCGCCACGCCATGGGCAACCGCGTCTTCGGCTGCGATGACTGCCAGCTTGTCTGCCCTTTCACGCGATTCACGCGTACCACAAGAGAGCAGGACTTTGCCCCGCGCCATGCGCTGGATCGTGCCCGGCTGGTCGATCTTTTCAACTGGAGCGAGCCCGAGTTTCTCGAGCACACGCAGGGCAGTGCCATCCGACGGCTGGGCTATGAACGCTGGCTGCGCAACCTGGCCGTAGGACTGGGCAACGCCCCCTTCAGCGAAGAGATTGTTTCGGCGCTCAAGGCGCGCCTGGCCTGGCCCAGCGACATGGTCCGTGAGCACGTGCGCTGGGCGCTGTCGCAGCAGCTTCAAAAGCGCGATGACGCTCGAGAAGCGGCGTTAGCGCCACTGATCGAGGCCGGTTTCAAGGACATCATCGCCCGCCAGCCGGCCTGATCGGCAAAACCGGGGTCGAAACAGAACTACAACGCCAGCAGATTGGCGCGGTAGTAGCGCAGCTCCTCAATGGAGTCACGGATGTCATCCAGCGCCAGGTGCGTGCCCTGTTTGCTGATGCCGGAAAGAATCGAGGGCTTCCAGCGACGTGCCAGCTCCTTGAGCGTCGAGACATCCAGATTGCGGTAGTGAAAGAAGGCTTCCAGCGCCTGCATTTCATGCTGCATGAAACGCCGGTCCTGATGGACGCTGTTGCCGCACATCGGTGAGGCGCCCTTCTCGACGTGCTGCTCCAGAAAGCGCAGCGTCGCCTGCTCGGCTTGCTGCGTGGAAACGCGGCTCTGACGCACTCGCTCGGTTAGTCCTGTATTGCCGTGAGTGCGGGTGTTCCAGTCATCCATCAGCGCAAGCTGCTCATCGCTTTGATGAATGGCCATGACAGGGCCTTCGGCAATCACGTTGAGCTGGTTGTCGGTCACGATGGTGGCGATCTCGATAATGCGGTCCCGCGCCGGATCCAGACCGGTCATTTCGAGATCGATCCAGATCAGACGTTCATTTTGAGTACTCATCACACATTCCGGATAGACTTGAAGGGAGATTCTTCCCGATGCCCCTGATGGGCCGGGATGAAACACGAATGCCCTAAAGCGTACAATTGCGCGACGCTTTCCACCAGCCGGGATCGGCGCCGGCGTGCAGGCCCACCACCGCCCAGGAGTTTCATGAGTCAACGCAAGCTATCCCGCCAGCAGCGCTGGCGTGTCGAGAAGGTTCAGGCCGAGCGGGCCAGGCGCGCCGAAAAGCGCGAGCAGACCGACCAGCGCCAGCTGGCCGAGGGAGAATACGGTCCAGAACAGCTCGGCCGCGTGGTGGCGCACTTCGGCCGCAACATGGAGGTGGAAGGCAGCGACGGCGTGCGCCATTTGTGTCATCTACGCGCCAATCTCGACACGCTGGTGACCGGTGACCGGGTCAGCTGGCGCGAGGCAAGCGATGGCAGCGGCGTAGTTGAGGCGCGCCTTGAGCGTTATTCGACGCTGGAGCGCCCGGATGCCCGTGGCCGACTCAAGAGCGTGGCGGCCAACATCGATCGCATCATGATCGTATTTGCCGTGGAGCCCGAGCCACACCCGTTTCTGATCGACCGCTATCTGGTGGCCGCTGAAGCTACAGGGATCGCGCCGGCGCTGGTCCTTAACAAGATGGACCTGCTCGATGAGTACCACGCGCTACACGCGCTGGCCAGTCGCTATCGGGCGCTCGGATATCCGGTCATTGGCGCCTCGACCAGACGTGACGGCGGGCTCGAGGATCTGATCGCGGCCATGGATGACACCACCGCCGTGTTCGTGGGCCAGAGCGGCGTGGGCAAGTCTTCCCTGATCGATGCCCTGCTGCCGGATGAATCACTGGCCGTGGGTGAACTTTCAGTGGACAGTCGCAAGGGCCGCCATACCACCACCACCGCACGGCTTTATCACTTCAGCCAGGGCAGCGGCGCCCTGATCGACTCTCCCGGCATCCGCGAGTTCGGCCTGGGCCACCTTGATGAGCAGCAGGTCGAAAACGGCTTTATCGAGTTTCGCCCGTACCTGGGCCACTGTCGCTTCCGCGACTGCCGTCATCGTCATGAGCCCGGCTGCGCCATTCTGGCTGCCGCGGAAAACGGCGAGATTCTTCCCGAACGACTGGAAAGCTTCCGCCGCATCGTGCATGAACTCAATGCCCCGCCCCGATAGTCTCCTGTCCTTTCCGTGACGCCTCATCATCGACAATCAAAAAGGGACCGCCCGAAGGCGGCCCCCTGAGCCATGACTTCTGCCGAGCAACGCCTACTCCTGAAACAGCAGCAGCAGTGACAGCGCGGCCAGAATCCACATGGTCGGGTGAATCTCGTGACGCTTGCCCACGCCTGCCTTGACCACCACAAAAGCCAGAAAGCCAAAGACCACGCCGTGCGTGATCGAATAGGTCAACGGAATCAGGATCATGGCGATAAAGGCCGGAATGGCGTCGTCAAACTCGTACCAGTTGATATGACGAATCGGGTCCAGCATGAACACGCCGACCATAATCAGCGCCGGCGCCGTGGCAATCGAGGGCACCAGTGACAAAAGTGGTGACAAGAAGAGAAACGGCAAAAAGAGCAGCGCTGCCGTTACTGCCACCAGCCCTGATCGCCCGCCCTGACTGATGCCTGCCGCCGACTCGACATAGGCATTGGCCGGGCTGGTCCCCAGTGGTGCAGAGATGACTGCCGACATCGCATCGACCATCATGGATTGGCGAATATTGCGCGGCTCGCCGTTGCGATCCAGCAGCTTGCCGGCCTGACATACCCCCATGAAGGTCGACAGCGCGTCAAAAAACGTGGTGAACAGCACCACGAAGATAAACGGCCAATAGGCGATATTGAGCGCCCCGATCAGATCAAGCTGACCCACGGCGCTGAAATCCGGCAGGGCAAAGATGCCGTTGAAATTGACCAGCGTCGCCGTACCGGTGGGAGAAAATGCGCTGGCATCGCCCCAGAACCGGCCAATGGCCGTCGCCATCAGCGTTGTGGCCACAATGCCGATGATCAATGCTCCCGGCATGTTGCGCGCGACCAGAACGGCGGTAATGGCAAGGCCGATCAGAAAGGTCACCAGCGTCGGGGTCATCTCGCCCAGGCCCACTACGGTCGCAGGATTACTGACCAGAAAGCCCGCATTGACCAGACCAATGACCGTGATGAAAAGCCCGATGCCACAGGAGATGGCATAGCGCAGCTGCGCAGGAATGGCATCAATGATATAGCGGCGTACGTTGAGCACCGCCAGCACGGCAAAAAGGATGCCGGCCCAGAACACACACCCCAGCGCCGTCTGCCACGGGATGCCCGCGCCAACAACCATGGTGTAGGTAAACAGCGCGTTGATGCCCATGCCCGGTGCCACCAGAATCGGGTTGCGCGCATAAAGGCCCATCATCAGGCTGCCAAAAAAGCTGACCAGCACCGTGGCGGTCAGGGCACTGGCAAAGGGAATCCCTGCCGCATTCATGATGGTTGGATTGACCACAATGATGTACATGGCCGCCAGAAAGGTGGCGATGCCGGCCAGGATATCGCGACGTACGCTGCTGCCCTGACTTGTTATTTTAAAATACGATTCGAGCACGCTGACTCTCCACTTGCACTGTTGTCTATCCTGATAATGGGTTGATTGTCGACATATCCCTGCCAATGGTGTCGCTGGAACACCGTTGTCCCTTAAGACTGGCATTGCCACCGTTCGCGAGCGGCCATCGAGTGTGCAATGCTTGTGCCATGTTAACCCGCTCGCGTCACCAAAAGGAGAGTGAGGATGTCACAGGACGAGGCAAGGTTTCCCAGAATCATTGAGCCCCGGGCGCTGTCGGCGCATCTTGAGGCGCCTGATCTTTTGATCATTGATGTGCCGGCCAGCGCTCAGAGCTATCAGGACGGCCACGTCCCCGGCGCCGTTTTTCTCGATTATCGTCGTCTGCTGTCGGGTCAGGCCCCGGTGGCCAATGACGTGCCTGACGAGGATGCCCTCTCGACACTTTTTTCCGAACTGGGCCTGACGCCCCAGACGCACGTCATTGTCTACGACGATGAAGGCGGTGGCTGGGCCGGACGACTGGCCTGGACACTCACCCTGCTGGGCCATGACCAGTGGTCCTATCTCAACGGCGGCATTCACGCCTGGCGAGCCGACGACCTGCCCCAGTCACAGCAGCCACATTCGCCTACCCCTTCACGTTATCAGGCCCGCATTCAACACCCGGAACTGATGATCCAGCGCGAGGAATTGATCGAGCGCCTTGAAGACCCCGAACTTGCCATCTGGGATGCCCGCAGCCCCGAGGAATATGACGGTCTAAAGGGCAACAATCAGCGTCTGGGCCATATCCCCGGAGCGGTCAATCTCGAGTGGACCGACACCATGGACAAGGCGCGCCATCTGCGGCTGCGTGACCTGTCGGAACTGGTGACTGAACTGGCCGCCCTGGGCATCGATGCCGACGGCGACATTGCCACGCACTGTCAGAGCCACCATCGCAGCGGGCTGACGTGGATGATCGGCTATATTCTGGGCTACAACATTCGCGCCTACCCCGGTTCCTGGCAGGAGTGGGGCAATCGCGACGATACCCCCATCGAAACCTGACGCTCTGCCCTGCCGGTGCAAGGCTTGAGCCTCCGGCAGGGGTATGTAACATTGCCTCCCTTCATGACTGTTTTCAGGTGCCTCTTTTGAATCGCGATCGTCTGTTTGCCCTGCTGCAATATCCGCTGCCCCAGCACGCCATTTCCCGACTGGCAGGACAGCTTGCCGATGCGCGCACGCCCTGGATCAGGGATACGTTCATTCAGCGCTTTGCCAGTCACTACGATATCGACATGAGTGAAGCGCTTGAACCCGATCTCGGCGCGTACAAGAGTTTCAACGACTTTTTTACCCGTGCCCTCAAGCCTGATGCCCGCCCCATCGACTCCGGGATCGTTTCGCCTGCTGACGGTGTGCTCTCGCAGTTCGGACGCATCGATCATGGCACCTTGATGCAGGCCAAGGGCCATGCCTACTCGCTGACGGCCCTGCTGGGCGGTGATGATGCTGCGGCCGCCGAGCTGCGCGATGGCAGTTTCGCCACCGTCTATCTCTCGCCGCGAGACTACCACCGCGTGCACATGCCACTCGAAGGACGCCTGATTCGCACCATCTACGTGCCCGGAAGGCTCTTTTCCGTCAACCAGGCGACCGCTCGTGAAGTGCCGGGGCTTTTCGCCCGCAACGAACGGCTGGTCTGCCTGTTTGAAACCGAACTGGGGCCGATGGCACTGGTGCTGGTGGGTGCGATGATTGTGGCCGGCATCGAAACCGTCTGGTCGGGTCAGGTCACCCCGCTGTCGCGCCAACCGCACAGCAATGACTGGGCCAGAGGCGACATCACCCTTGGCAAGGGCGATGAAATGGGCCGTTTTCACCTCGGCTCTTCTGTTGTCATGTGCCTGCCAAAGGCCTACTCCTTCGTTGATACCCTCACCCCCGGCATGAAGATTCGCCTGGGTCAGCAGCTGGCACCTGATCCCGACATTCCCGCCGACACGCTCACACCGGAAGAGCTTTCCTGAGACCTGAACTCACCGAAAAATGGTTCGGGCTTTTATCGAGCCGCGGCTGCCTCGAATGACGGCGCCTTAAAGGAACAAGACATGACACAATTTACGCTGCTGGCCTGGGACTACACCGATGAGGGCGCCCTCGAGCGCCGCATGGGCTGTCGAGAGAAGCATCTGGAGGATCTTCGCGAGCTTGCCCGGCAGGGGCATTTCATCAGTGGCGGCGTCATCCTGGATGATGACGGCAAAATGATTGGCTCCAATGTCCACTGCCGGTTTGAAAGCCGGGAAGCGCTGGAGGCCTGGCTCGAGACGGAGGTCTACGTCACCGAGAAGGTCTGGGAGCATATCGATGTTCGCGAGATCAAACTGTTCGACCCGAACGCCTGACCCCGATACCTGAAACGCCCCGTGGCGAGATGACGACGGGGCGGATCAAATCATCATGTGATGCCGACCGAATCAGCAGCGGGCGGTGCCAAAGGCCATGGCTCTATCGATATCATCGATGCCCAGTGCCAGCATGACCAACCGATCGACCCCCAGCGCCACGCCGCAGCCCTGCGGCATGCCAGCGCGCAGTGCCGCAATCAGGCGTTGATCTGCCTCGACCTGAGGTTTACCCAGCGCCAGACGCCCCTGATTGTCCGCCTCAAAACGGGCCTGCTGCTCATCGGCATCGGTCAGCTCATCAAAGCCGTTGGCAAGCTCGATGCCCTCCAGATAGATCTCAAAGCGCGCGGCCACCATCGCACCGTCATGATCAATGTGTCGACGCGCCAGCGCCGCCTGGGAAGCCGGATAATCCATCACGACATCAAGCCCCTCTCGCCCCAGAAGCGGCTCGATGACCAGCGACATCAGAAGGTCACAGCAGTCATCGCGTGACCACTCGCCCGTGTCGGCATCTGAATGCTGCGCGGCCCTGGCACGCAATGCTGCCAGCGTCTCCGGGCACTCCAGTAGCGGGTCCACCGACAGGTGGGTGATGAAAAGCGCTCGGTAGGCATTCAAGCGCACCGCTGGCAGAGGCCTGTCCAGCACGGTCTCGATCAGCGTCACGACCTCCTGAATCAGCGCCTCGAGTTCAAAGCCGGGGCGATACCACTCCAGCATGGTGAACTCGATGTTGTGACGCCGCCCCGCTTCATTGTCTCGAAACACTCGCGACAGCTGAAAAATGGGGCCGCTGCCGGCCGCCAGCAGACGCTTCATGTGGTATTCCGGCGACGTCTGTAACCAGAGCCGCTCATCACCGTTCATGGTGCGGGCACCGAGAGAGAGCGAATCCAGATGCACGTCACTGCTGCCGGCATGGCCCAGCACGGGGGTTTCCACTTCAAGCACATCACGCACGTCAAAAAACTCGCGGATGCGACGCATTAGACCTGCGCGCGCGCGCAATACCTCTAGGGTGGCGCCGGGGCGCCAGTCATCAGCACTCATGACACATCATCCATTGATGGAATGGGGCCAAACGCAAACGCCGGACCATGAGGCCCGGCGTTTGCCATACTTCGGGACACGCCTTATGCGCGGCTGACGTACTCACCGCTGCGGGTATCGATCTTGAGCGTTTCACCCTGATTGATGAACAGCGGCACACGCACTACGGCACCGGTGGTCAGAGTGGCCGGCTTGGAGCCGCCCTGGGCCGTGTCACCCTTGAGGCCCGGATCGGTTTCCACCACTTCCAGTTCGATGAAGTTGGGCGGCGTGACCGAGATGGGATTGTCGTTCCAGAGCGTAATGGTGTAGACCACCTGTTCCTTGAGCCACTTGGAAGTGTCGCCCACGGCCTTCTTGTCGGCAGCGAACTGCTCAAACGAGCCGTCGGTTCTCATGAAGTGCCACATCTCGCCATCGTTGTAGAGATACTCCATGTCGATGTCGAGCACATCGGCACCTTCCAGCGATTCGCCGGACTTGAAAGTGCGTTCCCAGGTGCGGCCGGTCATCAGATTGCGCAGCTTGACGCGGTTGAAGGCCTGACCCTTGCCGGGTTTGACGAGCTCGTTTTCGACGATGTTGCAGGGATCGCCGTCGAGCATCACTTTCAGACCGCCCTTGAATTCGTTGGTAGAATAGCTTGCCATAACGCCTCGTTGTGTTCGCAGCCGTCTGAAAACCAGAAAGACTGCGGGGACAGTAAATCAACAAAAGGCTCCGACGCCCTGCCCATTCGGGCCCGGCGACGTCGAAGCATTACAATGTATGCGATGATAACGCGAACCATGCAGCCTGTGCAGACTATCTCTTTATCCGCTGACGGTAACGACAGCGATCCCGACCAGAGCTGGCAGTCGCAGCTCTCCGGCGCCCTTCGTGACCCGAAGGCGCTGCTGGCCGCCGTTGGCCTTGACAACCGCTGGCTGCAGGGCGCCCGGGATGGCCACGAAGCCTTTGAGGTTCGGGTGCCACAGGCCTATCTGTCGCGCATCAAAAAGGGCGATCCTGCTGATCCGCTGCTGCGACAGGTGCTTCCACTGGGCAGCGAGACACAGGCGGTGGCAGGCTATGTCACCGACCCGCTGGAGGAGGCCGATCACACCCCGGCCGCCGGGCTGATTCACAAGTATGCCGCACGCGTATTGATGATCACCAGTGGGGCCTGTGCGATCAACTGCCGCTACTGCTTTCGACGCCATTTCCCCTACGAGGATCACGCCGCCTCCCGCGCACAGTGGCGCAAAACGCTCGACTATCTGCGTGATGACGAGTCACTGATCGAGGCCATTCTTTCCGGGGGCGACCCGCTTGTCTCAAGCGATGCCAGGCTTTCCTGGCTGGTCGGCGAGCTTGATGCCATCCCCCATCTCAAGCGGCTTAGGCTGCATACGCGGCTGCCGGTGGTCATTCCCGATCGGGTCGATGACGCCATGCTTGAATGGCTCGCCGCGACGCGGCTTCAAAAGGTGGTCGTGCTGCACATCAATCATGCCAATGAAATCGATGACAACGTGATCCGGGCCTGTGACAGGCTCAAGAGCGTTGGCGTGACGCTGCTTAACCAGAGCGTGCTGCTGCGTGGCGTCAACGACGATGTCGAGATCCTCAGAGCGCTGTCCGAGCGTCTGTTCGAGGCCGGCATCCTGCCCTACTACCTGCACGTGCTGGACCCGGTGGCGGGGGCCGCCCACTTTGATGTGCCGGATGATGAGGCTCAGCGACTTCATGACGCGCTAAGAGATCAGCTACCGGGATTCTTGCTGCCACGACTGGTGCGTGAGGTTCCAGGAGAGCAGGCCAAGACACCGGTCCAGGCCCACCACACGTCTTCGACGCCACGATAAACCGGTCACCTCAGTCGTCGCAGGGTCCGTTTTTCCAAAGCGACACCAGCGACTCCGGAGCACGATGTTCGGGAACATGCAGGGTGATCACATCGCTATCGCTACCGACGGGCATGATAATGATGCGAAAATAGCGCTGGTCGCCCTGTCCGGCCTGATCTCCGGCACATTTCAGCTGTTCCGCTTCATCCAGCAGTCTGCAGACCTTCTTGCGCTGCGACAGGGAGCAATCATGAAAGGCGATCTCGCGAGGACGCACCAGTGCCGGCATATGGGCCACGCCGCCCTCTCGCGCCAGGCGAACGCGTGCACGTTCGCCCAGAGTGTGTTGATAACTCATACTTCGACACCTACGCCCAGCCAGCCATCGCGGACGGCATCACGCACCTCGTTGCCTTCAAACAACTGGTCGGCGTTGTCCAGCGTCAGGCGGGCGAAGTCCTCGAATTCAGCATCGTTGGCCAGTCGGTTGTCAGTCAACGTGGCATACCAGACCCGCCCGGCGCGGTCCCAGCTGTAGCCACCCAGCGCCATGGCCGTCAGGTAAAAGGCGCGATTGGGAATGCCGGAATTGATATGAACGCCGCCGTTGTCCTCATTGGTTTCCACGAAATCGCGCATGTGCGCCGGCTGCGGGTCACGGCCCAGCAGCGGATCATCGTAGGCCGTGCCGGGTTCGGACATTGAACGCAGTCCCGTGCCGTTGATACCGGGGGCCAGCAGCGCCCGACCGATCGACCAGTCAGCCTCGTCAACCGTCTGATTGGCGTCGTACTGGGCCACCATCACGCCGAAAACATCCGAGACGGATTCATTCAACGCACCCGACTGGTTGTAGTACACAAGGCCTGCTTCACGCTCGATAATGCCATGGGTCAGTTCATGGGCAACCACATCCAGCGCTTTCGTGAAGGAAAGAAAGATTTCGCCATCACCATCGCCAAAGACCATCTGATAGCCGTTCCAGAAGGCATTCTGATAGTCCTCGCCATAATGCACGGTACCCAATAGCGCACCGCCCTCATCATCGATGGCGTTGCGCTCAAACACTTCCCAGAAAAAACGGTAGGTCGCGCCGAGGTCCTTGTAGGCTTCATCCACGGCCTCATCACCAGTGCTATGCTGCCCCTCGCGCCGCACCTGCTCTCCCGGCAATTCCATGGTGTTGCCCGCGTCAAAAATGTAACGCAGGGGTTCACCCCTGGCGCCACGACGCGCATCGGTGGGCGACGTGTGACGCTCGGTGCGGGCCCTGAAACGGGAATCGAGTGTCAGGGTGTTCAACGCGCAACGGCGATGGCGGTCGTTGCCGTGTTCAATCAGGTAATTGAGTAGATGGGGGGGAATGACCCCATAAGGGTTGTTGCGCGTCGCCTTCATGATGACCCTCCAACTGTCCACCGCAGTCACCTCACACAAGGGGTGTGCGGCCGTCACTGTCTGTCATTGAATCCTTTCGCCAATAAGCCTAGTCGATCACGGACGGGGGACTCCTTTAAGTGTGATGAATCGTCACACCGACTTTTGTCTAACCCCGCCCGAGATTACAGATTTCGCTGCCTGACGTGCTGCCCGTCAGGATGACGGCTGACGCAGTGCCTCGAGCACGCTGCTGCTGGGAAACCCATCCGGGGTCCTGCCGACACTGCGCTGCCAGGCCCGCAGCCCTTCCCGGGTATTGGGGCCCATGATGCCGTCGGGCGTGCCGGTGCCAAAGCCCTTCTGATTCAATAGCGTCTGCATTTCTTTGGTCTGCGAACGCGTCAGCGGTTTCAGACCTCGCGGCCAGTTACCCTGTACGCCGGGACCGCCATCAATGCGCTGTGACAATAGCGCCACGGCGAGTGCGTAGCTGGTGGCATTGTTGTAGCGCATGATGACGCGAAAGTTGGGCCCGACCAGAAAGGCAGGTCCCTGAGCGCCGGCGGGGGCAATAACGGAGGCCTGATCGAACGCCGGCATGGATTGCCCCTGCACCGGGCGAACGCCCTGCGCCTGCCAGTCCTGAGTGGACTGACGCGTGGAGAGTTCGGTACGGGTGTAGTCAAAGCCGTCCGGCAACGTGACTTCAACGCCCCAGGGCTGACCACGCTGCCAGCCATTTTTGACCAGATAGTTGGCAGTAGACGCCATGACATCAGGGATACTGCCCCAGATATCGCGACGACCGTCGTTATCGCCATCCACGGCATAGGCCAGAAAGCTGGTGGGGATAAACTGGGTATGCCCCATCGCACCGGCCCAGGACCCCAGCATATGGTCACGGTCGATATCGCCTTCCTGAATGATGCGCAGCGCCGCCATCAGCTGCTCTTCGGCAAAGGCATGGCGTCGCCCCTCATAGCCAAGCGTGGCAAAGGCATCGATGGTCGAGAAGCTGCCGAAGTTGCTGCCATAGTTGCTTTCGATACCCCATATGGCCGTAATGACCGAGCCCGGAACGCCGTAACGGTTCTGCACCTGGTCGACAGTGCTGCGATGCGCGGCCAGCTTCTGGCGGCCATTATCGACCCGGCTTGTGGAGGCTGCGCTGTCGAGGTACTCCCAGATCGCCCGGGTAAACTCCGGCTGCGAACGGTCCAGCTCAATGATGCGCGGCTGATAGCGCACGTTTGCCAGTGCCTCGTCCAGCGTGGCAGGCGTAATGCCCTGCGCGCGCGCTTTCTGTCGAAACTCGCTGACCCATTGATCAAAGGATTCACGCTCGGCAGGCATCTGGTCATCGCGGCCGGGAGCGCTGGCGTCGGCGACCGGCGATGACGTGCCGATACCCTTGTCACTGGAAACTTCGTTCGCTGACGCCGCCTGTGGTGTGGACGATGTCTGCGACGATGGCGAGGCACCCGCCTGGCAGCCCTGCATCACGCCGCTGCCAAGCAACAGTGTCAGCATCAGCGTACGCGCGCGCGTCACTGACATGCCGGCGACGCGACATGATGATTCCTTTTCCTGAACTCGTAGTGGCATTACCGCTTTCCTGTCTGATGAGCTGAACTATCATGGCTGATAATGCAGGGCATTGACCACTTTTGAGCCCATGACGTGACCGGGTATTTCAGCATCGCTTCATGGAGTGCCCGACAGGCCAATTCACGGATGACAGGATAAAGGCATGAGCAGGTCAAAGGCCGCCCTGACCGGGCAGCCAGATCAAAATGATGGCAAGAAGCCGGACTGTCGCAGGCATCCGGAACATTATCGAGTGGGCCGTGGTGAACAGGGCGTACTCACCGTTGAACCCTACAAGGGAGAGCTGCTGCCCCACTGGCGCTTCAAGACGCCGGACGATGCGCGCGCCTCATCTCAAAAGCTGCTGGAAATGTTTGAGGATTACCGCGCTCATGATGACTTTGTCGGCATGGACATGGCGCGCAAGTTCATTCAGATGGGCCATACCCGCGCCCGACGCTATGCCAACTATCCCGGCGGGCGCAAATACGATAAAAATGGTGAGATTCGCGAGCGCGACATTGACGAGGAAAAGGCCGAATCGGCGGCCATCTTTGAAAAGGTCTGGATAAAGGTTCGCGAGGACGAGGACTATCTGAAACGCAAGAAGGCCCATCAGCGCGCTTATGGCTGACAACCATCGTAGCCGCAAGGCCTCCATCACGGAACATCGACATGCCCACACTACTTTTCCATCACTCCGGCGAGCTTTCTGATGACACGCTTGCCCCGCTGATGGACGCCCTGCATCACTGCGCGCTGGATTCAGGACTGTTTGAAGCGCGTGCCATCAAGGTCGCCACGCTGCCCCTTTTTCACACGCGTCAGGCCGGCGAGGCAAAACCCTTCGCCATGCTGCAGGTACGCCTGTTTGCCGGACGAACACAAAACCAGCGGCTGGCACTGTCAACTGCCCTGCTGTCCACCATCAACGAGCATATAGGCGAGCACATGAGCGCCACTGTCGAGATGGTGGAAACCGATCGCGACACTTTCTCGCGCTGAGAGATCACCAGGGCGTCATCGCACTGTCATGGCGCCCGACACAACCTTCAAGCGATCCCAGTTGCACCAGTTCTTCCCCTTCAAGCATCTGATTCATGCGCTTGTTGTGAGTCAGCTCACGCACCACTCGTACCCGTGACGGCTGCCCCCTGGCATCAAGGCGCATGACCCAGGCCTGAAAGCCGCTTGAAAATGCGACCAGCGAGCCAATTGGTGTGAATCCGTAGCGTTTGACGTAGCGATTGACACTGGCAGTATCAAACTGACTGCCGGCGTTGAAAATGTGGCGATAGATATCCAGCGGCAGCCAGGCCGGACGATCCGAACGTGCGCGACTCATGGCATCCATGGCATCCACCACCGCGGCCATCCGCGCCAGACGGTTCAGCGAATGCCCTTTCAGAGCGCGTGGATAGCCACTGCCGTCGAGTCGCTCGTTGATACTCAGCAGCACATCCCGGCGCATGTCGGAGGAAACGCCGTCTCTTTCGATGCGAAAGCGCAGCAGTTCCACGTGGGCATGCAGGTGCGACAGCATGGCATCGTCCATGCTGCCCTGATGCAACCGCACCTCTTCGGGCAGCAGGATCTTGCCGAAATCATGCACCATTGCACAGGCCATCATCTGCACGATCTGGTCCGTGGTACGGTCACCGCTTTCCAGATCAGCCAGTCGCACAGCGACCGACAGACCATGGCATACCAGCGGCGTGGAATGAGGCTCGACACAGGCCAGCGCATACAAAAGCGCCTGGCGATCTTCCTGCAACAGCGACAACAGCATGCGTGACTGCTCACACAGCACCGCTGTTTCCAGACTCATGCCGGCCTGCAGATTGATTAGCTGGACGCCCAGCGCGCGGGCAATGCTCTTGACGTTATCAAACAGGGGCAGTGACACCGGCGCCTCTTCCTGAGGAGAAGCCAAAGGCTCCATCTCAAGGGCGGCACTGCCTTCGTTAAAAAGCCTTGAAGGGGCCACCGCCCGTTCAATCGGAGCCTCCAGACGCACGGCCTCTCGCTCAATTTCGCGCACATAAAACCAGACCTTGCGCTCAAAATCGGCCAGGCTGGCATCAAAGACAATCCCTACCAGCACATCGCTGTTGTCATCGCTACAGCGCATATGACGCACGCAGCCGCTGGCGTCAAAGACCTCGGAGTTGGGAAAGACCGCCCGCAGCCGATGCAGCGGCATGCCGATCTGAAAATTGATCGCGTCGTTGACCGACACCGCAATCAGACAGCCACCAATGGAGAGATCCACCAGCCGCCCCTCTACTTCGCAGCCGCCTCGCTGCGCGGTCATGAGCATATTGACCTTCATGCCACGCTCGAGTGTGGCTCGAAAAAGATTGCGCTGGCGAGTCAGCTTGAGCGATACGGGCAGTGCCGCACGAATATCGAGCCAGTCGCCCTGCCCGCCGATCTTGAGCGGACGCATCATTGCGCTGCTCATCGTCATCGAGCTGTACTGGATATCAAGATAAAACGGAAGGCGCTGGGTCAGAAGCGAATCGAGATCCCTGAGAGCACTGGCCCTGAGCACGCACTGATGCAGATCGCGGTCCAGCAGGGCCAGGGTGACGGGATACTGAACGTCAAGGTCTTCAAACCGAATCGTGAGTCGAGCATCACTACTGATCAGATCAGCAAAGGTGTCGACGATCTGATCCGGCGCGCCGATGTCCAGGTGACGCGCCTTGCTTACATTGAGATTGGAATCTGGAAACATGAGATTATCCACCGGGCAGGCATTGAGCGCCCTAAATGCCCGTGATATCGGCACGTTACCGCCTTACTTGAGTGCGAACCCTGCGACCTGCCCCCCGAGCCTCACCCCTGCATTCGGCAATGAGCGTCGTGGCCCAGCAGATACAAAATGGCGTCCAGCCCGAGAACGGACAGCGACATGCGCGCCTTTTGCCGCACCAGCGGCTTGGCGTGAAAGGCAACGCCCAGCCCGGCCTCAGCCAGCATTTTCAGATCGTTGGCGCCATCACCGACGGCCACGGTCTGCTCTGGCGCAATACCGTGACGCTCAGCGATTTCCCTGAGCAGCACCGCCTTGCGCTCGGCATCCACAATCGGCAGATGCACCTCTCCGGTGACGATGCCGTTCTCGATCACAAGCTCGTTGGCGTGAACCTCGTCAAAGCCAAGCCGCTTTTGCAGATAGCGAGCAAAATAGGTAAAGCCACCCGACAGGATCGCCGTGCGATAGCCGAGTCGTTTAAGGCTTGCCATCAGGCACTCAAGGCCGTCCATCAACTCAAGGCCATCGGCCACCTCTTCAAGCACCGATTCGCTGAGTCCGTTGAGCATCGCCATACGCTCGCGAAAGCTCTGCTGGAAGTCGATTTCACCGCGCATGGCGCGCTCGGTGATGGCCGCTACCGCCTCATAAACACCATGGCGACGCGCCAGTTCATCGATCACCTCGGCCTTGATCAGGGTGGAGTCCATGTCAAAGCAGATCAACCGGCGCTGATGACGCCATGGGCTATCTTCCTGCAGGACGATATCCACGCCCTGCTCCGCGCCGAGCGCCAGAAGCTCTTGCCTAAAAACATCGATATCCATCGCCTCGCCGCGAAGGTGATATTCCAGGCACACCCCCTCGACAGGCACGCGCTCGATCAGAGAAAACGATCCGGACAAACGCTGCATCCGCTCGATGACAAGCCCCTGCTTACCTATCCAGCGATCCACCTGCGCCAACAGACCCGCCGGCAACTGCGCGGCCATGAGCGTCATGATCAGCCCTGAAACCTGATGCCGTCCCTCCCAGTACTCATATGTCGCCTGATCAATCTCATGAAGCGACAGTTCAAGTCCTGTGGCGTCGCTCACGGCCTGAAGCGATGGCATCTCATCACCCTCGATCAGCGCCTCAAGCACGGCCTGACCCAGCGTGACGCGCTGATCGATGTCGAGCAGCTGAATGCCGCTGTCATCAAGCGTCTGGCTCAATGTGGCCAGCTGGTTGGCCCTGGCCGGACCGGTGGCACGTAGCAGCAGCCTTTGATTCATGTTGTTCTCTTGCATGTTCCAGGGAAAAAAAGCTCAAGGCCGGGGGTTACCCCACCGGCCTTTCCAATGACGATCCGTCGCATCACAACGTGCTATTCGACGTCCAGACGATCCACCTTCTGAAAGCCTTGCGGCAGCTTCATGCCCCGCTTGCCGGCACTGCTCACGTAACCGGCCAGCTCATCGCCCGCCAGACGTTTCTTGCGCTTGCCGGCATGCACCACCAGCGCACTGCCCGGATCGAGCACGATCCAGTCACGCACGAACTCTTCCCGATTGGCGGCGCGCGTACCAGTAATGTCCATCATGCGCGACCCCTTGCCCTTGCTCATCGCCGGCAGCTGACTTGCCTCAAATACCAGCAGTCGCCCCTCATTGGAGACTACGGCCACCCGTTGCGCCTCGCCCGAGAGAGGCAGCGGCATCAGAACGTCGCAGCCTTTCGGAATGCTCAGTACCGCCTTGCCGGACTTGCTGCGCCCGATCATCTCTTCAAGCGCCACACTGAAGGCATAACCGCCATCGCTGCCCAGCAGATAGCGCTGCGAGGGCGCCCCGATCATGGCCGCACGCAGCTTTGAGCCGGCCGCCAGGTTGACCCGGCCTGACACCGGCTCGCCCTGCCCGCGCGCCGAAGGCAGCTGATGGGCGGCCAGCGTATAGGCCCGACCGCTGTCTTCGAGCAGAACCAGCGGCTGATTGGTCTTGCCGTGGGCGGAGAAGGCGTAGCTGTCACCGGACTTGTAGGAAAGACTTTTTGGATCAATGTCGTGACCCTTGGCGGCGCGAATCCAGCCCTTCTCGGACACCACGACAGTAATCGGATCCGCGCCAAGCAGATCGGCCTCGGAGAGCGCCTTCGCGTCCTGACGCTCGACCAGCGGACTGCGACGATCGTCACCATAGGCCTTGGTATCGGACTTCAGTTCACGCTCGATCAGCTTCGTCATTTCCCGTTCGCTGCCCAGAAGCTTCTGGAGCTGCTCGCGCTCACGTTCAAGCTCGTCGCGTTCGCCCTTGAGCTTCATCTCTTCAAGTCTGGCCAGATGGCGCAGACGCAGCTCGAGAATGGCATCGGCCTGACGCTCGCTGAGCCCGAAATGGGCGATCAGGGCAGGCTTTGGCTCATCCTCCTCACGAATGATGCGAATCACCTCATCGATATCGAGATAGGCGATCAGCAGACCTTCCAGAATGTGAAGGCGGTCTTCTACCTTGCCGAGCCGATGCTCCAGACGCCGGCGCACGGTGTTGCGTCGAAACGACAGCCACTCATCAAGCAGGCGATCCAGCGACATGACCTGCGGGCGCCCGTCCAGCCCGATCAGGTTCATGTTGACCCGCGTGCTCTTCTCCAGGTCGGTGGTGGCAAAGAGATGGTCCATCAAAGCATCCACATCGACGCGATTGGAGCGCGGCACGATCACCAGTCGGGTGGGCTCTTCATGCGTGGACTCATCGCGCAGATCCGCCACCATCGGCAGCTTTTTGGCCTGCATCTGGGCCGCCATCTGCTCCAGCACGCGCGCCCCGCTGACCTGCCAGGGCAGTGCGTTGATGATGATGTCGTTGTCTTCTCGGGTGTAGCGTGCCCGCATCTTCACCGAGCCGCGACCAGTGGTGTAAATCCTTTGCAGATCGGCAGCCGGCGTAATGATTTCAGGCGCCGTGGGGAAGTCCGGTGCCGGCAGCCGCTCGCAGAGCTCTTCTACGCTGCAGTCGGGATGACGCAGCCGGTGGATAGTGGCTTCGACCACTTCACGCACGTTGTGCGGCGGAATGTCGGTCGCCATGCCCACGGCAATGCCGGAGCCACCGTTGAGCAGCACATGTGGCAGGCGCGATGGCAGCACCGCCGGCTCATTCATGGTGCCGTCAAAGTTGGGAATCCAGTCCACGGTGCCCTGGCCCAGCTCGGAGAGCAGCACCTCGGAAAACCGGGTCAGCCGGGACTCCGTGTAGCGCATCGCCGCGAACGACTTGGGATCATCCGGACTGCCCCAGTTACCCTGGCCATCCACCAGTGGGTAGCGATAGCTGAAGGACTGGGCCATCAGCACCATGGCTTCATAGCAGGCACTGTCGCCGTGCGGATGAAACTTGCCCAGCACATCGCCGACGGTACGGGCCGACTTCTTGTACTTGGCATTCGCCGTCAGCGACAGCTCGCGCATGGCGTAAACGATGCGGCGCTGTACGGGCTTCAGGCCGTCGCCGATATTGGGTAGCGCACGATCAAGGATGACGTACATCGAATAGTCGAGGTACGCCTTTTCGGTATAGCTTCGAAGCGCCAGACGCTCGACGTCGCCCTCGCGCACGTGAATATCCATGGTCATTGTCAGACGTCTACCTCAGCCATATTGCCGTAACGTTCCAGCCATCCGCGCCGATCACCGGCGCGCTTTTTGGACAGCAGCATGTCCATCAGCTCCAGAGTGTCATCACCGGCTTCGCGGGTCAGCTGCACCAGTCGACGCGTGTCCGGCGCCATGGTGGTCTCGCGAAGCTGCACCGGGCTCATCTCGCCCAGCCCCTTGAAACGCTGGACGTTGGGCGTGCCTCGGCGGCTGGCCAGTTTCTTGAGCACGGCCGCCTTCTCGCTCTCATCCAGGGCGTAGTGCACCTCCTTGCCCAGATCGATGCGATACAGCGGCGGCATGGCGACAAACACATGACCGGCATCCACCAGTGACGGAAAGTGACGCACAAACAGCGCGCACAGGAGCGTGGCAATGTGCAGCCCGTCGGAGTCGGCATCGGCCAGAATGCAGATCTTGTGATAGCGCAGGCGCTCAAGATTATCGCTGCCCGGGTCCATGCCCAGCGCCACGGCGATGTCATGAATTTCCTGAGACCCCAGCACCTCCTGAGAGTCGACCTCCCAGGTGTTCATGATCTTGCCCTTGAGCGGCAGGATCGCCTGAGTTTCACGGTTACGCGCCTGCTTGGCGCTGCCGCCGGCCGAATCCCCCTCGACCAGAAACAGCTCACCGACCGTCGGGTCCTGGCTGGAGCAGTCCGCCAGCTTGCCGGGCAGCGCCGGCCCCTGGGTCACCTTCTTGCGCGCGACCTTTTTGGATGAGCGCTGTCGGCGCTGAGCGGCGCTGATGACCAGCTCTGCCAGCTGCTCGGCCTGGGCGGTGTGCTCGTTGAGCCACAGCGAGAAAGCATCCTTGACCACCGCCGAGACAAAACCCGCCACGGCACGCGAGGAGAGGCGCTCCTTGGTCTGGCCGGCAAACTGCGGCTCAAACATCTTGATCGAGAGTACAAAGGCCACCCGTTCCCACAGGTCATCGCCCGAGAGCTTGACGTTGCGCGGCAGCAGACTGCGGTAGTCACAGAACTCGCGCAGTGCCTCCAGCAGTCCGGTACGAAAGCCATTGACGTGGGTACCGCCCAGCGTGGTGGGGATCAGATTGACGTAGGATTCGACCAGCGCCTCACCGCCTTCGGGCAACCATTGAATCGCCCAGTCGACGCTGTGCTCATCGTCTTCGAAGCTGCCCACAAAAGGCGAAGCCGGCAGCGGTTCGAAACCGTCGGTGGACTGGGCCAGATAATCACGCAGCCCGTCCTCGTAATGCCAGGTACTGACATTACCGTTGCTTTCGACCAGCTTGACCTCAAGGCCAGGACAAAGCACGGCCTTGGCGCGCAGCAGATGCGACAGGCGCGCCACGGAGACATTCGGGCTGTCAAAGTAGGCCGCTTCCGGCCAGAAACGGACCGTGGTGCCGGTGGCCTTTTTCGGGCAGTCACCGATAACGGCCAGCTCTTCGATCTTTTCGCCAAAGGCAAAGGCAGTGCGATAGCGCTTGCCGCCCTTGCAGACTTCCACTTCAAGGCGCTCGGACAGGGCGTTGACGACGGACACCCCCACGCCGTGCAACCCGCCGGAAAAGCGATAGCTGGACTGGGAGAACTTGCCGCCCGCATGCAGGCGCGTCAGGATCAGCTCGATCCCGGATACCCCATGCTCGGGGTGAATATCGATGGGCATACCGCGGCCGTCATCGACCACTTCAATGGCGCCATCGTCGCGAAGATGCACGCTGATCTTGCGTGCGTGTCCGGCCAGCGCCTCATCAACGCTGTTATCCACCACCTCCTGAACGAGGTGATTGGGCCGGGTCGTATCGGTATACATACCGGGGCGCTTTCTCACCGGCTCAAGACCGGAAAGCACCTCGATGGAACTGGCACTGTACTGGGTCATACGTGAAATCGCGTCAGAAATGAACGAGAAGCGCTCATCGTCAAGCGCCGAAGGGGCTCTCTGGAATAATCGGCCCTGCCGCAACAGACCGGAATATTGATCCGGCCTGTTACGTCAATACCATGGTGCTGGCACTTTTGAAGCCTACGGTACGGGATTGAAATCTTCCGGCAGCGTCAGCCCGCCATGGGCCAGCACGGTCGACAGCAGCTCAGGATACCGGCTCAGGCCGTGATCATCACCTTCGTTGATCACAAACCGGCTGCCCTCCAGCATCTCCAGTGCCTGCCGGTAGTCGAGGATTTCATCCTCGCTGCCCAGCAGGACCAGAAAACGCTCGGCATTGACCACCTCGGCCTGCTGCTCGCGCAGGGCATCGGCAAAACTTTCATCAATGACGAACATCTCACCGGTTTCAACGTGCTCGATCTCTGCGCCCATGCGCTCCAGCGCGATCTTCAGTGGATCAACGGCCGGGTTGATGAGCACCACGCTTGCCACATCATGCGTTCTGGCAAGACCCATGGCGAGAAAACCACCCATGGAACTGCCGATGACCATGGTACGCCCGGTGAGCGTGCTCATGACCTCCTGTGCTGTCTGCCAGGCAGGGCCTGGATGATGGGACAGGGCCGGCGCGATAAAGCGCGGACGCGGCCGGGCCTGTTCACAGGCCCGACGCGTCAGTTCGGCCTTGGCCGAACCGGGATGGCTGTTGAAACCGTGCAGGTAGAGCACGTTGTCGACGGCATTGGCATGATCATTCATGACATCAGCATAACGCAGTTACTGTATAAATAAACAGCCATTTTTTTAAGCGTTGCCGCGTTGGCCCAGCACGGTCTCGATCAGATGACGGCTTGAATCGTCGAGCTGATCTGCCCCCTGTCCGCTTTCCAGAATGTCGGCCGTTTCATTGGCAATCTTCTTGCCCAGCTCCACGCCCCACTGATCGAATGAATCGATGTTCCAGATGGCGCCCTGGACATATACCTTGTGCTCATACAGCGCGATCAGTGCCCCGAGAGACTCGGGCGACAGCGTGTCGAACAGGATGGTGGAGGACGGCTGGTTGCCGGCGTAGCGCTTGTGTGCCGGGGGCGTCTCATTGCTCTTGATGGCATCATCGCCGAGCATCAGGACACGCGACTGGGCGAAGCAGTTGGCCAGCGACAGGCGATGCTGACGCTCGAGGCTTTCACGTACCGGCGCGCTGTCGATGTGGTCATAGCGCTTGATCGGTGCGATGAAATCACAGGCGACCGACCGCGTGCCCTGGTGGAGCAGCTGATAAAAGGCATGCTGACCGTTGGGACCGATTTCGCCCCACAGGATCGGACAGGTATTGTAATCGACCTTCTCACCGTCATTGGTCGACGACTTGCCGTTGGATTCCATCTCGAGCTGCTGGAGATAGCCGGGCAAATGCTTGAGACGACCATCGTAGGGCAGAACCGCCAGCGACTGAATATCGAGGAAGTTGGTGTTCCAGATACCCAGCAGGCCGAACAGGACCGGCAGGTTGTCTTCCAGTGGCGCCGAGGCAAAGTGTTCATCCATGGCATGGCCACCGGCGAGCAGACGACGGAAGTTGTCCATGCCCAGACGAATGGCGATCGGCAGACCGATGGCGCTCCAGAAGGAGTAGCGACCGCCGACCCAGTCCCAGAACAGCAGCTGATGCTCGGAGGCAATGCCCCATTCGGTCATCTTCTCGGGCTTGGTGGACACACCGATGAAGTGATGACGCTTGATGCGCTCGATGTCGCTGCCGGTACGCTCGGAAAGCCAGGCCAGTGCCGTATCGGCGTTGGCCGACGTATCGATGGTGCCAAACGATTTGGAGGAGTAGATAAACAGCGTCTCGTCGGCATCCAGCGTTGGCAGCAGCTCGGCCAGCTGTGAACCGTCGATGGTGGAGGCAAAATGCACTTCCAGCGCGCTGGGAGCCACAAAGGCATCTTCCAGCGCCTTGACGATCATCAGCGGCCCCAGGTCGGAACCGCCCACCCCCAGATTGATGACCTGCTTGATGGCACGACCATTCGCCCCGCGCCACTGGCCCGACTGAAGCTTTTCGACCATTTTCTGCATGCGATCGAGGCTTTCATGGACGCCTGCCTGAACGTCTTCGCCTTCAACGTGAAACTCGCCGCCCTGAGGCATACGCAGCGCCGTATGCAGAGCCGGTCGGTCCTCGGTCAGATTGACGCGACGTCCGGACAGCAAACGCTCGATGGCACTCTCGACACCGGCTTCACGTGCCAGATCCAGCAGGTGATCCAGCGTTTCCTGGCGAATACGCTGCTTGGAGAAATCAAGCGTAAGCCCGGCTGCCTGACGCGAGAAGGCGTCAAAGCGCCCATCCTGTTCAAACAGGGTGCTCAGGTGTACATCGCGCAGGGTATCGCGATGACTTTCCAGCGCCTTCCAGGCCTTGTTTTGACGAATTGACATCCTTGCTCTTCCTCCATGATAGGTGCAGCTTTAATGCTCAAAGCGTAACATGGTCGGCCGTAAAGACCGCCCCTGTTTGATATTCATTCTGGCAGACGGCGTATTCATCACGCAGCGGGGCTCTATCAGATCACTGTCTGCATGACCGAACAACCTCCTCTCAGAGCCTGATAGATCGTGGGTATCCCGATGACCGACGTCTCCCGACGCGACGCCATTTTTTCGACACCACTGGACCAGGTCGCCGACTTCTCCTTTGACGAGCGCGTGGTCGATTGTTTCCCTGACATGATTCGCCGCTCGGTGCCTGGCTATGCCCAGATTACCAGCATGGCCGGTGTGATCGCCGCACGCTACCTGAGTCCCGGCGCCCATGTTCTGGACCTGGGATGTTCGCTGGGCGCCTCAACCCTGTCCATCTGCCAGCGTCTGGCGCCCGAGGCCTTCACACTGCAGGCCATCGACCTCTCCCAGCCCATGGTCGAAAAGGCCCGCGCCCTTCTGGCGCAGCAGGCAAGCGAGCATCGCATCGAGGTGTTGCAGGGTGACATCCGCAACTGTCCGCTTGCCCGGGCTGACATGATCATGGTCAATTTTACGTTACAGTTTCTTGACCCGAGCGAGCGCGATCAGGTGATTCAACGCCTTTATGACGCCCTCACACCGGGTGGCGTGCTGCTGTTGTCGGAAAAGATCCTCGGCGAGCCCGGTCAGGAATCACTGCTGATCGACCTGCACCACGACTTCAAGCGGGCCAACGGCTATTCGGATCTCGAGATCAGCCAGAAGCGTACGGCGCTTGAGGAAGTAATGATCCCGGACCGGCTCTCCACCCATCACGAACGGTTGGCGCGCATGGGCTTCACTCGCCATGACACCTGGTTTCAGTATCTCAATTTCGCCTCGATGCTGGCCTTTAAATAAGTTACTCCTCTTTCACCAGGCTGGACCCCCGCATGTCGATCGATGAGCGTCATCTTCCCCTTTATCACGCCTTTCTCGAACAGGGGCTGGAGAGCTGGCTGGCCCGCCTGCCCGAGCAGCTGGCCCGAGGACTGGACCGCCAGCGCTTTGGCGATCTGCCCGCCTGGGAGCGCGCCGTCAAGCGCCTGCCCACCCTTGAGGTATCAGGGGTGCAGCTGGATCAGGACACGGTGAGCGTGGAGGTGGCCATGGACGCCTCCAGCCGTCGACAGTGCGACAATCTTTTGAAGATTCTCGCCCCCTGGCGCAAGGGCCCTTACCGGATCGGCGAGATCACCATCGATACCGAGTGGCGCTCGGACTGGAAGTGGCAGCGTCTGGCCCCACACCTGAGTGATCTCAAGGGGCGGCGCGTCCTCGATGTCGGTGGCGGCAACGGCTACCATGGCTGGCGCATGGCCGGCGCCGGGGCCAATTTCGTGCTGATCATCGATCCTTCACCGCGCTTTTACTGGCAGTTTCATGCCATTCGTCACTTCATGAAGAAGGCCGACCAAAACGTCCACTTCCTGCCGGTGGGCATTGAGGACATGCCTCCCCGGCTGGCCGCCTTTGATACGGTCTTTTCCATGGGCGTGCTCTATCATCGCCCCTCGCCCATCGATCATCTGCGCGAGCTGTACGATACGCTGCGCCCCGGCGGCGAACTGGTACTTGAAACGCTGGTGGTGCAGGGCGATGAGCACCAGGTGCTCGTCCCGGGCGAGCGCTACGCGCAGATGCCCAACGTCTGGTTTTTGCCCTCCCCAAAAGCCCTGACCCACTGGCTCTCACGAGTGGGCTTTCAAGATCCCCGCGTGGTCGATGAGGCCGATACCTCGCTCGATGAGCAGCGCGCGACCGAATGGATGACCTTTCAGTCACTGGCCGACTTTCTCGACCCAAACGACCCGGGTCGCACTATAGAAGGCTACCCTGCCCCCAGACGCGCCGTGATCATCGCGACGAAACCCTGAAACCTGCCTCGCCTATCCAGAAGGCGCCATCCCGACCGGCGGTGGCGCCTTTTTCGCTTATATGTCTTGATGCATCGATGTTAATGGTTATCATTAACATCAGAAGCCATTAATGACCCTGTCACGCCGCGAGGGCTGCCCCATGCGCCAGGCCAATATCGTGTTTGAAGCCTTTGAAGAGGCGCGCCTGCGCGCCCCGCATCTGGAATGCCGAGCGCTGGCGGCGCTGCTTGACTGCAGCGAAGGCGAGATTCAGGCCTCGCGTCTGGGGCGCGGCGTGCACTCGCTGACCCTGACCCCCTGCGATCTGGTCATGATGCTGCCGCAGCTGGGCCAGGTACAGATGGTGACCCGGACCGCACACGCCGCGCTTTCAAGCCGGCTCAAGGACTATCGCATCGACGCCGATCAGCGCCATGCCAGCATCCGCGATCATCAGGCGCTGGCCATGCAGCTGCTTTTGCCCTGCTGGTACTGGGTCTGCCTTTCCCGGGAAGCACCGACCCCGGGCGCCGCCCCGGTGCCCTGCCTGCAGGTGTTCGACCGGTTCGGTCGCGTGCTTCATCAACTGTATGGCCTGACGCCCGAGGCTGCCGGCTGGACACTGCTTGAGTATTTCGCCGGGCTGAAAACACCGGGATTTACGCGCTGTATTGATATCGCCAGCACCTGCACCGAGGGTCACCGCCCGGCCCTGCTCAAATCATGGCGTGCGATGCGCGACACGGGGGACTTTTCGCGACTTCTGTCGCATCATCGGCTAAAACGCGTGGAAGCCAACCGCGCCGTGGCCGGCCATTTCAGCACGCCGTTACCACGTGAACGCTTCATCATGGCACTGGCCGGCGCCTGTCGGCGTACACAGCCCACCCGGGCCAGCCTCATCCATGCCGGCGGCGCTCATCATCACCGGACCTGCTTTCATCATTTCCATCAGGGTCACCACGACATCCTGCGTCTTGAAAGCGATCACCTGACCCTGTCGCTCGACAGCAGCGCCCTGCATGAGGCCTGGCAGGTCGTGCGGCCGGGTCCTGAAGGGCTTGTGACATCACTGGAGGCGTTCGATGCCAGCGGTGAGATGATGCTCGCCCTCGATCTGGCGGAGTGCGGCTGACCCTTCCGGACGCCCTTCCAGCGCCAGCAGGTGGGCCTTGCGCGCCAGTCCGCCCGCATAGCCGGTAAGGCCACCGCTGCCGGCCACGACGCGATGACAGGGCACAATCATGGATACCGGATTACGCCCGACCGCACTCCCTACCGCGCGGGCATGCCCACGTGAGAGCCCAAGTGCTCTCGCCAGCGCGCCATAGCTCATGACCTCACCGAAACCGATCTCCTCAAGGCGCTGCCAGACGCGCTGCTGGAAAGGGCTGCCCGGCAGTGACAGCGCCAGCTCGAAACGCTGCCGCTCACCGGCAAGGTACGCCTCGATCTGCTCGCAGGCCTGACGAATGATGTCTGAGGGGCTCTGCTCAGCCGGTATAAATGGCCCCTTGATCGAGGGTGGAAAATGCCTCTGGTCGTGGAAAAACGCGCCGGTCAGATGATCCGACTCGGCGCGCAGGACGATATCTCCCAGCGCAGAGGGCATAACGGCATATTCCATCATGACGACGACTCCTCACTCGATGACGCAGAGGCGCCTGATCGTGTCAGGGCACCCTGTGAAGTAATGGCAGGGCATGAAGTGGGCGGACCGGAGGCCTGGTGCCAGAGCCGAATGGCGGCATAGGCACGCCAGGGCGACCAGCGGCTCGCCCGCTGCACCGCCTCGCGGGCGTTGTCACAACCCAGCACCCGCTTGAGCACCAGATCACCGGCTGGAAAGGCGTCCGGCCAGGCCAGCGCCCGCATGGCGATATACTGCGCGGTCCAGTCACCGATGCCACGAATGTCGCAAAGCCTTGCTATCGTCTCTGCCACAGGCGCTCCCGGACACAACCTCAGTACCCCGTGGTTCACGGCGCCTGCCAGGGTGATGATCGCCTCGGCCCGGATGCGTAACAGGCCCAGCGAGATCAGGGCCTCAGGCGGCTGTTCGGCCATGACCGAAGGTTTCGGGAAGCCATAACGCCCGGGATGACCGGCGAGCGGCTCACCAAATCGGGCCACCAGCTCGGCCAGCACCCGACGCGCCCGGATGGTCGTAACCTGCTGGCCGACAATGGCGCGCACCGCCATTTCAAAACCGGTGACGGCACCGGGCACTCGAAGCCCGGTGTTCCCCAGCCCCTCAAGATGCGACTCGATCAGCGCCATGGGCGCCTCCAGATCGAACACATCACGCACGGTTTTCAGCACATCGCCCATGACCGGCACCAGTGATACCGGCAGGGTCAGCGTCAGTTGCTCAGGGCCAACGTGCTCAACGCTGATCCAGCCGGCGTGTGTCGTGCGCTCACTGCCGTAATCCTTGTCGATCAGTAGACTGCGCTCCCAGCACCCCGACTCGATCTGTTCAAGGCCGTCGATCTGACGAGCGGCCAGAAAGTCGAGCATGGCGACCCAGTCCAGTGGAGGCTGATAGGCCAGCGACAGCGTGATCGAGGGGTCAGCGTGACCGGTGCGCGTGGCGCGACGCAGTCGGCCTGGCGACAGGCGATAATGCGTCTGAAACAGCGCATTCAGCCGGCGCTGGCTGCCAAAACCGACGGCGTGGGCGATCTCGCTGACGGGCAGCTCGGTATCGGTCAGAAGCCGTTTGGCCAGCAGCAGGCGCCGGGTTCTGGCCAGCGCCGCCATCGTCACGCCGAAGGTGGCCTTGAACAGACGACGCAGGTGGCGTTCGCTGACCCCGATTCGTCCTGCCAGCGCCGCGCTGCTGTCATGATCCAGAAAGCCGTTATCGATCATGACCATGGCAGCACGTGCCAGCTGATCCCCGGCATCCATCATCGAAAGCCCCGGCGCCAGCTCGGGACGACAGCGCAGACAGGGGCGAAAGCCGGCCTGCTCGGCCGCCGCCGGGTGCATGAAAAAACGGCAGTGATCAAACTTTGGGCAGCGCACGCGACAGACCGGCCGGCAGTAGATACCGGTCGAGGTCACCCCGACAACGAACTGGCCGTCAAAGCGGCGATCGCGAGAGGTCAGGGCCTGATAGCAGACATCGGGGACAAGGTTCATGCCCCCAATATAACCTGCCCGGTGTCACGTCACTGGCCGTTTTCGGACATGTGGCTGGCGATCCGCGGCGCCGTTAAAAGTCATAGCGCAGCCTGGCCAGCACTGAATCAGGCTCGCTGTCGGAGGTATTGGCAAAGATGCGTTCGAGATCCAGCCGAAAACCATGATTGAACTGGGTGGTTACCCCCAGCACCTGATGATTGGTCTGGGAATCAGCGCTTCCCAGCCGTTTCAGTCGGTCGCCGGCCACAAAGGGCTTGATGCTCTGCACCCAGTCGTGATCGATCCTGAAGCTGTAGCGGGCAATGTATTCGACCCCGTAGGCGTCGCTGGCAAAATAATCCTCGAGCCCGTTTGCAGCCGGGTCAGGGACGAAATTCGTGTAGTAGCCGGCCCCTGCGGCGAGATACCAGTTGCCGCCCGTCCAGGTCAGGGAACTGCCGGTCAGCTGCTGGCGAAAGGATTGCTGATTGCCGCTGCCCTTGATCTCGGATGACGTGTTGGCATAGGCCGCCCCCAGCGTCAGATCATCCGTGAGGCGCCAGCGAAAGCCCAGCGAGCCACCGCTGCGGCGGCGATAATCATAGGGGCCGTCCAGGTGCAGCTCGTCATCGGGAAACAGCCAGCCGGCAAAGACCGTAAAGTCTTCAGTGCCATTGGAATAGCGCAGGCTTTTACGCGCGCGATAGGAGCCGTCGTAGCTGCCATTCACGCCAACGCCCGGGGCCTGGGCAAACTGGTTGTAATCCCATACGTCCGTACTGACCCCAACGGTGTCGTAGTAGACGCTATTTTGCTTGCCAGCCGTCAGTCGACCATAACGATCGCTTTCAAAACCGAAATAGACCTGGCGACGGTTGGTCGCGCTATCGGCGCTCTCCTGATCGTAGTGATCATGCCAGCCCATGGCTTTTGCCATGTCCACACCCAGCTCGCCATAGCTTAAAAGCGTCAGGTCGTCATTGACGTGGTAATTGACGTGCAGACGAAATCGCGTGCCCCCGTCATAGCCGCGATGCTTGTAGCTGCCGTTATCGCTGCCCCCCATCTCATTGAAATACTGTGGCCTGATGCTGCCGCCGACCTTGACCTCAACGCGATCAAGTACCGTGCGCGGCGGCTCGGCAGGCGATAACAGCGTGACCTCTGCCCGTACAGCGCCTGCCGATAAAAGCAGCAGACCACCCGTGGCCACCAGCAGCGCGCGCCTTCCCCTTGCGATATTCATGATGTTATCCCGTTGGTCACGATAAAAACGTCGCGCAGGACAGGGCGCACGCTGTCTGACGACGTAAAAGGCGGTGCGAGTATAGTGAGGACGCAAAAGGATTTGAAACCCCACAAAATGACCTGTCGGCCAGGCGTCAGTCTCGGAAAGGGACGATACAAAAACGCCCGGCACATGGCCGGGCGTGGTTCGATCAGCAGATGATTTCAGCGCTTGAAGATATCGCGCACATCTTTCGCTTCCCAGTGCGGGAAGTGACGGCGGATCAGGTCGTTGAGTTCAACCTCAAAGGCCTGCCAGTCGACGGCGCCACCGTTGTCGGTGCTGTCAGCAGCCTGGCGGATCATGCCGGCGCCGACCGTCAGGTTGGTCAGACGATCAATGACGATAAAGCTGCCGGTTCCGGGGCTGGTGTCATAGGCATCCACCGGGACAGGCTGGGTCAGGGTGACCTGACAGCGCCCGATTTCATTGAGACCGAGCTGCGCGGCGTCGTGATGTTCCAGCGTATTGACGTCAATGCCGTAATCGATGGCGCTGATCTGACCGCTGACATCACGCGTGGCCAGCTTGAAGTCATAACCGCGGCCGGGCGTCATCTCACGTTCGTTCATCCAGACGATGTCGGCCGTAAACGCGTTGGACATCGGCAGCTCGGTATCGGCGGCCACCAGCCAGTCACCGCGCGAGATATCGACCTCGTCGGCCAGCGTCACCGTAATGGCCTGACCGGGCCGGGCTTCATCAAGATCGCCATCAAAGGTCACGAGTCGCTCAACCGTTGAGACCTTGCCGGAGGGCAGCACCTTGACCTGCTGGCCGGGGCGCAGGACACCCGCGGCCAGCGTGCCGGCGTAACCGCGAAAATCCAGATTGGGCCGGTTGACGTACTGCACCGGAAAGCGCAGATCGGTCAGGTTCTGGTCACGCGAAATCTCGACGTTTTCCAGCTGTTCCAGCAGCGGCACCCCATCATGCCAGGGCATGTTGGCGCTTTTGTTGACGACGTTGTCGCCTTCCAGGGCCGACATGGGCACGAAGGTGATATCGCGGGCCTTGAGGTTTTCGGCAAACCCCAGGTAGTCGCGCTTGATCTCTTCAAAACGCGCCTGCGAATAGTCCACCAGGTCCATCTTGTTGACCGCAATCACCAGATGCTGGATGCCCAGCAGATCGGCGATGAAGCTGTGACGACGCGTCTGGACCTGCACACCGTAGCGCGCATCGATCAGAATAACCGCCAGGCTTGCGGTGGAAGCACCGGTCGCCATGTTACGGGTGTACTGCTCGTGCCCGGGCGTGTCGGCGATGATGAACTTGCGCTTGTCGGTCGAGAAGAAGCGATAGGCAACATCGATGGTGATGCCCTGCTCACGCTCGGACTGAAGTCCATCCACCAGCAGCGCCAGATCCACGCGTTCACCGGTGGTGCCGCGGGTTTTAGAGTCTCGCGTCAGGGCTGCCAGCTGATCTTCATAGATCATTTTGGAGTCGTGCAGCAGTCGCCCGATCAGGGTCGACTTGCCGTCATCGACGCTCCCGCAGGTAATGAAGCGCAGCAGATCCTTGGCTTCATGCTCCTTGAGATACGCCTCGATGTTTTCGGCTATCAGGGATGATTGGTGTGCCATATGCGCCTCAGAAGTAACCTTCGCGTTTCTTGCGTTCCATGGAACCGGCCTGATCGTGATCGATGGCACGTCCGGAACGTTCACTGGTACGGGTCAGGAGCATTTCCTGAATGATATCGGGGAGCGTGGCCGCCTCGGACTCGACGGCGCCGGTCAGCGGATAGCAGCCCAGCGTTCGAAACCGCACGGATTTCATGTCGGGCACCTCGCCCTCTTCCAGCGGCATGCGCTCGTCATCGACCATGATCAGCGTACCGTCACGCTCGACCACCGGCCGTTTGGCGGCGTAATACAGCGGCACGATCGGGATCGATTCGAGATAGATGTACTGCCAGATGTCCAGCTCGGTCCAGTTGGACAGCGGGAAGACACGAATCGACTCGCCCTTGTTGACGTGGCCGTTGTACAGGTTCCAGAGCTCCGGACGCTGATTTTTCGGATCCCAGCGATGGTACTTGTCACGAAACGAGTAGACACGCTCCTTGGCACGCGAGGCTTCTTCGTCACGACGCGCACCGCCGAAGGCGGCATCGAAGCCGTACTTGTCCAGCGCCTGCTTGAGCGACTGGGTCTTCATGATATCGGTGTACTTGGAGCTGCCGTGATCAAACGGGTTGATGCCCGCCTCACGACCTTCCTCGTTGATGTGCTCGATCAACTCCATGCCGGTCTCGGCCGCCATGCGGTCGCGAAACTCGATCATTTCCTTGAACTTCCACGTGGTGTTGACGTGCATCAGCGGAAACGGCGGTGTACCGGGGTAGAACGCCTTGCGGGCCAGATGCAGCATGACCGAGGAGTCCTTGCCGATCGAATAGAGCATGACGGGATTGCGAAACTCGGCCGCCACCTCGCGAATGATATGAATCGACTCGGCTTCGAGCTGTTTCAGATGTGTTTGCCGCTCGGGAGAAAGCATGCGTATCACAACCTCTCATGACCAAACGTCATCACCAGACGGCGATGACGCTATAAACGGGGGTTCTCGCGATAAAACGTCACGAGCAGATAAAGATGCGCTCACGTTAGCGAGCCGCCTTCATAACGTCAAAGAATCAACTTTTCTTCCTTTAGACGTTTAAGCTATAAAAATCGACCGCCGACCGCTTTGCCGATTTGGGCCATCAGACCGGCACGTACTCTACCCGGGTGGATAATCGAGGCTGTCGCATGCCCTCCATGGACAGTCGAATCAGCCGAAAGCCGCCCGGAGCGCATGCATCGACAGCAAAATCGGGCCGATCAGGCACGAACTGCGCGGCAATGGCCGGCACCGACATGACCGGTACGCCCCGATGCAGACAGGTCATTTCATGATGAATATGCCCGCACAGCACGGCCTGCACATGATCATATCGGCCAAGAACCGCCCAGAAGGCCTCACGGTCTTCAAGGCCGATCTCGTTCATCCAGTCGGTGTCCACGCTCACCGGTGGATGATGCAGCACAATCAGCGCCGGTGACGTGTCACTGGCGAGCTGCGCCTCCAGCTGTGCACGTTGCGCCTCACCCAGCCGACCGCCCTCTTCACCCTCAATCCAGGTGTTGAGCAGCAGGATCTGCCAGCCGCTGGAATGGATGACAGACTCGAGCGCGCGCACCTGTGACATGGTAGCGGGATGGTCATGATTGCCCGGCAGCCAGACCCATGGGCAACCCAGTGCATCAAAAGACGCCGCCGCCCTTTGATAGGAGGCAGACGAGCCGTCATCGCTGACATCACCGCTGACCACGATCAGATCCGGCTGATAACGTGATACCCGCGCCAGCATCGACGTCAGTCGTGTATCCGCGTCGACGTCGCGATATCGCCGGGTGGGGTCGGCGCTCAGATGGCTGTCCGAGAGCTGAACGATCAGCATGGCACTTTCCTTTCAAGGGGATTTGACAACCCTGGGGCGTTACGGCGAAGCGACACGGCGGGGCCCTGACAGAAACAGGGCGATGCCCGGATCAGGGCGTTTCAAAGATGCGGGTATCGTGGCCATGGGCCAGACCGTGCTCGAGCCATTCGCCCAGAAAGCGATTGAGCTGAAGCTTCTCATCCGGCTGATGCATATGGGCATTGGGATAGCGATAGCGCCCTTCGAAGTGACGCTTGCGCTGAAAGTCGGTGACCTCGGCCATCTGCACATCGTGATAAAGATGCACCACCATGCGCGGCGCATCGATCATGTCATCCAGTACGCCACTCTGGAAAACGCGCACCACCGTGGTATAGGGCGCGCGTTCGACCACCTCGAGATGCAGGGTGCCAAAGCGTGTGGTGTGGCTTGCCAGCGGCAGCTCCACCCGCTCGCCGGCGACCGTATCGCCCAGCAGCCGGTCAAGACGCACGAAGTTGGCCGTACATTCGGCCTGTAGCGTCCTGAGATCGGTAACGTAAGCGGCTCTATTGCTCAAAAGACTATCTCCTTGCTCTGAGGGCCGGGCGCTCACGAGCCAGCCAGTACAGCGCAATCAATAACATGGCATTGTTGATGGTACCGTTTTCCAGCATGCCCCAGGCGTCACGAAAGGGTAGCACACGCACCATGATGTCCTCGTGCTCCTCTTCCAGCCCGTGCACGCCACCGACATCGCTTGAATCCACCAGCGCGCAATAGAGCGTGATGTATTCGTCACAGGCTCCGGGACTGGGGAAATAGCGGTGAATCTCCATCAACTGCTCGGTGTGGCATCCCGTTTCTTCTCGCACCTCGCGCCGCGCCACATCCTCCGGTGATTCGCTGGAATCGATCAGACCGGCGGCAGGCTCCAGCAGCCAGGGGCTGAAGGCGCGCCCCATGGCCCCGGCGCGAAACTGTTCGACCAGAACGACGGCGTCACGTTCCACGTCATATAACAGAACGCCCACGGCATCGTGATGACGAAAGACCTCACGCGAGACCGTCTCGCTCCAGCCACCCTGATACTGGCGGTAGCGCACATCCACGCGGTCAAGATTGAAAAACCCGCGATGCAGCGGTGCGTCCTGGATATGCTCGACATCACTGCCATCAAAGCGTGGCAGGGACTTCGTATCCGTAGTCATCGGCTTTTCCTTCAAATACATGAGCATGGCCGCCAAATAAAGAAGGCGGGCAACCTCTGGGAACAGGAAGACGAAATGCGCCGGTTATAAAGGGAGTGTGGGCCTGTTTATGGGCACTGTGCCAGAAACTTTCAAGCCTGCGGCTGCAGTCGGCCTTGGCAGCACAATACGAGGCGATTATGGTAATTGTCCTACTGTCACAGGGTTATCGCCTGCATGAAAGGACGCAACATGACGCGCTGGCGCGATCCCGCCAAGGACCCGCGCCAGGAGAAAAAGACCGACCTGATCACCCCGGAAGGCTACGCCTCAATGCAGAGCCTGCTCGATCATCTGGTGCGCGTGCGTCGCCCCGAGCAGTCACGCAAGACCGGTGAAGCGGCCGCTCAGGGTGATCGCAGTGAAAACGCGGATTACACCTACAACAAGAAGGCCCTGAACGGCACCATCGCCCGGATTGCCTATCTGCAAAAGCGCCTCGATGCCCTGACCGTGGTCGACCGCCTGCCGGCTGACCGCGACCGGGTCTTTTTCAGTGCCTGGGTGACGCTTGAAGATGACGACGGCGAAGAGATGCGCATCCGCATTGTCGGTCCCGACGAGACCGACAACAAAAAACACTGGATCAGCGTGGATGCTCCGCTGGCGCGCGCCCTGCTCGGCAAGTCGCTGGATGCAGAAGTCACCGTCGACGCCCCGGGCGGCGAGACCAGTTACATCATTACCGACATTGCCTACGCCGAGCGCTCATGAACCCTGCCTGGCGCAGGCCGCCGTTCAACGTCGGCTACAGCGGTAGACCCGAAAGCGGCTGCTTTCCGCCAGCACATCGACCCGTCCAAAGTGCTTTTTCATCAGGCCCATATAGGGCAGAAAGCTGTTGGCGACAATATACAGCGCGCCTTTCGGGGTCAGCTTTTTGCTGGCCTGCTCGATCAGCTTGCGGGCCGGGTCGATCGAGACATGGCGCTCCTGATGAAAGGCCGGATTGCTGATGATCGCGTCAAAGGGGCCCTCGACGGCGTCCAGCATATCGCTGGCAAGCACCTCGCCCTTCAGGCCATTGGCCTCAAGCGTTCGCCGCGTGGCTTCCAGCGCCAGGTGATTGATGTCCACGGCCGTCACGTTTGCGCCCTGACGCGCCAGCCAGGCACTGATCACACCATCGCCACAGCCGGCATCGAGCACACGCCCTTCCTGCGCCGGCAAAACGTCCAGCAGCATACGGGTACCATCATCCAGCCGGCCATGGCCGAAAATGCCCGGGTGACTGACCAGCGTCAGATCCAGCGCCTCGAACGTGGACCAGTGATCCCCCGCTTCACCGGCAATGGTGGCTGCTTCATACAGCGAGCAGCGCCGTGCGTTGTCGAGACGCTGATGCGTCATGCCGCGCGTTTTCAATTCACCAGGTACCCGCTTGCCACCACCATGATGCTCGCCGACGATGCGCAGCGTGCTGCCTGATGCACAGTGGGCGTTGAGCTGATCCAGCCACCAGCGGCCCAGATCCATCGTCTTGGGCCAGAACAGCAGTGCCACCGTCATGCCTTCCGGCGGTGTCAGTCCTTCAACCACTTCATGACCATGCTTGCGCCAGACCTCTGCAATCAGATGGTCCAGACTCCATATGCGGTGTTTCGCACCGTTTAACAGCCCCTCATCCAGCGGCGGCGCGATCAGCCACTCATTGTCTCTAATGGCGGGTGTCTGACGGTCCAGCAACTGCCCCATGGGCGTGGAAAAGCTCATGAATCCCCTGCTCTACTTAAATAATGACAGGCCTGCCCTGTGGCATGACCAAAAAAGGATAACGGTATATCGACGGATTGATGCGGCAACACACCTCGAATGGGGTGAAGAATATCAGCCTGGGCGATAAACACTGTAATGAAGATAGCGACCCAGCCGCCAATAGGGTTCCTGTCGGCAATAGCGATGCTCGAGCTCAAACAGCCTTTCCAGCGTAGCCTCATCCGGGTCGCGCTCACGCAGATAGTCGTGAAAGACACGAATGCCCGTGACGGCATGCACTTCAAGCCCTGCCTCATTCAGCCAGCGCACGATATCGTCATGGCGCAGCGGTGAGATGGGCGTCAGGCGCTTGCGCTTGCCAAAACCTGCCAGCTGATCATCAAGTACCTTTTGCAGGTTGCCCTTCACCACGTTGGAGAAGCGCAACGCATCCTCGTTGAACACCATCAGCGATAGCCAACCATCAGGTGCCAGCTGCTCGGCCAGTCGATGAACCGCTGCTTCGGGATCGATCAGCCACTCCAGCACCGCATGGCAGAACATCAAAGGCCATGGCCCGGGCGCCACCTCGGACAGATTCTGCAGATCACACTGATAAAAACGGGCGTCATGCCCCTCCAGACGCTCGCGTGCCGCGGCAAGCATATCTTCCGCCGGCTCCAGCAGCGTCACTGGATGGCCCTTTTCTGCGGCCCAGTGTGCCATCTGGCCCAGCCCCGCACCGACATCCAACAGAGACTGTCCGGCCAGTGGGATGGAGGACTCGATGGCCCGTGTCAGCAGCGACAGGCGCAGCCGTCCGCGAGAGTGGTTATACAGGGCGTGTTCGAACTTCTCGGCCATGCCGTTGAAGTGGCGATCTGTCGTGATGCGTTCTTTCATGCGAACTCGATGGGCGGCGTTAATTCGTCAGGGTTTCACTATACGCATGAAATCCCTATAATGGCGCCCGCTTCGCCCCCGTAGCTCAGCTGGATAGAGCGTCCCCCTCCTAAGGGGAAGGTCTCAGGTTCGAATCCTGACGGGGGCGCCAGCCCTTCCCTCCTGTCATATATCTAATCGTCTTCGATAAGCCGCTTGCCCATCGTTACGACCTCGTTTTCCTCAAATCCCATCGCACGATAATACGCCTCCAGTTCTGGCTGACCGCGACGCACCATCAGCATGATCTTCGGGCACCCCCGCTCAATCAAAAGCCGTTCCGCCTGCTCGATCAGCGCCCGACCGTGACCTCGTCGCTGCTCATCGGGATCAACCGCCAGGTAATAGAGCCAGCCACGGTGGCCGTCAAACCCCACCATGGCGGAGGCCATGACACGATTTTTCTCATCGATGCCGACCAGAAACAGCACCGGGTCTTCACTGCATTTACGCTCAATGTCCAAAGCGGGATCGTTCCATGGGCGCGTCAGGCCGCAGCGCTGCCAGAGCGCGATGACGGCTTTCTGGTCCTCGGGCCTGAAGGTTCGAATCTGCATGCTGTCGCCCTTTTGAATGAGAGATGTGGTGGGCAGGTTTATCCAAGCCACTATCCGGGAATGGAAGGCTCGGTGGTTTCACCATCCGGCGTTCGCCACTGTGACAGCAGGGTTTCAACAAAACGCTCTGCTGCCGGTGACAAATGACTGTTGCGATGACGCACCAGACCCAGCGTTCTGCGAATCACGGGGTCGATCAACGGGCGCTGTATGAGCGTTGCGTGCTCCTGCCTTGGCATGGCCAGACGCGGCACGGCAGCGACCCCCAGCCCGGCCTCGACCATGCCCAGCGACGTGGAAAGATGCTGCACTTCAAAAAACCAGGTGGGCCTGTTTTCAAGCGAGGCCAGCTCATGGTCTATCAGTGTTCGGTTGCCACTGGCACGCCCGACACCAATCATCCGATGCCGGCTTAATTCACTCCAGCGCACCTGCTTGCGTGAGGCAAACTCATGATCGGACCGACAGGCCAGTACAAAGGGCTCTACTACCAGCGGCGTGAACTCGATATCCGGATGCTGCCCACTCAGCATGTTGATGCCGACATCGGCCTCACCGCTGAGCACGGCTTCAAGCCCCTCATTGGCGCTTAAATCCAGTAGACGAATACGAATGTTGGGGTACTGCGCGTTGAAGTCGCGGATGACCGAGGGCAGAAAATAAAAGGCCGCCGTAGGAATGCAGGCCAGCGTGATCTGCCCGATCCGGTGCTCTGCCAGCGCCTTGATATTGAAGACAGCATGATCGAAATCGTCGATCAGGCGGCGGGCCTGAGGATAGAAATCCCGGCCTACGGCGGTCATGCCGACATGTCGTGTGGTTCTTGACAGCAGCGATGTCCCCAGCGCCTGCTCAAGTTTCTGGATACGCCTGCTCAGCGCCGGCTGTGACACGTTGAGCGCCTCAGCCGCCGCGTGAAAGCTTTCCAGCTCCACCACCTTCAAAAAGGCCAGAATGTGTTGCAGTTCGTAATGCATTCCCTGCCCTCCCGGAAAAATATCGAGTTTTGATAATGAGCTTATGCCTCATCACATAGCGACCTTACCGTTTTGATTCTCTACACGCATCAATAACGCAAACAGTTGCATTGGAACAATAAAAACAGGCGTGCGATTTTCAGTGCCATCCGAAGCCGAGCCTTTGCTGGAAGGAAGTTACTGATGCATGCCATTCCCTGTGTCTTGATGCGTGGCGGGACCTCAAAGGGGCCCTTTTTTCTGGCAGGAGATCTCCCTGATGACGAAAATGCGCGCAACGAACTGCTGCTGCAGTTGATGGGTTCGGGCAATGAGCTTGAAATAGATGGCATCGGTGGTGGGTATCCCCAAACCAGCAAGGTTGCCATTGTGGGGCCGTCGTCAACCGAAGGCGTCGATGTCGACTACCTGTTCGTACAGGTCATGGTCGAACAGCGACGTGTCGATGTTTCCCCCAACTGCGGCAACATGCTGAGTGCCGTTGGGCCGTTTGCCATCGAAAAAGGGTTGGTTAAACCGTCAGGCGATACCACCTGCGTGCGTATTCGCAACGTCAATACCGATACGCTGATAGAGGCCACTGTTCAGACCCCCAACGGGCAGGTTCGCTACGATGGCGATGCCGCCATTGATGGCGTCCCCGGCACGGCCGCTCCCATTCATCTGACGTTTCTCAACGCCATCGGTGCGCGCACCGGCAAGCTGTATCCGACCGGGCAGAGCCGGGACACCTTTGACGGTGTTGAAGTGAGCTGCGTGGATGCGGCCATGCCGATGGTGCTGATCCATGCCTCATCAATGGGAAAGCGGGGGGATGAAACGCCCGCCGAGCTCGATGATGACAAGGTCTTCATGGCACGGCTGGAGCTGATTCGATGCCAGGCCGGACTAGCGATGGGATTTGGAGATGTCAGTGAGAAGGTCATTCCCAAGCCGGTGCTTGTCAGTAATGGCCACCCTGATGCCCCGCTGACCGTGCGCTATTTCATGCCACATCGCTGCCACAAGGCGCTCGCCATTACCGGCGCCGTGGGACTTGCCATTGCCTGCAGCAACGGCGAAAGCCTGATTCGCGATCTGATTGACCCACAGACTCTCAAGGGAGAAATGGATATAGCACACCCCAGCGGTCGACTGAGCGTGGCCATGACGACTGATGAGTCCGGGCAGGCACCGATCTGCTCGCTGCTTCGTACAGCCAGGCGCCTTTTTAGTGGCGAAGTATTCGTTTCTGCCGCCAACAATTAACGATCCCCCTTGCTGCATCATCTTCAAGCGCCCTCTCAAGGGCGCTTTTTTATATCAGTTCTCAAGGTTCTCGAGCACCGCCCTGCCGTGATCAGGGCAAATTTCCCGGATTGCCTGTTAAACATTGGTATATAGCCGGCCTGAAAATTGGAAACACGAAATTTCCCTCCCTTCGCGCCAGGCCCTGATCTGACGGGGCCGATTGAAACCTTTCGCCCATTAATGCAATAGAGACATCAAAACAGCCGATTGAATGCATTGGAATGATCGATGACAACTATGCGAGCTTGTCGCCTAACCACTGCGCCGGGCCTACGCCGTCAGCGCAGAACCCATTAAAAAACCGTGCATGAGGTGAGCGATGTTTGGACGCAAAAAACATCACCCGGGGAAGTTTGGACGAGTGCTGATGCTGGCCCTGGTAACGGCAATGGCATTTCAATCATCGCAGGCTTCGGAAACGGCCAAAACGCCAGTGCCTGACACCCTGACGTGGACGGTACCTTTTGGCGTCGGTGGCGGTACCGATGTCTGGGCACGGTTCATGTCCCACTGGGTGGGCGAGTCGCTTGAGAATCATCCGGCCATTGTCATCAACAATGTGCCGGGTGGCGGCTCGATTACCGGCGCGAATCTTTTCTATAGCCGCGCACGCAGCAATGGCGCCGAAATGATCGTCACCTCGGCCTCAACCCAATACCCGGCCATGCTGAAAGACCCCAGGGTTCGGTTCGACTACAGTCGCTGGACGCCCATTATTGCGGCCCCCACCGGTGGGGTAGTGTATGCCCAGTCCAGCATGGGCGAGGACCCCAAAAAGATCATGGAGCACCTGCGCCAGCATGAGACCAAGTTCGGCGCCCAGACCCCGACCGGTCTGGAACTGCCGATTCTGCTGGCCTTTGACATGCTGGGACTACAGGTCGACCCGGTGTTTGGCATGCGCAGCCGCGGCGAAGGACGCCTGGCCTTTGAACGAGGCGAGGCCGGCATCGATTTTCAGACAACCTCGGCCTACTTCAGTAGCGTCACCCCACTGGTCAAATCAGGTCAGGCCGTTCCCCTGTTTTCACTGGGCGTCATGAACGATGACAACATCATCGTGCGCGACCCTGCCTTCCCGGACCTGCCGACCTTCAGCGAGCTCTATCTCGCCCAGCCAGACACCAGCCGTGACGACATGGCCTATCAGGTCTATCACAAGTTTTTCGCCTCGGGATATGCCCTCCAGAAGCTGCTGCTGGTCCCCAGGGATATCGATGCCTCACTGCTTGCGACCTATCTTGATGCCGCCCGGAAGCTGGCCAAAAACCCCGAGTTTCTGGAAGCCGCGCGTCAGCGCATCGGGCCCTATGACCCGGTCACAGGCGAGGTCGCGGCCCGTCAGCTTGAAGCGGCCATGCAGATGAGTCAGGAGCGCCGTCAATGGATCGTCGATTGGCTCAAGCAAAGGCACGACATTCGTGTGGTGACGCAATGAATTTGAGCCTTCCTGAAACAATCGCATCACATCAGGTAATCGAGGACCTGCATCATGTTTGAATCAATGGTCTCAGGGATCGGTCAGATCCTGACGGTCTCCCATCTTTTATATATGTGCCTTGGCGTCTCGGTAGGGCTGCTGGTCGGTATCATTCCGGGCCTGGGCGGAATTGCCGGAATGGCGCTGCTGCTTCCCTTCCTTTATGGCATGGACCCCGGCCTGGCCCTGGGTATGCTGATGGGCATGGTGGCGGTCATTCCCACCGGAGATACCTTCGCCTCGGTTCTGATGGGCATCCCCGGTTCGAGCTCCTCTCAGGCCACCGTCATGGACGGCTTTCCGCTGGCCAAAAAGGGGCAGGCTGCCCGCGCCCTTTCAAGTGCCTTTCTGTCATCACTGTGTGGCGGGGTCATTGGTGCGCTGATCCTGACCATTTTCATCCTGATGGCTCGACCGCTGGTCCTGGGCTTTTCCTCATCAGAGCTTTTTGTTCTGACCATGCTGGGTCTGGCCATGGTGGCGGTACTCTCCGGCGGTCAGCTCTTCAAGGGCATTGCCGCCTGCGGCCTGGGGCTACTGGTTGGCGCCATGGGGACGGCACCGGCCACGGGCGAATTTCGTCTTAACATGGGTATCGAGTATCTGTTTGACGGTATCCCGCTGGTCGTCGTGGGTCTGGGTATTTTTGCCATCCCGGAAATCATCGAGCTGATGATTCAGAAAAGCAGCATCGCACGGGATCAGGCCGGACTGGGCAAGGGCTGGAAACGCGGCGTTCTGGATGTCTGGCAAAATCGTGGACTGGTCGCTCGCTGCGCCGGGATCGGCAGTATCATCGGCACCATCCCCGGGCTTGCCGGCTCGGTGGTCGACTGGCTGACCTACGGCTATGCCAGCCGAACGGTCAAGGGTGAAAAGCATTTTGGTCAGGGCGACATTCGTGGCGTCATTGCGCCTGAATCTGCCAATAACGCCTGTGCCTGCGGTGCCATGGTGCCGACGCTGCTGTTTGGTGTGCCCGGCTCGGGTACAGCCGCCATTTTCCTGGGCGGCCTGCTGCTGCTGGGGCTTGAGCCCGGTGTCAGCATGATCACCACGCATCTGGATCTGACCTACAACATTATCTGGTCGCTGGCGCTGGCCAACATTCTGGGCGCCGCCTTTTGCCTGATGCTGGCAAGACCCGTGGCACAGCTGACGCGCGTCCCGTTTGCCCTGATCGCGCCCGTCATCACGATGCTGGTGCTGTTTGCCGCCTATCAGGCAACGCGCTCGCTGGGAGACTGGTACTCCCTGATTGCCATAGGCGCCATTGGCCTGATGTTCAAGCAGGCCGGCTGGTCCAGACCGGCCTTTCTAATCGGATTTGTACTGGCGCCCGGCGCTGAAACGTATTTCTATCAGAGCATTCAGTTCAATGGTCTGGCCGGGTTTATGCGCCCGGGGGTTCTGATCATCCTGTCGATCACTGCACTGGCACTGCTCTACCCGCTGGGCAGAAAGCTGCTGGCACGTCGCCGAAATACGGCCTCTGACAAGACAGCGGCAACCACCGTCGTTGAAAAGACCCAGGCAACATGGGGCGTTGTGGACATGATCCTGGTCGTGGGCATGCTGCTGGTCGCGGCCCTGTCCTGGTACGACGTCCGTGACATCTCCTTTATCGCCCATGTCTTCCCGATGCTCTCCATTGTCTTTCTGGGCGGTGGTGCTCTGGCGGTCGCCATTCAGATTCGAACGGAAGGCGCCATTCGTGTCGAGCAGCCGGCTCTTCAGGGCCTGTGCTGGCTGGCCGGTCTTCTGATGGTTGTTGTCGTGGCCTCTGTACTGGGATTTGTCAGCACTGCTGCCCTGGGCAGTCTTCTTTTCCTGACATTTGTGGCAAGGGCACACTGGCTGACCATCGTATTGATCACGCTGGGGATCGTGGCCTTTTTGCTCGGCATGCAATCGCTCCTTTCACTCCAATATCCTTCAGGCCTGCTGGACGGTCTGATTCTTCCCTCCAGTTGAAACAAGTGACGACGCAAACAAGCCCCGCCATGTGCGGGGCTTTTTTACGCGACGAACAGGCATCATCAGTGTCCACGGTACTCATCAAGCCAGAGCTTGCGAGGCCGCAATGGCGCCTTAACAGAGCACGACCCACACAACCACAAGATATAAGAATCCACTTAAAAAAACGTAATGCATACATGAATACACACAATCTCATCTAATATAGCCGCTCCTACCAAAGCACTACAAAAGACGATTATTTATGACACGCAGCGCACAGCGCATCGATTGGATCGATGCGGCCAAGGGGGCCTGTATTCTCGCGGTGGTGGTGTACCACTTCGATATTTTCATCTATCAGGGCATGCATGGCGGGCATCCCATTGTCGCCTTGTGGGATGGTGTCATTTCGGCGCTCAGGCCGTTGCGCATGCCGCTTTTCTTTTTGATTTCGGGCTATCTGGCCAGTACCAGCATCAGCCGTCGCAGCTGGGCGCAGATACGAACCAAAAAGATTGCCTCACTACTCTGGGTATATGTTCTCTGGGCGGTCATCTACTGGGTCATCGTGGTTCATATCCTGCCCGGAAATCCCTGGTTTGAAAGCAGCTTCAATCAGGATATGACCATGAAGGATTTTATCCGACGCATGGTGACGGCCAACATTTCCCTCTGGTATCTGTACGCGCTGGTTCTCTATTTCATGGCGGCCAAGCTGATGCGCTCTGCCACCATCGCCATCGGCCTTGGCATCGTGGCCAATATTGCCACGTACCTTGTGTTTGATCCTTCCAACTGGGGCATGCGCAGTCTGGTCGGCTATTTCGTGTTTTTTGCGATCGGCGCCTACGCCAGGGATTTCATCACCACACATTACGCCGCCTTCAACCTCAAGCGCTTTACGGCAACTCTGGCATTGACGTTGCTGGGCTTGGCCATTGCCGGTCATTTCAGTCTGCTGGGCGCGCCCGGCGTTGAGATGCTGCTGGGTGTGGTGATGGTCTCAACAACCATCGACGCCTTTGCACTGGCCTGTCGCCACATGAATCTGCACTACCTGTGCCTGATTGGCCGTCAGACCCTGCCAATTTACGTGATGCACCGCATCGTGCTGCATTTCATGTCGCCCTATATGCCAGAGACCACCAACAGCTTTTTGATCGCCATTGAGCCCGTGATCGCGACGCTTGCCATCACGGTCGCCTGTCTGATGCTCTATCATGGCCTGCTGCACTCCAGCACCAAGGCGCGCGGCCTGTTTGCCATGCCGCACACCGTGCGTCGCGTCGCGTATCGCGCTGGCGTCTTGAAGCCGGTGTAACCAACCCGGGCCCCTGCCGATGTGATTCGACAGGGGCCCGGTGGATTTATAGTGAAGGGCCGTACTAGCGTGGATATCCGCCGTACTATCCATCCCGCCCGTCAAAGCCATCCTGCCCGTCAGCGCCATCCTGTCCGTCGATACCCTTACCGCCGTCGCCGCCATCGCCTCCCGGGCCACCATCGCCGCCGTCACCGCCTCGGCCGCCATTTCCTCCTTTACCTCCGGCACCGCCCTTGCCACCGTTGCCCCATCTATACCGGCCACGCCTGCCCCACCGTGACCGCCCTGCGGACAGGCCGTCGTGCCGTGTTTACCGTCTTCGCCCGGCGCACCGTTGAGCTGGCGACAGTCCGTGGGATTGTCGCCAGCGAGTACCGGGCCGGATGCTGACGTCAGCAGCATGGCGCCTGTCAGAAGGATTGTTTTGGCAATGCGCATTGAAGCCTCCTTTGACGTTGCAGGACCTGTCCATGGTTTGGTCAGCCCCATGACGTTCCCTTCAACTGAAGAAATCTTCAAGACGACTCTACCAACTTCGTTCGGACGTGCCACCATGACAGTATCTTTCTGACCATGGGTGTTTCATGACCATCGCTTCTCTCAACGACTGCCGCCACTGGGTCTTCGATATGGATGGCACACTGACCGTGGGCATTCATGACTTTGCGTTCATTCGACGTGAGCTTGAAGTGCCGGATGACAGCGACATTCTCGAACATCTCGAATCGCTGCCAGAGGCCGAGCGCCGGGCCAGCCACGAATGGCTGATGGCGCATGAGCGCGAACTGGCGGCGCGCTCGACGCCTGCAGACGGCGCCATGGCACTGATCCGGGAGCTGTGTGAGCGCGATGTTCGATTGGGCATTCTGACGCGCAATGCACGTGAGCTGGCGCACATCACGCTGGAGGTGATCGGACTGGCGCAGTGCTTTGATCGCGCTGATGTGCTGGGTCGCGAAGACGCTGCGCCCAAGCCGCATCCGGAGGGGCTTGAGCACTTCATCAAACGCTGGGGCGTGGCGCCCTCGGAGATCGTGATGGTCGGCGATAGCCCGCTGGACATGCAGTGCGGGCGCGCAGCGGGCACCCGTACCGTGCTGGTCAATGTGCCGGAGAATGCCTGTCCCGAGGCCACCGACCATCACCTGGCCGATTGTCATGCGCTGATGGCCGCGCTGCGCCGGTCATGATGCGGCCTGCATACAGGGAACCGGACAAGAGCTCAGTTGCAGACCGAACGCTCGGTGTCACAGGCCTTCAGGTCGATGTCCACCGGTTGCGTGCGTACCCCGGCCACTACCAGCGCCGCACCGGCCAACAGCATCGTGCTGGCCGTGGCGCAGACGGCGAGTACACCGCCGATGCCAAAGACAACGCCTCCCGCGGCCGCCCCCAGGGCGATGGCCAGCTGAATCGATGCGACGATCAAGCCGCCGCCGCTTTCGGCTTCATCCGGCACGACACGAGTGATCCAGGTCGACCAGGCCACCGGCACGGCGCCAAAGGCGAACCCCCACAGTGCGACCATGAGCGCATCAGTCCCCATTGAGTAGCCGCCCAGCGTCGCCAGCAACCAGCCCAGCAGACCCATGATCAACGGCATTAGCAGCAACGTTAGACGCAAGCTGCGCTCAAGCAGGTATCCCGCGGCCAGAGTCCCGACGAAGTTTGCCACTCCGAACGCCAGCAGGGTCGATGACAGCGCATTGATGCCCATGTGCGACACGCCTTCGAGAAACGGACGGACATAGGTAAAGAAAGCGAAATGACCGCAGAACACGAGCAGGATGGCCACGAAGCCGACCATCATGCCCGGCCGCTTCATAACGCTCACCAGCGTACCTGGCGGCGAAGGCCGCTCCGGCGTCATGCGCGGCAGGGTGGCATACTGAAACATCAGCGTCAGCACCGATATGGCCGTCGTGAGCAGAAACACGTTACGCCAGCCGACCAGCTCGCCGAGATAGCTGCCCAGTGCCGCGGCACTGATGGTGGCAATGGGAACGCCGGCAAACAGTATCGATAGTGCGCGGGGCACGTCGTGCTCCGGCACCAGTCGCATGACGGTAGCGGCGGAGAGTGCCCAGAATCCGCCCAGCGCCACGCCCAGCAGCATCCGCCCGGCCAGCAGCCAGATCAGATCCGGCGCATAGGCGACCAGTAGATTGGCGGAAATCATCAGTAGCGAAAACGCCAGCAGCACGTGGCGACGGTCGAGCCGCTGGGTGACAGAGGTCACCAACAGCCCCGACAGTAACGCCACCACCGCTGTCACCGTGACGGCCTGTCCCGCCTGGCCCTCGCTGATCGCCAGCGAGTTCGCCATTGGCGTCAGCAAACTCGCCGGTAGAAACTCGGCCATCACCAGGCTGAACACGCCCAGCGTCAACGAGAAAACAGCGCGCCAGGCGCCTCGTGACGCGCCCGGTGCAGGCGAATCGTGCAGGTCATTCGTCATGTGGGACATCCATTGATCATCGAGATGCCGCATAGACTAAAGTAGCACCCCGGAACCGACCATCATTAAAGCTCTAAAATCCTCGATCAAAGTGATAAAACCCTCAATGTCTCAGCTGGCCACCCTACGCCCGCGCGTAACCTTCGACCGGCCGATGCTGCCGGAGTCCTGTCGCGATATGCAGACGTGATGGGCGCCAGCATTGTCCATGGCTGAGTCAAATGTGACGGCACAGAGACCCGCGGTATAAACCACGCGCACAACAATGGTGAGGAACAGGCATTTGACTGCGACGACCGATCGCACAACCGCTATCCTGATCCATCGCTCTGCCCCAGAATGGGGCACTTTTTTGTTTTGAAGGGAATGTTGTGGCATGTCATCGGTGAGCTATACGAACAAGGGATCTCGGGCGGCACTGGCGCTGGCAGGCCTGTTGCTGGTGGCCATCAACCTGAGACCGGCGCTGACCAGCGTCTCGCCGGTACTTAAAAATATCGCCGAGGGGCTGTCGCTATCACCGGCCGCACAGGGGGTTCTGACCACGCTGCCAGTGATCTGTCTCGGACTGGCTGCGCCGCTGGCGCCTAAAATGTCACGACGCATCGGGCCCGAGCGCACCATTTTCATCATTTTGATCCTGCTGGCCGTGACGCTGCTGGTGCGCCCCTTCAGCGGTATGCTGGGGCTTTTCGTATTCACCGCACTGGCCGGGGCCTGCATCGGCATCATGAACGTCCTGCTGCCGGGCATCGTCAAGCGCGACTTCCCGACCCGGGTCAGTCTCATGACCGGCCTTTATACCGTGGCGCTCAATCTGGGCGCTTCGATGGCCGCCGGCGCTACCGAGCCGCTGCGTCAGGCCTTTGGTCATCAGTGGGCGCCCTCGCTCGCCTTCTGGCTGGTACCGGCCGTCATTGCCGCGCTGATCTGGATTCCCCAGCTTCGTGTCACGCATACCGTTCGCGTGCGCCCACGGGATGGTCATTCTCTCTATCGCAATGGACTGGCCTGGCAGGTGACGCTCTTCATGGGGCTGCAGTCATCACTGGCCTACACGGTGTTCGGCTGGCTGCCGACCATTTTGCAGGACCGTGGCGTGGCACCGGTAACGGCAGGCCTGGCGCTATCGGTCTCGATTCTGTGTCAGGTGATCACCGCCATTGTGGCCCCGCTGATTGGCGGGCGAATGAAGGATCAGCGCGCGGTATTGATCAGTGTGATGCTGCTCACCCTCTGTGGTCTGGCGGGCTGCCTGTACGCCCCCATACAGAGCGTCTGGCTGTGGGTGGTGATTCTGGGGCTGGGCCAGGGCGGTACGTTCAGCATGGCGCTGACGCTACTGGCCCTTCGCGCGCCGGATGCCGACACCGCCGCCGAACTGTCCGGGATGGCGCAGGGGTTTGGTTACGTGCTGGCCGCCTTCGGCCCGCTGCTGGTCGGGCTTTTGCACGACTGGTCCGGCGGATGGGATGTGGTGGGCATTTTGCTGGGTCTGATCGGACTGAGCGCCATGATCGTGGCGTTGGGCGCCGGTCGAGACCGTCTGGTCAGGCAGCACGATACAACCTGATCAACTCGATCGCTGCCCTCCGGTATTCGGAACCTGGCTGTCCCATAAAAAACGCCCCGCTTGTGCGGGGCGTCAGACTTGATCATGACAGCGACAGAATCAGCTCAAACGCTGCATGTAATCGACGTAGCCGAAGGTTCTGACCGTTCGAATCTCGCGGCTGGTTTCATCGACCCGGCAGATCGAGGGCAGTCGAATGCCATTGAAGGTGGTGGTCTTGACCATGGTGTAGTGCGCCATGTCGGTAAAGACCAGCCGATCGCCGATGTTGAGTGGGGCATCGAAGGCGTAGTCACCGATGACGTCACCGGCCAGACAGGTCATGCCGCCCAGTCGATAGGTATACGCCTTCTCTCCCGGGTGTGCACCGCCGATGATCTCGGGGCGATACGGCATCTCCAGCACGTCCGGCATGTGGGCGGTGGCAGAGGTATCGAGAATCGCGATCGGTCCATTGTTGTCGATGATATCCAGTACGGTGGTCACCAGATAGCCGGTATTGAGCGCGATTGCCTCGCCCGGTTCCAGATAAACCTCCAGATGCGGATAGCGCTCGCGGAACTCACGAATCACGCGTACCAGCCGTGTTACGTCATAGTCTTCACGCGTGATGTGGTGTCCGCCGCCGAAGTTGACCCAGCGCATTTCACTCAGATACTGGCCGAACTTCTGCTCGAACGCCGCCAGCGTCTCTTCCAGCGCATCACTGTTTTGCTCACACAGGGTGTGAAAGTGAAGCCCTTCGAGACCCTCAAGGTCGCCCGGAGCAAGATCGCCTGCGCGGGTGCCCAGTCGTGAGCCGGCCGCACAGGGATCATAAAGCGCCACGGCGCCAGTGGAGTGTTCGGGATTGACCCGCAGCCCACAGGAGATGCGCCGCGGCGCTGCCGTGACCGTGTCGCGATGGCGCCGCCACTGACCTGGTGAGTTGAAGCTCAGGTGATCGGCGTAGCGCAGCACTTCCGCTATCTCGGCCTCGTTAAAGGCCGGCGAATAGACATGCACCTCGCCGCCAAAGGTCTCGGCACCCAGCCGCGCTTCATCCTGACCGCTGGCCGTGGTGCCTACCAGATACTCTCGCACCAGCGGAAAGCTGTCCCAAAGGGCAAAGCCCTTCAGGGCCAGCAGGATTTTCGCCCCGCTGTCCTTTTGCACCTGCCCAAGCCGCTCGAGATTGCGTCTGAGCAGCGCGTCATCAACCACATAGGCCGGCGACGGGCAGGCGTGGATGTCGAAGTCGATACGGTGATCGCTCATCAACGCTCAGCCCAGCGGGTCATGGTCGGGATCGAGCTCGATCATCTGCCAGGGCAGGCCCATGTCGCCGATGCGTTCCATGAAGGGGTTAGGATCGAGCTGCTCGACGTTGAAGACGCCGTCACCCTTCCAGAGCCCTTCCAGCATCAGCATGGCGCCGGTCACTGCCGGCACGCCGGTGGTAAAGGAGATCGCCTGGGACTGGACTTCCTCATAGCACTTCTCGTGGTCGCAGATGTTGTAGATGTACACCTTGCGACGCTTGCCATCCTTGATGCCATCGAGAATGACGCCGATGTTGGTCTTGCCCTTGGTGCGCGGGCCAAGCGATGCCGGGTCCGGCAGGACGGATTTCAGAAACTGCAGCGGCGAAATTTCACAGCCGTTGACGTTGATCGGCTCGATGCTGGTCATGCCGACATTTTCCAGCACCTTCAGATGCGTCAGATACTTCTCGGAGAAGGTCATCCAGAAGCGAATGCGCTCGATGCCCTTGATGTTCTGCGCCAGTGATTCCAGCTCTTCGTGATAGAGCAGGTACATGTCCTTTTCGCCGATGCCGTCGAAATCAAAGGTGCGCTTTTCCGCCAGCGGCGCGGTCTCGACCCAATCGCCCTTCTCCCAGTAGCGACCGTTCGCGGTGATTTCGCGAATGTTGATTTCCGGGTTGAAGTTGGTGGCAAACGGGTAGCCGTGATCGCCGCCGTTGGCATCGAGAATGTCGATGCGGTGGATCTCGTCGAACAGGTTCTTCTGACCATAGGCACAGTAGATGTTGGTCATGCCCGGGTCGAAGCCACAGCCGAGCGTGGCCATGTTGCCCGCGTTCACATAGCGGTCCTGGAAGGCCCACTGCTCCTTGTACTCGAACTTCGCCTCGTCGGGATGTTCGTAGTTGGCCGTGTCCAGATAGGGCACGCCGGTACGCAGGCAGGCTTCCATGATGGTCAGATCCTGATAGGGCAGTGCCACATGAATCAGGATATCCGGCTTGAAGGATTCAATCAGCGCGACCAGCGCTTCGACGTCGTCAGCGTCAACCTGAGCGGTCTGGATGGGGCGCGACAGCTGGTCGGCAATTGCCCTGCACTTTGCTTCGTTGCGACTGGCCAGACAGATCTCGCCAAATACTTCAGGGTGTTGTGCACACTTGTGGGTCACAACGCCACCGACGCCACCGGCGCCAATAATCAGGACTTTGCTCATGAATTCGATTCCAGATCGGGAAAAGTCAACAGTGAAGGTCTTATCGGTAGTGGGCAACTCATCTGTCAGGCAGATTCAGCGCACCCCGACCCGATGCCACCCCGGTCGTGGTCTCACCGGCCCGATGGGCACCATGGCGAGAAGGCGCCGATGATGGCCCCGCCGGCCGCCGGTCTCAAGTGTTTTTATATGAATATCTGACCATCATGGGTGTTTTTCTGGCTCATGACGAAAATTGTTCTGTCTTCGGTGGGTCGATCATGAGTGGTATTCAACAGGGATGCATCTCGAGCAAAATGGTTTTACCATACTGGGGTACAGTATATTGAGACGTTGCCATGCCGCATTCTCCCGCTGCCCAAAAGCGTGTTCTTGCCCGGGTGCGTCGCATTCGAGGTCAGTGCGAGGCGCTGGAGCGTCGGCTGGAAGCCGGCGCCGAGTGCGCGCCGGTTCTGCAACAGATCGCAGCCATGCGCGGTGCCATCAACGGCCTGATGTCGGAGATGATGGAAACCCACATTCGTGAGACCTTTGGCGATGCCGCTGCCAGCGATGAGGAGCGCACCGATCGCGTGGATGAGACGGCTTCCCTGATCCGTTCCTATCTGAAATAGCCTGTGGTGGTCCGGTTCCCGGGCCCTTCGCAATCTCAAGGAGAGTCACTTGAAATCACGTGCTGCTGTCGCCTTCGGGCCGGGTAAACCACTCGAAATCGTTGAAATTGACGTTGAACCGCCCCGCAAGGGCGAGGTACTGGTACGCATTACCCATACCGGTGTCTGCCATACCGATGCCTTCACGCTCTCCGGCGACGACCCGGAAGGCATTTTCCCGGCCGTACTGGGCCATGAGGGTGGTGGTATCGTCGAGGCCGTCGGTGAAGGCGTGACCAGCGTCAAGCCGGGCGATCATGTTATTCCGCTCTACACGGCCGAGTGCGGCGAATGCAAGTTCTGCCGTTCCGGCAAAACCAACCTGTGCTCGGCGGTTCGGGCCACTCAGGGCAAGGGCCTGATGCCGGACGGCACCACGCGCTTCTCCTACAATGGCGAGCCGATCTATCACTACATGGGCACCAGCACCTTCAGCGAGTACACCGTGGTGGCCGAGGTGTCGCTGGCCGTAGTCAACGAAGAGGCACCGCTGGAGAAGGTGTGCCTGCTGGGCTGCGGTGTGACCACCGGCATCGGTGCGGTGCACAATACGGCCAAGGTCAAGGAAGGCGATACGGTCGCCATCTTCGGTCTGGGCGGCATCGGTCTGGCCGCCATTCAGGGCGCGGTACAGGCGAAAGCCTCACGCATCATCGCCATCGACACCAACCCGAACAAGTTCGAGCTGGCAGAGTCCATGGGGGCGACCGACTTCGTCAACCCGAAGGATCATGATCGCCCGATTCAGGAAGTGATCGTCGAAATGACCGACGGCGGTGTGGATTTCAGCTTTGAATGCATCGGCAATGTCGATGTCATGCGCTCGGCGCTGGAGTGCTGCCACAAGGGCTGGGGCGAGAGCATCATCATTGGGGTGGCAGGCGCCGGTCAGGAGATCCGCACGCGCCCCTTCCAGCTGGTCACCGGCCGCGTCTGGAAAGGCTCCGCCTTTGGCGGCGTCAAGGGTCGCTCGCAGCTCCCGGGCATGGTCAACGACTATCTGGGCGGCAAGATCGATCTTGATCCCTTTGTCACCCATACCATGCCGCTGGAGCAGATCAACGAAGCCTTTGAACTGATGCATGAAGGCAAGTCGATCCGCACGGTCATCCATTACTGATCGACCTAGATCCATCGATCACCCGTGATCGATAGCGCTTGAACGCGCAAGGGGCGGAACAGCCAGAGTGCTGTCCCGCCCCTTTCATGTCTGCCGCATGCGTGCGCGGCACATGACGCGCTTATCACCCATCAAGACCTGGCACCGCCAGAGCCCCGCGCCCACCGATCAGGCGCACCCGCCCGCATTGTGATCCGGCGCCGACCATGGCGTCAGTCGGGGCAGCGCCGAGCGCGCACCGGCAGGGGCGTCTGCCCGCTTTGCCAGTAAAAGGGCAATCTGGTCCGGCGTCATCGGGCGTGACAGGAAGTATCCCTGCGCCAGTGGACAGCCAAGGCGCTGGAGCATTTGTAGCTGCTCAAGGGTTTCCACCCCTTCTGCCACGATATCAAGCTCCAGGGTTTTTCCCAGCCAAAGAAGACTCTGCATGATCGCCAGCGAGCGACGATGCATCACCATACGCAATACAAAGGCGCGATCCACCTTGATGGCATCAATCTCGTATTGATCGATATAGCTCAGTGCCGAATACCCGGTCCCGAAATCATCCAGCGCGACGCTGACGCCAAGTGCGCGAATATCGTGCAATACCTGACCGATGATGTCGGGATGATGACGGAAAACGCCTTCATTGATCTCGAGCTGCAGCAGATGCGCAGGCACGCCACTGCTTTCCAGCGCAGAGACAAGATCACTCTTGAAACTGTGATGCTTGAGCTCCTGCGCTGACACGTTGATGTTAAGCGTTAAATGCTCACAGAGCTGCGGATAAGCCTGACGCCATGTCGCCAGCTGCTGACAGGCTTCATGAATGACCCAGTGGCCGATGTCGCGCAGAATGCCCAGCTCCTCGGCCATGCCAATAAAGAGTTCCGGCGCCACGCTGCCGCGTTTGGGATGTTGCCAGGTCAACAGGGCCTCGATGCCCATGATCGTTCGCGAGTGCGGCTCATGAATGGGCTGATAGCACAGCGTAAACTCATCACGCTTCATGGCATGGCGCAGGTCATTTTGCAGCGCCAGCGTTTCTACCACGTTTTCGCGCATTGACGGGGTAAAGAAGACATAGCGCCCGACACCCTCCTCCTTGGCCACGTACATGGCGGTATCGGCATCACGCAGGAGTTCCTCGGGCGTGTGATAATGCGCCTCCAGCAGCACGATCCCGATGCTGCTGGAAGAAAAGATGTTCTGCCCCTGGATTCTAAAGGGCTTTTGCAGACACTGGGCGATGCGATGCGCCACCTCCCCTGCGGCACGCTCTGGTGTGTCGTCCTCGATCAATACCACGAACTCATCACCCCCCACCCGGGCCAGGGTATCGGCGCTGCGCAGGCAGGACTCGAGTCGCCGGGCCATGTCGGTCAGCAGCTGGTCTCCCGCGCGATGGCCGAGACTGTCGTTGACGAGCTTGAAGCGATCCAGATCCATGAACAGCACGGCCGCCTTAGGCTGCGATGGCGGCGTTCTGGAAAGCAGATCGCGCAGCCGGCCCATGATCCAGGCCCGATTGTAGAGTTCGGTCAGGTTGTCGTGGGTCGCCGCCCAGGACAGCTCCTTTTCGATGCGCTGTCGCTCAAGCAGACGCGCCTCCAGTGCCAGGTTCTCTGCCTGTGCCCGACGCGCCTGCTGCTCGATCTCTTCCGCCCGCTTGCGTTCGCTGATGTCGCGCTGCACCGAGATCCAGTGAGTGAACCACCCTTTCTCGTTGGCGACCGGAACAATGCTCAGCTCAACCCAGAACCGGGTGCCATCACGGCGGGAGTTCAACAGCTCGACCTCTACGGGCTGCCACTTTTCCAGCGCCGCTCTCAGGCGATCCAGGGTGGCACGATCGGTCTGGCTGTTTTGCAGAATACGTGGCGTCTTGCCAATGATATCGGCCTCGCTGTACCCGGTGGCTCGGGTAAAGGCAGCGTTGCAATACACAATACGCGGACCCGGCCGATCAAGCGGCTCGGCCTCGGTAATCAGGATCGCGTCATTGGCATGCACGACCACCGACTCCAGCAGTCTGAGCCGGTCGCTGCCACTGACATTGGCAATGGCGAACGGTTCGCGCACCTGCCGACAGTCATGATAATGAGCGATTTGTGCCGCATGGGTATGGAGCACGTAGCGCTGGGCAGTACTCAAATCTCGTCGCGACTGTCTGTCGCAGACCACAAGCAGCCCCAGCAGCTCACCGGAAAGGCTTTTTACAACCGTCAGGACTGTAAAGACCATACCTTCCGGCCAGGGAATATCCGACAGGGAGGCCTCGGTTCTATGTACCTCTTCAAGGCAAAGATAGTCTTCGCCGCTACTGTTGATCAGGTGACAGAGCACCGCGATCTGATCGCGTGACAGGGGGCCCGCCGTCTCGCCGCCATAATTCGCCATGATGTCGCCGCCAGTGCCGTAAAAAACGCTACAGGCGCAGTCAGTGGCATGCGCCGCGCTGCGCAGCAACTGTTGTAATTCAGGGGCACCCTTGCGGTCGTAGAATACGGTCATGGTTGATCAATCATCTCTTTGGAGCCTGCCTCGTTGATAACGGCTCCGATGCATTTTCCTGAAGTCCTTGCCACACATTGTTACACGCCTTCTAAAAGCCGGCTTCAGTTTCATCAGTGACCGCCGATAAAACGACATCATCAGATACTCCTTCGACTTCCAGAAAAAGGCGCAGATCGAACATGAAGCTGATTGATGACATGACCGTCAAAACAAGCTGGACACTGGTGATTGCCGTTTTCATGGTGTTGATCATGGGTGTCAGTGCGATCGGTCTTTATGGCCTTCATCATGGTGAAGGCATCTTTTTGGAACTTGCTGCCGACAGTGGCAATCGGGCCGATCAACTAAGGGCCGATTTTGAAACCACGGCCTCTCTTCTAAGAACGATCATGGTCGCGGCAATCGTGATGGCGATCATGGTCAGCGCTGTTGTGATGTGGGGCGTCACGGTCAACGTCATCAACCCGCTCAAGCGGCTGGTTGTCCACTTTGAGCGCATGGCGAAGGGCGATCTTTCACAGGACGCAGAGAAACGCGGCGATAATGAAATCGGCAGATTGTTCAACGCGCTTTCGGCAACCCAGCGTAGTCTCTCACACACGGTCAATACTGTACGCTCAGGCAGTCACCGTATTAACGATAATGCGCAGTCGATTGCCCGTGACAACACTGATCTTTCAGCCCGTACCGAACAACAGGCCGCCTCGCTCGAACAAACGGCCGCCAGCATGGAACAGCTGACGGCGACGGTTTCGCAAAATGCCGAAAATTCCCGCCAGGCCAGCCAGTTGGCTCAGGAGGCGTCGCACCAGGCGCAGCGCGGTGGCGAGGTCATTGTCGAAGTCAAGCAGACCATGGAGGGCATCAGTCAGAGCTCGCAACAAATGGGCGATATCATTGCCCTCATCGACTCGATTGCCTTTCAGACCAACATTCTGGCGCTCAACGCCTCCGTTGAGGCGGCACGCGCCGGTGAACAGGGCAAGGGCTTTGCCGTGGTGGCGGGTGAAGTGCGAGCACTGGCCGGACGCTCGGCCAGCGCCGCCGGCGACATTCGCGAACTGATCGACAACTCTCTCAAAAGGGTCAACAGTGGCTCGACACTGGTCGAGCAGGCCAGCACGACCATGCAGGGCATTGTCGAGTCCGTACAGCGCGCCACCGGTCTTATCAGTGAGATTGCCTCGGCCTCGCAGGAGCAAAGCAGCGGTATCGGCCAGGTCAATCAGGCCATTTCACAGATCGATCAGGTCACGCAGCAAAACGCCGAGCTGGTACAAAATGCCGCACAGGCTGCCAGCGAGCTGGAGCGTCAGGCCCATGCCCTGCGTGACTCGGTGGATTTATTCCTGCTGCCAGAAAACGTTGATACAGACGATAAGGCGCCCGCCTCTCCGCTGAACGCGCCTGAACCAATCACCAGGACAGGCTCGGCGACGAAAGGAGGCACCCACCGACCCAATGTCACCAGCGCCGACGAGAGCGCTCACGCGAAGACACCCACGCCAGCAAGCACAGCCGCTTCATCGAAGCACTCGGCTGCTGCGCCTGCGGTGCCAACAAGGGGCAATCGTGTCACCAGTGATGAAAACGAGTGGGAAACCTTTTAGCACACTCTTTGAAATCGCATCGAAGACAGGCCGCAGCAAGACATGCCCTGTTGCCAAAAGGACCGCCGCGGCGGTCCTTTTTACGTATCGATCGGCCAGCATGGCACAGCCCTGATAGCTCATTCGCTCCTGGCTTCAAGCGCCAGCAGTGCCTGTTCAATGGCCTCGACATGCGCATCGTCATGGCCCATCTCACGTATCGAATCGGCCAGCATCAGCAGATAGTCGCGATTGGGGCCGCTGGGGCCGACCGCTGTCGAAATCTGCTGCGCAATCTCCAGCTCGGAGGCTTCCCCCAGCCAGGCCTCGTTGCCTTCGGTCGCCATATAGACCAGCGCCTCGCCACGCTCGCCATCATCAAAATAAAGGTCGGTTACAACGCGCAAATAACCATTCTTCTCGCGGACATCGAGCCCTTCAAGCACATCAGGCGTGATCAGATAGGCCATGCCATGACAAACGGCCTCCTCTCGGGGAACAAGAGTGGCTACCCGACCCGGCGCCTCAAGCGTGCCGCGATGGTCGTGTGAGCCCTGCCAGAAACGCCGTGCCCACCCCTTGATGCTGGCAGGGCGGCGCCTCCTGAAGGCAAAGCCGGTCTTGTAGATCAGCGACCCGTAGCCAAACAGCCACAGCGGCGTGTCGGATTGACCCGGGCAGGTCTCGGTGCTTGAAGAAGTTGGGATCTCGGACATAAGGGCCATCAAGGAATTGAAGGTCGAAAGTGCGAAATGAAGAGCGCCGTGGACATCATGATTAACCGGTACTCTCCACGTCATCTTCATCATTGTCTGCCACCAGCGCATGAGTACGGGCCAGAAGCTGTTCAACCTCAGGACTGCCGGGGGCCTCGATGGCGTCATCAGGGGCCAGCAGGTGATCCACATCATCGATGGTACATAACATGCCATCAACAACGACGAAGGGAACACTGCCGCGCTTTTGAACCTGTCGCACCAGTTTCATGGAGGCCGACACACACTGCAGCAGCGGGTTTGTCTGCCACGCCTGCGGAACGCCGGCCATGGCCTCACGCTCATCACGGCCGGCCGCCACAATGTGCTCACCTTCAAGCACCACGACACCTGTAGCAACCACGCCTGTAGAAGGATCATCCATGGATTTATTCCTCAAGTGCCGGATAAAAATGACTATTCTAAACGGCCGGAACCCAATCATCATCTTTCGATAAAACCTTAAGGTGCCTTTCCGGCCGTAACGCCATTCTGGCGTATGAGCATCCCTGCCTCGCCCTGGCGATGTTCGGCAGTCATGGTGTACTGGCATTTTCGCCGTACCCGGCTGAAGGAAGACCGCCGTGCCAATATGGTAAAAGACGTTGAAGAATATGCTCCCGACCGCCATATCCACGAGGGGTAATGGCCCGCAATGTTCTAGACTCAAGACAATGCATGTCGATCATCCCCTGATAACGATGGAGTGTACTCATGGATGAGGAAAAGAAAGGCCCCAGCGACCAGCGACCGGCACGTGATGGCAGAGACGTGACTGCCGCCACGCCGGAAACGGACGCCTGGACCCATGATCTGGAAGACCTCAATGATGGTACGGGTTCCACGGAGAACGCCTCCGTTTTGCCCGACGAAAACGATGAGTACGCCGATCTGGTCGAAACCGGCGTGCTGGATGCCGATGAGCGTCTTCTGGATGCCAAGGATGCCGAGCTCGAAAACGAGCTGGAAGTCACCGAAGCCGACGAGGAAGGAGTTGAGGCCAATATCAAGGCGCTTGACTTTGAAGAGCCCGACGGCGGCGACCACGTTGATCCACAGCGTACGCGACCCGACATGGAAAGCCGCGACCCGGATGAGCTTTAGTGGCTGACCGATCCGGCCGAACCGGCGGAAAAGCGTAGTCTGCAGAACCTGTCACACATTAAAAAGGCGGTGCCCCAACAGGCACCGCCTTTATCAACGGTTCATTAATACGCTTTTCAGGATGCCTGCTCCAGAACGTCGCTGATATCGCGCTGATCCCGGCTACTGCTCATTTTCGCAAAGCGATGCAGCGTAAGATCCAGGCGCCTGACCATCCCTTCGATGAGTTCGATCTGTTCATCATCCATTTCGCCGGCTTCACGCAGACGTTTCAAAAGCGCCTGACTGGCATCGGTAAAACGTTCATCAAAATCGCCCCATGCGCAGGCCTGATAGGCATGGGCCAGCGCTGTCTGCCACTGCCTGAGGGCTTCACGCGTGTCCGGCGTGTTATCCAGGCTGGTGACACGGCGGTAGTTGGCCAGAATCAGATGCCCAAAATTCATGCCAGTCATCCCCAGGTCCAGCAGATAACGTTCCTCTTCAGGCAGTTGACTGTCAAAGTTGGCAAGACGCTGTACACGCTCGACCATGCGACCGTTGAACCAGTCAGAAGCTCTTTCCCGTGATTGCCGACAGGAACGTTCCCATAGCTGCAGCATGTCATCGGTCGTGGCACGAATGACACGACGACGCAGGACCAGTGCGTTGGGAGAAGGCACAATTCGAAAAACCGTGTAGAGAATGATCAGCCCCAGGGCAATGGCCAGCGTGCGATCCATGAAACTGCTGATATTGAAGCTCATGTTGTTACTGGGCATGGTCAGGATGATATAGAGAATACAAAAACCCAGACCATTGGCCAGAACCGCACGATTATTGATCGCCATCAGCCCCAGGAAAAGCGGCCCTCCAAACACCACCACCAGCATGATGTACTCATGCGCCGCCTGAGCCAGCAGAATATTGCCAAAGATCAAGGCCGCAAAAATTCCGACAAGTCCTCCCTTCATGACGTTTTTTAACATGGCATTGGGCGAAGGAAACGAGGCAAACATGGTGCCAAAAATTACCGGCATCACCATCATCAGCACACCGGAGCTCCACTGGGTCGAGACATAGATGATGGCGCCGATGGCAAACAACAGACTGGAACGGATACCGATGGTCAGTGCCGGCATGTAATCACGATGGCGCGACAGCCGAGGGGCCTTGAGCCGGGTATTCTCGGCATCGTTGATGGCGTGATGCGCCTCGATCATGACGCTGGCATACCCCAGCAGGATCATCAATCCCTGCGCCATGCGTCTTGCCAGCGGCGTACCATGACGCTGTAGTTCAGCCTTCTGTATCCGCTGTCGAAGCCCGTTGATCTCCCGTTTTCGTTCGCTGTAGGTCTGACGCGAGCGTATGCGCTCCATGGTGTCGCGAATATCCTTGAGCGCATCCTCGAAGGCTTCGCTGGCAAGCGTCGGATGTTCCCGTACCAGACGCCCATAGGTCTGCATCTCGGCCATCATCGACAGTGCACGCTGGGATAAAAGATAAGCCGCACGAGCACGCCCGGGTCCATGCGGCCCCTCATAGACGACAGCGCTGCTGTCGTTGTTGAGCGTCAGTGCCTGGCCCAGCGCAGACATGATCTGCTGGCGCGCGTCATTCATTGAGATATTGGCATCAAGATGCATGGTCAGCGCCTTGAAGGTCTCATCAATGACCGTATTGGCATGCCCGTGAATGATATATCTGACCCGATCGGGCCAGAGCAGCATGCTGACCAACGTGGCACAGGTCGCGCCCAGCACGATCTCGCTGACACGAGCCACGGCGATATCAAAAACGCCCTGACTTGAATTGTTGTTCACAATGGTGAGCACCACGACAAGGATGGCCGTGGCCGCCCCCATCGCAAAGCCGTAGGTCAGATTGAAATTGCGAGTCAGTGATGACGAGGTGGCACAGATAAAGACCCAGACCATCAGCATCATCAGCGCAATGGCCGGCATCTGCATGCTCAATGCCATGATCAGTACGCCCAGGCCGCCACCGATGATGGTACCGCCGATCTGGCACAGTCCCTTCTCGATCACCAGCCCGCTTTGAGGACGTATCTGCAGGAATACGGCCGATATCAGGGCCCAATAGGGGCGATCCAGCTGCATTTCCATGGCCAGATAAAGCGACAGGGTCATGGCCACCAGACCCTTGGTCGCAAACTTCAGGGTATTGATATCAGGCGTGAGATAAACACGCCCCCAGGTGCCGAGCGCCACGGTCAGGGTGCCTGCTGTCCGGCACCTTCGGTGGTGGCCGGCGAAATATCGGGGGCACTGGCCTGATCGCTGCCATTACCCATGCCCTGTGGGCGCACGCCATCCACGCCATCATCCTTGCGGTGCTGGTCGTCAATGCGCACGCTGGCGGTCATGCCTGAACTCAGATAAACGCCGTCAGGAATATGGTCGATGGCAATGTCCACGGGAATACGCTGGGAAAGGCGTACCCAGGTAAAGGTCTGTTGTACCTGCGGCAGAAGCTGCCCGTTGGGCGAGGTATTGGTATTGGCAATCCCGCGACCAATGCTGGCCACATGCCCCTGCATTTTCTGATCGCCTCCCATCAACCAGATACTGGCCTGGTCGCCGATATCGATCGAAGGAATCTTGGTCTCTTCGAAATAGGCCGTGATATAGAAGGAGCCTTCGCGCACGATCGACATCTGGGCATTGCCCTGAGTGACGTAATTGCCCTCGCGCAGCTGGAGATTGATCACGGAACCATCGACCGGCGCCCTGACCACGCTGCGTTCAAGATCAATACGGGCACTGTCGAGCTGCGCCTGAGCAAGATCACGCTGGGCCTTGGCAATCTGTGCATTGAGTCTTGCGGTCTCGCGATCCTCGGTGCTGATAGCGTTGCTGCCCAGGTGACGACGGCGCTCATATTCATGTTCGTTGAGCTGGTAAGCGTATTCCCGGTTGGCAAGCGTTGCCTCGGCCTGACGCGCGGCTGCCTCATAGCGCTTGTGATTGATCGTAAAGAGGACGTCGCCGGCCGCCACGCGCTGGTTGTCATGAGCTTCAAGGTTCATGACCCAGCCGGAAACATCAGACGCGATGGTAACGATATCGGCACGAACACGAGCATCTCGCGTCCAGGGCGTATACATGTAGTACTGCCATAACCAGACCCCCAGTGCGATGGCAATCGCGGCCAGCACCAGCGTAATGAAGACTCTAATAATCGTGCGCATTCAGGTTTCGCTTCTACAACACATGACTTGAAAGATAGGTCACCACGGCCAGCACAATCACGAACAGACTGACGTCAAACCATGCTTCCTGCCATACCCAGCGTGTCAGACCTGCCTTGTGCATCATGGTTCGCAACAACGCCGAAATCACCAGGGACACCAGCGCAAACAGCAGCATTGGACTGATGAAGACACCACCAATGGAAAGTTCACGCAGTAACACGCCCTTCTCCTGTTTCTATTGCATCAAATGCCTTCACCCTGCAGGGAGCACTCATGATGGCAGGTCCTCTGGCGTGAAGTGCCTAAAGCATAGTGCAGCCCCGTCAATCCGGCCCCGCTGAAAAGTCCGTTTTCGACACATCACCCGGGGGTAGTCGCAGCATTGTACGCCTCATGACCCGGGAAGGCATTGCAGAAAAAGAGAGATACGATGCGTCATGCTCGGCTCTGGTGACGATGGATTCCAAGCGGCAAGCGCAAAAAAACCGGCCTCCCATGGGAGGCCGGTTCATTGTGAGTCTTGAGCGTCACAGGGACGATCAGATCAGAGATTTAGAAGCTGTAAGCGATACCGGTGGCAACACCATCACCAATGTCTTCTTCGCGGTCAAATTTACCACCTTCCAGCCACACATACATTTGGCTGCTCAGATTGTAGGTCGCGCCAAGAATGAACTCGTTGTAGCTTTCATCTCCACCTTGGTCGATTCCGCTAAACGCATTTGGATCTGTGAGCGCAGTCGCATTGCGCTCAGCGTCAACATATTGATAAGAACCGTAGACATCGCCCATGCCATAGCTGTAGCGAGCACCAATGCCATAGCGGTTAACATCAGCGTCATCCGCCCACTGGCCGTGCAGCTGTTCCCACTTGGCGGACACGCGTAGATCGTCGCTCATCTGCCAGGTCGCGTTCAGGCCGAACTGCTGGCCATAATCGCGATCATCGCCAGTGGCATCGTCAATATATTTAAAGTTTTTCAGATCATCATAGACAGCGGCCAAAGTCCAGTCGCCGACCATATAACGCAAGCCACCAAACAGAGAAGCGCTACCGTCATCATCTGTTTGGAACTCACCGCCGAGATTTGCGCCATTTACGACTTCATCTTGGAAGTCTTGAGTAGCCTCAGCATCCCCATAGTAGCGCGTACCAATAGCAAACTGCAGACCGCCGGTAACCGGTGAGGTATAGGTGATCTTGTTACCTTCGCGATAAGAAGTGCCGCCTACATCCGCGCTACTATCAGTGTTATCAAAGTATTCGTTGTTGGAGACCGGATCGAGAACCCAGTCGTCCAGCAGATCATCCCAGGAACCGATACGCAGGTCACCGAAATCACCGGTCAGACCAAGGTAGGCCTGGTCACCGGTAGAAAGGCCTGAATTACCGGATTTGCTGGAACTCTGGCTGTAATAACCTTTCTGGCGATCAGCGTTGAACTCGAACTCGGCGCGGAAATAACCGGTCAGGTCCGGATTGATAATGTGCTCACCGCGGAACCCGATGGTCGAACCGTTATCGAAAATATCATCCTGATTTTCAGAGCCAACGAAAACAGGGTCGCCATTCACATTATCTTCGGTTTGAGCGTTTTTGATATTACGCCAACCAATTTGAACGTTACCGTAAACGTCCAGTTTGGAACCGTCCTGATTGTAAACCGTGGCCGCCTGGGCACCAGCTGCCATCGTGCCGATTGCGCCGGCAATCGCAGTCGCTAAGAGCGTCTTTTTCATCTTGATTTTCCTTAACTGGCTAACTGTTCGATTGTCTGCCGCAGCAGATGCCCGACGCCGGTGGCGTTCGAGCTTTTTTTATTTGTTGCTCGCCGGGCTACCTTATAACGGCGTTTTCACTAACGCAACAAGAAAAAAACAGCGTTTTCGATCTTTTTACTATTGGACTAGAACACCGCTCCAAGGCCGGCATTCTGCGTAAAAATCATGACTTTTCCATGACACGCCTGAAAATAAAATCAAAAAAAGAGCGCCCTTTTGGGTCGCTCTTTTATTAAAAACAAAAAACATCAAAGCGTTACATCATACGATTAAACTCTGGCAAAACACGTGCCATTTCGTTTGCAGATTAACGATTAAAGCGCTCCGTTCCAACCGGCTACCGTTGATGCCGGTGCGCCAGCTCGGACATTTTTTGTGCCAATCTAAGCTTTTGCTTTTCAGCTTCCCGCTCCTGCTGACGGTCCTGCAAGCGCTTGAGCTGCTCTTTCGCATGCCGCGCGTCTTCTTCCTCGACCCTGCCGGCCTCCTGGCCTTCGAGATCAATGCGCGGTGCATTGACCCGTACCGACTTGAGATAACGCGGCAGATTGACGTAACCCGCCAGCGCCCGACGAATCAGCTTTTCGCTGTAGGGCTCGCGGGCCGCAAGCGCCTCGTGAATACCGATGGCCAGCGGGCGAGTATGACGCTCGAAAAAGGTTTTGGGATAGCGCTTGTACCACTGCTTGAGAAGTGCCTGGGGAGAGATGTCTTCCTGGACGGGATCAAGCGGTGCTGTTTCAACAACTTCGGACATGTTCTGCTCTGTAGGCGTGGATGATTCTTCTGGCACCGGCGGCAACTCATCGGACGCCACGGGCCTGTCCGGAACAAACGAAAGGGAGACGTCGCTGTCGTCGCTAGTGGCCATACTGCCGGCTTCGGCACCTTCAAACGCCACCGGCACGGCTTCCGGAACGTCATCCGATGGCGAAGCTGATACAGGGGAGTGTCCACCATCGGCACCCGACATCTGCTGAATACGGGTCAGACGCGCTACCAGCTCCTGATTGGTGCTTTCAAGTTCGCGAATGCGGGATCTCGCACTTTCCAGACGCGCTGTCAGATCGCTTGCCTGCTGCTCAAGCGCACTGAACACTTCATCAAAACGGTCGCTCACGCCCATCTCCCAAGGCTTTCGTGATGATGCCTGTTATCGGCATCACCAAACCATACATTATTTTATGGCGCCTGCAGCCAACCTCCAGCGCCGCAAAGCCTCACGCCTGCGCTGCGCCTTCTCTTTCGTAGCGCACAAAATCGTAGCCGGGTTGACCCTCGGAAGGCGAGCCTGCTACCCGCTCAACTTCCTGCCAGTCCTCATCCAGCGAAGGAAAGAAGGTATCCCCCGCCACCTCGACATCAATTTCTGTCAGATAAAGCCTTGAGGCGAAAGACAGGGCCTGCCGATAAATTTCGCCGCCGCCGATGACCATGATCTCCTCATTACCTTCGATCATGGCCTGATCGTCAGCCAGTGCCAGCGCGCTTTCCAGGTCATGACATACCCGTACTCCGGGATGCTCAAAGCCTGTATCGCGAGTGACCACGATGTTGAGGCGATTGGGTAAAGGCTTGCCAATGGATTCAAAGGTAGCGCGTCCCATCACCAGTGGCTTGTGTAATGTGACTGCCTTGAAAAATTTCAGATCCTCGGGCAGATACCAGGGCAGCTTGCCCTCAATGCCGATGGCGCGATTGCGCGACACAGCGGCAATCATGGCAATGGGTACCAGGGTTTCCTGCATTGTCGTGCTCTCCGGTCGCATCAGACAGCCACCTGGGCGCGAATGTGCGGATGGGGGGCGTAGTCTTCGATGGCAATGTCTTCAAAGCGAAAGGCAAAAATATCCTTTACGTCAGGATTGAGCCTGAGCGTTGGTCGCGGTTTTGTCGTACGCGACAACTGAAGGCGTGCCTGTTCGATGTGGTTGCTGTAGAGGTGTGCATCCCCCAGCGTATGGATGAACTCTCCTGGTGTCAGATCGCATACCTGAGCCACCATATGGGTCAACAGCGCATAGCTGGCAATATTGAAGGGCACGCCCAGAAAGATATCGCCACTGCGCTGATAAAGCTGGCAGGAGAGTTTGCCATCTGCCACAAAGAACTGAAACAGCGCATGACAGGGCGGCAGCGCCATCTCATCGACCAGCGCCGGATTCCAGGCCGACACGATCAGGCGCCGGGAATCGGGGTTGACCTTGATCTGCTCGATGACCCGGCTGATCTGATCGACATGGCCACCGTCTGGCGCCGGCCAGCTACGCCACTGATAGCCATACACCGGGCCCAGCTCACCGTCCTCATCGGCCCAGGCATCCCAGATGGACACCCCGTTGTCCTTGAGATAGCCGATATTGGTATCACCGCTTAAAAACCAGAGCAGCTCGTGAATGATCGAGCGAAGATGCAGTTTCTTGGTGGTCAGCAGTGGAAAACCCTGCGAAAGATCAAAACGCATCTGATGGCCAAAAATGGCGCGCGTCCCCACGCCCGTACGATCATGTTTTTCCACACCATGATCGAGTACCTGCTGCATGAGTTCGAGATAGGGCTGCATTTACTTGAACCGTTTATACCTGAGAAGAAGAACGCGCATCGTCAATGCCCTGGCGACGCGACCAGATAATCAGTACCACGCCCAGAAGCAGCATGGGGACACACAACAGTTGTCCCATGGTCAGCCAGTCGAAGGCGATAAAACCAAGCTGCGGGTCCGGGCGGCGAAAGAATTCGACAAAAAACCGAAAGGCACCATAAAGAATCAGAAACAGCCCCGAGATCAGGCCGCGCTGTCGCGGCTTTCTGGAAACCGTCCAGAGAATGCAAAAAAGCACTACGCCTTCAAGGGCAAACTCATAAAGCTCGGAAGGATGACGCGGCTCGGGACCGTAGAGGGGATACACCATGCCCCAGGGAACATCCGTCACACGACCGGGAAGCTCCTGATTGATGAAGTTGCCCAGACGACCGGCCCCCAGACCAATGGGCACCATGGGGGCAATAAAATCGGTCAGCTGGAAGAAGGTCAGTTGATGACGACGGGCAAAAAGCAGCGATGCAATGAGAACACCGATGAGCCCGCCATGAAAGCTCATGCCACCTTCCCAGACCTTGAAAATCCAGAGCGGATTGGCCAGAAACTGCTCCCAGCCGTAAAAGATCGCGTAGCCGATACGTCCACCCAGCACGACTCCGAGGGCGCCGTAAAAGATCATGTCGCCGACCTGATCCTTCGTTAGACCAAGCCGTTCGGCGCGCACGCGGGCCAGCCACCAGGCACCCACGAAGCCCACGACATACATCAGGCCATACCAGTGAATGGCCAACGGCCCAAGCGAGACCGCCACCGGATCAAACTGCGGATGATGAAACATGCAACCTTCCCTGCACAGGAGCCTATCGGACCCGACAACATCCTCCCTTGCGGAGAGATGCCAACGACAGCGGCGAGTCTATCACGAAGCCACCAAACCTTGCGCCTTCAGGGCAATGCTCGTCTGCTCGCACGGGGCACGTTAAGGTAGCAGCCCCATGATCAAAAGAACCGCCATGAGACTGCGTACCACCATCCTGCTGACCATCATCTGCCCCCTGCTGCTAACGTTAATCACGTTCAGCGCAGTGGGGCTGTGGGTACTGGAAGACAACATGCAAAAGCGTCAGCAGGAAGAGGTGCGACTGATTGCCCATGGGATACGCCTGCCCCTGACGCAGGCACTGACCCATCAAAACATACAGGCCCTGCAGGAAGGGTTGAGTACCACCTTTTCTCTTTCAAGGCTTTACGGCGCCTTCATCCTGTCCCCCTCGGGACAGCAGATTGCCGGCGTCGGCCTCGCCGGGGGCCTGCAGGACAAAAAGATGCTGCAGGGAGCCATCAGTAATGCCCGGGAGGCCGAAGGCTATTCGCAGCAGGGCGGGCAGAATTTTTATACCTATCTACTGCCGATGACAGATGCCGAGGGCAAGGTACTGGGCGTTTTGCAGATTAACCGTCTGGCCACCGGTATCGAGCGCTATATGAGCCTCATCACCACCGCGGCCCTGCTGCTGGCCGCTTTTGTAAGCATTCTGGTGGTGCTGTTGGTGTGGTGGGGATTTCACCGCTACGTGGACCGCCCGGTCAATCGGCTCTATCGCAGCATGAAGGCCGTTCAGGGTGGCAACCGCCGCCACCGCATGACACCCGGCGGCGCCCGGGAATTTCACGAACTTGGCGAGGCCTTCAACGCCATGCTTGACGCCATGGCCAGCAAGGAGCGGGAAGCTCACGAACAGCAACACCAGCAGCTCGCGCTGGAGCGCAGCTTGAAGAAATCGCGACGGCTGGCTGAAATCGGCGTGCTGGCCGCAGGCGTGGCACATGAACTCGGCTCACCGCTGACGGTCATCGATGGACAGGTTCAGCGCCTGCAGCGCCGCGACGACCTGCCTGACGACGCTCGCCAGCGTCTGGTACGCATTCGCCGTGAAACCCGACGCATGGAGTTGACCATTCGCCAGCTGATGGACATGGGCCGGCGTCATACACTGCAGCCGCGTCAGCACTCGCTGCAACACATGATCGATGAGGCCGAGCGGCTGGCGCGCGAGGCCCTGAATCTTGAACATGCGCACCCTCTGCTTGAAACGCATCTTCCGGAAAAGGATGCCCTTACCGTCGATCGACAGCGCTTTCAGCAGCTGCTCGACAATCTGATCAAAAATGCCTTTCAGGCCGGCAGCCAAAAGGTCGTCATTTCAGCGCAATACTCGGCCACAGGCGTGGTACTTCGCATAGAAGACGACGGCCCGGGCGTTGAGGCTGAACACCACAGTCAGCTTTTCGACCCCTTCTACACCACGAAAGGCGCCGGCAAGGGGAGCGGTATGGGACTCACCATTGTTCACCGTGCGGTCGAAGATCATGGCGGTCATATCACACTGGAGGAGAGCTCGTCCGGCGGTGCAGCCTTTATCGTTACCCTGCCGCCCGAGACGCTGTTACCCCCTGACTCCATGACTGGCGATAGCGAAACGTCAAGGGGTATCGGTATGGAAGACTCAGACACCATGGAGGATGTCTTGCCACGGAAACACGGCCATGACTGATCAAATTCTGATTGTCGAGGATGATGCGGCCATTCTGGAGCTGCTTGTCGAGGAACTCGAGGAAGCCGGCCACACTGTCACAGGCGTCGACAGCGCCGAGCAGGCCCTGACGCTGTCTGAGACAACGGCTTTTGATGTCATCATCAGCGATATTCGCCTGCCCGGCATGGATGGCATGACGCTGTTGGACACGCTGGCACAACAGCCCGACCACCCCGCCATGATCATCATTACCGCCTTTGGCAGTATCGAACAGGCCGTGGACGCGCTTCAGCGCGGCGCAGATGATTTCCTGACCAAGCCGCTGGACCTGGATCAGGTTCGTGCCAGCGTCGCCCGACTGGGCCGGCGTCGTGCATTAAAAACGCGCCAGCAGGCCAGCGAAACCCGCGACATCTTCCAGCTGGACGACATGACCAGCTGCACGCCGGCCATGTCCACCCTTTTTGACCAAGCCCGGCGCCTTGCCACACAGCAGGCCGCCGTATTGATTCAGGGCGAAAGCGGTACCGGTAAGGAGCTGATGGCCCGGGCCCTGCATCGGGAAAGCGCTCGCAGGGCAGGCCCGTTTGTGGCCGTCAATTGCGCCAGCATTGCGCCGGATGTCATGGAAAGCGAATGCTTCGGTCATGTCAGAGGGGCCTTTACAGGTGCCGTTGCGCATCGTCGCGGCCTATTCCAGCAGGCCCATGGCGGCACGCTCTTTCTCGACGAGATCGGTGACATGCCGCTCGCCCTGCAGGCCAAACTGCTGCGCGTACTGCAAACACACTGCGTCCGGCCTGTGGGCAGTGAAGAGGAACAACAGGTCGATATTCGTATCGTGGCGGCGACCAACCGCCCCCTTTTGGAACTCATCGAGGCGGGGCTTTTCCGCGAAGACCTGTTCTACCGGCTTGAAACCTTCAGCCTGACGTTGCCACCACTACGGGAGCGCCCCGACGACATCGCCCTGCTGGCCGAGCACTTTATCGAGCGCTACCGCCGAGAGCAAAGACGAGACATCATGATCCTGTCGCCGTCAGCGCTATCGCTGCTATGGGCCTATCCCTTCCCCGGCAATGTGCGGGAACTGGACAATGCCATTTTGCGCGCCGTTACCCTGGCGCGAACGGACGCTCTCGAACCCGACGATTTTCCCGAACGCTTTCGACAGACCGTGACTGCCAGAGAGAGCCATGACACCCAGGCGCAGGCGTGGCTCAGCCTCGAGCAGATGGAGCAGCGCTATATCCGGCGTGTGCTTGACGCCGTCGACGGCAACAAGCGACGTGCCGCCGAGATACTGGGGATCGGCCGCAAGACGCTTTATCGTCGTCTGGAAGAGCGCGAGTCGCCCTGACGCATCACCGTGATTACAGGACACGTCATCAGGACCAGCTGGAGGCCAGCGCAGGATCCTTTTGGCGTTTCTCGCAGCGTCTGGCACGCCGCTCGGAAAGCACGGCGGGGTCTCCCAGACACAGGAGCCTTGTCCAGCCGTTGTGACGCACCAGCAGATAAAACAGAACCGGCAGCGCCGTCATCAAAAGCCAGCGTGGCGCCAGCGCCTCCAGCAGCCCATGATGGTCAAGCGTGACCTGAATGCTCAGATGCAAAAACATGATCACCATTGACGCCTCTCCCACCAGCCCCACGACTCTGGCCACTATCGGCATACGCGCCAGCTGATGCGATAGCGCCATAAGTACCAGTGTGACGGCAAACGCTGCCAGCAGACTCAATACCGGCATTCCGTAATCGGCATACTTCATGTCCATGGTGAAATGTGGATAGCCGTGTACACACCACATCGCCAGCACGCTGGCCCCGGCACTCAGCAGCAGCACACGCGGTCTTTCCACATCGATCCGATAATGAGCGACCAGATACCCCAGATAGAAACAGGGCGCGGCCATGAGCACCACGTTGAGGTTACCGATCAGCCAGAGCTCACTGAAAAGGGACTGATTCACTGCCGCAAGCCCCAGCATGCTCAGCATGATAGTGCTTGTGGTTCGCAACGACAGTCGCGTCAGCAGCACATTGACCAGCTGCTGTGTAGCCCAGAAGCAGGTCACGAACCAGAACGGTGACAGGTTTGAAATCAGATCGCGCCCGCCTAGCACCATGGCCATTAACGCACTGGAAAGCGATGTTTCATTGCCCAGCGCCTGATAGAGGGTTGGCGCGTACAAAAGCGCCATGAAAAAACCATAGGGCACCAGCAGGTGAAGGCTCTTGCGGCGAAGGTAGGCCCCGAGATCGACGTTGGGCCTGAAAAGATAGCCGGCAATGATAAAAAAAAGTGGCATGTGAAAAAGAAAGAAAAAATCCCGAACGAATCCGGACGTCATGTGGGCGTACACCACCATCATGATGCCGAGTCCTTTCAGAATGTTGATCCATTCAAGCTTTTTAACCATGGGCAGTCGCTGTCCGTTGTCGTCCTTTTACAGACAGGAGCAACTAACATGCCAACACGAACCACCGCGACAAAAAAATTCAAGCTTTTGTTTTTTAAAAGCTTTTCCAAAACAGCCATCGCACTGATAGAACTGTCAGCAGGCAGGAAGATGTGTCATGGAGACACATGGGTCACCATGACACACGAGTGGCAGGGGTCAAAACGACACACGTGAGTGCCCGCCATCAGTCCCTGGGCGGCAATAGATGAGCCAGTTCCCACTCTTTCATGCGCTGATACACGAGCTCACGCGTTTCGGTCAGCGAATGCAGCGCCAGCACATCACTGACCAGATTCTGTGCACCTTCCATCGATACGCGGCGGATGGCGGCGCGTACACGCGACAGATTGGGGGCATTCATCGACAGCACTCGATAGCCCATGCCCATCAATAAAAGCGCACCAATCGGGTCGCCCGCCAGCTCGCCACAGACCGAGGCGGACACGTTCAGACGCCGGCTTTCCCGTGCAATATGATCCAGCGCCCTGAGCACTGCCGGCTGACAGGCATCATAAAGGCCGGAAACACGCGCGTTGTTGCGATCCACCGCCAGCAGATACTGGATCAGATCATTGCTGCCGACCGAGAAGAAATCCACGCGTGAGGCGAGCGCCTCAAGCTGATAGATCACGGCCGGCACTTCCAGCATCACGCCCAAAAGCGGACGCTCGACCTGAATGCCATCATCACGCAGCTCCTGGATAGCGCGATCCAGAAGACGGCAGACCGTATCGACCTCTTCAACACTGGTGACCATCGGCAGCAGAATCCGAAGATTATCCAGCCCCTCGGCTGCCCTGAGCATGGCCCGCAGCTGTACCATCAGCACTTCGGGATGATCCAGCGTCACCCGAATGCCACGCCAGCCCAGAAACGGGTTTTCTTCCTCGATGGGGAAATAGGGCAAGGATTTATCACCACCGATATCCAGCGTACGCATGACCACCGGCAGCGGCGCGAACCCCTGAAGCTGCTCGCGATAGATGCGCGTCTGTTCCTTCTCGCTGGGAAAACGCTGATGCATCATGAAGGGCACTTCGGTGCGATAGAGCCCTACACCGTCAATGCGCGCGGCAGGCGAGCCGCTCATTTCCACGGCAAGCCCCGTGTTGATCATCAGACGGATACGAAAGCCGTCGCTGGTTTCACTGGGCAGCGACTGCTCGCTTTCAAGCATCGAGGTAAGCGCTTCCTCCTCCTCGATCATGCTTTCGTAACGCACCAGCAGATCCGGCTGCGGGCGCAGAATCAGCCGCCCGCGATAGCCATCGACGATCATGGGGGTGCCCGCCAGCCGTGAGATGGGCAGATCATTCATGCCCATGACGGCAGGAATGCCCATCGCGCGCGCCAGAATTGCCACATGAGAGGTGCTCGAGCCACGCAGCGCTACCAGTCCCGCCAGTTTCTCGCGCGGGATTTCACCCAGCTGCGCGGCGCTGATCTCGTCCCCGACCAGAATGGTACGTTCGGGATAAACCGGCTTGCGAGTATCACTGTCCTTTTGCAGGTGGGCCAGCACGCGACGCCCAAGGTCGCGAATATCCGCGGCACGCTCGCGCAGGTAGTTATCATCCACGCGTTCGAGATAGTTGACGTGACGCTGCACCACCCGTGCCAGCGCATAAGGCGCCCACTGCCCTTCCCGGATTCGCTTTTCGACTTCATTGCCCAGCGCAGCATCTCCCAGCATCTGCTGGTAGACATCAAACAGCGCCTGCTCCTGCGCCGAGATACGACTGGCCAGGCGCTCTGCGGCCTGTCGAATGTCATGACGCACGCAGTCGATGGCCTCACGCAGCCGCAGAACCTCGGCCTCGATATCGTCGGGCACACGCTCGGGCACGGCCTCCAGGTTGGCCGAAGGCACCACCACAAAGGCTTCACCAATGGCCATCCCGGGCGCGGCCGCAATGCCGCTAAGCATGGCCTGGGTGCCGGGGTCGCTCAGTCGCGCCAGCGCACCGGTCGACAGGGCATGCACCAGCACACCAGCCAACTGGGCCGCCATGGTAATCAGAAAGGCTTCTTCACCTTCGCCGAACTGGCGTTTTTCACGCTGCTGTACGACCAGAACACCCAGCACGCGGCGCTGATGAATGATGGGAACGCCAAGAAAGCTTGAATAGCGCTCCTCGCCGGTCTCGGCGAAGTAGCGAAAGTGGGAATGTGACGGTGCCTCCTCGATATTAAGAGGCTCTTCGCGCTGCCCGACAAGACCCACCAGTCCTTCCCCGGGCTTCAGGGTCACCTGACCAATGGCCGAGGCATTCAGACCAATGGTATCCATCAGGATAAAGCAGTCACGCTCGTCATCGCGCAGATAGACCGAGCAAACGTCGGTCTGCATTGCCTTGCGGATGCGCCGCACAATGATTGATAGCGCCGCATCCAGACTGCGGGCGCCGTTCACCTCCTGAACGATGCGGCGAAGAATCTCGAGCATGGCGTTATATTTTCATCCCTGTATATCTGCCATGCCCGGTGGCCTGTCATGGTCAGGCCACCGGACACGTCAATGGCCGCTATTGGCCGGCCGCATCCACCGGATTCTCTCCGGGCAGACGCGGCGCCAGCTCTCGCAGGGCGCGCCGATAGACGTCACGCTTGAAAGACACTACCTGACCCAGAGGGTACCAGTAACTAACCCATCGCCAGCCGTCAAACTCCGGCTTGGGCGTGGTATCCACACAAATACTGGATTCCTGGCACCGCATACGCAACAGGAACCACTTCTGCTTCTGGCCAATACAAAGCGGGCGCGAATGGGTACGAATCAGTCCCTTTGGCAATCGGTATCTGAGCCAGCCACGCGTGCAGGCCAATATATCGACGTCATCGGGATGCAGGCCGATCTCCTCTTTCAGTTCTCGATACAAGGCGTCATGAGGTGTCTCATCTTCCTTGATACCACCCTGTGGAAATTGCCATGCATTCTGTCCTACCCGTCGTGCCCACAGTACCTGGCCACCGCAGTTGGCAATAATGATGCCAACGTTGGGCCGGAAACCGTCGGGATCGATCACGACTTGCCACCTTTTAAAAATAGATTACAGGCATTCTTCCACAAAGCGCGAAAGCGCATCAATATGCAGCGCGCAGGCAGTCGAGTTGTTGCACGCGCATATTAAAGCGTGGCCATCTTTGTAATAATGAAATTAAACAAACCGACCCTTGCCTTTGATGGGAGCCTTCCCCTTGACGCTGGCCATTTTTGATCTGGACAACACCCTGCTTGGCGGCGACAGCGATCACGCCTGGAACGATTTTCTGGTAGAACAGGGCATTGTTGATCGTGACCATTTTCGCCGTGAAAACGATCGATTCCATCGTGCCTATGATGCCGGTACGCTGGATATTCATGAATATCTCGCCTTTGCCCTTGCACCACTGACACGTCACACCAGAGAAGAACTCGACGAGCTGCATCGAAAGTTCATGGCTGAGCGCATCGAGCCCATCATCCTGTCTCAGGGCGAGGCGCTGCTGGAAAGCCATCGCGCTCGCGGTGACCGGATTCTGATCATTACGGCCACCAACCGCTTTGTGACCGGCCCCATTGCTCAGAGACTGGGCGTCGAGCACCTGATTGCCGTAGAGCCCGAAATGGAAAACGACCGCTATACCGGGCGCATCACGGGCACCCCCAGTTTTCGCGAAGGCAAGATTACCCGTCTGGAGCATTGGCTCAAGGCAAATGACGTCTCGCTTGAAGGCGCCTTTTTCTACAGCGACTCTCAAAATGACCTGCCACTGCTTGAACGGGTCGATCGTCCTGTTGCGGTCGATCCCGACCCGGTACTGGCCGACATTGCCAGGCAGCGGAACTGGCAAATCATTACCCTTCGGGATCGCGACGAACGTCTTGATTCCCTATAATCGACATATCCATCGCGGAGTGTGTCACTTTGACACCTTTGGTTGAGCCGTACGGGTATTCACAAGGCCTTCCCGATCGGAGCCTTCCCCTCGGCCAATCCATGGAAGTGCCGTATGACCCAGCGTGTCCTGTTTGTTATCTATCCATCTGCGACAATGACCCTTCGGCGTGTAAAGACCCCTAGTCATGTCAGGCTGGCAGATCAGGACGCAAATCTCGCATCAAACCGAGCGTGAGAAGCCATGGCAGCAACGACGTATGATGTCCTTATCGTGGGTGGCGGCGTATCCGGCACTGCCCTTTTGTATGAACTGGCTCGATATACCGATGTCAACGCCATCGGTCTACTCGAGAAGTATGACAAGGTTGCCATCGTCAATTCGCATGGTCGCAACAATAGCCAGACCATCCACTGCGGCGATATAGAGACCAACTACACGCTGGACAAGGCGCGCACTACCAAGCGCACCGCCGGCATGGTGATCAACTTCGGCACCAAGCTTGAGCCTGCAGAGCGCGACAACATCATCTATCGCTATCCCAAGATGGTGTTGGGTGTCGGCGACAAGCAGTGCGATTTTCTGCGCAAGCGTTTTGACACCTTCAAGGAACTCTTCCCCAGAATGCGCCTTCTGGAACGCGACGACATCGCCGCCCAGGAACCCAAGGTGGTGGAAGGTCGCGATCCTTCCGAAAAGATTCTGGCACTGGGGTCGGCGGACGAATACACGGCCGTCAACTACACCACGCTGTCTGAAGCCTTTGTGAAATATGCCGAACAGGATGCTGCAAAAAAGGGCATGACCTGTGATCTGCATCTTTCCACGCCGGTTCACAAGATCGAAAAGGAAGGGGATCTTTTCAAGATCACTACGCCCAACAAGGGCACCCTTCAGGCGCGCTATGTCGTCGTTGCCGCGGGTGGCCATTCCCTGCTGTTTGCCCACCAGATGGGTTACGGCCTGGACAAGTCCTGCCTGCCGATGGCCGGGTCGTTTTACTTCACGCCCAAAGTACTCAACGGCAAGGTCTATACCATCCAGAACGAGAACCTGCCCTTCGCTGCCGTACACGGCGATCCGGACGTACTGGTAGACGGCAAGACCCGCTTTGGCCCGACAGCCCTGATGCTGCCGCTGCTTGAGCGCTATAACAGCAAGACCTTCACGGAGTTTCTGCGCGTATTCCGCTTTGATGGCAGCGTCGCGAAGGTCTTCTGGGATCTGCTCAAGGTTCGCGACATTCGCAACTACGTGTTCAAGAACTTCATGTACGAAGTGCCGGTGCTGCGAGAAAAGCTTTTCCATCAGAGTATCAAGAGCATCGTTCCCAGCCTTCGCGCCGAGGATGTCGAGTTTGCCAAGGGGTTTGGTGGCGTTCGACCACAGCTGATCGACAAGACCGCCAAAAAGCTGGTCATGGGCGAGGCCAAGATCGATCCCGGTACCGGTATCGTATTCAACATGACGCCTTCACCCGGTGGCACCAGCTGTCTGGGTAACGCAGAAAAGGATCTATATCTGGCGCAGAAGTTCCTTGGCTTCAACATCGACAAGGAAGCTTTCGAACGTGATCTTCTGATGGGTGAAGTTGAACTTCGCGGCCTTGATGAGGCGCCCCAGATGTCGCCCGAGAAATCTTCTCACGGTGAAAATCTCGACAATGAGCGGGAGAAGGAAAAGGAAGATAAAAGCGTCGGACCGGGCGCCTGATCTTATTTAAACGTCAGGAAGTAACAAAAAAAGGCACCCCGATGGGTGCCTTTTTTGTGTTGTTTCAGTCGAGGTCTTTTTGTCAGTAAAGACCTCTTGTGAACAATATTATCGACTGTGAGCGGTCGAGCGCTGACGACTGATGGCACTGATGATCAGGCCCAGCGTCATCAGGGCAAGCACGACAAATCCGAGCAGCGTCCAGCCGGGCAGGGAGATCCCCAAAAAGCTACCCTCAATCTCGGCACACTCACCTGAAGAGCTCAGCACGGTGGCGATCACACTCTTCAGGGGCAGCACGTCCATCATGTAATCCAGCCCCGGACCACAACTGGGCACCTGATCAGCCGGAAGATGTTGCAGCCAGACATGCCGTCCTGCCAGAAAGATACCGGCACCGGCACCGATGAGCGCCAACAATCCATAAACGCTGCCGCCCCAGCCGCGCGGGTTGTGCAACGCACCAACGATCAGGGGGACCAGCGCTGCAAGCACGGCCACTCGCTGGAAAGTGCACAGCGGGCAGGGTTCAAGCCCGAAACCGTACTGGAGCACCAGCGCAAAGGCCAGCATGGCAATACAAAAGGCACTGCCCACAAGACACCATTGGCGTGCCGACCGGTTCAACAGATTCGTCATGCGTCATTCCACCGATTTACATTGTCATTTCGTTATTGAGCGCCACTATTGACCTTCAATCGACGCGCATGTTCGAAGTAACGCTGCAAAAAGGTCGAAAAGTCGATGTCATCACCCTCTTCGGTTTCACGCTGCTGCTGATGGGAAGTCTCCACCAGCTGACCAAGCAGAGTGTCACGCGCAGGGTCCATCGGCGTATCAGCAAACCACCTGGCGTGTTCACGCGCCCGTTCCAGCGACCAGGTCACAAAGTCGCTACCACTGTCGCGCATCTGCTGATGCATGCGACCGGCCGGGGTTTTCTCGGGATGATGAATCAGCTCGCGCAGACCGGCCAGCGACTTTTGATGAGCGCCATCATCATCGGCACTGTCCATCAGCTCGGCGATGGGTGCCATGGCCTCAAAAATCTCCTCCAGACACTCCGCCAGAGGACGATCCCCCTGAGCAAAGGAAAGCTTCAGTGACGCATCACGCCCGCTGCGCACCACATGCGCACGGTTGTCATCGAGGCGGTCACACTCCTTATCGCTGATCCAGGGACTGGGGGACAGAAGACACCAGACGAGGAACGTATCGATAAAGTGAATCTGCTGCTCGTCGATCCCCAACGGCGTGAACGGATTGATGTCCAGACAGCGCACCTCGATGTATTCTACACCGCGCGACTCCATGGCCTGGGTTGGCGTCTCATCGTGACGGGCCACCCGCTTGGGGCGAATGTCGCTGTAGTACTCGTTTTCGATCTGCAGCATGTTGGCATTGAGCTGCCGCCACTGTCCGTCGACCTCAACACCTTCACGCTCATAATCGGGCCATGGCGTCACAATGGCATGGCGCAGGGTACCGATATAGTTTTCAAGCGAATTGAAGCAGATGCGCAGCTGCGACTGCACCTTGTTCTGATAACCCAGATCGCTCATGCGCAGCGTGGACGCGGTATCAGACAGCAGGGTCTGCTTTCCGTGAGGCAGTAATCCGGCATCGCGTCCTTCGAGGAAACTGCGATCCACGGCAGGAGATGCGCCAAACAGATACATCAGCACCCAGCTGTTACGGCGGAAATTACGGATCAGGTCAAAATAGGCCCGCGATCGAAATGCCTGCGGCGAGACGTCCTGCTGACCGTCAATCTCCTGAAGATGCGTCCAGAGCTCGTCGGGCAGCGAAAAATTGTAATGGATACCGGCAATGGACTGCATGATGCGCCCATAGCGCATGTCCAGACCATTACGGTAAACCCGCTTCATGGTGCCCACGTTGGAGTTGCCATAATCGGCAATCGGGACGCTATCGTTGCCATCGAGTTCAGCGGGCATGCTCGAGGGCCAGATCAGTTCCTGCCCCAGGTAGCGATAGCTGTAACGATGAAGGTCGCCCAGAAAGGCGAGCGCATCCGAGGGTCGCGAGAACACCGGCGTGATGTACTCCAGCAGCGACTCGGAATAATCGGTCGTGATATAGGGATGGGTCAGCTTCGAGCCCAGAGCATGTGGATGAGGCGTGGCCACAATGCGCCCCTGAGAATCCACGCGCAGCCCTTCCTTTTCAATGCCACGGCGAATGCGGCCAAAAAGGCCCTGCTGCGCCGGTGCGCTCAATCCATCGATGCGGCGAGTGAATTGCTCGGACAAGGTTGAACACCTTCTCTTGCGGGAGCCCGCGCGCCGTCATTCGGACACGCATGCCGGCAGATTGCCTGGGCAGGACTCCGGAACTGTTTTCATCGACCGGCACCTGCTGACCCTGCGTCAGCCAGGCACCAAATCTGCCAATTATGCGCTCATTATGGAGCGCCACCTGACCCTTTCAAGCGCCAAAGTGTGCATGCTAACGAATTTATCACATTAGCGCTTGCGTGGTTTGCCGGCGCCTGCCTTGAGCAGCGCCGCCCCCAACGCACCGACCGGCTCCTGTGAAGCAGCAGCCTCACTGCTGCGCTTTCGGGGCTTGCCACGGTCACGATTGACGGCACCTTCGGGCCGACTGCTGCCCTGCTCGGCTTCCGGGGTATCATCAAGGCGCATGGACAGCGCAATGCGCTGGCGCGGTTGGTCCACGCTCATGACCTTGACCTTCACCACGTCACCGGCCTTGACCACCGATCGCGGATCCTGCACGAACTGATGCGACAGCGCCGAGATGTGCACCAGCCCATCCTGATGAACCCCAACATCCACAAACGCGCCAAAGTGCGTGACGTTGGTGATCACGCCTTCAAGAATCATGCCAGCCACCAGATCGCTGACCTTCTCGATACCTTCCTGAAACTGCGCCGCGCGAAATTCTGGCCGCGGATCACGCCCTGGTTTTTGCAGCTCCTTTAATAGATCGCTGACCGTTGGCAGCCCAAAACGCTCATCAACGTAATCCACTGCACGCACGCTGCGCAGAAAATCGCTGTCGCCAACTAACGCCTGCAGATTGCGGCGACTGGCCTGGGCGATACGCTCGGCCAGTGGATAGGCCTCAGGGTGCACTGCCGAGGCATCCAGCGGATTGCTGCCACCGTTGATGCGCAAAAAGCCCGCACACTGCTCAAAGGTCTTCGGCCCCAGACGAGCGACCTCAAGGATCTGGCGACGGTTGTCAAAGGCGCCATGACGATCACGCCAGGCCACGATATTGTCGGCCAGAGTATTGTTAAGCCCTGATACGCGAGCCAACAGCGCCGATGAGGCAGTATTGAGATCCACCCCCACGGCGTTAACGCAATCCTCGACCACGGCATCCAGCGAGCGCGCCAGCATCAGCTGTGAAACATCATGCTGATACTGCCCTACCCCGATCGATTTCGGGTCGATCTTGACCAGCTCGGCCAGCGGGTCCTGAAGCCGTCGGGCGATCGACACGGCACCGCGGATGGTGACGTCCAGCTCCGGCAGCTCGCGCGAGGCGAACTCGGAGGCGGAATACACCGAGGCGCCGGCCTCGCTGACCATGACCCTGGCAATATCCTGACCCTTGAGTCGATCCAGCAGGTCAGCGGCCAGCCGGTCGGTTTCACGACTGGCGGTGCCGTTACCAATGGCCACCAGCCCGACATCATGTTTTTTACACAGCTCGGTCAGCGTGACCAGCGAGGCTTCCCACTGATTGCGCGGTGCGTGGGGATAAATAGCCGTGTGATCCACCACCTTGCCGGTGGCATCCACCACGGCCACCTTGACGCCGGTACGAAGCCCTGGATCAAGCCCCAGCGTGGCACGCGCACCGGCAGGCGCTGCCAGCAGCAGATCCTTCAGGTTATCGGCAAACACGCCAATGGCTGTAGCTTCTGCCTGTTCACGCAGCTGACCCAGCAGCTCGGTTTCCAGATGCGTATAGAGCTTGACCCGCCAGGTCCAGCGCACCACTTCCTTCAGCCAGCGATCGGCAGGCCGGGCATGATCACTGATGCCAAACTCGCGCGCGATCTCGACTTCACAGGGATGAACGGGGGCCTCATCTTCATCGGGCAGCTTGAGGGCCAGCCCCAGCACGCCTTCCTGACGGCCACGAAACATGGCCAGCGCCCGATGTGAGGGCGTTCTGGAGAGCTTTTCACGATGATCAAAATAGTCCGAGAATTTGGCGCCGCTGCTTTCCTGACCGGCGAGCATCGTGGACACCAGCTCGGCCTCCTGCCAGAGACGCTCACGCAGCCGACCCACCAGGGCCGGAGACTCGGCAAAACGCTCCATCAGGATCTGCCGGGCACCATCCAGTGCGGTGCGGGCATCCGTAATGCCCTGCGCCTCATCAAGATAATCGGTGGCCAGCGCCTCGGGCACCAGTGAGGGATCGTTCAACAGCGCATCGGCCAGCGGTTCGAGTCCTGCCTCTCGAGCAATCTGTGCCTTGGTGCGCCGCTTCTTGCGATAAGGCAGATAAAGGTCTTCCAGCCGCTGCTTGGTATCGGCGGCCAGAATGCTGGCCCGCAGAGCATCATCGAGCTTGCCCTGCTCCTCGATCGAAGCCAGCACCGTCGCACGGCGCTCATCGAGCTCGCGCAGGTAGCGCAGCCGGGTTTCAAGAAGGCGTAGCTGGCTATCATCAAGGCTACCGGTGGCTTCCTTGCGATAACGAGAGATGAACGGCACCGTGGCCCCTTCATCAAGCAGGGCGATGGTGGCCTCGATCTGGGCTGGACGAACAGCAGTCGCGCCGGCAGCTTCGGAAAGCTCTGCTGCCAGACGCGCTGCCATCGAAGAAATCTGTGTCATGAAAACGCATTCCCTTCCGAACAGGGCGCCAGGGTATCACAAACCATGAACCGACGGGACAACACCAAAATCGAGAAGATCCTTACAAGGACATGGCGACAGCCAGAAGGCTGTCGCGATGAGGGTCTGCCTATCAGCAGAAGGGGCAGGAGACATCGGGGCTATATTCAAGCCAGACGCGTTTTAAACCAGGCTCCCTTCAAACCAGGCTGGGCCCGGCCCGGGTAATGGCGTCATCCACGCCATTAAAACGGCTGAAATTATCGATGAACTTCTCGATCAGAAGCCGTGATTGCTCCTCGAAGGCCGCCTGATCCTGCCAGGCTTTGCGCGGATCCAACAGTGTTGCATCCACACCCTCCACGGCAACAGGCACCGACAGATTGAGCCCGGGCAGCGTGACCGTTTCAGTATCCTTGAGCGCGCCACTCTGGATGGCACTGATGATGGCGCGGGTCGTGGGAATACTGAAACGCTCTCCGCCCTGTCCGTAGGCACCGCCGGTCCAGCCCGTATTGACCAGATAAACCCGGGAGTCGAAAGCCTCGATGCGCTTGATCAAGAGCTCGGCATACTCATGGGCCGGACGGGGGAAAAACGGGGCGCCAAAGCAGGTAGAGAAGGTAGCTTCCAGAGCACTGCCGGCGCCAATCTCGGTCGACCCGACCCGCGCGGTATAGCCGGAGAGAAAATGATAGGCGGCCGCTTCGCGTGACAGGATCGAAACCGGTGGCAGTACGCCGCTCATGTCACAGGTCAAAAAGACAATGGCACTCGGTTCACCGGCCCGATTGTCCGCTGTCCGCTTGTCGACGTGCTCCAGCGGGTAGGCGGCCCGGGCATTCTGGGTCAGTGAGGCATCTTCATAAACGGGCTGTCGGGTGTCATCCAGCACGACATTTTCAAGCACGGCCGGAAAGCGAATGGCCCGATAGATGATGGGCTCGTTTTTTTCGCTCAGATCAACGGTCTTGGCATAACAGCCGCCCTCGAGATTGAAGACGGTCCCCTCACCCCAGCCATGCTCGTCATCACCGATCAGATAGCGCGACGGATCAGCAGAAAGCGTGGTCTTGCCAGTGCCGGAAAGCCCGAAAAAAAGCGTTGTCTCGCCATTGTCACCCACATTGGCGCTGCAATGCATGGGCAGCACGTCCTTTTCCGGCAGCAGAAAGTTCTGCACCGTAAACATGGCCTTTTTCATCTCTCCGGCGTAATGCATCCCGGCAATCAACACGCGGCGGCGGGCGAAATTGATGATCACCGTACCGTCGGAGTGGGTGTGATCACGCTCGGGCTGACAGACAAACTCTGGCGCACTCATGATCTGCCATTCATGCTTGTCGCGCGGATTGAAGGGCTGTGCTCGCACGAAGAGATTGCGCGCAAAAAGCGTATGCCAGGCATACTGGGCCATGACACGAATCGGCAGATAGTGTTCCGGATCGGCGCCGACGTGCAACTCGGTCTCGAACGCGCCCTTGTCGGCCAGAAATTCTTCGACACGCTCCCACAGCGCATCAAAATGCTCCCCGGCAAAGGGGCGATTCACGCTTCCCCATTCAATCTCGTGGCTGGTGGAAGGCTCATCAACAATGTAGCGATCCGCCGGTGAACGTCCGGTACGACGTCCGGTTTCTGCCACCAGTGCTCCGTTGGACGCAAGCCTTGCTTCCCCCCGGGCAATGGCATATTCAACCAGCTCGGCGGCACTTGCATTGATACGTGGGGTGCTCATCTTCGTTGTCATGTCTATCCCGGGCATAAGCCGTTCTCTCTCGTTAAGCGGATGGGCACTTGTCGTATGCCTCTCGCATTATATTTCCGCATATCTCTGACACCGCTCCGGGCGATGCCGGGTCATACGGCAAGGCATATTATGCCTAAACTACTACCAACGGAGAATGTATCACGACGGCATTACGCGCAAAGGCACAACAAATGGCCTGTCGACCCCGCCCCGGACACACATTTTCAGTGCAGTGTTGGCGAAGGCGCATCAGGTGATTCGATCAGTGCTTCGATGTCGGCAGCGCTGAACGTGTAATCCGTATTGCAGAAATGACAGTTGGTACTCAACTTGCCTTGCTCCTCAACGACCGAGCGCAACTCATCAGAGCCAAGCTGATGCAGGGCACTGGCAAAGCGCTCGCGCGAGCAGGTGCAACCAAACCCGATGGGGTCGGGATCAAAAACCCGAATCTGCTCTTCATGGAACAGGCGTACCAGCACTTCGCGAGCCGGCAGTTCCAGAAGCTCTTCGGGCTTGAGGGTGTCGGCCAGCATGTTGAGTCTTGGCCAGGCATCAATGTCCTTGAGACTTTCATCCTCGGGCAGCTTTTGAAGCATCAAACCGGCGGCCTGCTCTGTCGAAGCAGAAAGCCACAGGCGACTGGGCAGCTGCTCGGAGTGCTCAAAATAGCTTTCAAGGCATTGCGCCAGCGTCTGCGCCTCCATGGCCACGATCCCCTGATAGCGCTTTCCTTCACGAGGATCGAGCGTCATGACGATATGCCCCTCTCCCATCAATGTCTGAAGCGACGCGTCTTCTTCAGGCAGCGGCTGATTTTCGTCAAGACGAGCAATGGCCCGCAGTTGCTGCCCCCTCTCGTCATGGCCAGGGTTGGACTCTGCCATTAAAAGGCTGACCGGGCCATTACCCTTGACCTCAAGCGTCAATACACCATCGAGCTTGATGGTCGCCGTCAACAGCGCCACAGCCGCCAGCATTTCGCCAAGCTGGCGATTGACCACCTCGGGGTAGTTGTGGCGACCGGTAATGTCCTGACAGGTAGTGTCCGCCTTGACCAGCTCGCCGCGAACATTGGTATCGTCAAAGATAAATCGTTGAATATGGTCCATGAGTCATCCAGAAGGGAAAAAGGTACCCGGCGCGGCAGGCAGAAAAATGCATGAGTCGATCATTGAAGCGCCGTCAAAACGTCAGGAGTCGTCGTGCTGATGACGCTGAAAGTTCTGGATATCGCGTCGGGCCCGACGATCCGGTCGCCCCTTTGGGGGCTGCATGCTTTTATCCATGCGGCGAATCTCGGCTTCACGGGTACGACGCTCGATACTTTCAGGCGTCTCGCGGTAAAGCATCTGGGCCTCGGCAGCCCCTCGACGCTTGTCGCTGATATCGATGATTTCCACCTCGATGCGATCCCAGCCCTGAGGCAATACCAACAGCGCACCCGGCTCAACAATCTTGCTGACCTTGGTGCGCGCGCCATTGTAGTGAACCTTGCCGCCATCAATGGCCTTCTGCGCCAGCCCGCGCGTCTTGAAAAACCGAGCTGCCCAGAGCCACTTGTCGAGTCGAACCTGTTCGCTCATATCATGTCTCCACGCCGTTTCTGAATGCCAATATGGGGGCAAAAACCAGGCTCTCAAGGCTATACCATGACGACGCCGGACAGATGCTGTCCACCCTGCAATGCGATAACCTGTCCTGCCGGCATCGACGTCGTATCGCATCCGCCACTCCCGTTTTTTGAAGCCTCCGGAGGTAGAGACATGTCCCCATCAGGAAAGCCCGAAATTGGACGGCGGCGCAGTATCGCCCGGAGCCGGCTTTTTGCAGTAGAAGCGCTGGAAATCGAGTTTTCCAATGGCGAACAACGCACCTTTGAGCGTCTGACCAGCAATGGACAGGGTGCAGGTGCCGTCATGATTGTGGCCATGCCAGACCCGGATCATGTTTTACTGATTCAGGAATACGCAGCCGGTATCGAGGAGTACGCGCTTACCCTTCCAAAGGGAGTGATCGACCCTGGCGAAGATATTGTTACGGCCGCCAATCGCGAACTCCGTGAGGAATGTGGCTATGGCGCCCGTGTGATCGAGCCACTGATTGAACTGACGCTGGCGCCCAACTATATGACCCACCGTATTCACGTGGTCATGGCCACCCAGCTTTATGAAGAACGCCTGCCCGGCGATGAGCCCGAGCCCTTGACTGTCGAAAGGCATGCCATCGAAGACATCGATGCCCTGCTGTCGCGAGGTGATTTTCATGAAGGCCGTGCCATTGCTGCACTATTTATTGCCAGAGAACGACTCCGCGAGCGACAGGCCTCTCCCGACCCCATGTTCTGGTAAAAAAGCCCTATGCCATCAACCCCCTCGCCATGATCGAGCCCGCAACGTAAAAGGCCCGGCAACTCGAGTTGCCGGGCCACTGACAGTATATAAAGCTTATGCTTTGAAGATGGATCAATTACTGGACGGGCTGGCGCCGTGCTCGGTTTTATCACCATCCTGCATCGGCTCGGTAGATTCCATCTGAGCGGAGTGCCCCTGACGACCGGTCATGGTTTCATCAGCATTCTCGACACTGGTGCTGTCCATCGAGCCGTGAGTGGAATCATCCATGCCCTTCATGTCGCTCATCTGTGCCGAGCCACTTTTTGTCTGGCCGGTATGGGTTACATCGGCATTCTCGACATTGGCATTGTCCATCGAACCCTGGTTTGAGTCACTCATGCCCTGCATGTCTTCCATCTGAGCCGAGCCACTGTTTGTCTGACCGGTATGGGTCACATCAGCACTGTCATGCGTCGCTTCGGATGAGGCCATGGCGGACATGGCAGGCAAAACGAAAGCGGCGCAAAAAACAGTAGCGATCAGTTTCTTCATGGTACTTCCTCCAGGACTCTGATTTTAATGTCGGCGCGCAAGTACGTCCTGCGACCTGCAACTCCGAGTACACAGATACTTCCTGCAACAAGCATCGAGCGGTATTGCAGCCTGCCCGTTCAGATCATGTCAGGCAGTCACAGCGGCACTCTGCAGGGCACCACTGAGTAAGTAAGCGTAAAGTTAGGGCACAAAAAGTCGTCTGTCAAAGTGCTGTACAATGAAAAGTAAAGGCTGGATAAAGAAACCAGTTTACTTCGAGGATCGCTTTGTCAGCGTCAACCAAGTCGTTATGTAAAGTTTTATTTAACCGGGTCATAAAAAATTTTTTTCGAACGACGAATCCTTCGTTGATTTTTTAGAGCTTTGCCAAAGCTAGTCAGCTTTTTAAGATTTTCCTTAAATGAAACATCTTTGTAGAATGTTTGTTTAGGAAATATTGTTTCAAACAAACTTTTATAAACTTCTTTATAAGGGTGAAATACCATGTAATTCCATGGTTTGCTTTTTGCAAGAAAGTGTATAGCGCCCGGCTTCTCCAGCGCCAAAAAATAGTCTTCTTTCTTATAACCAGTAATATTCCATTTGGATTTTTCAATTTTCGACCAAAAACTTGGCTGGATATTCCATCTAAGGGGAAGACGAGACCACGAATACTTGAAGATGGTGTTCAACGCATCTTGATCAAGATAACGATATTTATCGCCAGCTTTTTTCATCACCGTAATTAGCTTGTCATCGGTCCCTTTTTCACGCCACTGGTACATGTCAATCAGCAATACTCCAGCATTAAAATATTGCTGTCTCTCAAGATTGAGAGAGGGAGAAGCAATCCCCAGATTTTCGACCGCACCTAAAACATGGCCACTCAGATCATGCTCCCAAAGACATTTCAGATCATCAGCAATTAAAAGATCACAATCAAGATAAATGACTTTACTTACATGCTGTGGCAGAAGCTGTCCAAGCAAAAGCCTATAGTAGGTAGCAATTCCATATCGTTTGATCGGAAGCCCTTGAAGACTTTCGCCACATGGAGTAATCCACTGAACGCTTGACTGGTAACTTCCAGCCATCTTTTCTATTTTATCTTTATTGTCTTTACTTATCCCGCCATCGATCACATAAAAACACATGTTTTTTTTCGAGAGATTTTTTTCAAGACAAGAAAACATCACAACCCCCATCCATAGGGCATAATTATCGTCACTTGCCAGCACTACGTTAAGTTGATCTGCTTTCATCATTAAAAGACCAAAAACCATTAAATTTTATGCAAAATATGCGATAATCTTACTATCAAAATATAAAGCTTTCACCACGAATTCTGTCATGAAACAAAGAATACTTTTAATAGTTCGCAAGCTAAACATTGGTGGCATCCAGCGTGTCACCATCAATCTTGCCAACGTGTTGCATCGCGCCGGGCATGACGTTCATGTGCTTGTTCTCAAGGGAGGCGATGAGCTTCTGCCCGATCCCGGTGTTACCCTGCATTACGAAGACTTTGACAAGGCCTTTCGTCGTACCGGTATTGGCCTTGCTTACGACCTGCTCACTCGTGGACTTCTCAAACCTGCAGTGCCCGGATCCGGCTTTCTCTGGCGAGGCTATTACGGTGGACGCTATCTCAAGCAATTTGTTGAACGGCTGGAGCGGGACTACGGCCCGGTAGATCGCATCATCGCTCGTGGTCAGGGTGCCTTCGAGACAGTCTGGTCCTGGCGGGATTCCCGTTTCTGGCAGGTCACCGTGTCATGGCCGGGCGATTATGGCAGTCGACTCAAGGGGGCTTATTTAAAGCGCCTCTATGACGGCAAGCGCGTGGTCTGCAATACGCCAAACGTACGCGAACAGCTGGAAAAACAGCTTGGTCACTACAATATTGTGCCCTCTCACTGGGCTACGGTCGGCAACCCCTGCGATATAGAAGCCATTAGAGCCATGGCTGATGAAATGCCTGATGACCTGCCTGCCAGACCCTATGTGGTTCATGTCTGCAGGCTGTCCAGAGTCAAGCGCCAAGATTTTCTGATTCGCGCTTATCTGAAGTCAGGCATTGAAGAAGATCTGGTGATTGTGGGCGATGGCCCCATGCGCGATAGTGTCGAACAGCTTGTTGATGAACTGGGAGTACGCGACCGTGTCCATGTTATCGGCAGTCGCACCAACCCCTACCCGTGGATGAAGCATGGTCGTCTTTTTGTTCTTAGCTCCATGAGCGAAGCCTTTGGCATTGTACTGGCTGAGAGCATGATCTGCGGCACCCCCTGCGTCGCCGTGGATGCGCCCGGCGGCATCCGAAATGTGCTGATCAACGATCAGCGCCGGCTCATCGTCGACAATACCATTGATGGACTGGCCGAAGGCATTCGAGAAGGACTCAGGCATCCGCCGGCCCTCGAGCAGGACCCGGAGTTGATCGAGCGCTATCGTGATACCCGCATCATGCAGCAGTTCCTCGAGCTCCCCACAACCTGAGCATCTGCCCGTCCTGTGAGCAGAGACGGGCATGGTAAACTGACCGTTTCATGTGCTCTGGCTCGGGTTACTGGTTTCCCTCATGTCTTCAAGGTCTTCACATCCCTCTACGTCTGCACAGGACAACGATGTCTTTGCAAGCCTTTATAGCGAGCGTCTTCGCTGGCCGATGCAGCGCGTTCGCCTGCAGGAATGGCTTAAATTGTCGTTTCAGCAACGGGTCGGCATTCCGTTTGAAGAGTTCTGGTTTCAGCGCTGGCTCCAGGGTCTGCCCGGCGGCACCCGGGTTGAGAAGGCAGGATTACCCCGACGCTCCATAGAGAAACGTCTTGGAGATCGGCTGATCGTTCACATGCATCCACGCGACATGATCCGTGATGTCAATTTCAAGGGCGTCGGTGGCAAACGCCCCTCCTCTTCAGCCTTTCTCTGGGACGGTGAGTGGGATGAGAGCCGCGGCGATCTTCGCCATGGCTCGCGCTATCAATTCATTGCCGACCTTGACGAACATCGTGACGACCTCACACAAACGCAGCGCTTTCAAGAACATGCCGCGCGCCTGAAGGCAGGAAAGCCCTGGGCTTCGGCGCATGAAGGCATTCTGCTCGACAGTGAAGAAAAGATTCTGGCCTACCTGCAGATCTATCTGGATTTTCTGGATGACATGGCCTGTCATGGCTTTGACACTGAACGTGGCAAGGACACCCTTGGCGTGGTGGTGACACGCGAAGGCCACCTGCTCAAGATCAACCGTGGCCTTCACCGCTTGGCCATGGCGCAGCGCCTGGGCCTTGCTTCGATACCGGTGACGGTCATGGCCGTCCATCGACAGTGGTGGGAAAAGGTGACCGCCGGAACCACCGGACAGGCCGCCCTGAACAGGCTGGCCCTTGCACTCGGGGACTGCCCCCCCGAAAAACGCCCGGGACGTCTGGACCCGGGCAAGGACCAGGGTCCGATTCAATGGCCGCCCGCCATCGACCAGAAATAGCCGCCACGGCTGTCAAAATGGCAACAGAATCTCCTGAACCCTCTACGCTGAAAGGGCCCTCTTAAAGGAGCCCTTTATGCATCATTTTTACAACGCACCGGAACATCTGGTCAGCGAACTGCTGGAAGGACTGGCCATGACAGCCAGTGTCACCCTTTCCGATCATCGAGACGCCCGCATCGTGATGCGTGCCGACTGGCAGCCCGATCGTGAGGGTCGCCAGCAGGTCGCACTGATCTCGGGTGGCGGTTCGGGGCATGAACCGGCCCATGCAGGCTTCGTGGGCCAGGGAATGCTGACTGCAGCGGTGGCCGGCGATGTTTTCGCCTCTCCGGGCGTGGAAGCCATCCTCGCCGGCATTCGTGCCTGCTGCGGCGATGCCGGCTGCCTCTTGATCATCAAGAACTATACCGGTGACCGGCTCAACTTTGGCCTGGCCGCCGAGCGCGCACGAGAAGAAGGCTATCGGGTGGAAACGGTCATCGTGGCCGATGACATGGCCCTGCCCGAGACCCCTCAGCCTCGCGGGCTGGCTGGAACGCTGCTGGTCCACAAGATGGCCGGTTACTGCGCCAACCGTGGCGATGATCTCGAAGCGGTTCACCAGGCGGCTCGACATATGATCGAACGCGTACGCTCAATGGGTATGGCGCTTTCCAGTGCCACGCTGCCCGGACAGGAAGCGTCCTCCCGCAAGACGCCAGAGCTGGGACTGGGCATCCATAACGAGCCCGGCGTCCGTCAGGTCACTCCCGAAAACGCTGATGATGCCGTATCGCAGGTGCTCGAGGCGCTGGGACGCCCCGACAGCGGGCCCTGGGTAGTGCTGCTCAACAATCTGGGCAGCTGCTCGCCGCAGGAGATGCAGGTAATCAAACGCGCCTGCCTTGATCAGCTCGGACGCGCCAACGTGGCACTACTACTGGGGCCTGCCCCGCTGATGACCTCGCTGGACATGCATGGGTTCTCCATCACGCTGGCGCCCGCAGACGACACAATACTTGAGGCGCTGAGTGCACCGGTACAGGCACCTGCCTGGCCCACGGCACAGAAAGTGCACGATATCGAGACCTTCTCGCCACGCTTCAGTCAACAGCCACCAGCGGGAGAAGGCCGCCATGATGAGGCACGAGAGCAGCTGATCGCGCGGCTGGCGACCACCCTCAAGAAAAGCGAAAAGGCGCTGGATGAGCTTGATGCCAAAGTCGGTGATGGCGATGCCGGCGCCACCTTCGCCGCGGGCGCGAATGCCGTGCTGAAGGCACTGGATGAAGGCCGGCTGTCTACCGGTGAAGACGCGCTTTTGGCCAGTGAGCTGGGGCATCTCTTTGCTACCGCCATGGGCGGGTCCAGCGGTGTCCTGCTGTCGATTTTGATGACCAGTGCCGCTCAGGAACTTGAAGAAAGCGCCGGCTGGCCCAGGGCACTGCAGGCGGGCATCGAGCGAATGCAGCACTACGGCGGCGCAGAACAGGGCGATCGCACCATGCTGGATGCCCTGATCCCGGCCATTGAAACGCTGGCCAACGGCAACTCGACTGACGCCGCGGCCCAGGCCGCCCGCGCTGGCGCTGAAGAGACCGGGCGCATGCGCAAGGCAGGCGCAGGGCGCTCTTCACTGGTGCCCGAGCAGGCGCTTGACGGCGTCATTGACCCGGGCGCCGAAGCCGTGGCTCGTCTATTTGAAACGCTGGCCGGGCGCGACGCCAAGGACTAAGCGCGCGCGCAGCACTTCAGCAAAAAAAGCCGCCCTGAATGGGCGGCTTTTTCATTTACGCCTGGGCATCGAATCAGTCAAATACCACCTTGGCCACATCCTGGTAGGTACGGGCAAAGTTCACGGTCATGCCCTCTTTCAGGAAATCCGGCAGCTCATCAAAATCACGCTGATTGGCCTGTGGGAGGATCAGCTCATAAATGGCGCTGCGTCGGGCCGCGATGACCTTTTCACGAATACCGCCGACCGGTAGCACCTGACCTGTCAGGGTGATTTCCCCCGTCATGGCCAGCGGCCGATTGATGTCCTGTCCACGGGCCAGCGACAAAAGCGCCGTGGTCATGGTGACCCCCGCTGACGGGCCATCCTTGGGCGTGGCGCCTTCCGGCACGTGCAGGTGAATAAAGGCCTGGTCAAAATAGCCGGGCTGAGCCCCGAACTCCTGCAAATGCCCCAGCACAAAGCTATAGGCGAGGTTGGCAGACTCCTGCATGACATCGCCCAGCTTGCCGGTCAGCTTGATGCCGCGCTGCAGCCCGTGAACCCGCGTGGCCTCGATGGGCAGGGTCGCTCCGCCCATGGCCGTCCAGGCAAGGCCCGTTACCACGCCCACACCCTTGAGCACCTTCTCCTTGCGGAAAATCGGTGCGCCCAGAAACTCCTCAAGGTTATTGACCGACACCTTGACCGTCTCGATATCCTCTTCCAGCAGTTTGACGGCCGCCTTGCGCACGATGCGGTGCAGCTGCTTTTCAAGCTGTCGGACACCCGATTCACGCGCGTAACCCTCAATGACGTGCTTGAGCGCAGCATCGGTAAGATTGATACGCTTTTTGGGGATGCGATCACGCTCCAGGAGCCTCGGCCAGAGGTGGTGTTTGGCAATCGCCACCTTTTCCTCGGCGATGTAGCCGGCCAGTCGAATCTGCTCCATGCGATCCAGCAGCGGCCCGGGGATCGTATCAAGCTGGTTGGCCGTGCAGACAAACAGCACCTTGGAGAGGTCCATGCGCACGTTGAGATAGTGATCCAGGAAATCGACGTTCTGCTCCGGGTCGAGCACCTCCAGCAGCGCCGAGGCCGGATCTCCCTGGAAAGACTGCCCGAGCTTGTCGATCTCATCGAGCATGATGACCGGATTTTCGACATCGACCTCCTTCATCGCCTGTACCAGCTTGCCGGGCATGGCGCCAATGTAGGTACGACGGTGTCCCTTGATCTCGGCCTCATCACGCATGCCACCGACCGAGAAGCGATAGAATTTGCGCCCCAGCGCCTCGGCGATCGATCGGCCAACGGAGGTCTTGCCCACCCCGGGCGGGCCGACCAGCAGCAGAATCGAGCCGCCGACATCACCCTTGAAGGCGCCTTCGGCAAGAAACTCGACAATGCGATTCTTGACGTCCTGCAGCCCGTCGTGGTCCCGGTCGAGCACATGACGCGCATGCGGCAGATCCAGTTGATCCTCGGAGGTGATGCCCCAGGGCAGTGCCGTCAGCCAGTCCAGATAGTTGCGCGTGGTGCCATATTCAGGCGAGCCGGTTTCCAGCACGGACAACTTGTCCAGCTCATCATCGATACGCGCCTGCACGCGCTCGGGGACGACCTTGCCCTCCAGACGCTCACGGAAGGTATCGACATCGTTTTCCCGGTCATCCTTGGAGATACCCAGCTCTTTCTGAATGACCTTGAGCTGCTCGCGCAGAAAGAATTCGCGCTGTCGCTCCTGCATCTGCGCATTGACCTGCTCGGAAATCTCGCTTTGCAGCTGGGCGACCTCGATCTCCTTGCGCAACAACGGCAGCACCACCTGCATGCGCTCCAGCACCGGCAGGGTTTCCAGCACCGACTGAAGCTCGGGACCACGTGCAGAAGTAATGGCCGCGGCAAAATCGGTCAACGGCCCGGGCTCATTGGGGCTGAAGCGATTGAGATAGTGCTTGAGCTCTTCCCCATACAGCGGGTTGATTGGCAAAAGCTCCTTGATGCCATTGATGATGGCCATCGCATAGGCCCGCGTCTCATCGCCTTCCTTGTCGACCGGCTCACGCGGATAGTGCACCTCGACAAGGTAGGGGGGCTCCTGAGACAGCCAGCGCGTGATCTTGAAGCGACGCAGCCCCTGAGCAATAAACTGCAACTGCTCCTGATTGTTTTCAGCCCGGTGAACACGCACGGCGGTGCCATACACCGGGAACTCATCCGGCGCCGGGTCAGCGCCGGTATCGCCGATGAAGGTCAGACCCACGATATGGTGCGAGGTATTACCGACCTGCTCGAGCGTGTCGCTCCAGCGATTGCGGTTGAGTACCAGCGGCTGAACCTGCGCCGGAAAAAAGGGTCGATTGTGAACCGGCAGCAGATAGAGCCTGTCGGGCAGATATTCGCTGGCCGGCACTACGGCCTGCGTCATGGCACTGTCGTTGTCATCACCGGGCTCAATGGTGTAGTCGGACTGATCTTCTTCACTCATGGGCTACCCTGCTCTCCCGTATCAAAACCGTACGCCGGCAGGCTGCTTATGGAGCAATACATGGCCGGCGCTGCCTGTTGTCTCTGGCAATGCGGGCGCCGGACATCGTTATCAAGTCCGAGTGCGCGCTAAAACCTTTAACGGTCACAAATGACAGCGGCTGCCAGAGGCAGCCGCATGGTTCATTCCCGACGAATCCTTGTTCCGATCAAAAGCCTAGTTCAATAAAAACCAGGGCTCACCATTGATCAGGAAAACGCCTTTTCGAATGGCAAGCTCCAGCGTGTCCTGATCAGGCGCCTGTCCTGCTACCAGTGCCAGCAGAGGCGGTGCATTGTGCAGCGTGAAATGACCGTCAAGACGACGCTTGAACGCCGCCCGGCCCCACGAGGTTTGCAGCTGTTCGATGCGGGTCGTTGCGATATCGGTGCCCTCCAGCGTCAGCTCACCGTTCAGATGCATCTGCTGATCCAGCATCGGACTTTCCAGCTGTAGCTGATTGACCACCAGTCGTGGCGAATTACTCAATATGGCGAAGAAATTTTCCTGCCAGGGCACCATCAGCGAGGCAATGTCGTGGACATCATCAACCTCTGTGAGGTCATCCACGAGTCGGGGGTCAGCGCCTCTTTCCTCCTGCATCCCGGCACCGGGGGCAGGCTGTCGAGCGCCCTGCCAGCGCTTTCTGATATCACGCGCCATGGTCTTCAGCAGCGCTCGCGCGGCCGGCTCGTTGATGCGACGCACGGCGGCATCCAGCGAAGCACTGCCCAGCTGCTGTTCAGAAAATGTGGCATTGCCCAGCTGCGCCCTGAGCAAATAGCTGAGTTCCTGACGGTCGTGATGGGTACTGCCTTCAAGATGCAGATTGCTCAGCGTCAGGGGAAGCCCACCCTGACGCTGCAGCCGGGCATCACTGATGTCCAGACGATCCACACGGCCGGGGCGGTCACTTGAATCATCCTCGTTTATCGACTCGGCATTCTCGCCTGGAAAGCGCACTGACCAGTGCGTCTCCCCCATATGTACCTGACGTTCGGCGCTTTCATGCGCCAGTTCGGACCAGTCGCCCTGCACTCGCAATCCCTGGTCATCATCAACCATACTGATGCGGGCGCCGGACAGATTCAGGGACATGCCGTGGCCCTGATAGTGCATCGCGTCGGGAAATCTGGCGTTCAGGACCATGTCGCGACTCAGGTGCTGAATTCGGGCCTCGACATCAAGCTCATGCCCCTCGGAGAGCTCATCGGCCAGCAGAGCCTTGCCATCACGCAGCCTGATATCGCCATGTCCCGAAAGCCGGGTACTCAGGACGCCATAAGCCACGCGCCAGTCGATCACTCCGGCAGGCGCCTCAGCGTCGGCGTCGCTGTCGGTCATGATGACCCTGAGCGATCCGCGGGAAGAGAAAAAACCGTCACTTTTGATGGTATTGATGGCGCGAATGCCCGTTAGCGCATTGATGTCAGCGACCTGCTCGGCCATGCGGGACTGAACCTCATGACGACTCCAGGCCAGCGCCCCCAGCCAGAGTCCGCCGCCCAGAACCACCAACGCCATCGATCCGGCAGCCACTTTCCTTTTCATCAACGCTCTCCCAGCAGGGCCGAAGGGTCATGATCGTATCGAAACACCCGCCACGCATGACCCTACGATAGTGAGACTCATGCCTTTCACGACATCAATGCAGCCAGAGCCACACGTGCATGACACTCCAGGCGTAAATACCGGCCAGAACGTCATCGGCCATGATGCCAAAGCCCCCGGCCACGCGCCGATCCACCGTGCGTACCGGCCAGGGCTTGATCACGTCAAAGACTCGAAAGATGACAAATCCCCACAGGGCAGACTGCCAGGAAAACGGTACCGCAGCCATGGTCAGCCAGTAGCCGACAAACTCGTCCCATACGATACCCGAGTGGTCATGGACGCCCAGATCCTTCGATGTGCGATCACACAGATAGATGCCGATGATGGTCGCCACTGCCAGAATTGCCAGATAGATACCCAGCGGCAGCGTCGACATCAGCCAGTAGAAGGGAATGGCCGCAAGGGTTCCGAAGGTTCCTGGAGCGAAGGGCGCAGCGCCACTGCCCAGCCCGAAGGCCAAAAAGTGTACGGGGCGACGCCAGATGCTGGCAGGTGCGCGGTTCATGGTGCGGCTCCCGCGCCGTGATCGTCGGGACACTGATCCTGCGCATGGAAATGCTGCCAGCCACGTCCCGTGGACGTAATGCCGGTAATGCCGGGTTCGGCGGTTACCAGACCGATGACATGCAGCGCGCCGCCCAGATCTTCGAGTACCTGACGAACCGCTGCTTCCTGATCGGGCGCCAGCGACAGCAAAAGCTCGTAGTCATCGCCCCCGTTCAGGGCGGCCTCAAGCGCCTCATCTGCGCCCAGAGATGCCACCAGTGCCTGATCCAGCGGGATAGCGCCTGCCTTAAGGCAGGCCCCGACGGCCGAGCGCGCACAAAGATGCCCCAGATCGGCCAGCAGACCATCAGAGATATCAAGACCGCCCGAGACCATGTGGCAAATGCTCATGCCTTCATTCACGCGCGGCGCAGGCCGCAGATAGGCCCTCACCAGCGGATGCTGCTCATCACGCTGGCCAGCAAACCAGGCTCTCAGCCCCCCATGGGCACTGCCGAGGGCCCCGGTGACCGCCAGCAGATCGCCGGGGCGCGCACCATGACGGGTAATGGCCCCGTCCTGCGCCACATCGCCATGCACGGTAATGGTGATGGAGAGTTCGCGACCGCGAGTGATATCCCCCCCGACCAGAGCGATATTATGCTCGCGTGCCAGCCCATAGAGGCCTTGCGCAAAACCGTCCAGCCAATGTTCATCCACCTCGGGCAGTGTCAACGCCAGCACGAACCAGCGCGGCCTGGCGCCCATGGCCGCCAGATCGCTTAAATTGACGGCCAGCGCCCGATGACCGATCGCCTCTGCCGAGGCATCACGGGGAAAGTGGACGTCGGCCAGCGATGTATCCACGCTGACCGCCAGCCGGCGCCCTGGAGAGGGTGCCAGCAGCGCACAGTCATCCCCCTGCCCTAGCACGACGCCGGCACGGGCCTGTTGCGGCGACACCTGATCCGAGCGGCAGGCGGGTTCAACGTCCTGCATGAAATAACGCCTGATGAGTTCAAACTCGCCAGGAGTGGCTGCATCGCTCATCGCCCGGACATCTCCCTGACAGGTGAAGGAAAGCGCTGATCAGTATCGATCAACAGGCATGGACCATGCTCCGGATGGATCATGCTCAGTCACGGCGCCTGCGCGCCTGAACCTCGGCTTCACGCAGTTTCCTGGCCAGTCGATCAAGAATGGAGTTGATATATTTATGCCCTTCGGTGGCACCAAACGAGCGTGCCAGCTCAATGCCTTCATTGATCACCGAGATATAGGGCACCTCCGGACGATGCGCCAGCTCATAGGCGCCAAGACGCAAAATGGACAGCTCGATGCGGTCAAGCTCCTCCAGCTTGCGATCCAGCGACGGCGCGATCAGGTTATCCATCTCGCCACAGTGTCTGGCCACGCCATGAAGCAGCTGGTGAAAAAGGCCCAGATCAGCAATCTTCATGACCTGCACCCAGTTTTCGTGCGGCTCAAGGTCGTCATCAGCGGTCTGCGAGCGAAACTCGGTCTCGAGCTGGGCAATCGATGTGCCCGTCATCTCCCACTGATACAGAGCCTGTACCGTCAGCTCGCGTGCTGCCCTTCGGGCCTGCTGCTGCTTTGAAGGGGCACGTTTGGGCTGGGTCACGCCACACCTCCATGATCGGCAGCATCGTCCTCAAACCCCTCATTACCGCCAAGCTGACGCAGCAGGGAGACCATTTCCATGGCCGCCATGGCGGCTTCAAAGCCCTTGTTGCCTGCCTTGGTGCCGGCACGTTCGATGGCCTGTTCGATCGAATTGACCGTCAGCACGCCGTTGGCAATGGGCGTGTCGAAATCAAGCTGCAGGCGATTGAGCGCGGCGTTGCACTGACCGGCAACGTGTTCAAAATGTGGCGTGCCGCCACGAATGACAGCGCCCAGGGCGATGATGGCGTCGGGCTGAATACGGGTCAGCGCACGCTTGACCGCCAGCGGCAGTTCCCAGGCGCCCGGCACGTGAAGAATATCAATATTGGCATCATCGACCCCGTGACGCACCAGCGCGTCCACGGCGCCTTCGACCAGAGAGTCGACCACGTGATGGTTGAAGCGTCCAACCACGATGACATAGCGGCCATCGATCTCGTTAAAACGCCCTTCCAGTTGTGCAATCGGTTGCATGTCTTTGAATCCTGTTGTCTCTGATAAAACGCATCAGCGTGTCATATAAGCCGTGAACCCTATCGTTGTCGGGTCACAGCGAAAACCTGTTGCTACCATTGATTGCTATTGTCAGTGCCGTGGCGTTCGGCTGTCATCAACGCTGCTGACCTGTTCGATGACTTCAAGGCCAAAGCCCGCCAGCGCCGAAAAACGCCAGGGCGAGCTTAAAAGACGCATTTGACCGACCCCGAGACTGCGCAGGATCTGCGCGCCGGTGCCGATACTCAAATAGTTGCCGGCCCCATCCGTTTGCGGGTCCTGCGCCCGCGGGCGCCGTTCCAGAAAGAGATCGAGCTGATCGCGAAGGTTCGTCATGCCACGCGGGTCGGAAAGCAGCACCAGCACACCGGTCTCGCTGGCAGCAATTTCGGCCAGCGCATCACGTGATGACCAGCTCTGATGGCCACCCTCACGGCGCAGACCCAGCAGATCACGCAGGGCATCGGCCACGTGAACCCGCACGGTGGTGGGCTGATCGCTTTCAGGCGAACCCTTGACCAGGGCCAGATGATGCGAGCCCTGAATCCGATCCCTGAAGCAGTGCAACTGAAACGGACCGGCATCCGTTTCTACCGGATGCGACTCCACGTGTTCAACGGTCTGCTCATTGTGGATGCGGTAGTGAATCAGATCGGAGATGGTACCGATTTTAATGTCATGAAGCGCCGCAAAGCGTTCCAGCTCTGGGCGCCGCGCCATGGTGCCATCCTCGTTCATGATCTCGCAGATCACACCGGTCGGTTCAAAACCGGCCATCGCGGCCAGATCGCAGGCCGCTTCGGTATGACCGGCCCGACGCAGCACCCCACCCGCTTCCGCCATCAGCGGAAAGATATGGCCCGGCTGGACGACATCGCCCGGTCTGGCATCACGTGCGCTTGCAGCCTGCACCGTACGCGCCCGATCGGCAGCGGAAATGCCCGTGCTGACGCCGGTGGCCGCCTCGATGGAGACCGTAAAGCGGGTACCAAAGCCGGAACCGTTGTCATTGACCATCAGCGACAGTCCAAGCTGTTCGCAGCGCTCGCGCAGCATGGGCTGACAGATCAAACCGCAGGCGTAGCGCGCCATGAAGTTGATGTGCGAGGCCTGCACGCATTCAGCAGCCATGATCAGGTCGCCTTCGTTTTCGCGATCCTCGTCATCCATGAGGATGACCATCCTGCCCTGGCGGATATCTTCGATCAGCGCTTCCACGGAAGCGAAGTTGCCCGTTGACTGACTCATAACGCTTGCCGGCTAAGCCGCTCCTTTCGATACAGGGTCGCCGGGATGGGTACCTCCCGGGTGATCAGGCCGTCGAATCTGTCCTGATCAGGATGTTTCGTGATCGTTGACAGGGCGCGCGATAATACGCCAATCAGGGCCGAAGGCGCGAACATCGACAATGGAAAGCTGCCGACGCTGTGACAGTTTCTCAAGCCCTGGCAGGGTCAGAAGCCCGCGCGCCTCGTCGCCCATCAGTATCGGTGCCATATAAATGATCAGTTCATTGACCAGTCCCGCATCCAGCATGGCACCGCTTAAACGCGAGCCGCTTTCAAGCAGCACTTCATTACACTGTTCAACATCGGCCAGATAATGCATCAGGGCTTCCAGATCGACCTGCCCGCCCGAACTGGCAGGCAGCGTCACGACTTCCGCCCCTGCCGCCACCAGCGTTTCACGCCGACGGAAGTGATCCCGATTGTCGAGTGCCCCGGGGCCGGTCGGTGATACCGTAGCGACCAGCGTACGACCAGGCTCTGTCAGACAGCGCGACGTAGGCGGCAAAGACAGGGTCGAATCAACGACGACTCTCAGCGGCTGGCGCACGCCCCGCTCATGCGACACCTGAGCGGCGTGCGACTCTGGCCGACCGAGCTGGTCCACCCGCACGGTCAGCCGGCTGTCATCACGCATCACCGAGGCAACACCGCTCAAGATCGCGCTGGAGCGCGCACGCAGATGCTGCACATCACGTCGCGCACGCTCGCCGGTAATCCATTTGGATTCACCACTGGCCATGGCCGTTCGGCCATCCAGGCTCATCGCCATCTTGAGCCGGACGTGAGGCAGCGAGCGCTGCATGCGCGAGATAAACCCCACGTTGAGCTCACGGGCATCGGCTTCAAGCATCCCCACGCGGGTGCCGACACCGGCGGCCTCAAGCATCGCAATGCCACGACCGGAGACCTGAGGGTTGGGGTCGAGCATGGCGGCCACCACCACATCCACGCCCGCCTCGGCCAGTGCCTTGGCACAGGGGCCGGTTCGTCCGTAGTGGGAGCAGGGTTCCAGTGTGACATAGGCAGTTGTCCCGCGCGCCGCCTCACCAGCGGCCCGCAGGGCATGGATTTCAGCATGGGGCTCGCCGGTGAGCTCGTGCCAGCCTTCCCCCACAATCTGATTGCCGCGCACCAGTACACAGCCTACCCGTGGGTTGGGATCTGTCGTATAGAGACCGCGACGCGCCAGGTGCAACGCGCGAGCCATGTAATCCTCGGGTTGCCGTGTCACGCTTGAGCTTCCCTCCATGCGGCAGGAAAGGACTGCCGCTTCTTGTGCAGCCCCTTCAATGCTCATGAGACTCCTGATCCCTGCCAGTGATGCCCGTACCTGATGGCGACATGGAGTCACTGGAAAGGCGCTCGATTTCGGCGCGGAACTCATCGATGTCCTGAAAGCGCCGATACACCGAAGCAAAGCGGATATAGGCAATCTGGTCCAGAGCTCGAAGCTGACCCATGACCTCCTCTCCGATCGCCAGCGCATTGATTTCACGCTCACCGCGTGCTCGAAGGCGCTGCCGGATACGCTCGATGGCCGCTTCGATATGCTCGCTGGACACCGGACGCTTTTCGAGTGCCCGAAGCATGCCTGCACGCAGCTTGGCAGGATCAAAGCTTTCTCGCGAACCATCGGCCTTGACCACACGTGGCATGACCAGCTCAGCGGCCTCATGCGTGGTGAAACGCTCGCCACAGGCAAGACACTGGCGACGACGACGCACCTGATCGCCATCGGCTACCAGCCGGGAGTCAGTGACCCGCGTATCCTGCGCACCGCAAAAGGGGCAATGCATGAGTGTTCTCTGTTTCGTCGATGAAAGACCCGATAAACGATGCCCGAACCTTCGGCCGCAAATCGCAGGGGCATTACCCGCAGAATCCCATTCGTGGCCGGAAAGAGGCTGGACACGACCGGCACCACGGGCAGACGTTGCGACATGTCGACGCATGCTCGGGCCTCATATTGTAACGTTTTACCCTGTGTTCGGAAACGCATCCCCATGCTCAGGGCGCAAACGTGCACGGTTTGAGGCGGAAATGAAGCCGAAACCCTTCATGTCATTATGTCTTTTATCGAGCATGGCGGAGGTAACGCGCAGTTGAGCGCCATCGTTCATGGCGCTATTTTGAAACCGACAATGTCGATCGGTAGACAAAACACATGAACATTATCTCCTGGATTTTCGCAAGCATTGCCGTGGGCATGCTGGTCAACCTGATCATTCCGCGTCATTTGAGTGTCGGTTTTCTTGGCACGGCAGGCATGGCAGTACTGGGTGGCGTAGTACTGGCCTTTCTCGTCACCGTGTTTGGTTTTGCCGCCGAACTCTCCTTCGATGTTCGAAGTCTTGCCGCGGCGGTCGCGGGCGCGCTGGGGGCAATCGCGGTCATGACGCTCTGGATGGCGCGCTATCAAAAAAGATAGGCCGCACCGGAACAGTTCCGATTATTACTTTTCAATCAGTGACATACTGCAATACACCCAGCTTGCCAGTTCCCCCGGGTCGATCTAGTCTTGAGTTCAGTCAGGCAGGAAGAATCAAGGAATGGTTTTTCTGCCGGCCCTTTCACACTGGACACTGCCGGATACGGCAACAGCACGGAGCAGCTGACTATGGGTATTATCGCGTGGATCATTTTTGGTCTGATTGCAGGTGCCATCGCAAAATTCCTGATGCCCGGCAAGGATCCCGGCGGATTCATCGTCACCATTATCATCGGTATTCTGGGCGCGGTGGTCGGCGGCTGGATCGGTACGGCACTGGGCTTTGGCAGTGTCAGTGGCTTCAACATCGGCAGCTTTGTCATCGCCATTATTGGCGCACTGGTCCTGCTGTTTCTTTATCGAGTGGTCAAAAAATAGCCACGTGATGAAACAATAGAGACTGCCAGTAGCGGCTGCCCACAGGGCAGCCGCTTGGAGCTCTTCAAAATGTCCTCGTCTGACTCGACACGCCCCTTCCTTTCCCAAGCGACATCAATACGACACATCGCCTTTCTGCTTCTTGAGCGCTTTTCGATGATGGCGTTTTTCTCAGCCATCGAACCGCTTCGTATCGCCAACCGCATCGCCGAACGCACGCTTTATCGCTGGAGCATCCTCAGCATGGATGGGCACCCCGTCAGCGCCTCCAACGATATGCGCCTGATGGCAGACACCACGCTTGAGCATGTCGACCGACCCGATGCACTGGCGGTCTGTGCCGGATTTGCGCCGTTGAGTCTGCCAACGCGCACCCTGCATCGAAAACTGCATCAGCTCGATCAACAGGGATGCTGTCTGGGCGGCATCGACACGGGCGCCTTTGTACTCGCCATGGCCGGCCTGCTCGAACCCCGTGACCGCATCACCCTGCATTGGGAGAGTCTGCCGGACTTCAGGGAACGCTGGCCTCACCTGCAGGTCAACGAGTCGCTTTTTGAGCTGGGCCAGAGACGCTTTTTTTGCGCCGGTGGTGCTGCCGCCATGGACATGAGTCTGGCCGCGATTGCCCGACATCACGATCAGACGCTGGCCAACGCCGTGGCCGAGCAATTGATTCATGACCGTGTTCGCAGTCATGAAGACCACCAGCGCCAGTCCATCGCAAGACGCTTGAAACTCCATCATCGTCCCCTGATCGAGGCACTGCATCTGATGGAGCTACATATCGAACAGCCACTCTCGATCGATACGCTGGCAAAAAAGGCCAGCGTGTCACGTCGGCAACTGCAGCGCTTGTTTGTTGATCAACTCGACACTACGCCCGCCGCCTGGTATCTGTCCCTGCGCATGCAACGGGCGCGTACACTGCTGGAGGAGAGTGAAATGAGCATCACGGCCATTGCCCTTGCCTGCGGGTTCACCTCGGCCTCGGGGCTAAGCCACGCCTTTCAGCGCCATTACGGCCACACGCCCGGGTATTATCGCCAAACCAGCGGGTTTACAGGGAAGTCATAGATCACTTTCGATGGCGAAACCCGATACGTCTTCCGGCCTGCTCGGGCCAGTTGCCGTGTGCCGCTTTCGGCAATCGTTCGATCCGGGCCATGATCTCCTGTGCAAAGGCCGCTGGTCGATCCGTTCGGGTATCGATACCCATCAGCATCTGTTCGCTGGTGGCCAGTACCGTTTCCTCGCGATCATCGATCAGGTTAAAAAAGACGTGCAGCCGTTTGGCGTCCGCCTCAAGCAACACGACCTCACAGCGCACCTGCGCGCCTTCTAGTACCTGCTGCAGGTAGCACAGATGGGTTTCAAGGGTATATATCGTGCAGCCATGGGCATGGCGACCATGGTCATCCAGGCCGATATGCACCATCAGCGCCTCGACACCATGTGAAAAGAGCAGCGCGTAGGCGGCATCGTTCATGTGGCCATTATAATCCACCCATGTCGGCAGCACGGATTGCGTCAGCAGAGGAAGTGCCATCAGATCCGCCCTCCCAGCCCTTCCTGCTCGGGCCAGTAGCGCTCTACTACCTCAAGCAATTCGCCAAGAAAACGATCCCGTCGCGCTTCAAGCGCTGCAACCGAACGCCCCCCGGCCTGAAACTCGCTTCCCGAGGCCACCCGCTCGATCAGCTCAGGCGTCAGTTCCGGGGCTTCCAGCCGCGTCCAGGGCTGTTTCAGGGCCGGACCGAACTGCTCCAGCATGTGACGCATGCCGCCTTCACCCCCGGCCAGGTGAAAGGTCAGGAAGGTGCCCATCAGCGACCAGCGCAGGCCGGCACCATAGACAATCGCCGCGTCGACCTCCTCGGTGGTGGCGACCCCGTCATTGACCAGATGCAGGGCCTCGCGCCATAGCGCCTCCATGAGACGGTCGGCAATGTGGCCCTCGATTTCGCGCCGAACGATCAATGGCCGCATGCCCAGTCGCTCATACTGTGCCCTGGCGGATTCCATCTGGTCCCGGTGGGTGTGCTGACCTCCGACCAGTTCGACCAATGGCAGCAGATAGACCGGATTGAAAGGGTGAGCCACGATGACCCGCCCCGGCGCCCTGTGACATTGCGCCTGAAGTTCGCTGGCCGTGATGCCGGAGGTCGACGACCCGATCAATACCTGCTCCGGCACACGTGCATCAATATCTGCCAGCAGCGTCTGTTTGATGACCAGCCGCTCGGGCGCGTTTTCCTGCACCAGATCAGCGCCCTGAAGGGCCCTGTCAAGATCGGTGAAAAAATGAAGGGCTTCGCGCGAGGCACCGCCCGCCAGCCCACGGCGCACCAGAGCAGGCCAGGCCGTATCGATATTTTTTTGAAAGCGCCTGACGGCGTCGGGGTCCGGATCCCATGCCTGCACCCGCATCCCGGCGGCCAGTGCCCGTGCCGCCCAGCCGCTGCCGATCACACCACACCCAATGACAGCCAGGGTGTTTTCTGAAGCGTCTGCCCTCATGCCGCACCTCCCGGCGTACGCAGTCCCAGATGCTGACGCGTCTCGTCCGGTCGCATGACCCGCGCTCCGAGTGACTCGACAATGCCAACGGCCTTCTCGACCAGTGCGGCATTGTCCGCCCCGATGCCTTTGGAGAGATAAAGGTTATCTTCCAGGCCGACGCGAACATGTCCCCCCAGCAATACAGACTGCGCCACCATCGGCATCTGCATCCGACCGATGCCAAAGGCGGCCCAGTGCGCATTATTCGGCAGCAGATCTCGCATGGTCAGCATGGTCTGAGTTTCTGCCTCGGCCCCCCAGGGAATGCCCAGGCAAAGCTGAAACAGGGGGTCGCCATCGATCAAACCTTCATCGATGAGCTGTCGTGCAAAGCGGATGTGTCCGGTATCAAAGCACTCAAGCTCGGGTTTGACGCCCGCCGCCTTGACCAGGGCCGCATGCTCGCGCAGCCAGTCGGCACTGTTGAGATAAACCATGTTGCCAAAATTGAGGCTGCCACAGTCCAGCGTGCAGATTTCAGGCAACAGCTCAGCCACCGGCGCATGCCGCTCTGCCGGCGTTTGTAGATCGCTGCCGGCACCGGCACGCAGATCACCGTGTTCAAGTTCGGGGAATAGATCGCCACCGCCACCGGCCGTGAGATTGAGCACGATATCAACGTCGGCTTCGCGCACCCGCGCCACTACTTCGCGGAAATGATTGATGTCATGGCTGACACCACCGGTGGCAGGGTCGCGCACGTGGATATGGGCAATACTGGCCCCGGCCCTGGCAGCCTCGAGAGCGGATTCGGCAATCTCCTTCGGCGTGACGGGCACCGCGGGATTGCGTGAGGGGGTATCCCCTGCGCCGGTCACGGCGCAGGTCAAAATGACATTGTGGTTCATGACATCTCCTTCGGCGGATGGGAATCAACCCAGTATCCGGGCTCCGAGAAAAGAGAATTTGACGCCAGGTGACCTTCTGATGACGCAGTGCGACATCAGAAGGCCCGATCAATCAGGTCATGACATTAATGGGAAGAATCGGACGAGACCTTGCCTGCGGCACGGCTCTTCAACAGGCTGGCCACTGTGGTGATCAAAAGGATGCCGATAATGACGGACAGTGACAGCACGGTCGAAATGTGAGGCACCCATTCAAGCGGCTGGCCGTTATTGATAAAGGGCAGCGTGTTTTCGACCATGGCATGCATGACGAGCTTCACACCGATAAAGCCCAGAATCAGCGACAACCCGAAGCCCAGATACACCAGTCGGTCCAGCAGCCCCCCCAGCAGGAAGTAGAGCTGCAAAAGCCCCAGCAGCGCAAAGGCGTTGGCCGTAAAGACAATGTAGGGCTCCTGGGTCAGACCATAAATGGCCGGAATCGAGTCCAGCGCAAACAGCACATCGGTTACCCCAAGCGTCAGGACGACCAGAAAAAGCGGTGTCAGTACCCGCTTGCCGTTTTCACGGGCCATCAGCTTTTGTTCGTGAAACTGATCCGTCACCGGTAGATGACGCTGCGCAAACTTTACCAGTGGGTTGGGCTCAAAATCGTCGGCGCCCTGCTGTTTGTGCTGGGCACTTTCGACCGCCAGCTTGAAGGCGGTATAAAGCAGAAACAGCCCGAAGATATAGAAAACCCAGCTGAACTGGTTAATGGCAGCCGCGCCCACGGCGATGAAAATGCCCCGCATGATCAGCGCCATGATGATGCCGATCAACAGCGCCTTTTGCTGATAGATTCGTGGGACGGCAAACTTGGCCATGATGATGGCAAAGACGAAAAGGTTATCCACCGACAGGCTCTTTTCGGTAATAAAGCCAGCGAAATATTCCACGCCATGGTCGTGCCCCCAGACCATCCAGAGACCCGCCCCGAAAATCATGGCCAGGGTAATATAAAATACGGACCACAGCGCAGATTCACGCAGCGTAGGCGCATGAGGCTTTCGCACATGCGAAAAGAAATCAAAGATAAAGATGGCTGCGAAGCCCGCAATGGTGACTTCCCAGATCCAGGCAGGAACGTTCATGCACGATTCTCCGGCAAAGAAGATTTACCGGAGGTCTCTTCCGCCAGGCGCGCACCACACATGGTTGTGGCACTCTCCTGACCAGCGGCACCGGGCAACCATCTCAAGGGACGATCCCTCAAAGACAATCTACCGTGATGACGACACCGCTGTAGAAAAAACGCAGCCTCAATGACAGACACCGCGCCCTGCAGGGAATACTCCCCTCCTTCAACAGCGGCCAGTGTCAATCAGCATTGAAACAGGCGCAAGCTAATAATTAAGCCTTAATATTTTTTCAGACCGGATACAGTTTGAATTCCTGACCATCCGGGTCTTTGCTTACAAGACCTACAATAATAGATACCACAATAATAGATACCGGAGCTCTGCCATGTCCGCCGCCCCCCTGACTGTCGCCCTTTCCCGCGATGACTTTCATGCCCGCGCCAGCGCCGAGCTGACACAGGTTTATGGTGACAGGGCATCCGATATCCTGGCGCATCTGGAACAGCTGATCGCCCAGCATCGAAAGGAGATCGTTCACGAGCCGCGACCGCTCTGGAACGAGCGCACCCAGATGATGATCACCTACGGCGACAGCATCATCGAGGGCGAAGACAGTGTCCCACTGGAGGTGCTGGAGCGCTTCATGCGCGAGCATCTTGAAGACACCTTCAGCGCCGTCCATATCCTGCCCTTTTTCACCTGGAGCAGCGACGATGGCTTTTCGGTCATCCACTATCGAAAGGTCAGCCCCGCAGTAGGTGACTGGCCTCAGGTACGCCATCTCGCCGGGCGCTTCAACCTGATGTTTGACCTGGTCATCAATCACGTCTCGCGGGAATCCCTGTGGTTTATCGACTACCTCTCCGGCACGAAACCCGGCTGTGACTATTTCATTGAGCTGCCAGAGCATACCGACGTCAGATCCGTCACTCGACCGCGCAACACGCCGCTGCTGGCACCGGTATCGACGCGTCGCGGCATGCGCCACGTCTGGGCAACCTTCTCCGAGGACCAGATCGATCTCAACTTCGCCAATCCCGATGTGCTCATCGAGATGGTGGGCGTTTTGCTGTATTACCTCAGCCAGGGCGCGCGTCTGATTCGACTCGATGCCATCGCCTATCTCTGGAAAGAGCTGGGCACACGCTGCATTCACCTGCCTCAGACGCACGCCATCGTACGGCTGTTGCGCGCCATCATGGAACATGTTGCCCCCGGCGCGCTGCTGCTGACCGAAACCAACGTGCCGCATCATGAAAACCTGAGTTATTTTGGCAAGGGTGATGAAGCACACATCATCTATCAGTTCACCCTGCCACCGCTGTTGCTGCACACCCTCACGACCGGAGATGCCACGGCGCTGACCGAGTGGGCCGCCACCCTGCCCCCACTGCCTGCCGGCTGCACCTATCTCAACTTTACCGCCAGTCACGACGGGGTCGGTGTTCGGGCGCTTGAAGGCCTGCTGCCGCGCCATGACATTGAGGCCCTGCTGGAACTGATGCAGCGCTTTGGCGGCTTTATCAGCATGAAAACCGACCCGGACGGTCAGGACTCACCCTACGAAATCAATATCACCTACTTCGATGCCCTCAAGGGCACGCGCCGCGGCGCCGACCCGTGGCAGATCGCCCGCTTTATCTGCTCCCAGACCATCATGCTGGGCCTGCAGGGTATCCCGGCCGTCTATTTCCACAGTCTTCTGGCCACGCTCAATGACCATGAAGGCGTGACCCGCACCGGTCGACTGCGCGCCATCAACCGCAAGCGCTGGCAGCGCGAGGCACTGGAGCCGCTGCTGGAAGCCTACAGCACGCCCACCCACATCGTGTTCGAAGCGCTGACCTCACGATTGAAGACCCGCCGTCAGGAAGCCTGCTTTCACCCCGACGCAGCGCAGAAAATCGTCGATCTGGGGCCGCGCTTTTTTGCCTTCATGCGGGGCCCGCTGCCCGATGGCCGACGACTGCTGGCCATCCACAACGTGACCGATCAGTCCCATCCGCTGAATCTGCCCGAAGCCTATGCCAATCACCGATGGCGCGATCTGCTCGGGCGTATCGACCCCGATGACGAGACGCCCGTACTCAAGCCCTATCGCAGCTGCTGGCTGGTCCACCAGGATTGATTCAAGCGCTGCAACGCCGGCTTCAATGACCTGCAACAACCCGCGCTCACAATGGAAAATGCCCGGTACTGTCGGTGACCGTGTCGGGCCATGATCATTGATAACTTCCTGCAAGGATGCCCGCATGTCACTGTTTTCCCGGATCACCGCCCCCTGGAGCCTTCATGGCGCATCAAACGACGATCACGGCGTCACCGCTGACTGGTTTGAGCCATGGCGCATGCCCCTGGCGTCACTGCGTGAGCGATTTGAGAATCTTCGCGAGCGACTCCATGACAGACTGTTTCCCGATGCCCCCGATCAGCCGGCGCCCCCGCCGGACGACCCGACAACGCCGGGATCATTGCTGATCACCGAATACGTCGAAGGCAGCGGCTATAACAAGGCCATCGAGCTGACCAACCGTGGCGGCAGCGACCTGTCGCTGGAAGGCTTTACGCTGTCACTCCATGCCAACGGCAGCACCGATGCCAATGCAACGCTGGAGCTGGGTCAGTACGGCGTGCTCGCCGCCGACCAGACACTGGTACTGGCCAGCCCACAGGCCGACCAGACCCTGCTGGATCGAAGCAGCGCCACCAGCAGCGTTATCAATCACAACGGTAACGACGCCCTCGTATTGACCAACGCCGAGGGCGACACGCAGGACATTGTCGGCACCCTTGGCGATGAGGCGTATTTTGCCCGCGATGTCACCCTGCGCCGGGACGACGTCGTCACTGCAGGAAGCGACCGTTTCGACGCCGACCAGTGGCAGGCGTATCCGCAGGACACCTTCGACGGGCTGGGCAGTGACGGTGCCGGCAGCGGCGATGCTCCCGATAACGAGGCGCCGGGCGATGACCTGCCCAACGACGGCACGCCGGACAACGGTATTCCTGACAACCACGGAGACAATATGGATCTACCGCCCGTAGAGCTGATTTCCACCCTCCAGGGCAGCACCATGAGCAGCGAGCGCGTTGGCGATGAGGTCAGCGTCGAGGCGATCGTGACGCTGGATGCCCGCAATGGCCTGGAGGGGTTTTTCCTGCAGGAAGAGGATGCCGACCAGGATGGCGATGACGCCACTTCCGAGGGCATCTTTGTCTACCTGCCTGATGACAGCAACGTCGCTGACTTCACCGCAGGAGATCGGGTGCGCCTGACCGGTACGGTTGAGGAATACCAGGGCAAGACCGAGCTGACCGACATCAGCGCCCTGAAAGTGACCGCTCGGGATCAGCCGCTGCCCTCCCTCACCGAACTGGACCTGCCCATCGCGGACAAGTCATCACTGGCGGCGTTTGAAAGCATGCGGGTCAGCTTTCAGGGCGAGGATGGCGCGCCGTTGACCGTGACCGACACTTATGAGCTGGGACGCTATGGCACGGTCACGCTCTCAAGTGGTGGGCGGCTTTCACAATACACCGAAATCAATGCTCCGGACCAGGCCGGTTACCAGCAGTGGCTGGATCAGATCGAAAGCCGCTCGATCCTGCTGGATGACGCCAGCAACGCCCAGAATCCGGAAGAGATCCTGTTTGGTCGCGGCGGCGAGCCGCTCTCGGCCGACAACACCCTGCGCGGCGGCGACACGCTGGAAAACGCCAGCGGCGTGCTTGATTTTGCCCACCAGCAGTGGCGCCTTCAAAGCGATCAGGGGCTCGATTTCCAGCCGGCCAACCCACGCCCTGGCCAGCCCGATGCCCAGGCGTTGGGAGACGCACCGCTCAAGGTAGCCTCCTTCAACGTGTTGAATTACTTCGAAACGCTGGATCAATCCGGCAATCAGATCACCACCCCTGAAGGCACCGAGCATGGACCGCGGGGCGCCAATAGTGAACAGGAGCTGATCCGCCAGCAGGACAAGCTGGTCAGCGCCATCATTGACAGCGATGCCGATATCGCCGGCCTCATGGAAGTGGCCAACGATGGCTATGGCGCAGAAAGCTCGATTGCCGGACTGGTCGAGGCACTCAACGCCCGAGACGAGTCACAGTGGAACTACATTACACCCCGCGATGATAGCGGCAGTGTGATTTCCCCCGGCAGCGATGCCATCGCCGTTGGCCTGATCTACAAAAGCGAGAGCGTGACTCCGGCAGGAGAAGCCGCCATCAACACCAGCGGCGCCTTTGCCACCGGCAATCGCGCGCCCATGCTGCAAGCCTTTCAGGACAAGGCCAGCGGCGAGACCTTCTCGGTCGCCGTCAACCATTTCAAGTCCAAGGGCAGTGTCATCAACGGTGAGGAGGCGATCGGCGATGGTCAGGGCAATAACAACCCGACCCGGGTCGAGGCCGCCGAGCAACTGGCCGCCTGGCTGGGCACCGACCCGACCGACAGCGGCGACAGCGATGTTCTGATCATCGGCGATCTCAACAGTTACGCCATGGAAGACCCCATCACCACCCTGCAAAACGAAGGCTATACGCTTCTGGATGATGACTATTCCTACAGTTATGACGGCCAGTGGGGGTCGCTGGATCACGCCTTGGCCAGCGCGTCGATGAATGAACAGATTACCGGCACCACCACCTGGCATATCAACGCCGATGAGCCAACGGTGCTGGACTACAATACCGAATATAAAGGTCCCGAGCAGATTGAAGCGCTCTATAACGATGCCCCCTTCCGCGCCTCGGATCATGACCTGATCATCATCGGCATTGATCCGGGCAATGCGTCACAGACCACTGCCGGCTTCTAGGCTCCCCATCAGCATGACGTTATCCAAAGGGCGCCTTCGTGGCGCCCTTGTAATGTCAAAACCTGTCATGACAGGGCTTGCCAGACGAAACGGTACAAAAAAAGGGGCGCCATGATGGCGCCCCTCGTGTCGTCAGGCATTGTTATTGTGATCTGCCTTGATCGTGACAGTGAATTGTTCCGGCATTGACCGTTTTAACTCACGACCGACGACGTGATGATGTCAGGGCCCTCAGGCCACGGCCATTTCGTTGCCCTGCATGAGGGTATCAATACCCATGACCTCGGCACCGGGCAGGTCAGAGAACTCAAGCCCCATGGCAGCGGCCAGCCCCTGACCGACCTCGGTATTGTCCAGCAGCCCTTCAAAAATATCCGAGCCCGGGCCAGAGGCGTAGAGCGGTACGTTTTCGGCCGTGTGACCACCGGAGCTGAAGCTGATGCCGCCATACTCATTGAGTGTCTGCGTCAGGGCTTCAAGACCTGCGTCAGCATCTTCTGCCGTGAGGACCGTGTTCAGCTCATCCCTTGAGAGGAACACCTCACCGCCGGTCATCTCCGCGACCGTGTCCTGCATGATCCAGGCGGCGCCATCATCACCCGGCTTCAGGTCGGCCGCTTCGATGCGATCGCCGGCCTCGTCATACATCTGCTCGTAGGTGGCCGTGAAGTTCTGATAAATCGAGGCATTATTGTCCAGGGTGGACTGCGCCGACATGCCCCCGGTTTCATGATCGGGCGCGATCACCAGCAGCGTGTCCGGATTGTCCTCGGAGAACTGCTGTGCAATTTTTACCGCGTCTTCAAAGGCCAGCGCATCGTTCATGGCCCAGCCGGCGTCGTTGGCATGGCCGGCCCAGTCGATCTGGCTGCCCTCGACCATCATGAAAAAGCCGTTATCGTTTTGGGACAGCGTGTCCAGGGCGGTCTGGGTCATCTGAGCCAGTGACGGCTGATCCTCACCGCTCTCGCCATAGCTGGTGTCCATGGCGTCATCGGCAAACAGCCCCAGCAGACGATCGCCCTGAGCCCCTGCCAGATCAGTGGCATTATCCACGACGGTATATCCCTGGGATTCGGCCTGCGCCAGCAGATCACTGGCGGCCATACCGCCCTGCTTTTCCTCGGTGAAATACTGAAGGCCGCCGCCAAGCATCACATCAAGCTGGTCGTTGTCGATGAACTGCTGCGCGATGGTGGTGGCGTCGTTGCGATCTTCCACGTTGGCACCAAAGACTGCGGGCGTGGCGTGGGTCACCGACGAGGTCGAGACCACACCGGTCGACTTGCCGGCCGCCTCGGCCAGATCCACGAGCGACTCAAGATCCTGGCCGTCCGGCGACTGGGAGATCATGCCGTTATCGGTTTTCTGACCGGTGGCGAAGGCCGTTCCCGCCGCCGCGGAGTCGGTGATCAGTGAGTTCGCCGAATGGGTCTTGATCGCACCGGTCAGCATCTCCTCGGCTTCCCAGGCCGGTAGCTCCTCGCCGCCCTTGAAGGTGCGAAAGGCCGTGGAGTAGTCGGTACCAAATCCGTCCGGCACCATGAGAATCACATTCTGCGCCAGACCATCATTGGCGGGCATTTCAGGCTCGGGCATGTCGGGCGATTGACCGGGCCGATCATTCATCACGTCGCGAAAGGCGCTGCCAAGCTGATTCAGCGCCTTGCCATAGCCTTCCAGAATGGAGGCGGTCGCCTCCAGAAACGCCGGCACCAGCGCCGGTTCGGCCCCCAGGGCATATCATTGCCGGACCAAAGATCCGAAATCGGAGAGAGAGACTGAAAGGGAGAGAACATGGCGGATGACGCACCGTTCATGGTCATCGCACTGCTGCCATACAGGGAACCGGTGCTGCCAAACATGGCGTTGCTGTAGCCGAACATCGTCAATCTCCTGAGTCGTTATGGACCCGTTATCGGGCCATGCGCGCTGTGATGAGAGTGACCTTCTTTCTTCGCAGGTATCTACGAAATTCAAGGCCCGGGCGCTGAGTCACCCGCCCGGGTATGCTCGCCTGCAACTCATGACGATTTGCCTGCATCGACATGACGACAGCGTTTTAAAATGAATCTTTTGGCAACGAAAAGTAACCTTGGATTTCACCCTTTCAGCTCAAGCCAGCCATGACTCCAGAGCCTGAAAGATTAGCCCCATTGCTACACCTCGCCTCGGTTGTCGGCTTCCACCGCCTCATACATGCGCTCGAGCATATCAGGGAAGGCCGACTGCACGCGGCTCCAGCTGGGAATGAAGGGCTTGTCGCGGGGACTTTCAAGAAAGGCCACCCCGGCTTCCATGATGCTCTGGGCGAAAAGCTCCACGGCCTGCTCCTCGCTGTGACGATCGACCTTGAGACCGTTCATCATCGCATCGTGGTAGTAGTTTTCGATGATATCGAGCGCGGTACGGTAGTAGGTGGCCTTGAGCGTTCGAAAATGGGCCTCGTTCATGGTCACGCCAAGCGTTGCCAGCTTGCGATAGAGCGCCTTGGCGATATCGGTGCTCATGCGATAGAGCCCGGTCGAGGCGTCTTCCGGTGACAGCGGCTGATGCTTGTGATCGTAATTGTCGGCAATATCGACCTGACACAGCCGCTTGGTCGAATAGTTGCGATGCACCTCGGAGAGCACGCCGATCTCGAGCCCCCAGTCGCTGGGAATGCGGATGTCGTTCAACACATCGGCGCGCATGGCAAATTCACCCGACAGTGGATAGCGATAGCTGTCGAGATAGTTCAGGTAATCCAGCGGCCCGTGAATGCGCTTTAACGCCCTCAACAGCGGCGTCACCATCAGTCGCCCAACGCGGCCATTGAGCTTGCCATCCGCGATGCGGGCGTAATAGCCCTTGCAGAACTCGTAGTTGAAATGGGGATTGGCCACCGGATAGAGCAGACGCGCCAGCATCGAGCGATCGTAGGTGGTGATATCACAGTCATGTAGTGCAATCGCTTCGGTACGGCTGGAGGCAATGGCGTACCCCGAGCAGAACCAGACGTTGCGCCCCTTGCCCGGCGCCTGCGGCGAAAGCGCCTCGACCGCCAGTTCGTCATCCAGTGCCCTCAGACGCGGGCCATCGTTCCATAGAATACGATGACGCTGAGGCAGGCGGGAAAAGAACTCGCGGGCATGAAGAAACTGATCCCGATCGGCGCGATCCAGCCCGATGATGATTTCGCTCAGGTATTCGACCTTTGAGAGATGATCAATGATGCGCGTGAGTGCCGGACCTTCAAGTTCTGAATAAAGCGACGGCAGAATCAGCCCCATCGGACGGCGTTTTGAAAATCCCAACAAATCACTTTCCAGGGCCTCCAATGGGCGCCGCGTGAGGTTGTGAAAGTTGGTAATGATGCCGTTTTGATAAAAATCGCTCATGGCGTCTTTCCCCTGTCGCTGTCAGCCCAGCCAGTGATCAAGACCTTCCGACCATCCTTTTGGGCCCTTTTGAGTTGTTGTATAGAGTTGGACAGTCTCGGCGATACGAATCGGGGTGTCATGCTCACCGCGAATCAGCACCGCCTGATCGACGCTTTCAAGCATCGGTACATCGTTGGGGCCATCTCCCAGCCCCACGGTCAGGGGACGCTGCCCCTTGAGAAGATGATAGCGGTCCACCAGCCATGCAATGGCACGCCCCTTGCCGCTGTTATCCCCAGAACATGATAAAAGCGGCCTCCCCGGGTCAGGCTCAGACCGGCACCAATCAGCATCAGCCGAAAGCGCTCGAGCGCTTCTATCGTGTCTTCCCAGACCAGAGGTTCCGAGGCTTCTCGCAGATGGGCAAGCTCGGCATCGTGAGTATCAAGCCCGGTATGCTCGGCCACTTCCTCGATGCTGAAGTCACCAAAGCCTCTGAAACGGAAGCCTTCGGTGGCCCTGATGGCCTCAAGGACTTCACGAATCCGGCGGTAGGACTCGCCCAGTACGACATCGGCCCAGCCTCGTTCATCGGGCGTTTCATCCAGACACCAGGAAACCGGCAGATGAATCGAGGCACCATTTTCGGTAATAAAGGGCGCATCAAGCTCAAGGCGCTGATGCAGCACCATGACTTCTGCCGCCGTCTTGCTGGTATTGATGATCAGCGGTACCGACCTTTTCCTGAGACGCTCAAGCCAGGGCCTGGCCGGCGCGTAATCATAGGTGGCATGATCCAGCAAGGAACCATCCAGATCCGTAAACACCAGCAGCGGTTGTTGTGTTGATGTCATGGCGTCCGCTCTATAAGAAAAGGCCGTTATTGGCAAAGAGCATCAGAATAGCCTCTTTATACCCGGACACACCATATCGTGCGCTGACACCTATCGATACGTTAACGGCCATGGAAAAGTACTGCCAGAACCAGATGTCGGCCTGCCCCATGCACATAACGCAAAGGGCCCACCGCAGTGCGGTGGGCCCTTTGCAGCCACTGATGTCATGACAGTGGTAATGCCATCAGTGCCTTTTGAATGCTTTTCAAGCGCTATCTATCAGGAGCACTGCTGCGGGTCAGGATTGAAGATGCTGCCACCGTTGCCGTTGCCGCCACCGTTACCGCCGTCGTTGCCGCCACCCATGTGATAGCCGGCGTCACCACCGCCATGGCTGCCGCCGTGGCTGCTGCCATCCTGATGATAGCCCGCGTGACCGCCGTGGCTGCCACCGTCGTGACGGTTGCCATTCCACCAGGCAACGGAACCGCCAAGAAACAAAATAATAAGAAGTGCAATGGTTGCCTGACTCATTTCCTTTCTCCACCGTCTGATGCGGTAAATGTGAACGAGGAGAAATATGGCGAAACAAGAGGTAACAATATGTGCAGATTTGCGGCCTAATCGTCAAAATAAGCCAGCAGTATCAAGGGACTTATCAGATTACTTAACCAGTCTGTGCTCAAAAAAAATCGAATATTTCATACCTTACGCGACACCAGAGCATTAGGTTTATGCTGGCAATCCAATACCAACGAATGGCTTTTCCTCAAAAGGAATGAGAACAAAAAAGGAAACAGAATTAACCATTCTGGCAAGCGACTGATAAAAATAAGGTTTTAAAAAGACCAGTTCGACACGCCATCACATCCATCGAGGCGTGGTACCTCATTTTTCGATCTGCACCTCGCACCATTGCGCGCAGTGTCAAAAAAAACCGTCATGCACTTTTCGGCATCGTGATTTTTCACCAAACCGTCATCCTCTTGACGCCCTGACGTCATGATTGACGGTCACCATCACTGCCAACCCTTTATGCAGGAGAATGCTCATGGCTTCCTTGTTGATGGCAGTGGCGGTAATCGCGTGGTGTGGTATCAGCCTGTGGCTTGCAAGCCGTTTTGGTCGTGCCGCTCAAGCAAAAACAGGCCCGGCAGGCGATGAGCATGCCCTGATCGTCATCGGTGCGGCCTGCCCCCGTACCAGAGATGACAGTGCCAATGACGATGACTACGACGCCAGCACGCTTCGAGGTGTCAAGCAAAAGTGGAGCGCTACCTGAAAGCTGAACCGCTCCTTGCCTTCGGGCCTGAACACTATCAACCTTTATAAAAAGGGCATCCAACGCTCTATCCTCCAGTCCTCCTTTCAATCCGCCCGGTGCGGATTTTTTCTGTTTGAATCGTCGTTTCTATCCTGCCTCCGCTCGGGTTTTGACGGCTGACCATCTCTTTATTTTTTGAATTAAATAAAATTGGCCCGCATTTTTTATAACTTCATAAACGCCTTTATAAGAACGACTGCGTTAAAGTGCCGCACTTATTCTTTAACGTTTCTTAATTCTTGCCTGTTCTTTTGTGACAGGCTGCCTCAATCCAGCCTTGAACAGAGGCCTGGATGGGCAAGTCGAGACATTTCCAATCATGAAAAAACATTTAACAGCGGCGCTGTGCATGAACCTGTGCATGGCCTCAGGCTACGCGCTGGCTTCCGAGAAGAGTGCCTCGACCGGTAATGACGACACCGTGGATGTGGTCATGGTCGGTGGTGGCATCATGAGCGCCGTGCTGGGAACCTATCTGGAAGAGCTCCAGCCCGATTGGACGGTCAATCTGTATGAGCGCCAGGACAATGTGGCCGAAGAAAGCTCCAATGGCTGGAACAATGCCGGCACCGGGCACTCTGCCTTTTGCGAGATGAATTACACCCCGCAGCTTGAAGATGGCAGCGTGGACGTTTCGCGGCCGCCCAAAATTACCGAAGCCTTTGAGATTACTCGTCAGTTTCTGTCCTATCAGATTCTCAATGGCGTCATGCATGACCCCTCCTCCTTTATCAATAACACCCCTCATGTCAGCTTTGTATGGGGTGACGACAACGTTGACTTCCTGCGCAAGCGCTATGAAGGCATGAAGCAGAACGCCTTCTATGATGCCATGGAATACACCGAAGACCCGGACACCCTGCGCCAGTGGGTACCGGCCATGATGGCCGGACGCGACAGCGCCCAGCACGTCGCCGCCACCTACATGAATGCCGGTACGGATGCCAACTGGGGCGAGGTAACGCGTCAGCTGATCGACTCACTGGATCAGCATCATGAGAACTTCCACCTGTCGCTTGAAAGCGAAGTTCGCGGTCTGGATCGCAACGATGACGGCACCTGGAAGGTCACCATCGCCGATCTCGCCAACGGCGGTCGTGAACATAGCGTCAATGCGCGCCGCGTCTTCATTGGTGCAGGTGGTGCAGCCCTGCCGCTGCTGCAGGAATCAGGCATTCCTGAAGCCGAGCAGTACGCCGGCTTCCCGGTAGGCGGCCAGTTTCTGGTAACCAGCAACCCCGAAGTGGTCGCACGCCATGACGTCAAGGCCTATGGACTGGCGGCAGAAGGCTCCCCCCCGATGTCGGTACCGCACCTGGACCGTCGTATGCTGGATGGCCAGCCGCGTCTGCTGTTCGGCCCCTTTGCCACGTTCTCGACCAAATTCCTGAAGGAAGGCTCGTGGACGGACCTGTTTGGCTCACTGACGATGCACAACACCCTGCCCATGATGCAGGTCGGAATGGATAACTTTAATCTGGTGCAGTATCTGGTCGGCCAGGTCATTCAATCCGAAGATGATCGTTTTGAAGCCCTCAAGGCCTACTTCCCCGAAGCCAAGCGCGATGACTGGGAACTGATCACCGCCGGCCAGCGCGTTCAGATCATCAAGGACAAGGACGACCAGGGCGGCGTACTGCAGTTTGGTACCGAAGTCGTGGCCTCAGAAGACGGCACCATGTCGGCACTGCTGGGCGCATCTCCGGGAGCTTCCACATCGCCGACCATCATGCTGGGCCTGATGGAGAAGATCTTCCCGCAGGAGCTGGCCTCCGAGGCATGGAAAGCGAAGCTCAATCGCATCATTCCGTCCTACGGACAGTCGCTCAACGGCAATCCCGAGATGATCAATGCCGTGCGCGCCTACACCAGTAGCGTTCTCGAGCTTGAGGATACCCAGCCCAGAGGCGACAACGCCCAGCGCGTTGAAACGTTCCGTCAGCGGGCGCTGAGTCAGGAAGCCGGGCAGGCGCAGGATCATTCGGAAGAGAGCGATTCGACAGACCACGTCTGATCGCTTTAGAGCCCACAAAAACGGCACCCCATGGGGTGCCGTTTTTCGTTTGAATCCAGCAGGTTTACGCAAACCCGGGCCATACCGGCTACTCAACGCGATTATAGACATCTTCAAAGCGCACGATGTCGTCTTCATCGAGATAGCGACCGGTCTGCACCTCGATCAGCTTGAGAGGCACCTTGCCGGGATTTTCGAGACGATGCACCGTCCCCAGCGGCAGATAGATGGACTCATCTTCAATCACCAGCATCGAGCGCAATGAGGCCATGTCCGGATCATCACGATCGGCCCGGGTCACTTTTGCAGTGCCCTGCACCACGACCCAGTGTTCGGCACGGTGATGATGCATCTGAAGCGACAGGGCCGCCCCCGGCGTCACCATGATCTCCTTGACCTGAAAGCCGGGCTCTCGAACCATGGTGCGATACCAGCCCCAGGGCCGGTGAACCCGACAGTGTGCCCGGCTTTCCGTACGTCCTTCATTCTCAAGCCGGGCCACCACGTGCTTGAGATCCTGCATGCGACTGCGATCGGCCAGCAGGATGGCGTCCTCGGTTTCGATGGCCACGATGTTGGCAAGCCCCAGGGTGGCTACCAGCCGCGAATGACTCATGACCAGGCTGTCTGTGGTGTTGTGCAGCAGCACATCGCCGGTTGAAACATTGCCCTGGGCGTCACGTTCCTCGGCACGTGCCTCAAAGACCGCATCCCAGGCGCCGATATCGCTCCAGGGGCTCGCCAGCGGCAATACCACCGCCTGATCGGTGTGCTCCATCACGGCGTAGTCGATTGAAATATCCGGACTTTGCTCGAAGGCCGAATGATCGACCCGGGTAAAGTCCAGATCGCGGGTACACCCTTGCCAGGCGCGTGTTACGGCGTCCAGGACCTCCGGTGCGTATTGCTCAAGCGCTGAAAGATACGTTTGTGCGCGGAACATGAACATGCCGCTGTTCCAGTAATATCCCCCTGTCGAGAGATAGTCCTGCGCCGTGTGGCTGTCCGGCTTTTCAATAAAGGCATCGACGGCAAAGCCCTCATCCACCGGCGTCCCGGCCCGAATATAGCCGTAGCCGGTATGAGGCGAGGTCGGCGTAATGCCAAAGGTCACCAGCCGCCCCTGTGCCGCCATGATGCGCCCTTGCTCAAGTGCCTGATGAAAGGTTTGAACCTCCCCGATGACATGATCGGCCGGCATCACCAGAAGCAGCGCATCCTCATGAGCGTTCAATGCCTGAAACGCCGCCAGTGCGATGGCTGGCGCCGTATTGCGGCCCAGGGGCTCAAGCAAGATACCGCCATGACTCATATCGAGCTGTCGCAACTGCTCGGCCACCAGAAAGCGATGTACTTCGTTGCAGACCACAATGGGCGCACTGACTTCCGCCATCCCTTCAAGACGCTGGAGGGTCTGCTGCAGGAGAGAGTGCTCGGCATCCATCAGGGGCAGAAACTGCTTGGGATAATCGCGACGGGAAACCGGCCAGAGCCGGGTGCCCGACCCACCGGAGAGTACGACAGGAATCAGTGGATAAGTGGCATTGGAAGAAGTAGTTGTCATGAAGAACCCGACTTGAGAGAGCCTGATAACAGCATAGATGACAACAGGCTCTCTCACGCCACATGGTTACTGCTGAATGTATTTTCGGGCAAAGGGGTTACTGATCAGGCATAACAATATGGATTGGGGCCGCTAAAAAACGAGCAGCTGTGAAATCGATTCAACCCGCGTTGCGATTAATGAAACCGTGCAAAACGGTAAGATAAAAGATCTTCATATCCAGCCAGAAAGACCAGTTTTCGATATACCACAGATCCATCTCGATGCGCTTTTCAAGCGAAGTATCTCCGCGCCAGCCATGTACCTGAGCCCAGCCGGTCATGCCGGCCTTGACCATATGCTTTTGCATGTAGCCCGGTATTTCATGCTTGAATCTTTCGACAAACTGAACACGTTCCGGTCGCGGGCCGACCAGCGACATATCACCCTTGAGCACATTAAAAATTTGCGGAAATTCATCAATGCTGGTTTTTCTCAAAAACCTGCCGATGGGTGTTGTCCTTTTTTGATTCGCATTGCCCCAGATAACCCCGCCCTTTTCACTATCTACGGGCATGGTCCGAAACTTAAGCATATTAAAGGACCTGCCATTCCAGCCCATTCTTTTTTGTTTGTAAAAGACAGGTCCGTTTGAGGTCAACTTTATCAAAATGGGCACTATCAACATGACAGGCAAGGTGAGCATAAGAATGAAAAGACCAAGCAGTTTGTCTTCAATTTCCTTTACGACTCTCGCATTACCATTCATGGGACTACAGGACATATCGAGCAGGTACATGCCTGCCACGGTCGATACGTCATGGTTGATTAACAGGAACTCGCGCATATCCGGCATGTAACGCACGTTGGCAAATGTTGATTTGAACACATTCAAGACATTTTCAACCTGCTGACCATGGCTGAGCGGCAAGCATACCCATATTTCATCCACAACCATTTTGACATCTCTTTGAGGATCAAAGGTGTCACAATCGATATCGCGAAAAGAGATGCATGGTTCAGGTGACAGGGTTCTGACTGCCACTACATCGAAACCTGCCGATGGCAATCTTTTTAGCCGAGCGACAGCGGGCATGCATGATTTTTTATTACCGATCAGCATGACTTTTTTGCGATTTTTCCCCCGCTTTCTTAAACGGTTAAGTACAGGGTAAGCCACCGTACGCAACCCTACGCAGAAGCAAAAGGAAAGAATTAACCAATACCCCAGCCACAAGCGAGAAAAACGCTCACCTGTCTGGGTAAAAAACAAATAGGCAGCAATGATGGCCACCAGAATCAGAAAAGCGCGGCTGAACAGCTTGACCAGAACCACATGCACCGCCCCGCGCCATGACTTGTAGATGCCACAGGCAGAAAAAATAATACTGCCGAGCAGCGTGCCCGACAGCATCATCCATTGGTATCTCTCGATGAGCTCAGGCTCGTGACCAAACCTGAAATAATAGGCCACAAAGCCGGCAGCGATGATACAGGAAGCATCTGCCAGCCTTGCGATCAGACTCGAATAGACCGAAAACCCCGAAATGTTTTTCATATCTGGACAGGCAGCACCATCAATCTTCAAACAACAGGTGACCGTCACGCCTTGCAAGCACGCCCTTTTCCGTCATGGTATCGATGTAGCGTCTGGCCTGCTCTCGCTCGCCATTCAACAAGAATCGGTAAGTGACCTTCAAAAGGTAACTGACTGATTTAGCTGTATTGGAATAGCTGATATTAGGGGGATCAATACTGCAATCAAACTTCTTGACCGGCGTGCGCCAGTCCCCATAGTTTTCGGTCAGGTATCGATCAGGTTCATCGGGGCCTTTTACGCTCTCCTTGCCAAGAAAGTATTCGGCCACACCAAAATCTTTATTATCCCAGCGATGGATCGCGGAGCCGTGCCATAAAAGTCCGCTTTCTCGCACATGGATAAACACATCCACAATCAGCCCTGTGTGATGCTTGATCTTGACCAGAATCGGCTTTTCCATGCGGTGATAAATCACATCGTCATTGGCTTGTGGCGTGCGGTAAAGGCACTGACTGGAGGATTTGATCGACCAGCTTTCCGATTCGTTTACCGCTGCCGAAAGGGCAGCCATATCGAACTCTTCATAGAGCACGCCAATGTCGATGTCATAGTCATGGCCAAGAAAATCCTGCTCACGCACAGCTCCAAGAAAGGTACCGCTGATGACAAACCATTCCCAACCTAGAGCGGTAAACAGCGCTCTCGTGTCGCGCAGCGCAGAATAGGCCTCTTCTTTGTTGAAAGAGTCCTTTAGTTTCTTGAAATGGATGACCTTGGACGTTTCCATCTCCTTTTCAAGCAACCTATCGATATCGTGTACGGCACTGTTGATGTTGCTCTTAAAATGACGATCATACTGATACGACTCGTCATCCGGTGTGAGCCTGAACGTCAATTCATTTTCATGCTGTTTGTCGATCAGCCCACTGGCAAGGTCTGCACACCAGATGCTGCGCTCAAAGCCTAAAATGTGTTTATTGTCTTCAAGCCATTCGACCAGAGAAAGCGATGCTTTTTTGCCCAGATGCTCAGAGATATCGAAGAAATAGTCAGAACGCATATGGATTGGAACCCAGCTGGTGTGCAGGGCCCAGATAAACCGACGTACAGCAATCTTGATGCCATTGTCTTCGAATACAAGATTGAACGTGTCTTGTCGGTAGGCAGGTGGCAAGCCCAACACAAAAAGGTATAATTTTGAGAAGTAACCAAAAAGCACCTTGAACCAATGAGGCTTGGACGCATTTAGAAAGCGAAGTAACCGATATGATTTTTCAAGCTCAATATTCATTGCCGTCCTAAAAGGTAATTATTCAAGGTCCCTTCTTAGTAATTCTATCACCTCGAACGCCCTGATTAAATCTTCCTGCGGGATTGACAAAAAATTCTTAAGTGACTTCTTCAACTCTGTGGTAGAAATATCTTTAGTTCTCTCAAGATAAATAACCTCGCAAAAGGGACTTAAAAAATCAAACTTACCTCGCCAGTCCTCTCCAATAGCGAACTTATCAATGCTATATTCTTGAACATCGCTAATTTTTTGATCCCAAGAATATTCGGGAATCACTTTATCAACATACCTCACTGAAGATACGATCTCGGCACGCTGCTCATAAGGAATTAAGGTTTTCTTGCCTTTTTGATCATTGAACTCGTCAGTTGAGACAGCAACGGTAACATGACCAGCCATCTGACTGAGTTTTTTCAGCAAGTTTAAATGACCTATATGAAACATATCAAAAGTTCCATAGGTTATTATTTTGTTACTCACTAACTGTCACCTCGTTAAAAGCATCTATAATAATGGGGAGCATCGTTATGACCTCAATAACTCTATTCTTGCTAAACTTTATATCAAGATCATACAGATAAGCCGTCAACCTGATCAATTTGTAATTGAATACATCACCGCTCGTTATGCGGGTTTTCTTTAGATAGTCATCAAGAGGACAAAGATATTTATCATTTGCAGGGAAGCCAGCTCCTAACGGTTCAATAGACCATCTTGACCAATCTGACAGGACTATTTTGTCTTGATCACTTTCTGCATACCACACAGAACCTGGCCGCAAATCGTGATTAACAACAACCAAAGCCCTATTGCTCAAAAACTCTCTGACAGGGGTTAAAAGCTCTAGGAATTTTTTCACATCGTTGCAATGGCGTACATCGGCGCTGTAAGAAGCTATGACATGCATTTTTTTAAAAAAGTGTTCAGACCATTTTTCCCAAAAAAAGGATCGACTCTTTTTATAGCTTTTAATCAAATTTTTACTTGGCTGAAATCGACAAACACAAACATAAATCTTTACAAAAAAATCCGCTTCAAGCTTTTGTGAGTTGGCATTGAAAAACCCTTTAATATCAAAAACATGATAGCGCCGCCCTAGATCATCATGGTGGGCAATGAGTTTTGGTGACGGTAAATATCTTGCATTCTCATCCAGAAGTAAAGTCATCTCATGGATGGACTGTAAAGTACTTCCAGTATCAAAAATCTTGAAATGGAACCTGTTCTGGCAACTGCTGCCGTCGGATTCAACCAGATTGAACGACAGAACACCCGAAGGCTTATAATCATTCCAGAAGAAACAATAATGGATCGTTTCGCCCCTGTCATCATCCGGGATCAAGGTCAATGCTTTATGCTGCCAGCCTGCATCAATAACCTCATCCCAAATATCCGACCCATGCTTTCGCTGAGCCGGGAAATGATTTCTTTTTAAAAACAAGGCGCTTATCTTATTCTTCTGGCCATTAATTCTTTTAATTTCATTACTAACCGCAGACAATTTATTGGCCATCTGACGGCACATCAGCAACCCGATAACGATAGAAAAAAAACCTGGCGGCGAAAAATAAATATAGTCAGCTATGATAAAACCAAAAGAAAGAAGAAAGAAAACACCTGATGCGGCACCCACATTGTTTGCTATAGCTCCCGCAACACTTCTTTGAATTTTAAAAAATCTTGTCAGCGTAAAATCCAAGGCAAACAGGGATACCATCAAAAGCAATATAAAGACAGCAAGCTTTTTATAGACCAAAACCAGAAAACACAAAGCCAACGTTATAAAGAAGAGATTGGCCAAGCTTTTCACATATCGCTGGTAACTTGCCTTGGCAATGTCCTGCTGCTTTTCGAAAAGTGCAATCTTTTTATTTTTTTCTAAAACAAGATTCGATCCTAATGCCACTGTTTTTTCCGAGGCTTTTTCTAGAAGCAGATGCATAATGTAAGCACCCGCCGTCGCTAGGCTGAGCAATACAATCAACTCATTTATTTCAACACCCGACAAAAAAGCAGGAAAATATCCTGGCACATGGCCGGAACTTACTAAAATAATAATTTTCAGCGGCAAAAAATAAGAAACTATCCTTGAAACTTGCGATGCAAGAGTAACAAAAATGGCAATAGCAATGTAAATGAAAGATTTTCTAAAAAAAACCTTGCTTAATTCAAAATACCACAAGATTGTAGTTTTCAACTTTAAACCTGTATCGTACTTTCCGGTCATCCCTACCCCAGTCGAAAAAATTTCTAAAGGTAAGTAGGGATATTTAATATCAGCAGTTCTCGATCAATGACCAGGTGACAGCTGTACCCGAGGTCACATCCTTAGAAGCGGATTTGCCCAATACTTTTTCAAGGTGTTTTGGTGCAAGCCCAAATCCAGGCCTTATACTTTTAACATGATAGGACGTTATCGTTTCCCCCTTTTTAATATCGTTAACAAAGTACAACGAGCGTCGAAACTTGATGTTTCCCAACTCACTCGACTTCTGGCCATAGTCCACCTTGCCCAGAGCCGCCCAGGCGGTTTTGGTATCTCGGCAAAGGGCTGTGAGGTCCTCGGGTTCGAGCGAGAAACTGTCATCGGGTCCACCACCCTGTCTGTCCAGCGTGACGTGTTTTTCGATGATCGATGCACCGAGTGCCACGCTTGTTACAGCGGTGGTGTTGTCCAGCGTGTGATCGGAAAGGCCGGTCACGCAGCCAAATCGAGCGGCCATGTCCGGGATGGTGCGCAAATTGTAATCCTCTGCAGGGGCAGGATAGCCACTGACGCAGTGCAAAATGGCAAGTTCCCTGCAGCCGGCGCCCCGGGCCGCATCAACGGCTTCCTGGATCTCTTCATCGTTGGCCATGCCGGTGGAAATAATCATCGGCTTGCCTTTTGAGGCCACATATTCGATCAGAGGGAGGTCAATGGCTTCAAACGAGGCGATCTTGTAGGCGGGGGCCCCAAGCGCTTCCAGCAGGTCGACGGCGGTCGTGTCAAAGGGAGAACTGAACAGGGTAATACCAAGTGAACGGGCATATTCAAACAGCCTGGCATGCCACTCCCATGGCGTGTGGGCCCACTCGTACAGCTCATAAAGTGTTCGCCCCTTCCAGAGACCATCATTGATCTGAAAGTCTGGCTTATCACTTTTAAGTGTAATGGTGTCCGGGCGATAGGTTTGAATTTTAACTGCGTCAGCACCGCACTTTTTTGCGGTCTTTATAATCTCCAATGCTTTCAAAATATCACCATTGTGATTAGCCGAAAGCTCTGCAATCACATAAGGTGCATGGTTTTCACCGACATCCCTACCATCTATTCTTATATTTTGCACAAATCACTCCTTAACCAACTTTATTGAATACTTAAATCCGTTCATATAAAAGAAAGCGGGGTATCGCTTCCAATCCATCAATCTAATTTTATTAAAAGACGTTCGCAAACTATCTTCCGGATCTATTTCGCTATCGGCTGGCGTTCTTTTCCGATAGTAAGTTGCTTTTGATTCATCTTGTTTTTCAGGTGTATGTTGCGAACCAAAAAGCAACAGCGCTTCGCTCATGAGTATGAGTTCCGTCTCAAAAAGCTCAGAATTAATCTCATCGATCAACTGATGATCTTTCACTTCAAACGTCCGCTTTGCCCATATGGCACCCGTATCGACACCATCCTCTGCTTCCAAGAGACTTACAGTAATACAGTCAGCGCCCTCCAAAAGATCCCAGATATAAGGGCTCCAACCACGGCCTTTTGGAAGATCACTGGCATGGACAACCAACGTGCTTGAGTATTTAGATCTATGACTTGAGTTAACGATTTGATGGCAGGAAATCAAAAAAAGAAGGTCGCCACCCCTAAGTTCCTCGACATCTCTGACCAAATCTATCTCACATCTTCCGCGATTATCACCGATCCATCTATCAATCCAAGGATTGACAGGATGATCTTTATCAGAGCAGAGTATTGAAATTCTCATGGGCAACCATAGTTTAAAATAGTAGAACCAACTTTATCCGTGCCCAGACCATCAACTAAACGAAAACAATTTTCAGCCATATAACCAAGTTTAGTTGAGGGCATTTGGATATTGCTTATCGAATTTAAAATTTCAAATTTCAGGCCGGAGCTGTAAGCGTTTCCTGCACATATCACTGCACCATGTTCTGCAAGATACTTTGCTATCATCTTCTGATTTTCAGCAATGACAATCATGATGGCAGGAAGACCTAGAGCACAGCGCTCCCAGGAGGTACTCCCGGCAGCCCCGATGGCGAGATCGGCATTTGCCATCCGACGCGCCATATCATCGACGTTGACCACAACTTCGGTGGACCAGGGTAAGTTTGCTGCCTGCTCCCTGACAGTATCCAGCCACGGTGCTGTTGCCCCCATGACCACCGTGACATGACACGTGGCGGGAAGCTCACTTTGCTGCAGGGCATCCAGCACAATGCCGGTGACATTGTCCTTGTCGACCCCGCCAAGGCTGATCAACAGCGCCTGACATTCCCGACTGTGCTCACGGCGCTCAAGACTGTAGGGCCGCCACTGTGCGAATTCCGGCCTGAGCAGCGCGTACTCTGGCCCGATCATCAGGTGGCAGTGGCCGGGCACCAGATGTTCGTAATCCGCAGCCTGTCGCCCCAGATTCTGGTCAAGCAGGGCGTCGGCAGCATGCGGTCGGTCCGCCAGATCATCAATGACCAGAAGCCGGGTCGCGTCGGGTAGCACCGCGTTTTCCCACTGCGCATCAAGGGCGTAGTGATCGACCACCAGCCAGTCCGGGCCAATGTCCTGAATGATGGATCGAGACTGCTCGGCGTCCTGCTGCCAACCGGTGCCCAGCCAGTGGGCATGCACGGGTGCTTCAATGTCCCGGGTTACAGAATCACTCAAGCCGGCGTTTGACAGCGCGTGTGTCGAGAAACCATTTGTCTCGATCGCATTCATCAGATGCCCCGGGTGATCACGGCACAGAAAATGGCATGTCACTCCCTGCTGTGAGAGCGCGCGCGCAAGCGTCAGGCAGCGCATCACGTGCCCCGTGCCTATCTCCAGCGAGGCATCGACTCGAAAGGCGACAACACGCGGACGGTGATCACGCTGCGCGCTCATGAACTCTCTCCATGTTCGCGCTCTGCCTGCATGGCCTTGAAGAGCCATTCGGCACGCACCCAGTCGTCCGGGGTATCGATATCCTGTACCCGGTGGCGCGGAAGCCTTACCGGACAAGCGCGAGGGCTGAACAGGGGCCGCTGCTCAAGCCAGGCCTCTGCCCTGCCCCAGTAGAACTGACCGGCATCGTGCCATGCTTCTTCCAGATCCTGAGAGCGGGTCGAGAAATGCTCAGGGTTGAACATTTCGACACGGCCATTGCTGGTCATTTTCAGGGCGCGCTGGATGGGGAAGGCGTAATCGGTGACCGAGAACGCGAAATCAGCATCGTTGTTGCCTTGAAGCTGAGCCAGTCCGCGCGACAGGTACTCCGAAGAAAGAAAGGGCGCTGTTGCGTAGATACAGCAGACAAACCCGGGCAGGGTTTCATGATCCTTGAGCCACTGCGCGGCGTGAGCCACCACCGGTATCGTTCCCGTGAAGTCATCGGAAAGCGCGTCGGGCCGTATGAAAGGGGTTTCTGCCCCGTACTGGCGAGCAATATCGGCAATGTCGTGATCATCGGTCGATACCACAACACGCTCGATGCCTGGACATTTGAGCGCGGCACGGATCGAGTGCGCGATCATCGGTGCACCGCAAAAGACCTTGATGTTCTTTCGCGGAATACGTTTGCTGCCCCCGCGAGCAGGTATGATCGCGACACCTGTCATGATGAAAGTGCCTGCGTCAGAACGCGGATAACCTCATCCTGATCGCTTTCGGTAAGCCCCGGGTATAGCGGCAGGCTGATGGCCTCCCGGTAATAGGCCTCGGCTTCAGGAAAATCGCCCTGAGCAAATCCCAGGTCTTCATAGTAAGGCTGCAGATGCACCGGAATATAATGAAGATTGACCCCGATGCCCTGCTCGCGCAAATACTCGAAAACGGTTCGGTGGTCTGTGGCAATGCGTGTGAGATCCAGCCGAACGATATAGAGATGAAATGCCGAATAACCGGTGTCGGTCTGGTAAGGCGTCTTGAGCGGCAGCTCGGCCAGCCTTTCATTATATCGACGCGCCAGTGAGTGACGACGTTCGACATACTCATCCAGCCGTTCGAGCTGTGAGAGCCCCAGCGCGGCCTGCAACTCGGTCATCCGGTAGTTATACCCGAGGGCAATCTGTTCGTAGTACCAGGGCCCATGGGACGCCGAGCGCATGGAAGCGTCATCCCGCGTGATCCCATGGCTTCTCAGCAACGCCATCTTCTCGAACAGGACGCTGTCATTGGTGACCGCCATTCCCCCTTCTGCCGAGGTAATGATCTTGACCGGGTGAAAGCTGAACACCGTGATATCGCTGTAGCGGCCGTTGCCGATGTATTCTTCCAGATACTTGCCCCCTATCGCATGGGAGGCATCTTCGATGATGCGAAACCCGTAGCGCTGCCCTAGCGCATGGATGGCCTGCATGTCACAGGGCTGGCCACTCAGGTGTACCGCAACCACGACGCTGGGAAGTCGCCCCTGTTGCTCTGCCTCTATCAGCTTCTTCTCGAGCGCCTCCGGACTGATATTGTAAGTCTCGGGATCGATATCAACGAAATCGACCCGGGCGCCGCAGTAGAGGCCACAGTTGGCAGAGGCCACGAAAGTCACAGGTGAGGTCCAGAGCCAATCCCCCGCGTCAAGATCAAATGCAAGGCAGGCCAGATGAAGCGCTGAAGTGGCGCTGTTCATTGCCAGTGCATGCCTGGCACCGACCTTGTCCCCGAGCGCTTTTTCAAAAGCGGGCACCTTTGGCCCCTGAGTCAGGTAGTCTGATTTCAACACCTCAACGACCGCATCGATATCGGCGTCGGTAATGTCCTGGCGACCATATGGAATCATCAGATGCTCCCGATCTTTTCCCAGTTTTCAGCGATCCAGGCCTTGAGCGCTTCGTCGCTCATCCATTCGCTATTATTGTCGCTGGCGTAGACAAACCCTTCAGGCACCTTTTTACCGTCCTTGATACGGTTGGCATCCTTATCCCAGCTGTTAATGGCCGGAAGAATCTTGAAGTGCTCAGGATACTCATAGGTATAGTGCGCGTCTTCCAAACCAATCATCTGTTCATGCAGTTTTTCGCCCGGACGAATACCCACAACTTCCTGCTTTGCTTCAGGTGCAATTACGCGGGCAAGATCGGTCACATTCATGGAAGGAATTTTCTTGACGTAGATTTCGCCACCTTCCATATCTTCAAAGGCATGCCAGACGAGCTCCACGCCCTCTTCAAGAGAAATCATGAACCGGGTCATGCGATCATCGGTAATCGGCAGCACACCCTTGTCTCGAATCGACATGAAAAAGGGAATGACCGATCCACGTGAGCCCATGACATTGCCATAGCGCACTACTGAAAACCGGGTCTCGTGGCCACCAGCATAGGAGTTACCCGCCACAAACAACTTGTCTGAGGTCAACTTGGTGGCGCCATAAAGATTAATGGGGCTACTGGCCTTGTCGGTGGAAAGCGCTACAACCTTTTTGACACCTTTATCAATACAGGCATCGATAAGGTTCATGGCGCCGGTAACATTGGTTTTGACACATTCAAACGGATTGTATTCGGCGGTTGGCACAATTTTGGTTGCCGCCGCATGCACAACATAATCAACGCCATCCAGCGCTCGATATACACGCTCGCGATCGCGTACGTCGCCGATAAAAAAGCGCACACGGTCATCGCCTACAAATTTCTTGGCCATTTCCCACTGCTTCATCTCATCGCGGGAAAAGATAATGACCCTTTTCGGATTATATTTGGCCAACAACATTGGGATAAATGTATGGCCGAAAGACCCCGTACCGCCGGTAACAAGAACAGATGCATTATTGAACATCAAAAATTTCCTTTTTCTGCTTTCCATTCGTTTCCGAACGAATTTTGAATATAATCTTTATACTCTTCGCGAGACATCTTTAAAACATTCTCGGCTCTACTATCGCACTCAACCACTCCAGCGTTATGGAGGTTTTTTATAAACAAAAAACTTTGCAAAGGATCATGCTTTATTCCTAAAGAATTTTTGTCGGGTGAAATACCACGAGGCTTATAACTTTCATTATACAAATCACCAACATAAAAGTTCACATTGAATAGCTTTATCTTTTCAGGTGCAAACTTAAGAACATCCCATACTATTCTTTGAACAGCATGCATATTTTTAAAATTAGGCATGAAATTCCAAGGTGACCTTCTAACCCAACGTGCACCAGGCCCATCACCCATATTCAAAGCTGATGTATAATCCTGTCTGTTCCTATATACAGGAATAAAATTCTCTTTTTTCCTCAACGATAAAATTTCGTCAAATCGATGCTTGAATGTATGCTTTGTATAATATGAGATATCCAACTTCGTACCCAAGGACTTTTTCTCGTCCAGAAAGTCAGACATATTAAAAGCATTGGTTCTAATAACAGTGTCATAAGAATCAATTTCCTCATGAAGATTTTCCACAATGCCAGCAGGACCAACGATAGCGATTGTTTTGGATCTTATTTTCTTTTCAAAGCAACCTTCATGCGGCCTTTCAGGATAAAATATCTTTTTTTCGGAAAACCCTAGTCTATAAAGGTATTCTTCGACCTGTTGAAAAGGATGATTTTTTAAGCTGGAAGCGCTTTTTTGCGAGGTCAAAACATCAACATACTCTTTAGCAGATTCGAATCTTTCTGAAAACAAATATGCCATTAGAACTTGATAGCAAATATCAATATCTTTGATTTTTTCTTTTTGGCTTATCAGAACATCAGAAACCTCATCTTTAAGCCTATATGCTTCAAGCACAAACCCTTGTTTAAAAAGAGTTTCAAACAGGAATGAAAAAAAACTCATGTCTCTTCTTCTTATTTTTAGAGACAAACCATTAAAAATATCTTTCGTATATTGTTTTTTGAAAACGTTAAAAAAATAAAAAACCGCATACAATCTAGGATCTTCATAGCTCGAGGACTGAAAGTCCTTAACTAGTGCTTCAGCGTAGTCAAACTCATTTATTGAAATCAAAAGCCTAGCCAGCTTTATATATTCATCTATCGTGAAGCTTGCCGCCTTAGGAAGTGCAGCTTCTACAGCTTCCTTTACAGTAACCTTCTCTCCCATACTCTCATCAGCCAAAACTTTATTAAAGAATAAACTTTTATTATAAGGGTAGATCAACACTGAAAAATTATAAATTTTCTTCACTTTTGAAGCATCATGCTTATTAGAGTAAAACCTTAAAAGTTCAGATATCTCACGCGAATTCGCAGTGAGTCCTTTCCCAAAAAATTTTTTTGTTTTTATAAAATTTGACAAATCCATAATCGGGTACAATGAAGATGCGACAAGAAACACCACCTTCCTTATTGCGGATTTATTTTTTATAATAAATCTGATCATTTTAATCTGCGACGCCCCCGGAATCTTTTGTCAAACTGTTGGAAATCACAACTTCAAATCTTTGCAACGCACTAATATTAGTGCCGCCTAGAGAGTCTTCACACACAAGTTTTCTAACGTTAAACTTCTGATCATCCAAGTATATTGAGCTCAACAAGTTATTTACACTACTCACACCATCAAATAAATAGGCAGCTTTAACTGTGGCAAATAGGCTTTCGAACAAAGAGCTTTCCATCCCTTTAAAATTTGTCACGACAATTGGTTTTAGGGTGTAAAGATACTCATTAACTACGCTAGATATATCTGATATTAAAACATCGCTTTCGTTCATCAGCGAATACAGATCGGCATCAAATCCAGCATATTCAGCATTTTCTTTGGAAAGGCAATACGATTGCATTTCCTTTAAAAAGTGCTTATTGATATTTTTAGCGACCCCTGTATATGGATGTGGCTTAAATATAACTCTATAATCACCAGACTCAACTAAAGCCTGAAGCATCGAAAAACCAATTTCTGTAACTGATGAATAGTTGGCTTCTTCTACAAAACCTTCCCAAGTCGGCGCATAAAGAACCGTTTTTATATATTTAGCTTTTCCCTCAACCTGATTTAGCAATAACTCTGTTTGAGGCCGACCCACAAATTCAACATGGTCATCCCTTAACGGTAAATTGGCTGCTTCCAGCCTTCTTTTTGCCAAGGGCCCACCCACAAGCAATTTATCATAGGCCATCAGAAATTTGCTCTGATTGACCACCTTGTCGCTTTCCCCATGATTAATGAAGAAATGATTTAAATCGCTCAACCTTAAAAACTGAACATTTTTTTGAGTATTGGCAGGATATAACACTGTTTTAATACCGGCTGCCCTAAAGTGTTCCAGCTCTCGCATGCTTCGGGCATAGTAGACAGGTATTGAGGTTTCCCTCATGTCATAAAATGTTTTTTTCTCTCGAATAACGATAACAAACCTGAAGGGTAGCGCATGCAGCACTGGTAACCATTGATTTATCTGATATGCAACGTTTTGAAGGCCTGTGACGTAGACAGCCACCTCAGGTTTATAGTTATTTAACTTCTGAACATGGGTATCGGCCGCATTGTCCTTGCCAAGATAGACTTTATAAAGGCCGACAAGACGCGGGCCATACGCAAGCAAAATCAATGCCATATAAACCAGAGGTGCAACCCATCCCATCGAAAGCAATAGGGGAGTCAAACACAACATTTTCGCAAGGGATTTGTTATCAGGAATATTGTATGTCTTTTGCTTAAACGTAAAGCGGATGTCATTACTGAAAGCTCCCATTTCCTCCAGGGGCACCCGAATACGATACAATTTATTATGTATGGCAAGAAAGTACTGAAAAGCTATCGCCAAAAGAGTGATCAAAAACCCACCAATGGAAATGCTCATTCTGGGAAGAGAAACCACCAAAAGCCCTGCCAGCGTCAAAAGCATCAGGACTTTGTAACTTTTTAAAACTTTCCTTGAAAAATACCCAAGCTTCGTGAGCATGCTTACCGTCCAGAACATGGATTGTTTGATTTTTGGCCACCCACCCACTCATACCAAACAAGTTATGGCATCAGCTTTTCTCAATAGCATTAAATAACATATGGCTCGGCATCTTCGCCCACGTCTTTACTAATGTAAATGGATGAATATCTTTATCCTTTGTTTGATTCAGGCATTAAAAAAGCCACGCACAAGGCGTGGCTTTTTTAACAAAATTAGCGGCTCATGAATAGACAGGCAGCCTCTCACAGACCCTGGCGACCTGGTTTTTCACCGTCTCTTCTGCCTCAACGCTGTCACCCTTTTGCATGGCATCAAGGATATCGCAGATCCAGCCGGCCAGCTCGCGACATTCGTCTTCCTTGAAGCCACGTGTGGTCACGGCAGGCGTGCCGATACGCAGACCGGAGGTGACGAACGGGCTTTGCGGGTCGCCCGGGACGGCGTTCTTGTTGACCGTAATGTGGGCGCGACCCAGCGCTGCGTCCGCGTCCTTGCCGGTCAGGCCCTGCTTGACCAGCGAGAGCAGAAACAGGTGATCTTCCGTACCGCCGGAGACGACATCAAAGCCGCGTTCCATGAAAACACCGGCCATCACCTTGGCATTCTTGACGACCTGCTGCTGATAGGCCTTGAACTCGGGCTCCAGCGCTTCCTTGAAGCACACGGCCTTGGCGGCAATGGCATGCATCAGAGGGCCGCCCTGCCCGCCCGGGAACACGGCAGAGTTGAGCTTCTTGTAGAGGTCTTCATCACCGGCGGCGGAGAGGATCAGACCACTACGCGGGCCGCGCAGGGTCTTGTGCGTGGTGGTGGTTACCACGTGGGCGTGCTTGAGCGGGCTGGGGTAAACACCCGCGGCCACCAGACCGGCAATGTGGGCCATGTCGACAAAAAACCAGGCACCCACTTCATCAGCAATCTCGCGGAACCGCGCCCAGTCGATGATCTGTGAGTAGGCCGAGAAGCCGGCAATGATCATTTTTGGCTGGTGTTCACGAGCCAGACGTGCAACTTCGTCGTAATCGATCAGCCCCTGATCATTGAGCCCGTACTGCACGGCATTGTAGTGCTTGCCGGAAAAATTGGGTTTGGCACCGTGGGTCAGGTGACCACCGGCATCCAGGCTCATGCCCAGAATGGTGTCGCCCGGCTTGACCAGCGCCTGAAACACGGCACTGTTGGCCTGAGAACCGGCGTGCGGCTGCACGTTGGCGTAGTCGCAATCGAACAGCTCGCAGGCACGCGAAATGGCCAGGTCTTCAACCACGTCGACAAACTCGCAGCCACCATAATAACGCTTGCCGGGGTAGCCCTCGGCATACTTGTTGGTCAACTGCGAGCCCTGGGCGATCATGACGCGCGGGCTGGTGTAGTTTTCCGAGGCGATCAGCTCGATGTGGTCTTCCTGACGGCCGTCTTCCTGTTGCATGGCCTGCCAGAGCGCATCGTCATAGCCGGCAATGGTCATATCGCGTGTGAACATGAACTTCCTCGATACCAGAAGGATAGAAACGCACTGAACGGGCTGAACAGGTGCGTGAAGAAAAGGCGTTGATCGCCATCATACACAACGCTTTTGGGCCTTTCACTTGAAACGCGGCCCCGTCTATCCTGAGGACGACACCGGCTGTATCGAGTTTAAAGCGGTTAGTCAATTCAGGCGTTTTACCGTAGCATTCCGACAACATCGCTCATCCGTCTCTTTATGCCGAACGCCTATCCATGATTGTGTTTCCTTCTCCTGTCCCGGCATGGAATTACAATGCCACTACCCGCTGGTGCCATCGCATCGGCGTTGTCGCCCTGTTGCTTTACATGTTTACCTGGCTTGTAAGTCTGGAAGCCACTCGAGCCTTCGAATCACTTTTAGTGCCGTTGTATCTCGTGGCACTTCTATCACAGCCGGGAAGGGGTCGAGCCTTTGGTGATCCGCTCTGGATACTTTTGGCTATCTGGTTGGCGCTGCAGCTGGTAACCCTTCCCGCGGCAATTCAGATGTTTCCCGACTACGCACGTGATGAAGTTCGCTCCATGCGTCAGCTCTCCAAGGTTTTCATGATCCTGCCGATTGCCTGGTTCATGGCCGGCAACATTCGCATTGCCCTTTGGACGCTAACGGCCCTGATACTGGGCATGGTGCTCGGCGCCGTCTTCACCGGGCAGGATATGGAGACATTGGTCAGGTTTGTGCAGGAAGGCAAGCGACCGACTCTAGGCTTCAAGAACTGGCAGCATGCCGGTGTCTGCGCAGGCGGCATTCTGATTGCTCAGGCCTGCTTTGCCCGGCGCTTCCTCCAAGAAAGTGCTGACTATCAGGTGACATTGAAATGGCTGGCCAGACTGGGGTTTGTCGCGGTGGCGGGGCTTTCGCTGTTTGCCTGGGCCATCACCATGACCCGTGCCAGCTGGCTGGGTGTGATTGTCGTGGCGCTATTGGCACTTGCAGGCCTTTTGGTCATGATCATGCGTGGACACATCAAATCGCCGCGACTGCTCAAACAGATCCTGCTGTCAGGTCTCGTGTTTGCAGTCATTGCCGTGGCACTGGGCGCACTCTATGGCGATCAGATTGCGACAAGAGTGTTCAAGGAGCATGACGTCATCCTCGAAGTGCTACGGGGCGATCTACGCAACGTCCCCTTTTCGAGCATCGGCTTTCGCATTCATGCCTGGCACTATGGCCTGCAGCTGGTCGCCGAGCAGCCCTGGTTTGGATGGGGTCCCAAGAGTCACATTCCGCTTCTGCTTCAAAGCACCAACCCGGTAGGCGATACCACGCTAGGGGCGATTGCAGATACATATAACCTGCGCCATTTTCACAACAGTATGATGTCTCTTCTGATCGCCAACGGCGTGCTGGGTCTGGCCGTCTGGATCGCCCTGACCATTACAGTCGGGCTGTCGACCTGGAAAAGCTGGCGACGCGGTGATATGCCAAATGACATGGCCATCTTTGTCGCGCTGTTTTTTGTATTCTGGTTTATCGTGAACCTGTTTGAAAGCTACATGAATTATCGTACCGGGGTGTACTGGATCGGTGCTGTCGGGGGCATGGCCTATACCTTTGGCATGCGCCGACGCCTTGCTCGTTATATCCAGCCGCCGCCGGACAGGTTCTATCGTTAGTATCAACCATAAAAAACGGCAGCCTCAGGCTGCCGTTTTAAATACTCTATCGATACTTCATTTATATCGAAGCACTGCTATACCGAAGCACTGCCGGCCTCACCGGACACAGAAGACCTGACCCGATGCCTGGGCGGCTGTGTGAGATCGACATGCTCCGGAAAATCGATCTTGCGTCCCAGTTCAAAGTCGGCACTGACCGGATCAAGTACAAACTCTCCTGCCACAGGCGTAAAGGTGAGCTCTCCCACGTAACAGCGTTCACCCACTACAAAGAAATCCACACGACAGAAGCTAAAGGGTTCCGAGAGCGCCTTGGCCACCTGAATCATTTCATCAAGGCAACCTGGCGCCTTGAGATCATCCCCCTGAAGGGGTTTATAGCCACGACGGTTGAATGGCGCGATCTGCCAGTCTTCAGTGAAAAACTGGCAGCGAATATCCGTAAAACGCCCGGCAATCAGCTGAATATAGAGCTCCTGCTCATCGCCATTGTTCAGAACCAGCACCTTGTAATCCGCCGGTACTTCTCCATCGATTAACAATGCCTTTTCGATGACCAGCTGCGGCTTGATATTGCGATAATGCTTTTCACGATGCAGACCGGCATAGTCGTAGCTCAGCCATTGATTGGCTTCGCGCGCCAACTCTGCCATATCCGTTTGCTCAGGCTCCTTGATTACCTTGACCTGACCGGCGCTGTGATTAGCCTTGATGACAAACGGTTCTTTGATCTGTTTTAGCTGGCTTTGCGTAACCGTGTCGTAAACACCGATGAAGGGCACCAGATACTGCTGGCCGGCGCGTTCAATGACATAATCACGTACTGCCACCTTATCAGCCAGAACCGAGAAGGCAGGATCGGGATAGCGCATGCGATAAAATATTTTCTCGCTGACGCTTTTGGGATGTCTGAAATTGCAGAAACGCCTGTGTAGATACAGGTAAATCACATGAAAATAGATAGCGTCCGGCGCCTTCCTTAATAATTGGTAGATCAAGCTTCGCAGCTTTCTCATACGTTCATGCCCCTCGATGGTCTTAACGCTAATGACAAACCCTCCCAAAGAATAATGGTGGATCGTCACATCTATTTTACAGACTACAAGTATCTGTCGATATCCTGCGACTTGACAGATCCTCTTTATCCTGTTTCATGAAGAAAAGGTTTGGCGAGGGAAGGACGCAGAGCGGCAACAATCTACGCAGTCATTTCCATCCCTGCTATGCAGAAGCGCCTTTTTGCTATCGATAAAGGCATGCCATGTACCTGCCCCCATTGCTGATCAAATCCTGCAATTTTAGCTTCAGTACACAAAAACAAAATATCATCAATAGCTTAAGTCACTTCCAAAGCTTTACACCAGCATCAGAAACCTTAGAGAATACCACCTTGCAGACGCCTAAAGTTTGATATTTATCATCCATTATTGCCAGAAATCTTGGAAAATGAGAACTCTAAAGCCTTTTCAAGGCAATACTTTATCATTACCCCTCCCCCAATAACCGAAGACTTTCCATTGGGGCCTGGCGCCGCAGCGGCGTACTGAGCAGATATCCAATGCCACCGATCAAAAGTGCTCCGCCCAGCGGCATCAAAAGCCAAAGGCTCAGGTGCCATCGCACGTCGAGATCCAGCCAGACACCATAGAGCAGCGCACTGATGCCTTCTGCCAGCATGGCGCCAAGCAGACCACTGGCAAAGCCCAGCCAGCCAAACTCCGCCAGCTGGGTACGAACCAGTCTTTTATCCCTGGCGCCAAACACTCTGAGCAGTGCCCATTCATGCGCGCGAGCCGGCAGGGAGGCCGTTAACGCGGCATACAGCACGGCAATACCCGCCAGCAGAACAAACAGCAGCACCAGTTCCACCGCTCGAGAGACCTGACGCAGCAGATCACGCACCTGCTCGAGGATGGCATCGATATCCAGCAGGGACACCGACGGATATTGCTGTATCAACGGCCCCAGCGCCTGCTGTTCGCTGGCGGGCAGATGAAAGGCGGTGATGAAGCTGTGACTGAAGCGCTCAAGCGGTCCGGGCGGAAAAATCACGAAGAAGTTGGGCTGAAATGATTCCCAGTCTACCTGACGCAGGCTGGTAATTCGGGCCGTCACCTCACGCCCGCCGATGTCAAAGGTCAGGCGATCGCCGATGGAGAGCGAGAGATCCTTCGCCATGCTCTGTGCGACCGACACGCCGACCGGCGCCTCGCGCGTTCCCTTCTCCTGCTCGCTGTCGCCTGCAAACCAGTTGCCCTGTATCAGCGTATTGTTGCCCGGCATGGTGGCCGCCCAGGTCAGGTTGATTTCGCGGCGCAGATTGCCATCGTTGCGCGCCTCCTGGGGAACTTCATCGCGGGCAGTCACCCCGTTGATCTCGACCAGCCGACCGCGAACGATCGGATAGACCTCCGAACGACTCTCGGTAATATTGTCCAGCGCGCTGATAAAGCCCTCTTTCTGGCTGGGCTGAATGTTGATGGCAAACTGATTGGGTGCATCCGGCGGCAGTTTTGACTGCCAGTCATCGATCAGATCCGTGCGTACCAGTGCGATCAGCGCCATCAGGGCAAAGGTGACGGCAAAGGCCAGAATCTGACCGATACTGGATTGCCGCCGACGCGCCAGCTGTCGGCTCCCCATGCGCCAGTGCTGCGGCAGCAGCCCCGCACCTTTAAGCAACAGCGACAGCATCACCTGCGCCACGCCCCACAGCACGACCAGCGTGATTAGCCCGCCCACCAGCAATCCGCCTGAAAGGACCAGATCACCGCTGTAGAGCCACAAAAGCCCGCCGAACATGAGGCTGGCACAGCCAATAATGACCCAGCCTGCGGCCGGCAACGGCGCCAGTTCGCGACGCAGTACCTTGAGCGCACTGACCTGCCTGAGGCGCAAAAGCGTCGGGCCGGCAAAGCCGATCAAAATGGCCACGGCCGTCAGCATGCCCAGCAACAGCGGCAATGGGCCGGGCGGCGGCAGCTCCAGCGGTAGAAACTGCACCAGAAGCTTCAGTAATGCCCATTGGCCGATCAGCCCCAGTACCGCCCCTGCCGCTGCCGCGCTCAGGGCCAGCATCGCCAGTTGAGCGGCAAAGATTCGGGCAAGCTGTTGCTGACTGGCGCCAAAGCAGCGCATCAGGGCGGCAGTGTCCAGGTGACGCTCGACATACCGGCGTGTGGCCATGGCCACGGCGACGCCGGCCAGCAGCACGGCAGCCAGCCCCGAAAGGCTCAGATACTGTTGGGAACGCTCCAACGCTCGGCCAATGCGCGGGCTGTCCTTGCGTACATCGATGACGCGGATGCCGCGATCCTGCCAGGCCTCAAGCTGGTCATTGAGTGAACGCACCGCGTCCGGTGGCCCGGCGGCCAGCAGACGCCAGGTCAGCCGGGCCCCCGGGGCAATGAGCCCGGAACTTTCGAGATCGGCCAGATCGATCATGATCCGTGGATTGAAGCTGGCAAGGCCGACATCCTGATCCGGCTCCTCGAGGATCCAGCCGCTGACCCGAAACTGCTCGTCGCCCAGCGTGATGTCATCCCCCAGCGTCAGGCCCAGCGCCGTGCCCAGTCGCGGCTCAACCCAGACGGTATGTCGGTCTGGCAGCGTGGTGGTGGTCTCAGGGCCATCCCCAAAATCGACCTGGAAGCTGCCATACAGTGGATAGGCTGGCGCCACCCCCTTGAGGCTTGCCAGTTGAAAGCGATCACCAAACCCTGCCATCGAGACGGTATTGACCTGACGAGAGGTCGTCATCCCGGCATCTTCCAGGGTGTCGAGCACCTGTGTATCAAAGGGGTTGCCCTGCACCAGTACCAGATCGCCACCCAGCAGCTGCCCGGACTGACGCTCCAGTGCGCCACCGATACGATCCAGAAAAAAACCGATCATGGTGGTGGCGGCCACGGCCAGTACCAGCGCCAGAAAGAGCGCGCGCACGTCGGCCGCGCGCAGATCACGGCGCAAACCGGCCCAGCCCAAGCGCAGGGTGTGTCTTCCGCTACCAGAAGGGTGTCGTGCAAGGCCGCCGGCCTCAACAGTCGAGCGAGCCGTCATCAGCGATCAACTCCGTCAGATACATGACTCGGTGTTGCGGCGCTGTCGTAGGCGTGCAGCCGGCCCTCCTCCAGGGTCAGGGTACGATCACAGCGTGCCGCCAGCTGCGGGTCATGAGTGACCAGCACCAGGGTCGTGCCGGACTCGCGGTTGAGCGTGAAGAGCAGATCCGCCACCCGATCGCCCGTGGCACGATCGAGGTTGCCGGTCGGCTCGTCGGCAAACACCAGCGCCGGCTGGGTGACAAAGGCACGCGCAATCGCGACCCGCTGCTGTTCGCCGCCTGACAGCTGTTTGGGCAGATGCTGCACACGAGATTCAAGCCCCACCCGGGCCAGCCACTGCCGGGCCTGATCGGTATCGACGCGGCGCTCGCTCAGCTCCAGCGGCAGCAGGACATTTTCCTGTGCGGTGAGCGTTGGCAGCAGCTGAAAGTTTTGAAAAACGAAGCCGACCTGACCGGAGCGCAAACGCGCCCGACCATCTTCATCCAGTGCAGACAAGGACTCGCCAAACAGGGAAAGCTCGCCTTGTGTCAGCGTATCCAGACCGGCCAGCAGCGCCAGCAGGGTGGATTTCCCCGCGCCGGAGCTGCCCACGATCGCGACGCTTTCACCGGCGTGAATCTCCAGATCCAGCGCCTTGAGAATGGTGATGGCACTGGCGCCACTGCCGACGGTCTTTTCAAGCTGGCGCGCCATCAGAATCGATGTTCTATTCTGTGGGCGTGTACTTCCTGTGTGACCATCCCGGCCATGACGTGAACGGTCATCCTGACGGGAGTGCTCAACGTCCTGTTTTCTGGTTTCTGGAGTCGACATCTTGCGCTACCTGAATTGGATGAAGGTTTCACGTCGCATCGCGCCGAAAGGCCGGCGACTCTTGATGATGCTGGCAGTGATGCTGGCAGTGGCAACACAGCCGGTTCAGGCCGAAACCCTGCTGGTGATCGGCGACAGCCTCAGCGCTGCGCGCGGCATCGATCGCGATGAGGGCTGGGTCAACCTGCTGCGCCAGCGACTCGACGCCGAAGCGCCCGGCCAACACAGGGTGGTCAACGCCAGCATCAGCGGTGATACGACCGCCGCCGGTCTTGAGCGCCTGCCCGAAGCGCTTGAGACCTACCACCCCGACATCGTATTGCTGGAGCTGGGGGGCAACGATGGTCTACAGGGGCTGCCGCCACAACGCATGCAGGATAACCTGGCGCAAATGATCGATAAGAGCCAGGCCAGCGGCGCACGCGTAGCCCTGTTGGGCATTTTGATTCCGCCCAACTATGGCCAGGCCTACACAAAGGCTTTCGCCGACGTTTTTCCGACGCTGGCCAGCCGCTACGATGTGCCACTGGTGCCCTTTATCCTTGATGGTGTGGCGCTGAACGAGGATCTGATGCAAAACGACCGCATCCACCCCAATGCAAAGGGGCAGCCCATCATGCTCGACAATATCTGGCCGACCGTGGCCTCGATGCTGGAAACAGCATCGCCAGGCAATAGCGCCCATGCCAGTCACCATTAAGTACTGATTCAAGCATGGCGGTGTGACCGCCATATTCATGCCCTTTTTGACTCACGGTGGAAAATCCGACATGTCCTCTGCTTCTCCTTCCTCCTTTGTGGTGGCCTATCGTCTGGATGGCGAGGGCAGTGGTACGCCACTGGACCACGAAGAGCTTGCCCGCGTATGGCATCACGACGAGGCACAGCTCTGGATGCATCTGGACTTTACCCACAAGGATGTCGATTACTTCCTCGAGACCATTGCCGAGTTGAATGAAGACATCATCGAGGCATTGACCGAAGAAGATACCCGCCCGCGCGTGGCAGTCTTCAAGGGAGGAAGAATCACCACCCTGCGCGGCATCAACCTGAATCCGGGCGCCGACCCGGACGATCTGGTGTCATTGCGGGTCTGGCTGACCGACAACCGGCTGATCACCGTGCGACGACGACCGCTGCAGTCGATCACGCGCGTTCGCGCCTACCTTGACGCCGGTGATGGCGCCCGCAACGTCGGCGAGCTGATGGCGGGCATGGCGGACACCCTGGTCGATCGCGTCGCGGATCTGACCCACCAGCTTGATGACGCACTGGGTGAGCTCGAAGAGCGTCAGGCCGACAGGGAAGCCGATGCCATCACCAACGAGGAGCTGACCGATATTCGACAGCCCCTCATCACACTGCGTCGCTTCATGGAGCCGCAGTATCACTGTCTGGCACGCCTTGCAGAGGATGACATCTTCGATGACACCGCGAAGTTATGGCTTCGTGAAGCCGCCAACCAGCTCTTTCGCTATGTGGAGGATTTTCGCGCCATGCAGGAGCGTGCCCTGATCCTTCAGGAACAGATCTGGAACTCGCACAACGAGCGGCTCAACGAGCGCATGTATCTGCTGGCCATCATCACTGCCGTCTTCCTGCCGCTGACCTTTCTGACCGGACTGCTGGGTATCAACGTCGGCGGCATTCCCGGCGCCTCAAGCCCGGCAGGCTTCGCCGTCGTGGTGATCCTGTCGATGCTAGTCGGGGCCGGCGTCATGGCATTGTTGAAAAAGTGGCGCTGGTGGTAGTGACCAGAGAGACAGCGTCTAAAGCCCGCCGTCTCAGCGGTCGATATGCCCAAGATCACGTTCGGGGTCGAGTCGATCCCGCACGCGTCGCTTGAGTTCCTTGATGTCGGGAAAGCCACCATCACGCTTGCGCTCCCAGATTACCTCCGATGAGGCCTGATCGTCGTCAACCATCACGATTTCGAAATGGCCGCCATGGCCGGGCGCCAACGCCACCTGTTCCAGGCTCTCGCCAAACGTGGATAAAAGCTCCTGCGCGTACCATCCGGCGCGCAGCAGCCACTGACACTGAGTGCAGTAGTGGATGGTAACTTTCATCAAGGACTCCTTTTGAGAAGGTACCCGGACAGTGCAAGCTTTGCAGACCGGGCCATGGAATTACATCATGCAACAGAGAGACTTAAAAAAACCCGCCATTCATTAGGCGATTTAATGGAGTATCGCAGAGAGTAGGCTTTTGCTACTGATTATGCTGGCATCACGCATACTGGACTTCATATCATGCAAGCCTATCTTTCATGACTGAAACGCCGCTACCTGCATGACAGGGCAGCATTACACTCAAGGAAATATCGATCATGCAAACACAGCGGATGATCAGCCCCGAGCTGCTCGAACGTGTCGTTAATGCCTCGGGAGACGGCATTGTCGTGGCAGAGCAGGAAGGCAACGAAAACATCCTGATCTACGTCAACAGCGGGTTCGAGGGACTGACCGGCTACAGCGCTGATGAAATTCTTTATCGCGACTGCCGCTTTTTGCAAAACGGTGACAATCAGCAGCCCGGCCTTGACCGCATTCGAAATGCCCTCAAGGAAGGTCATGCCTGCCGTGAAGTCATCCGCAACTACAAAAAGGACGGCTCCCTGTTCTGGAATGAACTCTCGATCACCCCCGTTCATGATGATGAAGACCAGCTTCTGTACTTCATCGGTGTCCAGAAGGATGTCACCAGCCTGGTCGAAGCCCAGCAGGAACTCGAACGGCTGCGCGCGCGCGTCGAAGAAATGTCCTGAGCTTTGTGAGGGCTCACGGGAAGCGCCCGTCATGAGTGGGCTCGGCCGTATTTTTACCGAATGCTTCCCATCGTCGATCATCACTCATGCAGGGCCGCAAAAACCGCTTGCCTGAGGCCTGAAAGGGGGTTATATAGCCTTTTTTTGCAGCTGAGGGCAGCCAGCATGAGTACCGAGCTGTTTGATGAAGCACCCGATGAGCTTGATGCAGTCAATGATGATACCTGGACACCCAGTGCCCGCCCCAAAAAGGGCGAAATCTGCGCTCGCCGACGTGTCGAATCGCTTCTGGAAGAGCGTCGACTCGAGCGCGATCTGATTGACGGCTGGGATGAGTGGGACGAAGAGGAATAGTTGCCCCATTCGAGTCGGAGCATCTTCTGCAGGGCGCCCTTATGGCGCCCTGTTCGCTTTATGGGCTTTATGGATAACCCTGCCTGCCGCTTTACGCTGGCCGTGATGCCCACTGATCTCTATCATCACGGTATTGGCAGACGACTGCCTCTGATACCCTGCCTATCACCATTGACTACGAGGCTGAATCCACTCCATGGCGCAATACGTCTATACCATGAATCGGGTGGGCAAGACCGTGCCCCCCAAGCGTGACATCCTCAAGGATATCTCCCTGTCGTTTTTCCCCGGCGCCAAGATCGGCGTGCTCGGGCTTAACGGTTCGGGCAAGTCCTCTCTTCTGAGAATCATGGCGGGCGTCGATCAGGACTATCACGGCGAAGCCCGGCCCATGCCCAACCTCAATGTGGGCTATCTGCCGCAGGAACCGGAGCTCGACGACAGCAAAACGGTCCGCGAGACCGTTGAGGAAGCCCTGTCCGAAATCACCGAGGCGCAAGCGAAACTCGATGCCGTCTACGCCGCCTATGCCGAGCCGGACGCCGATTTCGATGCGCTGGCCGCCGAGCAGGCGCGCCTTGAAAACATGATCGAGGCCAGCGACGCCCACAACCTTGAACGCAAACTGGAAGTCGCTGCCGAGGCGCTGCGCCTGCCGCCCTGGGATGCCCGCGTCGAGCATCTCTCGGGCGGTGAGCGTCGTCGTGTCGCGCTGTGCCGGCTGCTGCTGTCAGGCCCCGACATGCTGCTGCTTGATGAGCCGACCAACCACCTGGACGCTGAATCCGTGGGCTGGCTCGAGCGCTTTCTGACCGAATTCAACGGCACCGTCGTGGCGGTCACCCACGACCGCTATTTCCTGGACAACGCCGCCGGCTGGATTCTCGAGCTCGACCGCGGCCGCGGCATCCCCTGGGAAGGCAACTACTCCACCTGGCTTGAGGCCAAGGAAAAGCGTCTTGAACAGGAAGCCAAGCAGGAAGCTTCCCGTCAAAAGGCGATCAAGCAGGAGCTTGAGTGGGTTCGTCAGAATCCCAAGGGTCGCCAGGCCAAGAGCAAGGCGCGCCTCAATCGCTTTGATGAACTGCAGTCCGGCGATTTCCAGAAGCGCAACGAAACCAACGAAATTTACATTCCGCCGGGACCGCGTCTGGGCGACAAGGTCATCGAACTGCACAACGTCACCAAGCGCTTTGGCGACAAGATGCTGATCGAGGATCTGACCATGTCCGTCCCGCCGGGTGCGATCGTGGGCATCGTGGGCGGCAACGGTGCCGGCAAGTCGACCCTGTTTCGCATGATCACCGGTCAGGAGCAGCCCGACAGCGGCGAAGTGGTCATCGGTGACACCGTCGACATCGCCTACGTCGAACAGCTGCGCGATGCCATGGACGATCGTCAGACCGTCTGGGAAGCCGTTTCCGGCGGCCAGGACATGCTCAGCATCAATGGCTACGAAGTTTCTTCGCGCGCTTATGTCGGTCGCTTCAACTTCAAGGGCAACGACCAGCAGAAGTATCTGAAGGATCTCTCCGGCGGGGAACGGGGTCGCCTGCAGCTGGCCCAGACGCTCAAGCAGGGCGCCAACGTGCTGCTGCTCGATGAGCCCTCCAACGACCTGGACATCGAGACCCTGCGCGCGCTGGAAGAGGCCCTGCTGGCGTTCCCGGGCTGTGCAATGGTCATCAGCCACGACCGCTGGTTTCTGGACCGTGTCGCCACGCACATCCTGGCCTACGAAGGCGACTCCCACGTCGAGTTCTTCGAAGGCAACTACACCGATTATGAAGCGGACTACCACAAGCGCGTGGGCAGCGACACGCCCAAGCGCGTGAAGTACAAGCGCATCGACGCCTGACCGGCGTCGCTTTTTGGTGTATTGAGATGACGCATCAAAAAGGGCCACCCCGACGGGGTGGCCCTTTTTTCATTTTATCGTCCTGTTCATCCCATCACTTTTTGATGACGCCTGTGAACACGCTAGTCGTAGAAGGAGGCCTCACCTTCCGGGCGGGTCTTGAAGCGACGATGCAGCCAGAGATACTGCTCGGGATGCTTGCGAATGGCCATTTCGATAAAGGCATTGACCTGGGTGGCATCGGCCACCTCATCGCCGCTGGGGAAGTTCTCCAGCGCCGGCAGATACTCAAGCGTATAGGTGCGGTTGTCCGGGTTGCGATGAAACATCAACGGCATGACCGGCGCACCGGTCATGCGCGCGATCTTGGACGTCAGTCGGATCGAGGCAGCATCGATGCCGAAAAACGGCGCAAACACACTCGCCTCACGCCCGAAATCCTGATCCGGCGAATACCAGACCGCATGACCGCCCTTGATGCGTCGAACCACCCCACGCAGATCGTGGCGATCGATCGCCGCCCCGAAGATGCCGCGCCGCGCCTTCGTCATGAAGCGCTCGAACAAGGGGTTGTTGTGCGGGCGATAGACCACGTCGGCATCAAAAAACAGCGAATGCAGCGCGCCCCCCAGATCCAGCGTCGAGAAATGGATGCCGATGATCAGCACACCCTTGCCTTTCGCCTTCGCCGCTTCCATGTGCTCGGTGCCCTTGAAGCTGACACGATGGCGCAGATGCTCCGGGTCGCGACACCAGCCGGTTGCGGTTTCCAGAATACCGATGCCGTTGGCGTGAAAGGTGCGCCTGACCAGTCTGGCGAGCTCGCGCTCGTCCAGCTCGGGAAAGCACAGGCGCAGATTGGTCTCGGTGATATGACGACGGCGCTTGACGAAGCGCCACACCAGCTCACCGATGACCTTACCGACCCACAGTTTGAGCCGCCAGGGCAGAAAGGCGCCCGCGCGCATAAGACCGATGGCACACCAGGTCGACCAGTAGCGCGGGTGCGCAAAGGATTCAGGATATTCGTGACGTTTGCGTTTACTCATCAATCAGCCTGTGTAACTTCCTGCGGACAGACGCAATGGCGCTCGGGCGCCACGCTGCAGACACTATAAGGGATCAGGGGGACAGGAAGACATCACCACCCGCTCAGGGCAGCGCTCTGGCATCCATCGACGCATTCGAGGCATCGCTTCGATGATAACAACGCGGAACGCGCGGCAATACACCGGTCAACAGCGTATAGGCGATGGTATCGCACCAGAGCGCCACCTCACTGACGCTCAGCGTGGCACCACTGACATCGCGCCCCCACAGGGTCACGCGCGAACCGATATCGGCCTCGGGCAGCTCGGTGAGGTCCACGGTAAGCATGTCCATCGATACGCGCCCGGCAATGCCAGCGCGCCGGCCATCCACCAGCACCGGGGTGCCCTCTCTGGCATGACGATCATAACCATCCCCATAGCCACAGGCCACCACGCCGACCCGCGTGGGCCGACGGGTCACATGGCGGGCACCATAGCCGATCGGCTCGCCCGCGGGGAGTTCGCGCACGGCGATAATCCGGCTTTCCAGCGTCATGACAGGCTGAAGCCTCCGATCGATATCGTCATGCAGGACATGCCCGGGCTCGAGTGGATTGACGCCATAGAGCATGACGCCGGGGCGCACCCAGTCGTGTCGGGCGTTTGGCACGCTCAGGGTAGCAGGAGAATTGGCGAAACAGCCGGGCAGATCAAGCCGGGTTCGCAGGGTGTTGATGGTGTCCAGCTGGCGGGTCAGCAGCGCATTATCTGGCGCATCGGCGGTGGCAAAGTGGGTCATCAGCAGTGTCTGCTCGATACCGGCATGCGCACGCAGCCGCTGACAGAGGTTCTGGATCTCGTCAGGCGCAAACCCCAACCGATGCATACCGCTATCGCACTTGATCAGCACGGTGACCCGATGCTGCGGCCAGTATGTCAGCCGCTCAAGCAGCGCCTCGACCTGCCAGTGCGTATGCAGCACGCTCCAGTAGCCGCCGGTGATGATCTCATCGAGCTCGCTGGACTCGAAAAAGCCTTCCAGCAGCACAATGGGGCACTCAATCCCCTCTTCACGCAGCGCCTGCCCTTCTTCCAGGCAGGCCACCGCCATGGCCGGGGCCAGATCACTCAGTGCCCGGGCACAGGCTGCAGCGCCATGGCCGTAGGCATTGGCCTTGAGTACCGCCATGGCACGCGCCTCGGGCGCGCATCGACGCGCCTGCAGATAGTTGTGACGCAGCGCATCCAGATCAATATGCGCCGTCAGCGGCCTCATGTGGTCAAATCCCGTACAGAAAAATGTTTATCAGTAGCCGATGTCACCGGGCATACCACGCCCCAGTCCATTGCGCCCCAGACCGTTGAGATCATTGTCATCCGGCAGGGCAGTACGATTGGGCGGCGGCAGCCGGCGCTGACCCTGGCTGCCTTCCAGCGGGCTGGGGCCGTTCATGCCGGGGTCGGGCTGGTCATCACCGATACCAAGACCGGTTGTGCCCTGAGATTCAAAGTTCAGCAGCACCGCCTTGTCGGAACGCAGCCAGCTGTTGAGCACCTGTAGCGTGTCGACATCCAGAATACCGGCTTCCTGACGAAGGCTCAGCAGATTGAGAACGTAATCATAACGCGCATCCGCGTAGTTGGAGATGGCGGTAAAGAGATTTTGCTGAGCCTGCAGTACATCGACGATGTTACGCGTGCCGACCTCATAGCCGTTGCGGGTGGCTTCAAGAGCGCTTCGATTGGACTCGATGGAGCGCTTTTGCGCCTGGACCATCAAAACGTTATTGAGCGTCTGGGCGTAGTAGGAGCGTACCTGCTGAACGGCCGTACGCAGCTGCGACTCCTGCTGATACTGGGTCTGCTCCAGAGAATACGTACTCTGTCGGACCTGAGCACTGGTTGAACCACCGGTATAGATGGGAATGGTGGCTTCCAGGCCGATCTGATTCTGCTCGTTGTGACCGCGCAGGGTGTCCTGGTCGCTGTCACCGTACTGGTAATTGGCAAAGGCGGACAGGGTCGGCAGATGGCCGGCACGCGAGGTATCAAGGTTGGCCCGTGCCACTTCAACGGCGGCGCGAGCGGCCAGAAGGTTCAGGTTCTGACTGGAGGCCATTTCGACCCACGCCTGCTGACTGGCCGGCGTCGGACGCTCGATGGGCATGTCATCGGCCAGGCCGTCGATGCTGGAATACTGCTTGCCGGTCAACTGTTCAAGCGCTTCGAAATTGACCTGCAAAGTGCTTTCCTGCGAGATGCGCTGCGAGCGGGTCAGATCATAGGAGGCCTGTGCCTCATACACATCGGTCGCCGCCACGATGCCGACATCAAACTGTTGACGCACCTGCTCAAGCTGGCGCGAAACAGCCTGCTCCTCGGCACGCAGGGTATCGAGCTGCTCCTTGGCGCGCAGCACGTCGAAATAGGCCTGGGCCACATTATAGAGAAGCTGCTGGCGGTCGACGCGCAGGTTCAGGGCTTCCTGGGCAGTTTGGCGCTTCGAGGCTTCCAGCTGATACCAGTTGGTGGCATCGAACAGGGCCTGAGTAGCCTGAACCTGCACCGTGGTGCCGGTATAGTGATTGTCACTGCCGCCACTGGCAATGCCACCAGCACCGCCGCCGGCCCCTGCTCCGATACCGGCAAGGTTGCTGCGCTGCGAGGAGGTAATGTTATAGCGCGTGACGCCGCCGGTAGCACTGACCTGGGGCAGCAGATCACCGCGTTCGATATCCTCACCGGCCTGTACGCTGCTATAGCCGGATCTTGAGGCAGCAAGATCGGCATTGTTGACCAGCGCATCGCGCGCGATGGATATCAGGTCGGCGGCCTGAGCCTGACCCGCGAGCGAGACGGCAAGCACCAGTGGCAGTACTCTGAACTTACGCATCAAATGATTCCCTGTCTAAAACGGTTATGGCCGTCTCTGGTCAGTACCCCATGACCGGCTGGCAACCTGTAGCATCTCGAGCGCACCCTCACGATCACGGTGCAGCTCTCATATAGGATGCGAGCTTAGCACATTGCAGGATTTTACATACATCCCTGAATGTTTAAAGGCATTCCAATGCCACTATCGCGCCTGACAGAGGCGAAAATCAAAAAAACAGCGCCATATTGGCGCCGTTTTTTGTTCGTTCTGCACGGGGCAGCTGATGGCTTGTCGGCCCCATTTCAGAGCGCAGGCAGGCTACTCGAAGATGGCATCCAGTGACAGGCCCTGCTTTTCCAGCATGCGGCGCAATTTCTTGAGCGCCTCGACCTGGATCTGGCGAACCCGTTCACGTGTCAGACCAATCTCTTCGCCGACCTCTTCAAGCGTGGCGGCTTCGTGACCGCGCAGGCCGAAGCGACGTACCACCACCTCCATCTGCTTTTCAGTCAGCTCGCCGAGCCACTCATCAACGTGCGCCTTGACGTCAAAGTCGACCAGTTCGGATTCGGGGCCGGCCTCGTTCTCATCAGCCAGCGTATCCAGTAGCGGCTTGTCGTTCTCGCTACCCACCGGATAGTCGACCGAGGAGACCCTCTCGTTGAGCCCCATCATCCGCTTGACCGACTCGACCGGCCGGTCCAGATGCGTGGCAATATCATCAGCCGTCGGCTCATGATCCAGCTTCTGGGTCAGCTCGCGCGAGGCACGCAGATAGACATTGAGTTCCTTGACCACATGGATGGGCAAACGAATGGTACGGGTCTGATTCATCAGCGCCCGTTCAATGGTCTGACGAATCCACCAAGTGGCGTAGGTCGAGAAGCGAAAGCCACGCTCGGGGTCGAATTTCTCTACCGCACGGATCAGTCCCAGGTTGCCCTCTTCGATCAGGTCAAGAAGGGTCAGACCGCGATTGAGATAGCGCCGTGCAATCTTGACGACCAGACGCAGGTTGGATTCGATCATGCGCTGACGGCCGGCAGGATCACCCTTGCGCGCCAGACGACCGTAATGGACTTCCTCTTCCGGTGTCAGAAGCGGTGAAAATCCGATTTCATTGAGATAAATCTGGGTCGCATCAAGACTTTGATGCTGTTGGCGTTCTTCCCTCTTCAAGGCTTTTTCGAACGCGTCTTCGTTGTCTACTTCCTTGTCATTATTATCATCGAGCGAGAGCTCGTTTTCGTTCTCTTCCAGTTCAACGTCGTCGTGCAATCCCTGTTCAACCACGCTCATATCGACTTCCCCTTTTCGTTTGAGGTTCCCGTGTCATCGATGGAATCGATCACCCTTCGGGTCTCATAACACCGCTCATCTCGATAGGGATGAGCGGTCTCCCTGGTGCCTCAGCGATCCGGCAGATACTGCAGCGGATCCTTCGGTTGGCCATCCTGGCGTATTTCAAAGTGCAGCTTGACGCTGTCTGCGTCGGTCGAGCCCATGGTGGCAATCGTTTCTCCCTGACGCACGACATCGTTTTCCTTGACGTTCAAGGCGTCATTATGCGCGTAGGCGCTGAGGAAGTGATCATTGTGCTTGAGGATGATGAGATTGCCATAGCCGCGAACGCCGTTACCGGCGTAGACGACAATACCGGGGCCGGCTGCCTTGACAGGTTGCCCCTTTTGACCAGCAATATCAATCCCGGCCGTGAGATTTGTCTTGTCACCGAAATCACCCACGACCTTGCCCTGTGTCGGCCACTGCCACTGGATGTTGCTCGCAGGCTTGTAAGTGCGATCAGAGCGGTCTTCGCGGGTGGTTTTACCGGCCACGGCTGCCCCGCCGGTGTCTTCCTTTCCGGCACTGCTGTCACTGGAAGACGAGCCGCCGCTGCTCTTCGAGGGCGCCGGGCTTTGAGAGCCGCTCGAGCTGTTGCCTGAGCCACCGCTGACGGCACCTCCGGCTGCAGCACCCACCCCGGCAGCCGCACCGACCGCACTCTGTGAAATCTGACTTCCCGAGTCGGCAGTGGCACCGGTGCTGCGATTGCGGTTGATGGTGTCCTCATCCGGAGACAGCCAGCTGTCATCCCCACCGCTGCTGTCACTGCCCGACGCACCGCTGAGCGCCGTGGCATGCGTGCCACTGGTGCCGCCCAGCGAGGACGAAGATGCAGACGAGACTGCCGGGGCGCTGACACTGTCATTAAGGCGCAGTGCCTGACCGGGTTCAATGCCGTAGGGCGGCTCAAGGTTGTTCAGCGATGCCAGCCGACGGAAATCGATACCGGTTTTCCATCCGATCGAATAGATCGTATCGCCACGCTGAACGTGATAGATGCCGTTGGCCATCGAGTTCTGATTGAATGAGGCCTCTTCTACTGCAGGCGCCTTGCTGACCTGAGCGCAGCCGCCCAGCACTGCCATCAGGACAACGCTGCTGCCCAGTGTGACCTGTCGCATGCGCAGATGAAATCGAACCATGTCTCTGCTCTACTCCTTTGACATTGACTGACTGTCCGTGGAGACCCGTGGCGAGTCATCACCGGAACGTTCTCCTACGGCCACCACCAAAATAAATCCGATCAGCGCCAGCGCCAGTGCGATCCACACATGTGACGGCTCACCGGTCACGGCCGTATAGGTTTCCGGTGACAGCAGCTTGTAGGTCAGTGGCACCACCTCGCCTTCCGGTGACATCGTATAACTGTCCAGCGAGCGCCAGGGCCACAGTACCGGAAGTGATCCCAGAATGAAGCCGATCAGAAGATAAAGCGTGGTGGAATAGTGGTGCCTGAAAAGCCACGACAACACGCGTGAAAAGGTAAAAAGCCCCACCAGACACCCCAGACCGAACTGGGCCATGGTGACGATATCAAACGCCTTGATGGCATCGATTACCGTATGATACATGCCCATGGTCAGCAGCAAAAAGCTGCCGGAGACACCCGGCAACAGCATTGCGCTGATGGCGATGGCGCCAGCCACCATCAGCATCAGTGCTCCGCCGCCACTGGGCAGGATGGTCGGTAGAAAATGCGCCAGCAGCGCCCCGAGCGCCAACGGCAGAAGAAACACCAGACGCCAGCGATCCAGCCGGCGCGCCACCACGATCGCCGAAGCCACTACCAGCCCGAAAAAAAAGGCGTTGAGCAGCATGGCCTGATGGTCCAGCAGATAGCTCACCAGATGCGCCAGGCTGAGCACACTGGCAGCGATCCCGGCCAGCAGCGGGATCAGAAAGCCAAGATTGAGATGCACGATCAGACCTTTCAGACCGTGTTCACGCAGGGCACCAAAGGCGCTGGGGCCAAAGCGTCGAATGGTCTCGATCAGCTCCTGATAGATGCCTGTTACAAAGGCGATGGTCCCACCGGACACACCGGGGACGGAATCCGCCGCCCCCATGCCCATGCCTTTCAGAAAAAGCGTCACATGCCTTTTCACGTGTTCTACTCCAGATCAATGCGCGGCCCATGGACCGACTCGGGATAATCGCTTGAAACGCGCACAGGCATGCACCATGGGCGCTGCCTGCCACACGACAGATCGATGCGAGGGCGCGAGTATCGCATCGCGCCCGAGGACTGTCTGCGCCAGGGTGCTCGGATATGCTTTATCCAATCGACTCTGACGAGTCAGCTCACAGTTCTCCACCCTGCTGACGCTGGCCGGTCAGTGCTTCAAGCCAGCCGCTGACATCAGCGATCGAGGCATGACGGGTCAGATCCGTCTGCAGTGGCGTAATCGACACAAAGCCCGCCTCGATGGCGGCAAAATCGGTATCTTCGCCCATATCGGCACTTTCCCCGGAGGCTGCAATCCAGTACCGGGTGCGACCGCGCGGGTCCTGCAGCCTTATGGGTTGACTGCCCTGGCCACGCTGACCCTGTCGGGTCACCCGAAAGCCCTTGAGTTCTTCCCAGGGCACATCGGGCACGTTGACGTTCAAAAGACTCCGGGGCGGCAGCGCCAGCTGCTCGACGGCGCTGACCAGAGTGGCGGCCACACGACCGGCCGTTTCAAAATGCTGATGCCCCGCCAGCGACATGGCGATTGCCGAAAGCCCCAGCGACCGCCCTTCCATGGCCGCCGCCACCGTGCCGGAATAGAGCACGTCATCGCCCAGATTGGCGCCGTGGTTGATGCCCGAAATCACCATATCCACGGTTTCGTCAAAAATATCGCTCACGCCCAGATAGACGCAGTCAGCCGGTGTGCCGTCAACGCTGTAAAACCCGCTCTCCAGCGGCGTCAACGACAATGGATAGGCCAGCGTCAGCGAATTGCTGGCACCGCTGCGGTCGCGGTCAGGGGCAATGACCCGCAGTCGAGCATGATCAATCAGCGCATCATGCAACGCCCTGAGTCCCGGTGCATGCACCCCATCATCATTGGATAAAAGCAGTCTGCGCATCGGACTTCCCTGTTCAGGTCAATTCAAGAATGGATAAGGCGGCCAGAATCTGCGATGCCCCCGGCTCGAAGGGTCACGGATCCGGACATCGAGAAATCAAAGTGCCGGGTGCTGAAAGAGCTCACGCAACACGGCTGTGGCAAACCCGCCACGCGCCAGCGAGAAATCAAGCCAGAGGCCTTCACCATCACGCTCAAGTGCCGGCGACTGAAGGCAAAGACGAAGCGGTCGACGCATGGCGGCAGCCCCCGAGTCTTCGATGCCTCTGGCGAGTACGGCGTCCTGCTCCGCCACATGGCACTCAAGTGCTAGAGCCTCACCGCTGACGCCGCCGTCGCCACGCCCCCACATTGGGCCGGTAGGATGAATGTCCAGTGAGGCCAGCCGCGTTCGCAGCTCGTCATCAAGGGCTTCACCGGCAAACTGGCTGGCACTGCCTTCAAGATTGAAAACATCACCTTCCAGCCCGCTGGCCCAGCTTTCCTGCCTGACGCGCTCGCTCAGCACCTGGTTAAACAGGAAACTACGCGCGCTGGAGAGCAGAAAACCGTCACGGTCCTGCTTTTTTTTCCAGCCGCGCGCCATCAGTGCCCGAGCGCGCACAAGGTTGCTGCCCTGATGCCCGAAGCGCTGTGGCCCGAAATAGTTCGGCACACCGTGCGCCACCAGCTCCTGCCAGCGCGCCTCGAGCGAGCCCTGGGTGACGGCCTCACCGGTCACATACAGGGCGAACCGATTGGCGCGATGCACGCCGCGACGCAGCTTGCGCGGATGGCGACCAAATGACAGCAGCCGCACCCCATCCATTTCGACCAGCTCCGGCAGGTCAACCGGCGTCGCTCGACCGGTCAGTGCCACTGACACCCACTGACGGGTCAGCGCAGTATGATCCTTGAGACCGCTGACACCGATATCACGCGGCGCTACCGCAAGCTGATGCGACAGATGACGAATCAGCTGTGCCGTGGACAGGTTACGCTTTTCGCAGTGCAGCCAGAGATGTTCGCCCTCGCCTTCGGGTGTAAAGGCCATCTGTTCTTCGACCCGAAAGGCTTCGGGAAATTCACGAAACCGCCCTGAATGCGGCGGCATGCCAAGGCTTCTGGCCCAGTCAGGCAGCGGTGATGCCTGCATATCATCGCCCGATCGGGTCATGAGGCCTCATCATGGCGCATCAAAAGCGCCACGGCTTCGACGGCAATGCCCTCGCCACGGCCGGTGAAGCCGAGCTTTTCGGTGGTGGTGGCCTTGACGTTGACGCAGGATTTTTCAAGCCCGATATCCCCGGCAATGACCTCACGCATGGCGTCAATGTGCGGCGCCATTTTTGGGGCCTGCGCCAGAATGGTGACGTCGACGTTGATCAGGCCAAAGCCCTCTGCGTTGATCAGTGAGACCACATGACGCAACAGCGCCCGACTGTCGGCGCCGCGCCACTGCTCGTCGGTATCGGGGAAATGCCGGCCGATGTCGCCCAGCGCTGCCGCCCCCAGCAGCGCATCGCTTAACGCATGAAGCACCACGTCTCCATCGGAGTGCGCCACGAAACCGTGGTCGAACGTCACCCGCACACCCCCCAGCATCAGGTGATCACCCTCGCCAAAACGATGAACGTCAAAGCCGTGACCGATACGCAGCCGGGCAAGCAGGGAGGGATCAGACAGGCTCATGGCCGGGCTCCTTGTCGGACAGGGATAAATGAACGCTGGCCCGCTGGGCAGACAGAATCTGTGCTGCCAGCGCCAGGTCTTCAGGATGGGTGATTTTCAGATTGTCGCTGCGCCCGGTGACCAGCCGGGGAAAATGACCGAGTCGCTCAACGCCCGAGGCTTCATCGGTCATCAGAAAGCTCGCCTCACGGGCAGTCCTGAAAGCCTCCTGCAATACGCCATAACGAAAGCCCTGGGGGGTCAGGGCGCGCCAGAGCCCCTGACGCGGTACGGTTTCGTCGACCCGCTGGTCAGCGTCCTGACGCTTGAGGGTATCGGTCACCGGCGCCGCCAGCAGCCCCCCCACAGAATCATGCCGGATAGTGTCCATCAGATGATGCAGATCCGCCACGGTCACACAGGGCCGCGCCACATCATGAACCAGCACCCAGTCATCAACATGGGCATGATCAGCAAGCCAGTCGATACCGGCGCGTACCGAGTCCACCCGCTCGTTGCCACCGTTGAGACGATGCCAGTGCGCAAAGGGCACCATGGACTCATGAAACCACTGGTCTTCAGGGTCCAGACACAGCAGCAGAGTGGCCTCGGGAAAGGCCTCATTCAGCCGCGCCAGCGTACAGGCAAGCACGGCAGCCTCATCAAGCAGCAGATACTGCTTGGGACAGGCCGCACGCATGCGGGTACCGCGGCCGGCCGCCGGCACGATCAGCCACTGCGGGGCGCTCATTGCTGCCTCCCGGTAAAGTCGTCACGAGCCTCGTCGGCGCTCTGGTCAGCGCCGGGCGGCGCTACCCTGGTAGGGTTGTGGCTGGCCTTCTCGCTGGGCACCCAGAAAAACTGCTCATCGTTGCGGATCATGCCCAGATCATTTCGCCCGCGCTCCTCGATCGCATCCAGGCCGTTTTTCAGATCCACCACCTCGGCGGCAAGTCGATCGTTGCGGTCAGTCAGCAACTGGTTGCTCTCCTGCAGCTCATCGGCGCGCGCCTTGACCCGGCTATGCTCCAGAAGGCCACCATCTCCCAGCCAGAGCTGATACTGCAGCGCGGCCAGTGCAACGACCAGCGCGATTGAAATCCATTTGAGCATCGTGATCTATATCATTGTCGGCCAAACCGGCCCTTTGAAAAGCCGCAATTATGCCACTATCCAACGGTGGATGGTCCAGCGGTGGATGGTCCAGCGGGCAACATGGGTTGCCGCAGAAGCGGTGCGTTGCTCCGCCGCTGGACTACCAGCGGCGAATCACATCGGCATGCAGGGGATACAGCGCCAGGTGCTGAACATCGAGTGCGTCGCGACCAAAGCGGGCTCGGTCGCGGAAATAATATTCAAGCGTTTTCGTAATGGTGGAAAAGGCCAGCTCCGACCAGGGGATGTCCTCTTCACGGAAAAGACGCACTTCGAGACTTTCAGGCCCCGCCGAGAAGGCCGGCTCAAGATCATTGCGCAGTCGCGCCAGATAGATCATGTAGACCTGATTGATGTGCGGCAGATCAACCATGGTGTAGAGACCACCCAGCTCGATCTCGGCACAGGCCTCTTCGCGGGTTTCTCGAATGGCGGCCTCGGGCGTGGTTTCGCCGTTTTCCATGAATCCGGCCGGCAGCGTCCAGTACCCTTCCCGCGGGGAAATCGCCCGCCGACACAGCAGTACCCGATCATCCACAACGGGTAGACTACCGGCCACAATCCGTGGATTCTGATAATGGATGGTGCCGCAGTTGTCACACAGATAACGCGGACGATCATCGTCCAATGGAATGGCAAAGCGCACCGGCGCGCCGCAATGACTGCAAAAATTCATGCTTTCCCCGTCGCTTACGGCGAGTGACCGAACGCTTTACACTACGTCTGATCACTTCATGTGTCGATTGGCGATTTTGTCACGGCGCCCTGATTTTTCTGGAAAGTGTCCCTTATGCTGCTAGCGGCGCAACATCGACTTCATGACTATCGCCCGGCCCGGCTGGACGGTCATCATCCACGGGCTGCCGTGTTGATGCCGATTATCAACCATGAAACGCCCACCCTGTTGCTCACGCGTCGCAACGCGCGCCTGAGCTCTCATGCCGGGCAGGTGGCCTTTCCGGGCGGCAAGCTGGACCCCGAAGACGAAAGCCTTGAGGACTGCGCCCTGCGGGAAAGTTTCGAGGAGATCGGCCTGCCGCCCGAGCGGGTGCAATTGCTGGGCCGGCTTTCCGAGCGCTTTTCTGCCAACGGCATGATCGTGACACCCTTTGTAGGGCTGATCGCGCCCGACGTGCGCTTTACACCCAATCCCGATGAAATCGACACCATCTTTGAGGTCGAGCTGGCACGCCTGATGACCGATCCGCGCCAGCATACCGATGTGATTCGCGATGACGACGCCTGCTGGTATGTGCCCAGCTACACGATTTTTGAGCACACGCTATGGGGGCTGTCAGCGATGATGGTCGTCGAACTTTTAAGCGTCGCCTTTCATGTAGATATCGGGCTGGATCGCTATCCTGAAGCCTCGCCCCTTCGCCATCTTCCTCCTCGACCATCACGCAGGCGCCCGTCATGAGTACCGTCATTGATGATTTTGACCGCGAGGTTCAAGCCCTGCTGGCGGCCTCGCCTCTGAACCCGGAGCGTATCGACGTCCTCATCGAGGACCTGATTCACCAGGGATTCAGTCATCAGCGCGACTTCTTTTCATCAGCACTGATAGACGCCCTGCTGTCTGATCTTGAGCGTCTTGAAGCGCATGACGCCCTGACAAGCGCCGGCATCGGCCGACGGCAGGAACATCAGCTGGCCTCCAGCGTTCGCGGCGACGCGATCCGCTGGCTGAACCGGGAAAGCCCGGCTCAGCAGGTCTATCTCCAGCGCCTTGATGAGCTGCGCGAGGAGATCAATCGGGCGCTGTTCATCGGTCTGTTCGAGTTCGAGGCCCATTTTGCCCGTTACCCACCGGGCGCCTTTTACAAGCGTCACGTGGACAGCTTTCAGGGGCGCGCCAATCGGGTGATATCCACGGTGACCTATCTCAACCGCGATTGGCCCATTGATGGCGGCGGCGAGATGGTGCTGTTCGAAAGCCAGCAGCAGGGGCCGGATGGTTTCGATCCACACGCCCCGATTCGCGAAATGACCCGGGTGCACCCGGAGGCCGGCACGCTGGCCTGTTTTCTGTCGGACACCGCCCCCCATGAGGTACTGCCCACCCGTCTGCCACGTGCCAGCATTGCCGGCTGGTTTCGACGCAACGCCTCGGTCAACGGCGTGGTTGACCCGGCCCGCTGAGTCCATAACGCCCTGCCCGACTTCCCCGCCAGTCACGATGCTCGGGCTCAACGCCTGGCGTCGTACGCGCACACCTGTCTGCCATGATTAAAGTCTGACGCCCTTTCAGCCGACATCATGACAGTGATCATCTCCCAAAGCCCTGCATGCCGAAGGACATCCACAAGCCTTCATCCATTGAGACCCTGATGATGAAAATCCTTTTCATTGCACTAACGACACTTCTTTTGATGGGTAGTGCCAGTGCACAGGCGCAGATTCGTCTTTTGAATGACCGGGTCACGCTCAGTGGTTTCGGCACGCTGGGGCTCATCCACAGCGATCAGGACAAGGCTGATTTTGTTCGGGATGTGGGACAGCCCAAAGGCGCCGAACAGGGCTGGAGCGCCCGCACCGACACGCGTCTGGGGCTACAGGCCAATGTGCGGCTGACCGACGAGCTGGACACCGTGGTACAGGGCATGAGCCAGTATCATAGCTCGGGGGACTTCAGCCCCGAGCTGATGCTGGCCTTTGTACGCTACGCGCCGGGCCCGAGCTTTCAATTGCGCGTGGGGCGCCTGGGCTGGGACGTCGATCTGCTCTCGGAGTCGCGCTACATCGGCTACGCCTCCCCCTGGGTTCGCCCGCCAGTAGATCATTTCGGAGTGCTGCAACTGACCTGGATCGATGGCGCCGATGCTACCTTCACCAGGGCACTTGGCGATGATCTTGTCTGGGCACGCTTTTTTGCCGGCAGCTCCGACAGCCGTTTTTTCATGACAGACTCGCTGGAGGCCGAATTTGACGCCCACCAGGTTCTGGGCGGCCATCTCAATTTTGAAACCGGCTCATGGCGCTTTCGCGCCGGCTATACCCGGGTTCGTTCAGACGTCAGCTTCAGCGGCGACGATGCGGATCTCATCGGCCAGCTCTACAGTGTTGATGCCAACCGTTATCTCAACTATCTGACCGGATTTGACGAACTGCAGATCTACTCACTTGGGGCATCCTGGAGCGCAGGCCCGCTGCAACTGCAGGCGACCTGGAATCGTGACATCCTGGCCGAAGGCGATACCTGGCTGGATACGGGGTTCGTCTCGGCGGCGTGGCGCGTGGAAAAATGGACGCCCTACGTCATGGTGTCCGGTGTAAGAACACATGACAGTCGCGAAGACCCACTCGGCTCCAATGTCAGTCAGCACACAGAGTCGCTCGGGCTTCGATATGACGTGATGACCAACGTCGCGCTCAAGGCGCAGCTGGATCATATTCACACCCGGGTTCCGGGCCTTTTATGGCGCGGCACCCAGGGTGAGTGGAAAAACGATCAATCCAATCTTGTCAGCCTCGGGCTGGATTTCATCTTTTAAGGAGACTTCCGTGCCCCGCTTCATGCCCCTGACGTGCCTTGCCACAGCTGCTGTCCTGATGATCAGCACCCCGGTCCGGGCCGACATTGCCATCGTCATCAACGAGGCAAGTCCCGTACACCAGATCAGCCATGGCGAGGCGGTCAATATTTTCATGGGCCGCTACCGGCGCCTGCCTGATAACAGCGTGGCCCTGCCGATCGATCAGGGACCGCTCAAGGCTCGTTTTTACAAGGCGCTGGTGAAAAAGGACATGGCCGAGATCAATTCCTACTGGGCAAGACTGGTCTTTTCCGGCCGCGCCTCTCCCCCGCAGCAGACCGACACGCTGAAGGATCTTGTCGACATCGTGACGCACAACAACAACGCACTCGGCTATGTGGACGTCGCCGAGATGCCATCGAACATGCGCGTTTTGTTGACGATCAGTGAATCGCCATGAGAGGGCTATTGCGACTTTTTCGCAGTCGCCTGGCTCTGCGCGCAGCGGCCAGTATCGTCGTCATCGTGGGCGTACTGGGGATCGCCTTTCTGGTCTCGGCCGTGCACCTGCGTGCTGAATCCGAAAAGAACATTCAGCGCATGCGGCTTGAAGGACTGATTGCCACGGTCGAACGCACGGCCCAGATCGCCTGTTTTCTGGACGACACACAGCTGGCCGGTGAAGTGACTCAGGGGCTTCTGAGCAATCGTATCGTGCGTGAGGCGAGACTCGTTCGCCAGGATGGCAGCGCACTGGCCGATCATGCCAATGCCAACGAGCATCAGGGAGGGGCACCGATGACCCGGACAATCCACTCCCCGTTCGACCCCGCTCAGGAGGTCTGCCGGATGACGCTGGTACCGGATCAGGACTGGATTGACAGCATGGTCAACAACGCCACACGGTTTCTGTCCGTGGCGCTTGTGTTGCAGCTTCTGGGTATTGGCTTGAGCGTGATCCTGGTGGTGTTTTATTTCGTGACCCGCCCGATCAGTGATATCTCACAAAAGCTGCATGCGCTGGAGGCGGAAACGGGGCAGAAGCTGCCGCCACCCGGTGGCCACTACAAGGATGAAATCGGCAAGCTGGTATCCAGCGTCAACACCATGATCGATCGGCTGGTCAGCAGTCTGAGCGAGGAACGCCGGCAGCGGCTGGCCCGTGAAATCGAGGAGCGGCGCTATCGCACGCTTTTTGACAACGTTGAGGCCGGCATTTTTGAACTCGACGGTCAGGGGCGGCTGTTATCAGCCAATCCGGCCTTTTGCCGGATGTTTCTGGCGGGCACGCCACTGGACACGACAGCCGCCATGATCACCTTTACCTCCCTGATCAGTGAAGGCTGCCCCACAACACAGGCGCTTGTCTCGCGCAGGGCGCGCCGGGACAGCGCACGCGAATGGGAAATGGCCGTGGGTGAAGGGGCCGGTCGACGCTGGGTCAATGTCATGGTCAGCTGTCTGGAAGAAGAGCGACTTCAGGGCGTGGCTCACGATATCACCGAACGTCGTCGCGCCACTGAAAACGCTGAAAGGCTTGCCATGACCGATCCACTGACCGGGCTTGGCAATCGGCTGGGCTTCGAACGCCGGCTGAGCGTCATCGAACGCTATCACCGCTTACACCCTGATCATCACCATGCGCTGATGCTGCTCGATTTTGATCATTTCAAACAGATCAATGATGTCTACGGCCATCATGCCGGTGATGAGGTACTCCAGCAGATTGCCGACATTCTGCGCGTCATTTCGCGCCAGCAGGACTTTTCAGCTCGCCTGGGCGGCGACGAGTTCGTGATGCTGCTCGATCATCGCACGCCTCGCGAGGATCTGGCCGTCATGGCGCAGCGTCTGATCGACAGCATCAACCAGCCGCTAACGCTGGCTGACAGTCAAAAGGTGCAGCTGGGCATCAGCATCGGCATTGCAGTACTGGGCAGCGATACCGATGATGTCAGGACACTGGTCCAGCTGGCTGATCAGGCGATGTATCGAGCCAAGCGCGAAGGCCGTAACACCTGGCGCTTTCATGATCAAAATCTCACCTTCGATATCTGATCCCTGCCCTCATTGTGAGGGAGACGCCGTTTTATCATTGGCGTGCGCAGCACTGTCATAACGCGCATTGTCCTGATGCGCCGCCTCTTCGGCCTCATCCTTTTCTGCCTGAATTTCAGCCCCGGCCACCATCTCTTCAGTCACATCAAGCTCGGCACCCACCACGGTCTGTACCGGGTGTGCGGCAAACGGTGCCACCGGCTGCGGGGCCGGACGCACACTGCGCCGCCACATGAAAAACAGCGCCATGGCCGCCGAGATCATGGCAAGGCCATAGAACAGCCCATTACCGCCCGTCTGCCCCATCACCCCTGTCAGTATGGGGGCGCTGAGCGTGCAGCCCACCGCATTGATCAGAAGCAGCCCCTGACTCATGCCAACCAGCGCCTGGGGCGGCGCTCGATCGGCGGCGTGACTCATGGCCACCGGATAGAGCGAAAACGCCATGCCTCCGAAAACGAAGAGCACAATGCCCAGCGCCAGCTCGCTCATGGCCGCCGCCAGCGGCAACGCCAGGGAGAGCGCAATCAGCGTCATGCCAAGAATGATCAGAACAATCTGGCGATCATGGCGATCCGACCAGCGCCCCATGGGATACTGCAGGGCCATACCGCCCACGATGACCACGGCCATGAACTGACCCAGCCGTTCAACCGACAGTCCCGTCTGCTGAAGATACAGGGGCAGAAGCGAATAGAGCGCCGCCACGATCAGCCCCGAGCCAAAAACGCCCATGATCCCGGTCGGCGTCACGCGAATCAGCCGCCAGGGCGGCAGCGGCACGGCATGCTCCAGCAGTGGTGACACCCGGGGAATGATGCAAAGCGGCAGTACCGAAAGCGACGCCAGCATGCCGATCACCACATAGGGCGTGGCATCGAAAGGCGCCTCGAAAAGCCCCAGCAGCAATTGCCCGAGTGCCAGCGCCGCGTAGAGCGAGATCATGTAAAAGGCCAGTATTTGGCCGCGGCGGGCCGAATCGCCGCTGGTCAAAAGCCAGCTTTCGATCACCAGATAGACCCCGACCGTGGCCCAGCCACCCACCAGACGCATGGCAAACCACCAGCCGGCATCAAGCCACAGCGCCTGAGCCAGTGCGGCGGCGGCCACCAGCGAGGCAAAGCAGACATAGGCCCGGATATGTCCGATGCGCAGCAGCAGACGATCGTTGAGTACCGCCCCCAGCGCCAGCCCCACATAGTAGGCCGAGGACACCCAGCCGATGCTCTCCACCGAGGCGCCGGCGTTATCGAGTCGTAATGTCACCAGCGTGGATAGAAACCCGTTGCCCAGGGCCAGAATGAAAAGCCCCATCAGCGGTGGCAGGATCAGGGTCAACAGTGGACGAGCCATGGCTTCCTCACAGGACGGCGAACATGGATGGGTCAGCAGCATTGACGGTCAACGCGCCTTGAAACATCAATTGCTCTGACTTCAATCGATAAGCGACAGACTTGAATCGATGGCTACAGGCTGGCCCGATTGCGAGGGATTTTCCAGCATTGACGGCACCTCCCGGGACAGGTCATCCTGGGTTATCGCACCATCCGGCCATGAAGCCGCGCAGTCAACTGGTTATACTCCCCGTCGATTTCGACACCACCAAAGCGTAGCAATGACGATGAAAGACAACTGGCAGGCGCGCCTTATCATGCGCCTCTGGCAAGTGCTCTCACAGCGCACGCCGTCCACCCTGTGGCGTCTGGCCTCACGTTTCGAACCCGTTTACAGCCTGATTGGCGTGCGCGAGCGACGCATCACGCGCATGAACCTGCGTCAGGCCTACCCCGACGTCAGTGAACAGGTTCGCCGCCAGCAGATTCATGACAGCCTGCGCCATTCGATCGCGACCATGATGGAGCTGGGGTTTGCCTGGCAGGGAGATCCCGAGGCGGTAGCGAAATCGATTGTTGAAATACACGGACGTGAACTGCTGGATGAGGCGCGCGAAGAAGGACGCGGTGTGATCGTGCTGGCGCCCCACTTTGGGAACTGGGAGATTCTCAACTTCTGGCTTTCGAGCCATTTCCCGTTCACGGCCATGTACGAACCCCCCAAGATCAGTGCGCTCGACCCCGTCATTCGACACGGACGCGAGCGTATGGGGGCCAGCCTCGTCCCCACGACCTCACGCGGGGTAGCGGCGCTTTTAAAGGCACTCAAGCGCAGCGAGGCGATCGGCATTCTGCCCGATCAGGTGCCGGATTGGGGCAGCGGCGAGTTTGCCGACTTCTTTGGCTATCCGGCCTACACCGCCACCCTGCTGCCACGGCTGGTCTCGCGCACCAACGCTCGGGTCGTGACCGGCGTAGCCAGGCGGCGCGAGGATCGGCGGGGCTTTGACATCCACTTTCTCGAGGCCGACGAGCGGGTCTATGCCCAGGAAGATGACGCCGTGTCCGCCCGTGGCGTCAACGCCAGTGTCGAAAACGCCATTGCGCTGGACCCCATGCAGTACCAATGGGAATACAAGCGCTATCGACGCACGCCCGGCCAGCGCGAAAACGCGCCCGGCTGGCGCGAACAGCGCTTTTACAAGCAGGGACGTGGCGGCCGCAAGCTCTGACGCCCGAGGCCGCGGACGGCCTCAATCGCGGAAGTTATCAAACTGCAGCGGCAGATCCGGGCCCTCTTCACTTTTCAATAGCGCAATGGCCTGCTGCAGGTCATCGCGCTTCTTGCCGGTCACGCGGACCTTGTCGCCCTGAATGGCGCTTTGCACCTTGAGCTTCGACTCCTTGAGCTGCTTGACGATCGCCTTGCAGTCAGGCTGCTCGAGGCCCTGCTTGAGCTGAACTTCCTGACGCGCCTTGACGCCGGACAGCACGGGCTCCTGCTCATCCATGCAGCGGGCATCAATGCCTCGGGCAATCAATTTGGAACGCAGGATGTCGAGCATCTGCTTGAGCTGGAAATCGGCATCGGCTTCCAGCGACACCTTCTCCCCTTCCAGAGTGAAGCTGGCATCGACCCCACGAAAGTCAAAGCGCGTTTGTACCTCGCGGTTGGCCTGATCGACAGCGTTGGTGGCTTCATGCTTGTCAAACTCGGACACGATATCGAAAGAAGGCATGGCATGGTCTCCTGAATGCGCCAAAGGGGCTGATTCTAGCCGAGTCCGCGGGCAAGGCCCATTCATCCGGCACGGCTTTCGTATTCAAAAAGCTGTGCCAGCCGTTCTGCCGCCGGGGTCAGAGGCCGTTCCTGATGGCGGACCAGATGAAAGCGCGCCGACGGCAGCGGTGTTTCAAGGCTCAGTTCGACCAGACCGGCCATGCCATGATGAGCCACCATGCCCTGAGCAAAGACCCCGATCATGTCGCTCTGGGCGATCAGGTTCAGCGAGGTCGTAAAGGAATCACACTCAAGGCGTGACTGTGCGTTGATGATGTGTTTTTCATCCAGCCAGCGATAAAGACCGGCGTAATAGCCGCTTCGCGGCGTGGGCAATACCCAGCGGGCATGACACAGCATCTCGGGGTCAGTGGCCCCGGCCAGCGGATGATCATGGCGCATGACCACCACAAAGGGCTTGTCGAACAGCGGCTGAATACGCAGATCGTGATCGATGGTGTCCGTATCCACCGTGCTGATCGTAAAATCGAGCTCTCCGGAACGCAGCCGCTCGACCAGCGTCGACAGCTGCCCCTCCTGAAGATGCATGCTCACCTGCGGATAGCCCTTCTGAAAGCGGGCCACAACCGCCGGCAGAATGGTCCGGGCGACGGTAGCCGATACCCCTATGGCCACATGACCACGACCACGACCGCTGACCTGATCCACACTGTCACGCGCCCGTCTGAGTTCACTGACGATCATCCGGGCATGACGTTCAAGCGCCCGCCCACTGTCGGTCAACGTCACACCGCTGGCCCCGCGCACCAGCAGTGCCGTATTCATGAGCTCTTCCAGCTCGCGAATGGACCGGGTCATGGCCGGTTGCGACATGCCCAGCTCACGCGCGGCCGAGCGGATGCTGCCGTGGGTGGCCACGGCCACAAAGGCCCGAATGTGATGCAGCCGCGGTTCTGCTCTACCTGAATCCATCCTCTGCTCTCTTGTCATGTATCGCCCGAGCCCCTGCATCGCGTGGTCATCTACCGTGATAACACTCGGGTATCAGGCAGAACACAGCGGTATCTGCCAAACGGCCATCGCTTTCCCATACAGTGATATGACCTGAACGTTCGATGCGGCCCATCATATCGATAAAAACCCGCCCATTGGCATCAGGTAACCGATAACAATCGCCGGGACTGCACGGCACACAATAATACGTTACTCGGAGCCCCCATCATGGTTGCCACCACGCACCAACAGGCCCATGAGCCACGCCGCTCGACGCGCTGGCTCAATACCATCGAACGCCTGGGCAATCGCTTGCCCGACCCTTTCATGCTGTTTGTCGCCCTGGCCGTGGTCGTGTTGATCGCCTCCGTGATCTTTGCCGCCGTCGACGCCAGCGTTGTCCTGCCGGCGACCGGCGAGAACCAGCCCATACGAAGCCTGATCTCCAGTGAAGGCGTACGCTTCATGCTGGGGTCGATGCTGACCAACTTCACCGGCTTTGCCCCGCTCGGGCTGGTGCTGTCGATGATGCTGGGCATCGGGCTTGCCGAAAAGATCGGCTTGCTGGATGTGTTGATTCGCCGCACGGTCATGTCGGCCCCTCGCCAGCTGGTGACCTATACGGTCGCCTTTACCGGCATCATGATGAATGTGGCCTCCGATGCGTCGCTGATTCTGCTGCCGCCGCTGGCCGCCATGGTGTATCACGGGCTGGGGCGTCATCCGGTGGCGGGACTGGCGCTCGGGTTTGCCAGCGCCGGTGCCGGTTTTACCGCCAATCTGTTGATTGTGGGTACCGACGCCCTGCTCTCCGGCATCTCTACGGAAGCTGCCCGGCTGATCGATCCCGACATGGTGGTCACCCCGGTCGACAACTGGTATTTCAACTGTCTATCGGTCGTGGTGCTGACCGTGGTCGCCGCTCAGATCAGCGAACGCATTACCGAGCCACGACTGGGCACCTATCAGGGCGAAGTTGAACGGGTCGAAAGTGACGAGCCGGCCAGTGCCGGACGAGGCCTGCGCAACGCCGGCATCGCAGCACTTCTCTATCTGGGCGGGCTGGCAACGCTGGTGCTGTGGCCGGATTCGCCGCTTAAAAACGACGACGGCGGTCTGATCCCCTCGCCCTTTTTGTCGGGCATCATCCCGATCATCCTGCTGTTTTTCATCACCGTCAGCGTGGCCTATGGCGTTACCACCGGCAAAATCAAAACCTCCCGGGATGTCTCGGAGCGCATGGCAGAGGCCATGCGGGATCTGGGCGGCTATATCGTGCTCATCTTTGCCGCTTCGCAGTTCATTGCCTGGTTTGGCTGGACGCATATCGGCAGCTGGCTGGCGGTCAACGGTGCAGAGCTTCTGACCTCGATCAACTTCACCGGTCTGCCGGTCATCATCTGCTACATCCTGTTTACCGGCTTCATGAACCTGCTGATCTTTTCGGGCTCGGCCAAGTGGGCGCTGGAAGCCCCCATCTTCGTGCCGCTGTTCATGCAGCTGGGCTATCACCCGGCCTTTATCCAGATGGCCTATCGCGTCGCGGACTCCTCGACCAACATCATCTCACCGCTCAACCCCTATATGGTGGTGGTGCTGACGTTTATCCGAAAATACGACCGAGAGGCGGGGCTGGGCACGCTGATCTCACTGATGCTGCCCTATACGCTGGCGTTTTTGAGCCTCTGGATCGTGATGCTGGTGGCCTTTTATCTGCTTGGTCTGCCCTTCGGGCCCGGCATCCATGCGCTGATGCCCTAGCGTGCCCAGAAAGACCAACACGCCTTGATATTCAAAGACAGGGGAACCCCAAATGTCTGAATCTACAATGCCACAGTTCGATACCCAGCTTGAGACACTCATCCCACAGCTCACCGCCTGGCGGCGCGATTTCCACCAGCATGCCGAGTCGGGCTGGGTCGAGTTTCGAACCGCCTCCCTGGTCGCCGAGGAGCTTGATCGTCTTGGTTACCAGGTCACGCTGGGGCGCGACGTCATCGATGACGCCTCGCGCATGGGCGTGCCCGACGCCGACACCCTGGCCCGTGAAGAGGCCCGCGCCCGCACCCAGGGCGCCATCGAGCGCTGGCTGCCGCAGCTCTCCGGTGGCTTTACCGGCGTGGTGGGGGTCCTTGATACCGGCCGTCCCGGGCCGACCCTCGGCTATCGCATCGATATGGATGCGCTGGATCTCGAGGAGTCTCTTGACGCCTCGCACCGCCCGGCCCAGCAGGGCTTTGGCTCACAAAATGCCGGCATGATGCACGCCTGCGGTCATGACGGTCATACCACCATCGGGCTGGGCCTGGCGCGGCTGTTCAAAGCGTTTGAGGCGGACCTTTCCGGGCGCATCAAGCTGATCTTTCAGCCAGCGGAAGAAGGCGTGCGCGGCGCGCGCTCAATGGTGAGCGCCGGCGTGCTTGATGACGTCGATGTCTTCATTGCCACCCACATCGGTCTGGACATTCCCTGCGGTGAAATCGTCTGCGCTCAGGATGGCTATCTGGCGACCACCAAGCTCGACGTGCGCTATACCGGCGTGCCGGCTCATGCCGGCGGCCGCCCCGAAGAGGGACGCAACGCCCTGCTGGCCGCCGCTCAGGCCGCCGTGGGGCTGCATGCCATCCCCCGCCACAGTGGCGGTGCCTCGCGCATTAATGTCGGCGTGCTCAACGCTGGCAGCGGTCGTAACGTTGTGCCTGCCACAGCGATGATGAAAATCGAGACCCGCGGTGAAAATACGGTGATCAACGAAGAAATGCGCCGCCGTGCGATCGATATCATCGAAGGTGCGGCACAAATGCACGGCGTCAGCGTCGAATACAGCCTCGCCGGGGAAGCCGATACCTGTACCTCGAGTCCGGCACTGGTCGATTACATCCAGAAGCGCATCGAGGGATTGCCGGGCGTTGAGGTGGTCACGCCACGCATCAGCGAACCCTCGGGCTCCGAGGATGCGACCTGCATGATGAAGCGAGTGCAGGAGCGCGGTGGGCTTGCCACCTACATGATCTTTGGCACCGAGCTGGCCGCCGGCCATCACCACCAGTGCTTCGATTTCAACGAAGACGTGCTGCCACTGGCCGTACGCACCCTGGCCCATCTTGCCTTCAACATGGATCCCGAGGGCATACGCCATGACCGCTGACACTTCTCTTGAACAAACCCCGGCCGCGCGTATCCGTGCGTGGGTCGAGACACGCCGCGATCAATTCATCGCGCTGGCCGATGCCATCTGGGACCATCCCGAAACCCGTTTTGAAGAGCACCTCTCAAGCGCGCTTCTGGCCGATGCGCTGGAGGCCGAGGGCTTCTACGTCGAGCGCGGCGTGGCCGGCATGGAGACAGCGTTCGTGGCCAGTATCGGCAGCGGCTCACCGGTGATTGCCCTGCTTGGCGAGTTCGATGCCCTGCCCGGGCTCAGCCAGCGCGGCGGCGCCAGTGCCTTTGAACCACTCGAACCCGGCGGCCATGGACATGGCTGCGGCCACAACCTGCTGGGCACGGCGGCACTGGCCGCCGCCGTGGCCGTGCGGGATGAGCTGCACTCGTGTGGCAGACTCGAAGGGGCCGGCACCGTGCGCTTTTACGGCTGTCCCGGCGAGGAAGGCGGCTCGGGCAAGACCTTCATGGTCCGCGAAGGACTGTTCGACGACGTCGATGTGGCGCTCACCTGGCACCCCATGACGTTTACCGGGCTTTTTTCGACGCCGACGCTTGCCAACATTCAGGCCTATTTTCGCTTTCATGGCACGGCCGCCCATGCTGCCAACTCGCCGCACCTAGGCCGCAGTGCACTGGACGCGGTCGAGCTGATGAACATCGGCGCCAACTATCTGCGCGAACACGTCCCGGAACAGGCACGTCTTCACTACGCGGTGACCGATGCCGGAGGCAATTCTCCCAACGTGGTGCAATCCAGCGCCGAGGTGCTTTATCTGGTACGCGCCCCCGACATGGCGGAAACCGAAGACATCTACGCCCGCCTGCAGGACGTGGCCCGCGGGGCAGCGCTGATGACCGGCACAAGCGTCGAGGTGACGTTTGACAAGGCCTGCTCCAGCTACCTGCCCAATCGCACTCTGGAAGCGCTGATGTTCGAGCAGATGGACATTCTCGGCGCGCCTGACTTTGACGAACAGAATCAACACTATGCCCGCGACATCGCCGATACCATCACCCCGGCGGGCAGACGGGCCGATCTCGATACCATGCGCCGGATGACCGGCCGCGACACCCAGGCCAGCATTGATGCCTTTGAAGACCAGGTGCTCGCCGATGCCGTGCTTGCCCCGGGAGACGGCCGGGAGATCATGAAAGGCTCTACCGATGTCGGCGATGTCAGCCGCGTGGTGCCCACCGCGCAGTGCTATGTCAGCTGCTTTGCCATCGGCACCGCTCTGCATACCTGGCAGGTGGTCGCCCAGGGGCGCAGTGCGCTGGGACACAAGGGCATGCTGCGAGCAGCAGACATTCTGGGCGCGACGACCCTGCGACTGCTGGAAGACCCCGAGCGGGTGAATCAGGCGCGTGATGAACTGGCACGTGTGAACGCGCGCACGCCCTACCTCTGTCCGATTCCGCAGGGCGTGACGCCCTCACCGCTGGCGTCCTGAGTCGAACCAGCGCGGACAGTCCTTTCCCTGTCGAGTTATGATGACGCCATCTCACTATCCCGAGGAGCCGTTTCGTGACCGACAGGGACCCGATACTTCATGATCAATCCGCCGCCGATGACGACCCGATGATGGTACGCATCGGCTACGCGCTCTATCTGGCCAGCATCTTCACCGGCATTACGGCGCTGGCAGGTCTTGTCATCGCCTACATCTATCGCGGCCGCTCTTCGGGATGGCTGGCCGATCATTACACCTTCCTGATCCGCACCTTCTGGATCGGGCTGTTTTATATGGCGCTGGCCACGATATTGTCGTTTCTGGGGGTCGGCGTGCTGCTGTTTCCGCTGATCACGGTGTGGATCATCGTGCGCTGCGCCCGGGGCTGGCGCGAACTCGAGCGTCGGCGTATTCCCTCGCCGCTGATGAACTGGGCCTGGTAGTCGCTCCTTCCAGACCCGGCGTCCATCATTAAAAACGCCCGCAGCGATGGCTGCGGGCGTTTTTGATTCGCTCAAAACGTATTGATTATACGGCGTTCAATCCGCCGAACCGGCCGTTGCGATAATCATCAACGGCCTGCTCGATCTCCTCGCGCGTATTCATCACGAACGGGCCATGAGAGACCATGGGCTCCTTGAGCCGCGGGGCGTGACCAAACAGCAGCGTGGCATCCCCCGAGCCGCGAATCTCGACGTAGTCCCCTTCCTGCTCGAACTCGATCAAATGGCAGGGGCGGATCGCCTGCTCGGAGATCATGATGTTGCCACGCACCACGTAGCAGAAAATTTCGTCATCCTCGGGTACCGGCAGGTGAATGAGTGAGCCTTCCCTGATGGTGATGACCGACATGAAGGTGGGCGTCAATGTTTCGATCGGGCCGCGGAAGGTACTGCCCTGCTGATCGAAATCACCGGCAATCAGCGTCATGTGCCCGCGGCCGTCATCGAGTTCGACCTGCACCAGCTCATCAGCCTGAAGCCCGGTGTAGCGCGGCTCGGTCATCTTGAGCTCGGCGGGCAGATTGAGCCAGAGCTGAAGGATCTCCATACGTCCGCCTTCACGACGAAAGGCTTCAGGGGACACTTCCGAATGCACCAGGCCGCTGCCCGCGGTCATCCACTGCACACCGCCGGCGTTGATGATGCTTTCATGGTCGCCGCTATCGGCATGCGCCAACGAGCCGTCGAGAATGAAGGTGACGGTTTCAAAGCCGCGATGCGGATGCGGGCCGAAGGGCAGGCCCTTGTTATCGCGATCATACACCTGCGGCCCGTGATGATTGAGAAACAACCAAGGATCGAGATAGTCGATCGAGGGGCCGGGCAACGGTCGATGCGTAATCAGATCGCCGATGTCATCGCGAATGGCGGTATGCAGGTGCCGTACTTTTCGAGCTGTCATCGGTGTCTTGTCCTGTATTTAAATGAAACACGGGTGATGATCAGTGTAAGACACATCCCCCGCCTGCGCCGTTAACCTGTCATGGGAATGACGTGGATTCACGATCCTTCAATGCTTAACCGGCGAAGCCGCAGCCCCACCAGCAACGCCAGCAGCAGCAGCGCAGCAATGAAGGCGGCCACGCCGTTCCAGCCGGCCATGTCCCAGAAGGTGCCGCCCAGCGTGCCGGCCAGGCTCGAACCCAGATAATAGCTGAACAGATAAAGCGAAGAGGCCTGACCGCGGGCCTGGGTGGCGCGCTGCCCGACCCAGCCGCTGGCAATCGAATGGGCAGCAAAAAAGCCGAAGGTGAAAATCAGCATGCCGACCATGATCAGCACCACGGGAGAGGCCAGCGTCAGGGCAAGCCCAGCCAGCATCACGACCACAAAGACCCAGAACACGCGCGAGCGCCCCAGCCGGTCGGCCAGCCCGCCGGCCCAGGCCGAACTATAGATGCCCGAGAGATAGACAATCGACAACAGCCCGATGACCGTCTGGCTGAAATGATACGGCGCCTCCAGCAGGCGATAGACAATGTAGTTGAACAGCGTCACGAAGCTGCCCATCAGCAGGAACGCCTCCAGAAACAGCCACGGCAGCCCGGCATCACGAAAGTGCAGCCGAAAGGCCCCTGCCAGATTGGCGATGCTCAGCTTTCTGGGTTCAAAGTGGCGTGAGGCCGGCAGCATCTTCATGAAGGCCAGCGCGCTGATGAGCGAGATGATGCCCATGGTGGCCAGCGTCACCCGCCAATTGACGAAATCCACCATGACGCCGCTGATCAACCGTCCGCTCATGCCGCCAATGGCATTACCGCCGATATAAAGCCCCATCGACACACCGACAAAGCTCGGGTGAATCTCCTCGTTGAGATAGGCCATCGCCACACCGCACAGTCCTGCCATGGCAAGCCCGGCAAGCGAGCGCATGACCAGAATGGTGCCCCAGTGCTGCATGAACGCCGCGCCGATGGTCAGCGCGGAGGCACTCAACAGCGCCAGCGACATCATCTTCTTGCGCCCGAGGGCATCGGAAAGCGGGCCCGTGATCAAAAGCCCTACCGCCAGCATGCCGGTCGAGACCGACAGCACCAGACTGGTGCTGGCCGGATCGATGCCGAAAGCCTCGGACAGGATCGGCAGCATGGGCTGTACGCAGTACAGCAGCGCAAAGGTGGAAAAGGCGCCCAGAAACAGCGCCAGCATGGTCGGTCGATAGTCAGGGCCGCCACGCTCGATGAACTCGGCACCTTGCGATGATTGCTGAAACGACACATGGGACACATCCGATGTGTCGTTGCCCTTGTCACTATTGAGGGGCATGGTCTCTCCCTGTCATCTGCCACCTGTCGGCAGTGTTGAATCCTTCATTGCCCGGTCTCTATCTGGCCCTGCGCCGTTTGCTACGTACTGTCCGCTACGAGCCAATCGATCCGTACCAGCTCGATCCGTACCATCTCGATCCGTCCTCTAAAACGCCCGAGGCATCGTCATGCTCAGGGCTGTCAGGTGCGACGCACGTTCTGCCGTCACTCACGGGTCGCGAGGAGAGGCCATCAGGCAGTCACGCAGCAGTGCCTGTGAAGAGCCCGGCACCAACGGGGCACGCGTCACCATCATCAGCTCACGCTCGATGACAGGCGACGGCAGGGCATGAATCCGAATGTCGCCATCAACGTCTCGACACCACAGCCCCGCCATGGGCACCAGGGCAACGCCCAGGCCTGCAGCCACCATGCGCACGATGGCTTCAATATCGTCGACTTCCAGCACGGTCGACGGCACAAGGCGCTGACGCGTTAAAAAACCGGCCACCTGGCGCCCGCCAAAGGAGCTGCGATCGTACTGGATAAAGGGATGCCCGGTCAGAATCTCCAGCGGATCGCCTTCGATGATTTCACGCGGCGTAATCAACACAAACGGTTCGCGATGGAACACCTCACCCTGAAGGGATGCTGGCAGCGCAAAGGGCGGGCGAATCAAAAGCGCCATATCCAGCTCGCCTCGATCCACCTGATCCAGCAGCGTCAGCGAAACACCCGGTATCAGCTGGACGTGTAGATCAGGCGCCTGCAACCGCATTTCCCGAAGCACCGGCGGCAATAGCGTGCCCTGCACGCTGGTAATCGCTCCCAGACGCAGATGCCCTCGCAGCGCGGTGCTATCAATTGCCTGCATCTCATCGGCCAGTGCCAGCATCTGCCGGGCCAGGGTGACTACCCGCTGAGCATCCGGTGCAAGGCGCAGCGCACGACCGGTACGAATGAAAAGCGTTATGCCCAGTCGGGTTTCAAGCTGGCGGATGCGCGAACTGATGGCCGATCGTGACAAGCCGATCTGTGCGCCGGCCGATTCAAACGTGCCATGTTGTACGACCGCCAGCAGCGCCTTGAGCTCCTCAAGCATCGCGAATCCTGCTTTATGGTTTTCAGACGGGCGCATTATGCGCTTTTTATCCGACTATTTCGCATTCATATTAAGGCCATTCGTACTTTTATAGATGCATATTTTTGCCCTGACAGGAGTTTTCCATGGCACTTTCCCCCTTTCACCTGGCCATCCCGGTACATGACCTGCCCGCAGCCCGGGCGTTTTACGGTGAAACCTTTGGACTGAGCGAGGGACGCTCCAGCGATCAGTGGGTCGACTTTGATTTCTATGGCCATCAGCTCGTGATTCATGAACATCCCAAAACGCCTGCTCAGGAGCATGCCTACACCAATCCGGTGGACGGACACGATGTTCCGATTCCTCACTTTGGCATTGTGCTGGGCTGGCAGGAGTGGGAGCGGCTGGCCGAGCGCCTTCGAGCAGCCGGAACGGTGTTCGTGATCGAGCCCTACGTGCGCTTCAAGGATCAGCCCGGCGAGCAGGCGACCATGTTTTTGCTCGACCCCTGCGGCAACGCTCTTGAATTCAAGGCCTTCAAGGACATGAGCCAGCTCTTCGCCAAATAGACCCGCTTTTTGCGATGGAAGACGGCCGACAGGGCTTGACCGCCCGCCGCCGAACAGCACAGAGTGACGATGCGATGGCCTGGCCATCGTCTGCTTGACGGGGTGCCGGTGAATTCCGGCTGAGATAGCGCAGGGCGTGCTCTTTTGAGCGTGCCAAGTGCTGATCCCGCTGAACCTGATCCGGCTAATGCGCTATTTGGAAAAGCGCGGGTACCGGCGTAGGGATCAAGCGATGGCGCCGGTGCAACGTCTCACTCTTCTCCGCGCCACTTTCTCGATCTTCTCGCCTGCCCTTCGGATCGCTATCACCGGAGGCTTTATGGGCTACTGCTTTACTGACCTGATCAACACTTGTCCGAACGACTGGCGCGCCTACATCGAGCACGATTTCGTGCGACAACTTGGCGCCGCCACGCTCTCCGAGGAATCCTTTCGTCACTACCTGAAGCAGGACTATCTGTTTCTGATCCACTTTGCGCGCGCCTGGGGGCTGGCGGTCTATAAAAGCCGCGACATGACGGAGCTTCGTCACTCGCTGGACAATTTAAAGACCATCGTGGACACCGAAATGGGGCTGCACGTCACCTACTGCCGGGAATGGGGCATTGATGAGAGCTTTTCAGCTTTCTCATAAAGCGAGGCTCTTCTTGAGTTCGCTTTATTTTTTCTTCTATACCAAGCAATCCCAACAAATAAAGCTCCGAAAAATGCAACAACCATCAAAGCTGAGACGCCAATTTCAAACAACAATGAAAAGCCAATTAAAATCAAGTTAAATGAAGTTGAACGGAGCAACCGCAATTCAAAATCCGACGCAACAAGTTCTTTATATGCTTCTGGATATTTAAGCCTCATAGAAGAAGAATCTTTATATCCTCTTGGTTTTTTGAGCAGTGATTTTGGGTCCTCAATGGTTGCAGTAACCCCATCGACCATTGCACCTAACGAGTAACTCCATGCCAAAGCGAACAGTACTATCACAGCGCCTGAATCTTTTATCATCAAAGCATTTGACTTATAAAAATAAATAAAATCTTCAAAGTTGGCGAAAAACAACACAAACCATATCGAGGCTTGAAAACCTACTATGAGTAATTCTATACGCAATGCAGTAGTCGACATATACAGGCTCTCCTGATTACTTTTCCAAAACGGCTAAAGCAGCTGTCCCATTAATCAATTATCTGAACAACTCTCTTCAATATTTTTACTCGGCAATCTCCACACCCAAGATTGAGCCGATGCTTATAAAATTAATACTTTTTACAGTCAATTCATAAGATACATGCCATTGATTATACATTCAGCCACATAATCTCAACGAACTTGCTGGCACGTTCATTGAGGCTATGTAATCACTTAGAACAAAATTATCCATTGATCATAAAGGCATCCAAGCAAATTTTTCATACTGGAGACCAGCAGACGCTTTGCCTAGCGGACCAAAACCTTTCATGACGCTATGCACCTTGAATTAGCCTTTTAGCAGATGGGACTTGATGCTGCAGGCTGAGGGTTTGACGAATGGGCAAATCAACTGCCTTGACGTACCACGTACGACGAGCACAGACTGGGCCCGCGATGGCCTGACCATTGCTGCTTGACGGGGTGCCGGTGGAACCGGCTGAGATCACCTTGTGTCGCCTGGCGATACCACGGTGGATCCCGATGAACCTGATCCGGCTAATACCGGCGTAGGGATCAAGCGAAGGGTCCACGCTACCATCATGGCATCTCGCAACACCTCCCCTTCTCTGCCTACGCGGTGCGCCGGCTGACTGATGTCACGCTCTGGAGCACACCATGATCGATACCACCGCCGCTCACGACGCACGTTCACCGCGCCGCGACCGGAAATCTCCGACCTTTCTGGCCGATACCGCCAAAGTGAACGGTGCCGCCATTGCCCCGCTGCCCGCCTCGCGCAAGGTCTTCATTGAAGGCTCGCGACCGGACATTCGAGTACCGATGCGCGAAATCAGCCTCTCGCCGACCACCACCCGTGATGGCATCGAAGAGAACCCGCCGCTGCTGGTCTATGACACTTCCGGCCCCTATACCGACCCGGACGCCGACATCGACATCCGTCGCGGGCTTGCAGATCTGCGCCGCACCTGGATCGATGAGCGGGGTGACACCGAGTGGCTGGATGGCCCAACCAGTGAGTATGGCCGCCGCCGCGCCGAGGACCCGCGCCTGTCGACCCTGCGCTTTGCCCTGACGCGCACGCCGCGACGCGCGAAGGCAGGTCAAAACGTGACCCAGCTGCACTACGCCCGCCGCGGCATCGTGACCCCCGAGATGGAATTTATCGCCCTGCGCGAAAATCAGCGCCGCCAGCAGATGGGTACTGCGGAGGTCGAGCGCATTTTGGGGCACCAGCACAAGGGGGAAAGCTTCGGCGCCCGCCTGCCGGAAGAGATCACGGCAGAATTCGTGCGTGAGGAAGTGGCCCGCGGGCGGGCGATCATCCCCAATAACATCAACCACCCCGAAAGCGAGCCGATGATCATCGGGCGCAATTTCCTGGTGAAGATCAACGGCAATCTGGGCAATTCGGCGGTGACTTCCTCGATCGAGGAAGAGGTCGACAAGATGACCTGGGGCATCCGCTGGGGCGCCGATACCATCATGGATCTCTCGACGGGCCAGAACATTCACGAGACCCGCGAGTGGATTATCCGCAACTCGCCGGTGCCGATCGGCACGGTGCCGCTGTATCAGGCGCTCGAGAAGGTCAATGGCGTGGCCGAAAACCTCACCTGGGAGATCTTTCGCGACACGCTGATCGAGCAGGCCGAACAGGGGGTGGATTATTTCACCATCCACGCCGGCGTCAGGCTGCACCATGTGCCGATGACCGCCGAACGCACTACTGGCATTGTCTCGCGCGGCGGCTCGATCATGGCCAAGTGGTGTCTGGCCCATCACGAGGAGAGCTTTCTCTACACGCACTTCGAGGAAATCTGCGAGATCATGAAGGCCTATGATGTCGCCTTCTCGCTGGGGGACGGCCTGCGCCCTGGCTCAATCGCCGATGCCAACGACGCTGCCCAGTTCGCCGAGCTTGAAACCCTGGGCGAGCTGACACAGATCGCCTGGCGTCACGACGTGCAGGTGATGATCGAGGGGCCGGGGCACGTGCCGATGCACCTGATCAAGGAGAACATGGACAAGCAGCTCGAATGCTGTGACGAGGCGCCCTTCTACACGCTGGGGCCGCTGACCACCGACATCGCCCCGGGCTATGACCACATCACCTCCGGCATTGGCGCGGCGATGATCGGCTGGTACGGCTGCGCCATGCTCTGCTACGTCACGCCAAAGGAGCATCTGGGCCTGCCCAACCGCGACGACGTCAAGACCGGCATCATCACCTACAAGATTGCCGCCCACGCCGCGGATCTGGCCAAGGGCCACCCGGCCTCACAGCGCCGCGACAATGCCCTTTCCAAGGCGCGCTTCGAGTTTCGCTGGGAGGATCAGTTCAATCTGGGACTCGACCCGGACACTGCGCGGGAATATCACGACGAGACCCTGCCCAAGGACTCGGCCAAGGTGGCGCACTTTTGCTCCATGTGCGGGCCGAAGTTCTGCTCGATGAAGATCAGTCAGGAGGTTCGGGACCACGCCCGGGAACGAGGCCTTATGGGCACGACCGATGAGGAAACCCTCAAGCGCGGCATGAGCGAGCAGGCAGAGCGTTTCAGGGAGGAAGGCAGCGAACTGTACAAGGAAGTTTAAACCGCCAACGACAAGAGCCCCGGCAAGCCGGGGCTTTCTTTTCTCGAGAGTCCACCACTTTTAAAACCACTTCTCGTGCTTACCGCGCCCGACCAATGTCTATAGGTCCATTGTCAGACAAGCGTTGAGGTAAATATCAGACATTATTATATTTATATCTGATATTTGGAGACGCCTGTGTCCGATAGACAATCCCTGCCTCATGCGCCCGCCAATGCCGATGCCGCGACACTGGCTGCCGCTCTGGCCCATACCATCCTGTCAGGCCGATGGGTCTGCGGTGATACCGTCCCTCGCGAGATGGATCTTTGTGCGCATTTCGGCGTCAGTCGCAATCGCATCCGCAACGCGCTGGCAACGCTAAGTGCCTGCGGTCTGATCGAGCGCACCGCTGGCCGCGGGACCGTAGTGTGCAATATTTCGGAATGGCACCTGCTGGACCCCAACATGAGCCTCTGGCTGTCCCGGCTGGAAACCCCGCATCCGCGACTGGTACATGAAGTGTTTGCCTTTCGTCTGGCGGCCGAACCCTACGTCAGCGAACTGGCTGCACGTGCAGCCACGGCGCTGGATCTGGCGCAGATTGAAAGCGCCTTCAACGGCATGTGTGATACCGCCCATGACCCGGCGCAGCGCGGCGCTCATATCGATCATGATGTGGCCTTTCATGATGCCATCTATCGCGCCAGTCACAATCTGGTCTGGCGCCAGATGGGCATTTTACTGCGTCCCTCGATTGTGGCCCTGATTCAACGCTCTCATCACCGCGTTGATCGTCTCGACGACAGCCTGGAGCGGCATCGCCGGGTGCTGGAAGCCATCCGCATGCGCCAGCCCGACGCAGCTCGTGAAGCCACTGAACATGTGCTGGCGCGTACGGCCACTGATCTCGAACTGTCAGGACGCCTCCCCGAGCTGCGCCCCGGGGTCAACGTCAGTCCCTGACGCGCACTACCTTGTGCATACGCCGCGACCTGACGCACTCAAAGCCATTTTCAGGGCTTTCACACCCATCATGTCCGGATCTGATGTGAAAGTCCCATTACCCACTCATCTTCATGGAGCCCCTCATGCAATTAGGTGTCTGCTACTACCCCGAACACTGGCCGTCACAGCGCTGGGCCGACGATGCACGCGCCATGGTCGAGGCCGGTATCAGCGTGGTACGCATCGGTGAATTTGCTTGGAGCCGACTGGAGCCACGCTCGGGCGAGCTGCAGTTTGAGTGGCTGGACAGGGCCGTGGCCACACTGGCCGAGGCGGGGCTTTCCATCGTCATGGGCACACCCACCGCGACGCCACCCAAATGGCTGGTCGATGCCCATCCGGAGATTCTCGCCGTGGACGAGCATGGCCGGCCGCGCGGCTTCGGGTCACGTCGTCACTACTGCTTCGCTTCACCGGTCTATCGCACCCAGAGCGAGCGCATTGTTCGACTGATGGCCGAGCGTTATGCGAACCATCCGGCCATCATCGCCTGGCAGGCCGACAACGAATATGGCTGTCATGACACCATCCTCAGCTACTCGCCGGCCGCGCGCGAAGGCTTCGGCCATTGGCTCGAGAAGCATTATGGCGATGTTGAGACGCTGAATCATGCCTGGGGCAGCGTGTTCTGGAGCATGGAAGTCACCGGATTTGAACAGATCGAGGCGCCGGTCGGTACCGTGACCGAACCCCACCCGGCCATCGTGCTCGATTATCGCCGCTACTGTTCGGATCTGGTGGTGACCTATAACCGGCTACAGGTCGATACCCTGCGTGGCGCCGGCGTGTCCGTGGATATTATTCATAACTTCATGGGACTTTTTACAGAGTTTGATCATTTCGACGTCGCCCGCGATCTCGACATTGCCAGCTGGGATAGCTATCCGCTGGGCTTTTTAGAGCGCGGTGCGCATGACGAGGCCACTCGAGATTACTATCGCCAGCAGGGTCATCCGGATTTCGCCGGATTTCACCATGATCTTTACCGCGCGATGTGTCAGGGGCGCTGGTGGGTCATGGAACAGCAGCCCGGGCCGGTCAACTGGGCCATCAGCAATGCCGCGCCCCTGCCCGGCATGGTCCGCCTCTGGAGCCATGAAGCCTTCGCCCACGGCGCCGAGGTGGTGTCCTATTTTCGCTGGCGTCAGGCCCCCTTCGCTCAGGAGCAGATGCACGCGGGCCTTTTGCTCCCCGACGGCAGTCAGTCCCGTGCCTGGCAGGAGCTTTTGGCCGTGCGTGACGAACTCCCCGGGCTGGCGCAGCAGGACATCACCACGACCCAGGCATCGGTGGCGTTGATGTTTGACTATAGCGCCGTCTGGGCCTGCCAGATTCAACCGCACGCCGCTGACTTTGATGCCCTTGAGCTGCATTTAAGCTGGTATAGCGCCCTGCGCCGGCTGGGTCTGGATGTCGATATTATCCCGCCGACGGCCGCGCTTGATGGCTATGCCATGGTCGTCCTGCCGTGTCAGGTCATCGCCGATGAAGCCTTGGCCCAAAGACTCGAGACTGCCCATGCCTCCGGGTCGCGGCTGATCATCGGGGCACGCTCCGGCTCGCGAACGCCTGATTTTCAGATACCAGCCAATCTGGCGCCCGGCCCGCTGGCCCCACTGACCGGGGTGACGATCGATCAGGTTGATGGCCTGCGCCCCGGCGCCCGGCCACGCCTGACTCTGCCCGGCAGTCCGCAGGGCCACGGCCTGCGCTGGCGCGAGCAGCTGGATGAGAACCGCCTGAAGGCTCGTATTGTCCATCGCTTCGAGGATGGTATGCCGGCGGTGACCGACCATCAGGGCGTGACCTACCTCACCGCCTGGCTGGACGAAGACAGCATGATGGCGATTTTCGCCGAGGCAAGTCGCGCCATCGATATGGCCACCACCGTACTGCCCGAGGGGGTCAGGCTGCGCCGTCGCGGCACACTCTGTTTTGCCTTCAACTACGCGCCCGAGCCCCGCCATCTACCAGATCATCTGATCCCGGCAGCGGGCTATCTGGTCGGCGGTACGACGCTTCCCCCGGCCGGCGTCAGTATCTGGTCGATAGCGCACTGATCCTGACAGCCGGATAACGACACTGCCCCCGCTCGGATAACCGACGCGGGGGGCAGTGCTTTTATAAACAGTACGTTTGTGGACAGTGGATCAGCGCCTGCGATCAATCCCTTCACAGGCGCTGCATGAGAAGGCTAGATAAAGGCCAGATAGATGGCGACCACCAGCGCCAGCAGCGCAATGCTGGCCGGCCATGCCTTGCTCCAGGGGGTCATGTCGATCGCGCCGGCGTCCTGCTGCACCCAGGGTTCGGCGCGCGGTCTAATTTTGCCGATCGCCAGCATCATCAGCACCAGCAGCACCATGACAATCGCGATGAAGTGGAAATTGGAGACGATGTCGACCACGCCGGTCAGCGGCGGCACAAAATAGAAGGCAGCGATGATCACACAGCCCAGAACCAGCGCCAGATTGGCCGCGATCGCCGGCACACGCCGGGTCAGAAAGCCGACCAGAATGACGGACAGCAGCGGGATGTAGTACAGCGAATTGACCTTCTGAACGTAGACAAACAGGCTTTCCTGACTGGCCATCAGCGGTGCAATGGTCATGGCCGCAATGGCCATCAGCCAGCCCGACCATTTTGAAGCGCGTACGACCTGAGCATCGGTAGCATCGGGCTTCAATCGGGCCTTGTAGACGTCAAGACTGAACAGCGTGGCCGTGGAGTTCAGCGCCGAGTTGAAAGACGACAGGATGGCGCCAACCATGGCGGCTGCAAAAAAGCCGGTCAGCGGTGCCGGCAACACGTCATGCACCAGCTGACCATAGGCGGCATCAGCCTTGACGCCTTCGCCGGTATACATGTGAAAGGCAATGATGCCCGGCAGCACCAGATACAGCGGCCCGAGCAGTTTAAGCAAACCGGTTAAAAGTACGCCCTTTTGTCCTTCCGCCAGCGTTTTGGCGGCAAAGGTCCGCTGAATGATCTGCTGGTTGGTGCACCAGTAGAACATGTTCAAAAGCAGCACACCGGTAAATATGGTAGAGAAAGGCACCGACTGGTTCTCGGTCCCCCAGGAGCGCAGCTTTTCCGGATGGCTGGTCTTGAGCGTTTCCCATCCCGCCAGAATGCCATGGCCGTCACTGATGGCATTGAGACCGAAATAGACAATCATCAGCCCACCGATCAAAAGCCCCACCCCATTGATGGTGTCGGAAATCGCAATCGAGCGCAGTCCGCCAAACAGCGCGTAGATGGCGCCGCCAACCCCTACCGCCACAATGGTCAACACCAGCAGTACCGCGTTGGATTCGATGCCGGTCAGTGTCTGCAGATCCAAAAGCCCCATCAGTCCCAGCGCACCGGAGTAAAGAATACTGGGCAGCAAAATGGCGGCGTAGGCGACCACAAAAATGATATTGGCCAATAGCTGAGTCGTGCGGTCAAAGCGCAGCGCCAGAAGCTCCGGTACGGTGGTCACGCCGCTTTTAAGAAAGCGGGGCAGAAAGAACATGGCCATGGTGACCAGCGTGACGACGGCAACCACCTCCCATGCCATGACCGATAGCCCATCGGTAAAGGCGGCGCCGTTAAGTCCTACCATCTGCTCGGTCGATAGATTGGTCATCAAAAGCGAGCCGGCAATGATCGGGAAGGTCAGACTGCGCCCGGCCAGAAAGTAGCTGCTGGAATGGCGATGATCATCATGACGCGTTAGACGCCAGGTGATAAAGGCGACCAGCGCAGTAAAAAAGAAAAACGACACCAGAGTCAGCGCATTCATGACGTTGCCTTATGGAGACAAAAGGAGATGGCTACAGGAAATCGCCAAGTCTATCGTGGCGAAAAAAGCAGACCATTCGCAATTTGTCTTACTTATGCATCGTAAATGTCCAACAATTTAGAACATTTACTAAAAGTCATGATGTTGTTAGATGAATCTGCCCTGATGACGAGATGGCTTTTGCATTTTCGAAGCCATAAAAAAGACCCTACCGATGGAAAATCCGAGGCGTCAGGAACCATGTCTTAAACGAAAAAAGGCCCCGGCAAACCGGGGCCTTTTTCAGCCTAAAAGCGACATCATGCTGCGGGCTGCGGCTCGAAGCGCTTTTGCAGATAGCCCTTGATGTCGTCGGACTCATACATCCATTCGGTCTGACCGTCTTCACCCTCAATGGCCAGACACGGCACCTTGACGCGCCCGCCACCGGCCTTGAGGGCCTGTCGGGCCGCATCGTCGTGCTGGGTATCGCGCAGAGCGATCGGCAGCGCCAGACGATGCATTTCATGGCGCACCTTCACGCAGAAGGGGCAGGTGCGAAACTGAAAAAGCGTCAGCGTCTGACAGGCGCGATCCACCTCGGCCTGCGCCTGGGGGTTACGGGTGACCGACTCGGGACGACCGAAGCGGTCGCGGGCAATCATGACAGGCGCCAGCACCAGCCGCACGGTTTTGAAAAAGTAACGCATGACGATTTTCATGATGACACCACAGGGAAGTAAAACGAAGGGACGGCGCCCATGATATCAGCCCTGGCCGCCATGGTTGACCCCCGCGGCCCGGGGGATCATCTGCAGGAGGGTCCAGGGCGCTTCGCAGGCGTACTTCTGGTCACGTTCGGCGTCGTGATCACCCAGCGCCAGTTCGCGGTCATTGTCATACACCACGAACAGACGGTCATGATCCAGCACCGCCAGCCCCTCGGCCTTGTGGGTAAAGACCAGCGGTTCCCCAGTGTCATTTTCCACCAGCGCTGGCGCCATGCCCTGGGTGAAGTCCGCCATATCGATTCTCCAGAGATAACCACCGATGCTGTCGATGCCGCCCTGCTCGTTTTCAAAGCTGGTCAGTAGATAAAGCTGCTGGTTGTAATGGTCATATTCCAGACTGGATAGACCACACAGATGCTTCACGGCGTCGAACCGGCCGGGGTCGAACGCATAGTGCTCACGCATCTCGTCAACAAACACCAGCTGACCCTGCTCATTGATCCGGTAATGAGCACCGACCACGCGGCAGACATAGTTGAAATCATCAAAATGCTGGCCCTGTTCACGCACACCGAACAACAGCAGGCCGTCTCCCTTATCGGCTGGAATGGCCGCCAGCCCTTCGATCTTGTAGTAGGGCATGCCGATGGCCGCCGTCAGGCGCTGACGCAGCTCGAGTGATCCTTCCACGCCGTCACGCGGGTCCGGGTCCACGACCTGCACCCGGTCAGGGTCTCCCAGCGGCCAGATCAGCAGGTGGTTATAATCGTTGAGAGAGTCGTCGTCAGGCTGGATGCGATCAAAGCCGGTGGTGGCCAGCACATGACGGCCATCCACGGTGAGCGCGAAATCCTCATACTTGATGGCTTGGCGAATCAGCGGCTGAGTGTAGTAGGACAGCGTCTCTTCCTGTGGACGCCCCTGATCGTCGATATCGACGGCAAAGACCGAAGAGCGCTCGGCGCCGGGCACCGGCTTGTCACTGCCCAGAATCAGACGCTGACCGTCATACACCACGGCGGAGATTTCGGCATGAACCAGCTGCTGGCGCTCATCGGTCAACCCGACCGGAAAGCAGTGCAGTGTATTGTGATATAACGAACGTGCCTGCATGGTATGGCCTCTTGTCCGGGTGATTCAAAACGGCAATATCTACTGTCTGGCGTCGGCGCCTGGTCGATACAACCCCTTGAGCCCCTTGTTCACACCGTCATCTGCTGTTTTAGCCGTGGCCTGAAGGTCGGGCGTCTCCGGTGATGGCGTTCCACTGCGGAGATCCGTGCTTGGAAGTTCTTGCCATTACCGCCCCCATCTTCATGTTGATTGCGCTGGGCTATCTGGCTGTCATGGGCGGCGTGGTGACACGAGACCATGTGCACGGCGTGGGGCGTTTTGTGGTCACACTGGCCCTGCCGGCACTTATCATACGGGCCCTGAGTCAGCATGCGCTGACGGAAGTCTTCAACGCGCACTATCTGCTGGCTTATGGTCTGGGCTCGCTGTCGGTTCTGCTGATGGGGCTGGCACTCACCCGGCGACAGGGGCAGCGTCTGGACCATGGCGCCATCATGGCCATGGGCATGGGGACCTCCAACAGCGGGTTTATCGGCTACCCCATCGCCGTGATGGTGATCGGCCCTACGGCCGGGGTAGCACTGGCGCTGTGCATGCTGATCGAAAACATGCTGATGATCCCCTTGAGTCTGGCGCTGGCCGAGGCCGGCCGCCAGCAGGGTGTCTCGGTTTTTCGAATGCTTTTGGCCACGCTACGCCAGCTGATTCGCAACCCCATCATCATTGCGATCGTGACCGGCGCGACGCTGTCGCTGACCGGTCTTGATCTGCCGGAACCGCTCTACAAGGCACTCGACATGCTGGCCAATGCCTCGGCACCGGCAGCGCTGTTCGTCATTGGCGGGACGCTTTACGGGCTCAGAGTAAGGGGCATGTATCGTGACGTGGCACAGATTACGCTGGCCAAGCTGGTGATCCACCCGCTGCTGGTACTGCTGTTCTTTCAGATCTTCCCGATCGACAACACCGAGCTGATGATTGGTGCCCTGCTGATTGCCAGCGCCCCCATGCTGAGCGTTTATCCCATTTTCGGGACGCGCTTTGCCATGGATGGACTCTGCGCCGCCGCACTGCTGGTCGCCACGACCGGCGCCTTTTTCACCATCAGCGCCGCCATCTGGCTCATTCATCAGACCGGTGTCTGATCAGCACTCGGCCAGCGTCTTCAGCAACGTTTCACGGCGGGACTCGTCCATGAAGGCGGCTTCGATGGCGTTGCGGGCCAGCACGCGGAAAGCGTCTTCATCCCAGCCAAAGGCCTCATGACAGGCCATAAAGTTATTGAGCATGCCGCCACCGAAATAGGCCGGATCATCGGAATTGAGCGTCACGCACAGGCCATGATCGAGAAGACCGGGCAGCGTGTGGTCTTCCAGACGCTCAAAGACCTTCAGATACACGTTGGATAGCGGGCAGACCGTCAGCGGAATCTGCTCGTTGGCAAGCCGGGCCACCAGCGCTTCGTCCTCGAGACAGCGTACGCCGTGATCGATACGACAGACATCCAGAGCATCCAGCGCCCCGCTGATATAGGCAGCCGGCCCTTCTTCACCGGCATGGGCCAGTCTTGCGATGCCAAGCGTGCGAGCACGTTCGAACACGGCCGTGAATTTCTCGGGCGGATTGCCCAGCTCGGCACTGTCCAGCCCGATTGCATCGATCTGGCCGTACCAGGGGGCGGCCTGTTCAAGGACATCCAGGGCCTCTTCGACGCTGCGGTCACGCAGAAAGCTCATGATCAGTGCCGTCGACATGCCAAAACGACGCGAGGCTTCCTCACGCGCCTGGCCCAGACCGGCAAACAGGGTCCGCATGGCCACGCCGCGCGCCAGATGCGGTTGCGGGTCAAACGACAGCTCGATATGAACCACGCCATCGGCATGAGCGCGCTCGAAATAGGCCATCGCCAGATCAAAGAAATCCTGCTCGGTATGCAGGACGTTCATGCCCTGATAGTAGAGATCGAGAAAGGATTGCAGGTTGGTGAAGTTATAGGCCGCGCGGACCTCTTCAATGGAGCCATAGGGGAGCGCAACATCGTTTCTGGCGGCCAGCTCGAACATGAGCTCGGGTTCCAGCGTGCCCTCGATGTGCAGGTGCAGTTCCGCCTTGGGCAGCGTTTGTAGCCAGTCTTTCATGAGCACTTCCTCACAGTCCTGCAGTCAATCAGCACCGAAGTGCCGGATGATTCATCAAATATACGACCGGGGCCGTTTCACAACAGGCAGGATAAACCAGCCGCCCATCGGTGTCGCGCGTATGCCGGCATCAAGAGCCCAGCACCACGAAAAGGGGGCTGCCTTGCTGGCAGCCCCCCGGGGTCGATCCACCAGAGGTGGTGATCGTGATCAGCTGCGGCTGGTCACTTCCAGCAGGTGATAGCCGAACTGGGTCTTGACCGGGCCGTGCACCTTGTTGAGATCGCCAGTGAAAACGACTTCATCAAATTCGCGCACCATCTGACCACGACCAAAGGTGCCCAGATCGCCGCCCTGCTTGCCGCTGGGGCACTTTGAATGCTCGCGGGCCACCTCGGCAAAGTCCTTGCCCTGCTCGATCTCGGTCTTGAGCGCTTCGCACTCGGCTTCGCTGTTCACCAGAATATGTCGTGCGCTTGCCTGGGCCATGAAAGAGCCTCCTGAGGTTAAAACCCTGATTGTACGATGCCCCTGGAGTTAGCCATAGCGTCCTGGAAGCTTCGAATACAAAAAATGACCGGCCAACGGAAAGGGCCGCTCACTGAGCGGCCCTTTTGTTAACTCTTCACATCAGAAGCATTACTTCTTGATGGCGTCCTTGGCATTTCCCTTGGCGCTTTCGGCATGGCCTTTCGACTGCTGGGCCTTGCCTTCAGCTTCGGTCTCGGGATTGTCGGTTGCCTTGCCCACGGCTTCCTTGACCTTGCCCTTGACCTTGTCCATTGCGCCTTCGACCTTGTCTGACTTGGAATCATGAGCCATGACAATTACCTCCATGTAGAAAATACGATATCGAACGTCTGGAGCGATATCCGCGTATCCGTGATACGCATACTGCAGTGTAGACGGTTATGACATATTGCCAACGTCGTCAGATCGACTCGGACATGACCAGCAACGGTCAGTCCTTGTCGGCGGAATTGACCTTGCGCTCGCCCTTGGCCAAATCCTTCTCACCCTTTTTGACATGATCCTTGTCGCCCGTGGCCTTGCCGGTCTCCTTCTGGATCTTGCCGCCAAGCTTGTCGATCATTCCTTCTGCCTTGCTACCTTTCGACTCTGACATGCCAACCTCCTGTTCTGCATGATAATGCCGACGAGACCTGATACTGCCAGGCGCTCGTATCGAAACCCATATCTACAGCATAGACGGCGCCAGCCGGTCGTCAGCCATGATTTTGTGAATGAATGTGACGGATTGGCCACAGCTATTCAGGCTGTATTAATCGCACTCGCTCAGGCGAACTGCTGGCGAAGCCAGGCCACGATATCGGCAGACTCGTACATCCAGTGAGTTGCGCCGGTCTCCTGAGTGATGCGCAGACACGGCACCATCGTGCGGCCGCCACCCTCAAGCAGCTCGTCGCGCGCCGATGAATCCTCGCGGGTGTTGCGCAGCTCGATGTTGAGCGACAGCCGTTCGATTTCATGCAGCACGCGCCGGCAAAAGGGGCAGCTCTCATACTCATAGAGCGCCAGTGACCGGCACTGCCGGTCCACTTCCGCCTGCTCCTCGGGGGTGCGAGACACTTCATCGGTATTGCTCTGCATTGATCTCTCCTTGCATGGTTTGAGCCTCACTTTCAGGGCGTGGATTCCTCGATATCCACGATCCCCGAGCGGCTCATATTGATTTTCCAGCGCTGAATGGTGGTTTTCTGGGAACCACGGATGGCGCGCGCCACCAGGTTGATCTGATAGCGACGCTCGACCACTTCGCGATTTACCTCGCCATCGAGCAGCTGATAGACGTGATGATGGCTGTCTTCCAGCAGATTCGCGATCACTGAAAGGTCGAGCATCATGATTTCGCGGGTTTCCTCATAGCCACTGAGAAACCGGGTCGGCAGCATCTTCGAACGGCTTCGATACTGAAGGATCACCTCTTCGCGCTGAGTCACGCCGCCCCCGCGAGTCGCGCGAATCTCGTCATCCAGCCGCTTGAAGCGGACATAGTCGAGCCATTCACGCTGCTGGCCGACCATTTCGTTGCTGTGCACATCGAAGTACTGGCGTATCCACTTGGGCCTTCCCCGCCGTAACCAGCGCCACAGCGTATTGCGCAGATCTTCCTTGAAAACCTCACGCATGGCATACAAAAGCGCCAGTATCAGTACAAAACGCAGGGTCAGATCCCCCACCAGATTACGGGCTTCCAGCATCATGACCGAAATCACCAGCATCACGACGCCGGTAGCCAGCGCCTTGACACCGCGTTCCTCCCAGGCGCCCAGCTCGCGCGTTCGCTGCTTGAGCGTCACCGGGTATTCAATCAAGCGTCGCAGCAGTCGCATCTTGTTGGAAATGCGCGACGGGCTCTGTGACGCACGGCTTGAGTTGTATCGATGCTCGCTGCGATAGCGGCTTTCAAACCGGCAGATCTCAAGCAGGTCATGGCGCGCCATCGCCTGCGAATCCTCCCACTCGGGCAGACCGGAAATCAGCTTCAACAGCCGCTGTTCGGTGATCCAGGAGAGGTAGTTATCAATATTGATAAAGTACTTGAGCTGATTGTCATCGCCGGGGCGGTTACGCCGCATGCGCTTGAGCACATTGCGCGAAAGCTCGATGATCTCCTCCAGGGCTTCCACGCTCACCCGGTCGGGATGCCCTTCCAGCGGCGCAATCAGACGCTCGAGCGCCACCACATACTGGTAGGCATACAGGCTCAGGCTCAGGCGATAACGCTCGGGCGATTGTCGGTCCCGGCGTGCCAGGCGGCTATGCGCCAGCGGCAGATGACGCTGATTGCTGTAGTAGGTGCGCTTTAGATGGATGGCGTTGTGATAAAAACTGCCTTCCGAGACGACATTGCGATGAAGATCGATCTCTGCAGGTACGAACAGATAAAGATCGAGCCCGTGCTCGGTCGCTTCCCTGAGCACTCGCGAGATCTTGATGTTGAAACCTTCCCTGCGCTCTACACTGACCAAGAACGTAACCCTTGAAGCATGACGTGATTGAGATACTGATACCTTTATCGCATGGCACTCACGCGTTTCACGCACCATGACCTGGTTCGAATCTCAATGATGCATTATTGCCGCTACACTGGGAAACGCATCAGCAGGGTCTTTCATTTTATACGCAGGCACCTGAAGACATGATGCACCTGCCTGAATCGTTCAACCGGGGTAATCAAACCATGCAGGACACCACCAACAAGCATCGTGGCAGGGACCGGGGGCACAACACCACGTCCCCGTTCGCCATGCCGGGGCTGGGCTGGAAGGACACGCTCCTGCGCGTCAAGCGCCAGATTGAGGCCAATCACGCCACCCTAATTGCTGCCAGCATCGCGTTTTACGCCTTTCTGGGCATCTTTCCGGCCATCGCTGCCTTCATTTCGATCTGGGGGCTGGCCTTTGATCCACAACAAGTGCAGGGCCAGATCGAAATGCTCAGCAGCGTTTTGCCCGAAGACGCTGCCAGCATCATTCGCCAGCAGGCCCTGTCAGTGAACAACAATGCCGGCACCGGCATGAGCATTACCGCGATTGCAGGCCTTGTCTTTACGGTCTACAGCGCCTCCAAGGGGATGAAAGGGCTGATGGCAGGGCTCAACATCATCTATGGGGAAAAGGAAGAGCGCGGTCTGATCAAACTGACGCTGAGGACCTGGGTACTGACCGGGGCCATGATGGTAATGACCATCCTGACGCTGGGCACCATCGCTGTCCTGCCGCCGCTGATCGCCTGGCTGCCCTTTGGCGATACCCTGACAGCGCTTCTCACCTACATCCGCTGGCCCATTTTGCTGATGCTGGTGATCACGGCCATCACGATTCTTTATCGCTACGGGCCCGATCGGGCCCCGTCACGCGTCAGCTGGATCAGCGTGGGGTCCGTCACGGCCACCCTGCTCTGGGCAGTAGGGTCGATCGGCTTTTCCATCTATATTCGAAATTTCAGCAGCTACAATCAGACCTACGGCACCATTGGTGCAGTCATGGTGCTTTTACTGTGGTTCTGGCTGTCGGCCTTCATCGTGCTTCTGGGGGCGGCGCTCAACTGTGAGCTGGAGCGCCAGACCCGTGAGGACACGACGACCGGCAAACCCAAACCAATGGGCGAGCGTGGCGCCTGGGCCGCCGACACCGTGGCTCGTGACAACCATGATATCGGCGAAAACGCCTTTACCAATGTCAGCAGCGTACCGACCGGAGAGGATCGCCACAGCGACAATTGAATTATCCGGTACCTCCATGCCGTGATGGACCGACAAACGAGTTCCCATACGGCGCTCAACCCACCATGAAGCAACAGGGAGCGTTTTCATGAGTGAGCATTATCGTCAGCGTCAGCGCGTGAAGTGGAAATGGGGTGACAACTGGACCGAGGGCAAGGTGACCCGCAAATACACCGAGAAGGTGACCCGGCGTATCAAGGGCAGCGACGTCACTCGCAATGCCACCGAGGATGAGCCGGCCTACATGATCAAGCAGGATGATGGCGACCGGGTACTCAAGCTTCACAAGGAGCTGCGCAAGGCCTGAGCCGTCATGTGATGGCCCATTTTTATGGTTTGCGTGTCAGGGAGGACACCATGAGTGATGACCACGAAGCGATTTATCAGGACTTCAAGGAAAGCGTCAATATGGCGCCGAAAGAGCTTGAAGAGTGGCTTGAAACCGACGAGTCGAAATCGGTCGGTGACAGCGGCGGCGGCGGTGAATCCACTGGCCATCAATCCGGTCGGCGCATCGTCGAGATCAAGAGAAAGCGCAAGGCAGAGCTTGATGACAACGATTACAGCCACATGAAAAAGGTCAATCAGTATGTGGCACGCCACCTCAAGCAGCCGCCCCAGAAAGAGGACAAGAAGACCTCGCGCTGGCGCTATTCGCTGATGAACTGGGGGCATGACCCCCTCAAGTCATCGTAACCGACGGGTTGTAAACGCTTAACTGAAACTGGCCTTCGATATTCGTGCCGGGCAGGCCCGCCAATCGACTGCCATGCTTTCCAGGAAACATGACACAAGGATGACCCCATGAAGTATCGTTCACTGCTCGCAGGCGCTGTCATGATGAGTGCCGCCGCCATGGCACAGGCCAGCCAGCCGGCCACCGACGGCCTCTATTCTGCCGATAAGCTGATGGATGCAGACGTCCATCTTCAGAACGAGGATCAAACCATCGGAGAAGTGGAAGACCTGCTGTTTGGCGATGACATGACCCTTCAGGCCATCGTGATCGAAACCGACGATGACAGTTTCGATCCACAGGATCATGGCTATGTCATTCAGCGCGGTGATTTTACGGTCGAAACCAGTGCCGACACCGATCTTGACGACCTGCAATACAACGTCATCGTCAATCTTGATCGTGATGGGCTCAAGCAGCAGCCAACATGGAGCAATGACTGGTGGCAAAAGGCACGCCAGCAGGCTTCACAGACCTGGCAAAAGACCAGCGATGCCGCCAGCAGCGCCTGGCAGGATACGCGCCAGGCCACGTCCAACCTGTTGCAGCGAGCCGGCGAGGCGCTGGAAAACTGATCCCTGCCTAGCCGTCGAAGCTGCGCACCGGATCGCTTGAAACATCCGGACAATGCCCGTCATGGTGGTCACACCAGGCGGGCATTTGATTACCCCGCTCAGGCACCAGAGCATCGCCGCGCATAAGAACAAACAGCGCCAGCAATATCACCGTCAGCAGAATGGCGATATCGATGAGGGGATAATGTCGATGGTGACGCATGGCGACCTCCCGTCCTGTCGATCGGGGCAGCCTCAGGTCTGACGATACAAGGCGGCGACCCCCTGTCTGGATAAGCACCTTCTCATATTGAAGAAGCTTTAGAGGATCGCCGCGATGCACGTTTTGTCGCACATGGCGTAGCGGGACTACGCCATGTTCATGGCTACCGGATCAGTTCAGCGCCTTGCGCCCCGGTTTAAGGATGACAGCACCCAGCGGTGGCAGATGCAGTGACAGCGTAAACGGATGGCCATGGCTTTCACGTGCCTCGCTGTCACGCCCGCCATCGTTGCCGGCTCCGGTGCCACCATAGGCGCTGGCATTACTGTTGAAGCACTCCTGCCAGTAGCCTGCCGAAGGCACGCCGACCCCATAATCCGACAGCGTCTGCGGCGTCAGATTGAGCACCACCAGCATCGGCTCGCCCTCGCGACTCCATCGCAGCCATGCCAGAACGCTGTTATGGGCATCATCACCGATCACCCATTCAAACCCTTCCGGGACACAGTCCTGCTCATGCAGGGCGGGCTCACCGGTATAGAGCCCGTTGAGATCACGTACCAGATTCGAGATGCCCTGATGCTCGCTGTCGGCCAGCAGGAACCAGTCCAGCTCGCGGTCGTGACTCCACTCACGAAACTGCGCCAGCTCGCAGCCCATGAACAAAAGCTTCTTGCCCGGATGGGTCCACATCAGCGAAAGGCAGGCGCGCAGATTGGCAAATTGCTGCCAGCGATCACCCGGCATCTTGTTGATCAGAGATCCCTTGCCGTGCACCACCTCGTCATGGGAGATCGGCAGCATGAAATGCTCGGAGAAGGCATACACCAGCGAAAAGGTCAGCTCGCCGTGATGATAGCGGCGATACAACGGGTCCTCGCTCATATAGCTCAGGGTGTCGTGCATCCAGCCCATGTTCCACTTGTAATGGAAACCAAGCCCACCTTCGGATACGGGACGACTGACCCCGGGCCAGGCCGTGGATTCCTCGGCGATCATGATGGCGCCCGGCGCCTCTTCACCGACCACCTCATTGAGGTGTGTCAGAAAGTCGATCGCCTCCAGATTTTCCTGGCCACCGTGGCGGTTGGGAACCCACTCCCCTTCCTTGCGGGAATAGTTGCGATAGAGCATCGAGGCCACGGCATCCACGCGCAGGGCGTCGACGTGGAAGTGCTTGAGCCAGTAAAGCGCCGAGGCCAGCATGAAGCCATGTACCTCATGACGCCCGAGGTTGTAGATGTAGGTGTTCCAGTCCTGATGAAAGCCTTCACGAGGGTCCTGGTACTCATAGAGCGCCGTGCCGTCGAAGCGGGCAAGCCCATGCGCATCCGTTGGAAAATGCGCGGGCACCCAGTCGAGGATGACGCCGATCCCGGCCTGATGGCAGGCATCAACGAAAGCGGCAAACTCCTGCGGCTTGCCGAACCGGCCGCTGGGCGCGAACTGTGACAGCGGCTGATAACCCCAGGACCCCCCAAAGGGGTGCTCCATGATCGGCAGCAGCTCGATGTGGGTAAAGCCCATCTCCTTGACGTAGGGAATCAGCCACCGGGCCAGATCGCCCCAGCTGTAAAGCTCGCCCTCATCACCACCGTGACGCCGCCAGGACGCCGCGTGCACTTCATAGACCGAGATGGGAGCATCTGCACCATGACGCGAGGCCCGCTCTTCCATCCATGCCTGATCCTGCCAGTCATGGGCCAGCGGCGCGGCCACGACCGATCCGGTTTCAGGCGGCGACTGGGTTGCCCGCGCCACCGGGTCGGCCTTGAGCGGCAGGAGCCCTGACTGGCCGAGGATCTCGTATTTATAGACAGCGCCTTCTTCAAGACCCGGAATGAAGATCTCCCAGACTCCGGTGGGCTGGCGCAATCGCATCGGATAGCGCCGTCCGTCCCACCCGCAGAACTCGCCGACCACCGACACGCGCCGGGCGTTGGGCGCCCAGACGGCAAAACGTACGCCTTTCACGCCGTCCACCGTCATCATCTGTGCCCCGAGGCAGGTGCCCAGCTCACGGTGATTGCCCTCGCCGATCAGATAAAGATCCAGCTCTCCGAGCAGCGGCCCGAAGGCATAAGGGTCCTCGACGATCTCCTCGCCGTGCGGCCATCGAATGCGCAGACGATAGGGAACGAGTCGATCCAGTCGACCCACAAAAAGATCCGGCACCTGACCCGGCTGAAGCCGGGTCAAAACACGCTGACTGTCGCGTTCGAGCAGTTCTACACCGATGGCGCGCGGCAAAAAGGCCCGCACGATCATCTCGTGATCGACGTCATGTGGCCCAAGCACGGCAAAGGGATCGCCATGGGTGCCCTCGACCAGTGCCTGCGCGGCGTCAGGATGCAGGGATGTGCTATCGAGTGACGCGCTGTGAACGTCCTGTTTACTGCGAGTCGTCATGATGACCCTCCCCTGGTTGGGACATGTCATTGGCCGAGCGTGCGCTCAGTTCGTCAAAAAGTGTCACCATCCCACGCATGGGAACGCTCAGCCAGGCAGGCCGGTTGGCCGCCTCGTAGGCGATTTCATAAGCCGCCTTCTCCAGCGTGAACAGCGACAGCGCGGCGCTGGCACCATCCTCGAACTGCCACTGATGACCGACCTGATGCGTGGCCTGGCGGTAGGCCAGCAAAAACGCCTGCGTGACCCGGTGACGATAGTCCTCGATCACATCCTGGCTGACCGCTTCCCGGTCATGGGCCACGTCAGCACGGTAAGCGTTATCCAGCGCCATGGCCGAGGCATAGTCAAACGAGCGCACCACACCCGCCACATCACGCAGGGGGCTGCTCTTCATGCGGCGCTCGTCAAGCGAGCGAGCCGGTTCGCCTTCAAAGTCGATAATGTAGGCATCGTCATGGGACACCAGTACCTGTCCCAGGTGCAGATCCCCGTGGGTGCGCGTGCACAGGCTGCCTTGCGCATGATGGGCGAATGAATCGGCCATCTCATAGAGTGAGTCACGTCGCTGAAGCAGCCAGTCGGCGAGCTGCTGATCCTCTGCGCTGGCATTGGCCTTGTGGCTTTCAAGGATCTCCATGGCCCGAGCCAGCTGGGTACGTACGCTCTCGGCCCACGCCTGCGTTCGGGCTTCATCGGCAATTTCGGGGGCAAAGTCGGCTTCCGGCGTTTCCATGGCCAGCAGGGTGTGCATCTCACCCAGTCGCTGTCCCAGAAGGCCTGCAAAACCGGTCAGGGTCGCCAGCGGATCGTAGGCGTCATCCTGCTCGGACTGGACCATCTCGCTGACGTCACGGATGGCGCGCTCGAGCGTATTGAGCGTCCACTCCCAGGCATCGCCCTGGTTATCGATATACCCCTGCAGCACCATCAGCACGTGCGGCACGCCCTGATCGTCAACACGGGTGACCTCACCCAGCATCGGCGCAATGTGGGTAAAGCCGCGCTCGGTCAGATATCGGCCCATCTCCGCTTCAGGATGGATGCCGCGCTCGATCCGGCGAATCAGCTTGAGCACCATGCGGTCGTTGATGATCACGGAGCTGTTGGACTGCTCGGCGCTCAGATAACGCAGCTCGGCGTCCTCCGGCACCCGTTCCATGTCATCCAGAAGCGATGTGGCGCGGAAATGAAGCTCACCGGGATGCGAGGCATCGGCGTCCAGCTCCACCACGCTGTGGCTCAGATCGAGTACCGTGCCTGCCCGCAGCGCCTGAATGACCGCCATGGGCAAACCCGGCATCGCAAAGGCATCGGTCAGCAGTCCGACTTCCCGGCCGCGACGAATACGGGCGATGGCCAGTTGCTGCGGCAACAGTGCCGTTTCATCCTCACCGATCATGCCCAGTGGCAGCACATAGCGCTCGTGAGACGAGGCCTCGTTGCCCTGATGTGCCTGAACCTCGATCTCGCCCAGCAATATCGCTGGTGCCTCGGAGGCCTGCTCATCGCCGGCCGGGCCTTCCAGACCAACGGCCCAGGCCAGCGAGACCCGGTCAATGTTGCTGTTTTTGGCAGCAAACCAGCGTCTGCGCGGCAGATACTGCGGCAGGCTTTCGTTTTCCAGTGAACGGCGTGTCTTGCCGGTACCAATCTCATCCAGACGCCGCTTGATCACCAGCGTCAAAAGCTCCGGCATCATTTCCTGAGCCGGCGTATGCCATTGCGGCATGGCCGTTTCCGAGGCCAGCAGGAACCAGTAAAAGCCATAGGGCGGCAGGGTCAGCAGGTAGCTGAGCTGACCGATGGGCGGGAAGCTGCTGCCCCCGAGCATCTCCACCGGCACATGACCTTCCCAGCTGGAAAGATCCAGCTCCACGGCCTGCGCCGAGCGTGACACGTTGGCCACGCACAGGATGGAGTCCACCTGACCGCTATCTTCATGGGTGTATTCGCGGATGTAGGCCAGAATGCGTCGATTCTTGGGATACAAGAGCTTCATGACACCGCGGCCGAATGCCTTTTGCTGGCTGCGTACCGCCAGCATGCGTCGCGTCCAGTTGAGCAGCGAATGGGGATCGCGAGTCTGTGCCTCGACGTTGATGGTCTGAAAACCGTACAGGGCATCCATGATCGGCGGCAGCACCATGCTGGCCGGATCAGCGCGCGAAAAACCACCGTTGCGGTCCATGGACCACTGCATGGGCGTGCGCACACCGTCGCGGTCCCCCAGGTGGATGTTGTCTCCCATGCCGATTTCATCGCCGTAATACACCGTCGGCGTTCCCGGCATCGACAGCAACAGGCTGTTGAGCAGCTCGATACGCCGACGGTCCCGCTCCAGCAGCGGGGCCAGACGGCGGCGAATGCCCAGGTTGATGCGTGCACGACGATCGGAGGCGTAGTGATTCCAGAGATAGTCGCGCTCGCGGTCGGTCACCATTTCAAGCGTGAGCTCATCATGGTTACGAAGGAAGACGGCCCACTGGCAGTTTTCAGGAATTTCCGGGGTCTGGCGCAGGATATCGGTCACGGGGAAGCGATCTTCCTGAGCCAGTGACATATACATGCGCGGCATCAGCGGGAAGTGAAACGCCATATGGCACTCATCCCCCTCACCGAAATAGGGGCGCGTGTCCTCGGGCCACTGGTTGGCCTCGGCCAGCAGCATGCGATCCGGAAAATGTTCATCGATGACCGCACGAATGCGCTTGAGCACGTCGTGGGTCTCGGGCAGGTTCTCGTTGTTGGTGCCTTCACGCTCGACGAGATAGGGAATGGCGTCAAGGCGCAGACCATCCACCCCCATCTCCAGCCAGTAGTGCATGACCTTCATGACCTCATCGAACACGACAGGATTATCGAAGTTCAGGTCAGGCTGGTGCGAGTAGAATCGATGCCAGAAATACTGGCCGGCTACCGGGTCCCACGTCCAGTTGGAGGTCTCGGTATCCAGAAAGATGATTCGGGTGCCGCTGTAATGAGTATCGCTGTCTGACCAGACGTAGAAATCACGCTCGGGCGAGCCCTTGGGCGCATGTCGGGCACGCTGGAACCAGGGATGCTGATCCGAGGTGTGGTTGATGACCAGCTCGGTGATGACACGCAGGCCGCGGGCGTGCGCCTCCTCGATAAACTGCTGCGCCTGCTCGAGCGTGCCGTAGTCCGGGCTGACCGCACAGTACTCGGAGATGTCATAGCCGTCATCGCGTCGCGGTGACGGATAAAACGGCAGCAGCCAGATGGTATTGACCCCCAGACCCGCAATGTAGTCGAGCCGCTCGATCAGCCCCTGAAAATCGCCGATGCCGTCGTTGTTGGCGTCATAAAAGGATTTGACGTGAACCTGATAGATGACCGCGTCCTTGTACCACAGCGGATCCTTGATAAAGGCAGGTTCTCCCTCGCCGGCCGCCATGGCCTGCTGGGACGATCCGGATACATCACTGGCATTCATCATGAGACATTGTCCTCCTCGCCACGACACGCGGTCGCAGACGATCGTGTTGCGTCATCCCTGAAAAAAGGCATGTCACCGTGACTGTCGCGTCATGCCGACCGCATTGAGCCACTCAGGGCATGCCATTTCGTCTGCGAAACTACTGCACCAGACGCAGGCGCCAGATGCCAAAGGGCATCTGCGGTGTCAGGTGCGTGCTCTGCCACTTGCCATGCCATGTCCATCGGTGACCGGTCATCAGATCCTCGCCGTGGGTATCGGCATGATCCTCCAGCCCCAGCTCCCACAGCGGCAGCTCGAAATGGCCGGACTGGTCGTGGAAGGGATCCAGACTTATGGCCACCAGCACCACATTGCTCATGTCGGGCGTCGACTTGATGAAATAGAGAATGCGGTCGTTGTCGATGGTGCCAAAACGAATGCCCAGATGGGTCTGAAGCGCCGGGTTGCGGCGACGAATCCAGTTGAGCCGGGCGATTTCGGCACTGATATTGCCGGGGGCAAAGTAGTCACGCGTCTTGAGCTGGTATTTCTCGGAATCGAGATACTCCTCCTTGCCCGGCACCGGGGCCGCCTCGCAAAGCTCGAACCCTGAATACATGCCCCACAGGCCCGACCCCATGGTGGCCAGCGCCGCCCGGATCAAAAAGCCCGGACGCCCGGACCCCTGCAGAAAGGTCGGATTGATGTCAGGCGTATTGACGAAGAAGTTGGGCCGATAGCATTCGCGCAGCGGTGATTCGTTGAGCTGAGTCAGATATTCGGTCAGCTCGGCCTTGGTATTGCGCCAGGTGAAGTAGGTGTAGCTCATGGTGAAGCCGACCTTGCCCAGACGTGCCATGATGGCTGGGCGGGTAAAGGCTTCGGCAAAGAAGATGACATCCGGGTCATGCGAGCGGATGTCGGCAATCAACCACTCCCAGAACGGGAAAGGCTTGGTGTGCGGGTTGTCCACACGAAAGATCTTCACGCCTTCATTCACCCAGCCCTGCACCACATCGCGCAGTGCCAGCCACAGACCGGGGATAGCGTCCTCGGCGTAGAAATCGACGTTGACGATATCTTCGTACTTCTTGGGCGGATTTTCGGCGTAGCGAATCGTTCCGTCCGGGCGCCAGGCAAACCAGCCCGGGTGTTCGGCAAGCCAGGGATGGTCCGGTGAGCACTGGATGGCGAAATCCAGCGCGATCTCGAGTTCATGCTCGTGAGCGGCTGCCACCAAAGCACGAAAGTCCTCAAGCGTGCCCAGCTCCGGGTGAACGGCGTCATGACCGCCGTGCTCGTTGCCAATGGCGTAGGGACTGCCCGGGTCACCGGGACCAGGCGTCAACGTGTTATTGGGCCCCTTGCGATGGGTATGGCCGATGGGGTGAATGGGCGGAAAATAGAGGACGTCAAACCCCATGTCCCGAATCGTCGGCAGCCGGGCATGCACATCGTTGAAAGTGCCATGCCGGCCGGGCGTCGGACTTTCCGAGCGGGGAAAGAGTTCATACCAGCTGGCAAATTCCGCCAGCGCGCGATCGACTTCCAGCGGCATGGTAGCGCTCTGGCTCAGATGACGCTGCGGATCACAGGCTTGCATGAGGGTTAGCGTATCGCGCGACAGCAAAAGCGCGACCTGATCGCTCTCACCTCCGGCAGTCTCCAATCGCGCCTTGAGCGACTCAAGCGCCCTAGCCTGCTCGTTGCCGGTATCGACGCGTTCCAACGCCCGGGAAACATGCGCCTGCCCTTCCTGAAGTTCGAGGGCAATCGGTACGCCGGCGGCGTGCTTTTTGCTCAGTTCGTAATGATAGGTGCCGTAAAGGTCCCACCAGGCCTCGACCACGAATTCGTGCGTGCCTGTTTCAGTGGGGGTGAAGACGCCCTCCCATAGGTCGTTACCCAACGGCTTGACCAGCGTCAGTGTCTCGCTGTGCCACTCATCCGTAGCGGTCGCCGAGTGCTGCGCACTTGCCTGCGTGCAGCGCCAGCGAACGCGGGCAGCCAGCACATCGTGACCGTCAGCGAAGATCACGGCGGTGACATTGACCGGTTGCCCGACGATGGCCTTGGCAGCAAAGCGGCCCTGCTCGACACCGGGTTCAATCTGTTCGATGGCAATGCGGTCGGCCATGGCAGCCTGCATTACCGGCGCATCCTGCTGCGCATCGTTTCGGGATGTATTGCGTTGCACCATCGACATTGCTGCTCGCTCCTTTCCCTGGGCGCAGCCCCTTGTCCTTGTCGGGTACGGACAGGGCTGTCGGCAATCCGCCGATGGCAAGCGCCATCGGCGACGTGGTTTGACTACCCGTTACGGCTGGTACCGTTGTCGTCTCTCACCAGTTCCAGCAACACCATTGAGCGGCTTTCGACCTCAAAGGTGCTGCCGAAATCGTGATGTCCCCCTTCTCTGCTGTCAGGTTCGGCGGTATTGAGTCGGAAAATCCAGTGACGTCCGGAAGGCACTTCCGGCATCGTCCAGGTAATCGGCTCATGATGCGCATTGACAATCATCAACAGCGTACTGTGTGAACCCGCCCGACGGATACCGGTCGGCTGGGCACGACCATCCAGCAGCACGCCGATGGCACGAGAGTGGTCCGCCTCCCAGGTGGCAACATCCATTTCTTCGGCTTCCGGCGTCAGCCAGGTCACATCGCGGACTTCCAGTTCTTCGTTCCAGTCGCCGGTCAGAAAACGGCTGCGATGCAGCATGGGATAGCGTCGACGCAGGGCAATGATGTGGCGGGTAAACCTCAGCAGATCACGCCCTTCTTCGGAAAACTCCCAGTTGACCCAGCCAATCTCGCTGTCCTGACAGTAGGCGTTGTTGTTGCCGCCCTGGGTACGTCCGAATTCGTCACCGGCCAACAGCATCGGCGTGCCCTGAGAGAACATCAGGGTGGCCAGCATGTTGCGCATCTGACGCATGCGCAGCTCACGAATCTCCTGATCGTCAGTCTCGCCTTCCACCCCATGATTCCAGGAATGGTTGTCGTCGTGGCCGTCGTTGTTGTCCTCGCCGTTGGCCTCGTTGTGCTTATCGTTATAGGTCACCAGATCGCGCAGGGTGAAACCGTCGTGCGCGGTGATGAAGTTGACCGACGAGTACGGCTTGCGCCCGCGATGGTTGAACAAATCTGCCGAACCGGTCAGGCGCGTGGCGAACTCGGCCAGCTGACCTTCGTCTCCCTTCCAGAACGCGCGCATGGTGTCGCGGAACTTGTCGTTCCACTCGGCCCAGCCAGGCGGGAAACCGCCAACCTGATAGCCGCCCGGGCCGCAGTCCCAGGGTTCGGCAATCAGCTTGCACTGTGACAGCAGCGGGTCCTGACGACATGAGTCGAGAAAACCGCCGCCTTCATCAAAGCCATGCGGCTCGCGCCCGAGAATGGTCGCCAGGTCGAAACGGAAACCATCGACGCGCATCTCGTCAGCCCAGTAACGCAGCGAGTCGGTGACCATCTGCAATACGCGCGGGTGAGACAGATTGACCGTGTTGCCGGTACCGGTGTCGTTAATGTAGTAACGCTTCTCTTCCGGCATCAGACGGTAGTAGCTGGCGTTGTCGATCCCCTTCCAGGAGAGCGTCGGCCCCATCTCGTTGCCTTCGGCCGTGTGGTTGTAGACCACGTCCAGAATGACTTCGATACCGACCGCGTGACAGCAGGCCACCATCTGCTTGAACTCGCTGATGGTATTGGTGGCCATGTAGGCCGGGTGCGGGGCAAAAAACGACAGGGTGTTGTAACCCCAGTAGTTGTGCAGCCCCTTCTCCTGCAGATGACGGTCATCGGCAAAGGCATGAATCGGCATCAGCTCCAGCGAGCTGACGCCCAGATTGCGCAGGTGATCAAGCACCGCCGGATCGCTCAGGCCCGAGAAGGTCCCGCGCATCGACTCGTTGACCTTCGGGTTCATCATCGTCATGCCACGAACGTGGGCTTCATAGAAGATGGTGCGATCCCAGGGCACATGAATCTCACGCGAACGCCCCCAGGTAAACGCAGGGTCAATGACCCGACACTTGGGAATGAACGGTGCACTGTCACGCTCGTCAAAGCTCAGATCGCCGTCTTCATGGCCGATGGTGTAGCCATAAAGGGCGTCGTCCCACTTGAGCTCACCGACCAATTGCCGCGCACACGGGTCGATCAACAGCTTGTTGGCATTGAAACGGTGCCCGTTTTCCGGCTCGTAGGGGCCGTGAACCCGGTAGCCGTACAGCTGACCCGGGCGCGCATCGGGCAGGTAGCCGTGCCAGACCTCATCGGTAAACTCGGGCAGCTCGATACGCTCGAGCTCTTCTTCACCGTCTTCGCTGAAAAGACACAGCTCCACTTTGGTGGCGTGTGCCGAAAAGAGGGCAAAGTTGACCCCCAGTCCGTCCCAGCTGGCCCCCAGAGGATAGGGCAGGCCTTCACGAACACGGCTGCGTTGCTGACCGAATGTCGAATTCAAAGGCGCTTCACGTCCGCCCGAAGTAATCCCGGGGGTCGGTGCGCCGGGATGGATCGGTGTTGTCGTCATACATCACTCCCAAAAGGGAAATACAGGGGCTCTGGCCGTGCGGTGAGCACGACTACTGGCTCGATTTATCGTCATTACTGCTGGTACTGCGTTTGCGTTTGGCAGGAGCGGCCTCATCAGCGCTCTTCTTTTTGGCCGCCGCTGTCTTGCGAGCGGCACCTGATTTGGTCGCCGCCGTTTTGGCGGTAGTTGTTTTGCCTTCTGCGCTGTCGGCAGCGCTGCGCCGTTTGGCCGTGGTACTGCGCTTTGCAGGCGACTTTTTGGCCGCCGGCTCGGCGGCGGTGTCAGCGTCAGCCTGTGCGGCGACGGAAGCCGATGGTGCTGCAGTTTTGGCACGTGGGGCCGGTTTCGGTTGCGCGTCCTGTGGCACGTCGGTAATCCGCTCGGCGGCTACCATGCGACAGGCCATGTGCCAGTGACGTTCGGCCTGCCCCTCAGGACACTCCTCGGCTTCCCATATCCGGTAAGCCAGTAAACGAATACGAAGCTGATCATCTGCCATGTGATCCATTCTCCTTCGTGGGTCATGCCCCTGATATCCGGCAGACCCGTTTTGTCTGAAAGGCACCAACGCTGCGTCGGTACCTGCAATAAGGGTTATACCGACTGCATTTGATCGGTTCCGGAGGCGTCAGCCCGCGTTGTCTCGGCCTGCCGCGCCTCTTCAGCGTTCAAGGTGACCGGTGCCGTGTCACGAAACAGCACGCAAAACGGCAGTGCTGCCATGAGCTCTGCGATTGGTGCCTGGAGATCAACGGCCTGCCCTGTGGTCAGCGACTGCCAGCCGCGAGCATCATCTGACGAGCACTTCACGCGCGTATCCCCCCAGCGTGAAGCATCAATGCGCAGCGTATCGCCTTCCAGCAGCGAGCCGGCGTGACGCGTGGCGATCACCATGACCACCCGGCCTTCATGCTCACGGGTGAAACCGATCAGCTGTCCGGCACGCTCGCCTTCAAAGGCTACGCCTTGATAGTCGCCCCGCAGGAAGGGTTCTGGTAGACGCTGTCTTAGCCCGAGCACCTGCGTGATCAGGGCCTGCTTGATGCGACCATCGCGCCAGTCATCGATCAGTTCGCTCAATGAGTGATCCCGAGTCAGCTGCTCGCGACGCGTGTTGAAATCGACCGGGCGGCGGTTATCGGGATCGACCAGTGAAAAGTCCCAGCGTTCGGTGCCCTGATAGCAGTCCGGCACACCGGGTACTGTCATGCGCAGAAGTGTCTGCACCAGACCATTGAGCGCCCCGGTCGGGCTGATGGCCGTCACGACGTCGTGGATCGAGCGGCGCAGGTCAGCACCACGATCTTCGGTAAGCAGCGTCATGACAAAGGCTCGACACTGCGCCTCGTAGGTCTCGTCCGGATAGAGCCAGTGCGAGTTCAGCTTGGCCTCGCGCAGCGCCTTCTCCTGCCAGTCGGCAATACGATGGGCAAAGGACTCAAGACCCTCGGCATCATCAAGAGACAGAGTGAGCGGCCAGGCCCCTACAATCAGCTGGTAGAGGATCATCTCTTCGGCAGTGGATGGGCCGGCCGGGGCCCCCTCTTCACCGCTGGACTGGCGCAGTGATGAGGACATGGTCAACCACTCCCGCACTTTTTCCGCCCAATGGTCACCCCATTCCGACAGCGCCGCCAGACGCGCGCGCACGTCTTCGCCCCGCTTGTGATCATGGGTGGCCGTGGTCACCATCGTGCCGGGGAAGTGGCGCGCCTGCCAGGCGTTAAAACGGTGAAAGGCCTCTGTCGGATCAGCAAAATGTGCACCATCAAACCCGACGTCATTACGCGAGATCAGGACGGCGCTGCGATAGCCGGCGGTATCCTCCACGGCCTTGGCGGCCAGCGGCGAGGTCAGCTGGGCAAAACGCACGATGGCGTTGCGACGCAGCCGACAGCCGGAAGGGTCATCATTGCTCGGTGCCTCACCGCCCAGCCAGTCATAGATCTGATCCAAAACCGACTGCTCCGGCGGCGTGAGCGCCTCCCTTGCCGCGATCACGGCATGGGCGAAGAAGTTTTCATCACGCGGCGCCAGCCCCTGATCATCGGCATAGGTACGATAGATGGGGAACTGTACGGCCAGTTCGCGCAGCACGCGTCGGATCATGGCAGGCGTCGTATCCCGGGTCATGGGGTCGTGACGCGCCACATCGGACAGCGCTCGCACGGCCCGCTCGAACTCGGTCACCAGGGCGGTGTCGATGATTTCACGCCGGGCGCGGATCACTTCACTCTCGAAGCTGTGCGCGCGCCCTGACAATGACTGCCATAGCGCCTTGAGCGGCGCCTCGCCCTCCGGGTCGTGCTGAAGCTTCGAGACAGCGTTCATGAATTCATAGCCGGTGGTCCCGGTCACGCCCCAGTCCAGCGGCAGCGACTCGTTACCTTCCAGAATCTTTTCCACAAGGATTGTCAGGGGCGTCTCGGGTGCCCCGCCGGGTCGACGCGTGGCGGCCTCATCAACACGGGCGCGCAGCAGGCGACAGTAGCCTGCCGGGTCGGCCAGCCCATCGACGTGGTCAAGACGTACACCATCCACCAGCCCCCGCTCGATCAGTTCCAGCAGGTAGACATGGGTCTGGGCGAACACGGCCGGGTCATCCACCCTCAGGGCACCGAGTTCGGTGATATCAAAAAACCGGCGCCAGTTGAGGCTGTCGTTGGCCGTGCGCCACCAGGCCAGTCGATAGTGCTGGCGCTCGAGCAGAACGTGCAGTCGCTCGGCACCCTCCGGCTCTTCGGGGTTATATCGCGCCAGCAGGGTATCAAGCTCCGCGCGGCCCTGTTCGGTACGCACATGTTCGGCAAGGGCCAGTCCTGCACGTTCGGCGCCCTCTTCCAGTGACACGGCCTGTTCGATCTGCTCGAAGAAACGTGCCTGTTCCCCCATGCCGTTTTCCAGCAGCATCAGAGCATGACAGCGCGGGTCGATGGGGAAGCAGTGCTCGAAATAATCGATCTGGAAAAGGCCGGTGCTCTCATCGAGCGTGAGCTTCATGTCACCCGATACCAGCGCCTGACCGTAAGGCTCACCCAGAAACGGCACCAGCAGGCGCCCTTCCAGAGTCGGGTCGCCGTTATCGCGCCAGTTGATGTCAAACATGTCGGCAAAACGCCCGGATGGCCCCCAGCGCAGCACATCCAGCCAATAGGGGTTTTCGCGCCCGCCGACCGCCAGATGGTTGGGCACGAAATCAACGATCAGCCCCATGCCATGGGCTCTGAGCCGAGCCACCAGCCGGGTCAGCGCGGCTTCGTCGCCGATTTCCGGGTTGAGCCGGGTCGGGTCAACACCGTCGTAGCCGTGAGTCGAGCCGCTGCGCGCGGCCCACAGCGGAGAAGCATAAAGATGGGTGATCCCGAGCCCTGCGAAATAATCAACCAGAGCCTCGGCATCATCGAGGGTGAAATCCTTGTGAAACTGCAGACGCAGACACGACAGCAGCGGCTTCAGATCAGGCTGGTTGTGTGCTGCCTCCATGGATGCTTCATTCATGCGTCCCTGCTCCTGCGCGTGCGGTAATCATTGCCCGGAGTCTGTTCATGACACCGGAGGTTTCAAACATCTCGTCAACACTCAAGGGCAAACGACGACGCCAGTTGGGGTGCTCATCCAGGGTGCCCGGCAGATTGGGCTGCTCTTCAAGGCCCAGCAGGTCCTCAAGCTGTAGCAGCACCAGCGGCGCCGGAGTGGCGCCGATATGACGCGCGGCGGCTTCAAGCCAGGTATCGCTGTCGGCATCCGGCGAAATGTTGAAGGTTTCGGCCAGCGCGATGATGTCGTGCTTGCGCATTTCGCGCTGCTGCTCCGGTGTTTCCTCCTCACCCAGCATGTCGAGCTTGATGCGCCAGTCCAGATCGCGACCCAGCCGCCAGCCGGCAACGGTCGGCAGATCGTGAGTGCTAGTCATGGCGGTTGCGCGTGATGGGTAGTCCCGGGCGGCGGTAAACTCATCGTCTTCGCGCTCGAACCACAAAACGCCCATGCCCAGAATTCCGCTTTGATCCAGCCGCTCGCGAAACTCGGGCTCTACCGTACCCAGATCTTCACCGATGATCAGAGCGCGATGACGCCAGGACTCCAGCGCGATCAGTCGCAGCAGCGACTGCTCGGGATAACGCACGTAGGCGCCCTGGGTGGGCGAGGCGCCTTCCGGAATCAGCCACAGCCGGGAAAGCCCCATGATGTGATCGATGCGCAGGCCGCCGGCACCGTGCAGGCAGGCCCTGAGCGTGGCGATAAAGCCATCGAAGCCGTATTCGATCAGCCCCTGTGGCGAGAAGCCCGTCACGCCCCACTCCTGCCCGTTGGCGTTGAAATCATCCGGTGGCGAGCCAATGCGAAGCTTGCCCAGCATCTCTTCCGGTCGGCTCCAGGCCTGACTGCCGTGCGGGTCCACCCCCACCGCGATATCAGCAATCAGCCCGATACGCTGGCCGGCTTCCATGGCGCGCTGCTGCACGAAGGCCATTTCAAGGGCGACCTTCCACTGCGCAAAGGCATAAAAGGCCACGCGCTCGCCATGCTCCTGACTGAAATTCGCCACCGCTTCACTTTTGACACCCTGCATGTCGCTCGGCCACGAGTGCATGGGGCCGAAGACTTCGCCAATGGCCTCGAAGCGGCAGTGATTTTCCAGCGTCTCGCCACTTTCCCTGCGAAAAGCGTTCAGTGCCTGGCGATCAGCCTCGGAAAGCGCGGCAAACTCACGCTCCAGTGCCTGCCAGCACCTCTGGCTGACACTGATATAGTCCACCAGCGACGTTGCCTCATCACCGGTTGCCGTATCATTTGATGCACTGTCACCAGAGGTGCTGTAGAGCGGATTGAACGCCAGTCGCGTCGAGGGCGAATAGGGGGAGAACCGTTCGGGCTGATGCGGGAACAGTGCGTGCACCGGGCTGATGGCCATGGCATCCAGCCCGTTTTTTCCAGCGTGTGCGGCCAGTTGCCCCAGCGCCTCGCAGTCACCGATGCCGCCATCCCCCGGACGACGCAGACTGTAAAGCTGCACGCCAAGCCCGGCCATTGAGGCCGGGCCATCTCCGGCAAGCGTTGCCACATCCATGCAGCGATGCGGTGCAACCGCCAGACGTCGCCTTTTTCCTTCGATCTGCAGCTGGTAATAGCCAGGCTCGGCCACGGCTTGCAGTCGGCCTTCGGTATCGACCTGTCCTTCCAGGGTGCGCCCGCTTTCATCAATCAGGGTGTAGCCGGTGCCTTCAGCCACGGCGCTCGGCAGCTCGATGCCCTGCTCGATCTCGCCGACGATCAGCGGCGGCCAGTCAGCTACGCTTTCAGGGGCGTGCAGACGCTCAATGGCGGCCAGACTTTCCTTGATCGCTTTTGACGTGTCGCAGCGATACCCCAGCCCTTCCAGTACACCCCTGACGGTGGCCTCATCAAGCTGCCGGGGTCGGTCCTGGCTGTCCTGCCAGTCGATCATTATGCCGGCCGCGTCGGCCAGCGACTTCAGTGCATGATTCATAGATGGCTGCTCAGACAGGCGCGAATCGCCCCCGGTGCCAGCGTGGTGGCATCGTCCGATTCGCCGAGTTCGTAGAGTCGCTGCCCTTCCGGGGCATCGATGCTGACGCGCTGCTTGCCCAGGTTGACCGCAATGGCCAAAACGGTGCCATCCCCCATACGCCAGTGTGCAAGAATGGCCCCCTCACCCAGCGGCACGGCACCCATGGGACGCGTACCCGGCAGGCGCGGAATGATTTCGGCGTGGCGAATATCCAGCAGCGTCATGTAACGGGTACGCCACATGTCGGCTTCCGGGTCATCTTCCGGCCCGCTGAGACAGGACTGCTCGAAGGTCGAGACCGCATTGGGGTCCGGAATCTGCGCGCGGGTCTTCTCGTCCTTGAAATGCGAGAAGTCGGCAAACTCGCTGCGACGGCCTTCCCGCACGGCGTCGGCCAGCTCATCGCGGTGGTCGGTAAAGAACAAAAACGGATGTTGCTCACCGGACTCTTCGCCCATGAACAGCATCGGAATCATCGGGCACAGCAGTAAAAGCGCCGTGGCTGCCTCAAGACGCTCCTGCTCGACCAGGGAAATGAGACGCTCGCCCATGGCCCGATTGCCCACCTGGTCATGGTTCTGCAAAAAGGCGATAAAGGCCGTGGGCGGCAGATGGCCGCTGGGCTCGCCGCGCGAATGGCCACGTCGGTCGTTCTGCCCCTGGAAGATAAAGCCACCATGGAGGGCGCTGGCCAGCTTGTCGGTGGCGTGATCGCAATAGTCGGCGTAGTACCCCTCATGCTCACCGGTCAGCAGCGCATGGAGTACGTTGTGGATGTCATCGTTCCACTGTGCGGTATAGGTACTTTCCAGCAGTGAGGCGCTGTTGCGCTCGTTTTCAAGCATCAGATGGATATGACGCGTGTCGTTGACCTGCGTTTTGATCCGCTCGCTCATTTCGCGCAGGAAGCCGTCATTATTGATGGCATGAACGGCATCAAAGCGCAGGCCGTCAAAGCGGTATTCCTCAACCCACATCAGGGCGTTATCAATGAAGAACTCTCTGACCTGAGAACGTTCGAAATCGATCTCATCGCCCCAGGGCGTTCGCTCACCGGTAAAAAAATCGCCGGCGTAGTGCGGCAGATAGTTACCGTCCGGACCAAAGTGGTTGTAGACCACATCCAGAAAGACCATCAGTCCCAGACCGTGGGCCTCGTCGATCATGCCCTTGAGCTGATCCGGGGTGCCGTAGGAAGCTTCAACGGCATAGGGCAGCACCCCGTCATAGCCCCAGTTACGCGCACCGGGAAATTCATTGACCGGCATCAGCTCGATGGCGGTAATGCCCATGGACGCCCAGTCCTGTAACCGCTCACGGATGGCTTCAAAGCCGCCCAGCACGCCGACATGCACTTCCAGAATGACGGTTTCATGCCAGGGCCGGCCCTGCCAGTGGCTGTTTTTCCAGCCGTAATCCTTCGGGTCGATAACCACGCTGGGACCGGTAATGTCTTCATGCTGAGCACGCGCCGCCGGATCAGGCACGGCCAGATCGTCGCTGAGGCGATATCGATAGTGCGCCCCCGGTGGGCACTCGAGTTCAAGGGTAAATTCACCGTCCTGCCCCTTTTCCATGGGCAGAAGATCGGGTTCATCATCGGACGTGCGCGACAGTTCCAGCTCAACCTTCTCGGCATCAGGCGCCCAGAAGGTAAAGCGGGTGCGGTGATCGTCCAGTACGGTGGCACCGTAGTGGCAGCGATAGGCAAACCGATCACCCGTGGATTCGGAAGCACTCATGTTGGCCAGTCTCCCTGACGCAGATAAAGCGTACTTAATGGTGGAAGCGTCAAAAGCAGTGACGCAGGATGGCCATGGCTGGGTTCGGGGTGTGCATGCAAGGCACTCCCGTTGCCCTGGTTACTTCCAGCGTAGAACACACTGTCGCTATTAAATATCTCGCGCCAGACACTCATGACCGGCACACCGATACGGTAGTGATGCCGAGTGACCGGCGTCAGGTTGCACACCACCAGCAGTGGCGCCTTGCCGGGCTCGGCATGACGCATGAAGGCAATCACGCTATTGGCGCTATCATCGCCGACCACCCACGAAAAACCGGCGGACTCGCCGTCCCGTACGTGCATGGCCGGATCTTCAACATAGATCCGGTTGAGATCGGCAATGGCGCGCGCAAGCCCTCGTGGCCCCGCTTCGTCCAGTCGCTCCCAGTCCAGTTCGCGATCGTGATGCCATTCGCGCCACTGCCCAAGCTCGGAGCCCATGAACAGAAGCTTCTTTCCGGGATGGGCCCACATGAAGGCCAGATAGGCACGAAGACCTGCCAGCTTCTGCGCTTCATCGCCGGGCATCTTCGACAGCATCGACCCCTTGCCGTGAACCACTTCGTCGTGGGAGAGCGGCAGCACATAATTCTCGGAAAAGGCGTATTGCAGCCCAAAGGTCAGATCGCCGTGGTGCCAGGCACGATAAAGCGGATCACGCGACATGTAAGACAGCGTGTCGTGCATCCAGCCCATGTTCCACTTGAAGGTAAACCCGAGCCCACCAGTGGCGACCGGCGCCGTCACCCCCGGCCACGCGGTGGATTCTTCGGCGATCATCATGACCCCGGGGCAACGCTCGGCTACGGTGGCGTTGAGTTCGCGCAGGAAATCGACCACCTCGAGATTTTCGCGCCCGCCATGAATATTGGGCAGCCAGTCATCATCGGTGCGGCTGTAATCGCGATAGAGCATTGAGGCCACGGCATCCACGCGCAGCCCGTCGATGTGGAAGTGCTCAAGCCACTCCAGGGCGCTGGCAATCAGAAAGCCCCTGACCTCATTGCGGCCAACGTTGTAGATCAACGTATTCCATTCAGGGTGAAAGCCTTCACGCGGGTCGTGATGCTCATAAAGAGCGGTGCCGTCAAAGCGCACCAGTCCGTGCTCATCGGAGGGAAAGTGCGCCGGCACCCAGTCCAGAATGACACCGATCCCGGCACCGTGGCAGGCATTGATGAAACGGGCAAAGGCCTCGGGCGTGCCCATGCGGGAAGTGGGCGCAAACATGCCGATCGGCTGGTAGCCCCATGAGCCGACAAAGGGATGTTCATTGATGGGCATCAGCTCGATATGGGTAAACCCCATGTCGGCCACCCAGGGAATCAGCCGTGACGCCAGCGCGTCCCATTCCAGCGTATTGCCGTTCTGATCGTGCTGCCAGGAGAGAACATGCAGCTCATAGATGGATAGCGGGGCCGTACGCATATTGCTGGCATCACGGCGCCTGAGCCAGGCATGATCGTGCCAGCTGAAGGGACGATTGCCGGCCACCACGGAAACATCCGGGGTCGTCGCCTCGGTTCGACGCGCCAGCGGATCGACCTTGTGACGAACCTGGCCATCCCGATCGATCAGCTCAAAGCGATAGCGCTCACCGGCCTTGAGATGCGGCACGAAAATGGCCCAGATGCCACTGCCCTCATGGCGCTGCATGGCATGACGGCGCCCGTCCCAGACATTGAAATCACCCACGACCGAAACGCGCCGGGCGTTGGGTGCCCAGAGCGTAAAGCGCACGCCGTCGACACCATCAATGGCGGTCGGACAAGCGCCGAAGACACGGGCCAGCTCGCGGTGGCGGCCCTCACTGAACAGATGAAGGTCCAGCTCGCCGGGCATGGGTGAAAATCGATAGGGGTCTTCGGTGATCTGTACGATGCCTTCAGGCCAGGTAATGCGAAGACGATAACGCGTCCCCTTCGGCAGGCAGGCCTGATAAAGACCGCCTTCCCGGGGCTCGGCCACGGCCAGCACCTGGTGTGCCGCGTCGATCAACTCAACGGCTTCGGCGCCGGGCAACAGCAGACGAACCAGCGTTTGGTCGCCCTGCTCATGCGGTCCCAGCCAGTGAAACGGGGCGTCATGCTGTGCCTGTACAAGGCGTGACAGGGCATCACGCTCACTTTGGCAAGCGCTGGAAAATACTGTCGCCATTATATGCTCACATGTCTTAACGAATGGGCCGTCACCCCTGCAGGAACCATCAGCTGATGATAGAGGCGTCGATAGGGTGTCACTGACAGTCGCCACTGATAGTGGATGGCCATGGCGGCACGACGCATGGCATAAAAAAGCTCGGTACAGCCGAAGATGCGAAAGGCACGATCAATGGCCTTCTGGAAATCCTGCTGCGAAAGTTCATCAAAGAGAAAGCCTGTTACGCCGTCCTCGATGGTATCGGCAAGACCGCCCGTGCGGTGGGCAATCGGCAGCGATCCAAAACGCTGGGCATACATCTGCGACAGTCCACAGGGCTCAAAGCGCGAAGGCATCAAAAGATAGTCACTACCGGCGAAAATGCAGCGGGCTTCTCGTTCACTAAAGCCGATGTGAACACCGATGGCACCGGGAAAGCGTGCTTCGAGATTGCGAAGCGCATTTTCGATGGCCGGCTCCCCACAGCCGATCACGACCAGTTGACCGCCAGCACGCACGATGGACTCGGCGGCTGCAATGGTCAGATCCAGCCCCTTTTGATGTACCAGCCTGGACACCACCGCAAACAGCGGTCCGTGGCTGACGGCCAGTCGGAACATGCGGCGAACGTGATCGGTATTGGCACGCTTGCCGGCCCAGTCATTGGTGGCAAAGGCGCAGGCCAGATAGGCATCTGTCTGTGGGTCCCAGCTGTCATCAATGCCGTTGGCAATCCCGCTGAGTCGCTTGTCACGGGCACAGTCCGACAGGAGTCCCTCAAGGCCGCAGCCAAAGGCCGGGGTCGTGATTTCCCGGGCGTAGGTTTCGCTGACCGTGGTGATGTGATTGCTGTAGATGATGCCGGCCTTCATGAAGGAAAGCCGGTCGTAGAACTCGAGCCCCTGCGGAGTAAAGGCGCTTTCGGGAACGCCCAGTCGGCTCAGATATTCCGGCCCGTAAAGCCCCTGATACGCCAGGTTATGAATGGTATAGACGCAGGGCGTATCGTCGCCGTTCCAGCGCAGGTAACCCGCGGCCAGACCGGTCTGCCAGTCATGCAGGTGCAAAAGGTCCGGATGCCAGCCCTGATCCTCAAAGCGGGTTTGCGAGGACTCCATCGCCATCTGGGCGGCGGCCAGTGACAGTCGCCCAAAGCGAATGGCGTTGTCTTCCCACTCCTGTCCGCTTTCATCCAGATAGGGACTGCCAGGACGGTCATAGAGCTCGGGACAGATCAGAACGTAGACGGTCAGCCCTTCAGGCAGTTCGATACGCCCCAGATCGCAGGCAGGAATATCGGCAAGGCCGGGCAGATGATCGATGACATGGATCGGCCAGATGCTTTCGAGCACCTCGCGATAGGCCGGCATTAAAACACGCATGTCGTAGTGATTGAGCAGCGCGCGCGGCAGCGCGGCAGAGACGTCGCCCAAGCCGCCTACCTTGACGAAATCGGCAAGCTCTGACGTCACGAACAAAACAGGGTCTGCAGGTTCACTTTGACCCGCGGAAATACTGCTGCGATGTGAAAGGGTGTCAGGTATCGGTGTAATGGATGCTGCGGGCTTTGCAGCATGAGTGGCGAGTGCCAAAGCGGCATCAACGGCTGAATGAGACATGCGCGACCTCCTCGCGAAGTGCGCTGACGCCGAAGTGTCTCGAGCCATGAAGCGGTACAGGGGGCAGCCCTCAAGGGTGCGAGCGCTCTCGAGCGGCACCTTTTGGACGCTGTACTGACATCGTAACTATCGACAATCCTTATCGATAAACGATCGCTTATGGTCGGCTGTGCATCCGGCACCACCGCTACCTGATAAATCCACCAGAAAAATGGTGCCGGTGCATCAAGACCGAGCCGGAACCATAAGCCAGATATAGCGTGAAACGGACGGCAGCGTCAAAGCCCTTTTAAAACCGCCGCCGGCAATTTTGTAACTTTTATAAACAAGTTAATCTGGATTAAAGATACTGACAAAAGAAACGCTGTTCAAGGGAAATCGATGAACAATCATGGCATCTTTCAAGACAATCAGGATCTATTCATATACCACTTTGTAACATTTTGATCCTGTCACTACTACAGCCATGCCCGAGCTTGCTGACGCTCGGAAGGCCTCTTGAGGGCATGCAGGCGCACTCGAAAAATGCGCCGGATACGCTGTTACTGTCGAAGGGCTTCGCGATCTGATCGGATGGCGCGATGGACACGCATCCTTTGAAACACCACCCCTCGTCCGGGCGCAAAAAGAAAGGACATCAAAAACAGGAACGCCTGAACAAGTACGATCACCGCGCCGGTTTCTACATCCATGTAAAAACTGATCATGACGCCTGAAACCACCGACAGCCAGGTGCTGACTGCAGCCACTGCCATCATCGGTGCAAGCCGGCGCGTCAGCAAAAAGGCCGTACTGCCGGGAGTGACCAGCATGGCAATGACCAGAACAACACCGACGGCCTGAAGCGCCATGACGCTTGCAAGCGTCAACAGCACTGTCAGCAAAAATTGCAGTCGGTGTGTATCGATCCCCATGACACTCGCCTGCTGAGGGTCAAAACAGTAAAGCCGAAGATCGCTGAATTTAAGCAGCACGACCCCCAGCACCACTGCCCCGGTCACAATAAGCTGAAGGCGTGTCGACGCCTCGATGCCCAGCAGATTGCCCAACAGGATGTGCATGAAATGAACGTCGGACGGGACTGCGGCCACCAGCACCATCCCCAGCGCCAAAAACCCCGTAAAGGTGATTCCCAGTACCGCATCGGAACGAATGCGACAATGGCGCTCGATCACGCCCGCTCCCATCAGACAGCTCAGCGCACTGATCAGCGCGCCAATCACCATGGGGATACCCAGAAGCCAGGCAAGGACTATGCCGGGAACGACCGCATGAGAGGCTGCGTCACCGACCAGTGACCATCCCTTTAATACCACCAGACACGACAACACGGCACAGACCGTGCCGACCAGCAGCCCCATCCACAGCGCCTGCTGCATGAAATCCAGTGTCAGGGGCAACAGCAGTATGGCCAGCGTATCGCTCAAGGCGCTCATGAGCCCTCCTCACCGACCACCTGCGACCCACGACGCCGACGAGCCAACACCCCATGTCGCGGTGCCAGCACAAAAATGACCAGAAAACAGAAGGTCTGCAGCAGCACAATGGTGCCGCCGACAGAACTGTCCATGAAGTAGCTCGCCCAGCTGCCCAGGAAGGCACACAGGCCACCGATCAGCGGGGCCAGCCACAGCATATGGCCGAAACGATCGGTTAAAAGCCAGGCGCAGGCACCGGGTGTAATCAGCATCGCCACCACCAGCAGCGCACCCACCGCCTGTAGGGCCGCGACAGTCATCAGGGAGAGCATCGACAACAACAGCACATTGAGCCAGGCAACGTTAAGCCCCATGACCCGGGCATGTCCTTCGTCAAAGCAGTACAGCATCAGATCCTTCCAGCGCAACGATAGTGCCACAAGGCAGATCAGCGAGATGATCACCAGCTGAATGGTCTCACTGTCGCCAATGCCCAGCAGATTGCCGAAAAGAATCGTGGTGAGCTGCACGCCACCGGGGTTGAGCGAGATCAGTACCAGCCCGAGGGCCAGAAAGGCTGAAAAGACCACGCCAATGGCGGCATCACTTTTCAACGCGCCCTGCCCCTTGATCAGCCCGATACCACCCACCGCCAGCAATGCACTGATAAAGGCTGCAGGGGCAAATGGCAGGCCAAGGGCGTAGGCGATCGCAATGCCCGGCACCACCGAGTGAGAGAGCGCATCCCCCAGCAAGGACCAGCCCTTGAGCACCACATAGCAGGAGAGCCAGCCGCATACGGCACCGATCAGCGTGCCGACCCAGATACCGCGCGCCATGAACTGATAGTCAAACGGTGCCAGCAACAAGGCGACGGGATCACCGCTCATGACAGGCTCCAGGCCGAACTGCGATCACAAACGCCACGCTCGGTATCCGACAGGACCGTATCGGCCATGACGTCGCCGAAGGTGGTGGCCAGATGAGGCTGGGTAAAGGTGGTCGCCACAGGCCCAAAGGCGACGAGCTTCCTTGAAACCATGGCGACGTGATCACAGTACTGCGGCACGCTGGAAAGCGCATGCGTCACGATCAGAACGGTCACGCCTTCATCACGTAAATCGCGAATCAGCGACATGATGCTCTGTTCGGTATGCGCGTCCACGCCGGTGAAGGGCTCATCGAGTACCAGAATACGACTGCCCTGAGCCAGTGACCGAGCCAGAAACACACGTTTTTTCTGTCCCCCGGACAGCATGCCGATCTGACGGCGGGCCAGATCTTCGATTTCAAGGCGCGCCATGGCGGCCTTCACAAGACGGCGATCGTTCTCCGAGGGAATGCGCAGCCAGTTCATCTGCCCCTGACGCCCCATCATCACCACATCCCAGACAGAGACCGGAAACTGCCAGTCCACCTCTTCGGCCTGAGGCACATAGGCCACGAGATTGCGCTTCTGGGCCTGGCGCACCGCCATGCCCAGAAGCCTTGCTTTGCCACTGGTCGGGCGCGTAAACCCGAGAATGGTTCTGCAAAGGGTAGACTTGCCACTGCCATTGGGCCCGATCAGGGCACAGACACTGGCCCCCGGCAGGGACAGGGAAACGTCCTGAATCCCCAGATGGCCATCGGGATAGCGCACGCTGACGTGCGAAACATCAATGACCGGCTCGTCATGTCGATTCAGGTTACTCAAGATCAAACCCCTTTTTTATCTGCTCTGCGTTATAGCGCAAAAGGGTTTCGTAATCGGGCACCGGCCCTTCGGCACGCGTGAGGGAATCGACATATAACGTACCGCCATAGCGCGCACCGGTTTCGGAAGTCACCTGTTTCATGGCCCGGTCGTTGACCGTGCTTTCACAAAAGGTTACCGGTACGCGATCGGCATTGAGATCATCGATCAGGCGACGAACCTGCTGCGGCGTGCCTTCCTGTTCGGCATTGACGGCCCATAGATAGCGCTCACGGAAGCTGTATTCACGGGCCAGATAGGAGAAGGCGCCTTCACAGGTGGCGAGAACGCGCTGCTTGTCGGGAATGTGTGCAAGGGCTGCCCTGAGCTCGCGATCCATGTGTTCAAGACGCTCACTGTAGGCCCGGGCATTGCGGTTGTAGGTGTCAGCATGATCCGGATCCAGCGACACCAGCGCCTGTCGAATGTTCTCGACATAGATCAGGCCGTTGACCGGTGTCATCCAGGCGTGCGGATTGGGACGCCCCTGGTAGGGTCCTTCGCCCAGGCCAATGGGCTCGACCCCCTCGGTCAGTACAGCAGCAGGGACATCATCCATACCCTCATAAAAGCGCTGAAACCAGCGCTCGAGTCCCATGCCGTTATAGAGTAAAAGATCCGCCTGACGCGCCTTGAGGATATCGCGTGGCGTCGGGGCGTATTCATGAATTTCCGCGCCGGCAGGGACAATCGAGATGACATCCAGCTCGTCTCCCGCCACCTGACGAGCCATGTCCGCCACGATGGTAAAGCTTGCCACCACGGTCTTGCGTTCCTTCGCCAGCGCCGTACCGGCGATCAGCATGGATGCCGACAGGATCAAGATCGTCATTGTGTGAATGATCCACAGGCGAGCCTTGAAAGGCGTCACCATGGCCGCTCCGAGCCGTAAAATCATGACCAACCTCTGCATGAAGATGTCGTCACAAGATGCTAATTAACCTTGGTTAAAAATTAAACCCCAAGTTGCTTAAGCAATCCTGATGACCATTCTCTCGGTGCGTTTATGGCTCGCACCCTGCAGGTTGCTGGGGCAACATGCCGTTTCGATGATATGAAGAGGCCATCACGTGTCAGTACATTCGCGACGCTCGGGACGCGGCTCTGCCCTGCTGATCGGGCTTGCCCTGTCATGGCAGGCCATTCCGGCCATGGCGCACCCTCATGGCTGGGTGGATTACCGCATCACGGTCATGATCGATGACGATCAAAGGGTCACGGCGCTCAAGCAGTCATGGAAGATGGACCCGTTTCAGAGCCTGACCATGATCGAAGGACTGGAAAGCGCCGAAGGACAGGAGAGCATGCCCGAGCGCCTGGACGCGCTGGGTCACGAGATCGCCGCCAATCTGCCAACCCAGCATTACCTGACCCATGTCTACGATGGTGATCAGGAACTGGTGCTGGGCGGTATCGAGGACTACACCACCCAACTGCACAACGATCGGGTCGAATTTTCCTTCATTGTGACGCTGGCCAGCCCTCCCCCCTTGAGCGAGTCGCTTCACTGGCAGGTCTTTGATGACAGCTATTTCATCGAATTCCTGTACGACGACCAGACTGAACACCCCATTGAGCTGGTCAATGCGCCCCCGCAGTGTCGTGGCGAAGTGATACATGCCGATCCTGATCCGGCCGTCGTTGCCAGCGTGTCCGTTATCGATGTGACCGGCGATACGCCCGATGGGGTCGGCAGGCTTTTCTCGGATACCGGAGTGATCAAGTGCCACGATCCCTGAGGCCCGTCTGGATAACGCTGGGCGTGATCGCAGTGACCATCCTGCTGCTTTCACCCTCTGTTCACCACCTGTGGTCAGCGCTGGTGGCAGACCTTATGGCCTGGCAGCGTACGCTGCATCGGGGCCTGGCGAGCGCCATGATGGCGCTTTCCCGCCGTGAGGAGGCAAGCGACTGGTGGGATTTGATGGCGCTGAGCATGGGCTACGGTGTTTTTCACGCCCTGGGGCCCGGTCATGGCAAGGCCGTGGTTGCCGCCTATCTGATGACGCATCGCGCAGCCCTTAAACGCGGTCTGATCATGACCGCCAGCGCCGCCCTGCTTCAGGGCGTGGTCGCCATCATGATCGTCACGGTGCTGGTACTGGGATTTGGCTGGCTGACCCGCGAGGCCATGGCAAGCACCACCATGGTCGAGAAGGCAAGCTTTGTCGCCGTGACCGGGCTGGGTCTCTGGCTCATGGTTCGTGCCGGTCGCGGCCTCTACAGACTCAGACAACAGACGTTCTCCTCAGGCGCGCCCATCAACAAGGCCCCGTCACCAGGCGCCATGGCGCTTACTTCGGTGCAGCCTTCCCGTGCCAGCGTCATGACGCCGTTGAACCATGTCAGCAGCGGGCCCTGTCACTGCGGTCGCACCCACCACATTGACCCCATGACCGGTGGCCGCCACTGGCGCGAAATGACGGCCGCCGTCGTCTCGATCGGACTGCGACCATGCAGCGGCGCGGTCATGATACTGGGGGTAGCGGCCATGCTCGGCTTCTGGTGGGCAGGGGTACTGGCCGTGCTGGCGATGTCGACAGGCACGGCGCTATCGACCTCCCTGCTGGCCGCCCTCACGGTGCTGAGCCGCAGACACATGGCCCACCTATATCAGCACACCGGCCACCGACGCCTTCCAGGTCTGGGGTATCTCCTTGCCCTGCTGGGCGGCACGCTGATTGCGCTGCTGGGCATCGCGCTTTTGCTCAATGCGCCTGAGGCGGCCCTGTCACCGCTGATGCAGGGGCCGCTGCGCTGACAGAAGGCATCAGGTGTCCGGACGCAGGCCGGTGGCATCCCAGGGGATCAGCACGCCCTCGATGGGGTGAACGATGCCGTTGTGCGCCCGGATCTCCTGCGGGTCGACAGGCACATCATTGACGAAATAACGACCGTCCTGCGCCTTCAGCCCCAGCTGGCCCACCAGTGCCTGGGGACGTCCCAGCACATTGAATTCGCTGGCCGGCACCATGCCCGGCAGCATGTGATACCTGAGCACCTTTTTGAGCCACTCTTCGTGCTCGCCCCCCAGTAGCGCTTCCCGCTCGCCCTGCGGCAACCGCGCGAAGGCTTCATCGGTCGGTGCAAAAACGGTGTAGGGCCCGTTGTCGTTGAGCATGTCACTCATGCCGGCTTCATCGATGGCCTTGACCAGGGTGTTGAAATGCCCGCTGGCCTTTAGCGTCTCAAGAAGCGTCTGGTTCTCATGCTCGGTAATGTCGCCCGGCTGCTGTTGAGGGGCGCTTTGCGCCCCGGCCTGGGCCTGCACCATCGGTGCCATGCCGCCGCTTGCCAGCACCAGACAGGCCGCCACCCACACACTGCGATACAAGGTTTTCATCGTTTCTCCATGACACGGATATAAAGCATCGGTCGCTACCGGCGCGTCAGGCCTCGCGTCGAAAGGGCAGCATGGCAGCTGCCTCAAGACGCATCTGCTGCATGACCGTCTCTTCACGACCCAAAAACTCGGCTACGGCGTCACGAAATCTGTCGTGAGCCAGCCAGTGCAATGAACGTGTCGCAATTGGCTCGAACCCTCGGGCAATCTTGTGCTCACCCTGGGTGCCCGGGTCAAAGCGTGAAAGGCCTGATGCCAGACAGTGCTCGATGCCCTGATAATAGCAGGCTTCAAAATGCAGGCAGCTGGCGTCAACCTCGCTGCCCCAGTAGCGCCCATAGAGCGTAGTCGACCCACGCAGGCACAGGGCTGCGGCGACGGGTCGCGACGTCTCTTCCAGTGCCTGGATCAACACCAGGGCGTCGGGCATGTCCTTGAGTAGCTGATAAAAGAAATCGATATCCAGATAGCCGCGCTGACCATGCTCCAGATAGGTGATCTGATAGCAGCGATAGAAATGCTCAATGGCCGTCCGGTCGATTTCACGACCGGTCAGACGGCGCATGACCAGCCCCTGTTCCGCCACACGGCGGCGCTCGCGACGTACTTCCTTGCGCCGTTTCGAGGTCATGGCGGCCAGAAAACCTTCAAAATCGCCATAGTCACGATCAAACCAGTGGTACTGCATGCCGCTGCGTTCCAGCAGATCAGGCCAGCGCCGACGCCATTGCTCGGCAAGTCCGGCTTCCGGAAACAACAGATGCCATGACACCAGACCGGCGCTTTCCAGATGCTCTGCCATCATGGACAGCGCGTCATCGGCATCAATGTCACTCGATACCAGCAGGCGCGGCCCCGTAGCAGGCGTAAAGGGAATGGCGCTTAACTGCTTGGGATAGTACTGCCCACCGGCGCGCTCCCAGGCATCGGCCCACTGCCAGTCAAAGACATACTCGCCCCAGGAGTGATCCTTGAGATAGCGCGGCATGGCACCAACCAGTCGGTCATCCTGCCAGAGGGTCAGGTGGTGCGGGGTCCAGCCGGTGCGCGAACAGACCGCACCGGTTACTTCCAGGGCGTTGAGAAACTCATGACGAATGAAGGGATAGTCCGAACCTGCCAGCGCATTCCACTGCTGCGCATCGATATCGGCCATTGCACCGATATCGCGAATATCGAGACTCATGGCGCTTCTCCAGCCAGGTGCATGATAAGGGTACAGGATAGAAGGCTCTGACGTGCCGGGGTCAGGTCTTGCGTCAATGCTTCGGGATGGAGTCAGCGTATCGGCTGCGCTATGCTGTCAAGCTATCGTTTAAATGGCCATCAACAGAGATGCCGACTCGCTCAATGCTGCATTCGATCCTTGATAATGACTTCTACAAGTTCACCATGCAAAACGCCGTGGTGAAACTGTTTCCCAACGCTCATGCACGCTACAGCTTCATCAATCGTGGCGAGCATGCCTTCCCGCCCGGTTTTGGTGAACGGCTCAGGGAGCAGGTAGATGCCATGGCCGCGCTGCGGCTGACCAGCGAAGAGCGCCATTTTCTGGAGGTCACCTGCCCCTATCTCGACCCGACCTATCATGATTTTCTGGAAGGCTTTCGCTACAAGCCTCATGAGGTCACCATCGAGCAGCACGGCGAGGTCCTCAGCGTCACCATCGAAGGACTGTGGTATCGCACCATCCTCTGGGAAGTACCGCTGATGACGCTGATCAGCCAGATCTGGTATGAGATGCTCGACGAAAAGCGTGACAGCGATGAGCTGGTAGCTCAGCGCACACGCGAGAAAATCGAGCATTATGGCGAGCTGGGCGTGCGTATTGCCGAGTTCGGTACCCGCAGACGCCACTCCTACGAGGTCCATGACCTGGTGGTCAGCACCCTCAAACGCTATGGCGGCAGTACCTTTACCGGCACCAGCAACGTTCACATGGCGCATCGTCATGGGGTCAAGCCATTGGGCACGCACGCTCATGAATGGTTCATGTTCCATGCTGCCCGTTTCGGCTTCAAGATGGCCAATACCCTGGCGCTGGAAAACTGGGTGGAGGTCTATCGCGGCGATCTGGGCATCGCACTGTCGGATACCTTTACCACGCAGGTCTTTTTCGAAGGCTTCGACAAGATGTTCGCCAAGCTCTTTGATGGCATTCGCCACGACAGTGGTGACCCGATCGAATTTGCCAAGGCAACCATCGATCACTACGAGCACTACGGCATCGACCCGCGCAGCAAGACCATCATCTTTTCCGACGCCCTCGATACCCACAAGGTGGAAAAGATTACCCGCTTCTGTGAAGGCCGTATCGGCATGTCGTTTGGCATCGGCACCAACTTCACCAACGATGTCGGTCTCAAGCCGATGAACATGGTGGTCAAGATGACCGAAACCCGACCCGAGGGCGATCAGTGGCTGCCGGTCGTCAAGCTTTCAGACATTCGTGCCAAAAACACCGGGGACCCGGGCATGATCCATCTGGCCCGCCGCATTCTATCCCTGCCTCACTAGACGCCCTGCCCGCTCGCCCGAGCCATTGATGAAAGAGCGCCGGCACGATAACTCAATATCGTGCCGGCGCTTATTTGTGAATACACAATCCTGTCTGCCGGTGATCGCCTACTTGGCGCTGGGCTGTGGCGCGGCAAAGACCTTGTTGAACACGTTGAGCATGACCTGCCAGCTGGCAGCATCAGCTGCGGCATTGTAAGCCAGCGGCAGATCGAATTCGCGGGCCTTTGCATCAACGTAGGGATTGGTAAAGGCATGCATGGCATTGGGGTACTGAATCAGCGTGGCCTCGGTCTCCACCCCCTTGAAGGTATCCAGCAGGGACACCAGTGCCGACTGCTCGACCATCTGATCCTTCAAGCCATTCTGGATGATCACACGTCCATCGAAATGGCTCGGGGTTTCAACGACCTGCCCCGGACTGCCGTGAAAGCTGACGGCCGCCTTGAAGGGCATACCATCCAGCGCTGCATTGAGAGCAACTCCCCCACCAAAACAGTAGCCGATAATGGCCATGCGCGAGGCATCCACACCCTGCATGTCCTTGAGCGCGTTGATGGCCGTCTCGAGATTGCTCCGAGCACCGGCCCAGTCACTCATGACGGCCTTTGAAAAGCTTCCGGCCTCATCAGGATGCGTGGCCGTCCTGCCGCTGCCATACATGTCGACAGCAAACGCCACATAGCCGAGTGCGGCCAGCTGCTCGGTCCGCTGTTGAATGTAGTCGCTCAGCCCCCACCACTCATGCACCACCAGTACGAGCGGGCGCTTGCCTTCCTTTTCGGTGTCCCGCGCCAGATAGCCGGTGTACTGCTCACCATCAACGCTATAGGTCAGCGTTTGCGTTTCAACCGTTGGCCCGATTCGTCCCGGCGTTCCTTCATCACCCAGAGCACTGGCGCTGGCCAGCACCAGGCCCATACCAACTCCCAGAAACATGGTTCTCATGAAATCCCCCTGCGCTGTTGTAAGAGCGTTATGTGACATCATTGTTATTGGCAGTATAAGACAGGATACATAATGAGAGGGCCGCGCTGCCTGACATCATGAGAAAAGGGGCTTCGCCGGTCACGGCGAAGCCCCCTTTCAGAAACACACCTGCAGTGAATAACTCAGGCGCGGCGCTGCTCGGCAAGAAGCACGGGTTCCTTGTCAGACGTTTGTCCGGCATCGGCGTCCGTTACAGCAGCCCCTTTGGCCCGGGCTGCAGCATCCCTTGCAAGGCTTGCCCGAACCAGATCACGAAGCTGGTCACAGGTGATGATAATGCGCTCTGCGCGGGGCTGCCCCTGCCAGATCACATCAATGACAGGATGCTCTCGCGTTTGATCGATACCCACAATACGCCCCTGCCGTTCCCGACGCGCATCCCTCAGTGTTGATCCCAGAAGCTGATGCACGCCGCTGACACATTGTTTCCTGGATACATATGGCATGGCTGGCTGACCTGTTGCTGCCATTGGACGGCAGTCATTTCGGGTGCATTGCTGCACGCAGAAAGCTAATTCAAGGTTGACAATTTATTCGAATTGGATAGCAACCCTAACATAACCAACTGATCAGAAGACAGGTTATTTGTCAATTAAATTGTCGCCATAATGCGACACCCTGACATTCCCGGCTTCATTGATGATCATCAGGGCATTCTTCATGCCCTGATGCTGGTTCGATATCAGCGCACGTCTGCCATTCGATCAGCCAGTTCATCGAGGCGATTGACTTCAATATTGGGCGCCAGTGACGGGTCTTCTATCAGCGCGGTCGGATCGCGATGGATCCAGGCGGCGTTCAATCCCACGTGGCGCGCGCCCTGAATATCCCAGTTGTTGCTTGAAACAAGCCAGGTGTTGTCATGACTCACGTCCATTCGACGTACCAGATGGTGATACACCACCGGGTCGGGCTTGAAGCGCTTGATATCGTCGACGCTGACCATCGCTTCAAAATGACGAAAAATACCTGCATTTTCGAGCACCTGTTGCATGGCCTTTTCAGTCCCGTTGGAAAACGCCACACAGCGATAGCCGGCGGCGACCAGTGACTTGAGCGCACCATCGACCTCTTCAAAGGCCGGAAGGCTGGCATAGGCATTCATCCAGTCATCGCGGGTGCTGGAGGCCACCTCGACACCCTGTGCGGCAATGGCCACATCCAGAGCATCACGCGTACAGACCGAAAATTCGACATAGCGCCCCATGAGGCCCCGACGAAAGGACAGCTGCAGCTGGCTGGCGCGCCACTGGGCTGCCACGCTTTCCGCCTGTTCGCCAAGCGTTGGGCGCAGGATGTCAGCCATGGCGTATGGATTGATCAATGTGCCGTAGACATCAAAGGCCAGTAGTGTTTGTGTCATGTCTCCTCCCTGAGAACGTGAGATCACAAAATGCGTTGTCAAAAAAGGACGCCCGGAGGCGTCCTTCAGATCGATCATACAGCAATGATGCTGCAGGAAGCGGTTTAAAGCGTTTTACCCATGGCCAGCGCCGTGTCCAGCATACGGTTGGAAAAACCCCACTCGTTGTCGTACCAGGCCAGAACCTTGACCAGCTTGCCGTTGACACGTGTGTGATTGGTGTCAAAGGTCGAAGAACTGGGGTTATGGTTGAAATCGATCGACACCAGTGGCTTTTCGTTGATGTTGAGCACGCCCGATTTGGCAGCGGCATCACGCATGATCTGATTGATCTCGTCACGGCTGGTCTCACGTGAAGCCGTGAAGGTCAGATCGACCACTGAAACATTGATGACCGGGACACGAATGGCAAAACCATCCAGCTTGCCATCCAGCTCGGGCAACACCTTCGCCACGGCAGAGGCTGCCCCGGTTTTGGTCGGGATCATCGACTGGGTGGCACTACGCGCACGGAACGGGTCGGAATGATAGACATCCGAAAGGTTCTGATCGTTGGTATAGGCGTGAATGGTATTCATCAGGCCGGTTTCGATACCCACGGTATCGTTGAGGGCCTTGGCCACCGGCGCCAGGCAGTTGGTGGTGCAGGACGCATTGGAGACGACCGTGTGACCGGCTTCCAGTACCTGTTCGTTGACACCAAAAACGATGGTGGCATCGGCATCACCGCTCGGCCCGGAAATCAGGACACGCTTTGCACCTGCTTCGATGTGCTTGGCTGCAGCTTCGCGCTTGGTGAAGATACCCGTGCATTCCATGACCAGATCAACGTTCAGATCGCCCCAGGGAAGTTTGGCCGGATCACGCTCGGAGAGAATGCGCACACGATCACCGTTGACGGTGAAACTTTCATCGTCATGAGTGATTTCAGCATTGAAATGGCCATGCGTGGTGTCGTTTTCCAGCAATAGCGCATTCAGCGCAGGGTCGCCCAGATCATTGATGGCCACGACTTCGATCCGGTCACGATAACCACTTTCGTAAAGCGCGCGAAAGGTGTTACGACCGATACGTCCGAACCCGTTGATTGCGACACGAAGCGTCATGTTTTCTCCTCCTGCGATTTTGGATAAAGCTCATCACCGACAGGTCAATGAGCCGCAATTCTCTCGGTTTTCGGCCCCCGGATGTCTAACGTGGGGTTGTTTTTTATGACCTCAATGGCCCATTTCAGGAAATGGTTTGCCCGATTATCCATGATTGATCGAGCAGACACCTGCCTTTCAGCTTGCCACCATTTGATACCCGACCAGTCTGGCCCCGTATGACGGATTACGCCAGACTCCATCCAGGCGAGTCGCAGGTTATCTCCCCTTCCTGCTTCGAACAGAATACGTCAGCCCGGATAATTTCCAAAAAGAACGTGAATCGTGTCAAACAAGGCGCAACCCGGTAAAGTCCTGCCTATATGACATGCCTTATCCTGTGCAAACACCTCGCATCAGCATGTCGCCCTGATGACTGATATTCTGGCGGCATCGATGAGCAGGATTTGTTTCAAGGACTTACAGAAATTCAGGAGTACCATCCGCCATGACACGCCCCGCCCTGGTCGGTGATATCGGTGGCACCAATGCCCGCTTCGCTCTGGTAACCCCCGGCGATTTCGATCTGCACGATATCCAGACGCTGGCCTGTGCCGACTACGCCAATCTCGATGAGGCGGTCGACGCCTATCTTGCCGGCATTAACAGCGAGCGACCGAACGAAGCCTGTCTGGCCTTTGCCTGCCCGGTACATGATGATGAAATCAAGATGACCAACAATCCATGGCGCTTCTCGAAAAGCGACATGAAGCAGCGGCTCAAGCTGGATAATTTCAAGGTCATCAACGACTTTACCGCCATGGCACTGGGTCTTCCCCACATTCCTGATGAGGATCTGGTCAATCTGGGCGATGGACACAGCGAGCCCGGACGAGCACGTCTGGTCATCGGGCCCGGCACCGGCCTTGGCCTGGCAGGTCTGGCCCCCAGTCAGCGCTTCTGGATTCCTCTCTCTGCCGAAGGTGGCCATGCCAGCTTCGCACCGGTTGATGACTTCGAGATTCGTCTGCTGCAGTGGTTCCGGGGCCGTTACGGCCGCGTTTCGATCGAGCGCGTGCTGTGCGGCCAGGGGCTTTTGGACATCTATACGGCCATGTGCGAGTTTGAAGGTCATGAATGTACCCTCAGCACACCGGCCTGCGTCAGCGAGGCCGCTCGCGGTGAAGAAGACGCAGTGGCCCGACAGGCCGTTCTGCGCTTTTGCAAGATTCTTGGCGATGCCACCGGCGATGCAGCCCTGACACTGGGCGCTCGCGGCGGCGTTTATCTTTGCGGGGGGATTCTGCCCCGTATTCTTGATACGCTACGGATCAGTGATTTTCGCAAGGCCTTTGCCGACAAGGGACGCATGAGCCCCTACAATGCCGATATCGCGACCTGGGTAGTGACCGCCAAATGGACCGGACTGCTGGGCGCTGCCGAAGCACTGCACAACGAGGAGGTAACATGATCCCGGATGCACTGAGCGAGCTTTTATCGGCCACGCAGGGGCAGCGTGATGCGACCTGGCAGGGCCGCTCGCTACTGGTCATCAACGATGACTGGGGAGAGCTCATCCTGTCCCGTCATGGTGGCCACCTGCTGCACTATGCACCGGCCGGGGAGCGGGGCTGGCTCTGGACGACATCAACGCCCAAGGCACCGCCGGAAGCCCTGCGCGGCGGTGTACCGTTGTGCTGGCCCTGGTTTGGTGAGCCCGAGGACGGCAATGGTCCGATGCATGGCCTTGCCCGTACCGCCCAATGGCGCATTGATGCCGTGGACGAGGACGTGGAAGGCGGTGTTGAAATCCACCTTTCTCCCGAAACGCAGCTGCATGACACGCTGGCGCCTCGACTGGTCATTCATGCCAACGCCCAGCGGCTGGCCATGGAGCTTGTTACCGAGCACATCGGTGAGACACCGATACGTTTGACCCAGGCCCTGCACGCCTATTTTTCGGTACCGGACACCCATCAGTGTCGCATCGAGGGATTGGGCGGCGCCCGCTATCTGGACAAGCTGGCCGACTACGCCGAAGCTGAACAAAATGGCGTACTGGGCATTCGCGGTGCGCTGGACCGCATCCATCACTCCAGCCGACCGCTGGTGCTTGATGACGGTCATAGACGACTGAGAATTGCCAAGCAGGGTAGCGACTCTACCGTGGTCTGGCATCCGGGTGACAAGCTTCCAAGCGATGTTCCGGAACGCGAACGCCTGAACTTCATCTGCATCGAACCGGCCTGCACCCGGCTGGACCCGGTCTGGCTTGCCCCCGGGGCACAGCACGTCCTGTCGATGCACATAAGTCCTGAATCCCCCGCTCAGGAATAAGCCTGATGAGCATGACAGCCGCGCCCTTTGTGATCGGCCTGCGCCAGCTTCCGTACTACGATAGCCTGCAAACGCCCGAAGCGTTGGCAGGCTGGTTCCAGCAACGCCTTGAAGAAGGGCTCTGCGAATTCGGCCACAGCGATCTCGAGAAAGGCCATGAAGGCCTGCTGGGGCAGGCCATCAGGCAGCTCCCGTCAGATCAGGCCCGAAAGCTCTGCTTCGACATGAGCGCCGGCGTAGTGCCGGCCCGCCAGAACGATGACCGCTTTGGTGCCAAATATTACGATACTCGGCCCGAGTATCTTGACGGGATCGTGAATCGCACGCTGAAGCAGCTGGGCATCGAGCAGCTCAATACCTTCATGCTCATGCGCCCCGACCCCTTGATGGATGTCGAGGCCACCGGACGTGCGCTGGATGCCATCGTTGAAAGCGGACGCGCTCGCCAGATTGGCGTGGCCAACTTTCTGCCCGCCCAGTGGCGACATCTTCAGGCCGCCATGAAGACGCCGCTGGCCTGTCAGTACATGGAGATGTCGATCGCCCGTAGCCAGATGCTCTTTGATGGCATGTGGGACAGCATGCGGCGCGACAACATGTCGGGTCTTGCCGGCTCTCCGCTATGGGGCGGTCGCATTTTTGAAAACCAGCTGGGACAGATGCTCAAGACCATGGCCGATACTCACCGGGTCAGCCCTGCCGGTATCGCCCTTGCCTGGCTTCATACCATCCCGGGACAGCCCAGAGCCGTAGTGGGGACGCTGCGCTCGGTTCGACTGCAGGCACTGGCGCACGATGCCGGCCTGACGCTGAGTCGACCGGAGTGGTTCGCTCTACTGGAAGCCGTACGCGCCTATCGCGTGCCCTGACACCTTCTTTTCTCGAGCTTATTCAAGGCTGCCCGTTTCGCGACGGACAGCCTTTTTTATCGACTCACGCCAGCGCAACGTCATGACCAAAAAAAGCCCGCCTCAAAAGTGAGACGGGCAAAACAACAGCCGAGGCTGCCGAGAGAGCCGGTAGCAGCAGGGTCATGAGTGCTCTGCCGTCTGATGTTTGGTGTCTTTAGTGCGTGATGGTAGACACGGTTTCGCGAGCGATGGCGCGAATGCCGTCCCAGTCCTCATTTTCAATCAATTCCTTTGGCGTGACCCAAGTGCCGCCCACGCACATGACATTGCGAAGCTTCAGGTAGTTGGCCGCATTATCAGGGGTAATACCACCGGTAGGACAGAACTGTACGTCCCCCAGCGGGCCAGCCAGCGCCTTGAGCGCGGCAACACCACCGCTGGCCTCGGCCGGGAAGAACTTGAAGCGGCGATAGCCGTACTGCCAGCCGGTCAGAAGTTCAGTGGCCGTCGAGATTCCTGGCAGCAGCGGCACCGGGCTCTGGATGCCGTACTCATAGAGTCGATCAGTGGTGCCGGGCGTGACCACAAAATCAACACCGGCATCTTCGGCACGGCGATACTGTGCGGGAGTCAGTACCGTTCCGGCGCCGATGCTGGCTTCGGGCAACTCATCACGCAGGCGATAAAGCGCTTCCATGGCACAGTCCGTGCGCAGGGTAACTTCCAGCACCGTCAAACCACCTTCGTAGAGCGCGCGACACAATGGCACGGCATCTTCGATGCGATGAATGGTCAACACCGGGATTACCGTGGTCCGCTGACAGATACTGTCAATTTCAGTCGTACGTGTGGACGGTAGCTGCTTGTCCGATGCCATGAAGCCTCCTGATCATCACCCCGGCGTTATACGCCATGCTAAACAGACCGAAAAAAGACGCTTTCGACCTGACTTGTTTCCTGCCCGACATCACCTGACCTGCCGGAGCAGGCTTTATCGTGTCATGGTGCCCAGTAAAGTGCCAGCGGCGCATCAAGAAAAGCCCGGATCGGCAATTCATGCTGATCACTACCTGCCATGGCACTGGCAAGCACTGCCTTTTTATCTGCACCGTTAAGATGCAGATAACGACGGCGTGACTGCATGAGTCGATTGCGCGTCAGGGAAATGCGGGGCTGACCCACACTGGGGGCATGTGCCGCAACGACCAGCGCATCGCTTTCGAGCCCCTTGCCAAGCTCGGGGCTATCCGGGAAAAGCGACGCCGTATGCCCGTCACCGCCCATCCCCAGTACCACAACGCTGGCAGGCCAGGTCAGGGCAGCAAGGCGTTGGGCAACTTCCTCGACACCGGCTTCGGGTGTTGTCTCATCATTGACGAGCGGCTGAAAACGGGCCTCGGCCGCTGCATTGATCAACATATGAGCTCGAACGAAGCGATCATTGCTGTCGTCGTGATCGGTCGGCACCCAGCGCTCATCGGCCAGCGTAATATCTACCCGGGACCATGGCAATTCCATCCGGCTCAGCGCCTGCATGAAAGGTTTGGGGGTGCTGCCACCCGAAAGCACCAGCGTCACCCGCGCCTGCTGCGCCAGATCTTCCCTGAGCGCACCGGCCACGCTGATCGCCAGATCATGGGCCACCCGGGTACGTGCATCTGCATCAATCGTTTGCATAATCAATAGTCTTCGTACCAGCTGCGTCCGTCCTGAGTGATCATGCCGATGGAAGAGACCGGCCCCCACGAACCTGCCGGATAGCGCTTGGGTACGATATCTCGCGCTTCCCAACCCTGGATAAGACGATCAATCCAGCGCCATGAGTGTTCGATCTCGTCACGACGCACAAACAGGTACTGCTGACCCTTCATGACTTCAAGCAGCAACCGTTCATAGGCATCGGGAATGCGTGCAGAGGGAAAGGCCTGGTGAAAGTCCAGATGAAGAGGCCCTGTGCGCAAACGCATGCCCTTGTCCAGCCCGCTGTCCTTGGTCAGAACCTGCAGGGCAATACCCTCGTCAGGCTGCAGCCGAATGATCAGCTTGTTGGCCGCCATGTTGCGCTGATCATTATCAAAGATGTAGTGCGACTGCGGGCGGAAGTGAATCACGATCTGCGAGAGTTTTTCCGGCATGCGCTTGCCGGTCCGCAGATAAAAGGGAACGCCCGCCCAGCGCCAGTTCTGGATCTCGGTCTTGAAGGCAACGAAGGTTTCGGTACGCGAATCGACGTTGGCGCCCTCTTCCTCGAGATAGCCCGGCACTGACTTGCCGTTGATGGTACCGGCAATGTATTGCCCCCTGACCACATCGGTGTCGAGACGTGCGCCCTCAAAGGGACGAAGCGCCTTGAGCACCTTGACCTTCTCGTCACGAATGCTGTCGGCATCCAGGTTGGAGGGCGGGTCCATGGCGATCATGCAAAGAAGCTGCATCAGATGGTTTTGCACCATGTCGCGCAGCTGGCCTGCCTGGTCAAAATAGCCCCAGCGCCCCTCGATCCCGACCGTTTCTGCCACGGTGATCTCAACGTGCGAGATGTGGCTCTGATTCCACTGACTGCCAAACAGCGGGTTGGCAAAGCGCAGGGCCAGCAGGTTCTGCACCGTTTCCTTGCCCAGATAATGGTCGATGCGATAGATGCGGCTTTCATCGAAGACAGCGCCGATGGCGTCGTTGATCTCTTCGGAGGTCTGCAACGAATAGCCGATCGGCTTTTCAACCACCACGCGGGATTCATCATCAAGACAACCGGCGCTGGACAGATTGGCGCAGATGTCGCCATACAGGCGTGCCGGCACCGACAGGTAGATGGTCAGCGGTCGTGCGCTGCTACCATGCCACTGGGCGATCTGGTTGTAACTCTCGGGGGAGGCAAAGTCGATTTCAATATAATCAAGACGTGCCAGAAACCGATTCATGCTCTCCTCGGTGCGCTCATCGGCGCGAACCCGGGTTTCCAGCGCATCACGTACGCGTGCGCGGAAGGCATCATTATCGTATTCCTGACGAGCCAGCCCCAGAATGCGGGTCTCCGGCGCCATCAATTCTTCACGATCCAGATGGTAAAGCGCGACATAAAGCTTGCGCAGGGCCAGATCACCCAGCGCACCAAAAAGCGCCAGATCGACAGCAGTACTGTTGTCGTCGTTCACACTCATGCCGTGCTCCCTTCCCGGTTTGGTAGATTTCCGACAACGTTAGACATCAGGACATTATCCTCGCAACACATTGCTTCACTTCCATCAGGGCAGCCAATAGCAGCCCCGTCATCTGCCCTTGCGGGTACAGACACTGTCGAACCGATACATCTGACATGGCTGGCAAACCGTTGATGCGCTGACATGGCTGCGCGCAACCCTGGTCATGCGTCGTTTGACAGGGACAGGATAGTTCGGTGGTCTCGAGGCTGCATGAAGATCCAATGATATCAGCACTCTTTTGCCTTGGGGATGAGATTTTCAGAACATCCCGATTGCGAAAGCCATCACTTCAGCGCCCGGACATAAGCCTTTGGTCTAAAAAAGGACGATAATGGCTGGCCTTACCCGGGCTTAACAACTTTATTATGGTGCGCACGATTTATGGGACAAGTGCCTTTGTTCATGAATGAAGGCACGGTCCCTTTATATCGACACCGGCCCTTGAACATGAGCGCAAATGCCCGCAATGGCGCAGCACCTGAAAAACGGTACTGCTAATCTGGTGCTGACACGATTAAGCAACCCCCTCACCCTTGCAGTACAAGGAAAATGATATGGTAGGTCACTCGGGCAGCAGCTCAAGCGCTGCACAAAATCAACAGGCAAAACCGGACGCTGTCAGAAATGCCGACATTGTCCCCATGGTATGGCTGAGCTGCGGTCTGGCCGCGCTGGCCGGCCTGCTGTTCGGCATGGACATCGGTGTTATTTCGGGTGCACTGCCCTTTATCGTCAACGAGTTTCATGTCTCCACCCTGATGGAAGGCTGGATCGTCAGCTCCATGATGGTCGGTGCCGCTCTGGGTGCCATGGGGGCAGGTGCCATCTCGCAGCGCTTTGGACGCAAGAAGGCACTTCTCTACAGCTCGCTGCTCTTTTTTGTCGGGGCGCTTGTCGCTGTCGTCTCCACCAGTCCAAACACTCTGGTCATTGCCCGGATTCTGCTGGGACTGGCCGTGGGTGTGGCTTCCTTTACCGCGCCGCTTTATCTCTCGGAAGTCGCCCCGGAAAGAATTCGCGGTACGACCATTTCCTTTTATCAGCTGATGGTGACCATCGGTATTCTGGCTGCCTTCATGTCCAATCTGGCCTTTAGCTACATTGAAAGCTGGCGCTGGATGTTTGGCGTGCTGATGATTCCGGCCGCGATGCTGTTCATCGGTGTGCTCATGGTTCCCAATAGCCCGCGCTGGCTGGCCTCACGCGACCGCTTTGATGAAGCGCGCGCGGTACTTAACAAGCTGCGCAGCAGCAAGACCGAAATCGACTATGAGATGGGCGAAATCGAGGAGAGCATCAACGCCGAGCAGAAAAGCCGCGGCTTCCAGATGTTCAAGGAAAACCCCAATTTCCGCCGCTCCGTGATGCTGGGCGTCTGTCTGCAACTGGTACAGCAGTTCACCGGCATGAACGCAATCATGTATTTCGCGCCCCAGATCTTCCAGATGTCAGGGTTTGAAGGTACTGCCGCTCAGCTCTGGAGCACGGTGGCGACCGGTCTGGTCAACGTACTGGCGACCTTTATTGCCATCGGTTTTGTTGATCGTCTGGGCCGCAAGCCCATCCTGTATGCAGGCTTTGCCGTCATGGCCGCCAGCATGGCCGTTCTGGCCTCGATTCTGGTCATTGGCCCGACAACCACCTTCCTGCAGTACACCGGCATGGCGTCGCTTCTGATCTTTGTGGCCGGCTTTGCCATGTCGGCAGGCCCGCTGATCTGGACCCTGTGTGCCGAGATCCAACCGCTCAATGGCCGCGATTTCGGCCTGAGCTGCTCAACGGTCGCCAACTGGGTAGGCAACTTTGCCATCGGCCAGTTCTTCCCGGTCATGATTGCGGCCATCGGCGGCGCCATGACCTTCGGCATCCTGTCGGTTCTCAACGTGGTCTTTATCATCTTCACCCTGCTGTTGATCCCGGAAACCAAGGGCATCTCGCTTGAGAAGATCGAAAAGAACCTGATGAGCGGCAAACCGCTGAAGGACATCGGCAGCTGAGCTTTTGGTGCCCTTGTGCTCGAAAGGCCCCTCTCTTATGAGAGGGGTTTTTTCTATTCGCCTGACCGTCACAACGTGTCAGAGCACACAAAAATATCAGCAGTAGCGTATATAGCCCTCATGGCGTGCTAGCATGCACGCTTCCTACCTACTCGACGCTTCTGAGGAGTTTCCCCGATGCGCAGGCTCGTTGCCCTTTCTCTTATCATGCTGAGCACTTCAGCACTCGCCGACACCTTCCGTTTTACGGCCATTCCCGATGAGGATGAAGCAAGGCTGGTGGAGCGCTTTGACAAGGTGGCCGACTATCTGTCCGAGAAAACGGGGCTGGATGTCGAGTATGTTCCGGTCAAATCCTACGCCGCGGCGGTCAGCGCCTTTCGAAACGACCAGGTTCAGCTGGCCTGGTTTGGTGGGCTGACCGGCGTTCAGGCACGCCAGATCGTGCCCGGCTCAAAAGCCATTGCGCAGGGCAAGGAAGACGCCGAATTCAAGACCTATTTCATTGCCAACGCCGATACGGGGCTGAAGGCCGATCAATCCGAACTGCCGGATGATATTCGCGGCAAGACCTTTACCTTCGGTGCCAAGACTTCAACATCCGGCCGTCTGATGCCTGACTACTATCTGCGTGAGCGCTTTGATGAAGCCCCTGACAAGGTCTTTTCCCACGTGGGGTACTCGGGCGATCACACCCGGACCATGGCACTGGTCGAGTCGGGCGCCTTTGATATTGGTGCGCTCAACTACACGGTGTGGGACGCCGCCGTGGCCGATGGCCGCGTCGATACCGACAAGGTACACGTGATCTGGTCCACGCCAACCTATCCGGATTACCAGTGGACCATTCGTGGCGATGTCGATGACCACTACGGCGCCGATACGACGCAGCATGTTCAAAAGGCACTGCTGGACATGACCGACCCCGACCTGTTGTCGAGCTTCCCCCGTGAAGGCTTTATCCCCGCTTCCAACGAGGATTACGCCCCCATCGAAAAGGTCGGCAAGGAGCTGGGGCTGCTGCGATAAGGCCATGCTGGAAACTGCTACTGTCGGGTCGAACGCCGCGAACGTACTTGCCGGGTTTGACCACGCCCGTCTCGGTCACGACGATCATGTTGTTTTCCCTGACCTGACGCTGCGCATCTCGCAGGGCGATCGTATCGCCCTGCTGGGTCGCAGCGGTGTGGGCAAGTCGACCCTGCTCGACGCGCTGCGCGTTCGGCTCGGCGACCAGGCCGCCTGGTGTCCACAGGCCAATGCTCTGGTGCCGACGCTTTCGGCCTATCACAACATTTACATGGGCCGCCTGGCCCATTACTCACGCTGGCAAAACCTGATCAATCTTTTGCGCCCCAGGCCAACCTGCTGGCAGGAGATCGGCGAGCTTGCTGGCACCCTGGGGCTGGACGGACTGCTCCGGCGCCAGGTCGATCAGCTCTCCGGCGGTCAGCAGCAGCGTGTCGCCATTGCGCGAGCGCTGTATCAAAGGCGTCCGGTCTTTATCGGAGATGAACCGGTGGCCAGCGTCGACCCCCGTCAGGGTGTTCGACTGCTGGAGATGATCAACGCCTGCCATCAGACCTGCGTGGTCGCCCTGCACCAGCGCGAACTGGCACTGGCTCATTTTGATCGCATCATCGGTCTGGATGACGGGCACATCATCATTGATGCCCCGGCCAGCGAGCTTTCGTCACACGATCTTGACGTGCTCTATGCCACGAACTGAGAGGCCTCCCGGCGGATTCAGCTGGCTGCGCGGCGACAATATGGGCGCCAGACTCTTGCGTCTGACCCTGATCATGCTGGCCATCACTCTGACACTGCTGCCGCTGGCAGATCTGTCGATCACCACCAGTGATCCGTGGAAGGAACTGGGGCGCATGCTTCAGGGAATGATCCTGCCGGACATCACTGCGACCGAATCCCCCCTGCACGCCCTGATTCTGACCATTGCCTTTGCGCTGTGGGGCGTAGTGCTGGGCATGGTACTCGGATTTCCACTGGCACTGATTTTCATGCGTTCTCGCCTGGTGAGAAGCCTGTGCGCCTTTGTGCGAGCCATCCACGAGATTTTCTGGGCCCTGCTGTTTCTTCAGGTTTTCGGGCTGTCTGCCATTACGGCGTTGACCGCCATTGCCTTGCCCTATGCCGCAACGTTTGCCAAGGTCTATGCCGAAATTCTGGCCCAGATCGATCGAAGCGCCTCGCGGACGCTATCGCCTCGCACCGACAGGCTATCGCGCTTTGTGTATACCGAACTCCCGCTGGCCTGGCAGCGGCTGTCCGGATATACCCGCTACCGTTTTGAATGCGCCTTGCGCGCCAGCGTCCTGCTGGGGTTTGTGGGGCTGCCAACGCTGGGCTATTACATGGAAAGCGCCTTTCGCCAGGGGCGATATCACGAAGGAGGCGCCTTGCTGTGGGCCTTTTACCTCTTGATTGCCCTGCTGCCGTGGTGGGCACACCGCCGCCTGTTGCTGCCCTGGCTGCTGGGCACGGCGTTCTTGCTGGGGCCCTGGCCCAGCGTCAATCCGACGCTTTTGTGGCAGTTTTTAAGCCATGACATCTGGCCGCAGCCGCTACTGGAAGGCGATCTCGCCGCCATGCCGCAGTGGCTTGCCCGGCTGCCGGATATTTTACCCGCCGTTGGCAATACGCTGCTGCTGGGGCTGATGAGCACCGTGGGGTCCCTGATGGTCTGCCTGCTGGCCTGGCCACTGGTCAGCCGTCATTTTGGCAACCAGACCACGCGCACCGTGGGACGCGGCGCGCTGATCATCATGCGCTCGACCCCGGAGCTGCTGCTGGCCTTTATTCTGCTACTGCTGACCGGCCCGTCCCTGCTGCCGGCGTGGATAGCGCTGTCGCTGCATAACGGCGCTCTGATCGCCTTTCTGGCGGCGCGACATGCCGATGAGATCACCCCCGGTCTGCCCGGCATTCGCGGAATCAATCTATACAGCCATGAGCTTCTGCCGCGCATCTATCCCGGCATTCTGGCGCTTTTGTTTTACCGCGCCGAGGTCATCATGCGCGAGACGGCGCTACTGGGGATGCTGGGTGTGGTAACGCTGGGCTTTCATATCGACTCAAGCTTTGAGTATCTGATGTTCGATCAGGCCGTCGCCCTTTTGATGGTGACGGCCGTCATCAATATGGCCGTGGACGTACTGTCGCGGCGACTGCGTCCGGACGCCCTGCCAGAGCGCCGCGACGAACCCCGACCGACCCCGGTCGGCGAAAGCGTTTAGCGACGCCTGACAAGGCCTGCTTTCACCCAGGGTAAAAGATCGAGAGATTGAAGCTCTCCGGCAGGGTCGGCTGCCCGCTCTTGCGATCAACGAAGCGGACTCGAAAGCCTTTCCATGCCTGGTATTTCACCGAGCCCGAGTAGGCCGAGAGATACTCGATACCATCGTGGATGATGCCGGCATCGTCTACCGTGACCGTGATGATCGGATCACGCAGTTCCACTTCTCCCTCCGGGAAGGAGAATTCGACCTTCCCCTTGTCGACGGCCTCACAGCGCGCGAAGAAGTCGCAGCCCGGCCCATCGCCACCCTTGCGCCATTTGACGAACTGAGGGATGCCGGTCAGGGCATGACGCACCGTGCCCTTTTTATCCACCAGCGACGTCTCGCCCACTACGCCGGGGCGCCCCCGGTTCACCCGGTAATCGTCATACAATACCTTGTCATCGCCGCCGACCTGAGAAGCAAAGCGCAGGCGGCCATCCCAGACCCCCTTGTTGCCCGACTCCGTGTCGGTATCGAACACCACGTCGCCTCCAGGGCCGCTATGGCGCAGGACGATCGGGTTGGTCTGACGGGTCTTTTCGGAGCGGCTTGACTGGATCACCAGCGGTGTGGCTTCCTTCCAGGCATCCGCCTCGGCACGTATCGAGTCCGGCGACAGGCGCAACGCATTACCGGTTGAATTACGAATGACGACCTCGCCACCGTCCAGTGACACACCGCCCATGCTGCCACTGTGCTTGTCACTGGCGAAAACGTTGGTCCAGCCATAAACGCAGGTATTGGAAGTGGCAAAGCAATCCATGAACTGCTGCCCCTTGGTTGTCCGAACACAGGGCCATGGGGACTCACCATTGTTGCGGCCTTCCCACCAGTTGCCGATAAAGCTCGAGCGATAAATTAAACCGGCGCGAATGGCATCGCCCTTCAGAGCCTCGAAAATATTATCCTGAAAGGTCGCCCCGTAGACATCCTTATCGAAGATGATCGCATTGTCGGTATAGTTAAACTCGTTTCCAACAAAACGTGCTGTTGTGGAATTTCCCTTCTTTCTATCTTCAACCTTGACTCCGGTACGCATGCCAACAAAGGTACAGCGCAGCAGGCTGTAATTGACCATGATTTCTTTAACAAGAATGGCCGTATTGGCAGAAGAAAAGTGGACGTTTTCCACCACAGTATTGTAGCCATGGCTATCGATATAGATGCCTTCCCATTTTCTTTTGGCTTCACTGTTTGAGAAGCTGAGATCGCGTATTACCGGGCCATGACCGGTAAACATGGCGTTATTACCCAGCGAATGAAAAGGAATCAGCATGGCATTGGTTTCGCGCTTGTTGCGCTGACGGCCGGGTCCAATGAGGTTCTTGCCGTTAAGATCGACCGTCTGTCCGATCGCATAGCGCCCGGGCGGTACATAAAGACTATTGACGATGCTGGAGCGCGCCGCTTTTACAAAGGCTGCCGAGCTGTCGCGCTTGCCGGTCGGGTCGGCCCCCCAGTAAATCACGTTGTTGCGGGCGGTCATGTCGAGCGCATCGGATCGCTCACGTGACTCGCTGGCCTGCGCACGCTCAGGGGCAGCCATGGCTCCCGCCATGCCTGCAACAGGCAGCAGGGCCAGTGCACGACGCATGAAGCGCCGGCGGTTGCGATCATCTGTAGAAAGCGCCATTCCAAACTCCGTATAAAGCCATAAAAGGCCTGAATCAGGGGACTATCACACCTGTTTTGGACAGATACTGCCATGCCATTGTGGCGATCATCGGCTGAAGTCCTTCACCATACACATCTGTCACGTTTGTCATACTCAAGGTTTATGAAACCACGCCTGCCGCTTACAATCAGATGTCATTTTTCGGGAGGCTCGCATGGCCTGCTTATCCCATGCTGATACAGCACCACCTTTACTCTATCTCCATCGCTGGCGCGCCTGGCTGCCCGAACGCGATGGTCAGGACATGCCAGCCTGTGTGATCACCGATGAAAAGCCTGCCGCGGCAAGCGTGCCGGCCCTGCTGCGACGACGGCTGACACCTCTGGGACGCGCCGTGTGCACGCTGCTCGGTGACATGGGCACCCATGAACGTACATCCATGCCGGTGCTGCATGCCTCACGCCACGGGGACGGCCATCGTCCACTGGACATGCTTGATACGCTTTTTGAAGGAGAGCCGCTGTCGCCTGCCCGTTTTGGCCTGTCGGTCCACAACGCCGTGCTTGGCGTCTACTCGATTGCCTTTGGCAATTACGCCTCGATGGCCGCACTGGCTGCTGCCGGTGAAGAATTCGAGGCGCTTTTAAGCGAAGCTCGAGGCTATCTGGCGGAGGGACATGACAGCGTCATGCTGGTGCTGACCGACTCACCGGTTCCCGATCGTTACCGTATTCAGACCCAGGCGCCGCAGTCGCCCTCCGCCATGCTGATGGAACTGTCGCTCTCGCCTGCTGCCGGTGCCATCGGCCTGCAGGCAACGCCTGTCGAATCCTCTGCCGACCTGCTTCCGACCGTGACACCGCCGCTGCTGGTTGACTGGCTGATGGGACGGCATGAGCTGACGACACGCGCCCCTCGGCTTGGCTGGCAGATCAACGCGTGAAGCCGGACATCACACGGCGGATAGCGCCCCAAACCATGCCCGGTTCTGGCATCATATGCCGCCCGAACATACCAGGCAGATGACGCTCCAGCGGCGTATTCATCGTCTCGAACACGACAACAGGGACTTGAGGAGAACACCACATGGCCAATACGGCATTGACCGATCTTGAACGCGATGTTGCCAACATGATCATCGAAGCGCTGGAGCTTGAAGACATTACAGCCGACGACATCGAGCCCGAAGCGCCCCTGTTTGGCGACGGGCTGGGGCTGGACTCGATCGATGCACTGGAGCTGGGTCTGGCGCTGCAAAAGCGTTACGGCATCCGACTGGACAGCGATGCCGAGGAAAACCGCGAGCACTTTGCCAGCCTCAGACAGCTCAGCGCGCTGGTCGCCGAGCGTCGCAACGACTGAGGTTCATGATGGGAGCCATGCCTGCCGGACGCCCCGGAACACGTCACTGGTCATCGTCGCTTTCGATGGTGCTGTTTCCGGTGGCCCTCTGGATCGTTCTGCCGCTATGGGGTACCCGGGCCCTGCTGATCACCTTTGTCCTTCTTGCAGGCCTTCAATGGCTAGCGGGGCTTCATCGCCTGCGCTGGGCGACGGTGTTGATAATCCTGCTGGCCCTGCTGCTGGGCGGGCAGGCAGAACTGGGCATTCGGCTTTATCCGGTCATCATCAATGTCTCGCTGGCACTGGTCTTTCTGGGCAGCCTGCGCACCACGCCCCTGATCGAGCGCCTGGCGCGCCTGTCAGAGCCCGACCTGCCACCCGCAGGGGTGCGCTACACCCGTCGTGTGACCTGGGTGTGGGGCATTTTCATGACGATCAACGCCCTCGTGGCCCTGGCGCTGGCGCTTTGGGCGCCCCTGCAGGTCTGGCAGATCTACACCGGTGCCATCAGCTATCTGCTCGCGGCCCTGCTGATGGCCGGTGAATGGCTGGTGCGTCAGCGCGTTCGGCGCACAACGGTGCACGCATGACTCATCATTTCTTCTGCGCGCCGTCACTGATCCGCTGCCCGTGGTTATCGGGTGAAGCCGACGATATCGTCGCCCAATCAGGACAGCGGGTACGCACTCGCGGTGAACTGCGCAAGGCCATTACGGCCTGGGCCAACACGCCGCTGCCGGCAGGCCGGGATGTCGCTCTTTATGACAGCGATCCCTGGCGGTTTACGACGGCTCTGCTCGGCCTCTGGCACGCCGGCCATCGGGTCTGGCTGCCCGGCGACAACCTGCCCGAAACCGTGGATCATCTGCGCCGGCGCCATCTGACCCTGCTGGGCGAGTTTGTCGATGCGCGGGTGCCCACGGCACCGGTGACACAGACGCCGCCCGTTGCCGAACTGTCGCCCGATCAGGACGCCGTGGTGCTGTTCACCTCAGGCTCAAGCGGCGACCCTACCCCGATCTTTCGCACTCTGGGCCAGCTCGAGGCCGAGGTTGCCGCCTTTGAACGACACTGGCCGCTCGCGCAGGGGGTGGTCATCAGTCAGGTCAGTCACCAGCACACCTGGGGGCTCACCGCCGGACTTTTACGCGCGATTGCTACCTCGCACCCCTTCGGGCTCGAGATCGTGACATGGCCCGAAACGCTGGCCGAGTGGCTCACTCATCTGCCGGTCAGCGCCCTGATCAGCTCGCCGCCTCAACTTTCCCGTCTGCCGGACAGTACGACCGGCATGCCGAAGCGCGCCCCCGGTCGCATCTTCAGCGCCGCCGCCCCCTTGCCACATGACGCTGCCATGCAGGCCGAGGCATTGATGGGCAGCGAGCTCATCGAGATCTACGGCAGCTCGGAAAGTGGTGCCATTGCCTGGCGCAGGCCCTGTCGTGATACGACCTGGCAGGCCCTTGATGATGTCATGCTGCGCCGCGACAGTGGACGTATCCTTTTGCGATCAGGACGTCTGCCCGAGCCGGAGCGCTGGCACGAGCAGGCCGACCACATTGAACTGCTCGACGAGCACCCTGCCCGCTTTACCCTTCACGGGCGCGCCGACCGCATCGTCAAGGTGGCCGGCAAGCGCGTCTCACTGGAGGGGCTAGCCCGGCATATCGAGCGTTTTTCTGGCGTTACAAGCGCCCGCTGTCTGACCATCGATCACTCGGGCGGCCGCATTGGCGCCGTCGTTGCCATGACCGAAGAGAGTATTGCCCATGATCATGACATGCGCAGAGCCCTCATCAGCGCCCTGCGACAGCATCTGGCCAATGCCTTCGAGCCGGTGGTGCTGCCGCGCTTCTGGCGCTTTGTTCACCGTTTGCCGGTCAACGCACAGGGCAAGCTGACCCAGGCCATGGCACGCCATCTTTTTGATGATCTGGACGATCGACGGCAGCCACGCTGGCTGGACATCGAGTCCCCGACGCTTGATCAGCGCCGGATCACGCTTGAGATCCCGGAGCGGCTGGCGGCACTAGAAGGCCACTTCCCGGGTCGCCCGATCGTGCCCGGCATTGCCCTGATTCACTGGGCGCGCCAGCAGGCCGAGCGCCTGTTCGGCGAACCGGATCGGTGGCGGGACATGCGCCGAGTACGCTTTCCCGCACCGCTGTTGCCGGGCGATCGCGCCGTCATGACCCTGACCCGTCAGCGTGATGACCTGAATATCACCGTGGCATCGCATCGGGGTCAGCATCTGCAACTGCGCCTGCTTGGTGTCGATCCGCCCACCGGCGACCGGGAGCCTTCATGAATCGTCCCTCTGACCGTGCAGCGTTTACGCCCTGCGTGCTGATACCCGTCTACAACCACGAGCATGCCATCGTGGCCACCTGTGAAGGTCTGGCCGACCTGCAGCTGCCTATCGTGCTGATCGACGATGGCAGCAACGCGGCCTGCGCCGCTGTACTCGATCATCTGGCACAGGCAAGCGATGTACACCTGCTGCGCCTGCCGCACAATCGCGGCAAGGGATACGCCGTCCGCCATGGTCTTGCGCATGCTCAAGGCCTCGGGTTTACCCATGCGCTTCAGGTCGATGCCGATGGCCAGCATGATCACGCCAGTCTGCCGCCCTTTATCGAAGCGGCCAGACAGGCCCCCGAACGGCTTTTGATCGGCTATCCGCGCTTTGACCACAGCGTGCCGCTTCACCGTTTTATCAGCCGCTACATCACCCATGTGTGGGTCTGGTTCAACACACTGTCGACGACACTGCGCGATACGATGTGCGGCGTGCGTCTTTATCCGCTGGTTCCGCTCAATGCCATGCTCTCGCGTCGCGGCTGCGGCAATCGCATGGAATTTGATACCGAGGTGCTGGTGCGCTGGTTCTGGGCCGGTCATCCGGTCGACAACCTGCCGGTGCGGGTGACCTATCCCACCGATGGCGTGTCCCACTTTCGCCTGTTTCGGGATAACGTTTTGATGGCGCGCATGCACCTGCGCCTGACGCTGGGCATGCTGATACGACTGCCGATGCTGCTCCTCAGGCGCTGTCGGTACCGGCGCGAGGCGCAACACAAGAGCTCTTCATGACATCATCACAACGCAAACGCACGCCGCGCCACTGGTCGGCCATCAGGGAGTCCGGCTCGCTGGGGGGCATCAAACTGATGCTCGCCATTTACGACCGCTTCGGCGCGCGTGCCTATCAGGGCGTCCTGTTTCTGGTCGGGGTCTATTACTGGCTGCGCCGCCCGATCGCCCGACGCGCCTCACGTGAATACCAAAAGCGTCTCAAGGCCTTTTATCCCTCGGTATCGCTGCCGCGTCTGACCACCGTGCGCCATTTCACTACCTTCGGCACGGCCATTCTGGACAAGGTGCTGGCGCTTTACGGTCGCATCGCCCCCGAGTCCATTCATATCGAGCAACGTGAAACGCTCCGGGCCGCCATCGACTCCGGTCAGGGCGGCATCATCGTGGTCACGCATCTGGGCAGCCATGAAGTCTGTCAGGCGCTGGGGCGACTGCGTCGCGACCTGAAGATGAGCGTGGTCATGCATACCCAACACGCCCAGCGCTTCAACTCCCTGTTCAACGACATCGACCGCCCCCTGTCAGTAGAGATCATCGAGGTCAGTGACATGGGGCCCGGCACGGCCCAGCGACTTCAGGCCCGCGTCACCGAGGGGGGCTTTGTGGTCATCGCCGCCGACCGCGACCCCATCGACTCAGGTGCCCGACGTCGATGGATCGATTTTCTCGGCCGACCGGCCCCTTTCCCCGAAGGGGCCTTCTGGCTGGCCATGCTGTTGCGCTGCCCGCTGTATCTGCTGGTCTGTGCCCGCCAGGGTCAATCGCATCACGTACACTTTGAATCGCTGGGGGATGCCACAAGCCTTTCACGGCGGACGCGTGAGGCCTGGATGGACAGCACCATGAAACACTTTGTCTCGCGGCTGGAACACTTCTGCTGTCGCTATCCGCTACAGTGGTTCAACTTTTACCCGTTCTGGCAGTCCGAAAAGCAAAACGCTCGTCCACCCCGTTAAACCTCGGACACCCGCTGTCCTGAAGGCCCAGGAGCTTGAGTTACATGTCTTGTCGCACGCGTTTACGATCGCTGAGTCTTCTCGCTGTTACCCTTCCACTGTGGATGGTCGCTCTGCCGGCCAGTGCCATGAGCCTTGAGACCCTGGCAGACCATCTGGCCACTCAGGGCGACGTCTCCGGGCGTTTCGAGCAGACCCGTTACCTGGCCGACCTGGATACCCGGATCGATGGTCATGGTCACTACCGCTTTGAACAAAGCGATCGCGTGATCTGGTCACTGGAGTCACCGGTAGAAGAGACCATGGAGCTTTCAGGTTCAGGCATCGAGCGTAACGGTGAACACATCAACGATGATCCGGCCGGCGTGGCGACGCTGATCATGCAACTGCTCAATGGCCAGTTCTCGGCGCTGGCAGACCGCTTTGACATCACCCTTGAAGGCGATCAGGCGAACTGGCACGCCACGCTGGTACCAAGACAGCAGGGTCTGGCGAACTATCTCCATACCATTGACATGCACGGTGATGCGCGCCTTGAGCAGATCGACATGGCCATGGCCGACGGCGATCGCCTCGACATTCACCTGCTACCGCCGGAAGAGAGCCCCGGCACTTCTGAAACCGATGCGCAACAGGCGCCTTCATCGTAATGCGTCGGCTGCGACTACCGGCACTGTTATGGGGACTGGTGCTGACGACCTGTCTGATCTTCAGTATCTGGCAGCTGCTGCGCGGGGCGAGTCTTGATACCCGCATCACGGCGCTGCTGCCCGAGACCCACCAGTCTCCCGGAGTAGACCGCGCCAACGATCAGCTCAGCGCGCCCTTTACGCACCGCTTTGTGCTGCTGCTCGATGCCGAACAACCCGGCGAGGCGGCAACCCGGCTGGCAAGGGATCTTGAGGCGGCAGGCGTTGTCAGCGAACTTCGCTATCGCCCGGGTGACTATCAGCTCGACAGTTTGCTGGAAGTGCTGGGGCCGTCGCGCTATCGGCTGCTCAGCGATGATCTGCGTGCAACCATCGACAGCGGCGACACCGACGACCTGCGTCGTCAGGCGCTCGCCTCGCTGGTCATGCCGACCGGGATCGACCAGCACCCGGTGCGTGATCCCTTCGGATTGCTTAACCGCTGGCTCGACAGCCAGCTCTCGGCCCGCTTTGATACACGAGGCGATCTGGTCACGCTCAGAGTCGATGACCGCGACCTTGTCGTCATGACCGGAACGCTTGCAGGCAACGCCTGGGATACAGGGCTGCAGGATCGTCTCACCGATGCCATCACAGGGTTTCAAAAGGCACATCCTGGGGTGCATCTATGGCGCTCCGGCATGGTCTTTCACGCAGCCGATGGCGCTCATCAGGCCAGAAGTGAAATCGGCACCATCGGGCTGGGCTCGCTGATCGGCGTCCTGCTCATTTTGCTGGTGGTGTTTCGTTCCCCGATCACGATTGCCACCCTGCTGCTGCCGCTGGCGACCGGCGGGGTGTTTGCACTGGCGATCACGCTGTGGTGGTTTCAGGGCATTCACCTGCTGACCATCGCCTTTGGCAGCAGCCTGATCGGTGTGGCCATCGATTACGCCCTGCATCTTCAGTGCGCCCGCGTACTGGCCGGCCGAACATTTCGACTGCGTACCATGTTGCCCGGGCTGGCACTCGGACTGGTCACCAGCGTCATGGCCTACGTGGTCCAGGCCTTTACGCCCATGCCCGGGCTTCGCCAGATGGCGGTGTTTGCCGGCTGTGGTCTGATCGGTGCCTGGCTGACGGTAGTGCTATGGCTGCCCATGACGCGCGTGCGCACCACGCCTGGCACTCAAAAACTGGCGGGGCGGCTCTGGCAGGTGCTCGAACGACTTCGCGGTCGGCTCGGCCCGCGCCTGGCACTGATACTGGCCGTGATCGCCGTGACCATTGCCGGCGTTCGCCTGCAGGGCGATGACAGTCTGCGCTTGCTCAATACCTCGTCACAGCAGCTTCTCGGCGATGAAGCGCTGATTCAGCGCGAGCTCGGACGGGATACCGGCACGGTCTATCTGCTGATCACGGCCCACGACAGTGAAGGCTTTCTCGGCCGGGTGGAATCGCTTGATCCGATGCTGGATGAGCTAGTAGAGGAAGGTCATCTGGGCGGTCATGCCAGCCTGGCCGACCATGTCCCATCCGGGTCGCGCCAGAGTGCCAACCTTGAACGCAGCCGCATGCTCTACCAGCAGCAGCTTGATCACGTCTACACCTCGGCAGGGCTGCCGCCGGCACTTTATGAGCGCGCCATGGCCATGCTTGAACAGTCGCCGCCGCTGACGCTGGATCGATGGCTTGCAAGCCCACTGGGCGAGAGTGATCAGCGCCTGTGGCTGGGCGATATCGACAAGGGTCAGGTCGCCGGCATGATCACGCTCAATGGCGGTCTCGACAGGAGTGCGCGTCAGCGGCTGGAGAGTCTGGCACGCGGCGATGAACACATCGAACTGGTCGACCGGGTCGAGCAGATCAGCAACGTATTGGGCAAGCTGCGCCGCCAGATTGCACAGTGGGTCGCCGGTTCCCTTGTGGTGCTGACCCTGATGCTTGCATTGCGCTACCGCTGGCGCACCTGGCGCGTCATCGCCCCGGCCGGCGGCGCCATCCTGACCGTGTTGACGCTCTATGCCCTGCTGGGCGTGCCGCTCAATCTGTTCCATCAGCTGGCGCTGCTGCTGGTGCTGGGGATCGGACTGGACGCCGGCATCTTCATGCAGGAACATCCCAGAGCGCATCATGCCTGGCTTGCGATTACGCTATCGATCGTCTCAAGCCTTCTGGCCTTTGGTCTGCTGGCCTTTAGTGCCACGCCGGCGCTGCATCATATCGGCATGACCACGCTGATCGGCCTTGCCAGTGTCTGGCTGCTCGCAGCACTGGTGCAGCCTCCCCTGTCCGGGAATCAGACAACGACCTTCGACCATGAACATGACCATGGATAACGCCATGACCACTTTCCCGTGCCGCCCTGTCGAGACCGAAATGCCGCTGCATGACACCGAGGTGGCCATCATCGGGGCAGGTCCTGCCGGCGCCGTGGCAGCCGCCATGCTGGCCGAGGCCGGCCATCGCGTCGTCGTGATCGAGGCGGCGCACTTCCCCCGTTTTTCCATCGGCGAAAGTCTGTTGCCGCAGTGTCTGATGGACCTTGAAACGGCAGGGCTGGCCGATGTGGTCTCGGATGCCGGCTATCAGATGAAAAATGGCGCCCGTTTTGTTCGAGGCGATGCGAGGGTCGACATCGATTTTCAGGACAAGTCGAGCGAGGGGACCGGGCAGGCCTGGCAGGTCGAGCGGGCCGACTTCGATCAGCGTCTGATCGAGGCTGCCTGTGAGCGCGGTGCCGAGGTGCATTTTGGTCAGCGGGTCACGGCTTTTGACCGTCAAACCGGGGTTCCGGTACTGACCATTTGCAATGAGCAGGATCACTACTGGCGGCTCAGAGCCCGCTTTGTGCTCGATGCCAGCGGTCTGGCCCAGGTGCTGGGACGGCTTGAGAACACCCTGGAAGAGACGCATCTCACACCGCGTCAGGCCTTGTTCACCCATCTATCGCTGACGCCCGAGGCCTGTCGCGAGCACGGTTTTGACCGCACCAAGATTCAGATCGGGCTGCATCCGAAGGCCAATGTCTGGTACTGGGTGATTCCCTTTGCCAACGGCCGGGCCTCGACCGGTTTTGTGGGCGCATCTGAAGAGCTTTCACAACTGACGACTTCGGCGACCGACGTCTCCCAGCGCTTTCAGGCGTGCTTCAATGCCTTTAATGAACTGGGCGACTGGCTTGATCCCGCCACGCCTCATCGCGATGTGGCAGCACTTGGCGGTTACAGTCGCAATGTCACCACGCTCACCGGTCCGGGGTATGCCATTCTGGGCAACGCCGGCGAGTTCCTCGACCCCATTTTTTCTTCAGGCGTCACTATCGCCGTGCGCTCGGCCTGTCTGGCCGTGCCGCTGGTCAGGGCACAGCTGGAGGGCCGGGTCGTGGACTGGCAGGAAGAGTTCGAACGCCCGCTGCGCCACGGCATCGACACCTTTCGCGCCTTTGTGGACGCCTGGTACGACGGCCGACTGCCGGCCATCATCTTTCATCCCGAGCCGCCGGCCTACCTGCGGCGCATGATCAGCGCCGTGCTGGCAGGCTACGCCTGGGATGACGACAACCCCTTCGTCAACCAGCCGCGTCAACATCTCGACACGCTGGCCCAACTGTGTGGACACGCCGCATGACCCCCACTTTTCTGCCCCGACGCCTCTGGAGCGCCGCGCTCCTGTTGATGCTGACTCTGCTGGCCGGCTGTAGTGCGCCCGCCATGGCCCCTCAATCGGCGCCCGGCTGGCAGGGTGAGACGCAAACGCTCAAGCGCAAGCTGGCCATCACGCCCTTTGATGCCTCACGCCCCGAGCAGACGCTTTTGTCGGTCATTCGCCTCTCCGAGGAAGGAATGCGCGTGGTCATCGCCACCCCCACCGGTCAAAGACTGTTCACGCTGGTGCGTGACGAGCAGGGCGCGCGCTACACCCAATCGATCATGGATGAGCCCCCCTTCCCGGCCAAATGGTTCGCCCAGCGTCTGGAATGGAGCCTGCGACCTGAATCCGAGCTGACGGCAGCCTTCAAGGACAGTGCCTGGCGAGTGCAGGATCAGCGCTTTGAACACGGTCGGGTTCGCAAGATCCTTGACGGCGACACGCTCATGGCTCGCATCGATACCATTGACCACCCCGTCGATCAGGCCCATGACGTGTTGACCGACTTTCAGATTGGCTATCGCATGGTCATCACGCCCTTCGGTGACGCTCAAGACGCCGGAGGGATGCCATGACGCGTGTCGACTGCCGACTCTCCTCACCGGCCGTGATCTGCAGCCTTGGCGGAGATCACGAGACCATTGTGACGGCGCTGGCCACGGGACAGCGCGGGCTCACCGACAGCGACCGCTATACGCCCGGACGCGTGCTGGCACTCGGTGATGTCACGATGCCGCTGGTCTCCTCCGAGGGCTGGCCGGCCGAGCATGCCAGCCGCAACAACCGCCTCATTGCCACGGCGCTGAAGGCGCTTGGACCGCAGCTGGATGAGGCGCTCAAGCGCCACGCGCCGGATCGTATCGCAGTGGTCATGGGCACCAGTACCTCGGGCATATCGGAAACCGAGGCGGCCATTGCCCGCACCGGGCCCGGCAATGACTTTGACGAACGCTATCGCTATGCCCATCAGGAGCTTGGCGCGCCGGCTCACTTCATTCGCGCACACCTTGGGCTCTCGGGGCCGGCCTGGACCCTCTCCACGGCCTGCAGTTCCGGCGCCCGTGCGCTGAGCGCGGCAAGACGCCTGCTGCTCTCCGGTCAGGCGGACGCCGTGATTGCCGGTGGTGCCGACACCCTGTGTCATCTGACCGTGCATGGCTTTGACGCACTGGGGGCAATCAGCGATGCACCGTGTCAGCCTTTCACGGCAGATCGATGCGGCATCAACATCGGTGAGGCGGCGGCGCTCTTTATCGTGACCCGGGAGCCTGGCGGCGTTCAGCTGACCGGCTACGGAGAAAGTTCGGATGCCCATCACATTTCGGCACCGGCGCCGGATGGACATGGCGCCATCAAGGCCATCCGCCAGGCGCTCGACATGGCCGGCCGCACGCCGGAGGAGATTGACTATCTCAATCTGCACGGCACGGCGACTCCGCATAACGATGCGATGGAAGCGCTGGCCCTTCATGACGTCTTTGGCAGCCGCCAGCCGCCGGCGAGTTCGACCAAGGCGCTGACCGGCCATACGCTGGGCGCGGCAGGGGCGCTTGAAGCCGCCTTTTGCTGGCTGGCGCTGGAACACGGCTTTCTGCCGCGTCATGTCCATGATCAGCCCCTTGATCCGTCACTGATGCCACTGGCGCTGGTAAATGCCGAGACAACCGGACAACCGCGCGTGGCGCTTTCCAACGCCTTTGCCTTTGGTGGCAACAATGCCGCTCTGGTGCTGGAGCGTCACGATGGCTGAATCCGGCTCAGGATCTGACTGGCCGCCCATGGCCTCACTGGTGCCACACCAGGGGCCGATGTGTTTGCTCGATCACGTCGTGAATGCCGATGAGCGCCACATCGTGGCGGCGGTCATCTCCTCATCCAACAGCCTGTTTGCCGATGAAAGGGGGATTCCGGTACAGGTGGCACTGGAGTGGATGGCCCAGGCCTCGGCGGCCTGGTCAACCCTGCAGCCCCGTGAGGGCGGCACGCCCAGACAGGGCATGCTGCTGGGCGCCCGTCGGTTCGAGGCCAATATTGATCACCTGGCCCTTGATCAGCCTCTGGAGGTCAGGGTCAGTGTGGATACCGTCGCCGACAGTGGCCTGGGGACCTTTGAAGGGGTGCTCTACCGAGCCGGTAATACCTGCGAAAACGACTGGCTGGCCAAAGCGACGCTGAGCGTTTTACAGACTCCGACCGACGCCTGATCGCTTTTCCTTCACCGCCTACGAACATACTTTCCAACGCTATCGGAAGATGACATGCCACAGACCATCCTGATTACGGGCGCCAGTCGGGGCATCGGCCGGGCAGCCGCCCTGCGCCTGGCGCGTGACGGCTTTGATATCGTCGTGCACTACCGCCACAGCGAGGCCCAGGCTCGCGCCGTTGTCGATGAGATTACGGCCATGGGACGCCAGGCGCGCCTGCTGTCGTTCGATGTCGGAGACCGCGATGAAGCGCGCGCATCTCTTGAGGCCGATATCGCCGAGCACGGGGCCTACCATGGCGTAATACTCAACGCCGGCTTTCATCAGGATGCGCCCTTTCCCGGCATGTCCGATGAACAGTGGGACAGCGTGCTCAACGTGGATCTGGGCGGGTTTTACAATGTCCTCAGGCCGCTGGTGATGCCCATGATTCAGCGCCGAAAGCCCGGGCGCATCGTGGTACTCTCCTCCGCCGCCGGCGTGATCGGCAATCGCGGCCAGGTCAACTATGGCGCGGCCAAGGGCGGCCTGATTGCCGCCAGCAAGTCCCTGGCGCTTGAGCTGGCCAAAAGAAGGATCACGGTGAACTGTATTGCGCCGGGCTGGGTCAATACCGACATGACCGATGACATCGATGTGGACATCAAAAAAATCGTCCCGATGCAGCGCATGGGGGACGCCGAGGAGGTAGCCGGCGTCATCAGCTTTTTATGTTCGGATGACAGCAGCTACGTGACTCGCCAGGTCATTGCCGTCAACGGTGGACTGTTCTGATCGCGCCTTTTCAGGCCAGCCTCAGGCAGGGCGCCCTTCTCCCATGTTTCGTAGCACAATACGATAACAATGAGAGGCGACACATGACGTTCAAGGCAGCATTGTATGGCTGGACGGCCACGACCCTTCGCACGCTGGATCATCACGGTGTCCGACTGCGTTATCCCTACCGTGATCGCATCATGTTCGAAAACCACATTCTGCCGGCCATCGCCGGCGATGACAGCATTAGACGAGTGCTGATGGTGGGTTGCGGCTGGTATACCCACCACTATCCGGCGCTGCTTGGGGATACGGAGGTCACCACCATCGACCTGGACGCCGCCAAGCGACCCTTTGGCGGCGACAGCCATATCGTGGGCAACCTGACCACACTTGGCGATCATATCCCTGACGAAGGGCTCGACGCCGTACTGTGCAACGGTGTGCTGGGCTGGGGGCTGAACGAGCCGGCCGATGTCGAACAGGCCTTTACCGCCTGCATCGACTGCCTGCGTCCCGGTGGATTACTGCTGTTGGGCTGGAATAACCACCCCCCTTATAACCGGGTCAGCCCCGAAGATATTCCGGCATTTGCCGGCCTTGAGCCCGTCAGGGTGCCGGGACTTGATGCGCACCGGATTGTGGCCCTGCCGCGAAACCAGCACTGTTTTCAGGCCTTTCAAAAACCGTTTTCAGACTGAGTCCCGCGCAGTGGCCTTTCGCAAACGTGTGTGAAAGGCTACATTGTGCACCCTGCCTTTTTGATACCTCCCGGAGGACGTTCGATGACCTTCCACCTGCCCTTTAAAGTCTCACTGGCTGCCGCCATGACGGGCGCCCTGATCATGCTGGCCACGGCAGGCCCTGCACAGGCACGCAACACCTTTCTGATGCAGCCGCTGTCCGAGGTCATGACGCAGCCCGAGGCGCAGGAAAAGCTCGACCCCTCGATCCGGCTCTATTTTGCCGACCAGCAGCATCCGGCCATTCAGACACGTCGCGGCGGCTTTTATAGCTCCAACAAGGTACGCGCAGCCCTGCGTACCGATGATGAATCCTGTCGTCTGGCGGCACTTCAGTCGCTTCTGGCACTGCAGGAACGCGCCCGTCAGGTCGGCGCCAACGCCATCGTCAACATCACCAGTTACTACGAACAGCGCGCCAACCCGGACAGTCAGCGTTATGAGTGCCGTGCCGGCAACGTGGTGACCGAGGTGGCCTTCAAGGGCGACATGGTCACTCTGGGGCAGTAACGCCTCTCGTAAAGACGATCAAAAAAGGGGCGCCCGACCGGGCGCCCCTTTTTGCTGGCATTCAAGGAGTTAATCAACGCATCAAAAGAATGGCACCCGGCATGGCCTCCAGCAGCTTGTGGGTCGTACTGCCCATCAAAAAGCGCCGCAGCGAACTGTGTCCGTAAGCGCCCATGGCGACAAAATCAACGCCATGTTCATGAGCATAGGCCGGCAGCTTGCGCCCGGCATCCCCCTCCAGAGTAACGGGCTGCGCGTCGATACCGGCCGCCCTCAGCAGTTCGGCACCACGCTCGGCCGGCGCCCTGTCAGCAGGCTCGCCGACATGCACCACATGCGTTTCGAGCCCTTCAAGCCAGCCCCATCTGACCAGTCGCGAAAGCTGCTCAAGCCCACGCTCGCTGCCATCAAAGGCGACCATGGCCCGGACCGGCACCTGAAAGCGGGTCGGGGCAATCAGCATGGGCACTTCCAGATGCTGCGCCAGATCTTCCAGATGCGCGCCCAGTGAGGTGTCTTCGCCCCCATGATCGTGCTGATGGCCACACCGTCCCAGCACCAGTAGATCATCGCTCTGGCACTGTTCACGCAGGCTCTCAGCCAGCACGCCGTGGCGCTGCTGCACATCCAGCATCAACGTGTCATCTGCAAGGCGCGCCTTGAGCGCCTCGAGCATGCGCTTGCCCTCTTCACGCGCCTGACGGGCGGCCCGCCCCTCCTCTTCGGTGCGCTCTTCCAGCATTCGCTCGCGGGTGCCCAGCCCGATCTGGCCGGAATAGTCCTCATGCGTCATGGCGCGATGCTCCAGCACATGCAAAAGACACAGCGGTGCCTCGATCCGGCGAGCCGCCCAGGCCGCATAGTCACCGATGGCGCTGTCGGCGCGCGCCTGATCATCGAAGCAGGCAATGATGGTTCTGCTCATGGAAATCTCCCGAAACGCGAGTCTTTGTTCGAGTGTGGCTCATACCGGGCGACCATGCCGCCGCCCGGGAACGTGATGATGCTCAGTGACCGCCCGGTTCTATAATGCCATCGGTCTTGTCGTGTACCCCGAAGCGGTCGACCATGGTCTGACTGGCTTCATTGAGCCCGATCACCTCGACATCGGTGCCTTCTCGACGAAATTTCATGACGATTCGGTCCAGTACTTCCACCGCCGTGACGTCCCAGAAATGGGCGTGCGTCACGTTGATGCAGACCCGATCAACCCCTTCCTTGACGTCAAAGGCATCGGCAAAGCGGGTCGTCGAGGCGAAAAAGACCTGACCGCGCACGTGATAATCACGTTGCCGAGAGCCTTCCTGTTCGGTCATCACGCTGTCGACCTGCAGAATGCGACCGATCTTGTTGGCAAAGAAAAGGGCCGCCAGCAGCACACCGACCAGCACGCCCATGGCCAGATTATGGGTGGCCACGGTCACGGCCACTGTCGCCAGCATGACGATGTTGGTGGTCAGCGGCTTTTTGGGCAGATCACGAATCGACCCCCAGTCAAAGGTACCGATCGAAACCATGATCATGACCGCCACCAGCGCGGCCATCGGAATCTGCGCCACCCAGGGGCCCAGAAAGACCACCAGAATCAAAAGCCCCACACCGGCTGTCATGGTCGAAAGCCTTGTCCGGCCGCCGGATTTTACGTTGATGACGGTCTGGCCGATCATGGCACAGCCGGCCATGCCACCCAGAAAACCGGTCGCCACATTGGCAATCCCCTGGCCTCGGCATTCACGATTCTTGTCGCTGGACGTATCGGTCAGATCATCGACAATCGTGGCGGTCATCATCGACTCCAGAAGCCCGACCATCGACAGGGTCAGGGCATAGGGGAAGATGATCATGAGCGTGTCGAGGTTGAGCGGAATATCAGGAATCAGAAAGACCGGCAGGCTGTCCGGCAGATTGCCCATGTCGCCCACGGTGCGCACATCAAGACCAAAGATCATCGCCACGGCCGTCATCAGCACAATACAGACCATCGGCGAGGGGATAACCTTGCCCATTTTCGGCACATACGGAAAAAGATAAATGATGCCCAGGCCCCCCAGCATGATGGCATAGACCGTCAGCGTGGCATTGGCGCCCGTAATCTCTGGCAGCTGCGCCATGAAGATCAAAATGGCGAGCGCGTTGACGAAGCCGACCACCACCGAGCGGGAGACAAAGCGCATCAGATTGGCCAGTTTCAGATAGCCCCAGAGGATCTGCAAAAGTCCGGTCAGGATGGTCGCCGCCAGCAGATATTCAAGGCCGTGATCCCGCACCAGGGTCACCATCAAAAGTGCCATGGCACCGGTGGCCGCCGAAATCATCGCCGGCCGGCCACCGGTAATCGAGATCACCACCGCCATCGAAAAGGACGCATACAGCCCGACCTGAGGGTCAACGCCTGCGATGATCGAAAAGGCGATCGCCTCGGGGATCAGCGCCAGCGCCACCACCAGCCCCGACAACACATCAGGACGTATATTGGACAACCAGTTTTGTTTTATTGAGCCTCTCATGCTCACTCTTCCCTTTCACGGTTAAAAATTCATGATGCCCCCATGGGGCAAGCGAGTGCTGCCGGCGCTCAAACATCGCGCGCCGGGCGAAAAAACGGATGACCTGTCATGTCACGATGGTTGTCTACATACCATGAACATGTCTGGCGACTTGCGCCGAAAAACGATCAGTGACTGCATCGATACCATGCTCCCTTTTGAATCAGGACATGACAGGCCGGCCACGGGTAACGGACGAGCCTCTAGCGACACCATCATTTCATTTAAAACGACATACGGGGGTTTGACGCCGGAGACGTCACGACAAAAGCACTCGTGCGAGCGCACCGCTCGGGTGAGCGGAGATCCCTGAAAGGCTCAGGGCGGCGTGGAACGCCAGGGGGTCGTGACAGGCATCGAGATCATTGCTGCAACTCATCAAGAAGGTCGTTGATTGCGGCGCAGTTTAACAGCCGAAGCGTCATCATGCATCCCGCAATGGGCATGTTATGCTGCAGGCATTTGTCTTCAAGAAGATGACGGCGGCTGGACATCCGGACCTTGCATCACGCCCCCAATGTCACAAAAAGGGCCGCGAACTGCAGGGTTCGCGGCCCAAAGGATCAGACGTCACGGACGTCATATTCCCGATGGCAGGAAAGTAGCCGGTCTTATTCGGGGACGAATTCCGCCTCGATCTGCAGCTTGACCTCGTCACTGATGCCCTGCTGATCACCTTCCGGCATCAGGTAATTGATGGCAAAGTCGCTGCGCTTGATGGTGGCTTCGCCGTTGAAACCGATATGGTATTTCTTGTCGAAGGCGTAAACGCCCCCTCGATTGAACTCGGCCTCGATCTCGACCGGATGGGTCTGACCGTTGAGGGAAAGATCACCGATGATGGTGGCCTCATCATCGCCGTCAAGCTCGATGTTTGTGGAGGTAAAGGTCGCCGTAGGATGCTTGCTGCTATTAAAGAATTTCTCGCCCTGAAGGTGCTCGCTCAAATCACTGCCGGTCAGCACCCTGTTCAGCGGTATCTCGATTTTCAGGTTGCTGTCGGCCGGATCCTCACCGAGTCTGAGTGAGCCGGACAGATCCACGAACTGGCCTTCATAGTGTGAAAAGCCGTAATGATCCACACCCCAGGTGATCTTGGAATGCAGCGGATCAATGGTGTAATTGCCGGCCGGAACATCGTTGATGTTGTCGGTTTCAGGCGTCTGCTGATCCGCCATGGCCGGTGCGATGTTCAGCATCCCTGCCAGCACGGCAGCACTCAATGCGGTCTTCTTTAGCACGTGACACTCTCCCTGGATAATCCTTGAAACGACGTTTCACAGCATAGGTTAAACCGGACATTCCTGCGGCCTGATTTCAGATTTGACACAGACGATCATGAGCCCGAGTGATGACGCATCTGCTCAAAGATTTTGGTGATCTCCAGCGGCAGTGGAAACACGATGGTCGAGGCATTCTTGTTGCTCATGTCGCTCATGGTCTGCAGATAGCGAAGCTGCAGGGCGGCCGGGTTTTTGGACATGATCTCGGCGGCTTCCACCAGCTTTTCGGAAGCCTGCATCTCCCCTTCTGCCGCGATGATCTTGGCCCGACGCTCGCGTTCTGCCTCGGCCTGTCGTGCGATGGCGCGCACCATATCCTCGCTGATGTCGACCTGTTTGATCTCGACGTTGGAGACCTTGATCCCCCAGGCTTCCGTCTGCTGATCGAGAATGGTCTGAATATCATCATTAAGACGATCCCGCTCGGAAAGCATCTCGTCGAGATCGTGCTTGCCCAGTACCGAACGCAGCGTGGTCTGGGCGATCTGACTGGTGGCCATGCCGTAGTTTTCGATCTGGATAATGGCACGCTCGGGATCAACCACCTTGAAATAGACGACCGCGTTGACCCGCACCGTGACATTGTCGCGCGAGATGACGTCCTGCCCCGGCACATCCAGCGTCACCGTACGTAGATCCACAATCTCCATTTTCTGAATCACGGGAATAATGAAGAAGAGCCCGGGCCCCTTGACGCCCTGAAAGCGTCCCAGAAAGAACACCACCCCGCGCTTGTATTCCGGCAGCACCTTCACCGAGGCGGCAAGAATGAAAACAACAACAACAATGGGAATCAGATAGGTGAGCATGCGACGTCTCCCTGACAGGGCCTGATAGGCTTATTCATGCGTGGATGTTGCATCGTTTGTGGTGGCCGGCGCCTCGTGCTCGAGGACCAGCACAAGGCCATGCACGTCGCTGACGCGGCGACGCTCTCCTTCTGCCACGGGGGTAGTGCTGCGCGCCTGCCACCGCTCGCCCTTCACTCGGGCATAGCCGTGATAGTCACCCTGATGGTGTTCGGTGAACTGACGAGTAGCTTCGGCCACGGCGCCGATGACCTCCTCGCGCCCGCCCATCGGCGTGATATGTCGAAAGCGCAAAAAGCGCATCACGACCCATAGCAAAAAGCCCCCCAGCAGCAGGGCCGCCGCGATGACCATGGCCATTCCCAGCACGCTGTCGCCTCCGGGCAAAAGGCCTGCGTTGACCATCATCGACGCCCCGATAACAAAGACCAGAAGCCCAAGAAGGCCCACGACACCAAAGGTTGGGGTCACGGCCTCAATGCCGATCAGCAAAAGACCCAGCAACACGATTAAAACCCCGTCCTCGACGGCCAGCGGTGTCGCCGCCCAGGCAGGCAATGCGACCAGCGACAGTGAAAGAAACATCAGTATGCGGGATGAAGGAGTCATAAAATCCCCCGGCAGACGCGCTGCATCAGACATCATTGATTAGCAGGATACACCCGCTATCGTCCGCCCGCCTGAACGAATGCCCGCGGTCTGGGCATTGTGCAGACACGACCGGATCGAAGCGCAGCGGCCTTGCACGCCTGAGACGCGCGAATCGGCCTAATCAGCAGAGCACCAAATGCGCTAGCGTCCGTCCCACTCCATTAAACCTGAATTATGGAAAGCTTATGCAACCGCGGATAGATGTACTGTGGACAGGCGGCTGGGATTCAACCTATCGGGTGCTTTCGGCGGCGATGGTCGATCAAAGGACGGTTGTCCCACATTACATCGTCGACCTGGGACGCGGCTCCAGTCTGCGCGAACTGCAGGCCATTTCAGAGGTACGCGCGGCGCTGAACAGTATCGATCCGGAAGCCGCCGCCCGAATCGAGCCGCTGCGGATCACGCCGGTCACCGAAATTGTGGAGGATCATGAGCTGAGCGCGGCGTATCACCGGCTAACGCAGCAGGCCCATCTGGGCAGTCAGTATGACTGGCTGGCCCGCTATGCCAAAAGCGAAGACCTTCATCATCTGGAGCTGAGCGTCCACGTCGATGACAAGGCCTATCACTTTTTGAAGGGCCGAGTGGTCGCTACCGAAGAAGGCAGCTGGACCTTCGATGAACGCGTCGATACCGATGAGGCCATTTTCCGCTTTTTCGACTTCCCGCTGCTGGAGATTTCCAAGACGCAGATGAAAGCCGAGGCCGAACGCTACGGTTTTATCGAGGCACTGGAGAAGTCCTGGTTCTGCTATAGCCCGATCGATCAGGCGCCCTGCGGACTCTGTAACCCGTGCCGCTATACCATCGAGGAAGGCATGGAATACCGCCTGCCGACAAAGGCGCTGCGCCGCCATCGCACCCGACACCTGCGACGTGTCGCCAGAGCGCCAAGAGCCCTATGGCGCCGGGCAGCGCGTGCCCTCTCATCCTGACAAGCCCTGCGCCGGTACGATCCGGCAGTAGCATCGGCTAGATCAGCGCCTTCACGGCACGCTCCACTCCGCGCAGCTCGGCCAGTCCCTTGAGCCGTCCGATCAGCGGATAGCCGGGGTTGGTCTGTCGTGCCCTGTCGTCACAGAGCTGGTGGCCGTGGTCGGGCCGCATCGGCAGTCGGGCGCCACCGTTTTCGGCGCGGCGGCGCTCCTCGCTCACCAGCTCGCGTATCACCCCAACCATGTCGACATCGCCGTCCAGATGCTCCGCCTCGATAAAGCTTGAAGGGTCGTGGGCATCACGCCGTGTGGCGCGCAGATGAATGAAGTGAATGTGCGGGGCAAACTCGCGCGCCATGGCCACAAGGTCGTTATCTTCACGCACCCCATAGGAGCCGGTGCAAAAGGTCAGGCCGTTGGCCGGACTTCGCACCTGCTCCAGCACCCAGCGGGCATCCTCGGCGGTCGAGACAATCCGTGGCAGCCCCAGCAGCGGGCGCGGCGGGTCATCCGGATGCACCGCCAGGCGTATCCCCAGCCGCTCGGCTACCGGCACGACCTGCTGCAGGAAATGACGATAGTTGTCCCGCAGCCGGTTTTCATCGATGGCCTCATAGGCCTTTAAATGCTCGAGAAACTGCGACAGCGTGTAGTGCTGGTCTGCCCCCGGTAGCCCGGCAATCAGGGTATCGACCAGCCGTGCGCGCTCGGTGTCATCCATGCCCTCAAAGCATTGGCGCGCCGCCTCGATCTCGGCCTCGCTATAAAGCGCCTGCGCCCCCGGGCGTTCAAGAATGAACAGCTCAAAGGCGGCAAAGGCGGTCTGATCAAAGCGCAGGGCGCGCCCGCCGGTGGCGGTGGGCCATTCAAGCTCGGTGCGCGTCCAGTCCAGAATCGGCATGAAGTTGTAGCACACCGTGTCGATGCCGCAGGCGGCCAGATGTTCAAGCGTTTTGCAGAATACCTTGATGGCGCGGTCGCGGGCTTCGAGGTCCAGCGCCTGCTTGATCGTCTCCGGCACCGGCACACTTTCCACCACCGACCAGGACAGTCCTGCCGCCTCGATCAGCGCCTTTCGCTCGGCGATTTCCTCGACCGACCAGGGCGCATCCGGCGCGTGTCCGTGCAGGGCCGTGACAATACCGGTGGCACCAGCCTGACGGATCTCGGGTAGCGTCACCGGGTCATTGGGGCCGAACCAGCGCCAGGTATGTTCCATGCCTCTCTCCTGTCCCGAATCCTGAAGGTCTGTTAGATGGTTGCCAGATGCTGCTCGAGGGCGGCGCGCATACCGAGCTGTTCGATGGATGAAAGCGCCTTTTGTACCTGCTCTCCAAAACGCGGCGCACTGACCAGCGATGGTGAAAAGATCGCCTCGATGCCCATGACGGCCGCCGCTCGATCAACGCTTTTTTCATGGGCATGGCACTGCGCCAATTGATCCGCCATCGGGTCGCTGACCGGATAGGCCCGGCCCTGCTCGTCCACGCCGCGGGTGTAACGAATCCAGGCCGCCACGCCGAATACGGTGGCCTTGAGCGCCTGCTCGTCATCGCTGGCGGCCAGGCGCGCCTCGCCACCACGCAGCCAGCGCTGGGGCAGTTTCTGAGAGCCGTCCATGGCGATCTGATGCAGCCGGTGGCGCAGACTGTCGTTGCCAAAGCGCGCCATGAGGTCGCGGGCATAATCTTCCAGCGAGACACTTTCCGGCATCGACAGGGTCGGCGCCGCTTCTTCGAGCATGTAGCGGCGCAGGAGCTTTTGCATCAACGGGTCGGTGACCGCCTCAGCCACCGTTTCCAGCCCCATCAGCGGGCCGGTGTAGGCCAGCAGTGAATGCGCGCCGTTGAGCATGCGAAGCTTCATGGTCTCAAAGGGCGCAACGTCCTCGACCATTTCGACCCCGGCGTGAGACCAGTCGGGACGCCCCTGCGGGAAATGATCCTCGATCACCCACTGCAGAAAGGCCTCGCTGACCACCGCAGCCGGATCCTCACAGCCAAACCGCTGCAAACGACCGAAGGCGTCTTCATCCATCGCCGGCACGATGCGATCCACCATGCTGGAGGGAAAGGCCACCTGCGACTCGATCCACTCGGCAAGCGCTACATCACGCCGTCTGGCCAGCGCCACCACGGCGCGCCGGGTGCGCTCGCCGTTGTCCGGCATGTTGTCACAGGAGAGCACCGTAAAGGGCGCAAGGCCGGCCTGGCGGCGCCGGGCGAGCGCCTCGACCAGAATCCCCGGTGCCGTCCGGGGCGCATCATGGTGGGCGATGTCGGCAGCAATGGCCGGATTATCGATCAACAGCGTGCCTTCACCGGGGCTCAGGTAATAGCCCTTCTCGGTGACGGTCAGGGTCACGATACGGGTATCCGGATCGCTCAGGCGGGCCAGCAGCGCCGGTAGATCCTCCCCCTGGCGGCCCTGAGCGTCCGTACCGGTAAACAGCGCCTCGCTGATGGCCCGAACCTCGCGCAGGGTGACATGGGCGCGATCGGTATATTCGGCCAGATGGTAACGAAAGCCCTGATCACGAAGCGTCTCCCCCAGCGCACGATTACTGCGGAGATTAACGCTGCAGATGCCCCACTCCTGCTCGCCACGGGCGATGCACTGCTCCACCACCCGGGCCTGATGCGCCCGATGAAAGGCACCCAGCCCAAAATGCACGATGCCGATGCGCTCGGGCGCGTTGTTTGATGCGATGTGGACGACATCGATGGCGTCCTGATGGTCGGATGAGCCCATCACTGTCTCCTTGGTCGTGGCGTCTTTTTGATAGCAGGCGTCACATTACCCTGCCGGCCCCATCACCAGATTGGGCAGCCACAGCGAAATGGCCGGGATATACATCACCAGCACCAGTACCGCCAGGTTGCACAAAAGAAACGGGATGATGGCGCGCGCGACCTGACTCATGCGGATCTCGCCGATCCCCGATACCACAAACAGACAAATGCCTACCGGCGGTGTGGTCAGACCGATCATCAGATTCAGGACCGCCATGATGCCAAAGTGCACCGGATCAACGCCGACGCCGGTCGCCACGCCCAGCAGTGCCGGGAAAAGGATGATCAGCGCTGCGATGGTCTCCATGAAGGTGCCGACAAACAGCAGGATCAGATTGAGGATCAAGATGACCACCAGCGGGTTGTCGCTGATGCCCAGGATGCCATCGGCAATCATCTGTGGAATGCGTTCGCTGGTCAGAATCCAGCCAAACAGATTGGCAAGCCCGACCAGCATCATCAGGGCCGCCGAGGTCAGAGCCGCATCGACAAAAAGCCCGGGCAGGTTGCGCCAGTTCAGCCCCTTGTAAACGAATAGCCCCACCACCAGCGCATAGAGACAGGCCACGATCGAGGCCTCGGTGGGCGTGAAAAAGCCGCCGATGATGCCGTAGAGGATGATAAACGTCATCAACAGCGCCCAGAACGCGCTCTTGCCCTCGATCAGGATCTCCTTGAGCGTGGCACGCTTTTCCTTGGGATAGCCCCTTTTAACCGCCAGCACATAGACGGTAATCATCATCCCCAGCGCCAACAGAATGCCGGGGACGACGCCTGCCATGAACATGCGCCCGACCGAGATACCGGACAGCGAGCCCACAATGATCATCGGCACGCTGGGGGGAATGATCGGGCCAATCGTTGAAGACGCCGCCGTGACGGCCGCCGCGAAGGGCTTGTCATAGCCGGACTTCGCCATGCCCGGAATCATGACCGCGCCCACGCTTGCCGCATCGGCCACGGCGGTGCCGGAAATGCCGCCAAAGATCATCGACCCGCCCACGTTGGCCAGTCCCAGCCCCCCACGAATGTGACCGACCACCGCGTTGGAAAAGCGCACAATGTGCTCGGTGATATTGCCCACGTTCATCAGGTTGCCGGCCAGAATGAAACCGGGAATACACAGCAGCACGAACGAGTCCATGCCGGCAAACATGCGCTGGGGCACGATGGTCAGCGGGATGCCGGCGGTAAAGAGATAGGCCGCCGAGGAGATGCCAAGTGCAAAGGCAATCGGAATACCGGCAAACAGCAGGACAAAAAATACGGCAAACAGCATTAACACTTCCATGGTGCTACCTCCGCTCGCCGCCAGGCGCTGCTTTATCGTGACGAGACAGGCCCAAAAGTCCGGCCACGGCTTCAATTGCCCCGATCACGCCGTACAAAATGACCATGCCAAACAGCACCACGGTGGCGCCGAAGACCCACTGCATCGATACCTTGAGCGCCGGAGACGTCTGAAAGGCGCCGATGCTTGAGTACTGCCAGGCATAAGGCAGGATCAGCCAGGCAAAGCCGACAAGCACGACGCTGATCAACAGCTGATAAAAGCACGCCCCCCTGACGCCGAAGCGATGATGAAAGAGTTCCAGACTGATGTGCTTGCCACGGCGCATGACCAGCCCCGCGCTGACGGCAATCATCATGATAAACAGATAGCGCGACAGCTCCTCGGTCCATACCGGCGCTGCTGGCAGAATCAGACGCCCGAGAATCTGCACGATCACCACGCCGGCAATCGAGATCAGTGTCAGACCGGCGATGGTGGCCAGCAGCCGATCCAGCAGGTTGACCAGGGCACCAAACACGCCGCCCAATCGCGGCACGCGCCCCAGAACATCAAGCGCCTCCAGTGCATCGCTGGCTCGCTTTTCAGTGTCGCTCACGTGGTATGTCTCCCTGCTGCCGTGCCCCTTTGGCGTTTGCCAAAAGGGCACCAAGGTCATCATTCAAGCCGTGACTGGCGGGGTTCAGAGCTTTTCGATGCGCTCGAGAAGCTCGGTCTGCTCGGGATTGAGCGCTTTCTTGATGGCCGGCATGGCTTTCTCGGCGAAGGCTTTTTTGTCGACCTCGACAAAGGTCATGCCCTTGTCCTTGAGGGCCTGTTCCAAGCGCTTCTGATCCTGGGCGAACAGCTCGCGCTCGTAACTTTGCATGTCGCCGGCGGCGTCACGCACCACCTTTTGAAGATCATCCGGCATGCTGTCGAGCTTGCGCTTGCCAATGACCACATAGATCCAGCTTCTGACGTGATCGGTCATGTTGACGTATTTCTGCACCTCGGAGAGGCTCGCGCTTTCGATCAGAGACAGCGGGTTTTCCTGCGCATCGATGGTGCCCTGCTGAAGTGAGGTAAACACTTCACTGAAGGCCATGGGCGTGGGCCGTGCGCCCAGCGCCTGCCAGGTATCGACAAACAGCGGAACGTTGGGCACACGCAGACGCAGACCATCCAGATCATCCGGGGTCTTGATCTCGCGGTTGGAGGTCAGCTCGCGCGGTCCGCGCTCAAACCAGGTCAGCGGGACCAGCCCGGTGCGTTCGGTGATCTGGGCCTCGATTTCGCTGCCGATATCGCCATCGACGGCCTTTTCAAGCTGCTTGCTGTCTTCAAAGGCATAGGGCACGGCCATCATGGCGGCCTTGGGCGCCCAGTTCTGGAGGCTTTCACCGGTAATGGTCATGTCGGCCGTCCCCAGCTGGATGGAGTTGATCATGTCCATCTCGTTACCCAGCTGCTCGTTGGGATAGACCTGTACTTCGATACGACCGTCGGAGTTTTTCTCGACCGCCTCCTTGAAGTGCATGGCAGCCTTGTTCCAGATGTTCTGGTCGTTGGCCAGATGGCCGAATTTCAGCGTGTAATCAGCGGCCTGTACCGGTGTGGCCAGAGCCATGACGCCAGCGGCCAGCATCCCGGCCCCGATCAGCTGTGACAGACGCAAACGTGACATTTGACGCATCGACATACCTTGCTCCTTCAGGGCCTGCGCCCTGATCAAATCAAGCGGTGGGATCATCCATGGCCCGAGAGGGCGTTATTGATCGTTTTGCCTCTTTTTATCGACCTACCAGTGCCAGAGCGTGCCATCCTCGAGGCGGTTGACCGGCAGACTGGCGCGCCTGTAGGGGTACTTGCCCGCCAGCGCCTCATCGATGTCCACGCCATGCCCGGGCGTCTCGCCCGGCGTGAAGTGGCCATCCTCGAAGCGATAGGCGTGCGGGAAGACGGCTTCGATTTCCTCGCTGTGCGGCATGTGCTCCTGAATGCCGAAGTTGGGCACCCAGGTATCGAAATGCAGCGCCGCCCCCATGCAGACCGGAGAAAGGTCGGTCGGGCCATGAAAGCCGGTGCGCACGTGATACAGCTCGGCCAGCGCCGCGATCCGACGCATGTGCGTAATCCCGCCGGCGTGGGTCAGGGTGGCGCGGATATAATCGATCGACTGCGACTCGATCAGCTCACGGCAGTCGTGAATCGAGTTGAAGACTTCCCCAACGGCCAGCGGCGTGGTGGTGTGCTGGCGAATCAGTCGGAAGGCGCTCTGGTTTTCGGCCGGCACGCAGTCTTCGAGCCAGAACAGGTGATAGGGCTCGACCTCCTTGCCCAGTCGCGCCGCCTCGATGGGAGTCAGGCGATGGTGGACGTCGTGCAGCACGTGCAGGTCGTCACCGAAGCGCTCGCGCACGGCCTGGAAGAGCTTGGGCACATGATTGAGATACTTCGACGTGCTCCAGACGTTTTCGCTCGGCAGGCTCGAATCGGCCGGTTCATAGCGCTCACCGGCCTTTTTGGCGACGCCGTAGGTGGAAGCAATGCCGGGAATGCCGCACTGGACGCGCACCGCGCGATAACCCTGCTCCACGTGACGGGCCACCTCTTCAAGACAGCCTTCGATGTCATGGCCGGTGGCGTGACCATAAACCATGACCCGATCGCGACTCTTGCCGCCGAGCAGCTTGTAAAGCGGCATGCCGGCCGCCTTGCCCATGATGTCCCACAGCGCCATGTCAACGGCCCCGATCGCGGACATGGTGACCGGACCACGACGCCAGTAGGCACCGCGGTAGAAGAACTGCCAGATGTCCTCGATACTGGAGGGATCACGTCCGATCAGTGCGGGGGCCACGTGCTCTTCGAGATAGGCCACGACCGCCAGCTCACGACCATTGAGCGTCGCGTCACCAATACCGTAGATCCCTTCATCGGTTTCAATCTTCAGGGTCACCAGGTTACGACCCGGGCAGGTCACGATGACACGTGCATCTACAATCTTCATGGAAGTTCTCTGCCTGTGTGCTCCAATGACGCCAGGCTACCTGCATTACGATTGGCATACCAAATAGACATTGGTATACAAGTAGTTCGCAGGGCTTCAAAACAGGTCTTAAAGTGTTGTTATATGGGCTTTATGAGCATACCTCGGTAGAATTGGCATGCCACAACAGGCCACCAAAAAACCAGAGGGCATGGGGTCTCATGCGGCTCTGGAGCCATCAGGGAGATCGGGATGCGCCGACAGTATCAGATCATTGGCGAGCAGATTGGTCAGCAGATCGACCGTGACGGCTATCGTCCCGGCGAAAGACTGCCCACGGAGCGCGAATACGCCGAGCGCTTTGATGTCAGCCGTACGGTGGTCCGTGAAGCCTTTATCATGCTGGAGCTGGCCGGACGCGTAGAAGTCCGCAAGGGATCAGGCACCTATGTCCGTGATGCCGGTGACAGTGTCGAATCTGCCTCGACAGTCGCCCTGAACATGTCTGCCCCCACCGAGGATATCGGCCCGTTCGAGCTCTTGAAGGCACGTCAGGTGGTGGAAAGCGCCGTGGCCTCGGCCGCGGCCGAGCTGGTGACGCCAGGCGACATCCGAGCCCTGTCGGCGCTTCTGGCCGAGGAACGCTGGGCGCTGGAAACTTCTCTCGGCGGGCAGGAGCTGAGCAATGCCCCCGACCAAGCCGACCGCGCCTTTCACCTGCTGATTGCGCGCGCCAGTCAAAACACGCTGCTGGAAGATGCCGTCAACCGGCTCTGGGAGCAGCGAGATCGCAGCCCCATGTGGCGACGCCTGCACGGTCGCATCATGGATTTCTCCTATCGCCGCAGCTGGCTGGACGATCATGATTGCATCCTGGCCTGTCTCAAAAAACGCGACAGCACCGGTGCCCATGACGCGATGTGGGCGCACATCGAGCACGTGATGCACACACTGTTCACTCATTCCGATACCGATGATCCGGCCTTTGACGGCTATCTCTTTACCCGCGGCATCAAGCGTTCCTCTTCCTGATCTCCCCTGCCGGTTCCTCTTGCGCGGTCGCCGGCGTTGGCCTCAATGCCTTTTTGTGGCTGTTCGTACCGGAGCTTTTCTGGTTCTGGTGGAACGTGACCGGCGCCGTCACCATGCTGGTCGTTGCGCTGGCCACCAGTGCCGTGACACATCGCCGCACGCATGTTGATGTCATGCCCCGACCCGTTCTGGACGTACATATACCCACGATCGCGGTACTGGGCGTTTTCTTTGTGGCCATTGTCGCGTTCAGCGTATGGCTGCCGACGCTTTTGACCTGAGCGTTGTATGGAGGTTTCTGAAGCAGACCTTGATATCGAGGAAGAACGTACCAAAATTCATGGGAAGGACGTCATGGCAAGTCCTGGGTAACACGCCATGATGCTCGCAGGAGCGAGCAGTATTTAACTGGTCTCGACAAAAGGATGTGATTCATGAGCAGTGCCAACACACGCAACATCAAGGATGCCAACCAGAAAGCCGCCACAAGGCTCTATCCGACGCGCAATGATCTCCCGGAAGAGACGCGCGCAAAGGTAGTAGCGGTCATGAACGAGCGTCTGGCCGAGCTGATCGATCTGGCGCTGGTGATCAAGCAGGCACACTGGAACCTCAAGGGCCCGCAATTCATCGCCGTTCATGAAATGCTTGATGGTTTCAGAAGCGGCATCGATGCACACGTCGATGAAGTGGCCGAGCGCCTGGTCCAGCTGGGCGGCACCGCGATGGGCACGGTACAACAGGTTTCCAAAAACACCAGCCTTGAGACCTACCCGGGCGATATCCATCGCATCGAGGACCACCTCAAGGCTCTGGCCGACCATTACGCCGGCGCCGGTGCGAGAGTGCGCAAGTCCATTGATCAGACCGATGAACTGGGGGATGCCGACTCCTCCGACCTGCTGACCGGAGTATCCCGCACGCTCGACAGCAACCTGTGGTTCATCGAGGCTCATCTGCAGGAAGGCGCCTGAGCCATCCTCTAGCGCACCCGGCCACAGCGCCGGCTACTGCAATATCACAACGGGAGTGCCCTGACGGGGCACTCCCGTTTTTTATCCATGCGTTCAGAGACGTCAGGGCATTTCGGGCATGTGCTCAGGATCGATGATCGCGCCACGATGCTTGATCACGGTCGAGGCCAGACGGTGCCCCCAGCGCGCTGCCTGCTCGACGTTGCCACCGGTAAGACGACAGGCCAGATAGCCGGCACTGAAGGAATCTCCTGCCGCGGTGGTATCCACAACCTTCTCGACGCGTTCACCGGCCACTTCGTGGCGCATGCCCTCACACTCGATCAGACAGCTCTCGGCCCCGCGCTTGATCACGATCTCGCCTACCCCCAGCTCGCGGTAGAACGCAAATAGCGCCTCGGGCGTTTCAACGCCGAACAGGGCCTGATCGTCTTCAAAGGTGACGATGGCCAGATCCACCTGCGCCAGCAGCGCCTGATGCGCCTGACGAGCCGTTTCCACGTTCTGCCAGAGCCTGGGGCGATAGTTGTTATCGAATACAACCCTGACACCGCGCGCGCGCAGCCCCGGGAGCCCGGAAAGCAGTCGCGCACGCCCTTCCGCGGTCAGAATGGCCAGACTGATACCGCTGAGATAGAGCGTATCGCAGTCCGCCAACCGCTCGAGCAGCTGCTCGCCCTCCTCGCCATCGAGCATGAAACGGGCTGCCGCTTCACTTCGCCAGTAGTGGAAGCGCCGCTCCCCGGCGTCATCGGTTTCGATGAAATAAAGGCCTGGCAGGCGCGACTCCAGAGTCCTGACGTTATCGACACCAACGCCTTCACGGACAAAGCGTTCGCGCATGGCCTGACTAAATCCATCCGTCCCCAGCGCCGTGACATATTCCACGTTCAGGGCATCGCCTGTCAGACGCGCCAGGTAGGCCGCCGTATTAAAGCTGTCGCCGCCGAAGGTCTGATGGACGGACTGTCCGGGCCGGCCATGCATTTCAATCATGCATTCGCCCATGAGCGCGATGGTGGATGACAAGATGGTTCTCCCTTTTCCGGCATTGTGTTTTGCGACGATGCACCTGAAGCTGTCAGGACTCAAGCCACACCGATACTTTTCAAACGATACTTTCAAACGTCACGACGTTCCCGAGAGAACAAGTTCAGGAGACCCCATGGCACGTATTAAATGTCTGATCTTTGACTGCGACGGCACCCTGGTCGACAGCGAACCCCTGCTTGCCGAGGTACTGGCGCAGACCCTGCCCGAAGCCGGCCTGCCCTTTCGTGCCAGCGACTATATGAACGAATTTCGCGGCGTGGTCTATGGCCATATCGTGGCGGAACTCGAGCAGCGCCATGGCAGCGTTGACGAAACAGTCAAAAGGGAGGCCGAAACACGTATGCGGGCCCGCCTGATGGCAGGGCTCAAGGATAGCCTGATCGTGATCGAGGGCATCGAGGCTTCACTCGAGACCCTGATGCCCGATTATCTCTGCTGCGTGGCCTCCAACGGACCGCTCAACAAGATTCGCCAATCCATGGAAGTCTCCGGATTGGGTCGCTTTTTTGGCGATCATCTCTTTTCAGCCTATGAAGTAGGCCATTTCAAGCCGGATCCTGGTCTCTTCCTGCATGCCGCTCGCGCCATGGGTGTCGCCCCCAAGGAGTGTCTGGTCATCGATGACGCCCCGGTAGGAGTGACGGCGGCACTGGCAGCCGGCATGCAGGTGGCGCACATCAACCACTTCCCCGATGAAGAACAGACGCCGGAACGAGCGCATGAACTCCTTCACATGAAGGATCTGCCCGCGCTGGTGCGCGCACTCGATCGGGCCTGAGCGGGGCACCATGACGCCAGACGATGGTCAAAGCAGTGACGGTTTTCATGCCTCGCACCAGGAGAGATTCCATGGCACGCAGTGAACAGGAAGTGATCGACGGTCTGTTTTCCCGCCTGAAGGATACCGAGGCTCAGACCGGAGAGCGGGATGCACAGGCCCAGGCGCGCATCGATGCCCACGTGCGTGACCAGCCAGGTGCGCCCTACTACATGGCGCAGACCATTGTGGTCCAGGAGGCGGCCATCAAGCGGCTCAACGCTCGCATTGAGGCGCTGGAAAAGCAAAAGAGCGAAAAACGCAGCAGCGGCGGCTTTCTGGCCGGTATTTTCGGCGCCGATCAGCGAGAAGAACCTGCTGCCGAGCGGCGCCAGACATCCGGTGCGTCAGGGCGACCGACCGGCAGTGGCCCGAGCCAGAACTGGCAGACCAATGGTCCGGCCCAGGCGCCCGGCAACGCCATGCGCGGCGGCGGCTTTCTGGGCGGCGCCCTGCAAACGGCGGCCGGGGTGGCCGGCGGCATGATGCTGGGCAACATGCTGATGGGCATGTTTGGGCATCACAACAGTGAAGAGATTGTCGATGTCATCGACGACCCGGTCGGCACCGATCATCAGGACGATCAGAGCGGTATGGACAGCGGTGACCCCGGCATGGATCAGGGTAATTTTGCACAAACCGATTACGATCCACAGTCCGACGCACCTTACGACGATGGCGGCTTTCAGGACGATAGTTCCTTTTTCGGTGGCGACGCTGGTGGATTCGATGATTTCGATGAAATCTAGCCGGCACTGACCGACGCTACGGATCCATCCGACCATGCCCGCAAGGTTTTCGGGCATGGACATACTGCCCTGACATCAGTACCATATGGCGCCTTCGGAGAGGTGGTCGAGTGGTCGAAGGCGCCGGTCTCGAAAACCGGAGTGGGTTTACGCCCACCGAGGGTTCGAATCCCTCCCTCTCCGCCAGATATGGAAAAGCCGGCCCTGGTGGCCGGCTTTTTTGTGCCTGATCCTCGGCTTGAAAGCCGGCCTCTATCCGCTGTAGGGCATCGACTGTGCCGCTGTTCCCGACGCAGGCTGTACCGGCTGGGCCACATGACGCAGCTCGATGTTTTGCGTGGTATTGATGGGCTGACCGTTGCAGTTGAGCTGACGCAGGCGGTCATTGCCGATGACCTGAAAGCTCATGCAGCTGTCGCTGCTTTCCGGGTCGAGGCGATAAATCACTGCCTGTGGGTCGACCTGATTGCCGCGCGTGACCACCCAGTCACCCGAGCGCGTCTGCACCTCCTGCGCCCGGTCGGTCCCCAGATAGCGCTGCTTGAGCGTATAGGTCGAGGCAAAACCGGTCATGCCGGAAGACACCAGCGTAAGTTCGGTATCAATCCCCTCGCAGTCTGCACATGGCAACACGCCCTGCCAGCTTTCAGCCACGGACATGACCTGAGGTGCCGACGACACTGCCGGCTGCTGACTGCAGCCGGCCAGTGCCAGACCTGCGGTGACCAGCAGGATACCGCTGGAAAAAGCTTTTTTCATGACACACCCTCGTTTGCCGTTAATTGCCCGAACCCCTGTCGTGTCCTGGCATGACTATAGGCAAACGTAGTCGAGTCGCTTCAAACTGTCCCGGCCTTCACGAGACGATTCGATCGCGGCCGCGTCCCTTGGCCTGATAAAGCTTCTGATCCACGCTTTCGACCAGATCATGGCTGCTCATGCCGCGAGCATTGATGATGCCGGCCGAAAAGGTGACCTGAAGCCCGCGCGGGCTGAGATATTCAAGCGTCAGAGAATGACGCAAACGCTCAAGGGCCTGAAAGGCGCCATTAACGTCGATCCCGGGCAGGATCAGCATGAACTCTTCCCCTCCCCACCGCACCAGAATATCGCTGGCCCGCAACTGGCGTGACAGTACCTCGGCAAACTGCTGGAGCACCTGATCGCCGACGGTGTGTCCATAGTCATCGTTGACACGCTTGAAGTGGTCGATATCCAGCAGGGCAACGCTGATATCCAGCCCCTGGCGCTCGGCCTGCTCAAGCGCCGCCTCAAGGCTGCTGATGCCGAACCGACGATTGCGAATGCCGGTCAGCTCATCATGGGTGGCAAGATATTCAAGGCGCACGTTTTTCTCTTCCAGCGCCATCTCGAGCTTTTTTCGCTCGCTGATATCGACCAGAAAGACCACATCCCGCGGCCGACCGTCCTCCCCCAGGATACGCACGCTCTCGACGATCACCGTATGACGCTCACCGTGACGCGCCACCAGTTCACATTCTCCAAAATGCTGGGCATGACCATGATGTTTGCCCATCGCACCCTGTTGCTGGCGCCGGAGATACTGATGGCTGCTATAGGGCACCACCACCGAGAAGGCGCGACCAATCAGCTCGTGCTCGTCATAACCGTGAAAGCGACAGTAGGCCGGATTAACCATTTCAAAGCGGCCATCTTCGGTCAGCACGCAAATGCCCATGGGGGTGGCATTAATGATGCTGGAAATGCACTCCTGACTGCGTTTGAGCTCTTCATGCTGAAGGATCTGTCGAGTGCAGTCCTGCACCACAAGCATGACTCGAGTGACCTTTTCCGCAGCTTTCAGGCGGCAACCGGTGATGTTCAACGCCAGGCGTCGCCCGCACCCATTGAAGCGTATCCAGCGAACGCGCGGCGTTTGCCCGTATTGGGAAGTGGTGTCATCAACACACCAGTCACGGGCCGGGTGATGCCCCGTGGCGTCAGGAGTCCATTGCCATGGTTCAGCCTGTTCGATGGGGTCGAAATGGTTCAGCAGGGTTCGAGCCGAATGATTGAGACCTTCAAGCGTAATGCGCTCGCCGCACTGGTAGACCAGCGCTGCAATGTTCAGCTTGTCGAGTGCCTCGATGGACGGGCAGTCGTCAGCAGGCGGCGGCAGACAATGACTCATCTCGTGATAATTACCCTTCATTACGTTATCACTACCAATAATCACATTATGGACATCAGTATCTGTCACTTCCTGTTTGATTAACGCATTAGCCTTCATCACTGCGAAAACGCACCGCAAAGGGTTCGAATGGCACAACTCGCATGAGCCAGAGACGTACAAAGGCATGAAGGATGCTGAATGAAAGACGTGACCGGGGAGGACAACTGGCAGTGTTTTTTACCAGTCAAAGGGGGAAATACAAGGACATTCAAATCCGTCGCTGACCTTTCTGTTTACAAATGAGTGACAATGCGTCCGGCGCCATCGCGCTGACACGTCCTTGCGCCATCTCTCCTGACACCGACATCGACTCAAGGTGCCCTGCTGTCACCGGGAAAGTGCTCCCCGGGCCTCTGCCCTCATGACCATGAGGACAGAGGCCGAGCATGAACGGGATCATTTTCTCACATCCATGCTTCTGCAGACCCGGGTCATGGCAATGACTGCACAAGGTCGCTCGGATACGTCTGCATTCGCGTCCAAAGGACCAGTTGCCTGATCCGGTATACACATTGAATCAGGCCTGCCCGGTTGCACCACGAATTGGCGCAGGCCTATGCTCGCTCCATGGTGATTCATTGACGCCCTGTTCGAGAGCGCCTGCCCGGGTGCACGCATGCCTTGAAGGCGTACAATGAGATCAAACAGCAGATTCGATTCATCATTCCAACGCGAGGTAGACCATGACATCCAGGGTATTCGTGGATGGCCAGGAAGGCACAACGGGCCTGAGAATTTTTGACTATCTACAGGCACGCGATGACATCGAGCTTCTACGCATCGACAGTGAGCGTCGCAAGGATCGTGATGAGCGTGCGCGCCTGATCAACCAGGCCGATGTCGTCTTTCTCTGCCTGCCGGACGAAGCCTCGCGGGAAGCAGCTTCTCTGGTCGACAATCCCGATACCTGTCTGATTGATGCCAGCACCGCCTTTCGTACCGACCCCACGTGGACCTATGGCCTGCCGGAACTGACGCCGGGTCAGCGAACACGCATTCGCGAAAGCAAGCGCATTGCCAACGTGGGCTGTCACGCCAGCGCCTTCATCATGCTGGTGCGTCCGCTGATCGATGCCGGGCTGCTGCCGCCGGACTACCCCTATTCCGCCTTTTCACTGACCGGCTACAGCGGTGGTGGCAAAAGGATGATTGCCGACTATGAAGCCGCAACGGATGGATCGCTGGATGCGCCGCGTCCCTACGCGCTGACGCTTGCCCACAAGCATCTGCCGGAAATGCGCATTCATGGCGGTCTTGATCGTGACCCGGTATTTACCCCGATCGTGGGTCACTTCCTGAAAGGGCTGTCGGTCAACATTCCTCTTCAACGCTCACACCTGCCCGAGGGCACCAGTGCCGAGGCCATCACCCGCGCCTGGCAGGCGCATTACGAAGGCGCTCCCTTTGTGAACGTCATGTCGGCGCAGGACAGTGAGGTCCTCGATGGCGGCTTTTTCGATGTCACGGCCTGCAATGACACTAACCGTGTCGATTTATGTGTCTTTGGCAACGAAGAGAGAATGGCACTGGTCGCCCGCCTGGACAACCTGGGCAAGGGCGCTGCCGGGGCTGCCGTCCAGAACATGAATATTCATCTGGGACTTGAAGAGACTACCGGCCTGACCTGCCGACTCGATTGACCCCTGCCTCCTGACGCGGGAGCCGTGCGTCAGGAGATCCCCTGCGTTATTGCTGTAACGGATCCTGTCGATGAAAGAGCGCGTCACGCCCTTCCAGCTGTTTATCCTGGTGCTGTCGATCTATGTGATCAGCGCCATGGCCGCGAGCCTGCTGCTGACGCTACCACCGGAGCTCAACCGGCTGCTGCAGTACATGGACTACATTGTCTGCTTTTTCTTTTTCATCGACTTCTGTCAGCGCTTCATGCGCGCCGAAAGCAAGCTGGCCTACATGCGCTGGGGCTGGATTGACCTGCTGGCCTGTATCCCGGCGGGCCTTTTTCAGGGCGCACGCATGTTTCGCGTGGTGCAGGTATTGCGCGTGCTGCGGGCGGTCAAATCAATGGAGATGATCTGGCGGCTTTTGTTTCGCAATCGCGCCGAAGGCGTGTTCGCCTCGGCCGCCACCGCCACCGTGCTGCTGGTGGCCTTTGGGGCCATCACCATGCTGATGGTGGAAAGTCCCAACCCGGCAAGCCCCATCGAGACCGCCGAGGACGCGCTCTGGTGGGCGATCGTGACCGTCACGACCGTGGGGTATGGCGACTACTATCCCGTGACAACGCTGGGCCGCGTGGTCGCCGTGCTGTTGATGATTGGCGGCGTAGGTCTTTTCGGCAGCTTTGCCGCCTATATCAGTTCGATTTTCATCGCCGATGACAGCGAGCGGGAATCCCGCGAGGCACGTGCCCAACGAGACATGACCCGAGCCCTTCATCATCAGATCCGTGAGCTGACCGATGAAGTGCGCGAGCTGCGAAAGCGGCTGGACCAAATGCACGATGCCCCGACGCGTTCCTCCCTGACGTCCGAAGAGGAAAAACGTCCCGACCGGGATTCATGATCAACGTCTTGCGGCAGGGATGAGGCATAACATCGCATTTGCATTACGCTTTATAAAAAGGGCACGACACGCAGCCCTTCTTTCCTACGCAAGCCATGCATGAGGCGATGACATGACCCAGAGCGACCATCAGCATCAACAGGACGGGCAGCAACAAAAGGCGCCCCCACCGGCCGACAACACCACCATGTTCATCTTTGGCGCCAGTGGCGATCTGGTGAAGCGCCTGCTGGTCCCCTCGCTGTACAACCTGGACCGCGATGGTCTGCTCGATCGCAGTATGAGCATTGTCGGCGTCGATATCGCCGAGCACGATGACGACAGCTTTCGCGGGCATCTCAAGGACTTTATCGCCGACAAGGCTGCCGACAGGCATGCCGAGGGAGGCGGTCAGGAACTTGACGAGGACCACTGGCAGGATTTTGCCCAGCGCCTTCACTATCTACAGGGCGATTTCACTGAATCGGACATTTTTGAGCAGATCAAAAGCCATCTCGGACAGGCTGACAGCGACAACGCCCTGTTCTACTGCGCCACCGCCCCGCGCTTTTTCGGCGACATCGCCACCGGTCTTGGCAAGGCCGACCTGATGAAGGAAGGCGACAACCGCTACCGCCGCCTGGTGGTGGAAAAGCCCTTTGGACATGATCTGGAATCGGCGAAAGCGCTCAATGCGCAGCTGCTGGAGGTCATGAAGGAAGAGCAGATCTATCGGATCGATCACTTTCTGGGCAAGGAGACCGTGCAGAACATTCTGGTCGCCCGCTTTGCCAACGTGCTGTTCGAGCCCTTCTGGAACAATCACTACATCGATCATATCCAGATCACGACTGCCGAAACCGTCGGCGTCGAAAAGCGCGGCAATTTTTATGAAAAAAGCGGTGCCATGCGCGACATGGTGCCCAACCACCTCTTTCAGCTGCTGGCCATGGTGGCCATCGAGCCGCCGGCCGCCTTCGGCGCCGACGCCCTGCGCAGCGAAAAGGCCAAGGTGCTGGGCGCCCTGCGCCCCTGGCCCAGAGAAGAAGTACATCACAACTCGGTACGCGGTCAGTACCGTGCCGGCAACGTCAATGACAGCGACGTGGTCGGCTATCGTGATGAGCCCGATGTCGCCGAAGACAGCAACACCGAGACCTTTGTCGCCATGAAGATGATGGTCGACAACTGGCGCTGGGTAAACGTGCCCTTCTATCTGCGCACCGGCAAGCGCCTGAGCGCACGCGATACCGAGATCGCCATCTGCTTCAAGCCGGCACCCTATGCCCAGTTTCGCGGCACTGACGTTGAGCGCATGAACTCCAACTGGTTGATCATTCAGCTTCAGCCCAATGAAGGCATGTGGTTCGATTTTCAGGCCAAGCGTCCGGGGCCGGAGCTTGAAATGGATACCGTCAAGATGGGCTTTGCCTACAAGGACTTCTTCGACCTGCCGGCAGCGACCGGCTATGAAACCCTGATCTATGACTGCCTGACGGGCGATCAGATGCTGTTTCAGCGTGTCGATACGATCGAGAACAGCTGGCGCGCCGTGCAGCCCTTCCTTGATGCCTGGGCCGAGGACAGCAGCGTCGAGGGCTACGAAGCAGGCTCTGAAGGCCCACAGGGCGCACATGACCTGCTTGAGCGCGACGGCCGACAGTGGCACAAGATCGGCGAGGTCACCGGCCCGGGGGTCGCACCGGTGCCGGGCAGTTCACGACGAAAATAGTCTCGGGGGAAACCGACATGAAAAACGTGCAGCCATGCCGTGACCTGGCGGAGGTTCGACAACACATCGACCGCCTGGATCAGGAAATCGTGGCCGCCATTGCCGAGCGAGGCGGCTATGTCCACCAGGCGGCAGCCTTCAAGCGCAACGAGCAGGAAGTCAGGGCGCCTCAGCGTGTCGAACAGGTCATCGAAAGGGTTCGCACAATGGCCGAAGAGCATCAGGCTGACCCGGAGGTGGTCGAGCAGGTGTATCGCGCCATGATCTCGGCCTTCACTGAGGCCGAGATGCACACCCACCGAAGCAACAACGACTGATCGTATCTGTTCAACAGGAAGAAAAGACAGGGAGGGCGCCACCGCGCCCTCACTGTCTCGTTGGCTCAACGTACCGCTACGTTCGCAGCCCTTCCAACGAAATAGTTCTGCCGTACGCCAGCGCTACCGAGCCAGCTCGTCGCGCCAGGAATGCTGCGGCACAAAACCGACCAGCCGGCGCGCTTTCTCGTTGCTGTAGAAGGTCTCGAACTCGCCCATCTCGCGTTTGAGCGGCACTTCAGGGTAGAAGCGCTCGATCACCTCGGCCGTCGTCAGGTCCACCGATAGATCATCATTGGCGACGTTGAACACCTGATAGCCCAGACCCTCCGTTTTCAGGCAGCAATCAACCATCCGGCCCAGATCGCGGGCGTCGATATAGGCAAAGATATTCCGGCGGCGCAGTGCCGGGTTCTCCATGAACGCCGGGAATTTCTCGCGATACTCATGGGGCTCGATCACGTTGTTGATGCGAAGGCCATAAATGTCGATGCCCGAACGTGCCTGGAAGGAACGAGCGGTGACCTCGTTGACCACCTTGCTCATGGCATAGCTGTCCTGCGGAACGGTGGGATGCTCTTCGTCCACGGGCAGATACTCGGGCGTCTTCTCGCCATCGGCAAAGCAGATGCCATAGGTGGTTTCACTGGAGGCAAATATCACCCTGGGGATGCCCAGTCTGGTGGCGGCATCCAGCACGTTATAGGTACTTAACGTGTTGATGCGATACGTTTCGTTGTCCGGCCGATGCAGGATGGCCGGTATGGCCGCAAAATGAACGATCGCGTCATAACGCGGCACGCCAGTGCCGGGCTCCAGCTCATCGAGGCCTGCATAGGCCTGACAGGCGTTGAAAACCTGACCTGCATCGGTCAGATCGGTGATCAGGGTTGGGATGCCGGGCGTGTCGGACGGCGTCCAGTCCAGATTGGTCACCCGGTGGCCCTGGTCGCGAAGATAGGCGGTCGCATGTCGACCGGCCTTGCCGCTCCCCCCCGTAAACAGAATGCGCATGATGTCTCCCGCTGAATGAAGCTGTCATGACACCCTGGCAAGGCGCGTCCCGAAGCGCCAGTGAGCCTGGCGCCAACAGGCCGGTTCCCGAACGCTCGGCGCCCTATGCCAACAGTCTTTTCAAGGCAAATCCGGCAATCGCCGTGTCCTGCACGCCGGTGCCGGTCAGATCACACACCGTGATCTGATCACGACCGATACGTGGCGACTGTCCGCTGGCGATCACCTTGCCAAGCTCGACAACCTCAAAGGGAGGTATCTCATCGGCCCAGGCCTTGAGTTCGCCATTGGTCTCGCTCTGGGTACGGGTATCGGCCACGAACACATCGGCACTCGTCATCACTGACGCGTCCAGTTCGCGTTTTTCCGGACTGTCCGAGCCCATGGCCGTGACATGCACACCGGCGGGCAAGTGATCGGCATAGAGCAGCGGCGATTTCGACGGCGTGGTGGTGATAATCACATCCGCCTCGCGACAGGCGCTTTCAATATCACCATGTACATTGACGCAGAGCCCTTCAAAGCGCTCGCGCATTCGCACGGCATACGCCTCGGCGCGGTCGGTATCGCGTGCCCAGACATCGACGGTGTCGATATCACGAACCAGCTTGAGTGCAGCGATCTGCAGCTCGGCCTGAACCCCGGCGCCGATGACAGCCGCGCGACGGCTGTCCTTGCGTGCCAGATGCTTCGCGGCAATGGCCCCGGCCAGCGCGGTGCGAATATCGGTGAGATAGCCCTCGTCAAAGAGCACCGCTTCGACCAGCCCGGTCCTGGCAGAAAAGACAATCATCAGCCCGTTGAGACTTGGCAAACCCAGCGAGGGGTTATTAAAAAAGCCGGGACTGACCTTGATGGCAAAGCGCTCGTTGCCGCGAATATGGGCGGTCTTGACGTCGACCTCGCCGTTGGCTTCCTCGATCGCCATGGAGAGAATCGGCGGCTGCACCACCTGCCCCTCACCCAGCGCACGGAAACCGGCTTCCACGGCCTCAAGCGCTGCCAAATCAAGCTCAACGACGTTTTGAATCTGCGTGCGATGATAAAGCTCCATCCCTGCTCCCGTATTCTCCATGAGGGTTCATGCGTCAGCCATGTCCCTTGCCCGCTGCCAGGTGGTCATGTCCACACCGTTGCCTGACACGATCAGTGCCACCTTCTCACCGCGAATGTCGATGGCATGCTCCTCAAGCGCCGCCAGCCCCACGACTGCGGCACCTTCGACCAGCATCTTCTCGACTTCCAGAAAATGCACCATGGCCGAGGCGATCGCGCGTTCGCTGACCTGGCAGTGGTCGCTCATCACCTCTCGAACCAACGGCCAGGTGCAGCGATTGTCGAGCCCGATGCCACCACCGAGCGAGTCCGCCAGCGTTTCGACCTCCTCCACCTCGACCGGATGACCGGCGGTCAGACTTTCAATCATTGCCGCCCCATGCATCATGCTCACACCGGTGACCCGCACCTGCGGATTGATCGCGCGCACGGCACGGCCAATACCTCCCAGCAGGCCACCGCCGGAAAGACCGATCAACACCCGGTCGAGCTCAGGCACATCCTCCATCAGCTCAAGACCGATGGTGCCCTGTCCGGCCACGATCAACGGATCATCGAAGGGTTCGATCAGCGTCATGCCCTCCTCGCGCACCAGTCGGCGCGCCTCCACGAAGGCATCATCCTGACTGCGCCCGACCGTGCGTACCTCGGCGCCCAGTGCCTTGATGGCGGCCACCTTGTTGGCCGGCACCAGATTCGAGACACAGATGATGGCGCGTGCACCCAGCCGAGAGGCCGCCCAGGCCACCGCCCGGCCGTGATTGCCGGTCGAGGCCGTGGTCACACCGCGCTCAAGCGTCGCCTCATCCAGTGCCGCGATGGCGTTGAGCGCCCCCCGGAGCTTGAAGGCGCCGCTGGGCTGCAGGGTCTCGAGCTTGAGATGAACCTCGGCCTCGAAGCGCTCGGAAAGCGCCACGGACTTCACCAGCGGCGTTCTTGCGGCCTGCCCCGCGATTCGGGCACGGGCAAGATAAATATCGTGCAGGGTCACGGCACTGTGGGGGATAGCGCTGTTGGTCATGACACTCCCGGCAGGTAAAGGGCCCAGGCGCCACGGGTGTTTCACCTGGAAACCGTGTCACCCTGGCGCATGGACCATGACGCTTCAAGCGTACTCCAGAATCAGCTGCCCGAAGGTCCCGGCATGTTGCCCAGACAGAAGTACTTGGTGTCCAGATACTCCTCCAGCCCCTGGGCACCGCCTTCACGACCGAGCCCGGATTGCTTGACCCCGCCAAAGGGAATGGGCGCGCCGGTCATCTTGAGCGTATTGACGCTGACCATGCCGTACTCGAGCCCGCGCATCATTTTCCAGATGCGCTTGACGTCATTGCTGTAGATATAGGCGGCCAGGCCATATTCAGTGTCGTTGGCCGCGGCCACCACCGCCTCGTCGTCATCGAAGGCACATACGCCCGCCACCGGCGAGAAGGTCTCCTCTCGGAACACTCGCATTTCCGGAGTAATGTCGGCCAGAAGCGTCGGCATGAAAAAGTTGGCGCCCGGCGCCATCGACTGATTGCCCGCTACCAGACGAGCGCCACGGTTGACGGCATCATCGACGATGGCCTGCGCCGCCTCGACCGCCCGGCGATGAATCAGCGGGCCGATATCGACTTCCATCATGCCGCTGCCGACGCGCAGCGCCTTCATGTGCACGGCGAAACGCTCCAGAAAGCGATCATAAATGCGCCGGTGCACGAAAATGCGGTTGGCGGCCAGGCAGTCCTGCCCGGCGGTCTGAAACTTTGCTGCCACCGCCTCACGGGCGGCCTCGTCGACATCCACATCCTCACAGACGATAAAGGGTGCGTTGCCGCCCAGCTCCAGCGACATGCGCTTGACGGTGCCGGCACTCTGGCGAATCAAAAGCTTGCCGACACGCGTGGAACCGGTAAACGACACCGAGCGCACCCGGGTATCGGTACACAGCACCTCGGACACGGTGGCAGGCTCGCCGGTCACCACGTTGAAAATGCCCGGCGGGATGCCCGCGCGCTCGGCAAGCTCGGCGAGCGCCAGCGCCGTAAATGGGGTCTCGTTGGCGGGCTTGACGATCACTGGGCAGCCGGCGGCCAGCGCCGCCCCCGCCTTGCGGGTGATCATCGCCAGCGGGAAGTTCCAGGGAGTGAGCATCACCGACACCCCCACCGGCTCCTTGAGCGTGCCCAGCATGGCATTGGGAATATGGCTGGGGATGGTCATGCCATAGGCCCGGCGCGCCTCTTCGGCAAACCACTGAATGAAACTGGCCCCGTAATCCACCTCGCCGCGGGCATCGCGCAGCGGCTTGCCCTGCTCCAGCGTCATCAAATGGGCCAGATCCTCGCGGTGTTCATGAAGGAGCTGATACCAGCGCTGCAGGAGCCGCCCTCGCTCATCCACCGACAGCGCCCGCCAACCGGCGAAGGCACGTTCGGCGGCCGTCACGGCGCCGGTGATCTGCTCGGCGTCCAGCAGGGCGCAATATCCGAGTATTTCGCCGTTGGCCGGATCCAGCACCGGCTCATCGTGATTGCTGCGGCCGGCCGTCCATTGCCCGTCGACATAGGCCAGCTGACGAAAAAGACGTGGATCATTGAGTTGCATGTCACCTCCTGAACGCCTGAGCGTCATGGCTGCACATCGTCAAATAAAGCGCCAACAGACCGTGCAGAGAACTGTCGCCATCTGACGGTCAGCGTGACAGATCCAGCCATGATGTTTTTTCTGTCTCCCCTGCCTGCGGCCGTGATTTTTTTCCTTGTGCATGGTGCAACCTGGTGTTTTTTTGGTCGATGCCGGTGCAGCCCCCGGACGCCCTGGGTATGCAGATACGGCAACGCCGCCCAGAGGGGCGGCGTTGTCAGCAGGGCATCAGGATATGGCGCTGCCTAGTTGGCGCTCTGCTGGCCACTGTCCATGTGCTCATCGACCCACTGACTGGCGACCTGTGCCGGATCAGCCTTGTCGATCTCGACGCGATGGTTCATGTCCTGCAGGTCTTCCGTGGTCAGCACCTCCGAGACGCGATTGAGAGACTGGCGTATCTCATCGTTCAAGGCCTCGCTGCGCGCCACGGGCACGATGTTCTGGGCAGGTTCCAGATCCTTGTCATCCTTAAGCGCTACCCAGTCGTTTTCGGCGATGGCGCCCTGAGAGGAGAACATCCGCGCCACATCGATATCCCCGTTGGCCAGTGCCCCTCGGGTCAGCGGCCCGCCGGCATCGAGCGAGCGGAAGTTGGCAAATTCGATGTTATAGACCCGCTTGAGCCCGGGAAGACCAACATCGCGCGTGCGCGTTTCCGGCGGCCCGCCCATGGTCAGCTCACCGGAGACCGGCGCCAGGTCAGAGAAGGTCTCGAGATGGTATTTGTCCGCCGTTTCCCGCGTCACGACCAGCGCATCGCGATCTTCGGCCGGCGAGGCCTCCAGCGCCTCGATCCCGTCAGGCAGCACGCTGCGAAGCGCCGCCATGACCTCCTCGTTGTTTCGGGCATCGGCATGCGCCTCGTCCTGATCAAGATAGGTCATCAAGGCACCGGAATACTCCGGCAGCACATCGATTTCACCGTTGGTCAGGGCCGGAAACACGACTTCGCGCGAGCCCAGGTTGAGGCGGGTGTTAACGTTGACGCCGTCATTTCGAAGCACGTCGGCGTAGATATTGGCCAGAATCAGCTGTTCCGGGAAATTGGTCGAGCCGACGGTCACGGTGGCCTGATCGGCGCCGCCGTCCTGTGCGGTGCTGTTGTCTGCGCTGTCCTCGTCGCCGCCGGAACAACCGGCCAGCACCGCCAGCGTCAGCGCGCCGAGCCCAAGCTTCCATCCACGATTCATGTTCATGTTCCCTTTGGTCATGATGTGCATTCCCTTGTGTTCATCGTTGGCCCATCGATTCTGGCCCAGCCAGGCGCGACGTGCACCTGATGATTGCCGTCATCACGTTATTGCAGCCCTTTGGCCGTGATCAGCCTTTGAAGACCTGCAAACAAAAGCTCGGTCATGACCGCCAGCACCGCGACCAGAATGGCCCCCACCAGCACCTGGGCCAGGTCGCGCACGGCCAGACCATCAATCAGATAGCGCCCAAGGCCACCCAGCCCTACATAGGCCGCAAGTGTGGCCGTCGACATGACCTGAACCGCCGAGGTGCGAACGCCTGCCATGATCAGCGGCATGGCGATTGGCAGCTCCACCTGCCAGAGCCGCTGCCAACCGGTCATCCCCAGCGCCATGGCGGCCTGACGCACGGCCGGGTCCACTTCGCGCATGCCGACAAAACTGTTGGTCACCATCGGCGGAATGGCCAGCGCGACCAGCGCCACGATCACCGGAATCACGCCATAGCCTGCCAGCAGAAAGACCAGAATGATGACGCCAAAGGCCGGGATGGCGCGCCCGATATTGGAAATATTGATGGCCAGCAGCCCGCCGCGACCGCTGTGTCCCAGCCCGATGCCGATGGGCAGTGCAATGGCCGCCCCGATCAGCGTCGAGATCAGCACATAGGTCACGTGCTCAACAATATGGTCGGGAATACTGCCGGGCCCCTGCCAGTTCACGGGCTGGGCGAAGAAGTTGATCACCCCGGTCATGAGCGTTGTGAAATCATGGTTCATCAGCGCACTCCCCGCTGCCACGGCGTCAGACAGTAAAGGATGCCCACCAGTGCCAGATCAACGATGACCGCCAGCGCCACCGATAGGACAAAGCCGATAATCAGCGGCGTGGCAAAGCTCAGGGTAAAGCCGGTAATGAAAAGCTGGCCCAGCCCGCCCTGACCGATCAGCGCCGTGACCGTCACCATGCCGATGATGGTCACCGCCGCAATACGAATGCCCGCCACAATGACCGGCAGGGCAATGGGCAGCTCCACGGCAAAAAGCCGGCGGGCCGGCGTATAACCCAGTGCCCGTGCCGCCTCACGGACGATGGGCGACACCCCGCGCAGCCCCTGAACGATATTGCGAAACAGGATCAAAAGCGTATAGAGCGTCAGGCCGATCAGCGAAGTGGCCATCGACAGACCGGTAAAGGGCATCAGCAGAATAAACAGCGCCAGCGAAGGAATGGTAAACATTACTCCGGTCACGGCCAGCGATGGGCCGTAAAGCCTGGGCCAGCGTACTGCCAGCAGCGCCAGCGGAAAGGCAATCAAAAAGCCGAACAGCAGTGACAGCCCGACCAGCTGAACGTGCTGTAACAGCGCCGCCGTGATCTGATGGCTGTTGGACGCCACCCATTCCCAGTTCATGACAGCCGCCTTCTCAGCTGCAGCTGATCAATGACCCCTAAATAGCGCCCCTGGGCGTTGAGCACGGGCATGACCTCACCCGGTGCACTGATCAGGGCGTTGAGTGCGCTGCGCAGGTTGTCATGCACGTAAAGGCGATGACGCCACGGCCTCAAGGCAAGAGAATCGATGCGCGCCCGATCATCGGCCTGCTTGATCGTTTCCCAGTCCAGCCAGCCCAGCGGCGCACGCTGCTCATCAAGCACCACAATGCCGCTACTGCCGGCCTGTTGCAGATAGCTGCGTGCCCTCGCCACGATCTCATCACGAGGCGCCGTCAGGCCGGCATCCAGTTCCAGACTGTCCAGACGCTCCAGTGCCAGACGACGCAGCTCGCGGTCGGCACCGATAAAATCGACCACGAAATCGCTGGCCGGCGCCGAAAGAATGTGTGCGGGCGTATCGAACTGGGCCAGCTGTCCACCCTGAGCGAAGATCGCCACCCGATCGCCGAGTTTCATCGCCTCGTCGATGTCGTGGGTCACCATCACGATGGTCTTCTGGACCCGCCGCTGCAGGCTTAAAAACTCCTCCTGCAGATGAGTACGCACGATGGGATCGACCGCCGCAAAGGGCTCATCCATCAAAAGAATCGGTGGGTCGGCCGCCAGTGCCCGCGCAAGCCCCACACGCTGCTGTTGCCCACCGGAGAGCTGATGCGGATAGCGAGAGACAAGCGCATCATCCAGGCCAACCAGCTCGACCAGCTCTGCAACGCGCTCGCGAATGCGCCTTTTGTCCCAGCCCAGAAGGCGGGGTACGACGGCGATGTTGTCGGCAATCGTTTTATGGGGAAAGAGCCCCGAATGCTGCATCACATAGCCGATCTGGCGCCGCAGTCGGGTCGCATCCACCGACATCACATCCCGATCACCGATCAGAAGCCGTCCATCACTCAGCGTTTCCAGCCGATTGATCATGCGAAGCGTGGTGGTCTTGCCACAGCCTGAAGGGCCGACCAGCACGGTCAGCTCCCCGGCCGGCAGGGTCAGATCCAGTGATTCGACGGCGACCGTGCCGTCGCCATAGCGCTTGGTCACACCTTCAAACACGATCGCACTGCTGTCGTGTGTATCACGATCTTCTGCGCTGGCGCGTTGGCGATGATCGTCCGTCAACGGCGTATCCTCCTGGAATGAACCAGCGCTGCCTCGGGGCGGCAGCGCGCTATCAATGGGCGTCAGACCCAGTCGCTGACCACACCACCAGCCTCACCCGCCACGGGGTCCAGCGTCGGCCGCGGCACCGACTCGATGCGCTGGCGTACATCAGGGGTATTGTCACCGCGGCGGCAGATATCCCAGTCCCCCTGCCCGAGTGGATACCCGGCGGTCAGGGCAAAATCATTGCTGGCGCTGATGCGACAGTGGCCGGTACCCGCGGGCAAGACGATCACGTCACCGGCGCTGACCTCAATGTCTTCGCCCTGTTCGCCGCCCAGACGAAGCGTCGCGGCACCGTCATAAACGCCCAGCACTTCGTGAGCTGTACTGTGAAAATGATGATAATCAAACACGCCGCCACGCCACTGAACGGGCCAGTCATTTTTTTCAAACAGCGCCTCGAGCGTCTCTACCAGTGACCGTCCGTCATCAGCGGTCAAACCACGATAGAGCAGCGCAGGATAGCGGCTGTTGGGAATACTGCCATCGTCCTGAAACAAAAGGGTCTGAGGCTTTTTCATTCGAATCTCTAGGGGATTGTGATGTCGACATCGCGCCAGTATCAGTACAGCAGGGATTCTATGCTATTTCGACGATTTTGATTTCTGGGGCTGGTAAAAGAGCAAAACAGACAAACTTGCTACATTTAAAAAAAATAAAGTATTGCCTACCATCCGTTCTTTTTTCAGAGCTTGCCCGTTCATGCGCATATGTTTTCTTTTACGCAATATCTCCCTTCCTTCCGGCATAGAGCGTGTCACTTCGGTTGTCGCCAACCGGCTTGCAGAAAAGGGGGTGGATGTCTCGATCGTAAGCCTGTGGGGAGGACTGGAGCCCTTTTACGACAAGCATGAAGCCGTAAAACTTTATCAGTTATTTCCAGAGCAAGTGACTGAAAAAAACAGAGTCGTTGCCCTAGGCAAACGTCTGGGCCGCTTTCCTGCTGCTTCCCATAAGTTACGCAAGCTTCTTAAAAAATACCCTCAGGATATTCTGATCGATACAGATTACCTTCTAGGACAGGTAGCGCTTCCGGCACTGGTGGGCCTTGGCGTGAAGCACATCCATTGGGAACATTTCCATTTCAATCTTGATCTGGACAAGCCGCATAAATTGCTGGGTCGTCGCCTTCTGGCACGCCGTACCAGCGCCATCGTCACGCTGACCGAGCGGGATGTTGGTTACTGGCAGGAGGGAGCACGCCCTGGCGGACCGGTCATGGCCATTCATAATCCGGTGCCCTTTGAGCGACCGGATGTGCAATATGACCCTGATACCCGCGTCGTACTGGCCGTAGGGAGGCTCAATCGACAAAAGGGATTCGATCATCTTCTTGAGGCCTGGGCAAAGGTTCGAATCGATTCCGAAGATAATGCATCACCATGGCAGCTGGTAGTGCTTGGCAGCGGTGAGGAAGAAGCCGCATTAAAAAAACAGTGCCAGGAACTTGAGATTGCGCATAGCGTTACCTTCGTACCAGCCACAAGAGATGTAGAGAGCTATTACCGCAAGGCCTCCATGCTGGCCATGAGCTCTCGTTATGAAGGCTTTGGCATGGTTTTGCTGGAGGCACAGACATATCGGCTACCCATTGTGGCCTTCGATTGCGACGTCGGTCCCGCCGAAGTCATTACACATGAGAAAAACGGGCTACTGGTTTCTCCGGGCGACATCAAGGATTTCAGTGCGCAGCTTCAAAAGCTCATGGACGATCGGGACATGCGCTGCCACTTTTCATCGAAAACCGACGAATCCGTTGACCGCTTCATGCCGGATCCCATCGCGGATCGCTGGATCGATCTTTTCAGGAGTCTTTAACGGCCAGATTGCCCGGCAGAAACCATACGGCTCAGCGAGAGCGCTCGGTGCGGTGACAGGCATGGACGGCGCGCTGGAGGCGTCCCAGGTAGCTGTCCTCGATCCCCAGGTCGCGCAGCCCTGCGACCGTGTTGTCGAGATACTCAAGGCAGCTCCCCAGCACGCCGCTGGCTCTGGACAGTCGACCCACGATATCGGCATCCGAAAGCCCGGGCAGATAGCGTGGGTGATCAGGGTTGGCGATAAAGGCAATCCCGGGCAACTCGCCCTCCTCGGTGGCCAGCGTCACCCAGCGCGGCATATAGGCACCGGTCAGCATCTCGCGCCGCCAGACCAGCAGGAGCTCATGGGCCAGATGCTGCTCCTTGATGCGCAGCGCCATGCCTTCACTGTCCCCACCGGGCACCAGCGCCAGCATCAGCCCGGGGCACTCGGGCGTGCCGCGCCCGTGCTCCAGATTCAGACAGAAATCACGGTGATAGCCCTCAAGGCGCACGCGCCGACGCTCTTCGATCTCGATGCATGGATTCCACACCAGCGAGCCATAGGCGAACAGATACACACCATCAATCTGCTCGGCACAGGGCGGGCGATGTGCCAGCATTTCGTTGATCGAGTCGCGAAAGGCCTCGTTGGACAGCAGCGCCTCCTGAGGATGGTGCCGCTCGTAGTGGACTCGCAGACGATCGGCTTCAAGCACTTCGCGCGTCATGGCCAGCGGTCTTTCATCATCCGGCTGTTCGTTCATGCAGCGCCCTCGCTTGTGACAGTCATCTCCAAGACTAACGTGAACGGCCTCTGAAAACGAAAGCATCGATTGTGATAACGCAGGCGCCCTGCCATGCCGAGCGCAGGGCAGGAACCGCCGGCCAGCAGTCAGTGGCCGCCTTCCAGCGTCCTGCGCGCCGTGCCGCGACGCAGGATGGCATGCAGGATGACCGCCCCAAAGGTGGCGGTGCCAATGCCGTCAAGCGTGAACTGGCCAAGACTCAGAGAGAAGTTGCCGGCACCCAGTACCAGTGTCACCGCTACTACGATCAGGTTGGCGTTATCTCCCAGATCCACGTTGTTTTCGATCCAGATGCGCGCACCAGCCACCGCAATCAGGCCAAAAACGACGATCGAGGTGCCGGCCAGCACCGGCCCGGGGATGGTATGGATCACCGCCCCAAAGCGGGGCGAAAACCCCAGCAGGATCGCAAAGCCGGCGGCTGCCACGAAAATCAGCGTTGAGTAGACCCGGGTGACCGCCATAACGCCGATATTTTCGGCATAGGTCGTGACACCGGTACCGCCGGTCGACCCGGACAGCATGGTGGCCAGGCCATCGCCCAGAAAGGCGCGCCCGATATATGGGTCCAGGTTGCGCTGGGTCATCGCCCCGACCGCCTTGATGTGGCCCAGATTTTCGGCGACCAGAATCACCGCCACCGGCGCGATCAATACCATCGCATGGGCGCTGAACTCAGGGGTCGTAAAGGTCGGCAGACCAAACCAGGCCGCCTGCGAGATGACAGAAAAGTCGATTGGCGTGCCCCAGCCCAGACCGTTGGTGACCACGGCATAGATGATATAGGCCGCCACCAGCCCAACCAGGATCAACAGTCGCTGCAGCATGCCGCGGGTGAATACCGCTGCCAGCCCGACGCAGAGGATGGTTACCAGCGCCATGATGCTGTCAAAGGAGGAATCGGCCACACTCGATACCGCCACCGGGGCCAGATTGAGTCCAATGGTCATGACGATCGCCCCGGTGACTACCGGTGGCAACAGCACCTCGATCCAGCGAGTCCCCAGCGCCATGACCACAAGACCCACCACGGCATAGATCGCGCCGCAGGCAATGATGCCGCCCAGCGCCAGAGCGATATTGGGGTTGGCGCCACTACCGGCGTACCCGGTCGCTGCAATCACCACGCCGATAAAGGCAAAGCTCGAGCCCAGATAGCTCGGCACACGCCCGCCCACGATCACAAAAAACAGCAGCGTGCCGATACCGGACATCAAAATGGCCAGATTGGCATCAAAGCCCATCAATAAAGGCGCCAGCACCGTCGAGCCGAACATGGCCACCGCATGCTGAACGCCCATGACCAGTGTCTGCCCGGCGCTCAGGCGCTCATCGGGCGCGACCAGTCCGCCCCTGCCGGCGTCGGCCAGTTGCCAGCGTGGAAACCAGGATTGTGCCATGTCTTGTCTACTCCAGCCTTGTCATTGGATGCCCTTTGGCGCGCATTCTATCGTCCCGGGCGATCGGATGCTCATCCATGGTGGGTCATCCTCTCCCTCTGGCATGACATACCGGCAGGAATATTTCCGGACCGGAGGTCATGACCGACAGGTTTTTGCAGGCAATCACGGCGAAGTAACCACTGCAGAAGACTCGAGCGCCCTTTAAATAACGGTATATAAAAGAGTCGTGATTGTCCTGCTGCGAAAGCCTCCGATGACAACCTCTGATATCGTAGGTCGTCCAAAGGGGATAATGAATGACGCATCAATGAGCAATGATCAGACCCGTTTCAAGACAGAGCCTGCTGGTGGCCGGCGCAGTCGTGGCATCGAACAACGCCGCGCCAGGATGCGCGACGCGGCGCTGCACTTTTTTTCACGCTTTGGCCTGCATGGCACCAGCCTTGATCAGGTGGCCGAGCGAGCCGGCGTTTCCAAGACCAACCTGATCTATCACTATCCCACCAAGGAAGCGCTTTATACCGCGGTACTCAGTGACATGCTCGATCTCTGGATCGCGCCTTTTCAGGCCCTCCAGCCGGATGCCGATGCCCAACCCGCCATTCGCCACTATATCCGCCTCAAGCTGGAACTCTCGCGCGATCACGCCGAGGCCTCGCGGCTTTACTGTCTGGAGATGGTGCAGGGCGCACCGCACCTGGGCGACCTGTTAAAGGGCAATCTGCAGGTGCTGATCGATGAAAAGGCACGGGTGATCGAGCGGTGGATCGAGCGTGGCGATATCACGCCGGTCAATCCGTGGCATCTGTTTTACATGCTATGGGCCACTACCCAGCACTACGCCGACTTTGCCGTGCAGATTGAGGCCATTTCCGGGAGCACCCTTGAAAATCCGGACTTTCTGGAAACGGCTGTCAGCAATGTTCAAACCATCGTCATGGCTGGTCTTATGCCCCGCCAGGGCTGACTGATCCCGATACGTTGTCCGACAGTCGCGCTCGTCCTGAACTACGCTTGAGACATCGGGCTGTCGGCGGGACGCCGGCGCCCTCTCAACGCATGACAGGGAGTCGATATGCAACGCCATGATTATCTGATCATCGGAGGCGGCATGGTGGCCGCCAACGCCGTTAACGGTATTCGCGAGCACGATAAAACGGGCAGCATCGCCATTCTGGGTGCCGAACCCGACGGCCCGGTCACACGCCCCGCGCTTTCCAAGAAGCTCTGGACCGATCCGGAGTTCACTTATGACAAGATCTGGATGACACCGGAAAAGGATGAGAACACCACGCTCTATACCGACATGCGTGTAGAACGCATTGATCGTGATGAGAAAACCGTCACCACAGCCTCGGGGGAAGTGCACGGCTACGGCAGGCTGTTGCTGGCCACCGGCGGTGCGCCCGTGACGCTTGATGATCTACCTGCCGGTGATCGCGTGCTCTATTTTCGAACCGTGCGCGACTACGATCGCCTGCGCGAGCTCTCGGGCGGCCAGCGCCATATCGTGGTGGTCGGCGGCAGCTATATCGGCACCGAAATTGCCGCAGCGCTGGTGCAAAACGATACCCAGGTCACGCTGGTCTATCCCGAGGAAGTGCTGGGCGGCAAGATGTTTCCGCCGTCGCTGGCCAGTCGCTATCACCAGACCTATCTGGATCAAGGCGTCAAGCTGCTGGGCAGTCGCAGCGTCGAAGGTGGCCGGGTCAACGGCGATCACGTCACCCTGACACTGGATGATGACAGCACGCTGGAAGCCGACGCGGTGGTCTTCGGGCTGGGCGTGACGCCCAATGTCAAAATTGCAGAAAACGCCGGCCTTGATGTGGATGGCGGAGTGGTCGTCAACGAGCGGTTACAGACCACGGATGAGCATATCTTCGCTGCCGGCGACGTGGCCTGCTATCCGGACCGCATTCTGGGTCGCCGACGCATCGAACACGTCGATCACGCCAACCAGTCCGGGATCACTGTGGGTCATATCATGGCCGGCAGCGATGAGACCTACGACCACACGCCCTATTTCTACTCCACCGTGTTCGACATGGCCTACAAGGCCGTCGGCACACTCGACAGCTCACTCGAAACCATCGAGGACTGGGCCACACCTCAGGAGCAGGGCGTGGTGTATTACCTCGATAACGGCAGGGTTCAGGGGGTATTGCAGCTCAACATGGACCCGGACAAGCTCGATGAGGCCCGCCAGGTACTGGCCGATACCTCGGAGCAGAGTGAAGAGACGCTGATCGGGCGTATCGAGATCGATTGATCGATGATGACGGCCAATCGTTCATAAAAAACGGGCGCCCCGCTAACGGGGCGCCCGTTTTCAAAAGACCTGCCGAATGTCTTAAATGCTGAGGCGGCTGTCTTCGAGCTTTGAAATCACCAGCTTCGAGCGGCGCTCGATCTCCTCGAGCATGCCGGCACACTCATCGGACATGCCACTATCGCGGATCTCGGCCAGCGCCAGCAGCGCCTTGAGCTGGCTGCTGGTCTCCAGCGCCTTGTTCTGATCACCGTCGTTGTTGCCCATGACATGATCTTCCAGTTCACGCATATGATTGTTGGCCTGATCCAGAATATTGCGTTCCAGCCTGATCATGTTCTTTACCCTTGTTTGATTCATTGCGATGTATTGCGAGGGGCGCCACTGTATAGATTCAACGGCGCATATACCACCGACATGGGGGCAACCCCGGCCGAATTCAAAATAAAAGGGGGCGCCGGCACGCGCCGACGCCCCCAGGCTGCCGGGCCCTGATCAGACCTGCAGATAGTCCAGAATGCCTTCTGCAGCCTGGCGGCCTTCAAAGACAGCGGTGACGACCAGATCCGAGCCGCGCACCATATCGCCGCCGGCAAAAATCTTCTCATTGCCGGTCTGATAGGCAAAGCGCTTCATTTCCATATCGCCCTGCTCGGGCGCCAGCACGCGGCCGCGGTCATCGATCTCGACGCGATGATCGCTGTACCAATCTACCTCATGGGGCTGAAAACCAAAGGCGACCACGACCGCTTCGCACTCGATGATCTCCTCGGAATCCGGCACCACCTCGGCACGCTGGCGTCCGTTCTCGTCCGGGTCGCCCATGCGGGTGCGCACCACCTTGATGCCCTCGACGCGGCCATCTTCACCCACCACCGCGATCGGCTGGCGATTGAAGAGAAACTCGACGCCCTCTTCGCGGGCATTTTTCACCTCGCGACGAGAACCGGGCATGTTGGCCTCATCGCGACGATAGACGCAGGTCACCTCGTCAGCGCCCTGGCGCAGGGCGGTACGATTGCAGTCCATCGCCGTATCGCCGCCACCGAGGACCACCACTCGCTTGCCCTTGAGCGAGACAAACTCAAAGTCGGCGCTGGCAAAACCCAGGTTGTGGTTCACGTTACCGATCAGATAATCCAGCGCCTTGTAGACACCTTCGAGCTGCTCGCCGGGGAAGCCCCCTTCCATGTACTTGTAGGTGCCCATGCCCATGAACACGGCATCAAACTCCGACAGCAGCTCGGTGATCGCAACATCGGTGCCGATGTTCACGCCCAGGCGGAATTCGACGCCCATCTCTTCGAACACCTTGCGACGGCGCTGCATGACGTGCTTTTCAAGCTTGAATTCGGGAATACCGAAGGTCAAAAGCCCGCCGATTTCCGGATAGCGATCAAACACCACAGGCTTGACCCCGTTGCGCACCAGCACGTCAGCGCAGCCCAGCCCTGCCGGGCCTGCGCCAATCACCGCCACGCGCTTGTCGGTCCACTCAACGCCTGACATGTCCGGGCGCCAGCCCATCGCAAAGGCGGTGTCGGTGATGTATTTCTCGATCGAGCCGATCGTCACCGCCCCAAAGCCGTCGTTGAGCGTGCAGTCGCCTTCACACAGACGGTCCTGCGGGCAGACGCGCCCGCACACTTCCGGCAGCGAGTTGGTGCGGTGGGAAAGCTCGGCGGCTTCCAGAATGTTCCCCTCGGTGACCAGTTTCAGCCAGTTGGGGATGTAGTTGTGTACCGGGCACTTCCACTCGCAGTACGGATTGCCGCAGTGCAGGCAGCGGTGCGCCTGGCTTGCGGCGTCGCGCGGGCGATACTCTTCATAGATCTCGCCGAACTCCTGCACGCGCAGGTGCGCTTCCTTTTTCTTCGGGTCCTGGCGACCCACATCGATAAACTGAAAATCGTTGGAGAGCTGTTCTGCCATTTGAATTCACTCCTCACTCGGGCCGGCGGCGGGATTCGGCCAGAAGGCTTCCAAGGCTTGCAGCCTTGGGCTTCACCAGCCAGAAATAGCGGACAAATTCGGTGAAATCCTCAAGGATCTCCTGACCCCAGGCGGACCCGGTTTCAGCAACATACGCCTCGAGGGTTTCACGCAGATAGCGCCGATAGGCTTCCATGTACTCGGTGTTGACGCGCTGAATCTCGACCAGCTCGTGGTTGTAGCTGTCCACGAACTCGCGATCCAGATCGAGTACAAAGGCAAAGCCCCCGGTCATGCCTGCCCCGAAATTGAGCCCGGTCCTGCCCAGCACCGTGACGACACCGCCCGTCATGTATTCGCAGCAGTGATCGCCGGCACCCTCGATAACCGCAAAGGCGCCCGAGTTACGTACCGCAAAGCGCTCGCCGGCCGTGCCCGCGGCATACAGCGTGCCGCCGGTCGCGCCATACAGACAGGTGTTGCCGATGATCGCTGTATGACGACTCTCGAAACGACTGTCCTTCGGCGGTGTGATGATCAGCTTGCCGCCATTCATGCCCTTGCCGACATAGTCGTTGGCGTCGCCTTCGAGATACATGTTGAGCCCGCGGGCGTTCCACACGCCAAAGCTCTGACCAGCCACGCCCTTGAGACGCAGCGTGATCGGCGTCTCTTCAAGGCCTGCCTCGCCGTAGCGCTTGGCAATGGCACCCGACAGCGTCGCACCGATCGAGCGATCGCAGTTGGTGGTGGTGAGGTGGAACTCACCGCCACTCTGATCCTCGAGCGCCTCGCGCGTCAGATCCATGATCTCGAGATTCTTCTCGCCACCATCGTGGGGCACGTTGCGCTCGACCTGACAGAACTGCGGCGCATCCTCGGGCACGAAGTCGTTATGCAACAGCGATTCGAATTCGAGCGCGCGCTGGGAGCGGGTCTCGCCCTCGATCTTCTCGAGCAGATCCACCCGCCCGATCAGATCGGTCAGCTGACGAACGCCCAGCATGGCCATCAGTTCGCGCACTTCCTCGGCAATGAAGCGGAAGTAGTTCTTGACCATATCCACCGTGCCGCGGAAATGCTCATCGCGCAGGCCCTGATGCTGGGTGGCGACACCGGTGGCACAGTTGTTGAGGTGGCAGATACGCAGGTACTTGCACCCCAGCGCCACCATCGGCGCGGTGCCAAAGCCGAAGCTTTCGGCGCCCAGAATCGCCGCCTTGATCACATCCAGACCGGTCTTGAGACCGCCGTCGGTCTGCAGTCGAATCCGCCCGCGCATGCCGTTGATACGCAGCGCCTGATGTACCTCGGGTAGCCCCAGCTCCCAAGGCGAGCCGGCATGCTTGATCGAGGTCAGCGGACTTGCCGCCGTACCGCCGTCGTAGCCCGATACCGTGATCAGATCGGCGTAGGCCTTGGCCACGCCCGTGGCGATGGTGCCGATGCCCGGTTCGGAGACCAGTTTGACCGACACCTGCCCGGCCGGGTTGACCTGCTTCAGATCAAAGATCAGCTGAGCCAGATCCTCGATCGAATAGATGTCGTGGTGCGGCGGCGGCGAGATCAGCGTCACACCGGGCACGGCGTAGCGCAGCCTGGCAATCAGCGCGTTGACCTTGCCACCCGGCAGCTGACCGCCCTCGCCGGGCTTGGCGCCCTGGGCAACCTTGATCTGCATGACTTCGGCGTTGACCAGATAGGCCGGCGTCACGCCAAAGCGCCCGGAAGCGATCTGCTTGATCTTGGAGGAGCGAATCGTGCCGTAACGCGCCGGGTCCTCACCGCCTTCACCGGAGTTGGAACGACCGCCCGCCTCGTTCATCGCCTGAGCCAGCGATTCATGCGCTTCAGGCGAGAGTGCGCCCAGCGACATGCCGGCACTGTCAAAACGCGGCAGCAGGTTTTCGACCGGCTCGACCTCATCGATCGAGATCGGCTCGGCACCGGGCTTGAGCTTGAGCATGTCACGGATGGTCGCTACCGGACGCTCATTGACCAGCGCCGCAAACACCTTCCATTTCTCGTAACTGCCTTCCTGCACGGCTTCCTGCAGCTTTTTGACCACATCCGGGTTATAGGCGTGGTACTCGTGACCGTGCACGTAGCGATAGATACCGCCCTGGCGGATCGGCTTGCGCGGCAGCCAGGCATCACGAGCCAGCAGTTCCTGCTGCAGCTGCAGCTCGGCAAAGCCGGTCCCTTCGATACGCGAGGCCATGCCGTGAAAGCATAGATCCATGATCTCGGACGACAGCCCCACCGCCTCGAACTGCTGCGAGCCGCGATAGGAGGCGATGTGTGAGATCCCCATCTTGGAGAGAATCTTGAACAACCCCTTCTGCAGACCGCGGCGATAGTTTTCACGCCCGTCTGCCGGATTGCCGGTCAGCTCACCGGTGCGGTACATGTCCGCCATGGTCTGATAGGCCAGCCACGGGTAGACCGCAGTGGCGCCGACACCGAAAAGCACCGCCATCTGGTGGGCGTCGCGGGCATAGCCGGTCTCGACCACCAGATTGACGCGCGGGCGCAGGGCCAGACGCCCCAGATGCTGGTGCACGGCGCCCACGGCCAGCGCCGGATGGATTGGCAGCAGGCCCTTTTTGAGATCGTTGTCGGAGAGCACCAGCACCACACAGCCGGCGCGGGCGCACTCTTCGGCCCTCTGACGCAGATGAACGATGGCCTCTTTCAGGCTCATCGAGTCGCTGTCATACATCATCGGCAGACGACAGCTGGCAAAGACCGGATCATCGTGCTCGGTCAGTGCCGTGAACTTGCGCGGTGATAGAACAGGCGTGGTCAGGATCAGACGATGAGCGTGATCCGGCGTGGCCTCGAAAACGCTGCGCTCGGCGCCCAGACAGGTCTCCAGCGACATGACGATCGCTTCACGCAGCGGATCGATCGGCGGATTGGTGACCTGGGCAAACTTCTGACGGAAAAAGTCGCTCAGAAGCCTCGGCTGACGCGACAGTACGGCCATGGGCGTATCGTCACCCATCGAGCCAACCGCTTCCTGACCGGTTTCGGCCAGCGGCCGCAGCACCTGGTCGCGCTCCTCGTTGGTCACAAGGAACATCTTTTCCATCGCCAGCAGCTGCCCTTCGTCCACGGCCTGGAACTGGGCCAGTTCGGTCAGGGCCGATTCCAGATAATGGGCGTTTTCCTTCAACCAGCGCTTGTAGGGATAAGCACGCTTGAGCTTGTCATCGACATCGCGGGTATGCAGCACTTCGCCGGTATGGGTATCCACCGACAGAATCTGACCCGGCCCGACGCGGCCCTTGGCCACGACCGAGCCACTGGGATAGTTCCATACGCCGATTTCCGAGGCGAGCGTGATATAGCCGTTGTCGGTGATCACCCAGCGGGCCGGGCGCAGGCCGTTACGATCCAGCATGCACACCGCATGACGACCGTCGGTCAGCACGATCCCGGCCGGGCCATCCCAGGCCTCCATGTGCATGGAGTTGTATTCGTAAAAGGCGCGCAGCTCGCTGTCCATGGTTTCGACGTTCTGCCACGCCGGCGGCACCATCAGGCGTACGGCGCGGTAGAGCTCCATGCCACCGGTCAGCAAAAGCTCGAGCATGTTGTCCATGCTCGATGAATCGGAGCCGGTCGTATTGACGACCTCCTCGAGCCCTTCAATGTCCTTCAGACGTTCGGTCGTGAAGTTTTCCTTGCGCGAGTTGGCCCAGCTACGGTTGGCCTCGATGGTGTTGATTTCGCCATTGTGGGCCAGAAAGCGAAACGGCTGGGCCAGCGGCCAGCGCGGCGCGGTGTTGGTCGAAAAGCGCTGGTGGAAGACACAGATCGCGGTCTCCATGCGCTCATCGCCCAGGTCTTGATAGAAGGTCGGCAGATCCGCCGGCATCATCAGACCCTTGTAGGAGACCACCTTTGAGGAGAGCGAGCAGACGTAAAACTCTTCCTCGCTCTTGAGCTTTTGCTCGGCATAGCGGCGCGCCATGTAGAGATCGACGTTGAAGTCGAGATCATCGTGGCGATCCTGTGCCGGTGACACAAACATCTGGCGAATGCGCGGCATGCAGGACTGCGCCAGCGGGCCACACACGCTTGAATCCACGGGCACATCGCGCCAGCCGTGAAACGCAAGGCCACGGGCGGCGAGTTCTTCCTCGACAACGCCCCGCGCCTTCATTTCACGCTCGTCGTCGTCGGGGAAGAACACCACGCCTACGGCGAAATTGTCACCCAGTTCGGCATCAAGCGACTCACGAGCGATATCGCGCATGAATCCTGTTGGCATCCCCAGCAGCAAGCCACAACCGTCCCCGGTCTTGCCGTCGGCATTGATGCCGCCGCGGTGCGTCATGCAGGTCAGGGACTCAATGGCCGTGGCCAGAAGATGATGACTGGACTGCCCTTCCATATGTGCGATCAGGCCGAAACCGCAGTTGTCTCGGAACTCGTCGGGCCGATGAAGACCTCTTGTCATGAACATGCCTCTCCGTAAACGCTAAAAAGCGAAGCATCAAGAAATTGACACGGTTGTAATGGGTCTAAAAGAAGGATACTCTGCCCGGTTATTTTTATTTCAGACAGCGCCTCTTGAGCGCCCGAGGTGGGAAAAGAGCTGCTTCGAGCATACGATAGACGGCCTTGCAGGCAAACCCCCCTGGCACCTTCCAGTTTTCAAAAAAACGGCTCAATTTCGAAGGGTTACACGCTTCCCACAATAAAAAAGGCTGTTTTCTCAAGACCTTAGGCCTGCACCCCAATAGCGCTTCAATCCGTTCGACGCCCTATAAAAGTGCGCGCCCACCCATGCCGTTTGTGCATAAGCCATGCCTTTTTTGATTTCACTCCGATTCAGAATCCATCGTCTCTTGAGCGCCACTGGCCCGGAAGAAAACTTCCGGGCCAGTGGCATCTCGGCGGGAACATCAATCCCTGTCAGGCGCCTCAATACAGGCCGAAGAGATAACCTACAAACATCATGATGAGGCTGAACCCCCAGAGATAGAGAAAGGCGTAGCGGATGTAGCGACCCATCTCCAGCCCGGCCAGGCCCAGCGCCAGCCAAAGCGCCGGTGAAAACGGGCTGATGAAGGTCCCAACGATACTGCCGATCGACATGGCATGAGCGACTGCAATCGAATCTATCGCGGCGCTGGCCGTAATCTGCTGAATGACCGGTAACAGTGCAAAGTAATAGGCATCGGTACTGGTCAGAAGCTCCAGCGGTACCCCCATGGTGCCGACCAGAATATGCAGCACGCTCACGGCCTGCCCTGGCAGAATCTGCGTCACATCCAGCGCGATCGATTCCAGCATGCCGGTGCCATTGAGAATGCCCAGAAAGGCGCCGGCAGCCGCAATGATCGCGCCCATGTTGAACGCCTGTGGCGCATGCTGCGTGATCACGCGCGACTGCGCCGAAAGACTTGGATAATTGAGCAACAGCGCCACGGACAGCGCGATCATGAAGATGTAGGCCGGTGCCATCAGACCCAGCGCCAGCGAGATGACCGTGACCAGCGTCAATGCTGCATTGAACCAGTAAAAGCGCGGCATGCCCTCATGAGTTCCCGAGGACGAAGCCTGCTCGTTATGATCAGACGCCTTTTCAGTGGTAGCCGTGCCCCCGGAGGCAATGTCGGTACTGCTGCCTGGCAGATAATGACGCGCGATGGCAGCTTCTACCCCACCGACCGCCTGAATCTGGCGCTTTTCACGCAACCCGAGCAGCGCAGCACCAATGACCGCCAGCATCACCCCAATCAGCTGCACCGGGATCAGTCCATGCCAGAGTTCATCAGGAGAGATATCGGTTACGGCCGCGGCACGACCGATCGGGCCGCCCCAGGGCACCATATTCAGAATCCCCATACTGGTCGCCATCAGGGTCAGCATCAGATAAGGGTTCATGCCCAGTCGGCGATAAAGCGGAATCAGCGCCGGCAGAACGATCAAAAAGGTCGCGGCACCAGCTCCATCCAGATGCACACAGGCCGCCACCAGTGCCGTCATGACCGCCACGGCCACCACATTGCCGCGCGTCAGCGTTACCATGGCCGAAATCAGGGGATCAAAGAGGCCTCGCTCTTTCATGATCGAGAAAAAGAGAATGGCAAACATGAACATGAAGGCAACGCCTGCCACCTTGTTCACACCCTGCTGAAAGAACTCCGAAATCTCGCTGATACCAAAACCGGCCAGCAACGCACCGATAAAGGGAATGGCGCTGAGTGCGATGATCGGGATGACCTTCTCAAACAGCAAAAGGATCACGATGGTGATAATGATGGCAAGGCCTATGAAGGTCAGCACCTCTACTCTCCTGCGCTTGTTGTCATGAAGGGACTACCGGCAAAGGCCGGCAGGCAAGCATCGGGCGAGCGTAGGGGGCAACACGGGGACAAGGCAAAGCTTACACAATTGAAAGAAAAGGATTTTTCAGTCGACCCCCAACATAACAATAAGACCTTGGTATCAGGCATTATCGACTTAACAGGAATCATTATTATTTGAAGCGGGGTTTGGAGAGCGAGCCTTTCAGAAATGAAAGACTTCATCGATGTAGCGATACTACTAAAGTTGAGTCAAAAAAATGGCCGGTGCACCATCGCACCGGCCATGAATCAGGGCCGACTCTTTACATCAGGAAAAACGCATCCACCTATTGTCTTTCCCAGTCTGCCAGCAGGTCATGAACCTGCCCTTCGTCGACCTCATCGGTAATACAGGCGTCGCCAAAGGCCTTTAACAGCACCAGCCGCAGGCGTGCATCCGTCACCTTCTTGTCCAGATGCATCAACTCCAGAAAACGCTCGGCGCTGACGCTGGCCGGCGCATGGCGCGGCAGGCCGGCCGCCTCGAGCAGCATTGCCACGCGCTTGACGGCGGCCTCATCAAGCCAGCCCAGTCGATGCGACAGGGCTGTGGCCATCATCATGCCGGTACCCACCGCCTCGCCATGCAGCCAGTTTCCGTAGCCCATTGCCGTTTCTATTGCGTGACCGAAGGTGTGGCCCAGATTGAGATAGGCTCGTACACCCTGCTCGGTCTCGTCCTCCACCACGATCTCGGCCTTGACGGAGCAGCTTTTGAGGATCGCCTCGGTCAGGAGTGCAGCGTCCAGCGAGCGTAGACCGGTCATATTGGTTTCAAGCCAGGTCATGAAGGCCTCATCGCGGATCAGGCCGTACTTGATGACCTCGGCAAGCCCGGCGGTCAGCTCACGTGCCGGCAGGGTCTTGAGCGTATCGGTGTCCACAATGACCGCGCGCGGCTGATGAAAGGCGCCAATCATGTTTTTGCCACGGGGATGATTCACACCGGTCTTGCCGCCGACCGAGGAGTCCACCTGCGCCAGCAGCGTGGTCGGAATCTGGATAAAGGCGATGCCACGCTGATAGCAGGCAGCGGCAAACCCCGTCATGTCGCCGGTCACGCCGCCGCCCAGTGCGATCAGGGTAGCGCGCCGGTTGAAACCGGCCGCCAGCAGGGCGTCCCAGATCCGTTCGACGTGCTCGAGATTCTTGGTCGCTTCACCATCGGGCAGCACCACTTCATGCACGTCATGACCCGCGAGGGTCGCCTTCAAGCGCTCAAGATACAGCGGCGCCACAACCTCGTTGGTCACGATCATGACCTGGCGCCCGGCAAGATGTGGCGTCAAAAGCGAGGCATCGTCCAGAAGACCCGGGCCGACATGAATGGGATAGTGACGATCCGGCAATTCCACCGTGAGGGTCTGCATCTGCGACATCCATTGATCCGTAAAGAGATGATGGCGGTGTCTCGCACCGCCGCTGACGGGCATTGACTAGAGCGAGTAGCCTGACAGGTCAGTGCAACAGCCACGCGCGGCGCTGCTCGCATAGCGTCGGGTGCGCCGGCGAATCTCGGCCACCACCGAGCGTGGGCTGCGCCGGTCGGTACTGACAATCAGGGTGGCGGTATCGCGGTAAAGCGGGTCACGCAGCTCCAGCAGTTCGCGCAGGCGCTGCTCGGGATTCTCGCACTGCAACAGCGGACGATTGCGGTCACGCGCCGTGCGTTTGAGCTGCTGCTCGATGGTGGTGGACAGGTATATGACCACGCCCCGCTCGCGCAGCAGGCGCCGATTGGTCGGGTGCATGACCGCCCCGCCACCGGTGGCCAGCACGATGCCCTGATAGCGGGTAATTTCATCAATGACCTGAGCTTCGCGAAGACGAAACCCGGCCTCACCCTCGACATCAAATATCCAGGGAATATTGCAGCCACAGCGCTTTTCGATAACGTGGTCGCTATCAAAAAAGTCGCGGTGCAGCTCGGCCGCCAGCGTGCGACCGATGGTACTTTTACCGGTCCCCATGGGGCCGATCAGAAACAGATTGGGTAAAGCCTGCATTAGCGCACCGTCAGGGTGTCCTCAAGGATCCTTGGCGTAATGAACACCAGCAATTCTACCTTTTCATTGGACTGCTCGGTATAGCGAAACAGTCGACCAAGGCCCGGCAGGTCACCAAGGAAAGGAGTCTTGTACAGATTGTTGACCTGCTCGGTAGAGAGGATACCGCCAAGTACGACCGTTTCACCATCATTGACCAGCACCTGGGTCTGAATTTGATTGGTATCGATGGCCGGCACACCGTTGTACTGATTGCTGGAGACGTCGTCATTGTTGACGATCAGATCCATGATGATGCGATTGTCGGGCGTGATCTGAGGTGTGACTTCCAGCGACAGCACCGCCTCCTTGAACTGCACGGTGGTGCCGGTCAGGGTGTTGTCGCCGCCCTGCTGATAGGGAATTTCCTGCCCCTGCTTGATCAGGGCCGGGTGCTGATTGGCCGTGATCACCTTGGGCTGGGAAATTGTCTGGCTCTTGCCCTCGGACTCCAGCGCATTGAGTTCCAGGTCCAGCAGCACATCTCCCGAGAGATAGCCAAAGCTGAAGCCGGTGGTAGGCGCTACGGCGTTACCCAGATCCACACTCAGCCCACCGTTGGCCGCCAACCCATTGGAGGCACCGTTCAGATTGATGCCGCTTGACGGCGTGCCCGGTCGTGACAGCCCCCATCGCACGCCCAGCTGATTGACCACCCGGTCGCGGGCGATCACGATGCGCGCCTCGATCTGTACCTGGCGCACCGGTACATCCAGATGATCGATGGTGCGACGAATCTCCTCGATACGCTCGCGGGTGTCCTGCACCAGCAGCGTGTTGGTGCGTTCATCCACTGACACGTGTCCACGCTCGGACAACAGTCCGAGCCCCTGCTCTCCACGCAAAAGTGCCGCCATGTTGACCGCCTTGGCATAGCGCATCTGCAGATAGTCGGTGGTCAGCGCCTCGTTGGCCGACATTCCCTGATCGGCCTGAGCGACACGCTGCGCCATACCGGAAAGCTCCTCGGCGGGCGCCACCAGCAAAACGTTGCCGCTGCGCCGACTGGCAAGGCCACGGGTCTGGAGAATCAGATCAAGCGCCTGATCCCACGGTACCTGGCGCAGGTTGATCGTCACGTTGCCACTGACGCTGTCACTGACCACCAGATTGAGCCCGACCTCATCGGCCAGAATCGACAGCACCGTACGCACATCGATGTCCTCGAAATTCAGCGAGATGCGCTTGCCATCAAAGGGAAACTGCGACTGCAGGCGACCGGCAGCGGCAGAGCCGGCCGGCGACACCCGGATCACGGCCTCGCTTCCTCGCTGGGTGGCCATCGCCACCGCCCCAGGCGCCATGGCCAGCGTCAGTACCACATCCTCACCCGACTGCGAAGGCGTCACGCGGGACACGGGGGTTGCAAAATCGCTGACATCCATGATGCGCTGCCACTGCGGCGTCAGCCGCACGCCCGACAGGCGTACGCGAGCCTGATCGCCCTGTACGTCCAGCTGGGGCGAGATGCCCTGTCGATCCAGCGTCACGATCAGTTCACCGCTGCCCTGACCGGCAGCGCGATAGTCAATGTTGTCGATACGGGCCCGGGCGTCGCTGCCCGCCGTGGCAGCATCATCATAGCCCCGAGCCGTCGCACCACCGGCCCGAACCGCGGCAATGCGCTGCAACAGATCGCCGTTCCGGGCGTCGTTGCTGCCTGAGTTGCGATCGCCGAGTCTGACCTCCAGCACATTGCCGGCGGCGGAGAGCTGCCACCCTACCGGGCGCGCCATGGCCAGAGTGACGCGCAGTCGATCGCCGGAAACGCGCGCCTCGGCGGCATCGACATTGGCACTGGCCAGCGGCACGCGCGAGGACGACAGCCGACTGCCGGCACCGTCGAAATCCAGCATCAGCCGCTGTGGGGCGCTCAGCATCGTGGACTGAGGCACATTGACCGGACCATCAAAGACCAGCTGAACGAGCTCTCCCGAGCCTGTCTGTCGAGAGGTGATATCGGTCAGAGAAGCCGCATTAGCAAGCACCGCCCCCACAAACAGTACAAGGCCTGCCACGAAGGCCGCAGCGTTACGCCATCGTCTGTACCGATGGCTCGAAACGATCGTGGCACATGGGCCGGACAACGGCCGACCGCGATAACCATGATGACCCGTTGGTGTCATGAGTTTGCTCCCAGCGTCAACGTGCGGCTGACTTCACTGAAACCGCCGCGTCCATCCGGCGCCAGCTCTGTAATCTCGATATGGTCACTGCCTATGCGAGTGACCCGTCCACTGTTTTCACCAATATGTTCCCGGTATCCCAGGCGTACGACCCGGCCTTCCGGCGTGCGGATCAGCGCAATCGTGCGCGCGCCCACACTCAGGGTGCCGACCAGTCTCAGGGACTCCAGCGCATAGCGTTCCAGCGGTTCGCGCGCGCGCTCGGGGTCCGGACTGACGCTGCCTGGGGATGGCGACGCTGCAGGTGCTGCAACCACCATGCCCGGTGCGCTGGCGAAGGGGCTGCGACGCCCGCCGGCATCATAATGCAGGGGTTGATAGGCCGGCTGTTCGGGCAGCGCATCCAGATGACCGACCGGGCGATTGCGCAGCGTCTCGAGCTCGGCATCCAGCTGCGCCGTGTCATTGCGCTCACAGCCCCAGAGCGCGAGGCAAAGCGTCATCACTACAAGAGGCGCGGCGTTCATGGCGCCACCGCCTTTGACGAGGCACCTTCGGCCTGACCGGGTTCATAGCGATAGGTTTCGGCCTGCAGCGACAGCACCAGCGCATCATTGGCCTCGCCGGTCGTGGGCACCAGGGTAAAATCGTGCAACGTCACGATGCGCGGCAACTCCGCCACGTGAGAAATAAAGGCGGCCAGACGGTGGTAATCGCCGCGTACCTGAATTTCCAGTGGCTGGGTAATATAAAAAGGATGCGATTCGGGCGAGGCCAGTCGAATGAAATCGATGTCGAGCTGCTGGCGACGGGCAGCGTCGCTGATGTCATCCAGCAGCGCCGGCACTTCACTGTCCGTGGGCAGCATGCTCAAGAGCGTCCCCATGCGAACATCCAGCTCCTGCATACGCTGTTCCAGCAGCGGCAGATTGGCCGCCTGAAAGGCACGCGTGGCGTACTGCGATTTCAGCGTCTCGACCTGCGCACGCGCCTCATCCACCGCTTGCGCGACCGGGGCTGCCAGATACCACTGCGCCCCGAACGCCACAAACAGGGTCACCAGCACGCAGAACAGCACGCGCAAAAGCCAGGGCCAGCTGCCGCCCTCTTCCAGACTCAGCTCGGTCAGGCGTACCTGACGCAGCCGCTGCCATTCAAGACGCCAGTCGATACGTCTCATGGCAACGCCTCCGAACTCGCTGGCACCTCATGCAGGGGGTGTTCCGGCACCTGCAGGTTAAAGCGCCGACGGTTCGAGCGTTCATCCTCGGCACGCACATCAAGCAGCAGGGGCTCTCCCAGGACCGGCGCACCCGAGAGCGCCCGCATCTGGTCGGACACCTGACGATTGGTCGTGGCCAGGCCACTGATCTCGAGCTGACCATCATGGCGATTGACCCGGTCATAAACCACGCCATCGCTCAGGGTATCGGTCAACGCCTGAAAAAGCGCCACGGTCTGGGAGCGGGAGAACTGCAGCTGACGAATCAGCTCGATGCGCCCCTGCATCTGATGACGCTTGTCCTCCAGCAAATGTCCCTGGGTAATGTCCTGCTCGAGGTGCTCGGTGCGCTGCTGAATATAAGCGATGTCATCATTAATGCGATCAAGCTGGTACTGCTGCCAGGACTGACATAAAAATCCGATGCACAGCCCGAGTATCACGCTGAGTACAAGCCAGAGATGAAACCGGCGGGTACGACGCTCACGCGCTTGCTCACGCCAGGGCAGCAGGTTGATATCGATCCGGACATCGCCGGGCCTTTCAATGACCGTGCTCATGACAGTGACCTCATGGCCAGCCCGCAGGCGGTCATCATGGCAGGGGCATCCATGGACAGTCGGACGTGATCGATCCCGCTGCCAATGCGCATGCTGGCAAACGGGTTGGCAGGGATCACCTCGAGCCGACTCTCCTCGGCCAGACGCTCGGCCAGACCTTCGATAACGCTGGAACCGCCGGCAAGGATCAGGTGCTCGATTTCACAGGCACCGGCTGTGGTGTAGTAAAGCTTCAGCGAGCGCATGATCTGCTGCACCAGTGACTCGCGAAAGGGATGCAAAACGGCAGAACGATAGTCCGGCAGATCGCCGGCCTTCTTGGCACGCCCGGCCTCCTCAAAGGTGAGGCGATAGTGCTGACGAATCTGGTCGGTCAGCTGGCGACCGCCCATGACATTATCGCGGGTATGCACAATGCGTCCCCGATGGACAATGTTAAAGGCGGTCATGCTGGCGCCGATATCCACCAGTGCACTGCCCCGGTCGGGATGATGGGCAATGCCGGACAGCAGATAGCGCGTGGCGCGCTCCATGGCGAACATTTCGACATCCACCACCGCAGGCTCGAGCCCCACCTGCTCCAGTACATCGGTCAGCAGCTGCATGTCCTGACGTCGGCAGGCCACCAGCAGGATATCCTGCTGATCGTTATAGCGGGGGTTGAGGCCCAGACGCTGAAAGTCGAGCGTCACCTCATTGAACGGAAACGGAATATGCTTGTCCGACTCCATGGCAATACGCTGGCTGATGTCATCATCATCAAATGACACCGGCATGCTCAGCACCTTGGTAATGACGGCGCCGGTAGGGAGAGCCACCACGGCACGGCGCGTCCGGGGGCCGGCATGATCCATGGCACGCGACAGCGCCATGACCACCTGATCCATGTCACGAATGCGGCGCTCGACCACGGCGCGATCCACCAGCGGGCGCACGGCCCAGGAGGCCACCCGCCAATGATCACTTTGACGCTCCAGCTCGAGCAGCTTGACGGTGGCAGAGGTAATATCCACGCCGATCAACCCCTGTGTCGCACGTCCAAAACCCAGCACGTCAGTCCTCCAGCCAGTGGCCCGTCTTTTGACGTTGTTTATAACGTGTTCAGGATCACTCTGATGACACAAATAACGGGGTTTACGCACGCTTTAAACGGTTTTAAAAGCATGCACTCTGTGCTCGACTACCCATTAACGCTGGTCGCCCTGGCGCCGGCTACTTATAATGCCCGGCTTGCTAGTGCCATATTTCAGCGCGGTCTTCGGCAACGACGCCAGACGGTCACCGATACCCTGCGCACTCAAGCCCGCCTCATCGACGGAACACGTGTTACATGACGTTCATCAAGCGCCTGGTTTTTCATCTCTTCTTCCTGCTGCTTGCCATAACGGCGGGCATTGCACTTTCTGTAGCTGGCGCTGCGCTCTACTTCGCCCCCAGCCTGCCCGACGTTCATCAGCTGCAGGACTATCAGCTCGAGATGCCGCTGCGGGTCTATACCCGCGACGACAAGCTCATCGGCGAGTTCGGCGCCCAGCGCCGTCAGCTGGTCAAGGGAGATGAGATTCCGCAGAACTTCATCAATGCCCTGCTGGCCGCCGAAGATGCCGGCTTCTATCAACACCCGGGCGTGGACCCGCGCGGTTTGCTGCGTGCCGCACTCGAGCTGGGCACCAGCGGCCGCATTCGCTCTGGCGGCAGCACCATTACCATGCAGGTGGCCCGTAACTACCTGCTCACCCTGGATCAGACCTTTACCCGCAAGATTCGCGAGATCCTGCTGTCGCTGCAGATGGAACAGATCCTGTCCAAGCAGCAGATCCTTGAGCTCTATGTCAACAAGATCTATCTGGGCCAGGGCGCCTATGGTGTGGGGGCTGCCGCCGAAGCCTATTTCGACAAGCCGCTCAACGAGCTGAGCCTGCCGGAGCTTGCCACCATCGCCGGCCTGCCCAAGGCACCGTCAAGCCTGAATCCAATCAGCAACCCCCAGCGCTCGCTGATTCGCCGCAACTGGGTGCTGCTGCGCATGCATCAGCTCGACATGATCGACCAGCAGGCCTATCAGAACGCCGTCCAAGCCCCGATCGAAACCAGGCGCCATCATGCCCAGCCTGATGTCCAGGCCCCCTGGGTGGCCGAAATGGCGCGCCAGTACGCGCTGGAACGCTTTGGCGATGAGGCCTATACGGGCAATTACCGCATCGTCACGACCCTTGACAGCAAGATGCAGGAAGCGGCTCGCAATGCGCTGGTCAATGGTCTGGTGGACTATGACACCCGTCATGGCTGGCGTGGCGCCGAGCAGAGCGATATTCCGGCCAGTCTGTCCGAGGCTCAGGACAACACCGACCGGGCCGGGCTGGAGGAAGAACTTTCAGAATCACCGGAAGTCGAAAGCACCGCCCGCGAGGCGGCGGCGCGCAGCAAGGCGTCGGTTCCGGGCGTCGACGGCGATGTCAGCAACTGGCAGCGCGTGCTGGATGCCACCCCGCGTCTGGGCCCGCTGCAGCCGGCCATCGTGATCAACACCAATGGTCGCACCATGCGCGTGCTCAATGACGATGACGAGGTTATTACCATTGAGTGGCCGGGCCTTGAATGGGCGGCACGCTACCTGAGCCCACGTGGCAGGGCCGCGGCCCCCAACAGTGCCGGACAGATCGCCAAACGCGGTGATCTGGTGCGCATCATGGAGCGCACCCGCGGCGACGGCTGGCGCCTGGCACAGATGCCCCAGGCCGAAGGTGCTCTGGTCTCGCTGGACCCGCAGACCGGCGCCCTGAGAGCCCTGCAGGGCGGTTTCAGCTTTGCCAACAGCAAGTTCAATCGCGTCACCCAGGCCCGTCGCCAGCCCGGCTCCAATTTCAAGCCGTTCATCTATCTGGCCGCGCTTGAAAATGGCATGACCCCGGCCACCATCGTCAACGATGCGCCGATCGTTCAGGCCGGTGTTGGTAATCAGGATGCCTGGCGCCCGGAGAACTCCGAGCGCAGCTTTGGCGGCCCGACCCGACTGCGCGTGGGGCTTTACCGCTCACTCAACCTGGTGACCATTCGCACCCTGCAGTCGGTCGGCCTGGACAACACCATCGACTTTCTGGTCAATATGGGCTTTGAACGCAAGCGCCTGCCGCACGGCCTGTCGCTGGCGCTGGGGACAGCCGAGCTGACCCCGCTGGAAATTGCCCGCGGTTATGCCGAGATCGCCAACGGCGGCTTTCGCATCAAGCCGTGGTTTATCGAGCGCGTAAGCCAGGGCGAGGATGGCCCCAACCTGCTTGAAGAGACCAATCCGCCGGCCGCCTGTCGCGAGTGTGATCCGATGGACGCCACTGTCACCATTGATGATCGCACCTACCCGATCGCCGAACGTGTGGCCTCGCCGGACTCGGTCTACATGCTGCGCACCATGATGCGTGATGTAATCGAGCGCGGTACCGGTCGCGCCGCACTGTCGCTCAATCGCGGTGATATCGCCGGCAAGACCGGTACCACCAACGATCAGCGTGACGCCTGGTTCTCGGGGTTCAACAACAACGTCGTGACCAGCGTCTGGGTCGGCAAGGACAGCAACGAGACCATTGCCGAGTATGGCGCTCAGGCCGCTCTGCCCATCTGGAAGGACTATATGGGCACCGTCCTCAAGGGGACGCCCGAAGCCGCGCCCAGTGCGCCTGACGACATCGTGACCGTGCGCATTGACCCGGATACGGGTAAACGCCTGCACGATGAAGACAGCGGCGGCATTACCGAAATCTTCCGGAAGGATAATCTGCCGCCCTATCAGCCGCGCTCGATTCGCCCTGAGCTTGAATCGGAAAGCGGTTCTCAGGGAACAGGCAGTTACGACGCCATTTTCTGATCACCCTCATCTACCTGTCCGGGCGCCCTGCCCGGACAGGTCTTTAAATCGCAACGATATCCATGACCATGAACCTACCCGTTCACGCCAACAGCACCATCACGACCGCATTTGACATGGCAACCCTGCCTCACCGGCACCGGGCCTGTCGTCGAAGCCTCGGCGTTCTTGTGCTGGCCGTCATTGCATTGGGCTGGTATGACAGTGCCAGGGCTGCCGATTCGCTGTTTTATGCACCGCCGCCTCCAGGCGATGATGCCGTGCCCTTTTCAGGGGCCATCGAGCTTGGCTACACGGCGCTGTCCGGCAATACCAATACCGAAACCCTGCTCGGCAAGGGCCGTATTACCTGGTACGACCAGGCCTGGACGCACACCACCCGCGCCGAGGTGAAAAACGTCAAGGACAGCGAAAACACCACTGCCGAGCAGTATCTGTTCAGCCAGCGTGAGCGCTACTCGCTTGGAGATTCTCCCAACTATCTGTTCGGGCTGGCACGTTACGAGAAGGAACGTTTTTCGGGCTACGACAATCAGTTCACGACCATCATCGGCTATGGCCGTCAGATCTTTGACACCGACCTTCAGGCCCTGTCGCTGGAAGCCGGCCCCGGCTATCGCTTCGACGATTACGAAAGCGGCGGCAGCCGACACATGCTGCTGGGCTACCTGGCCGCCGACTATTCGATATCGATTTCCGATACCGCAAGCCTTATCCAGCAATTTTCGGTGGAAGGTGCAGAGGACAATGTCACCCTTCGCTCCTACTCCGCCATTTCGGTGGCCATCAATTCAAGCCTGTCGCTTCGGGTATCCCACGACATCAAAAGCAACTCCAATCCGCCGCGTGAAGCGGATGCCCATACCGATCGCACGACAGCTGCCTCGGTGGTTTACAACTTCTAACGACGTTCAACGTTTTGGCCAACGAAGACATCATGCCTCACAAAACGTGACCCCAAACCTCGTGTAGCCCCCACACCTTCCGGGCAAACTGCCCTCGCGCGGCGGCAATGCTTCAGACCGCGCCATGCCCCGGAGCAAGACCATCACTGCTGCTATCGCAGCGTATCGGTATTCAAGAGATCTGCATCATCATGGGTTTACGCTATACACGTTTTTTTGTGCCATTCATCCCTTTTCTCGTCACGATGACACCAGCCGGACAAACTCTGGCCGCCGACAACGAAAACTTTGCCGGCTACTCAACGCTTGAAAGCGCTCAACAGGCCGATGATGACTTTGATGGAGAGTACGCGCTGGGCTATACGAAACTCTCCGGCAACAGCAACAGTTCCAGCCTGCGCACCCATGCCGACCTGACCTGGTATAACGGCCCCTGGTCGTGGAATTTCTATGCCGGCATCAACAGCGCCAGCGATGAGGACGACACCTCGGCCGAAAACTATAACCTTGGCGGGCGCACGCGCTATGACCTTGACGAAGACAACTATCTCTTCGGTCTGGCACGCTGGCGCAAGGATCGCTTCGCCGGTTATAACTCCCAGAGCACACTGGCCGGCGGGTATGGCCGCCAGCTGCTCAGTGGGCCGCCCCAGTCACTCTCGGTCGAGGCCGGACCCGGTGTGCGCCGCGACAGCTACACCGATAGCGACGAAAAGAAATATCGGGCGCTGGCCTATGGAGGACTAAACTATCGCTGGCAGGTCTCGGATACCGCCACCTTTGGTCAGGATCTAGTCATGGAAGCCACCGGACTCAATCTGATCATGCGCTCCCAGACCTCGATGACGGTATCCATCAACGACGCCCTGGCGATGCGTCTGTCCTACGATGTCGACTTCAATGACGACCCGCCTGAAGACGCCCAGCACAAGACCGATACCACCACGGCCGTGTCGGTGGTCTATGACCTCTGACACGGTGCCATGAAACCTGCATGAAAAAACCCCGTCACCATGGGTGACGGGGTTTTTGCGTGAAGTGATCCCGCGGCTGGTCAGCTGCCGTAGACATCCTCAACGCTGGTCAGCGGGTAATGCGACGGATAAGCCTTCGTGGCCACACCAGAATCGACTGCCGCCTGCGCCACGGCGGAGGAGACGCGATCCAGCAGACGCGAATCCAGCGGTGTGGGGATGATATAGCCACGACCGAACTCGAGGGCATCAAGCTCATAGGCCGTCAGGACTTCCTGCGTGACCGGCTCGCGGGCAAGATCCTTGAGTGCGTGAACGGCAGCGACCTTCATCTCTTCATTGATTTCACGTGCCCGCACATCCAGCGCACCGCGGAAGATGAAGGGAAAGCCCAATACGTTATTGACCTGATTGGGATAATCCGACCGTCCGGTGGCCATGATCACATCATCACGCGTGGCATGCGCCGTGTCGGGATGAATTTCCGGGTCAGGGTTGGAGCAGGCAAACACGACGGGGTTGGCCGCCATTTTCTGAAGCTGCTCGGCGGTAAACAGATTGGGGCCGGAGAGCCCGATAAAGACATCGGCGCCGTCGATGGCATCATCCAGGCTGCGCTCGGAGGTAGTGGCGGCGTAGCGCGCCTTGAACTCGTTGAGATCCTCACGACCATCATGAATCACGCCCTTGCTGTCGAGCATGCGAATGTTGTTACGCACAGCGCCACAGGCGATCAGCAGATCCATGCAGGCGATCGCTGCAGAGCCTGCGCCCAGACATACGATGCGGGCATCCTTCAGCGTTTTTCCAGCAATATCAAGGGCATTGAGAAGCCCCGCAGCCGTCACGATGGCCGTGCCGTGCTGATCATCATGAAAGACCGGGATATCGCATCGCGCCTTGAGTTCACGCTCGATCTGGAAACACTCGGGCGCCTTGATGTCCTCGAGATTGATCCCGCCCCAACTGCAGGCGATATTGGCCACGGTCTCGATAAAGGCATTGGGATCAGCGTTGTCGACTTCAATATCGATGGCATTGATCCCGGCAAAGCGCTTGAACAGCACGCCCTTGCCTTCCATGACCGGCTTGCTGGCCAGCGCCCCCAGATTGCCCAGCCCCAGAATGGCGCTGCCGTTGGAGATCACGGCCACCAGATTGCCCTTGCCGGTATAGCGGTAGGCGGTTTCGGGGTCGCGGGCGATTTCACGCACCGGCTCGGCCACGCCCGGGCTATAGGCCATGGCGAGATGCTTCGAGGAGGTTGTGGGCTTGGTCAACTCGATGCTGAGCTTGCCCGGAATTGGATAAGCGTGATAGTCCAGCGCTGCCTGTTTCTTGTCCTGAGACATGTCGTTACTCGATCGAAAATCAATTATCAATTCGGCGAAGCGTAACGAAAAATATCTGCCGCTACAAGCCGACTACCCCGCCATAACAGGGGATACACGAGCACTACAAGCCGGCACGTCCGCCCTGATGTCACGGCCGGCGCCGAGAACGTGCTACCCTGCCGCAGCCCGCAGAATGTCCCTCGGCAGTCGGGCAGAATCATTCCCTTTTGATTTCTGGAGCCAACCCATCGTGTCCACGTCCGGGCCTGACCGCGTGATTCTGGCGGTGGCCGTGCCGTCGCCACTCAAGCGGGCATTTGATTACCTGCCAGGCCCCGATGCTCCCGAGCAGGGCTGGGTCGCAGGCGTGCGTGTACGCGTCCCCTTTGGACGACGGTCAGTCATCGGTGTGGTCATCGACATTCGCCACCAAAGTGACGTGCCTGCCAATCGCTTGCGCCCCATTGAAGCCCTGATTGATCGAACCCCCCTGCCTGAAGACTGGCTGTGGCTGTGCCGCTTTGCTGCCCGCTACTATCAGTATTCGCTGGGTGAGACCCTCAGCAGTGCCCTGCCGGCGCTACTGCGTCAGGGACGCCCACTGGCCGCACGCACTCAAGCGCGCTGGTTCATCACCGAAGCAGGCCGGACACCGGGGGAGACTCTCGCACGTGCCCCCCGCCAGGCCGAGCTGCTGGCCGCCATTGCTCAGCATCCGCGGGGGCTGGTGGCCTCGGCCATCTCGGCGCTTGGCTTCAACCGGCCTCAGCTTCAGGCGCTGAAGGACAAGGGGTTGATCGACTGCCGCGAGGAGAATCTGGCAGCGCCTGCAAGCGCAGGCTCGCCCAAAACGCTGGCCGAGCCCACGCTGCCGCTTAACCGGGAACAGGCTGGCGTGCTGGCCGAACTGCATCAGGACCTGGACCGGTTTCGGGTCTCGCTTTTGCACGGTGTCACCGGCAGCGGCAAGACCGAGGTCTACCTGCAACTGATCGAGTCGGTGCTGGATCGCGGGCGTCAGGCGCTGGTGCTGGTCCCCGAGATCGGTCTCACGCCGCAGACCCTGTCGCGCTTTCGAAAGCGCTTTAACGCCCCGGTCATTGCCCTGCACTCCGGACTCAATGACAGTGAACGTCTCGACAGCTGGGAGGCTGCGCGTTCAGGTCGCGCCGCAGTGCTGATCGGTACCCGCTCGGCGGTCTTTACGCCGCTGGCCTCTCCTGGCGTCATCATCGTGGATGAAGAGCACGATGGCTCCTTCAAGCAGCAGGACAGCCTGCGCTATCACGCCCGCGATCTGGCGATTGCTCGCGCCCAGCGTGACGGCGTTCCGATCGTGCTGGGCAGTGCCACCCCATCGCTTGAAAGTCTTGCCCGGGCCCGCGACGGCCACTACCGCCACCTGCGGCTCAACACCCGTGCCGGCAATGCCGCACCGGCCGCCCTGTCGCTGGTGGATCTGCGCGGCAAGCCTCAGCGCGGTGGCCTCGGGCCACAGGCACTGACGGCCATCAGGGAGCATCTCGAGGCCGGGCGCCAGGTACTGGTGTTCGTCAATCGTCGCGGGTTTGCGCCCACGTTGACCTGCCATCAGTGCGGCTGGCTGGCCGAATGCCCGCAGTGTGACGCTCGCATGACCCTGCACCGCGATCCGCACCGGCTGATCTGCCACCACTGCGAACAGCAACGCGGCGTGCCGGATGCCTGCCCGAAGTGTGGCAGCGCCGATCTCAGGCCACAGGGCGCCGGCACTGAACGCACCGAAGAGGCGTTGCAGGAAGCCTTCAGCGATACCCGCATCATGCGGATCGATCGTGACAGCACTCGCAGACGCGATGCCCTCGAACAGACGCTGAACGAAATTCGGCAGGGCAGCTCATGCCTATTGGTCGGCACCCAGATGCTGGCCAAGGGCCATCACTTCCCGCATGTCACGCTGGTGGTCGTGGTCAATGCCGACGGCGGACTTTACAGTGCCGACTTTCGTGCGCTCGAGCACTCCGCGCAGCTGCTGACCCAGGTCGCCGGCCGTGCCGGGCGCGCCCAGCACCCCGGGCGGGTACTGATTCAGACCCTGCACCCCGAAGACCCGAGCCTTCGGCTACTGGTCGAGGAAGGTTATGACGCTCTGGCCGAAGAGCTTTTGACCGAGCGCCGCCTGGCCGGCCTGCCCCCCTTTCGCTTCATGGCCCTCATGCGCGGTGAAAGCGCGCGCATGGAGGCGGTGATCGAGCTGTTCGCCCGGGCCGGAGAGGCCATGCGGGCATGGCTCGACGAACGGGGTCTGGCGGTTCACTGCCTGGGGCCGGTCCCGGCGCCCATGGAGCGACGCCAGAACCGCTATCACGCCCAGCTGCTGCTCAGCGCCGACCGGCGCAGCGCACTGCATGAAGCCAGCGCCTGGCTGGACGAATGGATGATGCAGCAGGCCGATGCAAGACGCCTGCGCTACAGCATCGATATCGATCCGCAGGAGATGTATTGAACCGGTCTTCCCCGCCGCAAGGGGCCTGATACATGCCGGACACAATACCGGTTTTGACACTGCCGACGGTTGAACGATAATGGCGGGCGCCAAAGCGCCTGCCCCGTTTGATTCACCCTCAGTGTCAGCGCGGACATTCTGTTTCGGGGCGCGCAGTTCAAGACCTGGCCGAATGCGTCGGGCCAGCCATCCACGACCATAGATGCCAGCATGAAAGAGACGATTACCCTACTGCTCAATACGGCGCTCGAGGCGCTCAAGGCCGAAGGCGCCCTGCCCGTTGGCACCCAGCCCGACATCCGTGTCGACGCTGCGCGTGACCGGGCCCACGGCGACTACGCCAGCAACCTGGCCATGATGCTGGCCAAGCCTGCCGGCATGAAACCGCGCGATCTGGCCGAGCGTCTGATCGATGCCCTGCCGGCCTCCAGTGCCATCTCAAGGGTCGAGATCGCAGGCCCCGGCTTTATCAACTTTTTCGTTAACACCAGTGCCGCCGGCGAAGTGCTGTTCGACATTCTCGAAGCCGGTGATGATTTCGGCCGCAACCGCGACGGCGCCGGCCAGAAGGTGCAGGTCGAGTTTGTCTCGGCCAACCCGACCGGTCCGCTGCACGTGGGGCACGGCCGCGGTGCGGCAGTGGGCGACAGCCTGTGCCGCCTGCTCGAGGCCAACGGCTTTGAGGTGACCCGCGAGTTCTACTACAACGATGCCGGTGCCCAGATCGACAATCTGGCCCTGTCAGTGGCGGCTCGCATCAAGGGCATAGAGCCCAACGATCCGGCCTGGCCGGCCGACGGTTATCGCGGTGAATACATCCAGGACGTGGCACGCGCCTATATGCAGGGCGAGACCGTCACGGCCGACGACCGCCAGGTCACTGCCGCCGCCAACCCTGATGACATGGACGCCATCCGCGCCTTCGCCGTGGCCTGGCTGCGCCATGAACAGGATCTCGATCTCAAGGCCTTCGGGGTCGGTTTTGATGTCTTTTTCCTCGAGTCCGACCTTTACGAAAGCGGTAAGGTAGAAGACACCGTAGAGCGTCTGATTCAGGGCGGTCACACCTATGAATCCGATGGCGCCCTGTGGCTTCGGACCACGGACTTTGGGGATGACAAGGACCGCGTGATGCGAAAGCGCGAGGGTGGCTACACCTACTTCCTGCCCGATGTCGCCTATCATCTGGACAAGTGGCAGCGCGGCTTCACCACCGTCATCAACGAACAGGGCGCCGATCACCACTCTACCGTGACGCGCGTGCGCGCCGGGCTGCAGGCGCTTGACGCCGGCATTCCGAAGGGCTGGCCGGACTACGTGCTGCACCAGATGGTACTGGTCACCCGTTCGGGCCAGGAGGTCAAACTCTCCAAGCGCGCCGGCAGCTACGTGACCCTGCGCGATCTCATCGATGAAGTCGGCCGCGACGCCACGCGCTATTTTCTGGTATCGCGCGCGGCCACCTCGCAGATGACCTTTGATATCGATCTGGCCCGCTCGCAGTCCAGCGACAACCCGGTCTATTACGCCCAGTACGCTCATGCCCGTGTGTGCAGCGTCGAGGCGAAGGCCGCCAGTAACGATCAACCCTTTGATGCCGAACTGGCGCGCGCCTCGCTGCACCTGCTCGAGGATGCTCGCGAGCGCGACCTGATCAATCGCCTGGGCAGCTGGCCCGAGACGGTGCGTCGCGCCGCCGATCAGCGCGAGCCCCAGCAGATCGCCCTGTATCTGCAGGAGCTCGCCAGCGAATTTCATACCTGTTACAACGCCGTCAAGGTCATGGTCGATGACGCTGACCTGCGCAACGCGCGACTGGCGCTGGGTCTGGCGGTGCGCCAGGTCATGCGCAACGGCCTCGATCTGCTGGGCGTGTCGGCCCCCAGGGAGATGTAAATGGCACAGCGCCAGAGCAAAAAGGCGCCCTCGGGCAAGGGCGCCACATCACGCAACAAATCAAAATCCGGCGACGGCTTCCATATTCCCGGCTGGCTATGGGCACTGGTCGGCATCATTGCAGGCTTTGCGATCGCGCAGTATTTCCACAACGATGCCCCGCCCAAGCGTGACCAGGTGGCCGCCGTGGTGGCCAAAAAGCGCGCCGACGGCGGCGATCAGCAAAAGGGCAGCGAGTCTGCATCGACAGCCGAGGAAAAGGACCAGATGCCGACGTTCGAGTTCTATACCCTGCTGCCCGAGTCGGAAGTGATTGCACCGAACGTGGAAGACTACAACTCGGCGCCGCGTCCAGGCACCGAGGGCGCCGTGCTCGAGCAGCACGCCAGGCGCATCGCCGGCAGCAACGGCTCCGCTTCGGTCAGCAATCCCGAGGGTAACAAGGCGTCCTCATCACAACAGAGCGCCTCACCCAGCAAGCCCGAGCCGAAAAGCAGCGCCGACAGCGGTGATGCCATCCAACAGATGGCCTCTCGTCATGAAGCCTCCAGCAGCCGCCAGAGCGCGCCTGCCAAACAGCAGAGTGCGAGCAGCGCCGGCAACGGCCCCAGCTACATGCTGCAGGCAGCATCGTTCAAGTCACAAAGCGATGCCAACAACATGGCCGGCAAGCTGCGGGACCTGGGACTGGTCATGCAGGTCACTCAGGTCAAAACGGCTGATAACACGACCTGGTATCGCGTTCAGGCCGGTCCCTACCGGGATTCCGGAGAGCTGGCTCGTGCTCGTGGGCTGATGCAGACCCGTGGTATCGACCCGATGCAGATCCAGCAGCGCTAGGGCGCGATTCCGCCCGAGCCCGGGGCGCCTGTTGCGATGCAGCAGGCGCCCTTTCCTTTTTTGAGACCATCTTTCAGAAGCTCTACCTTTCCTCTCCCGCTATCAAACGAGGGCTAATCAACGCCAGCCTGCACACTTCAGACAACTTCCCTGGTGGTCATGGCTTGATTTGAGCCGCGAGCGCCCGCACTTCATGGGAAAGTTTTCAGCAACGCAGATGAGTTCAGGCGCCTCAAGCGCCGTTTGCGTTCAAGTCACCAGGTGCATGTCACCAACGCATTGGAGTAGCGCCGATGACCACGATTGTATCGGTTCGCCGCGGCGAACAGGTCGCCCTGGGTGGCGACGGACAGGTATCGCTGGGCAATACGGTCATGAAGGGGAATGCCAGCAAGGTCCGCCGTTTTTACCGAGGCCAGGTGCTGGCAGGCTTTGCCGGCGGTACGGCAGATGCCTTTACCCTGTTTGAGCGCTTTGAAGCGCAGCTTGAGAAGTACCAGGGGCATCTGACCAAGGCCGCCGTTGAGCTTGCCAAGGAGTGGCGCACCGACCGCGCCCTTCGCAAGCTCGAGGCGATGCTGGCCGTGGCCGACCGCAACGCCTCGCTGATCATTACGGGCACCGGCGATGTGCTGGAACCCGAACACGGCATTATCACCATCGGTTCGGGTGGTCAGTATGCCAATGCCGCCGCTCGGGCACTGGTTCAGAATACCGACCTGTCAGCGCGTGAAATTACCGAAAAGAGCCTCGCGATTGCGGCAGATATCTGTGTGTACACCAACCACAACGTGACGCTCGAATCACTGGACTGATCATGACCGAGACTTCCATGACCGATCAAAATGCCAACAGCCAACACATGACCCCGCGCGAGATCGTGCATGCGCTGGATCAATACATCATCGGCCAGGCCGATGCCAAACGCGCCGTGGCCATCGCCCTGCGCAACCGCTGGCGTCGCATGCAGCTTGACGATGCGCTGCGACCCGAGGTCACGCCCAAGAACATCCTGATGATCGGCCCGACCGGGGTGGGCAAGACCGAAATCGCCCGCCGTCTGGCCAAACTGGCCAATGCGCCGTTCATCAAGATCGAGGCGACCAAATTCACCGAGGTCGGCTACGTTGGTCGCGATGTTGAATCGATCATTCGTGATCTGGTGGAAGCCGCGATCAAGCTGGTCCGTGAACAGGCCAAGGCACAGGTCGGCCACAAGGCCGACGACGCTGCAGAGGAGCGCATTCTTGACGCCCTGCTGCCGCCTGCTCGTGGCAGCGAGTACGACAGTGGCAAGAGCCGTGACAGTGCCACACGTCAGACCTTTCGCAAGCAGCTGCGCGAAGGCAAGCTCGATGACAAGGAAATCGACATCGAGCTGTCGCCGGCAGGCCAGGGCATGGACTTTCAGGCCCCTCCCGGCATGGAAGACATGGCCAATCAGCTGTCCAGCATGTTTTCGAACATGGGCAAGCAGAACAAGGAAACGCGTCGCATCACCGTCAAGGAAGCCCTCAAGGTGGTCCGTGACGAGGAAGCCTCGCGCCTGGTCAACGATGAAGACCTCAAGGCCCGCGCGATCGAGGCCGTCGAGCAAAACGGTATCGTGTTCCTCGATGAGATCGACAAGGTGGCCAAGCGTGCCGAGTCCGGCAGCGGCGGCGATGTCTCCCGCGAGGGTGTCCAGCGTGACCTGCTGCCGCTGATCGAGGGATCGACGGTCTCTACCAAGCATGGCATGGTCCATACCGACCACATCCTCTTTATCGCCTCGGGCGCGTTCCACCTCTCCAAGCCCTCGGATCTGATTCCGGAGCTGCAGGGGCGTCTGCCGATTCGCGTTGAGCTGTCGGCGCTGTCGCCGGGTGAATTCAAGCGCATTCTGACCGAGCCGTCTGCTTCGCTGACGCGCCAGTATGAGGCGCTGATGAAAACCGAAGGGCTGGACGTTCAATTTACCGATGATGGCATCGAGCGCATCGCGCAGATCGCCTGGCAGGTCAACGAGGGCACCGAAAACATTGGGGCACGTCGCCTGCATACGGTCATGGAACGCCTGCTGGAAGAAGCACTGTTTGAAGGTAGCGACATGCAGGGTCCGCTGGTCATTGACGGCGCCTATGTCGATGAGCGTCTGGGGGCACTGGCACGCGACGAGGATCTGTCGCGCTACATCCTCTAAACGTCTTTATCGTTTAACGCCAACAGCGTATCCTGGAGGGCGGCCCGTTCATGGGCCGCCCGTTTTTTTAAAAGGATGAAGCGCCCTTCCCGCAAGGGCGCTTCATCCGGTGCTACCTGATATCATGGAGACGTCCCATGAGTGCCCCCATGCCAACCGGCGTTCACTACCATCAGCGCAGTCGTGAACTGGCGCTGACCTATGACCTCAACGGTGAATCGCAAAGCTTTCGACTCAGTGCCGAAATGCTCAGGGTCTATTCACCCTCGGCCGAGGTGCGAGGCCACAGCCCGGAGCAGGCCGTTTTGCAGACCGGCATGAAGTACGTGGGTCTGAAAAACATTACGCCTGTGGGCAATTACGCCCTCAAGCTGCACTTCGATGACGGTCATGACAGCGGCCTTTATACCTATGCCTATCTCTGGGAGATGATCGAAAACCGCGATCTGTGGTGGGACGACTATCTTCACGAGCTCAAAAAGGCCAATGCCTCACGCGAACCGCTGGGCATCCCGCTGCAGCGTCAATGATCCGGGCGCCTGATGGGCGTCAGGACAAATGACCTCCTGAAAGCTACAATGGCATTCGACCGGCGCGACCCTCCCGACCGGATAGACGGTGCATCGTGCCCAGGGGGCAGGTAGCGCCATTGACGATATCAGAACACATGACTTGCAAACGCTGACAGGGGAACGCCATGGACAAGCAGACAACGCACTTCGGCTATGAGGAAGTCCCTGTCGAGGATAAGGCCGGACGCGTCGAGCAGGTCTTCGATAGCGTGGCACGCCGCTATGACATCATGAACGATCTGATGTCGATGGGCATTCATCGCTTCTGGAAGCGTGTGGTGATGGAGCGTTCAGGCGTACGCCGCGGCCATACCGTACTGGATCTCGCCGGCGGCACCGGCGATCTGACGGCCAAATTCGTGGAGCGCGTCGGCCCCACCGGTCGTGTGGTACTGGCCGATATCAACGCCTCCATGCTGCAGGTCGGACGTGATCGTCTGATGGATCGTGGCATCGGCGCGCAGGTCGAGATTGTTCAGGCCGACGCCCAGGCACTGCCCTTCCCTGACAATACCTTTGACTGCATTACCATCGCCTTCGGTCTGCGCAACGTGACCGACAAGGATGCAGCGCTTGCGTCGATGACGCGCGTGCTCAAGCCGGGCGGACGACTGTTGATTCTGGAATTCTCAAAGCCCGTCAATGCGGTCTTCGAGAAGGTCTACGACCAGTACTCCTTCCATGTTCTGCCGCGCATCGGCAAGTGGGTGGCCAACGACGCCGACTCCTATCGCTACCTGGCCGAATCGATCCGCATGCACCCCGATCAGCCGACACTCAAGGCCATGATGGAAAATGCAGGTCTCGAGCGGGTCGAGTACACCAACATGACCGGCGGTGTTGTGGCACTGCACCGCGGTATCAAGTTCTGAACGTCCCGCGCGGATGATGCCCATCACCTGGCAACATCCGCCGGGCCGCTTTCCCGACAGGGTTAATGGCATGACACACGCGTATTTCATGACTTTTCGTCATTGCATACCTCAAGGGCAGTTCTGCTGATGTCCTTTATGACCCCCGTACTGCTGGCAGGCGTTGAGAAAACGGTGAATCGTCTGCTGGCGCGCGACCCGGCAGCCCCGTCCCGTCTCGCGGCCATGGCAGGACAGCGCCTTTTACTGAGACTTGAATCCCCCAGGATCGAAGTCCTGGTGATCTTTCATATTCACGGCCTGACGCTCGCCTCACTGCCCGACGGCGAAGACCGGGACGCCGACACCACCATCGAAATCGATGCCGATACGCTGGGCGCCCTGCTGGGCGGCATGCCGATCCAGTCGCTCATGACCAGCCACCGGCTGGTCGTGCGTGGCCAGCTCGGTCTTTTGATGCAGGCCCGCGAACTGCTGATGGATCTTGATATCAACTGGGAAGGCGCCTTTGCCGAGTGGTTTGGCGAGGCGCCGGCACACAGCCTGGCCACCGGACTGCGACGTCTGGGCCATTTTGGCGTGCACTCCTCCAAAAGCCTGGAACAGGATCTGCGCGAGTACATCCTGGAAGAGGGGCAATGGCTTGCCGGCCGCGGCCGCTTTGATGTCGCCCGTGACCACCTGACCGAACTCGAAATTGCGACGGACCGGCTGGAAGCCCGGCTTGAACGTCTCAATCGTCGTCTGCGAGGGCACCACTCTTGATGACGCTATGGCGCCTGATCCGTATTGCCTGGGTAGTCACCCGCTATCGGCTCGACAGTCTGATCCCAATGGATCGCCTGCCGGGCTACGCCCGTCTTGTCATGGCCATCGCGCCCATTCGACTGTTTCCGAAAGGCGATAAAACACGCGGTGAGCGCCTGCGACTGGCACTCGAGGATCTGGGCCCCATTTTCATCAAGTTCGGACAGATGCTCTCGACGCGGCGCGATTTGATGCCACCGGACATCGCCGTGGAACTCAAGCGACTGCAGGATCAGGTGCCGCCCTTTCACAGCGACACCGCTCGCCAGATCATCGAGGAGGAGCTGGGCGCGCCGGTCGGTGAACTGTTTGATCACTTCGAAGCCGATTCAATGGCTTCGGCCTCCATTGCGCAGGTCCACGCGGCACGACTTCACAGCGGTGAGGAGGTCGTGATCAAGGTCATTCGCCCCGGCATCGATAACGTCATGCGCAACGACATTGCGCTTTTGTATACCTTTGCCAGGGTGCTTTTAAGGGTATGGCCGGAGGCCAGGCGCCTGCGTCCGGTTGAGGTGGTCAAGGACTACGAGTCCACGCTCTTTGATGAGCTTGATCTGCAAAAGGAAGCCGCCAACACCTCTCAGCTCAAACGCAATTTTCAGCACTCACCGCTGTTGCATGTACCCACCATTTACTGGCCGCTGACGCGCAAGCGGGTCATGACCCAGGAGCGGGTCAGTGGTGTGCCGGTGGCTGATACCGATGCACTGGAAGCCCAGGGCGTCGACATGCGCCTGCTGGCCGAGCGCGGCGTGGAAATCTTTTTTACCCAGGTGTTTCGCGACAACTTCTTTCACGCCGACATGCACCCGGGCAATATCTTCGTGAATGTCAGTAACCCCAGCGACCCCAGCTATATCGCCATCGACTGCGGGATCGTGGGCAGTCTGACCCGAGAGGATCAGGACTATCTGGCACGCAATATCATCGCCTTTTTCCGCCAGGACTATTACGAAGTGGCCATGCTCCACATCGAGTCCGGCTGGGTGGGTGAACACACGCGTGCCAACGAGTTTGCAGCAGCCATCCGCTCGGTCTGTGAGCCCATTCTGGAAAAACCACTCAAGGATATTTCCTTTGGCCAGGTGTTGATGGGGCTTTTCCAGACCGCGCAGCGCTTTCACATGGAAGTACAGCCTCAGCTGGTACTACTGCAGAAAACCCTGCTCAATATTGAAGGACTGGGACGTTCTCTCTATCCCGAGCTTGATCTATGGCATACCGCCAAGCCCTTTCTGGAACGCTGGATGCATGAGCGCGCTGGCCCCAAGGGGTTCTGGGAGGAGCTCAAGCGTCAGGCGCCGGATCTGGCCCAGCGCATGCCGCAGCTGCCGGTACTGGCTCATCAGGCCCTCTCCCAGGTCGAGAACGAGCGCAAGCACCGCGAACAGCAGACCGCTGCCTTCGTGACCCTGCAAAACTCCTTTTCCGGGGTGCGCAAGGGGGCACGGCGGATCAGGATCGGTCTGGTATTGATTGCAGGGGCGCTTGCCTGGCAGCCCATTTCCCAGTGGGCGTTTCAGCAGCACTGGAGCATACTGGCCGCGGCCGGTATTGGCCTGGTACTGGTCATCTGGCGCTGAGCGCCATGGAGAACATCGACAGATTGCGGATGGTGATGATATAAGCGCTCACCATCCTGAACACGCCCTGGCATGACACATCAGGAACCCATTTCAATGAGCACCATTCTCGATCAGCTCGACCAGAGCCTGGCCAGCCGCCGCCACGGTGACGCGGATACTTCCTACGTCGCCGGCCTTCACCAGCGCGGTCTCAACAAGATTCTGGAAAAGGTGGGTGAAGAAGCAGTCGAGGCAATCCTTGCTGCCCGTGATGCCGAGCACGGCGATGATGCTGCCAGACAGGCGCTGATCAACGAGACGGCCGATCTATGGTTTCATTCGCTGGTCATGCTGTCCCATCTTGGGCTGGATCATCGCGGCGTGCTTGAAGAGCTGGCACGGCGTCAGGGCATTTCCGGACTTGAAGAAAAGGCCTCGCGTACCGAGAAGTAACATTTGCTTCTTTTACCTGTCCTACCATTACAATGATGGATGCAGCCACGGGCGGCATCGGATTTACAATGACCGTGTCCGGTCGGACACAATGGAGAGACGTCATGTTGGGTGGTATCAGTATCTGGCAGCTTCTGATCGTTCTGGGCATCATCATCCTGATTTTCGGCACCAAGAAGCTTCGCAATCTGGGCGGGGATCTGGGCGGCGCCATCAAGGGCTTCAAGCAGGCCGTCAACGATGACGACGAGGCCGGCAACAAGCCTCAGCAGCGCGTCAAGCATGATGAACGCCCGGGCCACGAGAGCATCGATAGCCATACGGAAACGCGCGATAAAGAAGACACCCGGAAATAATCCGCCATGTTCGATATCAGTTTTCCCGAGCTGATCGTGGTCGGTGCCATCGCGCTGGTGGTGCTGGGCCCGGAGCGTCTGCCAACGGCAGCCCGTACGGCCGGTCTGTGGCTGGGAAAGATCAAGCGCACGGTGTCCAGCGTTCAGCAGGAAATCACCTCGCAGCTTGAGGCAGAAGAGCTGCAGCGCAAGATGAAAAGTCAGCAGGACCGCTTCGATCAGGGGCTGAAAAAGGCACGGGAGGATATCGAAAGTCTGGGCGATGACCCCTCGGCGGCGAGCCGAAAGGTCTCTGACAGGGCGCTTTCAGGCGCCGCCTTGCCGGAGCGCTCCGAGGAGCAATCTGCGGATGCCGAACCGCTGTCGGATCGCCACGCCAATACCGCCGACCCATCCACTGCCCCGCTCTCGGCTGCCGAAGCCGCTCAGGCCGAGGCTGCGGCGGGCGAGCGGACAACCTCCGAGACCTCTTCCGGGCAGACATCGGTGTCGGACAGCCATGACAGGGATAAACAGGATCGATGAGCCCACAGGACGATAATCAGTCGCAGACCCCGCTGATCGATCATCTTATTGAACTGCGCTCACGCCTTTTGCGCGCCATGATTGTCATCGTGGTCGCGTTTGCGGCGCTGTACGCCTTTTCCAATCAGATTTATACCTTCGTGGCCGAGCCGCTCATGGCACTGCTGCCGCCCGGCTCGCAGATGATCGCCACCGAAGTCGCCTCGCCCTTTCTGGCGCCCTTCAAGCTGACGCTGATCGTATCGCTGTTTCTGGCCATTCCCTTTGTGCTCTATCAGGCCTGGGCCTTTATTGCCCCCGGCCTCTATGCCCATGAGAAAAAGCTCGCGCTCCCCCTGCTGGGGTCGAGTGTGTTGCTGTTCTACGGTGGGGCAGCCTTTGCCTATTACGTGGTATTTCCGCTGCTGTTTCAGTTTTTTACCACGGCAGGGCCAGCAGATGTGCAGGTGATGACCGACATCAACGCCTATCTCTCCTTCGTGCTCAAGCTGTTTCTGGCCTTCGGCATTGCCTTCGAGATTCCGGTTGCCACTTTCCTGCTGGTACTGACCGGGGTGACCACGGTTCAGGCGCTGTCCGCCAAGCGGCCCTATGTAGTGATCGGCTGCTTCATCGTTGGCATGGTGCTCACGCCGCCCGATGTGATCTCACAGACCCTGCTGGCAGGGCCGATGTGGCTGCTGTTCGAGATCGGCATTCTCTTTGCCCGCCTCATTCGACGACCACGCGGCGGCCGTGATGATGTGGAGATGAGCGATACCGACAGCTGAACGATCCGCCGCGCCTCAGCGCGGCTGCTCCATTAGCGTGTTCATGCGGTCTACCAGCTTGAAAAGTCCCTGCGCCACGTCCGACGGCCGCTTGCCCATGAGCCAGCCAGGCGTGGTCAGAACACGGTGTTCGATATCCACCACGATCTCTCCGACATTGGCACTCTTGTGTAACCCCCCCATGGCACTGATGGTACCGGACAGCTCGGCACTCTGGCCCAGCGTGACCGGAATGGCCTGCTCAAAGAGCCGGGGCACCAGCAGGGCTGCCATACCGATCAGAGCAATGGGCTTGCGGGCCTCATGAAATTCGTGAAGCTGACCGACCAGCTGCTCGAGTACCTGCATGGAAGAACCGCTGACGGCAAAATCGCTCAACTGATTGATGGCGCCATGCCCACCGGGGATGATCACCGCCCCGAACTCCTTCGCCTGTAGCTTGTCCAGCGGATAAATTCGTTCATGGACCATGCGGCAGGATTCAACCATGGCGTGACGTTTTACATCGTCCATGGGCTCACCGCTGGTGTGATCGATCACGTGATGCTGTGCCACATCCGGAGCAAAACAGCTCCACTCAAGCCCAAGTTGATCCAGGCGCAAAAGCACCATCGTCAGTTCCTGCACATCGGTACCATCCAGCCATCCGCATCCGGAAATCACGACTGCTACACGCTTTTTCATGCTGCTGCTCCCATGAGATTCATGACATCCGCCTTCCTGGCAGGAGAGTAGTCACAGAGCCCTGTTCGGCTCTTCAAATACGACGATCGTCGTCACCGCTGCCGGACAGGCCAGCTATTATAGTGATGCTTGTTATGTCACTTTCGTGTTTCAGGAGTTCTATCGTGACTGCCATTGTCTCACGCGCATTTCCCGGAACCCGTATGCATCGCATGCGTCACGATGATTTTTCACGTCGCATGATGCGTGAAAGCACGCTGACCGTGGATGATCTGATTCTGCCTGTTTTTATTCAGGAAGGAGACAATCGCCGCGATGACATCCCCTCCATGCCAGGCGTGGAGCGACTCTCCATCGACCAGCTTCTGCAGGATGCCGGTGAACTCGTCGCACTGGGCATTCCTGCCATTCTCCTGCTTCCCGTCATTGATGCGGATCATAAAAGCGAGCTGGCTGAAGAGGCCTACAACGCTTCGGGACTGATGCCCAGGGCACTTCGTGCACTCAAGGCCGCCTATCCGACTCTGGGTCTTATTACCGACATTTCCCTTGATCCTTATACCGTACATGGTCAGGACGGTATCCTCGACGCTCAGGGCCGCATCCTCAACGACCGTACGGTCGAAACGCTGACCAAGCAGGCCCTGAGCCATGCCGAAGCGGGTGCCGATTACGTCTCCCCCTCCGACATGATGGACGGTCACATCCTTGCCATCAGAGAGATACTTGAGGCCGAAGGACTAACGCATACCCGCCTCCTGTCATGCTCGGCGAGATACGCCTCATACTATGACACGCCTGCCCTCAATACCGACTCATCCCCTGCCGAACGCTCCATCTGTCAGATGGACCCGGCCAATGGCGATGAAGCGCTGCATGAGTCGGCCATGGACATCGCCGAAGGCGCTGATGCGATCATGATCAAACCCGGAATGCCCTATCTGGACGTACTGTATCGCGTCAAGCAGGAGCTGCGTGTACCGACTTTCGTCTACCAGGTGAGCGGTGAGTACGCCATGCACAGGGCAGCGTTTATCAACGGATGGCTGGATGAAAAAACCGTCATACTGGAGTCTCTGCGCTGCTTCAAGCGTGCCGGTGCCGATGGCATCGTGACCTGGTTTGCCCGACAGGCTGCTCGAATACTCAGGGAGACGTGACTGTCATCAAACCGTCATGAGCGTTTCTCAAACTGATGAATGCGCCACCTCTTTTCCAGGAGCGCCTGTCATTTTCCGGAGAGTTCTCGATGTCATCACTGCCCACTACCCCGGCTTCTGAATCATCTGCATCACTCGAGAATGACCCCGCCTCAACGCTGAGAATCAACCATACCCATGCCGGCATTCGCGCCCGGGCAGCTGCCAATGCGTCGCGCGATCTTGATGATGCCGGCCTCTATTTCAATCGTGAACTGTCGACCCTGAGATTTCACATACGCGTGCTGGAACAGGCGCTTGATGATACGCATCCCCTGCTCGAGCGGCTCAAGTTTTTGCTGATTTTCTCCTCCAATCTGGATGAGTTCTTCGAGATTCGCGTGGCAGGTCTTAAAAGGCGGATTGCCTATGGCAATGAAGAGTCGGGGATGGACGGTCACTCAAGCTCCAGCATCTTTCAGGAGATCACAAGCACCGCTCACGAACAGGTCGAGCGTCAGTACCATATTCTCAATACCCGTCTGATCCCGGCACTGGCCGAGCGTGGTATCCACTTTCTGCGTCGCAACAGCTGGAACAAGTCACAAAGAGAGTGGGTCAGGACCTATTTTGATGACGAAATCATGCCGGTGGTCAGCCCGATCGGACTGGACCCGTCCCACCCCTTCCCGCGACTGGTCAACAAAAGCCTTAATTTCATCGTCGAACTGGAAGGCCGGGACGCTTTCGGGCGTGAAGGCGGCATGGCCATCATTCCGGCGCCCCGCTCCCTGCCCCGGCTGATCAGACTCCCCCAGGAGCTTGAGCGTGAAGGATGTCAGGAGTATGTGTTTCTCTCCTCGATGATCCATGCCCATGCCGAACAGCTCTTTCCCGGCATGACCGTCCGCGGCTGCTATCAGTTCCGTCTGACGCGCAATGCCGACCTTGCCATGGACACCGAGGACGTCTCGGATCTGGCCTCGGCGCTTAAAAGCGAGCTGCTGGCCCGACGCTATGGCGATGGCGTGCGTCTTGAAGTTGCCAATAACTGCCCGGCACACCTGAGCGATTTTCTACTCAAGCAGTTCAAGCTGGAACAGGAGGATCTCTATCTGGTCGACGGGCCGGTCAACCTGAGCCGGCTGATGGCCATGATCGGAGACAGCGAACGCGCGGACCTGCGCTACACCCCTTTCGTACCGGGCCTGCCGAAAGCCCTTCGCAAGGATGAAAGCCTGTTCGACATGATCAGTCGACAGGACATCCTGCTTTTACACCCCTGGGAATCGTTTGGCGTCATCGAAAACTGGCTGGCCGAGGCCGCTCGAGACCCGGGCGTTCTGGCAATCAAGCAGACCCTTTATCGCACCGGTTTTGAATCAGGCGTAGTCAGTGCTCTGGTTGATGCCGCAAGAAGTGGCAAGGAAGTCACGGTGGTGATCGAGCTGCGCGCCCGCTTTGATGAAGCCGACAACATCGCACTGGCCTCCCGGCTTCAGGAGGCCGGCGCCAACGTGATCTATGGCGTCATGGCCTACAAGACCCACGCCAAGATGCTGCATATTGTGCGTCGCGAAGCCGGCCAGATTCGTCATTACGCCCACATGGGCACCGGCAACTACCATTCAAAGACTGCAAAGCTCTATACCGATTACAGCCTTCTGACGGCGCGTGAAACGCTTTGCGAAGATGTCCATCACGTGTTTCAGCAGCTCTCCGGAATGGGTGAGCCGCGCCATACCGAACACCTGCTGCACGCGCCCTTTACACTGCACCGGCGGCTGGTAGAGCTGATTGATCGTGAAACCGCACACGCGCGCAAGGGTCGCAAGGCGATGCTGACCGTCAAGTGCAACTCCCTGACCGAGCCAAAACTGATCCAGGCGCTGTACCGCGCGTCCCAGGCCGGTGTCCTATGTCAGCTGATCATCCGGGGCACCTGCTGTCTACGCCCGGGGGTTCCGGGCATCTCGGACAACATTACGGTGCGCTCGGTGGTGGGTCGCTTTCTGGAACATACCCGCGTCTTTCACTTTCACAACGCCGGCAAATCCGAGACCTGGTGTTCCAGCGCCGATTTCATGGAGCGCAACATGTTTCAACGGGTCGAGACCTGCTTCCCTCTGCTGGATCGCAAGATTGCACAGCGGGTCAGAAAGGATCTCGATACCTACATGCTGGACAACTGTCAGAGCTGGACGCTGCAACCGGACGGGCATTATGAAAAACGCTGCCCGGGCAAGGATGAAGCGGCCATCAGCGCGCAGGAAACGCTGCTCTATGCCTATGCCGCGCGACCCTGACAACATCCTTCAATGCCCATGACAGCACTCGGGCCGCATGAGCGGCCCGAGTCCCTTTTCCAGAATGCTCCCCCGGGGGTCAGACACCAATCATGCCGCCATCGCGCTTTTGAATGACCACGGTCGATGAGCGCGGGCGCACCTGCCCCTGTGCTGTTTGCGTGGCATCGTCGGTATCGGCGGCCGGCCAGTTGGCGGGATGCTGAATATTGATAAACAGCGCTGTCCGATCAGGGGTTGCAAAAATCCCGGTGACTTCTGCTTCGTTGGGGCCGATGGCGAAACGCTTGAGCTGCGCCTGATTGCCGGCATTGATGGCCGGCTGCCCCTTTTCATTCATGGCGCCTGGCACCACGGCGAGTACCTGATCATTGGTCATGTTGGCCACCGCGTTCTCACGACCCTTGTCCAGCCCGTTATCCGTCTCGATCCAGAGAATTCCCTCGCCATTGTCACGCTCGTCAAACCAGAGACCATCAGGGCTTGCAAAGGCGTTGACGTCGGTCAGACCGGAAGGGTTGGTGTCATCCTGCGCATCAGGGCTACCGCCAAAGACGAAAGGCTCCCAGCGCATACGGGTGGGATCATCATGACTCTCCTGCCAGCGGATGATATGGCCATAGGTATTGTCCGGGCGTGGATTGGCCGCATTGACCGGTGCCGTGGCATACCCGCTGCCCATGGCAGACACATCATCGCCCTCACCGGTAAAGCTGGCCGAGCTGTCTTCATCGGTACGTTTTGAGTTATTGGTCAACGTCATGTAGACCATGCCTGACTGCGGATCGACCGTGCCCCATTCCGGACGGTCCATGGGGGTGGCGCCCATCAGGTCAGCGGCGTCACAGGTGTTGACGATGATGCCGGCCTGATCCTCGAACAGCTCTCCCAGTCGCTGCCCCTTGTGTTCGCCCTGAGGAATTACGGCATCAACCGTCAGAGGCAGCCACTCTCCCGTACCATCGGCATCGAAACGGGCCACATACAGGGTGCCCTCATCCAGGTAGCTGGCACCGATGGCCTGGCGGTCATAGGTGTCGCCGGGACGATTGGCATCGCTTTGCTGCCAGTGTTTTTTGGTCACGAACTTGTAGATGTATTCGTTGCGACTGTCATGACCGGTATAAAACGTCAGCGGCATGCCTTCGACCACACGGCCGGGCCAGCAGCCCTCATGACGGAAACGTCCCAGCGCCGTGCGCTTGTAGATGGTGCTGTCGGGGGCGTAGGGATCAATTTCCACGATGTAGCCGAAACCACGGGCCTCGTTACGATAGTCCCGGGCGGGATCGTCACCCTGTGGCGTGTTATCGAAACGGCTGAACTCTCCCTGCTCGCCATGCTCGGCACTTTCCCAGCCATAGCGGCCACGCTCGCCATTGATACCCAGACGGGCCTGATCGGCCGTCAGCTCACCACGATTGATGAATACCTCGGGCCAGTTCTCTTCACAGGTCAGGTAGGTACCCCACGGTGTGTAGCCACTGGCGCAGTTGTTGTTGGTACCGCGAACATGCGTTCCTTCCGGCGACCAGGCGGTCACCACCCAGGGCGTTCCCGCCACGGGACCCGCCAGCGCCATGGGCGTGGCCGAGGTAATGCGCCGGTTATGGGCGTCGTCGGCTACGGGTCCCCAATGCCCTTGGTCGTCACGACGCAGGCGGACAATCGCCACGCCGTGGGCGTTGATTTCGGTACGCACCTCATCGGCCGGACGTGCCCCCTCATCCTTGTGGGTCGGTCCGCCCTGCGGCGCCCAGAGGGCGCTTTGATCGATATATTCGTGATTGATCGCCAACAGGAAATCGCGTGAGGCGTGCTGCGTATCCAGCGGAAAATGGTACATGCCGTCGTGATGCATGCCCATGGCGCGCGCCTGAAAGGCCGGTGTGACCCGCAGATCCTGCTGCCAGCGGGCCGCACTACTGTCCAGTGGTGTGCCCCACGGCACCAGAACCTGAGCGGTGTACCCTTCAGGGACCACAATGCCGTCCGTCATGCTGCCCGGCAGCGATTCAAAGCCCAGCGTCAGCCGGCGCCCGGGCTCGGCACCGGCCTGACGAATGACAGATCCCAGACCGAAATCGGTAAACAGTGTGGCAGCCGCCAGCCCAAGACTCCCCTGCAACATGCGCCGGCGCGACATGTAGCGGGCCATGACGGAAGAAAAGGGGCGATTATCGCTGTCATTGTGATTGTCGTGATTCTCGATTTCCTGACTCATGCCATCGTCTCCCGTGGATTGATCGATGGCCGAGATTACGACGATATCATGACAGGTTTTTGACACCCGGGGGGTCGGGGCCGCTTCAGTACGGCCCGAACAACGGCTGACCGCCTTAAACCGACCGCTCGGTCAACCGCTTCGCCACACACCTAATGTGATGCTCGCTGTCCGTCCAGCCCAGACAGCCATCGGTGACGGAAACGCCGTAGCGCAGTGCAGCGCCCATGGGCTGCTTGCCTGTTTCCAGATGGCTTTCGAGCATGACGCCGACCAGTGATGACACGCCATTGAGTCGTTGGCGGATGACCTCATCGAGCACCAGAGGCTGTCGAGTGGGGTCCTTGCCACTGTTGGCATGGGAACAGTCCACCATGATGGCGCCTGAAACGCCCGCTGCACCGAGAGCAAAAGCGGCCTTTTCAACGCTTTGCGCATCGTGATTGGGCCCTTGATGGCCACCGCGCAGCACCAGATGAGTGTCGGGATTGCCGCGTGAATGCAAAAGTGCCGGGTGACCGTTGTCATCAAACCCCGGATAACGATGGCCGTGGCGACTGGCGCCCATGGCATCGATGGCCACCTGAATGCCGCCGTCAGTACCGTTTTTGAACCCTGCAGGCATGGGCAGCGCACTGACCATTTCGCGATGAATCTGCGACTCGGTGGTCCGTGCCCCCACCGCCGCCCAGCTGATGAGATCATCCATGTAGGCACTCAACATGGGCTGAAGCAGCTCGCAGGCAATCGGCAGCCCCAGCGCCGCGATATCCCGCATGAGGCGGCGCGTACTGGCAAGCCCTTCGGCCATGTTGTCACTGCCATCCAGGTGCGGGTCATACACCAGCCCCTTCCAGCCGACAGTCGTTCTCGGCTTTTCCACGTAAACCCGCATGACCAGCACCATGCTGTCTGCCACCTCATTGGCGAGTTCTTTCAGACGCCGGGCATAATCCAGCGCGCTGTCGCGGTCATGAATGGAGCAGGGTCCCATGACAACCAGCAGGCGCGAATCATGGCCATTCAGGATATTGCGGATCGTCTGCCGCTGGTGGGCAATCTGCTCTTTTATGGCAGGTTCCAGGGCAATGGCCTTTTTGAGCGCGCCGGGTGTCGGCAGGGGCTGGGATACAATGGCGGCATCCGCGTCATCGGTCTGATCGAAGGAATCGGGGTGGGCAGCTTCAACAGCGTTGAGTAAGGCATTCATGACGAGATCTCTATCCTTTAACGGCGTAACAAGGGTAAGTGTGGAGCGCCCGTTACTGACACGCCGGCGGTCAGCGCTCGAAGCGCCGCCAGCGTGCGGTTAAATCGCCAGCCATACGCTGGATGGTTCTGGTCCGTCATGGTCATGTGATTCTCCCTCTGCCTGTGTCCAACGAGTCGTTTGTCATGACACAAAAACAAAAAACCCCGGTGGCGTGCTGCCGACCGGGGTTTTTGAGGGTGGGCAGCACGGTAGATACCGGCACGCCCTGGTATTCAGGCGTGCCCGTTCCTAAACCAATACCAGTAGCCCACTGAATAACCGACTGCGCCAGAGACACGCGCAGACACTGCCAAAGCCTTTTGGGCCAGCAGAGTCTGAGTGTCATTGGGCGCCAGATGCGACATGCAGGGTTATCCTGATCAAAAATTCCGAAACACCATGAGAGCCCCTGCCCTCATGATCGATCATCCGAGACTAGCATGACTGACTCAGATGAGAAACTCCTTCCAGATAAACAGTGCCGGCAATGCCGCTGCCAGCGATATTACCACCACACCGGCCACCATACCGACCAGCAATGCACGATCCTTTAGTAACGTCGACGGCGATATCATGATGCCACCTGTCACGGTTGTTGAAACAACATTGTCTTGAACATCGTGGTTGTTGTCTGGCGAGTTGTTCGCCAATATCAGTTCACTTCACATGACGTCCGCCGTCAACAGGCAATGTGATGCCTGTGACGAAAGCACTATCGAGCAGATAGCGCACCCCCTGCCAGATCACCATCGGTCCGGGAACGGCAGGCAGGGCTGATTTGCTGTTGAGGTGCGCCAGATAGTCATCGCCGTCGCCTGCGTTGAGCATGATACCTGCCGGTGCAATGGCATTGACCTTGATGTCGGGCGCAAACCTTCCGGCCATCGACAGGGTCAGATTTTCAAGGCCTGCCTTGGTGGCGGCATAGGCCATATGTCTTTGAGAACCGTGTGCGGCGCTGTAGTCAGTGATGTGAATGATGTCACGCATCGGCTCGGGACAGGCCATCAAAAGCGCCCGGGCATGTAGATTGATGAGGTAGGGGGCCTGCATGTGCACCTGAAACATCAGGGCAAAGTCTTCTCCGCAAGCGCCACCTTCGTCGTGCTGCCAGTGCGAGGCATTGTGGATAATGGCCCTTAGTGCATGGGTATGCGATTTCAGTCGGGCAATGAACTCGAGGATCGAGGCCTCGCTTGAGAAGTCGGCATACAGCGCCGTGATGCCACGTTTTCGCAGTGCCTCGATGGCCGGACGTTCCCGGCGATAGGTGATGATGACCGGATGACCATCATCATGGAGGCGTTCGGCGCAGTAGCGGCCCAGTCGCTGACCGCCGCCGGTGATCAGGATGGGCGACTGACTCATGACCCGTCGTCCTGCCCCTTGAGGCGGGGCGCATAGCTGAAGACATCGGAAAATATCCGTTTGGCCATCGGCTCGATCCGGGCGAGCGTGTCCACCACGGCATACACCATGCCGGGCGAGCCGGCAATGAAGATGCTCGCCTCGTCGGCACGATGAACCCGGTCATGCAGGGCGTTATCGATGCGCTCGACCACCCCGTCAAAGTCGTCTTCTCCGGGCAGCTCCACCACCGGGGTGAAGCTGAAATGTTCGTTTTGTTCGGCCCACTGACGTGCCTGCCACTCCATGTAGAGTTCGCTGCGCGCGCGTGCTGCCCACCAGAGATGAATGGGGCGCTCGGGGTGCAGGGCAAGCGAGGCCTCGATGATCGATTTCATCTGCGCAAAGCCCGTTCCGGCCGCAATCAACAGCAGCGGGCGCGGATCATCGAGCTCGAGCACGGACTCTCCACCGGCCAGTGAGACCTCGATATCGGCCCCCACGTGGAGCTGCCTGAACAGTGCACGGGCGTTATCGCTTTCAGCGATATACTGGACATGAAGCTCCAGAATGCCGTCTCCGTTGGGCGCATTGGCGATGGAAAACGGCAGATGATTGCCCTGCACAATCAGCATCAGATACTGACCGGGAGCAAACAGAATCTGTTGCGGGTCACCACGCAGGAAAAGGCGATAGACATCGGCCGATAGCGTTTCCATGGTCTCGACCGTGCAGGTCAGCGTCCTGGCAGACATGGTGCTTCCTTCAATCAATGGATATGCAGCAATGCATTGTGTCAGTAACTCCCGAGCCATGAAGGGCTCAGGTATTGATGCCGTAGGTGTCCCAGCGCTCGTCCACCCGGCTCTTGATCTCATCGCTCATGACAATGGGCGTGCCCCATTCACGCTGGGTTTCGCCCGGCCACTTGGTAGTGGCGTCCAGCCCCATCTTGGAGCCCAGGCCGCTGACCGGTGAGGCAAAGTCGAGATAGTCGATCGGCGTGTTCTCTACCATGACCGTATCACGCGCCGGATCCATGCGCGTGGTGATGGCCCAGATCACATCCTTCCAGTCACGGGTGTTGACGTCATCATCCACCACAATCACGAACTTGGTGTACATGAACTGACGCAAAAAGCTCCAGACGCCCATCATCACCCGCTTGGCATGCCCCTGATACTGCTTTTTCATCGACACCACGGCCAGGCGATACGAGCACCCTTCAGGTGGCAGATAAAAATCCACGATTTCAGGAAACTGGCGACGCAGGATGGGGACAAAGACCTCATTGAGGGCTACCCCCAGTACGGCCGGTTCATCCGGCGGGCGACCGGTGTAGGTAGAATGATAGATGGGATCTCGCCGATGGGTCATGCGCTCGACGGTAAAGACCGGGAAAGTATCCACCTCGTTGTAATAACCGGTGTGATCCCCAAAAGGACCTTCAGGGGCCATGTCGTCAGGATAGATATACCCTTCAAGCACGATCTCGGCACTGGCCGGCACGCTGAGATCAGCGTGATGACACTTGACCAGCTCGGTTCTGGAGCCGCGCAAAAGGCCGGCAAAGGCGTATTCGGACAGCGTATCGGGCACCGGCGTCACGGCACCAAGGATGGTGGCGGGATCAGCGCCCAGCGCTACTGCCACGGGGAATGGCTCACCCGGATGGGTCTGCTGCCAGTCGCGAAAGTCGAGTGCGCCGCCGCGGTGAGACAGCCAGCGCATGATCAGGCGATTTTTCGAAAGCTTCTGCTGACGATAGATCCCCAGATTCTGGCGCTCCTTGTGCGGACCCTTCGTGATGACCAGCGGCCAGGTCACCAGCGGCGCAGCATCGCCCGGCCAGCAGTGCTGGATGGGAATGGCGTCAAGATCCACGTCTTCGCCTTCGAGCACCACTTCCTGACAGGGCGCCTTTTTGACATGCCTTGGCCCCATGCTCATGACCTGCTTGAAGATGGGCACCTTCTGCCACGCATCGCGAAAACCCTTTGGCGGCTCGGGCTCTTTCAAAAAGGCCAGCAGCTCACCCACCTCGCGCAGCGCCTCGACGCTGTCCTGGCCCATCCCGAGCGCCACTCGACGTGGCGTGCCAAACAGATTGGCCAGCACCGGCATACGGCTTCCGCGCACGTTTTCAAACAGCAGGGCCGGCCCTTCATCGCGCAGCACGCGATCACATATCTCGGTCATCTCCAGATGGGGGTCTACTTCAACGGTGACACGCTTGAGCTCCCCCATCCGTTCAAGCCCCTGGATAAACTCCCGCAGATCGCGATACTTCATGCCCGGTCCTGCTCCCGTAATAAAGCAAAGGGGCAGCATAGCATGCTGCCCCTTTCGTGCAGACGACCCTTTGGACGCCCGTATCACCTGAACGGCGCTTTAGCGACGCTTCATGGCCTCGAAAAATTCCAGATTGGTCTTGGTGTCCTTGAGACGATCAATCAGGAACTCGGTGGCCGCCACATCTTCCATGGGATTGAGCAGCTTGCGCAGAATCCACATGCGCTGCATTTCATCCTCGGAGGCGATCAGGTCTTCACGACGCGTACCGGAGCGGCGGATGTTGAGTGCCGGGTAAACACGCTTCTCGGCCAGCTTGCGGTCAAGATGCGCTTCCATGTTACCGGTGCCCTTGAACTCCTCGAAGATGACTTCGTCCATCTTGGAGCCGGTATCCACCAGCGCAGTGGCCAGAATGGTCAGGCTACCGCCCTCTTCGATGTTACGGGCCGCCCCAAAAAAGCGCTTGGGCTTTTCAAGAGCGTGGGCATCGACACCACCGGTCAGCACCTTGCCGGAGCTGGGTACCACGGTGTTGTAGGCACGAGCCAGACGGGTAATGGAATCCAGCAGGATCACCACGTCCTTTTTGTGCTCGACCAGACGCTTGGCCTTTTCGATGACCATTTCGGCCACCTGCACGTGGCGGGCCGGCGGCTCATCAAAGGTGGAGGCCACGACTTCACCGCGCACGGTGCGCGACATTTCGGTCACTTCCTCGGGACGCTCATCGATCAGCAGCACAATCATGTGGCATTCGGGATTGTTGCGGGTGATCGAGTTGGCGATGTTCTGCAGCATCATCGTCTTGCCCGCCTTGGGCGGCGAGACGATCAGGCCGCGCTGTCCCTTGCCGATCGGCGAGGTCAGGTCAATGACGCGAGAAGTGATGTCTTCAGTGGAGCCGTTGCCGATCTCCATGACCAGACGCTCCTGAGGGAACAGCGGCGTCAGGTTTTCAAACAGGATCTTGTGCTTGGCGTTCTCGGGGCGGTCAAAGTTGATCTGGTTGACCTTGAGCAGCGCAAAGTAACGCTCCCCTTCCTTGGGCGGGCGAATCTTGCCGGCGATCGAGTCGCCCTTGCGAAGATTGAAGCGGCGAATCTGGGACGGCGAGACATAGATGTCGTCGGGACCGGCCAGATAGGAAGAGTCGGCGCTGCGCAGGAAACCAAAGCCATCCTGAAGGATTTCGAGTACGCCATCGCCATAGATGTCCTCGCCGCTTTTGGCGTGCTTTTTGAGGATGGCGAAGATGATGTCCTGCTTGCGCGAACGAGCCAGATTGTCGATGCCCATTTCCTGGGCAACTTCCAACAGCTCGGGAACAGTCTTTTGCTTGAGTTCGGTTAGATTCATCGGCTTGATTCGGAAATCGCTTTAGTCAGCATGGCTGTAAGAGATGCGGCCGGGACAGGAAACGGTATCTTGAATACCGCCTGATTTGTCGTCAGAGCCCGCGGGGTCTCGACGCCTGATGGTTATTGAAACCCCGGCAGTGGAGATACACCCGAAAAGCGCCTCGTTCGAAGGAAAGAAGTAACATGACGGTAAAACCCGAGTTCGTCACCGATCGCGTCAGGGTCAGATCGTCTGCTTGAGAAATGGCGTGGCAGACTGGGAGAAAAGCAATATGACCCTGCGGGCTCGTTCGGCGGCTGACGAGCAGCTGAAATCAGGCGAACGCACCGATGTTAGACAACGCTGATCGTCGACGCAAGCCCTTTTATTATCCCGCAGGCTACCGATTCGAGCGCAGCCACCCCGGGGTGTATTTAAAGATGCTCATCAAGAAGCTGGTGTAGCTGTGCATGGGAAAGGGCGCCAACGCGTGTGGCCTCAAGCGTGCCATCGATAAACAGACACATCGTCGGCACGCCTCGAGCGCCCAGACGTACCGCCAGAGCCGGTGACTCATTGATGTCGACACGATAGACCTTCACTTGATCCGCGTAGTGCTGAGCCACTTCTTCAAGGGTCGGCATCAGCGTCCGACACGGCCTGCACCAGTCGGCCTTGAGCACCACCAGTACAGGCTCATGCCTGTGAGCGACCTCCTGCTCGAAGCGATTTTCGTCCAGATCGGTAATGATACTCACACCCTTTCCCATCGACGTTGTGTCCTTGCCTGTCCTGTCAAAGCGACCTGTTGGTTTAAGCAATTGACATGATATCAGCCTGACATCACTCTTTGGCGAACCATTATCTGACCTGGGGCCTGATGCGCAGGGCCTGCCAGGGCAGCAACGCCATGGATACAGGCTCATGACGAATTTTCAGACCCCCTCCTCCGCCCCGCTGCGCCTGGCGGCAGTGGATCTCGGCTCCAACAGTTTTCACCTTCTGATCGTGGAAGCTGACAACGGTCACTTTACAGAGCTTGAAAAGTGCAGCAAGAAGGTACAGCTGGCGGCAGGACTGGACGACCATGGCCAGCTCGACGAAAACGTGATGATTCGGGCGCTGGAATGTCTGGAAGCATTTGGCACGATCATTGATGAGCACCGGGTGGACCGGCTCCGGGTGGTCGGTACCAATGCTCTGCGCACGGCCGCCAACAGCATCGACTTTGTCGTTTGTGCCGAACAGTGTCTGGGCCAGCGCATTGAGACCATTTCAGGACGTGAGGAAGCCCGGTTGATCTACCAGGGCGCCTCGACGGCCTGGCAGAATGACACGGCCCATTGTCTGGTGGCCGATATCGGCGGCGGTTCAACAGAGCTGATCGTGGGCAGCGGCACTCGCCCACTGGCACTTGAAAGCCTTGAAATGGGCTGCGTGGTCTATACGCGACGCTTTTTCGGTAGCGGCGACATTACCGAGGCCACCATGGCAAGCGCCGAGCAGGCCGCCCTGCTGGAGCTTGCCAACATCACCGCACACTATCGACGGCTGGGCTGGCAGCGCGCCATCGGCACCTCCGGCACCATCAAGGCCGCGGCCGCCACCCTCAGAGCGATTCACCCTGGTTTAAAAAAGGGCGAAATTACACGTGAAGGGCTTGTAGAGCTGCGCCGGAAACTGATTGAACTGGGGCACCTTGACCGTGTCAGCATGTCCGGACTCAAAAGCAATCGCGCTCGCGTCTTTCCGGCCGGTATTGCCATCCTGAGCGCCATCTTCAAGGCACTGAACCTGGAACACATGCAGCATACCAACGGTGCACTTCGCGATGGCGTGCTGCTGGACCTGCTCTCTCGCGATACCCGCCATGACGTGCGTCACACTACCCTGGGTGACATGCAGCGCCAGTATCAGGTGGACGTTCAGCACGCCGAATATGTCGCGGCCACCGCCCTGACCCTGTTTGACCAGCTTGAAACGCCTTGGGCGCTGGATGAGGCATCACGTCAACTGCTCGAACAGGCCGCCATGGTTCATGAAATCGGACTGGGGATTGCTCATAACCGCTATCATCAGCACGGCAGCTACCTGCTGGCCAACAGCGATATGCCAGGGTTTTCGCTGCCCGATCAGCTGGCGCTGGCCTGGCTGGTGCAGGCGCATCGGCGACAGCTTCCCGAGCCACCGCCGGAACATCGTGCCGCGCTGCCTTCCAGTACGCTCATGCGTCTGGCCAGGCTATTGCGACTGGCCGTCGTCCTCTGTCGTGCGCGCGACTCTGCCGATCACTGGCCGTCAACACTCGCAGCCGACGATGACAGCCTGACACTGACGTTCCTGCAACCGATACCTGACCTGCTGCGTCAGGATCTGGCACTCGAACAGCAGTGGCAGCAGCGCTCAGGATTGTCACTCATCATCGAGACGCCCTGAGCTCTCCAGACCGAGAGCGTCCTTCAGCGTCCAGCCATCAGCGGCCAGCCTCAAGGGCCCCAGAACGCCGACCGGTATCTCGTCATGCCACACGACCACGACCCGGTCGCGCTGCCATGGCGGGATATCATGCTCCTGCAACAGCTTTTTAAGAGGCCGGCGCTGTGCGTCAATCCTGAGCCTTTCTCCACCGGCTCTTGTCGCCAGCATCAGCGCCGGCTGCGCGCCCGCCAGCGGCTCTAGTCGATCACGAATAGCACCCAGTGGCGTGGTAACGGGTGTAATGCCGTCCCAATCGAGCGACCACGACGCCTCTGGAACAGCCATGCCGTCCTCAGGAAGCAAAAACAGCATCTCCCGCCAGAGCCGTGCCTGGCCACCAGGCCAATCAACGTGCACTAGTCGATCCTGACCGGCACGGGCCAGCTGATCCAGCAGGGTCTCCAATCGGCCGCGCGGCGGCGAGGTCAGCGCCAGATGTCGAAGCGCCATATCGATCACCAGCCGCTGTCTTGGACGGCTCAAAAGACACAGCGGTGCGCGTGGCAAACGGTCGGGCACACCACCCAGTGCCGCCAGATCCATCTCCGCTAGCGCCTTGAGAAGCTCATCCGCCTCCCGAAGATAGTCGGCGCTGCGCGCCATCTGTTCGGCAGCGCCCGGCCAGCGTGCCTTCAAGGGTGTCATGACGTGATGGCGCAGGTAGTTGCGATCCTGAAGGTCCTCTTCATTGGTCGGGTCGTCGCACCAGGGAATGCCCTCTTCGGCCAGCAAGGCATCAATCTCGAAACGTGAGGCGTCAAGCAACGGTCTTTCCAGCCAGCCAGCCCCCAGCGCGCGACGCGCAGGCATGCCGGCCAGGCCGCGCACGCCGCTGCCCCGCATCAGGCGATAGAGCAGCGTTTCGGCCTGATCCTCGCGATGATGTGCCATCCAGAGGGTATCACCCGGTGCGAGCAGCGCCTCGAATACAGCGTAGCGGGCACGACGTGCATCAGCTTCGATCCCTTCCCGCGCAGCAATCCTCACCCGTTCGACGTGGAGGGCCACTCCCAGACCGTCGCAGGCTGCCTGCGCCGACGCGACAAAGGCATCAGCGGCCGGTTGCAGGCCGTGATGGACATGAACGGCGCGCAGGGTAACGCCGGGGTAGCGCTGCACCGTACGGGCCGCCAACCATAGAAGGCAGGTACTGTCACGCCCACCGGACAGCGCGACCCAGAGCGTGAAGGTCGCTGCACGCGTATGCAGCGCTGCCATGGCATGATCGATACGTGCCTCAAGCGATGGCGTCATGGCAGAAGAGGCTCCGTGTTCGACGGGAGTGGACAGGACGCAGTGGGCCGGAATACCCGGAAACGTTTCAACCATCAAAAACGGGAAGGCAGAGCCTTCCCGTGATGTTGTCGCGATCAAGCAACGTGTCGATCAGTCGAGCGCACCGTAGCTCATCAGGCGCTCGTAGCGCCGCTCGAGCAGGGACTGGGTATCCATGGCCTGCAAAACGTCCAGCTGCTGCAGCAGGGAAGTCTTGAGACGGCGCCCCATTTCGGACATGTGGCGATGCGCGCCGCCCAGCGGCTCCTCGATCAGTTCATCCACGAACCCGAGCTCCTTGAGCCGGGTAGCGGTGATGCCCATGGCCTGAGCGGCATCCGAGGCGCGATCGGCGCTTTTCCACAGAATCGAGGCGCACCCTTCCGGCGAGATTACCGAATAGGTGGAAAACTGCAGCATGGCCAGCGAATCACATACGCCGATCGCGAGCGCCCCACCCGAGCCCCCTCACCGATCACGGTCGAGATAATGGGGGTTTTCAGGCGTGACATCACCGCCAGGTTGCGGGCAATGGCTTCACTCTGTCCACGCTCTTCGGCATCGATTCCCGGATAGGCGCCGGGCGTATCAATGAACGTCAGAATGGGCATGTGAAACCGCTCGGCCATTTCCATCAGGCGGCAGGCCTTGCGATAGCCTTCCGGACGGGGCATGCCGAAGTTGCGGCGCACCTTGTCCTTGACCGTGCGGCCCTTCTGATGGCCGATGACCATCACCGGGCGGTCATCAAGGCGAGCGACGCCACCGATCAGGGCAGCATCGTCGGAAAAGCTGCGATCACCGTGCAGTTCATCGAATTCGGTGAAGATTTCGTCAAGATAATCCAGCGTATAGGGACGCTGGGGGTGGCGGGACAGCTGAGACACCTGCCACGAGGTTAGATCACGAAAGATCTGTTCGGTCAGCTTGCGGCTTTTCTCCTCAAGCTTGGCGATCTCGTCACTGATGTTGATCTTGCTATCGTTGCCCACCAGCCGCAGTTCTTCGATCTTGGCCTGCAGTTCGGCAATCGGCTGTTCAAAGTCGAGATAATTCGGATTCATAGGGGTCGTCACAGAGCTCTTTCATCAACGCGAGCAGCGCAGGGCGTGCACGACAGTATCGGCCTGGACCGTCGCAGCACAATAAGGCAGCGCACGGCGTCGGTGAATCGGTGGATCATTATCCCATTGTGGGCGTTGGGTGCAACCATGAGACGACATCCATTGCTCTGCGATGCCATCCCGATAAATCAATCACGTCAAAAATGGCGACGTCAGCGATAGCAGAGCCTGACCTGCGGATGGCCTTCCACGCCCTCCTGAAGCCCGGTAATCAACTCATCACAGGGCGAGACTCGCCACTGCGAGTCAAACTCGAGACAGCCGCCGGCCTGACTATTGCGATACTGAAGACGAATGGGCAGCCCTTCCTGATCCAGGTGCGGGGTCAGCCGGTCCATGAGCGTGCGACTGAAACGTCCATTGATACGCTCGGCATCGATACTGATCTCGAGCGCCTCGCCAAAGCGGGCGCGAGCCTCGACCATCGGCGTGACCTCCTTTGCCCGCAGGCGCAGCCCGCCGGAATAATCGTCCAGACTGACTTCACCTTCGAGAATCACGACCCGGTCGGCCGCCAGATGCTGGCGCACCTGGTCATAGAGCTCACCAAAGAGAGAGGCCTCGATGCGGCTGGTGCGATCATCCAGAGTGACAAAGGCGATGGTATCGCCGCGCTTGGACTTCATGGTGCGCATGGCCACGATCAGCCCCGCCACGCGCTGGGGTTCGCGCGAAGGCTTGAGATCCACGATACGGGTCGAGACAAAGCGCTTGAGCTCGGCCTCGTACTCATCGATCGGGTGCCCGGTCAGATAAAGCCCCAGCGTATCCTTCTCGCCGGCCAGACGATCTCGATCACTCCAGTTGCGCGCACCGCGATGGTCGCTATAGACGTCCAGCGACGCCTCATCGTCACTGACAAACGCCTCACCGAACATGTCGACCATGCCGATGCTGGCGTTGTTCTGGCTCTGGGACGCCGCCCGCAGGGCATCCTCGAGCGCCGAGAACAGCACCGCTCGCGACGGGCCCAGATGATCCAGCGCACCGGAGCGGATCAACGCCTCCAGTGTCCGCTTGTTCATGCGCTTGCCATCAATGCGACGACAGAAATCAAAGAGGTCACGGAACGGACCTTCCGCATCACGTGCCTCGACGATGGCGCCAATCGGGCCTTCACCCACGCCGCGGATGGCCCCCAGCCCATAGACCACCTGCCCCTGCTCGTTGACGCTGAAGCGGTAGCTGCCAATATTGACGTCCGGCGGCGTCACGGTCAGTCCCATGCGCCGGCACTCCTCGATCAGCGGCACCACCTTATCCAGATTATCCATCTCGGTGGAGAGTACTGCCGCCATGAAGGGCGCCGGGTAATGTGCCTTGAGCCAGGCAGTCTGATAGGACACCAGACCATAGGCCGCCGAGTGCGACTTGTTAAAGCCATAGCCGGCAAACTTCTCGACCAGATCAAAGAGGTTGCCTGCCAGATCGGCATCGATACCGTTACTGGCACACCCCTCCATGAAGCCGGCACGCTGCTTGGCCATCTCCTCGGGCTTTTTCTTGCCCATGGCACGACGCAGCATGTCGGCCTGACCCAGGCTGTAACCGGCCAGCACCTGGGCGATCTGCATTACCTGTTCCTGGTAAAGGATAATGCCGTAGGTGGGCTCCAGCACGCTCTTGAGCCATTCGTGCTGATAGTCCGGATGCGGATAGGCAAGCTCTGCCCGACCGTGCTTTCGGTTGATGAAGTCATCCACCATGCCCGACTGCAGCGGTCCGGGGCGGAACAGGGCCACCAGAGCGATCATGTCTTCCAGCGAATCCGGCTGGAGGCGCTTGATCAGCTCCTTCATGCCGCGGGATTCAAGCTGAAACACCGCCGTGGTCTCGGCCTTTTTCAGCATGTCGAAGGTCGGCTTGTCATCGAGCGGGATGGTGGCAATATCCAGCGGCCCCTCACCCGTTCGCGCACGCACCGTGTCGACCATCTCCAGCGCCCAGTCGATGATGGTCAGCGTACGAAGCCCCAGGAAGTCGAACTTGACCAGCCCGGCCTCTTCGATGTCGTTCTTGTCGTATTGCACCATCAACCCGCTGCCGTCCTCATCGCACAGCAGGGGCGAGAAATCGGTCAGGCTGGTAGGTGCGATCACGACGCCGCCGGCGTGCTTGCCGGTGCCGCGAGTAATGCCTTCCAGACGGCGCGCCATGTCCCAGATTTCCTGAGCATCCTCGTCGACGTCCAGAAATTCACGCAGCGCACTTTCCTGCTCGTGCGCCTTGGCAAGCGTCATGCCGACCTCAAACGGAATGAGCTTGGAGAGCTTGTCACCCAGCGAATAGGGCTTGCCCTGGGCACGCGCCACGTCACGCACCACGGCCTTCGCCGCCATGGTGCCGAAGGTGACGATCTGGGACACGGCGTTGCGGCCGTAGCGGTCGGCCACGTAGTCGATGACCCGGTCGCGCTTTTCCATGCAGAAATCGACGTCGAAGTCGGGCATGGAGACACGTTCGGGGTTCAGAAAGCGTTCGAACAGCAGGTCGTATTCAAGCGGGTCAAGATCGGTGATCTCGAGCGCATAGGCCACCAGCGACCCGGCACCGGAGCCACGCCCGGGCCCCACCGGCACGTCGTTCTGCTTCGCCCAGCGAATGAAGTCCATCACGATCAGGAAGTAGCCGGGGAAGCCCATCTGATTGATGATATTGAGCTCGAAATCCAGTCGCTTGCGATATTCGGGTTCGTGCTCTTCGCGGGAGCGTCCCGGATAGATGGGCCGCTCACCCCCAAACAGCAGATCCAGACGTCGGCTCAGGCCGGCATGGGAGAGTTCACAGAAAAACTCCTCCATGGTCTGGCCTTCCGGTACCGGATACTCGGGCAAAAAGATTTCGCCCAGCCGCATATTGACGCTGCAGCGCGACGCAATATGGACGCTGTTTTCCAGCGCCTCGGGGATATCGACGAAAAGCTCGGCCATCTCCTCGGGCGTCTTGAAATACTGCTCCTCGGTGTAGCGCGTTTCGCGACGTGGATCGTCCAGCGCCTTGCCCTCGGCAATTGACACCCGGGTCTCGTGTGCCCAGTAGTCCTCACGGGACAAAAAGCGTACGTCGTTGGTCGCCACGACCGGCGTGCCGGTCTCCATGGCCAGCCCCACCGACAGATGCAGGCATTCCTCGTCGTTTTCACGCGCCGTGCGCTGCAGCTCGAGATAGAACCGATCGGGGAAAAAGCGCTGCCACTCGGTCAAAAGCTCACGGGCCGTCTCGGCATGACCATGAAGCAGATAGCGGCCGATTTCGCCTTCGCGCGCACCGGACAGTGCGATCAGCCCTTCGCTCTGCTCAAAGATCCACTCCTTGTGGAGGTAGGCCCGACCCTGCTGCTGACCATGCTGCCAGGCCCTGGAGATCAGCTCGGTCAGATTGAGATAGCCGGCCTGATTCATGGCCAGCAGGGTCAGGCGGTAGGGATGGGCCGGATCCTGAGCGTTATAAAGCCAGACATCGCTGCCCACGATCGGCTTGAGCCCTGCCCCCTGCGACTGTTTGTAGATCTTGACCAGACCGAACAGGTTGGTTTCGTCGGTGACGGCCAGCGCCGGCTGACCGACCTCGACCGCCTTTTGCGTCAGCGCCTTGAGCCGAATCAGCCCGTCAGTCAGCGAATATTCACTGTGCAGTCGCAAATGTACAAAGGGCGTGGTCATGGGTACAGGCTCGCTATGGTCAACGAATGGCATCAGTCAACGAAGGACATCGGGGAACACCGGAGAGGCCATGACATGGTACCGATGTTCACCTCTGCCGGGCCAGTGGTCCGGCAGGAAGAGAAACGTTCAAGGCCGGGCGTCAGTCCGGCAACAATGCCCTGACAGGGCGGAAGGAGCGCCGGTGCTCGGGCAGCGGACCCAGCCGGGCCAGCGCGTCCAGGTGGGCGCGGGTCGGATACCCCTTGTGAGCGGCAAACCCGTATTCGGGATGGCGAGCATCAAGCGAGAGCATCTGGGCATCCCGGGCTACCTTGGCCACGATCGAGGCAGCGGCAATCGCGGCCACTCGACCATCGCCCTTGACGACTGCCTGCCCTGGCAGACGGTGACCTGGCAGTCGATTGCCATCAACAAGCAGATATTCAGGCGTGATCGACAGGCCATCGATGGCCCGACGCATGGCCAGATGCGTGGCATGATGAATATTGAGCGCATCGATTTCGCCGGAGGTCGCCTCCCCCAGCGACACGGCCAGCGCCCGCTCGCGAATCAAAAGATCGAGCTTCTCGCGACGTTTGGGCGTCATCTTCTTGGAGTCCATCAGCCCCTCAATGGGACGCTGGGGGTCAAGAATGACGGCGCAGGCCACCACGGTACCGATCAGCGGGCCGCGGCCGACCTCATCAACGCCTGCCAGACGCCAGCCCTGATAGGGAATGACCAGCGGCGAATGCTCGGAATTCGGGGTCATGATTTCGGGAATAAAGTTCATGTTTTGCTGCGCTGTTGTCCAAAAGGAACCGGCTCGGAATAACCGGCTCAGTGTGGCGAGGCCATCAGATCCAGAATGACCCGGGCGGCCCGCGCGCTGGCACCGCGCTGAAGTGTTCGGTGCATGTCGACAAATCGCGCGCTCAGCGCATGGGACTCGGATTCATTTTCAAGCATGGGAACCAGCGCCTCGGCAATGGCCTCCCCCGTCGCATCATCCTGAATCAGCTCGGGCACCAGGCTTTCCTGTGCGATCAGATTGGGCAGGGAGATCCAGCGCGTCTTGACCAGCCGACGGGCAATCTGCCAGGTCATGGGCGCCATGCGATAGGCCACCACCATGGGACGATGGCAGAGCATGGCTTCAAGCGCCGAGGTTCCCGAGGTCAAAAGCACCGCATCGGAAGCCGTCATGACCTCCCAAGCCCGGCCATCCACGATGGTAATGCCCTCATCGGCCACACCGTGGGCCATCAGCTCTTCACGCCTTGCCGGTGAAGCGGCGGGAATGACGACCTCAAGCGTCGGCAGGTGCTGTCTTAAAAGCCGAATCGCCTTGAGAAAGACCGGCGTCATGAAGGCAATTTCGCTGCTGCGTGAGCCGGGCAATACGGCAAGCACCCGGGTGCCGTCGCTCAGACCCAGCGCACGTCTGGCCTGGTGGCGATCGTTATCCAGCGGCAGCTCTTCGGCCAGCGGGTGACCGACAAACTGCACCGGCACATCATGGCGCTCGTAGAACTCTGCTTCAAAGGGGAGAAACGTCAGCATCATGTCGACAGCGCGACGTATCTTTTTGACCCGTCCCTGACGCCAGGCCCAGACCGACGGGCTGACATAATGGGCCGTGGTCATGCCACCTGATCTGAGCTGGGCCTCAAGCCCCAGATTGAAATCCGGCGCATCGATGCCGATCATGATGTCGGCAGGCCAGGCCTGCGCCTCGCGCCTGAGGTGACGACGCACGCCCACCAGCCGGGGAAGATGTCTGAGTACTTCGACCAGCCCCATGATGGAGAGCGTTTCAAGCGGATAGAGGCTGTCGAGCCCCTCCTCGATCATTCGCGGGCCGCCAATGCCACGAAAGCTCACGTCACCGTGCTGACGCTTGAGCTCGCGCATCAGGGTCGCCCCCAGGATATCTCCCGAGAGCTCACCGGCTACCAGAAAAACACGCATCGAGGTTCTCTCCGGCCAGCGGCCTGCATCATCAGCGGGTCAGACCACGCGATGAGCTTCTCAGCGAATCGATGAAGACATCAAGCCAGGCACTGCGATTTGCCTGTTGATCCAGCTCTTCAAGAGCCTGCGTCAGGGTGCGCTGGCTGCGAAATACCAGCTTGTAGGCACGACGCAGCTCGTTGACCACATCACTTTCAAAGCCGCGGCGCTTGATGCCCTCGGCGTTGAGCCCGTGCGTGGCCGCGGGATTACCAGTCACCATCACAAATGCTGCGATGTCCTTGGTGATGATGGAGCCGCCACCGCACATGGCATAGGTGCCCACATGGCAGAACTGATGCACGGCGGACAAACCACCGAGAATCACGTTATCGCCGATATGGACATGGCCGCCGAGCGTGGCCTGGTTGGCAAGAATCACGTTATCGCCCAGTACACAGTCGTGAGCCACATGGGCGTAGGCCATGAAAAGCCCGCCACTGCCAATCCGGGTTATGCCCTGGTCCTGAACGGTGCCGCGGTGAACGGTGACGCCTTCGCGAAAGATGTTGTTGTCACCAATCTCGAGACGAGTGGCTTCACCCCGGTACTTCTTGTCCTGACAGTCTTCACCAATGGTCGCGAACTGGTAAACGCGATTGTTGCGCCCCATCGTGGTAGGCCCTCTGACCACCACATGCGGCCCGATGACGCTGCCGGCGCCGATCTCGACATCGGCACCGATGACGCTGAACGGTCCGACCTCGACATCATCCGCCAGACGCGCAGCAGGATCGATGATGGCAGATGGATGAATCAAGAGACTTTCCTCTCGGCACAGATGATGTCGGCCTCACAGACCACCTCACCTTCGACGTGCGCACGGCAGGAAAACTTCCAGATACCGCGACGCGCCTTGAGCATGCGCGCTTCCAGCGTCAGCTGATCGCCCGGAAATACCGGACGCTTGAGGCGAACATTGTCACTGCCGACATAATAATAGATGTAGCCATCGGCGGGACGCTTGTCGACGGTCTTGAAACCGAGGATACCGGCCGCCTGCGCCAGCGCTTCGATGATCAGAACGCCAGGCATGATGGGATGTCCCGGAAAATGCCCCTGAAAGAAGGGCTCGTTGTAGCTGACATTCTTGCAGGCCGTAATGCATTCGCCCAGTTCCAGTGCGTTAACACGGTCTACAAGCAAAAACGGGTAACGATGGGGGAGATATTCCTGGATCTCGTTGATATCCATGACCATGGGCTCAAAACCTCTGACATAACGAAATGCCTGCCGAACCGGCAGGCATGTGACTGGCGGCCGCATGGCCAACCATTATGATATTTGCTGCCACAGCAGCAATGAAAAACCGATGGCAACAGCCACCCGAGAGCGCCTATTCACCCTCGCTGTGACGTTCAAGACGGGTAATTCTTCTGGCCAGTTGATCAAGCTGCTTGAAGCGCACGGCGTTCTTGCGCCAAAGCGCATTGGGCATCGAGCCGGTTCCGGAAGAATAAATACCAGGCTCATCAATGGAGTTGGTGACAAGACTCATGCCGGTCACGTTGACACCATCGCAGAGGGTCAGATGGCCGGCAAGGCCTACCCCACCCCCAAGCTGACAATGGCGACCGACATGAGTGGAACCTGCAATGCCGACACAGCCAGCCAGTGCGCTGTGATCACCAATATGAACGTTGTGCGCGATCTGCACCTGAGAGTCGATCTTGACGTTGTCACCGATGACAGTGTCATCAAGCGCTCCGCGATCAATACTGGTGCAGCTGCCGACTTCTACATCATCGCCGATGATCACGCCGCCAAGCTGTTCGATCTTGTGCCAGCGGCTCCCGTCATGGGCAAAGCCAAATCCGTCGCCACCGATCACAGCACCGCCGTGGAGAATGGCGCGAGCTCCGATGATGACCCCATGATAAAGGGTCACCCCCGGGTGGATCAGACTGTCGTCGCCTACCGTGCAGTATTCTCCTACCACGCTATTGGCACCGACGGTGACCCGGTCTCCCAGAACGACTCCGGCGCCGATAACCGCATGAGCGGCCACGGTGACATCGCGGCCCAACTGCGCGGACTCATCGATCACGGCAGTCGGGTGGATCCCACCCTGGTGACTGGGCAGAATCGGGGCGAAACAGCGAGACAGATGCGCATAGCCCAGATAGGGATTATCAATGGCCAGCGCCGGCACGGGACACTGATCAACCAGATCAGGATGCAGCATGACAGCCGCAGCACGGGTACCGGCCAGATCCTTTAGATAGGCACGATTGGCCAGAAAGGCGATGTCGGTAGTGCCGGCGTCGTGAAGTGTCGACAACCCGTCAACACGCACGGTGCCATCTCCGTGAAGGGTGGCCCCCAGGCGCTGAGCGAGTTCGGCAAGTGTATAATTCTGGCTTGAATATCTTGTCATCTTGGTGGAGCGACGCGCGCCTTCAGTTGAGCGAGTTGAAGGTTTGGGTCACTTCCTGAGTCAGATCCAGCGCATCACCTGCATAAATGACGCTGTTGCGATCCACCAGCACATCCACATTGTGGCGCTTGACGACCTGCTCGATGGCACGATCAAGCTTGGGACGCGCCTGCTTCAGGAAGGCCTGCTCCTGCTGAGCCCGCTTTTGTTCCAGCTGACCACGCTGTTGCTGAAACTGGCCGCCCTTTTGACGCAGTTGTTGCATGACGTTTTGCCGCTCGCTGTCGGACATGACGTCACCGTTGCTTTGCAGACGCTGCTGAAGCTTTTGAACTTCCTCGCCCAGCGCCTTGACCTGCTTTTGTTGACTGCCCAGCTGATTCTTGAGCTGGTTCATCGACTGTTGCGCCGAGCTGGTCTGCAACAGCGCCTGCTGCCAGTCGAGTACCGCCACTTCATTGGCCTGCGCAGTCCCCGCAGCCGTTCCAAGCGCTCCGGTCACCGCCAGAGCCAGCATCCACTTACGCATTACTCAACTCCTGTAATTCGCGTCATTGTAACGCAACGGCCAATGATCAGAAGGTCTGGCCCAGCGAGAACTGGAAGAACTGTGTATCGTCATCATCCTTTTTATTGATGGGACGAGCCACCGAGAACGTCAGGGGGCCAACCGGGGTCAGCCAGGAAAGCCCAAGACCCGCGCTGTAGCGCAGTTCTCCGAGATCAACCCCCGAGCTGCACTCGGAAGTGCGACCTGATTCTACCGGATAACAGTCGCTCAGGAAGGTATTACCGGCATCCACAAAGAAGGATGTCTGCACCTGGCGATGATCATCGATAAACGGCGTCGGGAAGATCAGCTCGGCAGAACCTTCCATCAGGATGTTGCCGCCCAGGGTATCGTCGTCGCCGTCGTTACGAGCGGTGGTCGGCTGGCCCAGTGTGTTGCTGCGAAAACCGCGGACAGAACCCAGACCACCTGAGTAGAAGTTCTCGTAAAACGGCATATTATCGGTACCGCCAAAGCTGTTGGCATAGCCAAGCTCCGTACGGAACTTGAGTGCCCACTCTTCGGTCTTGATCGGGAAAAGCTTCTGGCCCTGATAGCGCAGCTTGTAGAACTGGGCATCACCGCCAGCCGTTTCGACGGAGGCATTCTGGTAGCTGCCGGCCGTAGGCAGGATGCCGCGGTTGAGATTGTTGCGGGTCCAGCCGGCCGTCAGGCTGTAGGTATTGAAATCGTTACCCTCGTCGTTGATGAACTGAACGATTTCAGAGGGCGAATCGTCGTAATCATCAACGTGGAGGCTTTCAAGGTTGACGCCGAAATTCAGGCGCGACAGATCGCTGATCGGATAACCGAAATTCACCCCACCGCCGAAGGCGTCGGTGGAATAGGTTGAAATATCGGAATCCTCGTAATCGGTGGCCCGATAGTAGAGGTTATAGCCGCGCGAAATACCATCCAGCGTCCAGTAAGGATCGGTATAACTGAACCGCAGGTTCTGATAGTACTTGCTGGTCTGCGCGCCGATGTCCACGCGATTGCCCGTGCCCAGGAAGTTACGCTGGGAGAGCGAGGCACCATAAATGATGCCCTCGGACTGGGCAAAGCCGAGGCTGGCCGAGATGCTGCCAGAAGGCTGCTCTTCGACGTTATAGGTGACATCCAGCTGATCGGGCGTATCGGCCACCGGCTGGGTATTGACCTCGACCTGGCGGAAAAAGCCCAGTCGCTCAAGTCGGGCCTGAGAGTCACTGATGGCATCGGTCGAGGCAGGGGCGCCTTCAAGCTGCGTCATCTCCCGGCGCAACACTTCGTCGGCCGTAGTGGTATTGCCCCTGAAGTTGATGCGTCGAACATAGGCACGACGCCCCGGATCAACGTTGAAGGTCACATCGACCCGGTCATCGTTGTCATGAATATTGGGCACGGCCTCGATGCGGGCAAAGGCAAAGCCCTGTGCGCCGAGCGCCTTGCGAAGCGCTTCGGAGGAGGCCGTCAGATCCGACTGGGAAAAGATTTCACCGCTTTTGGCCTGGACCAGACTGCGGGCCTTGTCGTCAGGCATTTCAACGTTGCCGGCGAAGTTGATGTCGCCGAAGCGATAGCGCTTGCCTTCGTCGATATTGACCGTGACATAGATCGAGGACTTGTCGGGGCTGATCGAGACCTGAGTCGAGTCGATGGAGAAATTGACGTAGCCACGATCGAGATACCACGAGCGCAGACGATCCAGATCCCCCTGGAGCTGCTCGCGGGAGTATTGATCGGAGGAGAACCAGCCAAAGAACCAGCCCGGGCGGTCTTCCAGTTCGAACTGCTGCTGAAGGGTTTCGTCATCAAAATCATGGTTGCCCACGATATTGATCTGCTTGATGCGCGACACATTGCCTTCGTTGATATCGATATCAACCTGCACGCGATTTTGATCAAGCCTGTGAACCGACGTCGAGATCCTGGCGCTGTAGCGCCCCTGACCCTGATAGACCCGCTCAAGTTCGCGCTGCATCTCTTCCAGTGTCGAGCGCTGAAGCACCTGGCCTTCGGAGAGCCCTGCGTCGCTCAGGCCCTTTTTAAGCTGATCCTCGGGAATCTTGGAATTTCCCTTGATGTTGATGCTGGCAATCGAGGGGCGCTCGTCGACATCGATCACCAGAACATCGCCATCACGACCCAGCTGTACGTCATCAAAAAGGCCGGTACGAAACAGCGCCTTGCCGGCATTGGAGATCGATTCGTCATCGACCGTATCGTGAGCGGAAATGGGTAGCGCGTTGAACACGGTACCCGCAGAAACACGCTGCAACCCTTCCACGCGAATATCGGAAACCTCGAAGGACACGGCAAACGCCGCCTGGGAGGCGCCCATTAACAACACCGCCCAACCTGTAGCTCTAATCTTCATGCCGTCATTTCGCTTGTTACAGAATTCCGCCCACTCGGGGCCCGCTTTTGCTCAAGGTTCATGCCAATGCCCCGACAGGGTCCAACAAAAAGGAAACCGTTTCGCTTGTCGACATCGATGCTCCGAGCGGGAAGGCCAGTATGACACCCCAGACATGTCGGCAGTAGTCATTCACCATGCCGACGGGAACAGGCACCTTATACACAACCCCACCACCCTGACAAGCGCCGACGTCATGGGCTCGGTACAGAATTTGTAATGATCGCAGCGACAATCGCCCCGGCCATCGGGTCTGACACCACCGGATCGATCAAAGACGCATGATGTCAAAATAAAAGGCCATCAGCATCAACGAGGCGATCAGGGCCATGCCAATACGAAGCCCGAAGGCCTGCACACGCTCCGAAACCGGGCGACCACGTACCAGCTCGATGACGTAATACACCAAATGTCCGCCATCCAGAACCGGCACCGGCAGCAGATTCAATACACCAAGGCTGATGGAAAGGTAAGCCAGGAAACTGATGAAGGTTTCAAGGCCTGACCGGGCTGAATCTCCTGCCACGCGAGCAATCGTGATCGGTCCGGACAGATTGGAAGGTGAAATCAACCCCGTAATCATTTTGCCGATGGACCCGACCGTCAGGGAAGTCATTTCCCCTGTACGCGACAATGCCTGCCCCATGGCACCCAGCGGGCCCCAGGCCAGCGTGCGCTGATACTCCTGTGGCCAGCTGACACTGCCCGCGCCAGCCCCCATGAATCCGACAGTGGCGCCTTCCTGCTCACGCGCTTCAGGCGTGACCGTGACGGTCATGTCGTGCCCGTCGCGTGCAATGCTCAACTCAAGCGGCGTATTGGCAGCAGCCTGCACGCGCGACACCAGATTTTCCCATGTCGGAATGGGCTGCCCGTTCACCGCCTCGATGCGATCTCCCGGTTCAAGGCCACCCTTCGCGGCCGGGCTGTCGTCAAGCACCTGACCGATAATCGGGGCAACGGCCGGACGCCACGGCGTAAAGCCAAGCGTGCGCAATGGCTCGGGCGGGTCCTGACGCGCCATGAAGCTATCGACCGGTAATTGATGCGTTTCAAGCCGGCCCTGCTCGTCGCGCGTCGAGATTTCGAGATGGCCAGTGGCACCGATTTCGGCCACCAGCGCCAGGTTGACGCCATTCCAGTCCGGTGTCTGCCGGCCCTGAACGGAGACAATTTCCTGACCGTTTTGCAGCCCGCCTCGCGCGGCGGGCGAATCCGGCGTGACCTCGCCGACCATGGGCACAATGGCTGTGGTGCCTGCCATGAACATGACCCAGTAGGCCACCACGGCCAGAATAAAATTGGCCAGCGGCCCCGCAATCACCACGGCGATTCGCTTGAGCACATGCTGGCGATTGAACGCCAGATGCTGCTCGGAGGGGTCAACCGGGCCTTCGCGCTCATCAAGCATCTTGACGTAGCCGCCCAGCGGGATGGCAGCCAGGGCAAACTCGGTACCGTGACGGTCCATTCGGGAGATCAGCGGCTTGCCAAACCCCACCGAAAACCTCAGAACACGAATGCCACAACGTCTTGCCACCCAGAAATGGCCGAACTCGTGGATCGTGATCAAAAGCCCAAGAACGACAATGACCGCAATGATGTTTTGCAGGATTCCCATGACTATCCTCCGGCAGCGGTCATGGCCAATTCATCGATCACCACCTGAGCCTCGTGTCTCGCCAGACGATCCTGCGCCAGAATCACGTCAAGCTCATCGGCACTGCGACGCTCGATGCGGCCCATGACGGTTTCGACCACGACAGGAATGTCGGTAAAGCCGATACTGCCGGTCAGAAAGGCATCCACGGCTATCTCGTTGGCGGCGTTGAGTACGGCAGGCGTTGTACCACCTGCCATCATGGCCTCTCGTGCCAGTCTGAGGCAGGGGAAGCTCTCAAGGTCAGGGGTCTGAAAATCAAGGCGTGCCACTGCAAAAAGATCCAGCGGTCTAACACCGGCATCAATACGTTCGGGCCAGGCCAGCGCATGTGCGATCGGCGTGCGCATATCGGGATTGCCCAGCTGAGCCAGTACCGATCCGTCGCTGTAAGCGGCCATTGAGTGGATGACGCTTTGCGGATGGACAACCACATCAATCTGATCAGGTGTGGCATCGAACAGCCAGCAGGCTTCGATCAGCTCGAGCCCCTTGTTCATCAGCGTGGCGCTGTCTACTGAAATCTTGCGCCCCATGGACCAGTTCGGGTGCGCGCAGGCCTGATCAGGCGTCACATGAGCCAGAGCTTCCCGGTCGTGATCGCGGAAGGGGCCGCCCGATGCCGTGAGCAGCAGCCGAGTAATCCCGTGACGCTCGAGCCCGCCGCGATGCTCTCGCGGCAGACACTGAAAAATGGCGTTATGTTCGGAATCCAGCGGCAGCAGTACAGCGCCGGAGCGGGCCACTTCGCGCATGAACAGCGCGCCGCTCATGACCAGTGCTTCCTTGTTGGCCAGTAGAACCCGACGCCCGGCACGAACGGCAGCCAGTGTCGGCATCAGTCCGGCAGCGCCGACAATGCCGGCAACAACCACTTCTGCCGCACCCGCTACCTCACACAGCGCCTGCTCTCCCCAGCTGACCCGAGTGGCCACCTGATGTGCCTTCAGCGCTGCGCCAAGCTGACGAGCCTCATCCTCACTGCCCAGCACTGCATGTTCCGGCTGATGCTTCAGACACAGCGCCAACAGCTTTTCAACACTTGAATGAGCGGTCAGTGCGTGCAGACGATAGCGGTCAGGATGGCGTTCGATAACATCAAGGGTACTGGTACCAATGGAACCGGTGGCCCCCAGCAGGGTGACAGTCTGCATGAAAGAGATCCTGAAAGCTGAAACGGATGGGAGGCACAAAACGCGCGACCCGAGCCGATTCAATCATGATCATCGGCTGCAGGCCACAAAACCGCATGCTGACAGTGATTAGCCGATCCAGGGTGCCAGCAGGGCAAAAATGGGAATGGCGGCGGTCAGACTGTCGATTCTGTCCAGCACCCCGCCGTGTCCCGGCAACAGATTGCCGGAATCCTTGATGCCGCGATAGCGCTTGAGCATGCTCTCATTGAGATCTCCCAGCACCGAGGCACCGGTGACGATGGCGCTGATGATGACCAGTACCAGCGTCTGGCCAATACCCATGCCCTGAAAGAGGGCCATGAGCAGCGCAAGCGCAGCCGTACCGCCCAGCGCGCCGTAAACACCGGCCCAGGACTTGCCGGGACTGACTCTGGGCGCCAGCTTCCGATTGCCATAGGCACGACCGGCAAAATAGGCCGCGATATCGGCGCCCCAGACCAGAAACAGCACATACAGAAGCCATATCGGTGATTCACGCAACAGCAACAGGCCTACCCAGCACGGCAACAGTACCCAGAGTCCCATGGCATAGCGAACACCACGGCTGCTCCATTGATCGGTATTGCCAGGGTAACTGATGACCCAGTAAAGGCAGAGCAGCCAGCCAATCAGTGCAATCCAGAGCGGCCAGGTCTGCAAGGCAATACCGGAGGACCAGCCCAGTGCCATCAAGGCAATCAATGTCACCGTAAACAGAGCACGATCCTTGAGACCTTCGCCACCGGAAAGATTGGACCACTCCCATGCCGAGGCGGCAACCAGTATGCCCACGAACGTGGCAAACCAGCCGCCCCCCAGCACAAACAGCAATATCAGTGACGTGGGCCCGATGGCCAGCGCTGTCAACACCCGTTGCTTAAGCACCCTGAACCTCGATTTGTTCGTCGGTCATGCCAAAACGGCGCTTGCGACCAGAATAAACACTCAATGCTTCATCGAAGGCATCGCCATCGAAGTCAGGCCAGTATAGTGGTGAAAAGTAGAACTCTGCGTAGGCCATTTGCCAGAGAATAAAGTTACTGATGCGCTGCTCGCCACTGGTGCGAATGCAAAGATCCACTTCCGGGATCCCTGTCGCTGACATTTCACGCTCAAAAAGCGCCTCGTCAATGTCATCGGACGACAACTGCCCGTCCTCAACCTGGCGAGCAAGACGCTGTGCTGCGCTGGCAATATCCCAGCGACCACCATAGTTGACGGCCACGATCAGTTTCAGTCCCTGATTATGGCGCGTCAGGTGCTCGGCTCGATCGATGGCACGATTCAGGGAGGAAGACAGCTTCGACCGATCACCAACGATGCACAGTCGGATACCATTTTTATGCAGCCGGGAAACCTCACGCTTGAGTGCCATGATGAAAAGCTCCATCAGGGCACTGACCTCCTGGGCCGGACGCTTCCAGTTCTCACTGGAAAAGGCAAACAGGGTAATGGCTTCAAGGTGATGTTCGGCCGCGCGCTTGATCACGGCCCTGACCGACTCTACTCCGGCATGATGACCGCGCACACCGGACAGTCCACGAGACTTGGCCCAGCGATTGTTGCCGTCCATGATGATAGCCACATGCCGGGGCATGTTTGAAAACTTGTCAGGCGTCATGACTTCTCACTGCAGGCACGGCCGAAGCCGCGCCCTGAGTCGGATGGTTTCGGGCCCGGACCTCAGACCTGCATCAGATCGCTTTCCTTTTGCTCAAGCGACTTGTCGATCTCGGCAATGAAGCGGTCGGTCAGCTTCTGGATACCGTCCTGCGCCTGACGCTCTTCATCCTCCGAAATTTCCTTCTGCTTGAGAAGGGCTTTCAAATCGCCATTGGCATCACGACGGATGTTGCGAATCGCCACCCGTGCGTGCTCGGCTTCGGCTCGCGCCTGTTTGGTATAGCCCTTGCGGGTCTCTTCAGTCAGCGCCGGCATCGGCACGCGAATGACGGTACCGGCCGTGGACGGATTCAGGCCCAGATCTGCGGTCATGATGGCCTTTTCCACCTTGGGGACCATGGTCCTTTCCCAAGGCACCACGGACAGTGTACGAGCGTCCTCGACATTGACATTGGCCACCTGAGAAAGCGGCATCTCGGCACCATAGTATTCAACGCGCACGGCATCGAGAATGCTGGGGTGGGCACGCCCGGTACGGATCTTGCCAAAGGTCGAATGCAGCGACTCAACGCTTTTCTGCATGCGGCTTTCGGCGTCTTTCTGGATCTCGTTGATCACTTTATAAATCCTCTGCTCAGCCTTGTGGTTGCACCGGGCCGTTATCGACGATAGTACCTTCACGACCACCCATGACAAGATTCAACAGCGCACCGTGGCGCGTCATGTCGAAGACGCGAACCGGCATATCATGGTCACGCACCAGACAGATGGCGGTCAAATCCATGACTCCGAGTTTCTGGTCGAGTACATCATCGTAGCTGAGTCGCTCATATTTGGCGGCATCGGGATGCTTGACGGGGTCCTTGTCATAGACGCCATCCACCTTGGTGGCCTTGATGACCACGTTGGCATCGATCTCGATCCCGCGCAGACAGGCGGCACTATCAGTCGTAAAGAAGGGGTTGCCTGTACCTGCCGAGAAGATGACGACATCACCGGAGGTCAGGTAGCGGATAGCAGTACGGCGGTCGTAGTGCTCGACCACGCCGCTCATGGGAATGGCAGACATGACGCGCGAGCGGATATTGGCGCGCTCCAGCGCATCACGCATGGCCAGGGCATTCATGACCGTGGCCAGCATGCCCATGTGGTCACCGGTCACGCGATCCATGCCGGCTTCGTGAAGCGCCGCTCCGCGAAACAGGTTGCCGCCGCCGACCACGATACCCACTTGGACACCAATGCCCACCAGTTGGCCGATTTCCAGCGCCATGCGATCCAGTACCTTTGGATCAATACCGAAGTCCTGTTCGCCCGTCAGCGCCTCACCCGAGAGCTTGAGCAGAATACGCTTGTACTTGGCGCTACGTTCAGTATTGGGGGGCATGTGACATCCTCCTGATGGCCCGAGGGGAGAAAACGTGAGGTGTATCGCCGATCATGACAGCATGGTCATGATCCGGCAGATACGCGAAGGCGTGCGCGAACGCACGCCCTCAAACCGCCTGAGGCCAACCCTGACCGCAGACGAGAGACGACACGCCCGATCAGCTGCGGCGCGCCTGCTCCATGACTTCCTTGGCGAAGTCGACTTCTTCCTTCTCGATACCTTCGCCAACTTCGAAGCGCACAAAGCTAACAACTTCAGCGCCCGCCTGCTTGGCGTATTCGGCCACGGTCACGTTCTGATCCTTGACGAACGGCTGATTGATCAGGCTGTTCTCGGCAAGGTACTTCTTCAGACGACCCTGCGTCATCTTCTCGGCGATTTCCGCAGGCTTGCCGGCCATGTCGGGCTGCGCCAGGATGATCGCCTTCTCGCTGTCGAGCTCGGACTGCGGCATCTTCTCGGGATGCGAGACGGACGGGTTGATCGCGGCCACGTGCATGGCGATGTCACGTGCGACGTCCTGGTTGCCACCCTTGAGTACGACAACGGCACCGATACGATCACCGTGAACATAGGCACCGACGCTACCGCCTTCGGGTGCATCGATGACCGCGGCGCGGCGTACCGTAATATTTTCGCCGATCTTCTGGACCAGCTGCGCACGGGCGTCTTCCAGCTCGCCTTCCATCACGACAGCGATATCTTCGCTGCGCGTGTCGAGCACCTTGTTGACAACTTCATTGGCAAAGTTCTTGAAGTTGTCATCACGGGATACGAAGTCAGTCTCGGAGTTGACTTCCAGCATCACGGCGGTAGTGCCATCTTCGGCGACGCGGGTCAGTATGGCGCCTTCGGCGGCTACACGGCCGGCCTTCTTGGCGGACTTCAGACCTGCGTTCTTGCGCAGGTTTTCAATGGCGGTTTCGATATTGCCATCGGCTTCGGAGAGTGCCTTTTTGCACTCCATCATGCCAAGCCCGGTGCGCTCGCGTAGTTCCTTGACCAGAGATGCGCTGATAGCTGCCATGTCATGAACCTCTGTTGAATCATGTATTCGGTTCCGGAGATCCCGGAACGAGAAGAAAAATCGGTACCACCTGTCGATGACAGTTCCAGGACAAACGCTCATGCACCATGGCTGATACGATTTGTCGCCTCAAAAAAAGGGGCCCGTAAGCCCCCTTTTGCACTGTCATTCACAGACACCGGCAGTGAACTCCCCTGCCGATGCGGGTGACATTACTCGGAAGCCGCTTCGGCCGCTTCGTCGACTTCGACAAACTCGTCGCCGCTGCCTTCCTTCGACTTGGCGCAGGCATTGGCAATCGCCTGAACGTAGATCTGGATGGCACGGATGGAGTCGTCGTTGCCCGGGATGATGTAGTCAACACCGTCCGGATCGGAGTTGGAATCCACTACACCGATGACCGGGATGCCCAGCTTGTTGGCTTCGTTGATCGCGATACGTTCGTGATCGACGTCAACCACGAACATGACGTCCGGCAGGCCGCCCATGTCCTTGATACCACCGATGGAGCGCTCGAGCTTTTCCTGCTCGCGCGTGGCCATCAGGACTTCCTTCTTGGTCAGCTTCTCGAAGGTGCCATCTTCATGCATGGCTTCGAGTTCGCGCAGACGCTTGATGGACTGACGAATGGTCTTGAAGTTCGTCAGCATGCCGCCCAGCCAGCGATGGTTCACGAACGGCTGACCAACGCGAGTCGCTTCCTCGGCGATGATCTTGGCCGCAGCGCGCTTGGTGCCAACGAACATGATCTTGTTGTTGTTGGCAGACAGACGCTCAACCACGGAGACGGCTTCGTTAAGGGCCGGCAGCGTGTGTTCGAGGTTGATGATATGAATCTTGTTACGAGCGCCGAAGATGTATTTGCTCATCTTCGGGTTCCAGTAACGGGTCTGGTGACCGAAGTGGGCACCTGCCTTGAGCAGGTCACGCATATTGACTGACATGATGACTCTCCTGAGTATCGGGTTAAGCCTCCACGTACCCCATGGGTCCGACCGTTTTCACGGCACCCGGGACCATGTGTCGGTACATGTGTGGTCTCTGTGGTAATGGTTCAGACGCTTTCCGCGATCGCCTGTCCAGAAGACAAGTCTGTCATACCCGGACATGGATTGCAGGAAAACGCGCGGCTTTATACCATATAATGCTGTCAAGATGAAGCCGAACCTTGCTGTCATAGCCCCCGACTGCCGGGAGATATTGACCCTGCACCCTCGCACGGCTTTCCATTTCGCTTACCACGAGTCGCCATGAACATCCCCATCCATAATGCCGAAGATATCGACAAGCTACGCATCGCAGGACGTCTGGCCGCCAGCGTGCTGGAGATGATCGAGGCCCACATCCGCCCGGGCATTTCCACCGGCGAAATCGACCGGCTGTGCCAGCACTATATTGAAAACGAGATCGACTCGATCTCGGCCACCATCGGGTATCACGGCTATCAGCACGCCACCTGCATCTCGCTCAATCACGTGGTTTGCCATGGCATTCCCGATTTTGGCAAGAAGCTCAAAAAGGGCGACATCTTCAATATCGATGTCACCATCATCAAGGATGGCTATTACGGCGACACCAGCCGCATGTTCATCGTCGGCGACAATATCAAGGGCGAGCGCCTGTCACGCGTGGCTCAGGAGTGCCTGTATGAGGCCATGAAGATCATGCGCCCGGGCGTCTGGCTGTCCGATATCGGCCGCGTCATCGAGGCACACGCCAATGACAACGGCTATAGCGTGGTGCGAGATTTCTGTGGACACGGCATCGGGCGCAGCTTTCATGAAGATCCGCAGGTGCTGCATTACGATGGCTATAATGAGCACAACGATGCCGAGCTCAAGGAAGGCATGTGCCTGACCGTCGAGCCGATGATCAATGCCGGTGACTGGCAGACCCGGGTCCTCAAGGATGGCTGGACCGCCGTCACCCGCGACAAGAGCCTCTCCGCCCAGTGGGAGCATACCCTGATCATCACCGCTGACGGCGTGGAGGCCACCACCGTACGCCATGACGAGGACCTTGGTTTTCTGACAAACTAATTCATCGTCTTCCCGATGCGCTCTCCGGCCTGTCATTGACAGGCCCGTGGCGGACGCTGCCGCTCACTTTTATTACGGTCACCGCCCATGCTTCTGCACCATTATCGGTTTACCCCGGACACCACCCTGATCGATACCGAGGCCCTCAAGGCGCGACTGGATCGGAACACCTCACCCATTGGGGCCGTTCGGGAAGTGTTGACCGATATCCGCAGTCGTCTGGATGAACGTTTCAAAAGCGGCGCAGATATTCGCGACCTGGTGTTTGGCAGGGCTTGGTGTATCGACCAGCTACTGGCACTGCTGTGGTCACGCCTTGACTGGCATGACGATGGCATCGCCCTGATCGCCGTGGGCGGCTACGGTCGAGGTGAGCTGCACCCATACTCTGACATCGACCTGATGATCCTGCTGGAAAGCGATGACGACACGCCCTACCGGGAATCGCTGACCGCCTTTATCACAATGCTCTGGGACATCGGCCTTGATATCGGCCACAGCGTTCGCTCACTCAACGACTGCGAACGCGAAGCACGTGACGATGTCACCGTGATTACCAACCTGTTGGAAACGCGCTGCGTGGCAGGCTCTGAACCGCTTCTGGAACGCATGCGCGAACGCCTGAACCAGATGGACACATGGCGCAGCGAAACCTTTTTCCAGGCAAAACTGGCCGAGCAAAGGGCACGCCATCAGCGCTTCAACAACTCAGAGCATCATCTCGAGCCCAATATCAAAAGCTCGCCCGGAGGCCTGCGCGATATCCAGACTGTCACCTGGATCGCCAAGCGCCACTTTGGCACCAACATCATCGAAGTCCTGATGCAGCAGGGGTTCATGACGGATGCCGACATGCGCATCGCCAGTCAGAGCAGGGCCTTTCTCTGGCAGGTACGTTACGCCCTGCACATGATCAGCGAGCGTGGCGAGGACCGTTTGCTGTTTGATCATCAGCGTGCCATTGCCACCCTGTTCGGCTATCACGACACGCCCGAGCGGCTCGGCGTTGAAGAGTTCATGCGTCGCTACTATCGCGTGGTAACAGCCCTGGTCGAACTCAACGACATGCTGATCCAGAACTTTGAGGAAAACATCCTCCAGAACGACCAGCAGCCGGAGGTCGTGCCGCTTAATAATCGGTTCGAACTGGATGGACGGTATCTGCGCATTCGCGGCCCCCACGTCTTCAAACGCCGCCCTTCGGCCCTGATCGAGATGTTTGTGCTGCTGGCACAACATCCCGATATCGAGGGTGTGCGCGCCGCCACCATTCGCGCCATTCGCGACCACCGCCACCTGATTGACAATGGCTTTCGGGCTGATCTTCGCAACCGCAGCCTGTTTCTGGAATTGCTGCGCGGCGGCGGCATGGTCGCTCGTGAACTGGGCCGCATGGCACGCTATGGCATTCTGGGCAAGTATCTTCCCCGCTTTGGCCACATCATCGGCCTGATGCAGCACGACCTTTTTCACATCTACACGGTAGATGCCCACACCCTGCGCGTGCTGGACGTCATTCATCGCTTTAGAACCCCCGAAGGGCGTGAAGAGTACCCCCTGTGCGCAGCACTTGTGGCACGCGTTCCCAAGCTTGAGCTTTTGTGGATTGCCGGGCTTTATCATGATATCGCCAAGGGCCGAGGCGGCGACCACTCCCAGCTGGGCGCCCGGGATGTCCAGGGATTTTGCCATCGTCACGGCGTACCAAGGCGCGATACACATCTGGTCAGCTGGCTGATCGAGCATCATTTGCTGATGTCCACGACCGCACAGAAGCGTGATATCAGCGACCCGGAGGTTATCCGTGAATTTGCCGCCATCGTTCACGATGAAGTGCATCTGGATTATCTCTATCTGCTGACGGTGGCCGACATCAACGCCACCAACCCCACCCTCTGGAACAGCTGGCGCGCGGCCCTTTTGCGTCAGCTGCATGGTGAAACACGCCGCGTGTTGCGGCGTGGACTGGAAAATCCGCTCGATCGACAGGAGTGGATCGAGGAGACACGCGAAGAAGCCCGTGCCCTGACCCAGTGCATGGGCGGCGAATGCCAGGCCGTGGATGCGCTCTGGGAAACACTGGGCGATGACTACTTCCTGCAGTACAGCGCCAGTGAGATTGTCTGGCATACCCAGGGCATTCTGCAGGCCGGTGTGGACGTTATGCCGCTGATTCTGATCAGCGCCCCGACCGAGGACATGACCGATGGCGGTACCAAGGTCTTTATCCACACCCGTTCGGTCAACAATCTGTTTGCCGCCACCGCCGCGGCCATCGATCAGCTGGACCTGTCCATCCACGATGCCCGTATTGCTACCTCGAGCAACGACTGGACGCTCAATACCTTTATCCTGCTCGACGACGACGGTCATGCCATTCGCGACCCGGCCCGGCTCAAGCAAATTCAGGCGCATCTGATCGAAGAGCTCGATGACCCGGACGACTACCCGCGCATCGTCAAGCGTCATACGTCGCGCCAGCTCAAGCATTTTCGGGTCCCCACCCGGGTACTCATCGAACAGGATGAGGCCAATCAGCGCACGGTACTGGAGCTGATCGCTGCTGACAGGCCCGGGCTTCTGGCCCATGTCGGGCAGATTTTCATGAGCTTTGATATTGCCCTGTCCGGCGCCAAGATCGCCACGCTTGGAGAACGGGTCGAGGACGTGTTCTTTATTACCGACACCAACGGCAATCCGCTGACCGACCCCGAGCTTCAGAAAGCCCTGAGTGATCGCTTGTGCCACGTACTCGATGCCGAGGCCGGTATTGCAACGCCCGGATAGGCGCGAACCATCGACAGCAGCATTTTTCCCGATTTGAGCCGCGCCACGCCGGGCGCCTATAATCGCCGCCCAATGCGTCACAAGAGATTTCCCATGTTGAAGCTTTACGGCCTATCCAACTGTGACCGCTGCCGTCGCGCCCGCCACCGGCTAGAAGCCAGTGGTCAAAAGGTCGAGATGATCGATCTGCGTCGCCTGGCCGACCAGGGCGGACTGGAAGAGGCCCTTCAGCATTTTATGGCCCATATCGACTGGTCCACGCTGCTTAACCGTCGTAGCACGACCTGGCGAGGGCTGGATGATGCCGAGCGTCTTGATCTGGATCAGACGCGCGCCGTGGCACTGATCAAGGCCCACCCCAGCCTGATCCAGCGTCCGGTACTTGATACCGGCACCCAGGTGCTGGTGGGCAAGGCTGTCGATGACTGGCCGGCCTGATCTATCCCCATTAACAAGGAGTTTTTCATGCTGAGTTTTGCACTGGGTATCGGCACCCAGAACCGTCAGGGCGACTGGCTTGAAGTCTATTACCCGGCCCCGCTTCATATCCCGGAGCAGACGCTTGTTGACACCGTACGCAGCACGCTGGGTGCGCCCGAAGGCAACGTGGCGGTAAGCTTTCTGCCCGAGCACTGCGAAAGTCTGGCCGAGGCCTTGAGCCATGCCGGCAATGATGAGCAGGCCGATATTGCCCGTGCCATGGCGGACAGCCGCCGCCCGCTGGTCGCCGTCTTTCTTGAAGAAGACCGTGCGCCGGAAAGCGTGCCCGAGGTGTATCTCAAGCTGCATCTGCTGTCGCATCGCTTGGTGAAGCCCCACGGGCTCAAGCTTGATGGCATGTTCGGTCTTTTGAAGAACATCGCCTGGAGCAGCGAAGGCGCCATCGACATCGAGGAACTCGACGACCGTCGCCTGAAGGCACGCCTTGAAGGCCGCGCCCTGTCCGTCGACTGTGTCGACAAGTTCCCGAAAATGACCGACTACGTGGTGCCAAAGGGCGTGCGCATTGCCGACACCGCGCGCGTGCGTCTGGGCGCCTATCTGGGCGAAGGCACCACCGTCATGCATGAAGGCTTTTGCAACTTCAATGCCGGCACCGAAGGCCCGGGCATGGTGGAAGGCCGCATTGCGGCAGGCGTCATGCTGGGCAGCGGCTCCGATCTGGGCGGCGGCGCCTCGACCATGGGCACCCTGTCCGGCGGTGGCAACATCGTCATCGGTACCGGCAAAAACTGCCTGATCGGCGCCAACGCCGGCATTGGCATTCCTCTGGGCGATCGCTGCACCGTCGAAGCCGGCCTTTACATCACCGCCGGTGCCAAGGTGGCAGTGCTCGACGACCATGGTGAGCTGGTAGACACTGTTGCCGCGCGTCAGCTGGCCGGACAGAACGATCTGCTGTTTTTGCGCCATTCCCAGACGGGCCGTCTTGAGTGTCGCACCAACAAGAGCGCTATCGCGCTCAACGACGCCCTGCACGCCCACAACTGACGTCCTGCACGCCCACCACCAGGGTCATCAGCGCTGTCCACACATCCGGGTGCTCACACGAGCGCCCGTTGAATGAAGAGAGTCATGCAAAAGGTTTTCGACAATACGGCTGAAACACGACAGACGCCGGGCGAGACGCTATCACTGGCGCTTGAGCTGCTCTCAAGAGCTTCCATAACGCCTGACGACGCCGGCTGTCAGACGCTGATCGGCGAACGTCTGGCACGACTGGGCTTTCATCTGGAGTGGATGGATCAGGGCGAGGTACGCAACCTCTGGGCCGTGCGCGGCCAGGCCGGACCCACTCTGGTGCTGGCCGGTCACACCGACGTCGTACCAACAGGACCCGAGCACCTGTGGCAGACACCGCCGTTCTCGCCTCGCATCGATGAGCACGGCTATCTTCTTGGACGCGGTGCCGCCGACATGAAAGGGTCCCTGGCGGCCATGGTGACCGCCGTCGAACGCTTTGTGAGTGCACATCCCGAGCATCCGGGCCGAATTGCCTTTTTGCTGACCAGCGATGAAGAGGGCCCGGCACGAGACGGCACCCGTGCCGTAGTCGAAATCCTGCGCGCACGACATGAACCCATCGACTATTGCATCGTTGGTGAACCCTCCTCGGAGGCCCGCTTTGGCGATGTCATCAAGAACGGTCGACGTGGCTCCCTCAACGGCGTGATGCGCATTCACGGCGTGCAGGGCCATGTGGCCTACCCTCAACTGGCCCGTAACCCCATCCATCAGGCCATGTCGGCACTGGATGCACTGGTGTCGGAGCACTGGGACAACGGCAACGAATTTTTCCCGCCAACCAGTCTGCAGATCTCCAACATTCATGGCGGCACCGGCGCTAACAACGTCATTCCGGGCGAACTGGAAGTCACCTTCAACCTGCGCTTTTCCACGGAAGTCACGGCGCCGGCGCTTCAGGCACGTATCGAGGCCCTGCTCGATGCACACGGGCTTGACTGGCATATTGACTGGCAGCTCTCCGGCGAGCCCTTCATGACGGTACCAGGTGAGCTGACCGAGGCCGTCAGCGCGGCCCTTTGTGAGATCACCGGCGCCGCCCCTCGACTCTCTACCGGCGGTGGCACCTCGGATGCCCGCTTCATTGCAACGCTGGGACCGCAGACCATCGAGTTCGGGCCACGCAACGCCACCATCCACCAGCGTGATGAGCGCATTCTTGCCACGGACCTTGATCTGATGAGTCAGGCCCTTGAATCAACCCTTGACCGGCTGCTGCGATAATCCCATGGAGCACTATCCAGATATCGAGGTTTACCTCGCCTGCAACGATGCCGAACGCATTTCGCAATGGCTTGCCAACGCGCTGGAGACCAGCGTGACGCTTGAGCGCGCCGGCAAGTACCAATGGCGAGCGGCACCCATCTACAGGGGGCAGCGATTGCCGGTCCTGCTGGTCGAAAACGCCGCGGACCGAATGGCCAGCCTCTGGCTTGACAGCGAACTGACGCCCTGGCCACGCGATGTCGACTGTGCCCGGGCCGCCAGTCAGGCACTGGCCTGTGAAGTGCGCTGCTCACTCGGCGGCTGGCAGCCCGGCGACGATCCCGACCGTTTTTTTCAGGTGCACCCTGATGGCAGCGAGAGCGTGATTCACTGGCCCGACGCCGGGGCCCAGGATGGTAAAAAATAGGATGTCAGTGACGTGACCTGTCTTTGACACCATCAAAAACGCCCCGCGTTGCGGGGCGTTTTGCTGCTACATCATTCAGGAAGGTCGAAAGGATGACTCATCAGGTAATGACGGTGACATCCTCGGCCTGAAGACCCCGCTCGTTCTGAATGGAGTAATAACGAACCCGCTGTCCCTCGGCCAGCGTACGATGCCCCTTGCCACGGATGGCACGAAAATGGACAAAGACGTCCTCGCCGCCATCCCGGGTAATAAAGCCATAGCCCTTGTTGACATTGAACCACTTGACCACGCCAATTTCGCGATCATCCTTTTCAACGTCTACCACATTGGACAGCGTCGGGGTCAGAACATGCATGGCAAGCGTGGCCACTTCAAGTGCCACAAAGCAAGCCACGACAGACAGCCCCCAGATGACGACAAGACCGGGCTCGGCGGTCATGTTTTCGATAACGACAGGGCTTGCAAGATAGACAAGAAAACCTGCGAGAACCGGCGTTAAAAGCGCCAGCAGCAGGCTGATAACGGTACAGCGCCAGATGGTTTTTGCACTCATGACGATACTCTGCTTCAAACGTTTATCGGATTGTTTAATCAAATGGTTCGCGCCCCGCAGATTCCCATGATGCCCCTGTTCACGGGAGGCGAACCCAGCCACCGACCCTGCGGCCGGATGTTTAACGTACGGAGATCAACGACATGAACACACCTCCGCAACAAGCTGATTCTAACATGCACATTGACACTACGCTTAAGCAGGTGATAGAGCGTGCTAACGATCTGGAAAGCCGTCTGGCCTGGCAGGAAGACTGGCTGGAACGCCTCGACAAGGCATTGATCACGCAAAATGCCACCATCGAGAGGCTGGAACGCCTGTGCAATCTCATGGCCCAGCGCCTGGGAGAGCAGCGGGAAAGCCTTGAATCGATCCAGTCCGACAGCGCTCAGGAGCGGCCGCCGCACTACTGAAACGCCTCCCCGATTTGCCTGCAACATTCCACCGGACACAAAAAAGGGAAGGCCTGAGCCTTCCCCCTGTATCGCAATCTTCGATGATCCTTACCAGGCCGAATGCGGCACGCTCGGATCCAGCCCGTCCAGATAGCGCTCGGCATCCAGCGCCGCCATGCAACCGCTGCCGGCCGAAGTAATGGCCTGGCGATAGATCTGATCGGCCACATCGCCGGCTGCAAAGACACCCGGAATGCTGGTCGCCGTGGCATTGCCCTCAAGTCCGGACTTCACGGTGATGTAGCCATCCTTCATGTCCAGCTGACCCTTGAACAGGTCGGTATTGGGACGATGACCGATGGCCACGAACAGGCCGGGCGCCTCGAGCTCGCGCGTGCTGTCATCCGCCATCGATCTGAGCCGCACACCTGTCACACCGGAGCCGTCCCCCAGCACTTCATCAACGGTCGTGTTCCACTCGATCGCCATGTTGCCATTGTCGACCTTGTCGAACAGTTTCTGCTGCAGGATCTTCTCGGCTCGCAGACTATCGCGGCGATGGACCAGCGTTACCTTTGAGGCAATGTTGGAGAGATAGAGCGCTTCCTCGACCGCCGTATTGCCACCACCAACAACCACGACTTCCTTGTTGCGATAGAAAAAGCCGTCGCAGGTAGCGCAGGCCGACACGCCCTGCCCCTTGAACCGCTCCTCGGATTCAAGCCCGAGATACAGCGCGCTGGCGCCGGTCGCCACGATCAGGGCATCACAGGTATAGCTGCCGTTTTCCCCCTTCAAGCGGAAGGGACGCTCGGTCAGGGTGACTTCGTTGACGTGATCGATGCGAATATCAGTATCAAATCGCTCGGCATGACGGCGCATGCGCTCCATGAGCTCGGGGCCCTGTACACCGCTGTCATCGCCCGGCCAATTGTCGACATCCGTGGTCGTGGTGAGCTGCCCCCCCATCTCCATGCCGGTCAGCAGCATTGGAGACAGATTGGCGCGAGCCGCGTAGACCGCAGCGGAGTAGCCGGCCGGGCCCGAACCCAGAATAATCAGCGGATGATGGCTGACATCACTCATGACATAACCTCAAAAGAAATCGACAAAATTGAATGGGGCCCAGTGTAACACTGCATGTGGCTGGCTTCAGCGTCCGGGCAGGCACGATAGAACATGCCTTGATTGTGAGCAGGCAGGCGGCAGACAGCCAATCGGCGATGGTAATGACGCTCATTGCCCGCCATGGGCTCAGGCATCGTCATCCCGTCCGAGCGTGACCGACTCCAGGGTGTCATCAAAAAGGGATACCGTCACCGTGACGCTGATTGGCGCGCAACACCACTGACAATCCACCCAGGTCACGTGGGAGCCCTGACTGGTGTCAATATCGATATCATTCATGGCGTCGCAGTAGGGGCAATGTTCCTGCCATGATATTAGTCTTTGGTCGTGCATGAGGGTTTTCGCCTTGAAAAACTTGAACGAAACAGGAGGCAAACTGTTATGCTAGCGCCACGAAGTTTGTCGACAATGTAGGCAGGCCGACACAAGATCATATTGCAGGTATGCTTACTATACTCATCAGGCAACATCAGCACGCTGGATAATGTTCCCTGATGCGGCGTACCGGCCATGCGTTATCGCCTCTCCTGACGGAGGTTATCAAGCCGCATGGTGCGGGTCCGGAATCCGATGACGAGGAGGCTTCATGAGCCCTGATAACACCAACAGCACGCTTGGCGAGCTGACGGTCGGTGACACAACCTACCATTACTATAGCCTCAGAAAGGCCGCCGAGCAGTATGGCGATTTTGCACGTCTGCCCTTCACGCTCAAGGTGCTGCTCGAAAACCAGCTGCGCTTTCAGGATGGCGTAACCGCCACAGAGGAAGACATTCAGGCGCTGGTCGACTGGCAGAAGGAAGGTCGTTCCACACGTGAGATCGGCTATCGCCCTGCTCGAGTTCTGATGCAGGACTTCACCGGCGTTCCCGGCGTTGTCGACCTTGCTGCCATGCGCGATGCCGTGGCCAAGCTGGGTGAAAAGCCTTCTCGCATCAACCCGTTGTCGCCGGTCGATCTGGTCATCGACCACTCGGTCATGGTCGATGATTACGGTAATCCGGAAGCGTTTGAAGACAACGTCAAGATCGAGATGCAGCGTAACCTTGAGCGTTACGAGTTTCTGCGCTGGGGTCAGCAGGCGTTCGACAACTTCAGCGTGGTTCCCCCGGGTACCGGCATCTGCCACCAGGTCAACCTTGAGTACCTGGGCAAATCGGTCTGGACCAAGGAAGAAGACGGCAAGACCTTTGCCTTCCCCGACACACTGGTCGGCACCGATTCCCATACCACCATGATCAACGGTCTGGGCGTACTGGGCTGGGGCGTTGGCGGTATCGAAGCCGAAGCGGCGATGCTGGGCCAGCCGGTTTCCATGCTGATTCCCGAAGTCATCGGCTTCAAGCTCGAAGGCAAGCTCAAGGAAGGCATCACGGCGACCGACCTGGTACTGACCGTCACCCAGATGCTGCGCAAGAAGGGCGTGGTCGGCAAGTTTGTCGAATTCTACGGCGACGGCCTCAAGGATCTGCCGCTGGCCGACCGTGCCACCATCGCCAACATGGCCCCTGAATACGGCGCGACCTGTGGTTTCTTCCCGATCGACGATGAAACCCTGAACTACATGAAGCTGACCGGCCGCAGCCAGGAGCAGATCGAACTGGTCAAGGCCTATGCCCAGGAACAGGGCATGTGGCGCGAGCCGGGTCATGAGCCGATTTTCACCGACACCCTGTCGCTGGACATGAACACCGTCGAGGCAAGCCTTGCCGGGCCCAAGCGTCCGCAGGATCGTGTTGCCCTGACCGACATGAGCGCCACCTTTGAAAAGCTGCTGGCCGATCAGTCAAAGGATGCTTCCACGCAGGAAGAAGGCCGTTGGCAGAGCGAAGGCGGCAACACGGCGCCCTTTGTCGACAATAGCTTCAGCGAAGATCCCAACATCGAGCACCGCGGACAGAAGTTCCGTCTGCAGGATGGCGCCGTCGTCATCGCGGCCATCACGTCATGCACCAACACCTCCAACCCGAGCGTGCTGATGGCTGCAGGTCTGGTCGCCAAAAAGGCTGTCGAAAAGGGCCTGACCAGCAAGCCCTGGGTCAAGACCTCACTGGCGCCCGGTTCCAAGGTCGTGACCGACTATCTCGCCACGGCCGGTTTCCAGGAGCCGCTCAATGCGCTCGGCTTCAACCTGGTCGGCTATGGTTGCACCACCTGTATCGGTAACTCCGGGCCGCTGCCCAAGCAGATCGATCAGGCCATTCAGGATGAAAACCTGACGGTCGCCTCGGTTCTGTCCGGCAACCGTAACTTCGAAGGCCGCATCCATCCGCTGGTCCAGACCAACTGGCTGGCGTCACCGCCCCTAGTTGTGGCCTATGCGCTGGCAGGTAATGTCCGTCTGGATATTTCGAAAGAGCCGCTGGGCGACGACAAGAACGGTAACCCGGTCTATCTCAAGGATATCTGGCCGTCTCAGAAAGAGATTGCTGAAGCCGTCGAGCGTGTTCGCAGCGACATGTATCGCAAGGAATACGCCGAAGTCTTTGACGGTGACGCCGCATGGCAGTCCATCGACATCACCCCGGGTGAAGTCTATGAGTGGTCGAAGGATTCCACCTACATCCAGCATCCGCCCTTCTTTGAAGGCATGGGTCGTGAGCCGGAACCGATTCAGGACGTCAAGAATGCCAGCGTTCTGGCCAAGCTGGGCGACTCGGTCACGACCGACCATATCTCTCCGGCCGGCTCCATCAAGCCCGACAGTCCGGCAGGCCGCTACCTTCAGGAGCACGGTGTCGAGGTCAAGGACTTCAACTCCTACGGCTCGCGTCGCGGCAATCATGAAGTGATGATGCGCGGCACCTTTGCCAACGTGCGTATCCGCAACGAAATGCTCGATGGCGTTGAAGGCGGCATGACTCGCTACGTGCCCAACGGCGAACAGATGGCCATCTATGATGCCGCCATGAAGTACGCCGAAGAAGGCACACCGCTGGTCATCATCGCCGGCAAGGAATACGGCACCGGCTCCTCGCGTGACTGGGCTGCCAAGGGCACACGCCTGCTGGGCGTGCGCGCCGTCATCGCCGAATCCTACGAGCGTATTCACCGCTCCAACCTGATCGGCATGGGCGTTCTGCCGCTGCAGTTCCCGGAAGGGGAAGATCGCAACTCGCTGGGCATGACCGGTGACGAAACGATCAGCATCTCGGGTCTGAATGATCTGAGCCCGGCCGCCAGCGTAAAAGTGTCCATCACCTTCGCCGATGGCAACACCAAAGAAATCGATGCGCTCTGCCGTATCGATACCGCCAACGAGCTGGAGTACTACCGTCACGGCGGTATCCTCCACTACGTGCTGCGCAGCATGCTGCCCAACTAAGCAGTACGCCTGCCATACAAAAGGCCCCATCCATGGATGGGGCCTTTTTTTGGTCAACGGTCTGCCGAATGGTCTCGACACGGCAATCAATCAGGCCGCATGCCCTGCCTTCCGACGTGCCCAGAGCCACAACTCAACGGTAGACAGCAGTATCAGCGCAAACCCCAGCGTCTCGATGCTTTCCTCTATCGTGGCCTTGATTTCATAAACATACTGCGCCTTTAAAACGGCTTCCCAGAAAATGCCACGCCCCATCAGCCGGGAAAAGACGTAAACAGTCACAAAACCACTCAGGAAAAGACCAAAGGACATTTGCTGCATATAGCGACAGCACTCATCCAGCACGCGCAGCCGGTAACGCACCAGAAACACGGTAGCCGGCACCAGTACCAGCGTGACCAGCCACTGCCACAGGCCATCAAACACGCGATCAAGCATGAAGTCCTGCTCACGGATCAGGGAAGCGAGTAAAAAGGCAAACATCAGCACGGTACCATGGCGATAGACGCCCATGGCACGAACCCTCCAGAGAGCAATCAGACTACCCAGCAGCAGGAAGGTCTGGGCAATTTCAGCAAAAGAGGTTTCAGAGAACTGATCTTCGAGCTCTCTGGGCAACGCGTCCCAGTACATGCACTGGCAGATCAGCGCTACAAAAAAGAGATAGGCAATATAACGATAGAGGCTCTTGAGCGTTTCCTGTCGTTCGGCGGGGGGGGAGGACATCGAGGCTGACATGCAACTTCCATAAAATCGTAAGCGTGTTAACTAATTATTATACCTTGTTTTGTTAACGAAAAATTAACCATTTTACCGGCTTGCTCAAGACACGATGAGTTAATGCACATAACGGCACGGAGATGCCAGAGGCATCTCCGTCTTTTGGATCGAACACCAAACCATCTCAGCAGCCACTGACGGCAGGACGCGCAGGCTGCTGGAAAAAGAAGGGACGCAGTCTTACCCCGACCATGTTGCCGGCAAAGGCAAAGACCATCCATACCCAGCCATGCAGACTGCCTGAAGCGATACCGCTGAAATAGGCGCCGATATTGCAGCCAAAGGCGATACGCGCGCCATAGCCCAGCAATATGCCACCGATGACGCAGGCCAGAAGCGAGCGCACGGGAATGTTCAACGTCGGTCGAAATCTGCCCGCCAGCGCTGCTGCTGCCATCGCCCCCAGAATAATGCCGATGTTCATGACACTGGTCACGTCATGCCAGAGACTCTGATTCAGCGCCTGCGCGTTGCCAGGCTGCTGCCAGTAGCTCCACTGCCCCGGGTCGACCCCGACCAGTTGAACGAGTTTGGCCCCCCAGAGCGCGAACGCCGAGGTAATGCCCCAGGGGCGCCCGGCCAGCGACAGCGTGGCAAAGTTAAGCAGTGCCAGCGCCACCGCACCGAAAAGCAGAGGCCATGGACCGCGCAACCAGCGTGCCGTGCCACGTCGTTCGGCCGGTATCGCCGCCGCTTCCAGACGGCCATGCCGACGGCGCTCCAGCCAGACGGTGACCGCGGCGATTACCGCAAACAGGGCCAGACTGATGGCGATCCCCGGCCCTGCCCCCATCTCAACCAGCGAGGTTGGCTCAAACGCCGGCAGCGATAACCACCAGTCAAAGTTGATGGTGGCCAGTACCGAACCGACGATGAAGAACAGCAGCGTGACCACCATGCGGGCATTGCCGCCGCCTGCGGTAAACAGGGTCCCCGAGGCACAGCCGCCGCCCAGCTGCATGCCGATACCAAATATAAAGGCCCCAACCATCACGGAGATCCCAATGGGCGAGACAAAGCCTCTTACCGGATGATCAAACAGCGTGCCGGCCGACAGGGCCGGAAAGAACAGCACCACCGCGACCGCCAGCAGCACCATCTGCGCCCGTAGTCCCCGCCCCCGACGATCAATGATGAACACACGCCAGGCCGACGTGAACCCGAACGCGGCGTGATAAAGCACCAGCCCCAGTGCTCCGCCTACCAGCATCAATGCCCCTTGAGTCATGCTGACTGTCATGGCGACCGCCAGCGCCGCGATCAGCAGGAAGGCGGCTGCCCCCCAGACGAGCGGTGATTGATGCATTGGCCTCTGTTGAGACTGATCCGTTGCCGTGAACTGCGCCATCTCTTTCCTCGGTAATTAAAAGGCTCTCTTTCATAGTTTATCGACATAAATAACGTGTCTGAAATAAAAGCTGGCTAACGGATTCATCAGGCCCGGGATAACCACGTGCGTTATGCTGTCGAACTCAAGATGACACCGTAGACCGCTACGGTCACCGGCTATCGGTACAAGGAGTTCATGATGCGCTGGATCAATGTTGCGCTGGCAGCCGTGCCGGCCAGTCAGACCCCCTCGGCAGGCGCCGGCCCGACAGATAACGTGGCCCTTATCGAGCGTCAGCGCCTGTTTGGCAATCCCAGCCGCGTCCAGGGGCGCCTGAGCCCGGACGGGCAGTGGCTTTCCTGGATTGCACCTCACAATGACGTGCTGAATCTGTGGGTGGCCCCGACAGATCAGCCTGAAAAGGCGCGCGCTCTGACACAGGAAGAGACCCGTCCGATTCGCAGTTATTTCTGGTCTCCGGACAGTCAGCAGCTTCTGTACGTCAACGACCAGGGCGGTGACGAAAACTTTCGCCTCTACGGCGTCAACGTGGAAAGCGGTGAACCGCGCACTCTCACGCCGCAGGAAGGCGTACGCGTGCAGGTACTGGGTGTAAGCCGCCACATCAGGGATCGCATCATGGTCGGCATCAACGACCGTGACCCGCGCTGGCATGATGTCTACCAGCTCAACCTCGACAGCGGTGAGCTGTCGCTGGTACTGCAAAACGACGGCTACGGCGGCTTCCTGCTCGACGAAAATCTGGAGATCCGGCTGGCCGAGCAGCCTCGTAGCGACGGTGGTGAAGACTTTTTCCGCGTTAACGACCTGAGCGTCGAAAGCGAGCCGTTTGCTTCCATCAGCTTTGAAGACAGCGCCAACACCGGGCCTGCCGGCTTTACCCGCGACGGTCGCACCATGTACTGGATCGACAGCCGCGGACGCGATACGGCCGCCCTGACCGCACAGGACTGGGACAGTGGCGAATTACGCGTGATCGCCGAGTCACCGAAGGCCGACATCACCGGCGTCATGGCCGATCGTGACAACCACGACATTCAGGCCTGGGCCGTGGACTATCTGCGCACTGAATGGATCGCCATTGACCCGGCCATCGGTGAAGCACTGACCTTTCTTGATGAAAGGCTCAAGGGCGACGTCAATGTTACCTCACGCACCGATGACGACCGGCGCTGGATCGTGGTCAATGATCCGGTCACGGCACCTGCCGAAACATGGCTCTTTGACCGCGACGCGCTCACGCTGACCTCGCTGTTTGTCAGCCGCCCGGAGCTTGAAGGCGCACCGCTTGCCGGCATGACGCCGCTTGAAATCAAAACGCGTGACGGTCTGACGCTGGTCTCTTATTTGACCCTGCCCCACGGCAGCGAAGCTGATGGTTTTACGGCGCCTGCCGAGCCCCTGCCGATGGTGCTGCTGGTTCATGGCGGTCCCTGGGCACGCGACAGCTACGGCAGCAACAGCTATCACCAGTGGCTGGCCAACCGCGGCTACGCCGTACTGTCGGTCAACTATCGCGGTTCGACCGGCTTCGGCAAGTCCTTCACCGCGGCCGGCGACGGTGAATGGGGTACCAGCATGCATGATGATTTGATCGATGCCGTGGACTGGGCCATTGATCAGGGCATTGCCGACCCGAAAAGGGTCGCCATCATGGGTGGCTCCTACGGCGGCTACGCCACGCTTGCCGGACTGACCATGACGCCCGAGGTGTTCGCCTGTGGCGTCGATATTGTCGGCCCCTCGAATCTGACCACCCTGCTGGAGAGCATACCGCCCTACTGGGAAGCCGGACGTCAGCAGATGTATCGCCGCATGGCCGATCCCAATACCGAGGAAGGCCGCGAGTGGCTAAAGGCCCGCTCGCCCCTGACCCATGCCGATCGCATCCAGCGACCGCTGTTGATCGGTCAGGGGGCCAACGACCCGCGCGTCAAGCAGGCCGAAAGTGACCAGATCGTCGACGCCATGCGCGAAAAATCGATTCCCGTCACCTATGTGCTCTTCCCCGATGAAGGCCACGGCTTTGCGCGTCCGGCGAACAATATTGCCTTCAACGCCATTACCGAAGCCTTTCTGGCCGAGTCGCTGGGCGGTCGGTTCGAGCCCATCGAAGATGCGCTGACGCCCTCTACCGTGACCGTGCCGCACGGCGCCGAGTACACGCCCGGTCTCGAGGCAGCGCTCAACGCCACGTCCTGATCAAGCAACGTTCTTTAAACAAAAAGGGCCGCCTTCTCATGAAGGCGGCCCTTTTAATATTCAGCACGATCAGGCGCTGATCAGACGAATCGCCCCAGCCCCACCGCCGGGCGCAGGCGCTCCAGCAGCACATTGGCCTCACCGCGCGCACGCTCGGCGCCCTTTTGCAGCACCGATTCGATATGACCCGGGTCCTGCAGAAGCCTTTCATACTCCTCGCGCGGTCCTTCAAGCTGAGCGTTGAGATGCTCAAAGACCGCATTTTTGGCATCGCCCCAGCCGATGCCCTCGGCGTAACGGCCACGCATGGCCTGCTCTTCGCTTTCGCTGGCGAAGGCCGAATAGATCTGAAAGAGCGTGCAGGTCTCGGGGTCCTTCGGCTCGCCCGGCTCCAGCGAGTTGGTCTTGATCTTTCGAATCAGCTTTAAAAGCTTTTTCTCGGAGGAGAACAGCGGAATGGTGTTGTCGTAGCTTTTGGACATCTTGCGTCCGTCCAGCCCGTTGAGCGTTTGAACGCGCTCATCCACTACCGCTTCGGGCAGCGTAAAATAGTTGCCCTTGTAGACGTGGTTGAAACGTCCGGCCATGTCACGCGCCATCTCGATGTGCTGCACCTGATCGCGCCCGACCGGCACGCGGTTGGCATTGAACAGCAGGATATCGGCCGCCATCAGCACCGGATAGCTGAAAAGCCCCATGGTGATACCGCGGTCGGGGTCCGGGCTGCCGGTCTCTTCGTTGTCGGTCACGGCGGCCTTGTAGGCATGCGCCCGGTTCATCAGCCCCTTGGCGCAGACACAGGAGAGCATCCAGGCCAGCTCGGTCGTCTCATGGATGTCCGACTGGCGATAAAAGATGGCGTTGTCCGTATCCAGCCCCAGCGCCAGCCAGGTGGCAGCAATCTCGAGGCGTGACTGCTGCACCCTTTTGGGATCGCTTGCCTTGATCAGCGCGTGAAGGTCGGCCAGAAAATAGTAGGACTGAACGCTTTCGTCCTGACTGGCGGCAATGGCGGGGCGAATGGCACCGACATAATTGCCCAGATGTGGGGTACCGGTCGTGGTGATGCCGGTCAGTACTCGTGTGCTGGTCATGAACGCAACGTCTGCTCGGTGATGGAAAACGGCGCGGATGAAGTCATCGCGTAGAAGTGCTCACAGTGTAACGCGCGCGAGACGGCCGGGCGACAGGCTGATCTTTCGGCGTTATGGATCGGGCCGTTCAAGTCCGCACTGCCAGCAGGTATCAAAATTCGCTTCGTGCCACTCGCCACAACGTTGGCAGCGCCAGCCCCGTGACAGCCGCGCACCGGGCGAGGACGACACCTCGACGCTCTGACGCCATTGATCGATGAGCGCTTCTGCGCGTGGCGCGTCATCAAAAGCTACCCACAGCTCCGGTTCGCAGTCGATGGGGGCCAGATCCCCCATGCCGCCGGCCAGCGTCCAGTTACGCAGCTCACACATCACACCCGCGCCTTCAAGCAGATTGCGGACATGACCTACCAGCAGGCTGTTCGGATGCTGAAAGACACGAACCGGACGTGCCATGGTGACCTCAGTCGCGAAAGATTCGTACGCCCATCGCCTTGAGATAGGCCGTTTCCGGGATGGACGGATGGATGGGATGGTCACCGCCCTGGTGGCCCTGATAGATCAGCTGGGCATGACGATCCTGATGGCGTGCCGAACCGCGTACGACGTCAATAAGACGATCGCTGGCCAGATGCATCGAGCAGGACGCCGACATCAGGAGCCCATCACGTCCCAGCAGACGAATCGCTTCCCGGTTGAGTCGGCCGTAGGCCCGCTCACCGGCACTGATGTCCTTGCGCTTGCGAATGAATGCCGGCGGATCGAGTACGATCACGTCAAAGACTTCACCCTGGGCCTTGAGCTGGGCCAGCACTTCAAAGGCATCGCCCTGAAGCGTCGAGACACGATCTTCCACGCCATTGAGTGCAGCGTTGTGCCTGACGCGCTCAAGCGCCGGGCTGGAGGCATCGACACAGACCACTTCCAAGGCACCGCTGGCTGCAGCCTGAACGCCCCAGCCACCCACGTAGCTGAACACATCCAGCACCCGCTTGCCCGCGACCTGGGCATTGAGCCAGGCACGGTTATCGCGGTGATCAAAGAACCAGCCGGTTTTCTGTCCACTCACGACATCGGTTTCAAAACGCACGCCGTTCTCTTCCAGCGCCACGGCGCCATCAAGCTCGCCCTGAACGATCTCGACATGCTCATCGAGCTGCTCCAGCCGGCGGCCGGCAGTGTCGCCGCGCAGAACAATCACGCGCGGAGAAAGCACCTTGTTGAGCGCATCGATGATGTCATCACGCACCTTCTCCATGCCCAGCGTATTGAGCTGAATCACCACCACATCATCGAAGCGGTCCACCACCAGACCGGGCAGCAGATCACCTTCGCCATGTACCAGCCGGTAGAAGGGGCGCGCATACAGACGCTCACGCAGGGAGAGCGCCTGCTTGAAACGGTGCACCAGCAGCGAACGGCTGAGCATGACATCGGTATCGCGCGAGACCACGCGCGCGCAGATCAGGGAGTTGGGATTGACGTAGGCCACGCCCATGGACCGCCCGTTGGCCGCCTCGATGATGGCCTGAGCGCCCGGTTCAAAGTCCTTGAGCGGCGTTTCGGCGATGTCGATCTCATTGGAATAGAGCCATAGATGGCCCGCCTTGAGACGACGATCGGCATTTTTCTTGAGACGAAGACGTTGGGTCACGACAGCTTCCGAAATTGGTAATAAAAAGGGCACATGCGTATTGCCCGTCATTCTATCAGCTGGGCATCGCTGCGGCAGTGTGTCGTATGCGGTGACTAGCGCTGGCAGTGGGGGCAAAAAACGCTGGCGCGCTGACCAATGGTCATGGAACGCAGTTCGCGGCCGCAGACGCGACACGGTTCACCGCCTCGACCGTAGACGTTGAGCCTCTGCACGAAGTAGCCCGGCTCACCGTGCCCACTGACAAAGTCACGCAGCGTGGTACCGCCCTGCTCGATCGATGCCGCCAGCACCTGCCTGATGGCCTCAGCCAGACGCTGGTAGCGCGCGCGCGACACCCTGCCGGCTTCAACGCGCGGGTCGATACCGGCCATGAACAGTGCTTCAGCGGCATAGATATTGCCCACGCCCACCACGGTGGCGTTATCCATAATGAAATTCTTGACAGCGACACGCTTGCCGCGCGAGCGCTGATACAGGTGAGTACCACTGAATTCATCTCCCAGCGGCTCAGGGCCAAGCGATGCCAGGCGACGATCGCTGAGCGGATCACCCTTGATGAAATCCACCAGCCCGAAGCGGCGTGGATCATGATAACGAAGCACCCATCCGGAGCTCATGACCAGATCGATATGATCATGCTTGCGCGGCTCGGTGCCGACCTCGACCAGCCGCAGGCTGCCGGACATACCCAGATGCCAGAGCAGATGACCACCGGCCACCGGCAGCAACAGATACTTGGCGCGGCGTTCGATCTCCCCGACACGCTCTCCGGTCAGGTGCTCGGCCAGGCCTTCCGGCACAGGAATACGCAAACGTTGATGACGAATGATGACTTCATTGATCTCGAAACCCGCCACCCACGGCGCAATACCGCGGCGGGTCGTTTCAACTTCAGGCAGCTCGGGCATGAGGGTCTAGTGTGACAGCATTGGAGGAAGGAAGACGGTGAGCCGATGAAGGCCTGCCGGCCGAGCATCGAGCATGAAAGGTCCAGATACAAAAAGACCCGGCCATGACCGGGTCCTTTCAGGCCACCCTGTCGGGCGGCACGTAAAGCGCGATCAATTACTTGATCTTGGCTTCACGGTACATGACATGCTTGCGTACGACCGGGTCGTACTTCTTGAATTCCAGCTTGTCAGGAGTGTTGCGCTTGTTCTTGTCGGTCGTATAGAAGTGACCGGTACCCGCGCTTGAAACCAGTTTGATCTTGTCACGCATGTTATTGCTCTCCGCATTCAAGCGCACACGACGCTTGAGGTGTAATCACGAACCGTCGTCTCAGACGCTCAGGCCATTTGCACGCAGATCCTTGAGGACCACTTCGATGCCTTTCTTGTCGATGATGCGCATGCCCTTGGAGGACAGACGCAGACGGACAAAGCGCTTTTCGGACTCGACCCAGAACCGGTGCGTGTGCAGGTTCGGAACGAAACGACGACGCGTCTTGCGCTGAGAGTGGGAAACGTTGTTACCAGTCACCGGACGCTTGCCGGTAACCTGACAGACTTGTGACATGGAAGCCTCCAGCCGTGAGCCCGAATGGGCCCCACATGAGTGTCTATTAAGTATTCGGGCAAACCGGTGAGAAGTGGCAGGCGATACGCCTCCCTGCCCCCTGTTCATAACCCGCAGAAAGTCAAAGGGCGTACTTTATACCAGAGTACCCCCTGATCGGCAAGCACACCTTGATATTATTGCCATTACGCCGGTATTGGCCCTAAAGCCAGCCCCGCTCGGCAAAGGAAGTCACCTCACCATCACCCACCACGAAATGATCCAGCACCCGAATGTCAAAAAGTCCCAGCGCCTCGACCAGACGCGTGGTGATACGGCGATCGGCATCACTGGGCTCGGCAACCCCGGAGGGATGATTATGCGCGAAGATAATGGCCCCGGCATTGAGCGCCAGCGCACGTCTTGCGACCTCACGTGGGTAGACGGCAGCGGCGTCCAGCGTTCCGGTAAACAGCTTTTCAAAGCGCAGTACCCGGTGCTGACTGTCCAGAAAGAGTGCAGCGAACACTTCATGCCCGAGATCACGCAGATGAGCACTCAAAAAGCGACGCACCATGGCGGGTGAATTGAGCGCATCGCCACGCATCAACAGCGTTTCCAGATGACGACGCGAGAGTTCAAGCGCGGCCTGCAACTGTACGTACTTGGCATCACCCAGCCCATGAGCACGGCAAAAGGTACCGCGGTCGGCCTCCAGCAGTGGCCGCAGCCCGTCAAACTCGCTCAAAAGATCCCTCGCCAGATCCACCGCCGAGCGCCCCTTGACGCCCACCCGCAGAAAAATCGCCAGCAGCTCGGCATCCGATAACGCCTGCGGGCCCAGATGAATCAGCTTCTCCCGCGGTCGTTCGCCTTCCGGCCAGTGACTGATACCCACGCCTGCCCCTTTTAACAGAATATACTGATTAAAGGTTAACGGCGCTCATGCCAGAAACTGAAACCACACTGTCTTTTGCCATGTTTCACCCTCCCGCTACGCTTGGTCTGTTATCTGTTTAATTTTAAGGAGGCTTACGATGCGGCTTTATACCCTGCCCAAAACCGGTGCGATCAGCGACCTGACCCTTACCGAGCGCGACACGCCCCGCCCGGCACGAGGCCAGGTACTGGTACGGATGCGCGCGGCGTCATTGAACTATCGCGACCTGATGATCGTGACAGGCCGCTACGGCCGAGGTGGCGTGGCGCCTGATCGTGTGCCGCTCTCCGACGGTGCCGGGGAAGTCGTCGAGCTTGGTGAGGGTGTCACCCGTTTTGACGTCGGCGACCGCGTCGCCGGCATCTTCATGCAGAACTGGCTGGGTGGCGAGGTCAACGACAGCCATCCCGGCTCGGCACTGGGCGGCGCCGTGGATGGCGTGCTCAGCGAATACGTCCTCTTCGATCAACAGGGTCTGGTCGCCCTGCCGGAACATCTCTCATATGAGGAAGGCGCTACCCTGCCCTGCGCCGCCGTCACGGCTTGGAATGCGCTGTATGCCGGAAAATCGCCGCTCAAGGCGGGCGATAGCGTGCTGCTGCTGGGTACCGGCGGCGTCTCGATGTTCGGCCTGCAGTTCGCTCGCGCCGCTGGTGCCCATGCCATCCAGACCTCCTCGAGCGATGACAAGCTTGCTCGTGTGCGTGAACTCGGCGCCGACGACACCATCAACTACCGCCAGACGCCCGAGTGGCAGGACGAGGTTCAGCGCCTTACCGATGGGCGCGGCGTGGATTATGTGGTGGAGGTCGGCGGTGCCGGCACCCTGCCCCGCTCGATCGACTCCGCCCGTCTCGGCGGTCAGGTCAATCTGATCGGCGTTCTGACCGGGGGCGAGATCAACCCGACTGCCATCATGCGAAAGAGCGTCCTGATGCGAGGGATCTTTGTGGGGTCGCGGGAGATGTTCGAACAGATGAATCGCGCCATCACCCAGCACAAAATCAAACCGGTCATCGATCGCACCTTTGCCTTCGATGACGCTCGCGCCGCCTTTGAACACCTCGAAAGCCAGCAGCATCTGGGCAAGGTGGTAATCACCCTCGATTAGGACAACACCTGCCAGGCCGGGCGACCACGCCCGGCCTTTCTTATTTATGGCACCTGCTGCTCCGGCCCGGACCAGGTGCGTAGCGCGGCACGCCGTTTCTGGTCCTTCTCCTGCGGTGACAGCGAGTAGTCGCCTTCGTAAAGTGCCGCCTCCCAGCCGCCATAGGTCGGATTGGGCAGCACGATATAGCGCTCGCCAAAGTGCGCGCGATCCTGAATGACCTGCGCATTACGCGTGGCGACCTCATCGGCATCGTAGCGGCTGTCAAAATCGGCCAGATTATCCCCTACCAGCAGCGCCACATCATGTGTGGCCATGACCGTCTCACGGCGCGGCTGCTTGTCGCTGGTATCGGTACGCAGCATCATGTGCTGCTTATCGACCCACGGGAAGTCGAGCTGTTTCAGGTTTTTCATGGTGGCTGCCAGGCCGCGCTCATCGCGATTGGTCACGTAGAACACCTCGACCCCGCGTGAGCGCGCATAATCAAGAAAGGCCTGAGCGCCGGGCAGCGCACGTGCCTGGGCGTCTTCGACCCAGGCATTCCAGTTGGCGCTTGAATAACGCTCATCGCGGCCGATCAGCCAGGCTTCAAAGGGCGTGTTATCGATGACGGCCTCGTCACAGTCGACGATGACCGCCAGCGGTCTGTCGCCGGGTCTACGACCCTCAAGCGCCTGATCCAGCCTCAGACGCGCCACGTTGAAAGCCTGGTAGGAAAGCGCCCGGTATTCAGCGGCGCTTTGCATCCAGGCCGTGGCCATCACCAGCTGCTCATTGAGCGCCTCGTTATTGTAAGACGGCGATACCGGCTGATCCTGACTGGCGCAGCCACTCAGCGCGACACCGAGCGCCAGCGCCGAGAGGCTCGGAGCCAGACGATGACGACGCAAAAGGGCACGCGGGCGGGTCGGGTTTGACGGCATGACAATGTTCCTCGAAAGCATATCGTTGTGGTTGTTTGCGCCATGGCGGATGCTACGCACGCCAGGCACGCAGTGGTAAGGTAGCATCCCATCGATTTTCGTTATGCTCATGGAGCCCCGCATGTCACGACTGGCTGGTCAACGCATCGTTTTAGGCATCAGTGCCGGCATCGCGGCCTACAAGAGTGCCGTACTGGCGAGGCTTTTGAAAAAGGCCGGGGCCAGCGTTCGCGTGGTGATGACCGAGGGCGCACAGGCCTTTATCACGCCGCTGACCCTGCAGGCCCTGACCGGTGAAGAAGTACGCACCTCCTTGCTTGATCCACAGGCCGAGGCCGGCATGGGTCATATCGAGTTGGCCAAATGGGCCGATATCGTCCTGATCGCGCCCGCCACGGCCGATGTGATGGCGCGCCTGGCCGCCGGTATGGCCGATGACCTGCTCACGACGCTGTGTCTGGCCACCCGGGCTCGCTGTCTGCTGGCACCGGCCATGAATCAGGCCATGTGGTCACACCCTGCCAGCCAGCGTAACGCCGAAACGCTCAAGACCTTCGGCTGGCAACAGCTCGGACCGGATGCCGGTGAGCAGGCCTGTGGCGATGTTGGCGGCGGGCGCATGCTGGAGCCGGAAGACATCGTCGAAGCGCTCGAAGCCGCGCTGTCCGGTCATTCACCTGCGCCTGGCACGCTGCCACTGGACGCCATGCCCGAACATGACAATCACTCTCCTACACCGGATGCCTTCATGGCTGCCGAGGCCATCCCGGCATCCCGGGCGCTGGCCGGGCAGCACGTGGTGATTACGGCCGGGCCCACCCGCGAGGCCATCGACCCGGTGCGCTATCTCTCCAACCACAGCTCGGGGAAGATGGGCTTTGCACTGGCCTGCGCGGCGCGCGATCAGGGCGCGCGCGTCACCCTGATCAGTGGCCCGGTGACACTTGCCACGCCCGAGAACATCACACGCGTGGATGTTGTCAGCGCCGTGGAGATGCTTGAGGCCGTCGACGCAGCGCTTGCCGACTGCGATATCTTCATCGGCTGTGCCGCAGTGGCAGACTATCGTCTGGCAGAAGTGGCCGAGCACAAGCTCAAGAAGGTCTCCGGCAGTACGGGCCTGGCCCTGAACCTGATCGAAAATCCGGACATTATCGCCGCCGTCACCCATCGCCAGAGCCCACCCTTTACGGTCGGCTTTGCCGCCGAAACCCGCGAGCTTGCCCGCCATGCCCACGACAAGCTGGTACGCAAGCGTCTGGACCTGATTGTCGCCAACGACGTGGCGGCACCGGGGCTGGGTTTCGGGGCCGATGACAACGCCGCCGTGCTGTATCATCTCGATCCCGACCAGCCGGACAACCCGGCCACGTCGCATACACTGTCACCGCGTGCCAAGCAGGATCTGGCGCGCGCCATTATCGATTACATGCTGCCCCTTTACTGCGGGCATCAATCAATGCGGAGCCCTGTCTGCTCATGACTGCCTCTTCCGACCGGCCGCGCCTGCAGGTCCGAATTCTCGATGACCGGGTGCGCGAATACCCTCTGCCCCACTACGCCACCCGCGGCAGTGCCGGCATGGACCTGCGCGCCCTGCTGGACGCGCCGCTGACGCTGGCACCCGGCGACTGCGAGCTGGTCCGCACGGGTCTGGCCGTGCATATTGCCAATCCGGCCTGGGCCGGCATGATCCTGCCACGCTCGGGACTGGGCCATAAACGCGGCATTGTACTGGGCAATCTGGTTGGCCTGATCGATGCCGACTATCAGGGCGAGCTGATGATCTCGATCTGGAACCGCGGGCAGGAGCACGTCACGCTCGAGCCTTTCGAACGCATCGCCCAGTACGTGCTGGTGCCGGTCATCCAGGCCGAACTGGAAGTCGTCGACGAGTTCACGCCCGGCGATGATGACGACACCATTCGTGGCGCCGGCGGCTTCGGCCACTCGGGACGACACTGACGCTGGTTTAAAGGACAGGAGTCTTTGCATGACACAGGTAAGTGCTGCCATCTTTCGTGCCTATGACATCCGTGGCGTGGTCGACGAACAGCTTAACGTTGATACTGCGCGTCTGATCGGTCATGCCATCGGCAGTGAAGCGCTCGCCCGCGGTGAACGGGGCGTGGCCGTCGGCCGTGACGGCCGGCTTTCTGGCCCCATGCTGTCGAAAGCCCTGATCGAGGGTCTGTGCGCGGCCGGCTGCGACGTGGTGGATATCGGTATGGTCCCCACGCCCACGCTCTATTTTGCCACCCACGTACTGGAGGGCGTCACCTCCGGGGTGGCCGTGACCGGCAGCCATAACCCCTCGAACTACAACGGCTTCAAGATCGTGCTGGGCGGCCACGCCCTGTCGCGTGATGACATTACCGCACTCTACCGTCGCATCGAGAATGATGAGCTCTCACATGGTGAGGGTCGCTGCCGCGAGCATGACCTGCGCGAGACCTATCTGGCGCGCATCCTCGACGATGTCGCACTCGACCGGCCGCTGCACGCCGTGGTGGACTGCGGCAACGGTGTGACCGGTGAACTGGGACCGGAACTGATCCGCCGCCTGGGCGCCCGCGTCACGCCGCTTTTTGAAGAGATCGACGGCCGGTTCCCCAATCATCACCCGGACCCGGGCAAGTTCGAAAATCTGAAGGATCTGATCGCGAAGGTCCGCGAGACCGGTGCCGATATCGGCCTTGCCTTTGACGGCGACGGTGATCGGGTCGGCGTGGTCACCCCTTCTGGTGAGATCATCTATCCCGACCGCCTGCTGATGGCCTTTGCCAGCGACCTGCTGGAGCGCGAGCCCGGGGCGCGGATCATTTTCGACATCAAGAGCACCGGCAATCTGGTCCCGATCATCGAGGACGCCGGCGGCACGCCCGAGATGTGGTACACCGGCCATTCGCTGATCAAAAAGCGCATGAAGGAAACCGGCGCGGCGCTGGCCGGCGAGATGAGCGGACACATCTTTTTTGAAGAGCGCTGGTACGGCTTCGACGATGGCATTTACGCTGCCGCTCGCCTGCTTGAGATCCTGTCGCGCCAGCCCGGTGATGCCGATCAATACTTCAGCCGCTTCCCACAGGACGAAAGCACCGCCGAAATCAACGTGCCCGTCACCGATGACAACAAGTTCGAGATTGTTGAGCGCTTCATCAGGGACACCGATTTTGGCGAACAGGCGACCCGAACCACGCTTGATGGCATCCGTGTCGACTACCCGGACAGCTGGGGGCTGTGTCGCGCCTCCAACACCACGCCCATGCTGGTGTTTCGCTTTGAAGGCAAGTCCCGCGAAGCGCTTGAGCGCGTTCAGGACCGCTTCCGTCAGGCGCTTTTGGCCGTTGCCCCCGACATCACGCCAACCTTTTAGGGAACCGGTGCCTTACGGGCCTGCAAACGCATCGCAGGCCCGTGATATCTCAACCCTCTTGATGAAGGCTGAACGCTGGACCGTCCCGCCCTTTTTTCTTTTACAGGAGCGTTTTGCAACATGCATGACAGCGAATACAATCCGCGCCAGGTCGTTGAAATCCTGTCCGAGGCGCTGCCCTATATTCAGCGCTTTTCAGGCAAGACCGTCGTGATCAAGTATGGCGGCAACGCCATGACCGAAGACAACCTGATTCACTCCTTTGCGCGTGACGTGGTGCTGCTCAAGGAAGTCGGCCTCAACCCGATCGTGGTACACGGCGGCGGCCCCCAGATCGGTCAGTTGCTGGAGCGTCTCAATATCGAATCCCGCTTTGTGGACGGCATGCGGGTGACCGACTCGGAAACCATGGATGTGGTCGAGATGGTGCTCGGCGGGCTCGTCAACAAGAGCATCGTCAACCTGATCAACGGCGCCGGCGGCAAGGCGATCGGCCTGACCGGCAAGGACAACGCCCAGATTCGCGCCCGCAAGCTGTCCGTGCAGCGCAAGCGTGCCGACATGACGGCGTCTGAAATCATCGACATCGGTCATGTCGGCGAAGTCGAGCACATCTCGACCGACCTGATCGAGATGCTCTCGGAAGCCGACTATATTCCGGTGATCGCGCCCATCGGCGTGGACGCCGAGGGGAACTCCTACAACATCAATGCTGATCTGGTCGCGGGGCGCGTGGCCGAGGCACTTGGTGCCGAGAAACTCATGCTGCTGACCAACGTGGCCGGGCTCATGAATCAGCAGGGCGAGGTCATGACCGGCCTGACCACCGAACAGGTCGATCAGCTGATCGAGGACGGCGTCATCTATGGCGGCATGCTGCCCAAGATTCGCTGCGCACTGGAAGCGGTCAAAAACGGCGTCAACAGCTCCGTCATCGTGGATGGGCGCGTGGAACACGCCATCCTTTTGGAAATCTTTACCCGCTCGGGCGTGGGCACGCTGATTACCGACCAGGCAGGCACCCCCTCGTCCTGAGGTATCGTGTTGTACGGACATGACCACATTCACGGGTGCCCGAGGCCGTCCCGGGCACCCTCGCAGGCAGATAAAAAAGATGGCCATGACAAGGGAACAGAAACTTTCACGTCGCGACCAGATCCTGCAGGCACTGGCGCGCATGCTGGAGCAGGGGCGTGGCCAGCGCATCACGACGGCCGCACTGGCTCGCGAGGTGGGCGTGTCAGAAGCCGCGCTTTACCGGCACTTTCCCAGCAAGACGCGCATGTACGAGGCGCTGATCGAGTACATCGAACAGACGCTTTTTGAGCGCGTTACATTGATCGTCAATGAACCCGGCGACGTCAGTGACCGCTGCCAGCGCATTTTGACGCTGCTGTTGATCTTTGCTGATAGAAACCCCGGGCTTTGTCGCATCATGACCGGCGAGGCACTCACCGGTGAACATGAACGGCTGCAGGCCCGCGTGGCGCAGCTCTTTGAGCGTCTTGAGACCCAGCTCAAGCAGGTGCTGCGCACCGGTGAAATTGAACAGGGGTATCGTCCGGCCATCGGGGTATCGGCACTGGCCAACCTGCTCATGGCCGTTGCCGAGGGGCGAATTGGTCAATACGTCAGAAGCGGCTTTCGTCGCGCGCCCCAGAGTCACTGGGACGATCAGTGGCAGCTTTTGAGCGCCCATCTGACGACGCAAGAGTAGAACTGTCCGACCGATGCGCCTTCAGATATCTGATGGCCGTATCAGCCTCGACGCCGGCACCGAACAGGTAGCCCTGGAGGATCTCGCAGCCAAGCTCGTTGAGCAGATACTGCTGCCAGCGCGTTTCAACGCCCTCTGCCACAACCGTCAGCTGAAGTGAATGTGCCAGCCGCACGATGGCCTCGATCACATGGTAACCACGACTGTTATCGGGCAGGGCGATGACGAAACTCTTGTCCAGCTTGAGACGGTCCAGTGGCAGCAACGCCAGCTTGTCCAGTGATGAGTAGCCGGTCCCGAAGTCGTCCAGCGATATCCGGATACCCTGCTGACGCAGTTTTGAGATCACGTGTACGCACTCGTCAAAATTCTGCATCATCCGGCTTTCGGTAATCTCGAACTCCAGACAGGCGCCCTCAAGACCGTAACGCTCCAGCACCGTTGCCACATGCGACAAAAGCGCCCGATCAAGCTGAAGTACGGAGACATTGATGGCCACGACCGGCACCTGATATCCCTGAGAACGCCAGCGGCGGATCTGTCGGCATACCCTGTCAATGACCCAGTTACCCAGCGCTGGCATGAGCTCCGCCGATTCGGCCATGGGAATAAAGGTCGAGGGAGGAATGTCACCGTGGTCGGGATGATGCCACCTCAGCAGCACTTCAAAACCGGCGATTTTCTGATCGCCACCCTGCACCTGAGGCTGATAGACCAGCCGCAGCTGTTCGTCCCTCATTGCCTGATACAACGCTTTCGAATCAGGCAGAGACGCTACACGCGCATCCTCACCGGCAATGAACAGCGCCGGCCAGGCGCAGGCATCGTTTTTCGAAGAGATGACATTTTGTGAAGAAATGGCACCGCCGGGCATTGAGCACTCTTGCTCGTCGGGCCACACGCAGCTCCCCTCGTGCCGGCTGATGTCGATCAGAAACCCATGACACTCGGTTTTTCCATCACGGCGCAGAATCACGCCACGGTCCAGCACTCTCTGCTCGGACGTGCCCTGAACCAGACGATAGGTGTGCTCGAAATATCCTCGCTGCAGGGCAATATGTCGAGCACACTTCAGTGATTGCCGATCGTCGGGATGCACCATGGCATCAAAGGTGCTGCAGGACAGACAGCGACCCTGAAGTTGCGGCATTGATACGGTCGTATTGACGGCACTGCTCAGATAGCAATAGCGCTGCTCATCATGGCAATAGCGGTACATGATGCCGGAAAGCCTGCTGCCGCAGTCATCGCTATCATCCGATCCGCCCTGTTTCAGGCAATATCGCTCATAGCCCTTCGACAACAGCTCCCTGCCCTGAAAAAAACAGCACAACCACAGCAGCAGCCCCATGGCCAGCGTGTGGTCGTCCATATGTTTTTGCCACCAGAGCAGACACAGCGCGGTCAGCAACAGAGCAAATACCAGACGATAGAGCGTACACAGTAGCGGAGGCACTTTCTGGGGTGCCATCAGCCTTGATTGACGCAAAAGTGCGGAGATAGACATCGGTCAGCGCTCGGAGCAGCAACAGAAAAATCATCCGATAACCATAAAAACAAGTAATGAATAATATTGGTCATCATTTTTTTTCATGAAACGTACCGTAAAGCAAAACCCCGGGTCTTGGGAGCCCGGGGTCAACTTTTGCGCCAAAAACAATCTTTAGTATGAGATCTAAAGTGTTCTGATCAGGCCACTTCAGCAGATTCGCCGATCGCCTGTTTGAGTTTTTTCATGGCGTTTTTTTCAAGCTGACGGATGCGCTCGGCAGACACGCCATAGGTATCCGCCAGTTCATGCAGCGTGGACTTCTGTTCGGCGAGCCAGCGACGCTGAAGAATATCGCGTGAACGATCGTCAAGCCGGGCCAGTGCGTCACGCAGTTGCTGCGACGAACGATCCTGCCAGTCGGACTCTTCGAGCGACAGTGCCGGATCAGAGCGGCCATCTTCCAGATACTGCGACGGAGACTGGTAGCTCTGCTCGTCATCCTCGCTGCCGGGGGCCGGGTCAAAACCGGCATCAAAGGCGGATAGACGACCTTCCATCTCACGCACTGCTTCGGGCTTGACGTCCAGATCCTGGGCGATGGCATCCACTTCGTCGTTGTTCAACCATGACAGGCGCTTCTTGGCGCTGCGCAGATTGAAAAACAGCTTGCGCTGCGCCTTGGTGGTCGCCACCTTGACGATGCGCCAGTTACGCAGCACGAATTCGTGGATCTCGGCCTTGATCCAGTGCACGGCGAAAGACACCAGCCGTACGCCCTGAGCCGGGTCAAAACGCTTGACGGCCTTCATCAGACCGACGTTGCCTTCCTGAATCAGATCCGCCTGCGGCAGACCATAACCGGAATAGCTGCGAGCAATGTGTACCACGAAACGAAGATGCGACATGACAAGACGACGGGCAGCTTCAATGTCACTGTCGGTGTGCAGACGTGTGGCGAGGTCTCGCTCCTCATCCACCGTCAGTACGGGAATACGGTTGACGGCCTGAATGTAGCCGTTCAGGTCATTGCCCGGCGAAAGATGACCGATAGGCTGAAGACTGGTACTCATGTTTAAACGGTCTCCCCTGGTCCCTGACTGGTAATTATCTACCATTATAGACCATGGTAAAGGTGCTTTGTTTCGCGCATAACGGCTTTTATCGGCCCGTTGTGTTCACGGCTTCAACGCGGGCTGATCTCTGCCAGATGGCGACTGACGGCAAGCCATGCGCCTATAAGTCCCAACATGGTACTACAGATCAGCAATAAAACCGATCCACCCAGCCCGATGCCCGGCAGGGTAAAATGACTGCCGAAACCGGAAGCCAGCATGTCGATGGGCGCCGACAGCCACCCTCTGCCCAGCGTCAAAAGGATCAGGGCCAGAATGCCGCCGCCAAGCCCGTACCAGACCCCCACATAAAGAAAGGGGCGTCGCACGAAGGCATGCGTCGCACCGATCAGGGTCACGACCTCGATCTCCTGACGTCGGCTTTCGACGGCCAGTCGAATGGTATTGCCCACGACCAGCAACACGCCCAGTGCGAATAGAGCGCCGAAGGCCATCACGATACGGCGCCCCAGCTCACCGAGCTGGCGCAGGCGCTCAAGCCAGGCCATATCCAGACGCGCATCAGCCACACCATCGAGTTTTCCGAGTCGCTCGGCCAGTGCCCGGGCGGCCTCCGGGTCACGCGAGCGCGGCTGTACCAGAATGGTTGCCGGCAGCGGATTATCATCGATCATGGCCAGAGCATCGGTCATCCCCAGACGCTGCTGAAAGCTCTCAAGCCCGGCAGCGGCCGTAATCAGCTCGGTCGAAGCGATGTCGGGATCCTGACGTACCCGATCGGTCACATCCATGGCCTGAGACTCCGACAGCGCCGGGTTCAGATAAAGCGTCATGCGAGCGCTGTCATCCAGATTGCTGTCCAGCAGCTGCGCGCTGCCCAGTGCCAGCCAGAGACTGGCCGGCAGCACCATCGCAATGGCAATCGCCATCATGGTCATGAAACTCGACAGCGGACGACGTCGCAGCCGATGCAGGCTGTCGACGGCCATCTGTTCATGATGGCGACGCCAGGCGCGCGAGCGGCTTTCAAAAGTGATCTGGTGGGAACGCGCCCCTCGACGCGGTTTGTCCCCCCCCGGAGCAGGGCGGCGTGGTGTCTGGCTCATGCAGCCTCCTCGTCACCGATCAATCGACCGTCACGCAGCTTGAGCACTCGATGCCTGAGCCGCGCAATCAGTGCCAGATCGTGACTGGCCAGCAAGACGGTCGTGCCAATGCGATTGAAGTCTTCAAAAAGGCGCATGATATCGGCCGACAGCTGCGGATCCAGGTTGCCCGTAGGCTCATCGGCCAGCAGCATGGCCGGCTTGGTCACCACCGCGCGGGCAATGCCGACACGCTGCTGCTCACCGCCTGAAAGCTCGATCGGCAGGGCCTTTTCGCGATGCAAAAGCCCGATCTTGTCCAGCGCCGCATGGACCCGGCGGCGAGCATCCTGAGGCGTGGCGCCCTGAATGACCAACGGCAGGGCCACGTTATCAAACACGCTGCGATCAAAGAGCAGCTGGTGGTTTTGATACACCACCCCGATCTGGCGCCGATAGAAGGGAATCTGTGAAATGTGAAGGCTGGTGATGTCATGACCGGCCACGACTATACGGCCCCGGGAAGGCCGCTCCAGCGCCATGAGAAGGCGCAGGACCGAACTTTTCCCGGCACCGGAGTGACCGGTGAGAAACACCATTTCACCACGCTGGACGGTGAAATTGAGATCGGCCAGCGCTTCGAAACGACCGCCATAGCGCTTGCCGACATGCGCAAACTCGATCATGGCCATGAGAAATCAGCTGCCTTCCCGGTCAAAGAGCGCTCCCACGAAATCCTCGGCCTCGAAGGGTCGCAGATCATCCAGCGTCTCCCCTACCCCGATATAGCGAATGGGGGTTCCAAGCTGCTTGGCAATGGCGAAGATGATGCCCCCCTTGGCCGTTCCGTCGAGTTTGGTCAGGGTAATCCCGGTCACGGGCACGGCCTGATTGAAGGTCTCTGCCTGCGAGATCGCGTTCTGCCCCGTCCCGGCATCGAGCACCAGCATGACCTCATGTGGCGCCTGGGCATCAAGGCGCGCCATGACGCGCTGCACCTTGCTGAGCTCATCCATGAGATGGCCCTTGTTGTGCAGCCGGCCAGCCGTATCGGCAATCAGGACATCAACACCGCGCGCCTTGGCTGCCGACACCGCATCATAGATGACGGAGGCACTGTCAGCGCCGGTGTGCTGGGCAATCACCGGCACATCATTGCGCTCGCCCCAGACCTGCAGCTGCTCGACGGCCGCTGCGCGGAAGGTATCGCCGGCGGCCAGCATGACGCTGCGGCCCTGACGCTGAAAGCGCTGGGTCAGCTTGCCGATCGTCGTGGTCTTGCCCACGCCGTTGACGCCCACCATCAGAATCACGAACGGACCTTCGCCCTTGGGCGGCAGGCGCAGCGGCTTCGCGACCGGCTCGAGCATTCTGGAGAGCTCTTCCTGGAGCGCCTTGTAAAGCGCATCGACATTTTTGAGCTCGCGCCGGGAGATGCGCTCCTCCAGATTCTCCATGATCTCGCTGGTCGCCGCGACGCCGACATCGGCCATCAGAAGCTGTGTTTCAAGCTCTTCGAGCAGATCATCGTCAATCTCCTTGTGGCCGAGCAGCAGCGTTGCCAGACCATCAGTAAGATTGGAGCGGGTCTTGCCAAGCCCCTGACGCATGCGCGAGAACCAGCCCTTTTTGGCGCTGGCGATTTCGCTTTGCTCATCGGCGGTTTCAGGCCCTGCCTCGATGGCGGTGTCATAGCGTCCTCGACGTGGCTTATCACGGCCGCGATTACGCGCAGGCGTTGTGACTTCCGACGCACTACCGGGCGCAATCTCTTCGGGAGAAGGCTCGGCAGGTGTCTCGCGCAGCGCTGTCACCTCGGGCGTCGGCCTTGTCGGTTCGGGCTCGGGCTCGTCCACCGGCTCAGGTTCAGACTCGACCACCGGTTCGGGCTCGGGCTCGACCACCGGCTCGGGCTCGATCACCGGTTCGGGTTCAGGCTCGACCACCGGCTTGGGTTCAGGCTCGATCACCGGCTCGGGTTCAGGCTCGACCACCGGCTCGGGTTCAGGCTCGACCACCGGTTCGGGTTCAGGCTCGACCACCGGCTCGGGTTCAGGCTCGATCACCGGTTCGGGCTCAGGATCGATCACCGGCTCGGGTTCGGGCTCGACCGCCGGCTCGGGTTCGGGCACATCCCGCGCCTCGACAGGCGGTTTTGAAGGTCTTTCTTTGGCGTCTTCGGCTTCAGGCGTCGGCGCCTGCTGCTCCAGTTGCTGCTGTTCTTCGCGATCCTGCTGATCGCGGCGCTGCTTCTTGCGCTTAAAAAAACCAAACATGGGCTATATCGTCGCGATTGATCCATCGGGAAAAGGCGGTCAGGCCGCCATTTGATACCGCATCCTACCACTCAAGCGCTGCTCGCCGGTACAATCCGTGTAACGTCATCCAGGGATGGCACATTCGCCACCGGTTACAGATTGACCCTTACCAACGAACTGACCGGCATTGTCAGCACATCTTCATCCATGGAGGCTTCAAGGGCACATGAGGCGACAGCGTCACGGCACTCAGGGACAGGATCAGAAGCCAGGCAGGGCGCGCTCGGGCAGCGGCCGTCTGCGGCTGATTGGCGGGCGCTTTCGAAGGCGCCTGCTGCCCGTGCTCGATCATCCGGGCCTGCGGCCTACTCCGGACCGCGTACGCGAGACGCTGTTTAACTGGCTGGCCACCGAGATCGACAGCCGAACCCGAGTGCTCGATCTGTTTGCCGGCACCGGCGCACTGGGGCTCGAGGCACTCTCCCGCGGCGCCGGAGAGGTACATTTCGTCGAAGCCGATCGTCAGGTCGCCCGTCAGATTGCCGAGAACCTGACAAGCCTCGAGGTGACGATGCCGGTTCACACTCAAAAGGCGCAGGCCTTTCTGGACACACGCCCCGTGGAACCCTTTCACCTGGTCTTTCTGGACCCACCCTTTCGACAGGATTTGATCACCGACTGCGCTCAGCGTCTTGAGCACGAAGGCTGGCTGAACGAGCACGCGCTGATTCATGTCGAAACCGAGGCCGGGCTGATTCCACAACTGCCCGCCGGCTGGCACCTGATCCGGGAGACCCGGGCCGGCGACAGCCACGCTCGGCTCTATCGACGTGAAAGCGCGCAATAACCCCGCCCGCCCTCTTGCCGCCGCGCGTCGGCGCGCGTAGTCTGGCCTGCGCGCGCGCCGGCACCCGTTCCGGGCCATGCAGGGCGGCACTTCGCCTTACTATCTGTATCAGGAGGACAGCATGAGCAATGAACTTTTCGAGCAGCTTGAACAGCGCGTCAACAGTGCCGTTGACACCATCGAGATGCAGCGCATGGAGCTTGAAGAACTGCGCCAGGAAAACGAGCGTCTGAAAAACGAACGCCAGCAGTGGGAAAGCCGTCTGGGTGGTCTTCTGGAGCGTTTCCGCGAGCTCGACGCCAATACGGCGCCCGAGACCACGGCCACCTCTGAAACACCGGCGACCAGCCCCTCCTGGTAAAGACTTGTCGGCGCCCTGCCTCAGTGCGTGAGAGGACGCGACATCAGTATCGCGTCCTCGCGACCGCCTGAGGCCTGCGGATAATAGCCCGTCCGGCGTCCATCCACCTTGAAGCCATAAAGAGCGTAGAGCGCCTGTGCCGCATCATTGCCAGCCCGCACTTCCAGAAGTATTCGCTCCCGCTCAAGCCGCACGCCATGCTCGATCATTGCCCTGATCAATTGACCCGCCAGCCCTCGGCGTCGATGTTCCGGGTCCACCGCAATCATTTCAAGCTCGAGATCAAACGGGCCTGACGAGACCACGGCAAAGGCCAGCAGTGCCCGCTTCTCGGGCTCGGTAACACCCATCACTCTATATTGCGGGTTACTGACCAGCGCTTCAAAGCACTCAACCGACCAGGCATCTTCCCCTCGCGCACGAACATCCAGCGCTGCCAGTGCCTCGGCATCCTTGATCGATTCAGGTGTCATCGTTTTCCCGTGTTTGTGTCGCTGCCTGCCACCAGCGCTGCCAATCGCCCATGTCTGCCCAGAGCGCCCGACGAGAAGATGCCGTCTCCAGCGACTCAAGCGCCGGCCCCTGCCAGAGCGGCAGTTCCAGAACGCGGCTTTGTCCATCGTGGACGTCCAGCACCTCTTCCAGCACGGGCAGCTGTCCAAAGAGCAGGAGCCGCTCGGGCGTCCATCCGCGTGCGCGACGCCCGGCCAGAAAGGCCTTGAAACCCTGGCGCGCCTCATCAAGCGCATCGTCGACCGGCAGCCCTTCCATCATGGGCCAGCCAAATCGCTGACAGGAAAGCGATGCAGAAGGCTCAACCCCGCCGGCCTGAAAAATGGCCTTGAGCAGCGTTTCCTCCTGAGCCGTCAGCGCCTCGTCACGGGCCAGCAGTACCAGCCAGCGACCATCCAGAGCGGCCACCTGTACTGCAAAGCGCAGTGGCTCATGAGGTGAGCCTGCCGGGGAGGACACGACATTACGGGGGGGCGTGTCGGTATCTTCGAGCACAGGTGCGGCCGCTGTCGACACCGACGCACTGTCGGCCGCCACATCATGCTTATCTCTGCCGTTGTCGAGCAGCGCCCTGACCGAACGTGCCGGCCGGCCAGCCTCCCGAGAGGGTGTTTCCGGTGCAGCTGGCGTGGGCATGGACGCCGATTCGGGATGATCGAACTCATCAATCAGGGCATGTAGACGCTGGTGGTGATCCTGTGGAACCTCATCATCAGTGACCGCTTCCACTTCCGGCAGGGACGATGGCAGCGCATTGGGCAAAGGATGGCGAGCCACCCATAGATGGATGCCCATGGCATCGAGATATTGTCGGCGCGCGCGCTCGGTTACCATGCGGCACATCCATTGACGGGATACAGTCTGAAAGGCCTTCCCATGAGGAAGGCCTGACGCCGGTCTCGATGGCTCAACATCTCGATGACACTAGGCGTCACCGCCACGGCAGTTAGGCGAATCGGGACGCTCATTGCCACGCGCCGCCCACTGCTCGGGGGTATAAAGATGCAGGGCGAGCGCATGAACCGGGCCTGCCAGCTCATCGGAAAGTGCGGCGTACACCTGCTGATGGCGCTTGACCGGCATCATGCCTTCGAACTGATCGGAAACCAGAGTCACCTTGAAATGCGTTTGTGAATTGGGCGGTACATGATGCTTGTGGCTTTCATTTTCGATGCTCAGCCACTGCGGCTCGAAAACGGCCAGCTTTTGCTCGATCAGCGCCGCAATGTCGGCACCTTCCAGCGTATCCACCGAAGAAATTGTCATGGGTTATCACCTCCGGCACGTCAGATATTGTCAGTGAGCATGCGTTACGTCACTGGCCGGTAGCCGCCTTGTCAGGCGACTGCCGGCGCAGCATGCGTATTCTTGAAGCCGAAAGTATCAGCGCCACAATGGCGGAAGCCATGCCCATCCACAGGGCCAGACTCACCGTGACCGCGCTGTCCCTCGTGGCATCCATTATTCCAGAAAGCACCAGTGCAACCAAGGCAGCGCCTACCGACTGTCCAAAGGTACGCACGCTGGCCAGCACGCCGGAGGCGCTGCCGCTACGGGCCTTGGGCAGTGACCCCATCATTTCACGGTTGTTGGGCGCCTGATAGAGGCCAAAGCCAAGACCGCACAGGGCACTGCGCCACAGAATATCCATCGTGGTGGGCTGATCCCCAGAAGTGCCAGCGCTGCAAGCCCTGCCATGAACAGCAAGAGTCCGGCCGAGGAGATGATCGGCGGACTGAAGCGGTCCGCCAGCCGGCCACCCAGTGGCGCACCGATCATGACACCCAGCGGCCAGGGCGTGAACAAAAAGGCAGACTCCAGCGGCGTATAGCCCTGCACGTTCTGAAACAGAAACGGCAGGCTGATAAACGCCATGCTCTGAGCCAGAAAGGAGAAAAATGATGTCATCACCGCCATGGTGAAGCGCGCTTCGCGAAAGATGACCAGCGGCAGCAGCGGATTATCGAAATGGCGCTGACGCCAGACAAAACCGGTTAGCGCCGCCACGCTTACCAACAGCAGTACCGGTACGGTCCCGGGCCCGGACATGTCGGCAATGCTGTCGAGCATGATGACAAAGCTTCCCAGACCCACGGCGGACAATACCGCGCCGAGCACGTCGAACCGATAGCGACTGCCCTGCTCCTGCGGCAGCGCCCGAGTCGCCAGCCAGACCGCAGCCAGACCAAAGGGCACATTGATCCAGAAAAGCCACTGCCAGCTGGCCACGGCGAGCACCAGCCCACCCAGCGCCGGACCACCGGCAACGGCCAGCGACACGGTCAATGCGGTCAACCCCATCGCCTGACCCAGCAGTCGAGTAGGAAAGATGACCCGGTACATCGAAGGCCCAATGCTCATCATGGCCGCTGACCCCAGCCCCTGAATGGCGCGAAAGACAATCAGCCAGCCCAGCGATGGCGACAGCGCACAGAGCACGGAGGTCACTACAAACGTAATCATGCCGCCGATATAAAGCCGGTACCGCCCGATACGGTAACCCAGCGCGGCAAAGGTCAGCATCGAGGCCGCCCCTACCAGCTGATAAACGTTGATGATCCAGACAGAAGCTGCAGAAGAGATGCCCAGCTCGTCGGCAATGGTGGGCAGGGCAATGTTGACGCTGTTGATGTTGAGTACCGCCATCAACGAGCCCGACATGAGGACCATCATGGCCAGAATACGCTGACGGGGAGGCAGGCCATCGTCACCTTCGCGCCAGGACAGTAATGCTTTCAAGAGGAGTTACCGGTAGTGCGGGACAGCGTATGAGCGAGGAAAGGAACCCGGCAAAAAAGCTTACACCGGCGTTCATGCCGGGCAAGCCTTGCGATCATGTCAGTCTGGACTGTCTAGACTTCATCGGTATCAAGCAGCAGATCGTTCTCGAAATCGCTCTGTTCAAGCGCCGCTTCTTCATCCATATCCACGCAGAGATAGCTGTGCTCGACGCGAAGGAAAAATTCAAAGGTGACTTCATTGATGTCCGGCCAGTGACGGGAATTTTCTTCCCAGGCAGACAGCTCGTTTTCAAGGATATCGGCAAAGCGTTCATGCAGGCAGGCCCGCAGCGCATCTTCCGTATCCATCTCGGGAATGAGGTAAATCGTGCTTTCGCGTTCGGCATCCTCGAGCGTGAGATCATCGTCCCCCTCGGTCGCCTCCAGCGAATTGATCCAGTCCACAAAGGCCTGTTTGGGACGCACGCTAAGTGCAGAGCGGTTCACCAGTTTCATGGCGACTCTCCCGGTTCGGGGCGGGTGGAAATCCTGTTCAAGCGACCAAGTATGGCCGCCCGGACGCGCCAACGCCATGATTCATCCGGCCATTGGCGCACATCGGGCGGCCAGCCCCTGTTGATCGCCGCGAATTACTCGGCTTCCGGACGCATGGCCGGGAACAGGAGCACATCACGAATCGACGGCGCATCGGCCAGCAACATCACCAGCCGATCAATGCCGATACCCTCACCTGCCGTCGGCGGCAGCCCGTATTCGAGCGCGCGCACGTAGTCGGCGTCATAGTACATCGCCTCAACGTCACCGGCGTCCTTCTCGGCCACCTGAGCGGCAAAACGTTCGGCCTGATCCTCGGCATCGTTGAGCTCGGAGAAGCCGTTGGCAATCTCGCGCCCGCCCACGAAGAACTCGAAACGATCGGTCACGAACGGATTGGCATCGTTGCGACGTGCCAGCGGACTGACCTCGGCCGGATATTCGGTGATAAAGGTCGGCCGCTCGAGACGATGCTCGGCCACTTCCTCAAAGATCTCGGTCTGCAGCTTGCCAAGGCCCCAGCCAGGTTTGACCTCGATGCCCAGACGCCCGGCAAGCGCCGTTGCGCGTTCAGGATCGTCCAGCTCGGCCGGCTCGATCCCTTCACCGTATTTCAGAATCGAGTCACGCAGGGTCAGACGATCAAACGGTTGAGAGAGATCAAACTCGGTGCCCTGGTAGTTGATCAGGGTCGTGCCCACCGCCTTCTCGGCGGCAAAGCGCACCAGCGACTCGGTCAGATCGATCAGGTCATGATAATCGGCATAGGCCCAGTAGAATTCGAGCATGGTGAATTCGGGGTTATGCCGGGTCGAGAGCCCTTCGTTGCGGAAGTTGCGGTTGATCTCGAAGACCCGCTCGAAGCCACCCACCACCAGACGCTTGAGATAAAGCTCAGGCGCGATGCGCAGATACATGTCGATATCCAGCGCGTTGTGATGCGTCACGAAGGGACGCGCCGTGGCGCCGCCCGGGATCGGCTGCAGCATCGGCGTTTCGACTTCCATGAAGTCACGCTCGATAAAGAACTGGCGAATGGCGCTGATGACGGCGGCACGAATGCGGAAGGTATCGCGCACTTCCGGGTTCATGATCAGATCCACATAGCGCTGACGATACCGCGCTTCCTGATCGGTCAGACCGTGGAACTTGTCCGGCAGCGGACGCAGGCTCTTGGTCAGAAGGCGTGCCGTCTCCATCATCACATAGAGATCACCCTTGCCGGACTTGTGCACCGGCCCCTGGCCAAAGACGATATCGCCGATGTCCCAGCCCTTGATGTCTTCCAGCACCTCGGCGGGCAGACCCTTTTTATCCACATAAAGCTGAATCTGGCCGGAGGCGTCCTGAATGACGATGAAGGGACCGCGCTTTCGCATGATGCGCCCGGCGACCGCCGCCTGACGCCCCAGCGACTCGAGCGCTTCCTTGTCATGTTCGCCAAGCTCTGCCTGCAGATCTGCCGCGAGGCTGTCGCGACGCAGATCATTGGGAAAGGCGCTGCCGCCGTGGGCAACGGCCTTTTCACGGCGAGCGGCAAGCTTTGCCCGCCGCTCGGCGATCAGATGGTTCTCTTCGTGTTCGCTGCCTGCCTGCTGATCCTGATTCGCCATTACCTTGCCTATTGAAAATAACCGTCAATGGCAGGCTCGTGACAGCCTGCGGTTCATATCTGAAACGCACGATACCGCCAGCGAGCCTGCCGGTCGGAAGTCGTCTCTTGAAAACGTTTCTTCCGATCAAAGCCCCTGCTTGAGACTGGCCTCGATGAACTGATCCAGGTCGCCATCAAGCACACGCTCACAGTTGCTGGTCTGCACGCCGGTGCGCAGATCCTTGATGCGCTGATCATCCAGCACATAGGAGCGGATCTGACTGCCCCAGCCGATGTCGGACTTGGAGTCCTCGGCCTTTTGCTTCTCGGCGTTGCGCTTTTGCATCTCAAGCTCCCAGAGCTTGGCCTTGAGCTGCTTCATCGCAAAGTCGCGGTTGGCATGCTGGCTACGCTGGGTCTGGCACGAGACCACCACGCCGCTCGGTTCGTGGGTGATACGCACGGCCGAGTCGGTCGTGTTGACGTGCTGACCGCCCGCCCCCGAGGAGCGATAGGTGTCCACGCGCAGATCCGCCGGATTGATCTCGACCTCGAAGCTGTCATCGATCTCGGGAGAGAGAAAGACCGAAGCAAACGAGGTATGGCGGCGGCCGCCCGAGTCAAACGGGCTCTTTCTGACCAGCCGGTGAACGCCGGTTTCGGTGCGCAGCCAGCCAAAGGCGTATTCGCCCTGAACGTGAATGGTGGCCGACTTGATACCGGCCACGTCACCGGCAGAAATTTCGGTGATTTCTGCCTTGAAACCGTGATGCTCGGCCCAGCGCAGATACATGCGCAGCAGGATGTTGGCCCAGTCCTGCGCCTCGGTGCCGCCGGAGCCGGCCTGGATATCCATGTAGGCGTTGTTGGGGTCCATTTCGCCGGCAAACATGCGACGAAATTCGAGCTTGGCCAGCTGCGCCTCGAAGCGGTCAAGGTCCTGGCGAATCTCTGCCACGGTGTCCTCGTCGTCTTCCATCTGCGCCAGCTCATAAAGCTCGCCGTTGTCACGCACGCCGCTTTCCAGCGCGTCCAGCGTGGTCACGATATCTTCAAGCTGCGCCCGCTCACGCCCCAGTTTCTGGGCATGCTCCGGATCGTTCCAGACGTTGGGATTTTCCAGCTCGCGCGTTACTTCCTCGAGGCGGTCCTTGCGTTCGGCATAGTCAAAGATACCCCCTCAGGACGTCTGTCCGTTCGGACAGGTCCTTGAGGATATGATGAATGGGGGTCAATTCCTGCATGGTATCTCGCTCGGACAGGACGACGGCGCTAGAGCGCCGACATCGCATGAGAGTTGAAAAACAAGGGGCGTTATTGTAGCCAAAGCACGACCTGCCCGTCACCCGCCGCCCGCGCCTTATCCGGTCAAGGGAATAAAAATGTCAAAAATGGTTATATACCCTGCTTTGACACTTCTGCCCCGGGCTGTGATCTTTCAGACACGCACCTTTTACGCGTTGACAATAAAACCTTCAGGGAACCGTCATGAAAAAAGTAACGCTTTCACTGCTGGGCGCCGCCGGCCTGTCGCTGGGTGCGCCGCTGGCCATCGCTGCCACGCTCAATGTCGGCATCAGCGGTGACCCGGCCTCGCTGGACCCGGCCCGCGTCACCGGCGGCGTATGGGAAGAGGATGTGTTGCGTGACATCTTCGAGGGGCTGATCGCCATTGACGCCCAGGGACAGATCATTCCGGGTGTGGCGAAATCCTGGGAAGTCAGCGATGACGGCAGGACCTATACCTTCCATCTACGTGAGGACGCCCGCTGGTCGGACGGCGAGTCGGTCACCGCCGACGACTTCGTCTATGCCCTGCGCTATCAGGTCAACCCGACCACAGCCTCCAATTACGCCCACCGCCTTTATCCGGTGGTCAACGCCCAGAAGATCAACGCCGGTGAGGCCAAACCCGAGACGCTGGGCGTGGAAAGTCGTGATGACGGCAAAACGCTGGTCATTCAGCTATCCGAGCCGGCCGCCTATTTTCTCAAGACGCTGGTGCTGCCATTTGGCTACCCGATCCCCGAGCATGTCGTGGCAGACAAGGGTGAAAAATGGAGCCGACCGGAAAACATTGTGGTCAACGGTGCCTTCAAGCCGGTGCGCTGGATTTCCAACACCGAGCTCGACACGGTCAAGAATGATGAATTCCACGATGCCGATGAAGTCACGCTCGACGGGGTGAACTACTACCCCATCGAGGACAAGAATGCCGGAATCTCGCGTTTTCAGGCCGGCGAACTCGATATCCTGCGAGACTTCCCCGCCGCGCGCTATCAGTGGCTTGAGCAGCAGATCCCGGATGCTGTAAAGATTACGCCATCGCTGGGCAGCTATTACTACGTCTTCAACCTGCGTGACGGCTCCCCGGTCGCCGACAAGCGCGTGCGCGAGGCACTCTCGCTGGCCATTCGTCGCGATGTCATCAGCGAGAAGCTGCTCGATGGCGCGGTGACGCCGGCCACCTCGCTGGTACCACCCGGCGTCAGCCATTACACCCCGGCCTCCCAGCCCGGCCTGGATGACGACATGGACACGCGCATGAGCCGTGCTCATGAACTCATGAAGGCAGCAGGATTTAGTCCGGACAAGCCGCTTGATCTGACCCTGCGCTACAACTCCGGTGATGAGCATCAGCGCATTGCCGTGGCGGTTGCCGCCATGTGGAAGCCGCTGGGCGTCAACGTCGAAATGCGCAACAGTGAAGCCAACGTGCACTACTCGGATCTGATGCAGGGTGATTTTCAGGTGGCACGTGCCGCGTGGATCTCAAGCTATGACGATGCGCAGAACTTCCTGCAACTGCTGTCGGCGGCCACCAACAACTACGGTGACTACCAGAACCCCGAGTATAGTCAGCTGATCATGCAATCCGACCGCGAACTCGACGCCGACAAGCGTCGTGACATGATGCAGCGCGCCGAGGCCATGGCACTGGCTGACTATCCGCTGGCGCCGATCTACACCTACGCCGCGCGCAACCTGGTCAAGCCTTCGCTTTCCGGCTGGGACAACAACGCGCTCGACATGCACGCCTCACGCTGGATTTCGGTGCAACCGTCCCAATAAGCGTTTTTCAGTAGCCCCACGGCCCTCGAAGTCGACCCATATTCGACGTCGAGGGCCATCATGCCCGCCCTCGACGCTCGGCTTTTCTTCGCATCGCCTCCCCGAATCAAATTTCACACTTGAACAATTGGTCAACTCTGGACACATCCGCTGACGCGGAGTAAGTTCACAAAATCGTCATAAGCGATATTAAAGCTCGCGCCGCTATCCCGGTTCGCGATAGCGATAACAACAATGCCAATATTGTCAGGAACCTCCATGCCATCGATTCGTCCGCTGCTGGGCGCTATTGCGCTGTCATCCGCTTTTCTTGCCTCCCCGCTTTACGCACAGACTCTCAATATCGGTATTACAGGCGAGCCCGCCTCGCTGGACATCTCTCAGGTCAGTGGTGGGGTATGGGAAAGTGACGTATTAAAGGATATCTACGAAGGCCTTCTTACACAGGACCCTGAAGGTCACCGGATTCCGGGGGTGGCCAAATCCTGGGAGGTCAGTGATGACGGCAGAACCTACACCTTCCACCTGCGCGATGATGCGAAATGGTCGGACGGAAAGCCGGTCACGGCCGAGGATTTCGTGTTTGGCTGGCAGCACATGCTTGACCCCGCCAGCGCCTCCAAATACGCCTACATGCTCTATCCGGTCAAAAATGCCGAAGCGGTTAACACCGGCAAGATGTCGGCAGATCAGCTTGGCGTGGAATCCCTCGATGACGGCAAAACCTTTCGCGTCACACTCACAGAGGCAGCGCCCTATTTTCTCGGTATCCTGACCCACTACACAGCCTTCCCGGTACCCAAGCACGTGTATGATCAGTACGGCAAGCAGTGGACACAGATGGATCATATCCAGACCAACGGCGCCTACAAGCCGACCAACTGGGTCTCTCACGATCACATCACGGCCGAGAAAAACCCCGAGTTTCACGATGCCGCCAACGTGGCCATCGACACCATCAATTATTATCCGACCGAAGATCGCAATGCCGGCGTCTCACGTTTCCGGGCCGGTGAACTTGATGTCATGCGTGCGTACGACTCGGACCGCTATCAGTGGCTCAAGGAAAATCTGCCGGAGGCCACGCACATGAGTCCGTTTCTGGGCTCCTATTACTACGTGCTGAACCATCGTGACGGCCATCCGACTGCCGATATCCGTGTGCGTGAGGCGCTCAACCTGGCGGTACGCCGCGAAGTCATGTCCAAACAGATCATGGACAACACCTTTCTGCCGGCCTATGCGCTCGTGCCACCGGGCACCAATCACTACGAGACGCAGCACATGACGCTCGACGGTGACGACATGAATGCCCGCCTGGCCGAAGCCAAAAAACTGATGAAGGAAGCCGGCTACGGACCCGACAAGCCGCTCAACCTGCGCCTGCGCTACAACTCAAGCGACGAGCATAAAAAGATTGCCGTGGCACTTGCCGCCATGTGGAAGCCGCTGGGGGTCAACGTGCAGATGATCAACTCCGAGGCGACGGTGCACTATCAGTCCATTGCCAACGGCGATTTTGATGTGGCGCGTGCCGGCTGGGTCGCCGACTATGATGATGCCGAAAACTTCCTGACCCTGTTGCATACCGGAGTGGGCAACAACTACGGCGCCTATTCCAATCCCGAGTACGACAAACTGCTCGACCAGGCCAACGTCACGCTGGACGAAGACAAGCGTGCCAGCCTGATGCAGCAGGCCGAGCAGATTGCGCTCGGTGACTACGCCCTGGTACCGCTTTTGACCTATGTCACCCGTAATCTGGTTAATCCGGAGCTTCAGGGCTGGAAGGACAACGTGCAGGACGATCACCCTTCTCGCTGGGTCAGCTTCAAGAAATAACCGCCTGGTGGCGGCATCCCGATGATGCCGCCCGTTTTTGACGTGCTCGGGAATCCTTCATCATGACCAGGTGTCTTTTTAAAAGCCTTGGCGCAGCCGCGTTGCTCGCCTGCCCTCTGCTTGCCTCTCCGCTGTCAGCCCAGGCGGCCACCCTGGATATCGGTATTTATGGCGAACCGGCCTCGCTGGACGCCGCCCGCGTCACCGGCGCCGTCTATGACAATGACGTGCTGGGCGATCTGTTCGAGGGGCTGGTAACGCTGGCGCCCGACGGCGATTACGAACCGGGGGTGGCCACTGACTGGTCGGTCTCCGATAACGGCATGACCTGGACCTTCACACTACGCGATGACGCGCGCTGGTCGGACGGCGAACCGGTCACTGCCGGGGATTTTGTACTCGCCTTTCAGCGAGCGCTCGACCCGGAGATTGCCTCGGTCTATGCCAACCTGCTTTATCCGATCAAAAACGCGGCTGCCATCAACCGTGGCGACGCCGAGGTGGCCTCACTGGGCGCCCGGGCCGTGAACGAACAGCAGCTCGAAGTAACGCTCGAGCAGCCCACGCCCTACCTTCCGACCCTGATGGCGCACATTATCGCCGCCCCGGTGCCGGCTCATGTGGTGAAGGAGTACGGTAACGACTGGACGCAGATGTCGCACATCGTCACCAATGGCGCCTTCATGCCCAGTCGCTGGGTATCGCATGACCACATCGAGACGGTCAGGAATCCGCAGTTTCACGATGCCGAAAGCGTTGACCTTGATGGCGTCAACTACCATCTGGTCGAGAACCTCAATACCGGTCTATCGCGCTTTCGCAGTGGTGACCTGGACGTGATGCGGGACTTCGACGCCAGCCGCTATCAGTGGCTCAAGGAAAATCTGGGCGACGCCGTTCACCTGCACAACCAGCTTTCAACCTACTACTACGCGCTCAACAATCGCGACGATCATCCCACCAGCGACGTGCGCGTTCGCGAGGCCCTCAATCTGGCGCTGCGACGCGACATCATCACCCAGAAAGTGCTGCAGGGCGCGGCCAATCCCACCAGCTCGCTGGTCCCCGCCGGTACTGCGCATTATGACGTGCAGACCATGCCGGGCGTTGATGCGCCCATGGAGACGAGGCTTGAGAAGGCTCAGGCGCTGTTAAAGGAGGCCGGCTATGGCCCTGAGCATCCGCTCAATCTGCGCCTGCGCTTTAACTCCCGCGATGATCATCGGCGTATCGCCGTCGCGGCGGCTGCCATGTGGAAGCCGCTGGGCGTCAACATCGAGATGGTCAACGCCGAAGCCAATGTGCACTACGCCGAAATTGCCCGTGGCGATTTCGATATTGCCCGTGCCAGCTGGGTGGCCGATTTTGATGACGCCAGCAATTTCCTGGGCATTCTCGCCTCGGGCAATGTCAAGAACTACGGCGGCTATCACAGCGCCGAGTTCGACCAGCTGCTGGTGCAGGCTGCCGCGCAGCCCGATCAGGACAAGCGTCAGCAGCTACTGGAACAGGCCGAACGTCAGGCACTGGGCGATTACGCCATGGCACCGATTTATGCCGATGCTGCACGTAACCTGGTCAATCCGGACATGACTGGCTGGGAAGACAACGCCATCAACCGTCATCTGTCCCGCTGGATCAGCCTCGAGCCGTAAACCGCCATGCAACGCAGGCGCGTGCCCGTGCGACATGCGCACCGCCTCGGACAATAACAATGACCGATACAACGTCTGACCTGCGTACCGTTCGCGGGCGAGCCCCGCTTTTCAGACGCGCCGTTCTGACAGCCTGTCTCCTGTCCATGGCACCGCTGGGCATGGCCGCTACGCTGCGCATCGATAACGGCGCCGAACCCGGCACGCTCGACCCGCAAAAGACCAGCGGCACCTGGGAGACGCGCATCGTGCGCGAACTCTTCGAGACGCTGATCAGCCATGATGCCAAAGGCAATCTGGTACCGGGACTGGCCAGTGGATGGCAGCTCAGTGATGACGGCCTGATCCTGACCCTTGAGCTGCGCGACGGCGCAACATGGTCCGATGGCCAGCCCGTCACCGCCGGTGATGCCGTCTTCAGCCTGCGCCGATTGTTGAGCCCCGAGACGGCGGCCCACAACGCCAATCTCTACTACCCGATCAAAAATGCCCTCGCGGTCAATGCCGGCGAAGCCGACCCGGAGATGCTGGGCGTGCGCGCCATTGATGATCGTCATCTGGAAGTCCGGCTTGAGCGGCCCACCGCCTGGTTTTTACAGGCACTGGCCATGCCCGAAGCGGCACCGCTTCCCGAACACGCCATGACAGATGACAGCGAACGCTGGGTCGTCCCGGGGGAAACGGTGGTCAGCGGTCCCTTCACCTTGAGTGAGTGGTCGCCGCAGGACCACATTACGCTGGATAAAAACGAGCACTATTACGATGCCAACGAGGTGGCCCTTGATGAGGTCATCCTCTATCCGCTGGAAGAAGCCACCGCCGCGCTCAACCGCTTTCGTACCGGCGCACTGGACATCAGCTATACCAGCGTTCCGGGGGGGCGCCTTGAGCAGCTGCGTCAGGAACTGGGCAACGCTCTGCGGGTCAGCCCGCTGGTGGCGCAATATTTCTACATGTTCAACCTGCGCCCCGACAGCCCGCTCAGCGACATTCGCGTCCGTGAAGCGCTGAACCTGGCCACGCGACGTGAGGTGATCACCGATCAGCTGCTGGGCATGGGTCAGACGCCATCCTACTGGCTGGTCCCGCGGGTAACCCACGGAGGCACCAAAGGCGAAATGCCCATGGTGCAGATGACGATGGATGAGCGCATGACGCGCGCCCGCGAGCTGATGAAAGCGGCCGGCTTTGGCCCAGATACTCCCCTGACGCTGACGCTGCGCTACAACACGCTGGAAGATCACAAGAAAATTGCGGTGGCGCTGGCCGCCATGTGGAAGCCGTTGGGCGTTGAGATGTCGCTGGTCAACACCGAGGCCACCAGCCACTACGCCGCCATCCGCGAAGGCGATTTCCAGCTGGCACGCTATGGCATGGTCGCCACCATCGACGACCCGTATGACTTTCTGGGCAGCTATACCACCGGTGGAAGCGCCGCCATCAGCAGCGGCTATCACGATGAACGCTTTGATCAGCTGGTCGAGCAAAGTAGCGAGACCATCGCGCCGGATGCGCGTGCCGAGCTTCTGACCCGGGCCCAGCAGCGCCTGCTCGACGATTATGCCCTGCTGCCGCTTTACGATTACATCAACACCGCGCTGGTATCAGAGCGCGTCCATGGCTGGGAGCCCTCCCCAATGGACGTGCATCCCCTGCGCTACATCAGTATCAAGGAGTAATCCCTTGTTTTCGATATCCATCCTGCGCCGAGGTAGACCGGCATGCTGAGCTATATCGCCAAGCGTCTGGCCATGGCCATTCCCACACTATTGATCGTGATCACGGCCTCCTTTTTCCTGATGCGGGTCGCCCCGGGAGGGCCCTTTGATGGAGAGCGCCAGCTCCCGCCGGAGATCGAGGCCAACCTGATGGCGGCTTACCATCTGGATGAACCGCTGCCCATGCAGTATCTGCGCTACATGGGCAACCTGGTTCAGGGCGATTTCGGGCCGTCGTTCAAATACAAGGACTTCTCGGTCACCGACCTGATCGCCCAGGGCTTTCCGGTCAGTCTGGAACTCGGGGGACTGGCGATTGCGCTTGCCCTGCTGCTGGGCATTCCCATGGGGGTGATGGCCGCGCTCAGGCGCAACTCGACCGTGGATTATCTGCTGATGGGGACAGCGCTGGGCGGCATTGCGGTGCCCAACTTCGTGATCGCCCCGCTCATGGCGCTCTTTTTCGGCGTCATTCTGGGCTGGCTGCCGGTGGGCGGCTGGAACGGTGGTGCCCTGCCCAATCTGGTCTTGCCGGTGGTGGCGCTGGCCATTCAGCAGATTGCCTATATCGCCCGCATGATGCGCGCCTCGATGATCGAGATTCTCGGCAGTCACTTCATCCGCACCGCCCGCGCCAAGGGACTCAACGAACGCCAGGTCATCTGGCGTCACGCCCTGCGCCCGGCGATGCTGCCGGTGCTCTCCTACCTGGGGCCAGCCATTGCCGGCATCATCACAGGCTCGGTGGTCATCGAGCAGATCTTTGGTCTGCCGGGCATCGGACGCTACTTCGTTCAGGGCGCACTCAATCGCGACTACACCCTCGTGATGGGCACGGTGGTGTTCTACGGCGTGCTGATCGTGCTGATGAACCTGATTGTCGATCTGCTCTATTCGCTGTTCGACCCCCAAATTCGCTATGACGACTGACCGGAGCACATCATGACTTCATCCAGCGGTGCTCATGACACCCGGGCCGCATCCGGCACGACTTCAGATAACGCTGACCATCTTCAGGGCGGCGGCAGTCCCAACCCGCCTCAGGCACCGGTCGCGCAGCCCGGCGAGAGCCTGGCCCGAGAGGCCTGGCGCCGCCTGCGCCACAATCGGGCCGCCATGGCGAGCCTTATCCTGCTGGCACTGATGACCATCATCTGTATTGCGGGTCCCTGGTTTCTGCCCTGGGATCTGGCCGAGGTGGACTGGAACGCATTCGGCGTGGCGCCGACGATGGAAGGCCAGCACTGGCTGGGTACCGATGCCAACGGTCGAGACCTTCTGACCCGCACGCTCTACGGCGGGCGTGTGTCCCTGTCCGTGGCGCTGGTAGCCACCCTGGTGAGTCTGGTCATCGGCGTGCTGTATGGCGCGATTTCCGGCTACATTGGCGGGCGCACGGACAATCTCATGATGCGCTTTGTCGACATCATGTACTCCCTGCCCTTCATGTTTCTGGTCATCCTGTTGATGGTGGTGTTCGGCCGTAACATCTTTTTGATCTACGCCGCGATCGGCGCGGTGGAGTGGCTCGACATGGCGCGCATCGTGCGCGGGCAGACGCTGTCACTCAAGCGCCGCGAGTTCATCGAAGCCGCCCACGCCCTGGGCGTGCGGGATACCAAGATCGTCACTCGCCACCTGATTCCCAACTCGATCGGGCCGGTCATCATCTACGTGACGCTGACGGTGCCCAAGGTCATTTTGCTGGAAAGCTTTCTCTCCTTTCTGGGTCTGGGCGTTCAGGAGCCGCTGACCAGCTGGGGCGTTCTGATCAGCGAAGGGACCTCCAACATGCAGGGCGCGCCCTGGATGCTGATCGTGCCGGCGGCGTTTCTGGCCGTGACGCTGTTCTGTCTCAACTTCCTGGGCGATGGGCTGCGTGATGCCCTCGACCCGCGTACCCGCTAAGGAGTCCGCCATGTCGGCACATCTACTCGAGATCGACAATCTGAAGGTGGACTTTGAACTGCCCACCGGTACCGTCTCCGCCGTCAAGGGCGTGAGCTTTCATATCGACCAGGGCGAAACCGTCGCGCTGGTGGGCGAATCCGGCTCCGGCAAGTCGGTCACCTCGACGGCATTGATGCGTCTGCTGCCGGAGATGGCCAAAATCTCCGGCGCCATTCGTCTGGACGGTGAAGATCTCACTCAGGTCAGCGCCTCACGGATGCGCCGGCTGCGCGGCAACGAGTTCTCGATGATCTTTCAGGAGCCGATGACCTCGCTCAACCCGCTGCACCGCATCGGGCGCCAGATTGCCGAAGTCCTTCATCGCCATCGCGGCATGTCCGGCAGTGAAGCGCGCACGCGGGTGCTGGAACTGCTGCATCAGGTCGGCATTCCCGAACCCGAGCGGCGCATTTCAAGCTACCCGCATGAACTCTCCGGCGGCCAGCGCCAGCGCGTGATGATTGCCATGGCGCTGGCCTGCGAACCGCGCCTGCTGATCGCCGATGAGCCCACCACAGCACTTGATGTCACCGTTCAGGCCCAGATTCTTGACCTGCTCCGGGACCTGCAAAAGCGCTACGGCATGGCGATTTTGTTCATCACCCACGATCTGAGTCTGGTGCGACGCTTTGCCGAGCGGGTCTGTGTGATGCGCTACGGCGAGCTGGTCGAATCCGGTGAGACCGCGAAGGTCTTCAATGCGCCGCAGCACGACTATACCCGCATGCTGCTCGATGCCGAACCGCGTGGCAGCAAGGCGGCCGTGGCAGACGATGCGCCGGTACTGCTCAGCGGTCAGGACGTTCGGGTGCGCTTTACCACCAAAAAGCGCCTGTTCGGTAAAAATGACTATTTCGAGGCAGTGCGCGGCATCAACCTGACCGTTCGTCGCGGCCAGACCGTGGGCATTGTCGGCGAGTCGGGTTCGGGCAAGTCAACGCTGGGTCGGGCACTGCTAAGGCTTTTAAAAAGTCAGGGCCAGCTGCGCTTCGAAGACACCGACATCACGGCGTTTGATAAATCCCGGATGCGGCCGCTGCGCTCGCGCATGCAGGTGGTCTTTCAGGACCCCTTTGGCTCGCTGTCACCCCGTCTGACCGTGGGCGAAATCATCAGTGAAGGGCTCAAGGTCCACTTTCCCGAACTCGACCGGCGCGAGCGCGAGGCACGCGTCATCGAATCGCTGGAGGAAGTGGCACTCGATCCGGCGATGCGCAAGCGCTATCCGCACGAGTTCTCCGGCGGCCAGCGCCAGCGCATCGCCATTGCCCGGGCACTGGTACTCAAGCCCGACTTTTTGCTGCTCGATGAGCCGACCTCGGCGCTCGACCGTTCGGTGCAGATGACAGTCATCGAACTTTTGCGTCACCTTCAGCAGAAATACGACCTGACCTACGTGTTCATCAGCCACGACCTGGCCGTGGTCCGCGCGCTGTCCGACACCGTGCTGGTCATGAAGGAAGGTCAGGTCGTTGAACAGGGCTCGGCAGAGAGTATTTTCCAGTCACCGCGCGAGGCGTACACGAAAGCGCTTCTGGAGGCCGCCTTTCTAGAAACGGCCGCCTGAAGGGCCACCGCGTCGCAGACGACTCAAGGGTCATGGCGACATGAATGTCCTGGCAACCCTGAACCCTCGCCCCGACTGGCGGGGGTTTTTTGTGGGTGATTGAGCGCATCCACCATCTCGACCCTGTGGTTACCCCGGGATTTTACGCTGAGCGCATGACAGATAACCGGCAGGCAATGACACGTGAACTGGCCGAAGGTGGCCACGTGACCCACAAAACCAGCCACCATGACCCTCAGAGACTGATTCACGTCGAACATCTTCCAACGTCTATCCGCTTTTTTTAGCCGGGCGACTCCAGCCATGACTGTCTTGAGAAAAGCAGGCCGGGGTTGGCGTCACAGGGTAAATGACGACGTGATCGATGGCAGGGTCGACAGGCGGCTAGATTTCCACCGCACGGCCAATGTATTCGATGGGCCCGGTCGGCAGGCCCGTGGGCGAGCCGGTAGCGTCTTCAAGCGTCAGCTCGAACAGCTGGTTGTCCTCAAGCGGTGGCAGCGTGTCCAGATTCAGACGTACGGGTCTGCCCGGCTGAACCAGACCCAGCGATACCGGTGCCTGCCAGTCATCGGCCTTGGTCCAGAACTGGAGCGCCTTGCCTTCGGGCACCTCGAAGGTGCCCAGCGGAATCAGCTCGATCTGCCGGCGGTTGGCAGCCTGAACCACCCAGCCGGCGGACTGGCTTTGCGGGGCGAGCAGGACCACCATGTATTCCGGCGTCGCTGGAGCATCTGGCTGTCGCCATAACAGTGCGGCCATGACCAGCGTTGCCGCCACGCCCAGTCCGGCGGCAGTACGCCAAAGGGCCAGGCGCTGAAAAAGACCGGTTGCAGGCGCCGGCGATCGGCGCGCCTCCAGACTTCGCTGAATGCGCGGCCAGAGAAAATCGCTCGGGGTTTGAGGATCGGTGAGTGCGGTGTAAGGGAAAAAACGCTCCTCCCACTCGATGACCATTCGGCGCAGCTCGGGGTCGCGGGTCAGACGCGCTTCAAATGCCTGACGCTCGGCATGGGAAAGCGTCCCCAGTACATATTCGCCGGCCAGAACGTGCTTGTCTTCATCAGACGGCAGGTCACTTTCGTGAGGCGTGTTCATGCCAGACACTCCCGTAAACGCACCAGGCTTCGTTTGATCCAGGCCTTGATCGTGCCCAGCGGTGCGCCCGTATGCGCCGCGATTTCCGCATGGCTCAACCCCTCCACGTATGCCTGTAGCACGCAGTTGCGTCGCTCAACCTCAAGCGCTTTCAGGCATTCGTCCATTCGCTGACCGGTGTGCCAGTCAAAGGCTTCAGCGGACGGGCTTTCAGGGCGCGTGTCATCCCTCTGCTCAAGGGTATCTGCATCGATTTCTCCCACCAGTCTTTCACGCTGACGAATGGCGTTCAGCGCCATATGGCGGGCAATGCTGAAGATCCATGTGCGGGCACTGCCCTTTTCGGAATCAAAGGTGTCAGCTCGCTGCCAGATGGCCAGAAAGGCATCATGAACAATGTCCTCTGCCATGCCGCGGTCCCTGACGATGCGCTGCACCACACCGAGCATTCTCGCCCCCTCCAGACGATAAAGCGTGTGAAGGGCGTCATGATCCCCCCGGGCGCAGCACGCCAGTGCCTCGTTGTAATCAAATTCGCGGGTTGTATCGGACACCTGTGCTCCCTCATGGCGCCCGGCTCGTTCACCGATGCGCCGAAGCAGCATAACCACCGAAGGCCCATGACACGAGCCCTCGATGTCATCGCAATGGAAAAGCCCCTGCTCGAGTCGGGGCAGAATCTGAACTTACTCGGCGGTCCAGAAGAGATAGTCGGCCTGATAGGTCACGATGGCCGTGGCGCCCTTGTGATCGGCATCGCACGCGACATTCGGGGGAACACCGCCCTCGGTATTCAGACGCTGAATATAGCTGACACCGGTCATGGCGCCCTTGCCTTCGGCCGGATTGGCCTTGACCAGCTGCAGCGCAATGTTCCCGTCGCCATTACCGGCGGTGGCCTGCTGGGTGCCGGTCACTTTCGAGCCGTCCAGCGCTTCCCAGGTGGCGGGCGGGCCATAATAGCTGCCGACCTGGTGGCCATCGCCATCATTGAGCGCGGCACTGGGCCCCTTGAAGACCCATGCCATGGCCCCGTCATCGCTGGTGTCACACAGATACCTGATGGCACCGACGCCGACGGTCTCAAGTGCAACCTTGTGGCCATCCGGCACCTGGACACTCTCCGGAGTATCCGCCAGAGCCGCATGACTAAAGGACGCGATCAAGGCGGTCGCCAGAGCAGTACGCGTTAGACGTTGAACATTCATGTCAATCTCCCTGATGGTGGTTATCAACCGCTCCAATCGCTGCGGCTGTATAAGGGGTACACACGAGATGTCGTTCTGGATGCACTTTTTTAAAAAAAATTTGATGACGCCTGACGAGCCTCGTCTTGAGGCAATGACCGTCTGCCGCACACCTCATTTGACCCTGTGGCTACCCCAGGGTTTTATGCTGAGTGCATGACAGATAACCGGCAGGCAATGACATGAAAATTGGTGAACTGGCCGAACGGGGCAACGTGACCCACGAAACCATCCGTCACTATGTCCATCAGGGGCTGATTCACGCCGAGCGCAACCCCGCTAACGGCTATCAGCTTTTCGACGACGACGCGCTCAGGCGGCTGCGCTTTATCAACCGTGCCCGAACCCTGGGCTTTAGCCTCAAGGAGGTCGGGGAGATCTTTGCCCACACCGATCACGGTGACTCCCCCTGCCCCATGGTGCGTGACCTTCTGCGCACGCGCCTGCCTGAGGTCAGGGCACAGATTCAGGAGCTGGAGCAGCTGGCAGATCGGATGGAAAAGGCACTCAACGCCTGGTCTTCCATGCCGGATGGCGCGCCGGATGGCCACACGCTGTGTCAACTGATCGAACACTGGAACGATGCGCGACCCGAGGCGAGCGCACGCGACGCAGGGAGCTCTCATGTTTCATGATCATCGACTCGCCCTGAGCGGCCTGCACTGCGGCGGCTGCGTCAAACGCACCCGTGCTGCGCTGGAAGCCCTCGATCCGAAGGCCCATATCGAGATCGATGTGGAGCATCTTGCCATGCGCACCGACCGCCCCCTTGAAGAGGTCATCAAGGCAGTGGAAGGCGCCGGTTTTCAGGCTGCACCGGCGCAGGACACACCTCATCATCACCGGCTGGCGCTTGAGGGTCTTCACTGCGGTGGCTGCGTCAAACGCACACGTACCGCGCTGGAAACGCTTGATCCACAGGCGCAGATCGACATCGATACCGAACATCTGTCGATCACTACCCACAAATCGATCAGTGAGGTCATCAGCGCCGTGGAAGACGCGGGCTATCGCGCCGCCCCTGTCAGGGAGACACCTGAATCAGCGCCTGAACCCGGCCCGACGATAGAGGCCAGCGCCGCGACTGGAGAAGGTGCTGAAGACGCTGTCGGACAAACTGACGCTGATACTTCAACGTCGCCGGACAAGGCCTCGGGAGAGGCCATCGAACTTCAGCTCTCCGGCATTACCTGCGCCGGCTGCGTACGCACCATCCAGAACGCGCTGGATCACGTGCAGGGTGTCGATGAGGCCCAGGTCAACTTTGCCACGCGCAGCGCCCGGGTCCGCGGCAGCGCCACCGCCAGCGACCTGATCAGGGCAGTCGAACAGGCCGGCTACGGTGCCGAGGTCATCGAAAGCATCGAACAGGGCGAGGCACGCCGAGGCGAACTGGAACAGCAGGATTATCGTCACAAGATTCGTGACACCTGGCTGGCGCTGGTACCCGGGGCTGCGCTGATGGTGTCCATGTTCTTTCACCATCCACAGCTGGAAGGCGGTGAGCGCTGGTTCTGGGTCGTGACTGGCCTGGCCGTTCTGGGCATCATGCTGACCGCCGGCCGCGGCTTTTACGATGCGGCCATCAAGGCCGTACGCCATCGCATGGCCAACATGGATCTGCTGGTGGCCATCGGGGCCACCACGGCCTGGCTTTACTCGATGTTTGTTGCGCTGTTGCCGGACATCGTGCCCGAGGCAGCACGGTCGCTCTATCTTGAGGCGCCACTGATGATCATCGGCCTGATCAGCCTGGGGCAGGCCATCGAGACCCGATCGCGCGGGCGTACCTCGAAGGCGCTGTCGCAGCTGGTATCGCTGCGCGCCAGTACTGCCAGGGTCATTCGAGGCCAACAGGATGTGGATGTGGCCATCGATGATGTAGTGCGCGGCGACCTTGTCCGCCTGCGCCCCGGTGAGCGAGTACCGGTGGATGGCGAAGTGGTTGAAGGCAGCAGCCATATCGATGAATCGATGCTGACCGGTGAACCCCAGGCCGTCGAACGAAACGCCGGCGACCGGGTATCTGCGGGCACGCTCAACACGAAGGGTACCCTGACCCTGCGCGCGACCCGGGTCGGCGGCGACACCAGCCTGTCACGCATCATCGAACAGGTGCGTCAGGCACAGGGATCACGCCCACCCATCAGCCGGCTGGCCGACCGGGTCGCGAGCATCTTTGTGCCGGCCGTCATGATCATTGCAGTCATCACGGCGCTGGTCTGGTTCAACATTGGCCCGGAGCCGCGGATCACCCATATGTTGATCACGGCAACGTCGGTCCTGATCATTGCCTGCCCCTGCGCACTGGGACTGGCCACCCCGATCTCGACCATGATTGGCGTGGGCCGTGCCGCCAGCGCCGGTATCCTGATTCGTCATGGCGAATCTCTTCAGCGTATCGGCGAGCTGACCGCACTGGTAGTCGACAAGACCGGGACGCTGACCGAGGGCAAACCGCGCGTGACCGACGCGCTCTGGCAGGATGAGGATCATGACAGGGCGCTCGCCCTGCTGGCCGGACTTGAGCGCGGCTCGGAGCATCCGCTGGCGAGTGCCGTGCTGTCGTATTGCGACGAGCAGTCGGCAGAGACTGTCGAAGTCAGACAGTTCGAGGCGCTTTCAGGACGCGGCGTCACGGCCATCGGTTCGAGCGGCGAGCGCCTGGCGCTGGGCAATGCCGCGCTGATGAAAGCAAACAATGTCGCCCTGGAGGAGGTCCGCGAGACCGTCAACGCATGGGAAAAACAGGCCCGAAGCGTGCTGCACTTCGCCATCGATGGTCGACTGGTCGCGCTGCTGGCCGTACAGGACCCGCTTAGAGCCGATGCCCGAGAAGCCATCGAGCGTCTGCATGCCCGCCAGCTGCGCGTGGTGATGCTGACCGGTGACGCCGAACCTACCGCCCGGGCGATCGCCCGGGAAGCGGGCATCGACGAGGTGCACGCCGGCCTTCTGCCCGAGGACAAGCAGACCCATATCGAGCGGCTGCGACGCGAGGGTTATGTGGTCGGCATGGCCGGCGATGGCATCAATGACGCGCCGGCACTGGCAGGCGCCGATGTCGGCTTTGCCATGGGGGCCGGTAGCGACGTGGCGATTGAATCGGCCGGCGCTGCCCTGATGCGCGACTCCCTGCACGGCATCAGCGATGCCATCGATCTGAGTCGCGCCACGATCAAGAACATCAAGCAGAATCTATGGGGCGCCTTTGCCTATAACACACTGGGCATCCCGATTGCCGCCGGCGTGCTCTATCCGCTGACCGGCGCCCTGCTCTCGCCCATGGTGGCGGCGCTGGCGATGGCTGCCTCGTCGGTGACGGTCGTGACCAATGCCAACCGATTGCGCCACTTCACACCGGAGCGGATCGCGCGCCCGGACAATGACCAATCAGCAGCGACGACGGAGGTCACCTCATGAGTATCCTGATCAATGCCCTGGGGCTCGTACTGATCGTTGTGATCGCCTGGTGGTTCTGGGGTGGTCACAAGGACACATGACAGCGTGGGCGGGCTGGCCCACACTGCCCTTTCAGTGCCATGTTCACGGAGTGTTTATCCATGTCCGAATCGTCTGCCCCCGCCCTGCACGGGGTGATCGAAACCGCGCTCTATACCGCCGATATGGCGCGGGCGCGGCGCTTTTTTGAAACGGTGCTGGGCCTGACACCTCATCTTTTTGATGAGCGCTTTACGGCCTACCCGACCGGGCCGTCGATGCTATTGATCTTTCTGCAGGGAGAGACGCAGGACACCGTGCATCTGCCAAACGGCATGGGCACCATTCCGCCCCACGATGGCGGCGGGCGTCAGCATATTGCGCTGGCCATCAAGGCCGAGGCACTGGAGGCCTGGGAGGCGCATCTGGCACATCACGAGGTCGCCATCGAGGGGCGCACGCACTGGCCGCCGGGCGGTGAAAGCCTCTATTTCCGCGACCCGGACGGCCACCTGCTGGAGCTGGTCACGCCGGGGCTGTGGCCCAACTATTAACGTCCGGCGGTATCAGGTCAATTACTGCTGGTGCCGGTATAGCGCCCGGGGCGATGATTGAGGGTCAGGATCACACCCAGTACGGCCGCGCCCACGATGGAGTACATGACGTTGGTGGGTGGCAGCACGAAAAAGGCCATCAGCATGACCAGCCCATCAAGGGCAAGCTGAACCTTGCCGGCGCTCCAGCCGCGCCGGTCCTGCAAATACAGGGCAAGAATATTGAACCCGCCCAGACTGCCGCGATGGCGGAAAAGCGCCAGCGCCCCCAGCCCGATCAGACTGCCCCCCATGAGGGCGGCAAACAGCGGAGAGACGTCACCGATATCGATCCAGCGCGGCATCTGCCAGCTGATCAATGACAAAAGCGCAATGGCGGCAAAGGTCTTCAGCGCAAACTGGTGGCCGACCCGCTGCCAGGCGAGCCAGTAAAACGGCAGATTCACCACGAAAAAGACCGGGCCGAAATCCCAGCCGGTACTATAGGTGATCAAAAGCGCGATACCGGCCGTGCTGCCGATCAGGATCTGGGCATGCTCATAAAGTCCGATCCCCAGCGCCGCGCAGGCCGAACCCAGCATGATGGCCATGACATCCTCGTGCAGACGATGTCGACTCAACGAAGCATCCATCGATAATATCCTTGTTGTTGTGTGACTGCCGGATGGGCAGTGCATGACACACGGCGCTTGTGGCGCCTGAAGATATTATCGACAGCCCGCGCGCAGGCGTCGAGTGGCCGCGGCTTACCCGGGCTGCGACGTGGCGTGCTCGATCATCAACTGCAGACTCTCCCGCCCCCGATAGCGATTGCGTGACAGACGAAAGGCGCAGCGTATTTCCTCACCGACGGCCACCGGCATGTTCTCGCCGGGCTGGACGGCGCGAAACCAGATCGCGCGAATCATGTGGGCCCCGGCGTCCAGCGTCATCATCAGATGGTTACCATCACTGCCGACCAGGCGTGCCTGATCCACCACAAACCGGCCCTCAAACAGGGGCGCCTCAAACTCTCGCCCGTAGGGTGCCAATGCTTCGAGTTCATCGAGAATGGAGAGCGTCAGCTGATGCGGCGAGAGCGTGCCGTCGCTGAGAATCAGCGGATAGAGCTCGCGGCCGTCCAGCTGCTCGTCGATGGCCGTGGCCAGAGCACAGCGAAAGGCTTCCAGCTGACAGATGGGCACCCCGACGCCGGCCGCCCCGCTGTGGCCGCCAAAGCGCGGCAGCGCCTCGGGCGCCAGCTCACAGGCACGCTGAAGCGCATCACGCAGATGCACGCCTTCCACCGAGCGCCCGGAGCCGGTCAGCATGTCAGGGTCCGGGGCCTGGGTCAGCACCACGGACGGACGCCCGAAGGCCTGCACCAGCCGCGAGGCCACAATGCCCTGCACGCCGGGGTGACCCTCGGCCAGATGAACGATCAGCACACGCGCGCCCTGCTCGAGCTGCTGATGGGCCATGGCACGTGCCTGCTCGGCCATGTCGGCCTCGATGGCCTTGCGCGCCTGGTTGTCATCATCCAGCACATTGAGATAGCGTCGAGCGGTGGCATCGTCCTCGGCCAGCATGAAGTGCAGCGCTGCATAAGGGTCATCCAGCCGCGAGCGGGCATTGATACGCGGTCCCATCTGAAAGGCCAGCGTTTCGGCATCAAACGGTGTGCTGTCCGGCCCCAGTCGTTCGGCCATCATCCGCCAGCACGGCGCCTCCATGCGGTTGATCAGCTTGAGCCCGAGCGTGACCACCGCGCGATTGATGGCGCTGTCGCCCAGCGAGACACAGTCAGCCACCGTGCCCAGCGCCACGTAGGCCAGCCATGGAGAAAGCTTGGGGGTGTCATCGGCCAGCCGACCCGCCTCGATCAGATGCGTGCGGGTCAAAGACATCAAAAGCCAGCACACCATGCAGCCCGCGATAGTGGCATCGGGATAGTCACAGTCGGCGCGCGACGGATTGACCACCGCATGGGCCGAGGCCGGCGGCCCCTCGACGGGCAGGGCGTGATGATCGGTCACGACCACATCGATACCGGCTTCCTTGAGACGTGCCAGGCGCGGCTCATCGCTGGAGCCGCAATCGGCACTGATGATCAGCGATGGACGCGGCGTGAGCGCCAGCGTTTTATCCACCAGCGCCGCGCTGATGCCGTAGCCATCATTGATGCGATGACCAATCAGACTGTGAAGCCGCTCGCGCGGCACGCCGAAGAGTTCGACCAGCGTTCTCAGAATCACCACGTGCGAGGTAATCCCATCGACGTCATAGTCGGTGATGATGCCGATATGTTCCCCGTCGATCACGGCTCGGGCGATGCGCTCGGCGCCGCGGGTCGCATCGCACAGCTTTTCGGGATGCTCGATATAGCGCAGCGCCGGCGCGATCAGGGCGGACACCGGCGCTCGCGGGTCCTTGAGGCGTCCGGCCAGAATTCGCGCCTGCAGCTCGGTCAGTCCGGCATCGAGCGCCTCTTGGTAGAGGCCTTCATGACAGGGACGCTGCAGGATTTTCTTGTTCAGCAGCGTTTTCAGGGAAGGACTCGCGTTATTCACGGGGGCTCCAAAAGCTCAAGGGCTGCGCCAGCATCATTGATACCGGTGCAGCCCTGTTGATGGCTCGTTCAGAACGGTCAGGTCAGCGGCGTCATGACCTGTCGCTGAAAGGCGTCGCGCTCGGTCAGGCGCTGATACCAGCGCTCAAGATGCACCTGTGCCGGGCGCTCGATGGGCATTTCAAACCAGGCATACGCCATGCAGCCCAGCGGGATGTCACCCATGCCAAACGCCTCACCGGAAAGCCAGGCTTGATCGGCCAGAATGGCATCGACACGCGCCAGCAGTCTCGTGCATTCGTCAATGCCACGCTCCCTGATCGCATTGTCGCTTTGATCCGGCGATAACCGTACGGTATTCCAGAAGACATCCCTGAAGGGTGCAGCGAAGGTCGAGGTGGCCCAGTCCATCCACTTGTCCGCCTCGGCACGGCGGGCGGGGTCATGGACGGCCAGCGGCCCCTCGCCGTACTGCGCGATCAGATAGCGCACGATGGCGTTGGACTCCCACAGCACCAGCGACCCGTCCTGCAGGCAGGGGATCAGGCCGTTGGGATTGAGCGCCCGGTAGCCGGGATCATCCACAATCCCGAACTCGCCACCGGCATCGATACGCTCGACCTCAAGGCCAAGTTCATCGGCACACCAGAGCACCTTCTTGACGTTGGTCGAGTTGGCCCGGCCCCATACCTTCAACATGCCCTCTCCTCACGCAGTGATGTCGACAACGCCTGCCGGCTGGATCAGCTGCTGGCCACGCGATGCTCGGCGACAAAGCGCTGAACGTCATGTGCCCTGGCCGGCAGCACGTCATAGCGCTCTTCACGCGTCATCAGATCGCTCATGGACTCCGGCAGCGCCGCGCCTTCAAAACCGGCCCGGACCACGGCGTCCTCGAACTTGGCCGGATGCGCGGTCGCCAGCGTAATCATGGGCGTGGTGTCATCGCTGCGCGCCACGTCAGCGGCGCGATAGCCGGTGGCAGTATGCGGATCAAGCAGCTCGCCGGTGCGCTCGAAGGCTTCGCGAATCACCTCGAGGATGGTGTCATCATCCACGCGGTGGCTGCCGAACTTCTCGCGCAGTCTGGCCAGCGGGGCATCGGCCAGCACCGTGGGCTCCTGCTGGAAACACTCCAGCAGCGCGCGAACACGATCACCGTCGCGATCGTAGGCGTCAAAGAGCAGACGCTCGAAGTTGGATGACACCACGATATCCATCGACGGTGCCAGAGTCGCTGCCAGCTCGCGTTTGGAGAAGTCGTTATCGGCCAGCGTCCTGTGCAGGATGTCGTTGGCATTGGTGGCAATCACGAACTGCTTGACCGGCAGGCCCATCTGACTGGCGGTATAACCGGCAAACAGATTGCCGAAGTTGGCCGATGGCACCGTGAAACTGACCTCGCGGTGCGGGGCGCCCAGCGCGACGGCCGAGGCAAAGTAGTAGACGATCTGCGCCATGATGCGCGCCCAGTTGATCGAGTTGACCGCGATCAGTCGGGTGCCGTCGAGAAAGCCCTGGTCGGCGAAGCTGGCCTTGACGATGGCCTGAGCGTCGTCGAAGTTGCCTTCGATGGCGATGTTGTGAACGTTATCGGCCAGCACCGTGGTCATCTGGCGACGCTGAACGGCAGAGACGCGCTGATAAGGATGCAGGATGAAGATATCGAGGTTGTCACAGTGACGACAGCCCTCAATGGCGGCCGAACCGGTATCGCCCGAAGTCGCGCCCATGATGACGCCCTTCTCGCCGCGTTTTTTGAGAAAGTGATCCAGCAGGCGGCCCAGCAGCTGCAGTGCGACATCCTTGAAGGCCAGTGTCGGCCCGTGGAAGAGCTCCATCAGCCAGTGGTTGTGCGAGAGCTGCTTGAGCGGCACCACGGCGTCATGCTTGAAGGTGGCGTAGCTGTCGTTGATGAGACCGCGCAGGGTGTCATCATCGATCTCGCCGCCGACAAAGGGCTTCATGACCCGAAAGGCGATCTCGGTATAGGGCTGTCCGGCCATGGCCGCGATCTCTTCACGAGAGAACTGCGGCAATGTTTCCGGCACGTACAAACCGCCATCGGGCGCCAGCCCGGTCAGTAACGCTTCTTCAAAATTCAGCGCGGGAGCGTTCCCGCGCGTACTGATGTAACGCATGGTCTGTGCGCCCCTGATCAGACGTTTTCGTCAAGATGTTCGATGCGGATGCGGGTTACCGGCCCGGCAATATCAGCCAGCGCTTCAAGCTGGCGAATTGCTTCATTCATGTTGGCCTCGCGGGTGCGGTGCGTGGTGATGATGATCGGCACCAGCTCGCCTTCGGTGGCTTCCTTCTGGATCAGCGCCTCGATGCTGACCCCCTGCTCGGCCAGAATGGTGGCCACACGCGCCAGCACACCGGGACGATCCACGGCCAGAAGTCTCAGATAATAGGCCGTGACGATGTTCTCCATCGGCAGGATCGGCAGGCTCTCATCGCCCTCCACGATGCCGCTGAAGGCCAGATAGGGTGTGCGGTAATCATGATGGGTGGCCATGTCGCGGGCCACGTCCAGAAGATCCGCCACGACCGCCGAGGCGGTCGGCTCGGCGCCGGCGCCCGCCCCATAGTAGAGTGTCGGCCCCACGGCATCGCCCATCACTTCGATGGCATTCTTGACCCCGTGGACGTTGGCCAGCAGCTGCTCTTTGGGGACCAGGGCCGGATGGACACGCAGTTCGATGCCGTCATCGGTGCGCTTGGAGATGCCAAGATGCTTGATGATATAGCCCAGGGCTTCGGCCTGTTTCACGTCATCGAAGGTGATGCGCGAAATGCCTTCGGTGTAGGCCCTCTCGAACTGCAGCGGCACGCCATAGGCGATCGAGGCCAGAATGGTCAGCTTGTGGGCCGCATCGATACCTTCGACATCAAAGGTCGGATCGGCCTCGGCATACCCCAGCGCCTGAGCTTCGGCCAGTACGTCTTCAAAGGCCCGCCCTTCATCACGCATGTGAGTCAGGATGTAGTTGCCGGTGCCGTTGATGATGCCGGCCACCCACTGAATGCGGTTGGCGCCCAGCCCTTCGCGCAGGGACTTGATCACCGGAATGCCCCCGGCCACGGCCGCCTCGAAGGCGACAATGACGCCCTGCTCGGCGGCCGCGCGGAAGATCTCGTTGCCATGAACGGCGATCAGGGCCTTGTTGGCAGTGACGACGTGCTTGCCGTGGCGAATGGCTTCCAGCACCAGCTCGCGGGCCACGTCATAGCCTCCGATCAGCTCGACCACGACATCGATATCAGGATTTCGGGCGACCTCGAACACGTCGCGGGTGACGTTGATCCCGGTCAGGTCCACCTGCGGGCTATCACGCCGCGCACCAATCTGCTCCACCACAATGGCGCGCCCGGCTCGACGTTCAATGTCCTGGGCGTTACGCACCAATACATTGAATGTGCCGCTACCCACGGTCCCCAGTCCACAGATGCCTACCTTTACCGGTTCCACCGTCTTGCCCCCTGGTCTACTGATCTCAACGCTGCATGACTGTTTTCCCGGGGCCTTCAGGACCCCGGGAGGAGAAGCAGTGTAACGTCCCGCACGGCTTCCATGAATGCCTTGTGGTTAATTCTTCAACCCCAGCATGCTGACCAGTCGGTCCACGGGTACATAGCCTGGAATCATGCGCCCATCAGGCAGGATCAATGCCGGTGTGCCCTGAATACCGATCTGCTTGCCCAGGGCAAACTGTGCCTCGACCGGGGTATCGCAGCTGGCGCCGCCCTTGATCTTCTTGTCCTTCTTGATCGTTGTCATCGCCTCGGTGCGGTTGTCACTGCACCAGACCTGATTAAGTTCGCGTGCGCCTTCCCCCTGCATGCCGGCCCGCGGAAAGGCCAGATAACGCACCTCTACGCCCCGCTTGTTGAGCTCGGGCACTTCTTCATGAAACTTTCGGCAGTACGGGCAGGTGGTATCGGTAAAGACATTGATCACGGCCTTGACCTTGCCGGCGGGTCGAAAGACGACCGTGTCCTTGTCAGGCACCTGCTCAAGAAGCGCCAGGCGCTGCTGCTGCTGCTTCTGTTCGGTCAGGTTGACCATCTGGCCGCTGTCGTTGCGATAAAGATCGCCCACCAGCAGATACTTTCCCTCCCGGTCGCTGTAGAGCGTCTGACCACCCTCCAGCTGGACCTCATAAAGACCCGATACAGGTGAAGCTTCAACCGAGCGCACCGGCATTGACTGACCATTGACCACCAGGTGGTCGGTCAGATCCTTTGGCACCCCGGCGTCATCGGCCTGAGCGCCCTGGGCGAGTACGGCGCCGGCCAGCAGCGTACCGGTCAACAGAGAACGAATGGAGAGAGCAGGCAGTTTGGACATGGGTAGTTCAGCCCCTTGGATGATGTTTGGCATGAATGGCTTCAAGGCGTGCCTGAGCCACGCGCGTGTAAATCTGTGTGGTAGAGAGGTCGCGATGACCGAGAAGTTCCTGCAGCACGCGCAGATTGGCACCGTGGTTGAGCAGGTGGGTCGCAAAGGCGTGGCGCAGGGTATGTGGTGACAGCGACGCCTCAATGCCTGCCCGGGTCGCGTGGTGCTTGATGCGATACCAGAAAGTCTGTCGCATCATGAAACCATCGCTGCGTCCCGGGAACAGGGGAGCGCGGGTAATGTCGGCCATCAGCTCACCGCGCCCTTCACGCAGATAGCGCTCCAGCCATTCGATGGCAGGCTCGCCCATTGGTACCAGCCGTTCGGCATCGCCCTTGCCCAGTACGCGCACCACGCCCTGACGCAGATTAATGCTGTCCACCCGCAGCCCTACCAGCTCGGAGACACGAAGCCCACAGCTGTAGAGCACCTCCAGCATGGCCCGGTCACGCAGACCCAGCGCGGTGGTCACATCCGGCGCGCCAAGCAGCCGCTCGACTTCTTCCTCTTCAAGCGTGCCCGGCAGCCCCGCACTGGCTCGCGGCGCCACGATGTCGGCCAGAGGGTCATGCTGGATCTGGCCGGTGACCAGTGCCCAGCGATAAAAACGGCGCAGGCTGGAGGTCAGTCGGGCATCGGAGCGTGCCTGATAGCCATTTTGACGACGCTCATCGATCAGGTTTTGATAGACCTGACTCTCCGGCGCCAGAAGGCTCATGTCATGACGTGACAGATAGCGCTGCCAGTGCATCAGATCACATCGATAGGCGTCCAGCGTATGTCGGCTGGCACCGCGCTCAAGCCATAGCGCATCAAGAAAGGCATCGATCAGCTGGCTGGACATGACAGTCTCTCATGAAAACACGACAGTGATTCGGGCGGTCATCCTGAACCCTTCAGACAGGCCGGTACCCAACAGACAAAAACCCCGCCCATGATGCATGGTGCGGGGTCTTTGAGAAACTGCCCGATGACACCGGGCAGTGACGAAAAGGCTCAGGACTTCTTGGCGAGCTTTTCCTTGATACGTGCAGACTTGCCGCTGCGATCGCGCAGGTAGTAAAGCTTGGCCTGACGAACATCACCACGACGACGCACTTCAATGCTGTCGACCTGACGGCTGTAGGTCTGGAAAGTACGCTCAACGCCAACACCGTGAGAGATCTTGCGCACGGTGAACGCAGAGTTCAGTCCACGGTTGCGCTTGCCGATGACAACGCCTTCAAACGCCTGCAGACGCTCGCGGCTACCTTCCACGACCTTGACCTGTACCACGACAGTGTCGCCGGGGCCGAAATTCGGGATTTCCCTGTCCAGCTGCTCGTTTTCAAGCGCCTGGATAATCAGGTTTTTGCTGCTCATGACATTTCTCCAATGTGACTGGACCCGGTAGCAGTGTCTGCAACACCGGCGTCCTTAATCCCGGCGACATGCGCGGGGTCGATTCGTGGGTGACGCGGCATCATTCGAACCATGGTCCGCTAATCCCGCACCGCCGCATCGGCATCCACCGATGCGTGTTCGTCGATGAACTCGTCCAGCAACTGACGCTGCTCACGGTCGAGTATCATCTCCTGCAGCAGTTCCGGCCGACGCTGCCAAGTCCGGCCCAGAGACTGCTTGAGGCGCCAGCGGCGAATCTCGCCATGGTGTCCTCCCAGCAGCACTTCCGGTACCCGCTGCCCGTCAACCTCTTCCGGACGCGTGTAGTGCGGACAGTCCAGCAGGCCAGCGCTGAAGGAGTCCTCTTCGGCAGAGGCCTGATGGCCCAGCACGCCCGGCACCAGTCTTGCCACGGCATCACAAAGCACCATGGCGGGCAGTTCACCACCGCTGAGCACGTAATCACCGATGGACCACTCTTCATCGATATCAAGATCGATCACGCGCTCGTCGATGCCTTCATACCGACCGGCCACCAGCACCAGATTCCGATAGGAAGCCAGCTGCCTGACACCTTCCTGATCCAGCTTTCGCCCCTGAGGGGAAAGATAGATCACGCGTACCGGCGCATCGTCATCCTGTCCGGCCTGCTCTTCGCCGTGACGTCGGGCCTCGGCAATGGCACTACGCAGGGTATCTACCTTCATCAGCATGCCGGGGCCGCCTCCATAGGGGCGATCATCCACACTGCGATGGCGATCCAGCGCGTAGTCACGCGGATTCCAGCAGTCGATGCGCATCAGGCCACGCTCTACGGCGCGCCCGGTCACCCCATAGCGGGTGACGGCATCAAACATTTCCGGAAACAGCGATACCACTCCAATCCACACGGCCCATTACTCGCCTGAAGGGAAAACAGTCATCAAAAATCGGGATCCCAGTTGACGGTCATGATGCCGCCCTCAAGATCCACCTTTTGAATCACGTCATCCGGCAGAAATGGAATCAGGCGCTCGCGGTCTTCACCACGAACCACCAGAACATCGTTGGCACCGGTTTCGAACAAATACTCGACACATCCGAGCGCAACGCCATCGACCGTATGAACCCTGAGCCCTTCCAGCTGATACCAGTAGTACTCATCGCTGGCCAGCACCGGAAGCTCATCGGCCTTGAGCCAGATGGTAGCTCCCGCAACACGCTCGGCGGCTTCTCGTGAATCAACACCATCAAGGCGAACCACCAGTCCCTTGCCGTGACGCTGACCGTTAAGCAGGGTCATGGGCGTACGCTGCCCATTGTGCTCAACCAGCCATGTCCCGTAGGAGAGGATACCCTCCATGGGGCTGGTCCACGAATACACGCGAAGCCACCCTTTTACGCCATAGGGGCTGGTCAGCTTGCCCATGACGACGTACTGCTCAGGCGACTGCGTCATACCGATTCCAGAACGTATCAGGCGGAAGCGGTTTGCTGCTTGCGCGCAAAACGCACGAGCTCGGCAACGCGATCAGAGAGCTGTGCACCCTGAGCCTGCCAGTGTTCGATGCGCTCGAGGTCGATACGCAGACGTTCCTGCTGACCACGGGCGATCGGGTTGAAAAAGCCCACCTGCTCCAGATAGCGGCCGTCACGCTTGACGCGCGAATCAGTCACATGCAGGTGATAAAAGGGACGCTTCTTGGCGCCACCACGTGCCAGACGAATGGTAACCATTTAAAGTCCTTCAGTTGGAATAACGTCGCTCAACTGCACGACGAGGCCATAAACATGTTGCGCGCATCATCCTGATCACAAGCGTTACCGGAAAACTCACCCCGGAAAACGCCATGCGCAGGCGCGCCGCTTCTCGAAGACGCGGTATTCTACGGGAAATTTCAAGGCTTGGGAACTGCATAAATGCAGTTCCCAGGCAAGCGAAATCGGGCACTTCTCAACGACGCGGGAAACCGCCCGGACCACCCATACCGCCCATGCCTCCGCCGGGGCCGCCCATGCCGCCACCGCCGCCCATCATGGAGCTCATACCGCGCATCATCTTCTGCATGCCGCCCTTTTTGCCCATCTTTTTCATCATTTTCTGCATCTGCTTGTGTTGCTTGAGCAGACGGTTGAGATCCGGCACGGTCGTCCCGGAACCTGCACAGATGCGGCGCTTGCGCGAGCCGTTGATCAGGTCGGGCTTGCGGCGCTCCTTCGGCGTCATGGAATTGATCATTGATTCGAGCTTGCCGAACTCCTTCTCGCTGGCCTGCCCCTGGGCCATTTCGGCCATCTGTCCCATACCGGGCAGTTTTTCGAGCAGACTGCCCATGCCGCCCATGTTCTTGAGCTGCTGGAGCTGATCACGAAAGTCCTCGAGATCGAAGCTTTCGCCCTTTTTGATCTTTTTGGAGAGCTGATCGGCCTTGGTGCGATCTACCTTGCGCTCGGCTTCCTCGATCAGGCTGAGCACATCCCCCATGCCAAGGATGCGCGAGGCCACACGGTCCGGATAGAAGGGTTCGAGAGCATCGGTCTTCTCGCCCATCCCCATGAACTTGATCGGCTTGCCGGTGATATGACGTACCGACAGCGCCGCACCACCACGGGAATCGCCGTCTGCCTTGGTCAGGATCACACCGGTCAGCGGCAATGCCTCGTGGAAGGCCTGCGCCGTATTGGCGGCATCCTGACCGGTCATGGCATCGACCACGAACAGCGTTTCCTGCGGCGAGATGGCGCGATGGAGATCGCGAATCTCGCCCATCATCGTCTCGTCGATGTGCAGACGACCGGCGGTATCTACCAGTACTACATCAAAAAACTGAATGCGGGCATGACGGATGGCCGCTTCAGCGATCGCGACCGGCTGTTGTTCGCTGGTTGAGGGGAAGAACTCGACGCCGACCTCATGAGCCAGCGTTTCGAGCTGATCGATGGCCGCCGGACGGTAGACGTCCGCCGACACTACCAGCACCTTCTTCTTTTGACGCTCGCGCAGAAAGCGGGCCAGCTTGGCAACGGAGGTGGTCTTGCCCGCGCCCTGCAAACCGGCCATCAGAATGACGGATGGGGTCTGCTTGAGCTCGAGCGGCACGTTGCCCTCGCCCATGGTCGCTTCCAGCTCCTGCTGGACGATCTTGACGAACTGCTGACCGGGCGAGAGGCTTTTGGAAACCTCCTGACCCACGGCGCGGGCGCGAACGCGTTCGACGAAGTCCTTGACCACTGCCAGCGAGACGTCGGCTTCCAGCAGGGCACGCCGAACTTCGCGAAGGGTATCCTTGATGTTCTCCTCGGTCAGTCGTGCCTGGCCGGTCACGGATCTGAGCGTATGAGAGAGACGATCTGTCAGGTTATCAAACATGAGCTTCTCCGATGGTGCAGCGGCGGCGGCAGAAACGTGAAAGGCGCCCATGCCGAGACCGGAAAATGTTGGTGCGCATTATAACGGTTCAAGGCGTCGCCATACACCAGCCTGACAAGGATTCGTGAACAACCGGATATCGATCCGCAAAGAGACCTGTCGCCTGCTCCACGGACATGTCCGGTTTCGATTGGGGTTGGGTCTCGGTATAGTGGTCAAGCCCCGTGATCTGCATCACGACTTGCACGTCAGGTTCGCGATTTCCATACGGATTGTCATATAACGATGCTCACGCTTTTTTCTGCCCTTGTGGCAGTCGTGTTTTATTGCACCGCCGCCTGTCGTCAGATGCTGTCGCTCACCCGGCGCCTGCCCGCTCGCCAGGGACTTGTGAATGCGGCCAGCGCCCTGGCTGTCGCGGGTCACGGCGTGGTGGTCTACACCACGCTACGCGCACATGATGGACTGCACCTGGGCATTTCCGAGACCATTTCACTGGTCTTTTTCCTGATTGCTGCCCTTTTACTGCTGGCCAGCGTCAAAAAACCGCTCATGCCGGCCGCAGTAGGGCTTTATCCTCTGGCAGCCCTGAGTGTCATGGGGGCCGTCGGCTTTCCCGAGTCCAGCATCGAATATGGTTTTACGCCCGGCATGCTGGCGCATATTGCCACATCGGTGCTGGCCTATGCGCTGCTGATCATGGCCGCCGGCCAGGCCATTTTACTGGCCGTCCAGACACATGCGCTCAAGCACAATCATTTTCGTGGCATCGTTCAGGTTCTACCGCCCCTGACGACCATGGAGAAGCTGATGTTCGAGCTGATTACCTATGGCATGGTCTTTCTGACCGCCTCGATCGTCAGCGGCTTTTTGTTCATCAACGATCTGTTTGCCCAGCACCTGGTACACAAGACCGTATTATCCCTGCTGGCCTGGGTGCTTTTTTCCATCCTTCTCTGGGGTCGATATCAGCGCGGCTGGCGCGGCTCGCTTGCCATTCGCTGGACGCTGGGCGCCGTCATCATATTGATACTGGCCTATTTCGGCACCAGGCTGATCGTACAGTTGTTGCATGGCTGATTCAGCCGGCATTCATGGCAACTTCTGCCAATGCCGCCTTGACACTCATGACACAAATTTCTAAAAACGACCGATAACTGATTCCGAGGATCCACCGACCTTGAGCGATGACACTCCCCTGGGGCTGATGTTTGCCCTGCTCGTGCTGCTCATTATCCTGTCTGCCTTCTTCTCGAGCTCGGAAACCGGCATGATGTCCATCAACCGTTACCGGTTGAAGCATCAGGCCAATACAGGGCACAAGTCCGCCAAACGGGTGCTGCGAATGCTGTCGCGCCCGGACCGCCTGATCGGCGTCATTCTGATCGGCAACAACTTCGTCAATAATCTGGCGGCCTCGATCGGCACCATCATTGCCATTCACTTTTTTGGTGAGGTGTCGGGCCCTGCCATCTCGACAGCAATTCTGACCCTGGTCGTTTTGATCTTTGCCGAGGTCACACCCAAGACCATGGCAGCATTAAGGCCTGACAAGATCGCCTTTCCCGCTTCTCTGGTTCTTGAGCCCCTGCTGCGGGTCCTCTACCCGCTTGTCTGGCTGGTCAATGGCATATCCAACGGCCTGCTGCGTCTTGCCGGCATCCGCGAGATGGACGGCAGCGCCGCCAACCTGACCCGCGATGAACTGCGCACCGTCGTGCATGAAGCCGGCACCATGATCCCCCGCCGCCACCAGACAATGCTGATCTCGATTCTTGATCTGGAAAATGTCACGGTCAACGACATCATGGTGCCGCGCCACGAAGTGGTCGGGCTCAATCTCGAGGATGACCTGGAGACGCTGCTTTCCGAGATCCGCACCAGTCAGCACACGCGCGTACCGGTCTACAAGGGGGACATCAATAACATCATCGGCATCCTGCACCTTCGCAATGCCGCCCGTATCATGTCCCAGCCCAATGTCAGCAAGGCCTCCATCGTGCAGGAGGCGCGCGAGCCCTATTTCGTGCCCGAATCTACTCCCCTGCACACCCAGCTGCTCAATTTTCAGCAGCAAAAGCGACGCATCGGCATTGTGGTCGACGAATACGGTGACGTGCAGGGACTGGTCACGCTTGAAGATATTCTTGAAGAGATCGTGGGTGAGTTCACGACCGACATTGCTGACACGCATCAGGAAATTCATCAGCAGGATGACGGGAGCTACATCATTGATGGCACTGCCAACATCCGTGAAATCAACAAGGTTCTGAGCTGGCAGCTGCCGACCAGCGGCCCCAAGACACTCAATGGATTGATTCTGGAGTATCTGGAATCCTTTCCTGACGCACCGGCCAGTCTGGAGATTGGCAGTGTTCGTCTCGAGATTCTTGAGATCAAGGAGAACCTGATTACATCAACACGCTGCTGGCAGACTCAAAGGCGTGCGACGCGCGCAGCCGACATGCATCAATGATCGATCCGGACACATACGCAAGAGCGCTTTTGGGATTGAGTTAAGCCTGTTTTGTTAAGTTGCGCGATATCCATGACGGCCTTTCCGGGAACGCATGATGATATCGCTCACTTTTCCGCACGATTTACGTGCAACAGGTCAACATGATGTTCATGGATAGCCTCCGACTGCGCTTATTCGCGCTTTGCTGCCTGGCAACGTTCCCGACGTTTGCTGCGATGGCATGCGCCTGTCAGAAGGAGGGTCAGGATGTCTCTCAGGATGAGGTGCTTCAGATGACCGAAAATGGTCATATCGAGCCCTTTCCGGTCATACTCGAGAAAGCGCGCGGGTATCGCAGCGGGAAACTGCTTGAGGCCAAGCTCGACTGCATTGATCAGCGTTATGTTTACGAAATTGATATGCTCGATCATGATGGACAAATCAGGGCGCTTCGCTTCGATGCCGTGACCGGCAGGCACCTGGATCTGGAAGAAGATGAGAGGGGTAATCATGCGGTTGCTATTGATTGAAGACAATGTTCCGCTTGCGGATGAACTGACTGCCCTGTTTACCCAGAACGGCTACGCCGTCGACTGGTGCACGGACGGCCGGGATGCTGCCGTCATGGCCACCAGTGAACCCTTTGATATCATTATCCTGGACCTGGGCCTGCCCGGCCGTCCGGGGCTGACGCTTCTGGAACAGTGGCGGGCCGATGGGCTCGACACGCCCATACTGATCCTGACCGCTCGCTCCAGCTGGAGTGAGCGCATTACCGGACTGCGCGCTGGCGCAGATGACTATCTGCCCAAGCCCTTCCATCCCGACGAGCTGATTCTGCGTCTTCAGGCACTGGTTCGCCGCCGTCACGGTCAGCGCCCCTCTCCCACCATTTCGGTGGCAGGGGTTGTACTGGATGAAAATGGACAGAGCGCCTGGCGTACCTCCAACGAAACGCCGGTCAACCTGACCCGCGCCGAGTTTGCGATCCTGCGCTATCTGATGCTCCACCCCGAACATGTCATTGCCAAGGATCGCCTGCTTGATCACCTCTACGACAGTGAACACGATCGCAACCCCAACGTGGTCGAGGTGCATATCAATCATCTGCGCCAGAAGCTGGGGCGTGGCGTGATCATCACCCAGCGCGGACAGGGCTATCGTTTCGGTGGTGACAGCGTCGTCGCCTGATGTCACTGACACGTCGTCTCGATCTGGGGCTGCTGGCCTCGGTACTGGTGGTCATGCTGCTGCTGGCCCACGGCAGCGTGGTGCTTTTCGATTACGTTCTGCGCGACTACCTGACAGAAAGGCTGCGCGAGGATGCCGAAAGCCTGGCCACTCTACCAGTGGATCGGGACGGTCAGGTCCAGATCGATCCACTGCGTCTTCGTGCCTCCTTTAACCAGGTCTACTCGGGCCAGTATTTTGTCATCGATATCGATGACGATATCCACCTGCGCTCCCGCTCGCTCTGGGATCACCGCCTGAAGCCGGTGGAAGGCGACACTGCCCAGATCCGTCAGGGGCCCGAAAACCAGTCCCTGCTGGCCTGGACCGGCCAGTACCATCGCGGCAAACATCATTTCACCATCACTACAGCGCTGGATTACAGCACCGTCACCCGGCGTCTGGACTGGCTTCGCCTGTGCATCTGGGGCCTTGGCGGCGTCATGGCGATCCTGCTGGTCTTCATCCAGCGCCGCGTCATTCGCCTTGGCCTCATGCCGCTGGAGAAACTCCAGCGCGAACTTGCCCAGCTGCATGAGGGCAAGCGCATGGCACTGGAAACCCAGGTACCGGATGAAATCGCCCCGTTTGTCGAAGAGCTCAATCACCAGCTGGAACGTATCGAGCGGGTGCTCAACCGTTCTCGCGATGGCATCGCCAATCTCGGGCATGCGCTCAAGACACCTCTATCGGTGATGGAAACCCAGCTGGCGCGTCGCGAGCTTGAACAGCTGCCTGACCTGCGCAAGTCACTTCAGGCGCGGCTGGATGACATTCACCGTCTGGTGGAGAAGGAGCTTCAGCGCGCCCGACTGGATACCGGCGAGGTCTCTGCAGCCGCTCGCTTTCAGCCTGACAGCGACATTCAGCCCCTGCTGGACACCCTCCGCGAGATTCACAGCAACGTTACCTTCATCAACGACAGCGCGAACCTGCCGCCCCTGCCCTGGGATCGTGACGAACTGCTGGAGATTCTGGGCAACCTGCTGGATAACGCCGGTAAATGGGCCCATGGTCTGGCACGCCTGACCATGTCATATGAAGGGCGGAAGTTCGTCATGCTGGTGGAAGATGACGGCCCCGGCATTCCGCCGGAGCAGCGAAGCCGGGTAATGGGGCGCGGCACGCGCCTGGACGAACAGGTCACCGGCCACGGGCTGGGGCTCGGGATCGTGGAACAGATCGTTCACCATCACGGTGGCGATATCCAGCTGGGTGAAAGCGATCTGGGCGGGCTGGCCGTCACGGTTGAATTACCTGCCCCGCCAGGGCCTTGACGAACCAACAGGTGACCGCCCTCCCTATTTCAACCAGATTTCAGTTCTGCTCCTGACGAACCATGTCGCCATGTTCCATCGGCGCTTCCGGATCGCGAAAGGGCTTGTTATGAGCGTACCCATCAATACTGGTCTTGAGCGCGGCAACGCTTGCCTGCAGCGACTCCCGGGTTGATGTCTCGGACGCCATGGGCGCACCGAAACTCAGACAAACCTTCGCACGAAAACGTCTGGGCACTCCCTTGAAGGGCATACCGTCGTAACGCGACGACCATGACCCCCAGAGCCCGGACAGTGCTGCCGGCACTACGGGTACCGGGTCACGCTTGAGAATCAGATCAACCCCTCGGCGAAACTCGTTCATGTGACCATTGCGGGTCAGCCGCCCCTCGGGGAAGAGCATGACCACTTCACCGTTTTGCAGCGCCTTGCTGACCATGTCCAGCGCCCGACGCATTCCCTTGGGATCACGCCGCTCCGAGGCGACCGGAATAGCGCCGGCCATGCGAAAGAACCAGTTGAGCCAGGGCGATTCATAGATGGGCTTGTCCATCAGAAAGCGTAGCGGTCGCGGGCTGGCGCCCCCCATGACCAGTGCATCCATGAAACTGACATGATTGCAGACCACTATCGCGGCCCCTTCGTCAGGGATGTTTTCAATCCCCCGAATACGCAGCCGATACCACATGTTGACCAGTACAAAGATGCTGATGCGCATCATGGGGCGCGCCTGCAGCACCGCGCAGACCAGCGCCGTGATCAGAGAAATGAGCGCCAGCGAGGCAAAAAAGGTATGAAGGGAAACCCCCAGAACGCCAATCATTACGGCACCGAAGGCTGCCGATAGCACCATGAAAAGGGCATTGAGAATATTGTTGGCAGCAATCATGCGTGCCCGATGCTCATCGCTGCTTCGAATCTGTACCAGCGTATAGAGCGGAATGATATAGAGCCCGCCACCAATCCCGATCAGGATCAGATCCAGCAGCATCCACCAGAAACGCGGCATGCCCACAAGCTCTGCCAGAGTATTGACACCATCCCCCATGGCGGGATGAAGGGCAAAATCAAGCCCCGCCAGCGCCAGCACAAGGGCACCGATGGGCACCAGCCCCACTTCCAGTCGACCGGCTGACAGACGGGCACAGATCAGCGACCCCAGCCCGACGCCCACGGCAAAGGCCGCCAGCAACATGGTCACCGCCCCGGCCTGCCCGTGGACAACGTGACTGGTCCAGAGCGGCAATTGGGTCAGATAACAGGCGCCCAAAAACCAGAACACGCTGATCCCGATCAGGGCTCGAAAGATGCCGGGAGACTGCCAGGCGTTCGAGAGCACCTGCCAGGAGCCTCGAAAGGGTTGCCACTTCAGCTGACCCGGAGAATGGGCCGGCGCCGGGGGGACCAGCAGGGCCGCCCCCAGTCCGCATAGCGAAACCACTACCAGCGTGACACCGATCAATATGCGCGTGTGCTCCCCCCCAACGCCATAAGAATGCCGGCCCCAAGCGTGCCGAGCAAAATGGCCAGAAACGTGCCCATCTCGACCCAGGCATTGGCCTGCACCAGCTCGGTACGCTGTACATGCTGAGGAAGAATGGCATATTTGACCGGGCCAAAAAGCGCCGACTGGGTCCCCATCATGAACAAGAGCCCCAGCAACAGGGCATAAGCATCCAGCCAGATGGCGAGTGCAGCGCAGGTCATGGTGGCCAGCTCCAGCCACTTGAGTGCAATGATCAACTGCCGCTTGTCACGGTAATCGGCCAGCTGCCCGCCCCAGGCCGAAAACAACAGATAGGGCAAAATGAAAAGCGCGGCGGCCAGATTGTTGATCAACCCGGCATCCCAGCCCAGACGAGGCACGGCCACAAAGGTGACCAGCAACAACAGCACGTTTTTGAAGACGTTATCGTTAAAGGCGCCCAGCGCCTGGGTCCAGAAAAAGGGCGCAAAGAAACGGCTGCTCATCAGGCTCAGGACATTTCTCAATGAGCTGCCCCCCCGGCACGCAGACCGGCCAGTATGGTATACAAAAGCTGATCCAGCAGTTCGGTCACCTCAAGCGCCTGCCCCTGGCCATAGCCCAGGCGTTCGTTGAGTCCCAGCTGGACCAGGCCATGCACGCTGCCCCAGAGAGTACGCGCCAGACGGCTGGCCTCAAGGTCTGCCATCTGTGGCTGAACTTCCTTGAGCGTGGCCTCGACACGCAGGAAAAGCGCCTCGATCATCCTGCCCTGGCGAGTATCGAGTTCCCCCTCCTCGGCCAGCGGATAATCAAACAGCAGCTGCCAGCGATACGGATAACTGTGAGCAAAGCTCCAGTAGGCTCTGGCCAGAGCGCTCAGACGCTCATCGGGCGTGCCGGCCTGAAAGGTATCAATCTGCTCTTTCAGACTGTCCAGCGTTTCAAGGTTGACGTACTGAAGCAGATTGTTGAAGCTGCCATAGAGTTTGAGCAGCGTACTGGGCGCACAGCCGACATCGCGAGCGATGGAACGCAGTGACAGGGCGTGGATGGGATGATCCTTGAGCCAGCTGTCGCATGCCGCCATGACGCTGGCATGCAGCTCCTCCGGTGAATGCTGTCTTGGGCGCGCCATGAAAATTCCTGTCTGTTATATTTTGTGATCGAACACTGTTTTCATACAGCATATCCAGCCTGTTTTCAAAAGCAAGAGATATCAGGGATGCTTGAAACACACGGCCGGTAAACAACGCTTGTATACGGATACATGATATTTCAGGGACTGTCATGACAAGACGTCCGTACTGTCCACCATTTTCATGTCCTCGGGAGCGATTGCCATGGCAGGGCGTTTGTATATTGAAGCACTGGATACCGCCCGGCTTCTCGATGATGTCGTGGTTGACCAGCCTGTCGTGGCCAGTCCCAATCTTGCACCACGACACTGGCTATCGATGCTTCGCCTGGAACAGGGGCACATCCATCTGGGGCGCGCGTTCTGGGGCATGACGCCTTCCTGGCTCAAGGTGCTCGATCACGCGCCACACTGTGCCCGCGCCGAATCACTGGATGAAAGACGCATGTTTCGTGAGGCCTTCAGTGCCAGACGCTGCCTGATTCCCGTCTCCGGCGTCTATATCTGGAAACAGTTGCCACGCCAGAAACAGCCCTTTCTGATTACCCGGGTCGATCGCGCCCCGTTCATGCTGGCCGGCATCTGGTGTCGATACATGACCGATACCCGAACGGCCTTTGACTCCATGGCGTTGATCACCGTGGACGTCGATGCACCACTTACGCCGCTGACCGACCGCTTCCCTGCCGTCATCGATGCCGATCAGGCAGGCCCCTGGCTGTCGCCCGAGACACCACTGACTCAGGCACGCGCGTTGCTTGCCCCGGCGCCACCGGCTCTGCTCGGCGCCTTCCCGGTCGAACGGCTGGTCAATGACCCGACCAATCAGCAATGGCACTGTGCACGCCCCACCGGACACATGCTGACCGCCACACGCGGCGCCATTCACGTCACCGGGCACTAGCCGGTCACCCGAACACTTTCAGCGCACGGGGCAGGTATGTCCCATGCGCGCGAGCAATATGGATACTCATGACGAATCCTTCTGCAAGCGGCGAACAGCGCCACCACATCATTCCGGGACCGGGCGACAGCGCCACCTATGAAGCGCTGATGCTCGATAATGGACTGCAGGTGCTGCTGGTTCACGACGACAGGATTGAGCGCGCCGGGGCCGCCATGAATGTGGCCGCCGGCAGCGCCTTTAATCCCGTCCGCTTTCCAGGGCTGGCCCATTTTCTGGAACACATGCTGTTTCTGGGCACCGACCACTATCCCGACCCCAACGACTATCAGCAGTTTTTGAGCGCTCATGGCGGCCATCACAACGCCTTTACCGCTCCTCGGGATACCAACTACTTCTTTGACATTGCACCCGAGGCTTTTGCTCCGGCACTGGCGCGTTTTAGTCGCTTTTTTATTGCGCCGACGCTTGATGAGACCTATGTCGAGCGCGAACGTCACGCCGTCAATGCCGAATATCAGGCGCGCCTGCAGGACGATGGCCGACGCATCGAGGATGCCCTGAGCCAGGCACTCAACTCCGAGCATCCCTACAACCACTTCAGCATCGGCAATCTCGACACACTCAGGGATCTTCCCGACCAGACCCTTCGTGAAGCGCTGGTGGCCTTTCATGACGCGCACTACGATGCCAATACCATGTCACTGGTGCTGATCGGCCCGCAGCCGCTGGAGGCGCTGTCGTCTCTGGCTCGTGAGCTTTTCAGCGAGGTGCCTGACCGGGGCCTGAGCCGACGCTCCATTGATCACCCCTTGGTCCTCGATGATCAGCTGCCCATGGCCATGGCCGCACAGTCGCTGAACCAGCAGCATCAGGTCCGCTTTCTCTTCCCCATTCCCGACCCTGAACAGGACTATCGACTCAAGCCGGTCTCGTTTCTGTCGCACATGATCGGCCATGAAGCACCCGGCAGTCTGCTGGCCTGCCTGCGCCAGCGCGGCTGGGCAGATAGCCTCTCGGCCGGCAGTGCCCGTGGCGACGGCCAGCGCGCGCTGTTGATGGTCAACATCGAGCTCACGCCCAAAGGCTGCGAACATCTCGATGAGATCCAGGCCGCCCTGATGGACTGGATCAACCTGATTCGCGATCAGGGTGTCGAATCATGGCGCTACGATGAGCAGGCACGGGGCGTCGAACAGCAGTTTCGCTTTCAGCAGCGCCAGGCGCCCGCCCAGCAGGCCACGGCGCTCTCGGTGGCCATGGCGCGCTATCCGATCGAGGAAGTACGCCGGGCCGGCTTTTTGATGGAAGGTTTCAACGCAGCGCGCATTCATGACTATCTCGATGCCCTGACACCCGACCGACTACTGCGCCTTTATACCGGCCCCGAGGTGACCGGCGAGCAGCGATCCCTCTGGTTCGACACCCCCTGGCAGCACGTCTCCGTCCATCACAACCAGCTTGAGACCACACTTGAAGGCCTGGCACTGCCACAGCCCAACGCGTTTATCGCCCGGGATCTTGAGCTGATCAACAAGGATTCAAAGGCCACCCGGTGTATTCTCGACACACCGGGGATGGATCTTTGGCTGCATGCCACGGGCATTTTTGGCGCACCACGGGTGGAGTGGCGCATCAGTCTGCAGAGCCCGCATGCGGGGCAGGATGTTCGACAATCCGTGCTGACCGAGCTACTGGCGCGCTGGCTGGAAGACAGCCTGTCCGATGCACTTTATCCGGCACGCCTTGCCGGACAGGGCGTGAGCACTCATGCCCATGCGCGCGGCATGACACTTTCCTTTTCAGGCTGGCGCGATCGCCAGACACTGGTGATGTCACAGGTGCTCGATCAGCTCATGCACGCCGAGATGGATACCCACCATCTTCAGCGCGTCAGTCGCAGCCTCAAGCGTCGCTGGCAGGATGAGCCCGGCTCGGCCCTGCACGAGCAGCTCAATCGTGCGCTGATTCAGGCCATGATCACCCCGGGCTGGACCAGCGAGGCGCGTCTGGCCGCGCTGGAAGAAATAACGCCCGAAGCTGTTCGGGAGTTTCGTCACCAATGGCTGGGCGAGCTGCATGTTCAGGCGCTTGCCACCGGCGACACCAGCATCGAGCTTGCCCAACAAATGGGAGAAACCCTCAAGGCCAGGCTGTCGCCGGGAGTAACGTCCGAGGCCATCCCCGACCTGAGCGTACTGTCCCCGACGGCCACCCCGCCAATGCTGCGCCCTCAAAGCCGACGCGGCGATTCAGGCGTACTGTACTATTTACAGGGAAAGGGTCGGTCGCTGGAGGATCAGGCCCGCATGGCCATTCTGGGACAGATGATCAGCGCGCCCTTTTTCAATCAGCTCAGAACCGATCAGCAGCTTGGCTATGTCGTCTCGGCGCGCTATCAGCCACTGATTGATGCGCCGGGGCTTGCGCTGCTGGTGCAGTCACCGGATCACGACACAACCGTTTTGAACTCGCGCATTGAGCAGTTTCTGGAAGGGTTTGACGAGCTTGTGATGGGTACTGGAGATGCTGAAATGGTGGCCTATCAGCAGGCCGTGGCGGAGCGTCTTGTGGAGCGTGAGCAGCGCCTGGGCCAGATCACCGCGCGTCTTTGGCAGGAACTGGCACACGGCTGGACCGGTTTTGACCGTCGCGAGCAACTGGCAGCCGCCGTCAGCGCTCAGCGAAGCGAGGATATTCGCGCGGCCTGGCAGGCGCTGCGATCACGCCCGGTGCTGTTGGCCGGTGCTGATGACGGGGTGGCGGCCAACCTCATGGATGCCCCCTGGCAGTCCTTTTTAACGCTTATGTCGTAATTTAGCATCAGCAGCGCGCCGTCAAAGGCGCGCTTCACCAGCCTCGCAGGCCTAGCCAAAGGCCTGCGGCGGCATCATGGCCTCGACGTGCATCACCAGTTCCTCGATGCACTGCCGCTCACGATCACTCATGTGGCCGAGCTCACCATTGATTCGCTCAATCTCACGAGCAAATCCGGTCAGCGTCATGGCCGCAATCTTCGGGTCGTTCATGCGTTCCCAGCGATCACTTTCCCAGCGCGTGCGCTCTTCGGTTGTCAGCACTTCGGGATAGTTACGCGCCTTGTAGCGGAAAAACATCTCCTCCAGTCGACCGTCCTGAAAGGCAGGACGCAGTGCTTCCAGCGCCTCGACCGGCGTCTGGCGAATGCGGCCCATCTCGCGCTTGTCGCTATTGGAAAAAAAACCGCCCGAATAGAGCATCAGATCGGGGTCAGCCGGCGGCTCGGGGGGTGCCCCGCTGAACGCCTGCGCCACGCGGGTGGCAATATCGGCGCTGCCGGCGAGCTGCTGCCAGTGTCGCTCGGCAGCTTCCCGGTCGATCCCCAGACGCTCGGCGACAGCATCATCCACGGCTTTGATCGGCATCAGCACCGGGCTGCGATTGAGATGAATGACCTTGAGCGGGATGCGTGATGTGCCCTCTGCCAGTTCATCGGCGCTGGCAAAGACACGCTCGGCAATGGCCTCAGGACTCAATTCGAACAGCGGCGCCGGGTCCATGGCCAGATCCACCACGATCACCCCGTTGGGATTGGTGGGATGCATGGCCAGCGGTGCAATCAGCGCGCTGCAGCCCCGACTGGCCGGATAGCGCCGCGAGATGTGCAGCATGGGCTTTCGGGTGTTGATGTCGAGCAGTGAGGCGACGCGTCGCTTGTCGCGAAGCCCCAGCAGATAGTCAAAAAGCTTCTCGTTGCGCGCACGCAAAAGCTTCGCCAGTGCAATGGTGGCCCGCACGTCAGCCAGCGCATCATGCGCGTCCCCATGCTCGATCCCGTTGGCCACGCTGAGCCGTTCAAGCTTGAAACTGGGATTGCCATCCTCGCGGGTGGGCCACTCGATGCCTTCAGGGCGCAGCGCGTAGAAGGCACGCACGGCATCAATCAGATCCCAGCGCGAATTGCCGTTTTGCCATTCACGCGCGTAGGGGTCGATGAAGTTGCGGTAGAAGAGATGCCGCGTCACCTCATCGTCAAAGCGCAGTGAGTTATAGCCCAGCGTGCAGGTATTGCCCTGCTGCATCATCTCGAGGATACGCCCGGCAAACTCGGTCTCGGGCAGACCGCGACGCGAGGCCTGCTGTGGGGTAATCCCGGTCAGGAGACACGCTACCGGCTGGGGCAGATAGTCATCGCTTTGACGGCAGTAAAGAATTTCAGGCTCGCCGATTTCGTTGAACTGCTCATCGGTTCGAATGGCGGCAAACTGGGAGGGACGATCGCGGCGCGGGTCGGCACCGAAAGTCTCGTAGTCGTGAAAAAGAAAGCTGACCGACAAGGCAGTGGCTCCAGACAGGGATCACGGGGCGAGCAAATAAACGATAGCGCCTCTTCAACGATGTTCATCGTTGAAGAGGCGCCCGGGTGCAAGACTTCGTCAGCTTCGGTTGGGCAAGGTCACGTTCAGCTCAAGCACCGAACAGTCATCTTCACTGTCCAGACTGATGTTGATGGCGTCCTGATCAACCTGAACATAGCGACGGATCACCTCAAGAAGCTCGCGCTCCAGCATCGGCATATAATCAGGCTGACCACGCTGACCGCGCTGATGGGCCACGATAATCTGCAGTCGCTCCTTGGCGACCGAGGCAGACTTCTTGCGCTCACGCTTTAGAAATTCCAGTAATTTCACCGACGCCCCCCGCCGAAGATCCGACTCAGAAAACTTCTCTTTTGTAGTAGATGGAAGCGTAGCGGCTTTTCATCACCCAAAAGCCTGGCCACGGTATCACTATAGGCCTGACCGGCGTCGCTGTCCTGATCATGTGTTACCGGCACCCCTGAGTTGGAGGCACGCAGCACCGCCTCGGACTCCGGAATCAGACCGATCAGCTTGATCGCCAGAATTTCCTGGATATCCTCCAGATTCAGCATATCACCGCTGTCGACTCGATTGGGGTCGTAGCGGGTAATCAGCAGACGCTCGACCACCGGGTCCTGACCCTGTTCGGCGCGGCGGGTCTTGGAGGCCAGAAGCCCCAGAATGCGATCGGAGTCGCGCACCGAGGAAACTTCCGGGTTGGTCACCACGATCGCCTCGTCGGCGAAATACATCGCCAGCTGGGCCCCGCGCTCGATACCGGCCGGCGAATCACAGACAATATAGTCAAAATCTTCCGACAGCTTTTCGAGCACCTGCTCGACGCCTTCAAGCGTCAGGGCATCCTTGTCGCGCGTCTGCGAGGCCGGAAGGATATAAAGATTGTCGGAGCGCTTGTCGCGGATCATGGCCTGATTGAGCCCCGCCTCGCCCTGAATGACATTGACCAGGTCGTAAACCACACGACGCTCGCAGCCCATGATCAGGTCGAGATTTCGAAGGCCCACATCAAAATCGATAACGACGGTCTTGTTGCCTCTCAAGGCCAGACCGGTAGCGATGGCTGCCGCGCTGGTGGTCTTGCCGACCCCGCCCTTTCCTGATGTAACGACGATGATCCTGGCCAAAATGCGCTTCCTGTAACTGTTGCGTTGTAAGGGGGGCTTCGCGGTCAGACGAGTGCTTCTATGGATAACTGATCGTCTCTCAGTCTGACCTGAACCGTCGTATTGAGCAGTGACGGATCGATATCCTCAAGGCGCTTGTAATTGCCGGCGACCGACAGGAGTTCGGCATGCAGCTCATGACAAAAGATGCCGCAGTCACGATCGCCATGAATGCCTGCCAGCGCTCGCCCGCGCAGCGGCCCATAAACGTGGACACTGCCGGCGGCCAGCACCTCGGCGCCGGCATTGACGGCGCCAACCACGACCAGATCGCCTTCAGCGGCGCTGATCTGCTGACCCGAGCGTACCGTTCCGCGGAAGATGCGACCGCCACTGCCAACCTCTTCCATCACGGGCGTCTGCGGCGGCGGTGGCGTTACCGATGCCAGTGTACGCGCCTCGCGTGATTCCTGAGGTGGAAACCAGCCCAGCCCCAGCGCCCATGCCGACTGTTTAATGCCTTCGTTGCCGCCTCTGACGGCCACCGGCAACAGCTTGTGAGAACGACACACGGCGCAAAGACGCTCCAGCGCCAGTGAGGTATCATCAAGTTTTTCAACACTCAATACCACTGGCGTATGCTGAAAAAAGGCCGGCGACTGGCTAAGCTTGCCTGCCAGTTGCGCACTGATGCGCTCGGGATCTGGGCTGTTAAGCTCCATGACCGTCATGGGCAGCATGCCGCCCTTGAACGTAAAGGCAGTGGCCGTCTGATCCACCTTGAGACTCATGCCCGGTTTCCTGTCGGATAATGAATGAACGCCCTGAGCGATGATAGTGTTTCCGACCAACGATCATACGGGGTGTGCTGACGTCTGTCAGGTGTCGCCAGTTGCCGACGCCTTTATTGAGAGAGTGCTGTGCCACAAAGGTAACCCTACGCCACACGTGTGCAGGCCTGTTATCATCCCCTGACGTCCAAACGCCCATATCGCCCGGTACTCAGCCACCGCCAGTTGCCTGGAAAGACATCGATCTCATGCCCGGATTTCTACAACGTCTGTTTGCGCCGCGCTGGCGTCACAATGACCCCCATGTTCGCCAGGAGGCCATCGCCGGCCTGACGGTCGAGCGCGATCGCGAAAAACTCGAAACCCTGCTTCATGATGAACATCCCGACGTTCGTCATGCCGCCCTTGCTCGCCTGGCAACCCCGGAGCGCTATCAGACGCTGCTGTCCACGCTTGAGCCGGGCACCGGGCTTTATCGCACGCTGCTCGACACCCTGACCGGCAAGGAGCGCACCCTGCTGTCGCTGGAACAACGACAGCAGGTAGTCGACACCATCGACAGGCCTGACCTTATTGCGCACATGGCCACGCACGCTGACAACCAGCAGCTGCGGCTGGCCGCGCTTGCGCGCATCAACGATGAATCGATTCTGATCGAGCAGGCCTGCCAGAACTCGATTGCCGGCGTCCGCCAGGCCGCTGCCGAGCGCATCGACAGCGATGAAGGACTCGAACGTCTGGCGCGGGAAGCGCGGCGCGACAAGCAGATCATGCGCAGCGCTCGCGACCGGCTCAATCAGCGCCGCGACCAGCGCCGCGAGCAGGATGCCCGACAACAGCGCCGAGATGACCTGATTGCCGCCATGACCCGACTGTCCGATCAGCAGTGGGAACCCATGCTGCCGGCGCGCTACCGCCACCTGGTGCGCGAGTGGCGCTCGCTGGCTGACGATGCCGACGAATCGCAGCGTCATAAATTTCACCAGGTGGAACAGGTCACCAGTGCTCGCGTGATCGAGCATGACAATGCCGAGCGCGAAGAGCGCGCACGTGAGCAGGCCATGGACATGGCTCGCCGCGACAGCCAGCGCATCATTGGCTCACTCGAACAGGCCCTGAAGGATCTTGCGCATCACGCAACGCTTGATGCTCAGGATGTGGCCCAGCTGCAGGCACACTTCAAATTGCAGGCCGAACAGTGGCGAGATCTCACTGATCGTATCGCCCCAAGCCAGGAAGACCAGAAACATTTCGAAGCGCTGTTCCAGAAGGCCGGCGAGCTGGCCGCCGCCTGGCAGCGCTTCGAAGAACATGAGCAGACCCTGCGCAGCGCCATCGACAGCCGCGATTTCAAGGCCATCGATCATTCAAGGCGGGCCATCGCCTGGCCGGAGGGACTCCCCTGCCCGACACTGCTGACGCACCTTCCCGAACCTCCCGCGTCGGACGACAGTTCCCCGTCTTCCCGCCCCAGCCTCGACCCTGAGCAGTTTCAGCAGTCGCTGGACCAGCTGGAAAGCCAGCTTGATCGCGGTGAGCTGCAGGAAGCCACGCGCCTGCTCGATAGCCTGATGCAGCGCCGCATGCGGCTTGCGCCCGATCACCGCGACCGCCTGCAGGCCCGGCTCAACCAGCTGGGTCAGCGCACCCATGAGCTGCGCGACTGGCGCAACTTTGCAGCCGCCCCCAAGCGCGAGCAGCTGATCGAGGGAATGGAAGGACTTGCAGCCGCCGATCTGGACGAAACCGCTCGTGATCAGCAGCACCGTCGTCTGGTGCGTGACTGGAAGGCGCTGGGCGATGCTGCAGCCTCACGAGATCGCTCTACGCGTTTTCGTCAGGCCTCTGATCAGGTCCGCGAGCAGCTGGCCGGGTTCTACCAGCGCCGCGATCAGCAGCGTGAGACCAATCTGGCCGAACGTGAGCGGCTCTGTGAACAGCTGGAAACGCTGGTCGGTCACACGGCAGCCACCTCCGACCCCGACAGCCTGCGCACCATTCGCGATCGCGCCAGAGAAGCCTGGCGTCAGTGGTCGCCTGTACCACGGAATCGGGAAAGTGAGTTGCGTCAGCGCTTTACAAAAGCGCTGCGAGCGCTGCAGACCCTGATCGATCAGCAGGCGCGGACGGTCGCTCAGGCCAAACAGGCCCTGGTCGACGAGATTCGCGCGCTGGAAGACGCCGACATCGATGACGAACGGCGTGCCGATCGGGCCAAGGCACTGCAGACCCGCTGGCGTGAACTCGGGCGCGCGCCAAGAGGCGAGGAACAGGCCCTGTGGCGCGCTTTCCGCCAGCACTGTGACACCATCTTCGAACGGCGCAACGTCCAGCGTAATCAGCAGCGTCAGCAACGCGACAGTCGACTTGATCAAATGCAGGCCCTGATCGACCGACTGGACCAGTGGGTGCCCGAACGCGCCGCCGATCAGGCCATTCTCGATGATGCCGAACGTGAAGCCGAGGCACTGATGCCGTTGCCCAACGGCTCTCGCACCGGCGGTATGCTCAAACGATGGGAAGGCATTCTGCGCGATCGGCGCGAGCGACTGGACCGTCTGGCGCTGGGCACCCTGGCCGAACGCTGGCAGCAGTGGCAGCCGCTGCTCGAAGCGCATGTCGCCGCAGACAGCCGCGCCCTGAAGGGCGAGCCCGCCGACAGTGTCGACACCCCGCTTGCCCTTTCACCGCAGGCACTGGACGCCCATCGCCTGCGCAATGAGCGACGCGCCAGCGGCGAGCAGGCCAAGGCCCGCGAATGGCTCGAGCACCTTCGTGTTCACCTGTCCGTGCTGGTGGATGCACCGCTGGGCAGTGAAGACTCCTCTCGCCGGCTGGACGTCCAGGTGGCCCGTCTCAATGACGCCATGGGCAACATGCCGGGCCCCATGGAGGAACTCGAACAGTTGCAGAATCGATTGCTGGCCAGTGGTCCGATCGATCAGGAAGACTGGGCGCGAATCGCTCCTCGCCTGAACGAACTCATGACCATGTTGCAGGAATTTGACACAAACGATTGACACTGCGGCAAAAACGCGTAAGATGCACAGCACGTCGATGCGGGGTGGAGCAGCCTGGTAGCTCGTCGGGCTCATAACCCGAAGGTCGTCGGTTCAAATCCGGCCCCCGCTACCATCGACAATCAGATTGCAAAAGCCGACCCTTGGGTCGGCTTTTTTGCGTCTGGCGATTGGCAGAGCCTGTCCTTGATGCATGCACACAACGGTCGTCGGTTCCCTTTTGATTTCAACACCGGCGGCCCCCGCTGCCCTCCACAGAAAGATTGCAGGAACCTACCTCTGAGCGGGCTTTTTGGTGCCTGGCAGTTGGCAAACCATGCCCGTGACACATGCACACAACGGGCGTCGGTTCCTCCTTGATTTTATACTGACGGCTTCATCCCCTTGTCCTATCTGCCGCCTCGATGCCGGGCCAGCATCAGAACCGGCCGTTTCAGTTTCCCGGAGATACTGCCCCTTTTATTCATACTGCGACTGATATAGAGGTGTCGGAGCCAGACGTCCAATGCCCGGCAACTTGATCGCCAGATCCAGCGGGTCGACCCCGAAGACCAGCCCCAGCAGATTGAATTCAAGTCCTTCATCGCGTGCCAGCATGATCCCGAACAGACCGTAGAGCGAGACCTGATAGCCCGTTCCACTGGGCGCCGGACCGATCACCCGCCCCAGAAAATGATGGTCATCAATCAGATAGTCCTTGCCCAGCGCCAGCGAGGGCATCTCCACATCAAGCTCGGGCACCTGACGAATCAGCCAGGCAATGAAGGTATTGCTATTGGGACCGGGAAAGACGCGATAGCGCTGCGGCCAGGGGTAGTCATCGACCGCCTGATCTATATGAGAAATGGCACGCGCAGCCTGCCTACCCCGCAAATCCGCCAGCAGATGCGGAGGCTGTCCGAACCATTCGCGATCCAGCACGCCCTCACGCATGCGTACAGTGGGCCGGCGCCAGCCCTGGACTTCATAAGTGGTATAGGTGCTTGCCCCTTCCGGCTTGACGGCAATCCAGGTATGCATGGCAAAGGCGCCACGCCAGCTGAAGGCACGGGCCCCGTAGAGCTGAACCACCGCGCCATCGAATGCCTCGGCTCGGGGCGCAAGGCCGACAGACTGTCGTCCGGCATTTGACCAGCGGGTCTGTGTATCAATGCCACCCAGCCACCACACCCCTGCCGGTCCCGCCAGCAGCAGTGCCAGCAATGCCAAAAGGCCTGCCAGCCATTTAATCAGCGTCATGGCAGGCTCCCTTTCAATACTCCGGGCAAGTACCCGGTGATCTCTCGCCCCTTGGGCATGTTTTGTTCACCCCGTGTGGTCTGACGTCTTGAATTCGCCCCGGGCCAGCGCCATAAACACCTATATTCGAACGGACCGAGAATCCCTCTTAGCGAGAGTTTGCCATCATGCAGATCGTTGACCCCAAAACCGGTGAACCCATGGGCGCGCCGTCCCCCCAGCCCGGTCAGAGTGCCGGCGGCAATGTCGATGCCTCGCAGTTTATCGTCGATGTCGACATGTCCAATTTCCAGCAGGTTGTGCTGGAAGGGTCGATGCACATGCCCGTGGTCCTGCAGAGCTGGGGCCCCTCGAGTGAAGCCTGCCGGACACTGATCCCGGTACTGGAAAGACTGGCCCACGAGTATCAGGGCGCCTTCGTACTGGCCAGGCTCAACGTTGAAGAGCAGCCGCAGATCGCCGCTCAGCTGGGCATCCGCTCAGGGCCCGACGTCAAGCTGATCATGCAGGGCCAGCTTTATGATCAGCTGCACGAAGCCCTGCCCGAGCGTCAGATGCGCGAATGGCTCGGCAAGCATATTGCCGCCCCCGAAGGTGGCACACAAAGCGTCGAAGAGCAGGTTCAAAACGCTCTGGAGACCGGCGACACGGCCACCGCTCGCACCCTGCTGACACAGCTGATCAGCGATTATCCCGATGATCATGGCTATCGCATCGACATGGCAGGCGTCATGACCCGCGAGGGCCATTTTGACGACGCCCTGAGCATTCTCGATGCCCTGCCGCCGGAGCATCGCGACGGTGTCAAGGCACGCGGGGTTCGTGCTCGGATCGATTTCGCCCGCGAAGCCCTGTCGGCGGAAGAGATCGAGGCAATCGGCACGCGCGACGACAGCGAAGCACAGTTCCAGCGCGCGCTGCGCGCCGTGGCCGACGGTGACTATGAGCGTGGCCTTGAAGGCTTTCTGGAACTGATGAAGCGCGATCGCAGCTACGGCGAAGATGCTGCACGCAAGACGCTGCTGCGCGTCTTTGATGCCCTCGGCGGCGACCATCCGCTGACGGTCGCCTACCGTCGTCGCATGTTTACCCTGCTGTATTGATTCCTGCGCTGACCCATGGCGCCCGGCCCTCTTCATGGCCGGGCGCTTTTTTTCACGCCTTGTTTTATACCTCTGACGGCGCCAGCAGCGCATCCATCCGCGTGAGTGCTTCTTCCAGTACGGCCCGCTCGGTGCCAAAATTCAGCCGTGCAAAGCCGGGCCAGCCAAAATCCGCCCCGTTATTGAGCGCCACTCTGGCGTGCTTGAGCAGCGCCTTTTGTGGCGATTCACCCAGACCGGCCTCGCGCAGATCGAGCCAGGCCAGATAGGTCGCCTGCGGCACACTCATCTGCACGCCCGGCCAGCGCGCCACGAACGACTCAATCAGCGCCACGTTGTCACGCAGCTGTGCCAGCAGCGCCTGACGCCACGGCTCACCATGAGCGTAGGCAGCTTTCGCCGCCGTCTCGCCCATGATGTTTTCAGATGGCATCAGCCCAAGACAGCCACGCTTGAAGCGAGCCCGCAGGTCATCATCGCTGATCACCGCACAGGCACTGGTCAACCCGGCGACATTGAAGGTCTTGGAGGCCGCCCAGAGCGTGATGGTACGTGAGGCAAGACGCGGCTCGATCATGGCCAGCGGCCGGTGAGCGCTGCCATCCAGAATCAGATCGCAGTGCAGCTCATCGGAGCAGACAATCAGATCATGGCGTTCGATGAAGTCCGCCAGCCGGGCGAGTTCTTTTTCATCAAAGACGCGTCCGGTCGGGTTATGCGGATGACACCAGAGCAGCAGCCGGGTGCGCGGCGTCACAGCGGCTTCCATGGCGTCAAAATCCAGTCGCCACAGTGGATCGTTTTGTGTCGGAGCACGCATCGGTGCCGTCTGGGTAGTGCGCCCGGTATTGTCTGCCACCTTCAAAAAGGGGGGATAGATGGGCGTGACGGTCAGCACGCCGTCACCGGGCTCGGTCAGGGCCAGGCTTGCCACATGCAGCGCCGGCACCACGCCAGGCAGCCAGTGCTGCCAGTCGGCCTGAATCTCCCAGCCATAACGATCGTGACTCCACTGGCAAAGGGTCTTCTTCAGCGCTTTATCGGCATGCGTATAGCCAAAGACCGGATGCGCCAGACGTTCAGCCAGCGCTGTCTGAATGGCCGGTGCCACGGCAAAGTCCATGTCGGCCACCCACAGCGGCAACACGTCCTCGTCATACAGATGCCATTTGGTGGTAGGGTACACGCGCCGATCCAGCGGTGTCGTAAAATCAAAGTCGGCACTGTCCTGCGTCATGCTGTCTCCGTGAAATGCAGTCCGGTCAGACACTGACCGAAACGTGATTGAATGCATGATGTCGTGATGCCGGCGGCATCGTTACCCTTGATTGATCCCACGCTTTTGAACAGACCCCATCATGACCGATAGTGACTTTTATACCAGCGCCATGGCCGGCCTGCCTTCCCTGATCGAGCGCTGGCTCGAGATCGGCGATACCACACCCGAAAAACTGGGCATCATTCTGGCCGATACGGCCCGGATTGCAGGGCTTGGAGATCCAGCACAGGATCCGGACGGCGAGACGCTCAGACGCTGGGCGGCACCGGGCAAAAGCGCCGATCACCCGCCGGCATGGGCCACACGCAGCGCGCTTTTCCTGCTTTCACAGATGCCGGCGCACCCGATGCCGCAGACGCCATCACAGTGTGACGGCTGGGCCTGGGCGTGGGTGCGCCTGCGTCGCTGGGAAAGTCTCGAACAGGCCGTCGAGGCACTGCCGGGCTGGCTTGCCCCGGCACTTGAGGCTCGCCTGCCAAAGGCCTGGCACGATCATGGGTCCCAGCGGCTCATTTGAGCGACGATCATTGGATCTCAGCGCTGGCGCCGAATCGGCGACTTGGGCTTGAAACCGGCCGGGCGGCTTGAAAGCCAGCGAGCGAATTCCGCGATCTCGGGCTGTGTCAGCAGCGCCTCACGCGTGTGATAGCTTTCGGCCATCTCGCGCTCGCTGAGTACGCGATGAATGTGGTTGTGACAGGGTCGGCAGATCATCAAAATGTCGCCTTTCATCTCCTCACGACTGAAGCGCTTGCGAAACCGCTTGCGCCCGTGCAGCGCCCGCGGGATCAGATGATGGCGCGTCAGCGCCACGCCCTGACGCCCGCACAGCGCACAACAACTCAAGGGAGTGTCCTCATGTTGTGACATGGCATCTCCATAACAGTGGCCGGGACAGGTTCGCAACCAGGCTTACCGTCAGTATAAGATGGCGGGGCACGCCTTGCCGCCGACCAGGGGCATGTCTATGATGCAACCCCGTTTTCGCACATGCAGCGACTGCTCTTTTCCTTTCACGATCGTGCGCCCTGTGCCCACGTCGAACTGCCTATCCGACCATGATCATTCGTACCGACCACGCCCCCAGCGATGCCCAGCTCGACATCATTACGCAGCAGCTGGGACGCACGCCGCGCGGCCTTCAGGCCGTCAGCGCCGAGGACAGCCGCGGCACGCCGCTGGCGCTGCGCGTCGCCCCACTGGTAGAAGGCAAGCCCTTCCCGACACTTTACTGGCTCTGCAGTCGCGAGCTGACGGTGGCGCTGTCGCATCTTGAAGCCGATGGCGTGATCAAGCGTCTCGAAGCACATCTCAAGGAAAATGAAGCGCTGCGTGAGGCCTATCGCCAGAGCCATGAAGCCTATGTACAAAAGCGCTGGTCATGGATAAGCGAGCAGGAGCGTGCCGAGATCGAGCGACTGGGCTTTACGAAGGCACTGACCGAGCGCGGCGTCGGCGGCATTACCAACTGGCAGCAGGTCCGCTGCCTGCATACGCAGTATGCCCATCACGTGAGTGACCACAACGCCATCGGCGCCTGGATTGATGAGCACTACCCGCAGGTTGCCGAAAGCGTTAATTGAGCGTCGGACCGTGTTATCCGTGTGAACCACCAGCAGCAGGAATCATCATGAACAGCCATACCCGGCCTTATGAAGGCCTCAGCGTCTGCGTTTACATGGGCTCTCGCAGCGGCCATGCACCGCACTGGCAGCAGCTGGCCGAAGCCGTGGGCACAGGTATTGCCCAGCGCGGCTGGCGACTGGTGTACGGTGGCGGGCGGACCGGTCTGATGGGCGCCTGTGCCAGCGCGGCGCTGTCCGCCGGCGGCGAGGTCGTCGGCGTCATTCCGGATCATCTGGTCGAGCGCGAAGTGGCCCATACGGGACTGACCGAGCTGATCAGGGTGCCGGACATGCATACCCGCAAGGCGCAAATGGCCGCCCACAGTGATGCCTTCGTCACCCTGCCGGGCGGCATCGGTACCTTCGAGGAGTTTTTCGAGATCTGGACCTGGCGCTATCTGGGCCTGCACCGCAAGCCCATTGGGCTGCTCAATCACGAGCGCTTCTTTGATCCCCTGCTACAGTTTCTGGACAACACGGTCGAGGCAGGCTTTCTCAACGCCGATACGCGCGCCACGCTGATCAGCGCCAGCACGTCGAATGATCTGCTGGATGCCCTGTTCGACTAAATCTCAATTTTTCGGGAGTAGCACCGATGTATGCCATCGCCGTCAAGGATTCGCACCTTCAATGGTGCGAGCACAAGGATCTGCCCTCCCCCGGCGGCAGCGAAATTCTGATTGATGTGGCCTGGGCGGGCATGAACCGCGCCGACGTGCTTCAGCGTGACGGGGGCTATCCGCCGCCGAAGGGCGCCTCCGAGATTCTCGGTCTGGAAGTCAGCGGTGTGGTCACAAGCGTCGGCCCGGCCGTCGAGCGCTTTCGCGTGGGCGATCAGGTCTGCGCCCTGCTTTCAGGCGGTGGCTACGCCGAGCAGGTCGTTGTCAATGAAGCCCAGGCCCTGCGCATTCCCGAAGGGATGACCCTGCGCGATGCGGCCGCCCTGCCCGAGGTATTCGCCACGGCCTGGCTCAACCTCTATATGGAAGCCGACCTGCGTGAAGGCGAACGGGTACTGCTGCATGCCGGTGCCAGCGGTGTCGGCACCGCTGCCATCCAGCTCTGCCGCGCCTTTAACAACCCCTGCTTTGTCACCGTGGGCAGTCAGGACAAGATCGAGGCCTGCAAGGCACTGGGCGCTGAAGCCGGCTGGAATCGCCACGACGGCAGCTTCGTCGAGGCGGTCCAGAACTGGGGGGGCGTCGATGTGGTGCTGGACCCGGTCGCCGGCGAATATATCGAATGGAACCAGCAGGTGCTCAACCTTGATGGCCGCATCATTTTGATCGGCTTCATGGGGGGCGGGAAACCCGGGTGGATCTGGGACGCATGCTGATGAAACGTCAGCGCCTGATCGGCTCGACCCTGCGCTCGCGCTCACCGGCCGGCAAGGGTAGCGTCATGGACGCCCTTCACGCCCATGTATGGCCGCTGCTGGAGTCCGGCCGGGTCAAGCCGCTGGTGGATCGCACCTTCTCCATTCAGGAAGCCGATGAGGCCATGCGCTATCTGGAAGAGAACACCAGTACCGGCAAGGTCCTGATGGGCGTCTCCGGCGCCTGAAGCTGCCTTGAAACAGTGACAGACCCCGGACATGAAAAAGCCCGAATCCGCTGGATTCGGGCTTTTTCATGTCCGGGTCAGAATCCAGAACAACGTTACTGCAGGGCAGGCGAACGTGCAGAGACCGACGTCATCTGGCGTACAACCGGTGCAGTATCGTCTGCCAGGCGCCAGTGACGCGAGCGTTCAGGGTCAACCGGCAGTCCGAGTTCACCATGATCAAAGGCGCGCGACAGACGCTGCGCCGCACCGGCATGGCCGGCTTCGGCCGCACGAGCATACCAGGTGACCGCCCGATCTTCCCGGCGTGCGATCTGGGTGCAGCCATGCTCATAGATGTGCCCGACCTGGTACTGTGCCTCGGGGTGACCGGCCTCGGCCGCCTGCACGACACAGCGCACGCCCCGGGCCTTGTCACGAGCCGACTGACCACGGCGAAACAGCATCACCCCATAGGTGGAAAGTGCATCCACGTGGCCTGCATTGGCACAGCGACGAAACAGGTGAAGCGTCAAGCGACGCTTGTGCGCAGAGCCTTCCAGCCAGGGGGCCTGCATCAGACGCGATGCCAGACGATATTCAAGCTGTGTGAATACTTGAGCAGACCGCAGCATAACAACCAACCTTGTGAGTTCCAGCGTTCGATTCATGCCCTGTCTGACCTGTAGCGTGGCAGGGATCGGGCATTGACGCGAATGACTGTTGCCGTGAAGGTGACTCATCACCTGCAGAACAAGAACAAAAAGAGGGATAACCTCAATGTTGTCGCACCCTCGGGTGTTGTGCACCCGGGCAGCGAGGCCGGCAATATACGCCTGTGCGGGAGGTGACTCAAGCCCTGTGTTTGCCCGCGCATCAGCACCCGTCTAACATGGGCGTTCATCCGCTTTTGAAGGCTCTGGAGACCCCATGGAAAGACGTCCTCTCGGTGACAGTGGCATAACGGTCAGCCGGCTCTGTCTTGGCACCATGACCTTTGGCGAACAAAACAGTGAAGCCGAGGCTCACGAGCAGCTCGATCGCGCGCTGGCCGCCGGTATCGACTTTATCGATACGGCCGAAATGTACCCGGTACCACCGGGTGGCGAGACCCAGGGTCGCACCGAAGCCTATATCGGCAGCTGGCTGAAGGCGCGCGGCCGACGCGACGATATCGTGCTGGCCAGCAAGGTGGCCGGGGCCGGGCGCGGCATGGAACACCTGCGCGGTGGACCGAAACTGTCGCGAACGCAGATCCATCGGGCCCTGGACGACAGCCTCAAGCGTCTGAATACCGACTATCTCGACCTCTACCAGCTGCACTGGCCGGACCGCCCCGCCAACTACTTTGGCAAGCTGGACTATCACCACGAGGAGGCCCCGGACGCGACGCCGCTGGAAGAGACCCTGTCGGCGCTCAAGGAAGCCGTGGATGCCGGCAAGATCCGGACCATCGGCCTTTCCAATGAAACGCCCTGGGGCACCATGCACTGCCTGCGTTTGGCCGAGACCATGAATCTGCCGCGTGTGGTATCGGTTCAGAACCCCTATAGCCTGCTCAATCGCAGCTACGAAATCGGCATGGCCGAGATCAGCCATCGCGAAAACGTGGGGCTGCTGGCCTACTCACCACTGGCCTTTGGCGTGCTGTCCGGCAAGTACCTGGGCGGCGTCAGGCCGGACGGGGCGCGGCTGACCCTGTTTGATCGCTTCCAGCGCTATAACTCGACGCTGGCCGAGGAAGCCACCTGGGCCTATGTCGATATTGCCCGACGCTTTGATCTCAGCCCGGCCCAGATGGCGCTGGCATGGGTCAACACGCGCCCCTTCCTGACCAGCAACATCATCGGGGCCACTACGCTCGAGCAGCTCGATCACAACATCGCAAGCGAAGGCATGACGCTTTCCGATGAGGTTATCGAGGCCATCGAAGACGTCCACAAGCGTCTGCCTAACCCCTGCCCCTGAGCTTTCCTTCGCACACCCGGGAACAGGCTTTCCCCTCTGGCCTGGCACTGACTTAAGGCAGTCTGACGCCAGCGCCGGAGGGGGTATAATCAGTGACATCATGAGCGGAGAATCTGCATGCTGAGCGTGCTGTCCCCAGCCAAGACGCTGGATTTTGAAACGCCGTCCAACGTGACGATTGCCTCGCAACCGGATTATCTGGACCAGAGCCGGCAGTTGATCGACATTCTGCGCGACTATTCGCCGCACGCGCTGTCGAAGTTAATGGGCATCAGCGACAAGCTGGCCGGGCTCAACGTGGCCCGCTTCGAGCAGTGGCAGACACCGTTTGATCAGGACAACGCCAAACAGGCGATTCTGGCCTTTCAGGGCGACGTCTATACGGGCCTTGAGGTCTCAGGGTGGCATGAGGATGACCTTGAATGGGCGCAGTCGCACCTGCGGATTCTGTCAGGGCTCTACGGCATGCTCAGGCCGCTGGATCTGATGCAGCCCTATCGTCTGGAAATGGGGACGAAACTTGAAAACCCGGCCGGACGCGACCTTTACGCGTTCTGGCGCGAGCGACTGACACAGGATCTCGATCAGGCCGTGCGCGAGAGCGGCGGTGATTGGGTACTGATCAACCTGGCCTCCAACGAATATTTTGGCGCCATTGATCGCAGGCGTCTTGGCAGTGATGTCATCACGCCGGTGTTCAAGGATGCCAAAAACGGGCAGTACAAGGTCATCAGTTTTTATGCCAAGAAGGCGCGCGGCATGATGAGCGCCTGGATGGTGCAGCAAAGAATTGAAAAGCGCGATGATCTGAAAGCCTTTGACGGGGGCGGCTACCGGTTCAACGCGGAGCTTTCGGATCAGCGCAGCTGGGTATTTACCCGCGAGACGCCGCAAGCGTAATGATGGTCGGTTGACCACCACTCAATGATGCATTTATCGGGAGGATCTCTCATGCGTCATCTATTGATTACCCTGCTCATCGGTCTGATGAGCTTTGGCCTGGCGGTCGAGCACGCCGACGCCAAGCGTTTCGGCGGCGGCAAGAGCTTTGGCAGCTACTCGCGCTCGGCCAGCCCAAGCAGCAGTCAGGCCACGACACCGCCACGGCAGGCCCAGCAGGGCACTCGTGCCGCCGGTGGTGGCATGTCGCGCTTCATGGGCCCGCTGGCAGGCATTATGGCCGGCGGCCTTCTGGCCTCGCTGTTTTTCGGCGGCGCCTTCGACGGTATCCGCTTCATGGATATCCTGCTGATCGCGCTTTTGGGCTTTATTGCCTGGAAGGTGCTGGCCGCACGGCGTCGAGCCACCAATACCGGTGCCCACGACGCGCATCAACAGCCTCAGCAGCGTCAGGCGCACGATTTTGGTGGCACCTCCAGCGGCACGGCTGGTGCCATGGGCGGCGCCACCATGGCCAGCGAGCCCGACTGGTTCAACCGCGAGCAGTTCCTGTCCGGTGCCAAGGAGCACTTCATGGATCTGCAGCGCGCCTGGGACAACAACGATTTCGCCAAAATCCAGGAGTTTGTCACGCCAGAGCTTTATAACCTGCTTCGCAAGGAGCGTGCCGAGCAAAGCGCCAACAACCAGACCGAGATCGTGCGTCTGTTTGCCGAGCTGGGAGATGTGCGTGAATACGGTCAGCAGGCCGAAGCGACCGTACTGTTCCACGGCGTCATGAAAGAGGATGGTCAGGACAACGAGTTCAACGAGACCTGGCATCTGATTCGTGAAGTGCGCGATCAGTCTCCCTGGTATATTCAGGGTATCGAACAGAACAACGTCTGATCTACCTTGCCGCCGCCCCTTCCGGGCGGCGGTTCTCGTCATCGGGTCACTTTCTTCGGCCCTGGATCATTCCCGAACCTGTCCGAGCATGCCCCCCTGGTTGCCCTCATGGGCACTACCCTGCCTGTCGATCTACCCCTGCATCGACCATTCGATACTGTGCACCCCGTTCTGATCCGCGTAACGTGATGTTTTGACAAGACTCTACCGGAGAGAGCATGCGCCGCCCGAGGCCGTCGGCACGGGCATGGCACAGCGTCAGCCATCCAATGACAGGTGATACACCTCAACGAAAGGTCAGGGTCCGCCGTACGCTGATCCTGTCAGCCTTTGGCATCGCTCTGGTACTGCTCATGTGGCAGGGCGCGCGGCTGGCTCGCGAGCAGGCACTGACGGAGCTTCATCATGTCGCCGGCAACGCCCTGCAGCTGTCCCGCGCCAATCTGGTCGGCTACCTTACCCGCCACGATTATCTTCCTCACCTGCTTGCCACGCGTGAGAGTGTGCGCCGCTTCCTGTCTCAGAGAGAGGATGAACGCGATCCCCGGGCGCTCAACCAGCTGCTGGATCGCTCACGCGCCTATGCCGACGTGTCAGACATCTACCTGCTTGATCATGACGGCACTACCATTGCCGCCAGCAACTGGCAGCGCACCGACAGTTTCATGGGTCAGAACTATGCCTTTCGCGGCTATTACCGTCAGGCCATCAATGGTCGCAGTGGTCGCTTTCACGCTCTGGGCACACAATCTGGCGCACGCGGGTACTATTTTTCGGCTCCGGTCCGGGCCAGTGGCCATACATCGGACATGCCACCCGACGGGGTGATGGTGGTCAAGGTAGGGCTCGAAGAGATCGAACGTGAGTGGCAAAGCCTTGATGCCACGCTGCTGGTGGCCGATATCAACGGCATCATCTTCATGTCGAGCGATCCTGCCCTGCGCCTGACGGCGCTTCAGCCTCTCTCGGAAAGCGCCCGCAAGGGGCTTTTATCAACCCGACGCTACACGGATGAGCCCCTGCCCGAGTCCGGTCTCGAGGTGATCGAAACCCTGCCCGGGGGCGCACGACACGTACGTCTTGGCGACCAGGACTATCTGAATCTTTCACAGCCTTTGGCGCGCTTTAACTGGAGCCTGAACATTCTGCAACCGATGACCCCGATTGCCCGGGCACAGTGGCTGGGCGCACTGGGTGCCGGCGGCAGCTGGATGCTGATCGCACTGGGAAGCGCCATTGGCTGGCAGCGTCATCGATTGCGCCGTGAGCGCGAGCGCTTTGCCGAACGCGAGCGCAACACGCTTGCCCATGCTCGAGATGAGCTGGAGCGCCATGTGGCGGCTCGCACCCGCGAACTGGTCGACTCCAACCATCATCTCTCTCAGGAGATAGAAGAACGAAAGCGCGCCGAGGAGAGCCTGCGCCAGACTCGCGACGAACTGGTTCAGGCAGCCCGTCTGGCCGTACTGGGTCAACTGGCCGCCAGCATCAACCACGAGCTCAATCAGCCTCTTGGCGCCATCCGGGCCTATGCCGACAACGCTCGTACATTGCTGGCACGCCACCGCATCGAGGATGCCGACACCAATCTCGCGCAGATTTCCGAACTGGTCGAACGCATGGCGGCCATCAGCGCCCAGCTGCGACAGTTTTCTCGCAAGGGCAGCGAAACGCTGACCGATGTCTCGGCTCAGGCGTGCTTCGACTATGCGCTGCGCCTTTTTCGAGCGCGCCTGGAAGAATCCAGTATTACGGTCGTATCGCACATGGATGAGTCAACCTGCTGGGTGCGTGCCGATCCGGTACGCCTTGAACAGGTGCTGGTCAATCTGATCGGCAATGCTCAGCAGGCCATGAACGACAGCGTCGAACGCCAGCTGATACTGGTCGTCGAAAAACACGCTGAACGGGTTATCCTGAGCGTTGCCGACAGCGGCCCGGGGCTCAGCGAGGAGGCACTCGAGCACCTCTTTGAGCCCTTTTATACCACTCGCCCTGCCGGTAGCGGGCTGGGGCTGGGGCTTTCCATCTCACAGCGCATCATCAGCGACCTGGGCGGTCATCTCGAAGCTCGCAATCGTCCTGAAGGTGGCGCGCTATTTGTGATCCAGCTACCTGCTGCCCACCCATCGTCACTACCCTCGGAGAATCCTGCTGATGCCTGATCGCCCTGCCACGCCAGTGATCATCGTTGACGATGAACCCCACCTGCGCTTCACCACCGGCCAGACGCTGGAACTGGCCGGCTACCGGCCGCTACCGGTGGCCAGTGCAGAGAAGGCTCTGGAGATTCTGGAGAAGGACTTTCCTGGCGTGCTGATCAGCGATATCCGCATGCCGGGCATGGATGGCATGGCACTGCTGCGCGAGGTACATGCCCGTGACCCGGAGCTGCCGGTGATTCTGATTACCGGTCATGGCGATGTCTCCACCGCGGTTACCGCCATGCGCGATGGGGCCTGGGACTTCGTCGAGAAACCCTTTGCCGGCGATGAGCTGGTGGAAGTGGTACGCCGCGCCGCCGAAACCCGAAGGCTGGCACTGGAAAACCGCCACTTGCGCGCCGAACTGGAGGCCCAGCAGTCAGCGCCAGGACCAAGACTGGTAGGACGTACCGCAGCGATCGCCCAGCTGGCCACCATGGTGTCACGCATCAGTCAGGTAGAGGCCGATGTCCTGCTGTTTGGTGAGACCGGTACCGGCAAGGATCTGGTTGCCCGCGCCATTCATGAGCGCAGCCGCCGCAGTGGCGCGCCATTTGTTGCCATCAACTGTGGCGCCGTGCCGGAGAGCATTATCGAATCGGAGCTGTTCGGCCACGAAAAAGGAGCCTTTACCGGTGCGGTAGAGCGACGCATTGGAAAGTTCGAATATGCCCAGGGGGGCACGGTCTTTCTCGACGAGATTGAATCCATGCCGCTGACGCTGCAGGTGCGGCTACTGCGGGTGCTTCAGGAGCGCGCTATCGAACGCCTTGGCGCCAATGAGGCCATCGAACTGGATATCCGCGTGATCGCGGCCACCAAGGTGGATTTGAAAGCCGCTGCCGAAGCGGGGCGTTTTCGCGAGGATCTCTACTACCGGCTTAACGTGGTCACCCTGCCGATTCCACCGCTGCGCGAGCGGCGCGAGGATATCCCGCTGCTGTTTCAGCACTTTGCCGTGGTCGCGGCGACCCGCAGCAGCCTTGAGGTGCCCCCGCTCGACAGCGCAGGCGTGGCCGTACTGCTGGCCCACGACTGGCCCGGCAATGTGCGCGAACTGCGCAACCTTGCCGAGCGCTACGTACTGATCGGCAGTGCCTACGATTACCGCCTGGATGCCCTGCTCGGCAGTATTGACGGCGATGCCAGCGAGCTGTCGCTGGCCCGCCAGGTCGAGATGTTCGAAAAAAGTCTGATTGATCAGGCGCTGGCCCGCTGTCGTGGCCGAATCAGTGAGGCCTGCGAGCACCTTGATGTGCCAAGAAAAACGCTTTATGACAAGCTGAAAAAGCACGATCTGCGTGCCGAGGCCTATCGACGTGAAGGCAGTGATGACCCTCAAGTCTGACCGTTGAACGTTCAAAAGCGGCTCCGGCTCAGCCTTGAAACGGCCTTCACCGTTATACTTTAGACTCGAAAAGCGTCTCTTCGGTGGCGCTGGTAGCGTCTTTCATACCCTGACAGCACCGTTGTGCGGATTTCCGCACACCACTGATGTGGAAAAATGTGGATATCCGCCATTTTCCCACCCTTTCACACGCGACCAAAGTTGCAACGCAAAACCATAACCCTCTGACATCGTTTAAAAAAACGGTAAATGGCGCATCGCTTGCCACTCCCGAAGTGTGATGCACATCGACGCCCTGGTCGGTGTCCTTCAAAAAGTCCAATCATAACGGGAGCTCCATCATGCCAACCCTGTCACGCAATACTTTTGCCCTGACTGTCGCGGCCTCGGTTACGACGGCAGTATCTCTGACCACCATCGGCGCAGCCCAGGCCGGCGATAGCGTTGACCGCAGCGACTGGCCGAACAGCATCACCGTGGCCACTGCCAGCCAGGGCGGGACGTACTACGTCTATGGTTCCGGCTGGGCCAACCTGATTGCCGAAGAACTGGGCATTTCCGGCGGCGGTGAGATTACCGGCGGCCCGACCCAGAACATGGCGCTGGTCCATAGCGGCGATGTCGCGCTGGGTCTGACCACCATGGGGCCTGCCGCTCAGGCCCTCAACGGCGAGAGTCCGCTGGCGCCGGGCATGAAGATGGACAACGTCTGTGCGCTGTTCCCGATGTATGAAACGCCCTTCTCGGTGGCCGCCCTCTCCAGCAGTGGTATCGACAGTATCGACAGCATCCCCGATGGCGCGCGCATCGGCTTTGGCCCGGCGGCATCGACCTCTGACACCTATTTCCCGGCGATTCTGTCAGAACTGGGCGTGGAGTATGAGCGCCGCAACGGCGGCTGGTCCGACCTTGGCAGCCAGCTGCAGGATGGTCTGATCGATGTGGTCGCCTTTGCCGCCGGCATTCCCATCCCGGCCGTCAGTCAGCTGGAAGTCCAGACCGGCGTCAACTTCGTCGAGTTCACCGAAGCACAGCAGGAAAAGATCGTCAAAAACTTCCCGGTCGCGCCGTTCACCATCCCGGCCAGCACCTACAGCACGCTGGATCACGATCTTCGTGCCGTATCGATGTGGAACTTCACCATCGCCAACTGTGATCTGCCGGCAGACTTCGTTTATCAGGTCGTCAAGGTGAGCATGGAAAACAACGACCGCATGCGTGATATCCACCGCAGTGCGGCCAATAGCGTACCGGAGAACCTCAAGTACAACACCGTGCTGCCCTACCATCCGGGCGCCGTGCGCTGGTATGAGGAGAACGGTTACGACATCGACCCCTCACTGATCCGTCAGTAAGACTCGTCGCCGCCTCGTGCTCGGGGCGGCGCCGTTTTTTGAATCACTCGGGGTGACCACCATGTCCAACCAGCACAATAATCAGACGCCTGAAGATGACATGATCATCGCCGACGGCGTTGACAACGATGTCGTCGAGCCGACCCGACGCGTCTTCTCCGGCCGCCTCTGGTGGCTGTTCGCCGCCATGGCCGTGGCCTATACCAGCTTTCACCTGATTTCGCTCAATGTCTATCCGATCGAGACCTGGACATTTCGTATCCTGCACGTCTGCGGCGCGCTGATTCTCGGCTTTGGCCTTTATACCGGGGCGCGCTTTGCTGAAGACGGTGAAAGAACCTCACCGCGCTGGCTGGACGGTATTGCCGGCGTCATGCTGCTGCCCGCCCTCTATGCGCTGGTACAGGTCTTCATGATGCACCAGGCCATGGCCGGCGGTACCATGCGCATTGATCCGTCCATCGAGACCTGGCAGTTCGGCGTCCCACTGATCGTCGCCACCGTGGGGGCCATCATGCTCTCCTGGGCGATTCGGCGCCCGCGCGGCCATCTACCCATCGCAGAAGTGGTGCTGATGGTCTGCGCCGCTGCGGCCTCCAGCTATCTGCTTTTGATGTTCAATTCACCGCTGCGCGCCTCGACCGGTACCGCCTTCGCACCGATCGGGATATCCTGGGCGGCGATCGCCGGCTCGCTGCTGATTCTGGAGCTGACTCGCCGGGTGGCTGGCATGGCGCTGGTCATCATCGCTGCCATCTTCATCGCCTATGTGTTTGCCGGCCCTTTCCTGCCGGGCTTCCTCGGCTACCCGGGACTGTCCGTCAACCGTTTCTTCAGTCAGGTCTACACCGATGCCGGCGTCCTGGGACCGACTACCGCAGTCTCCTCGACCTACATCATCCTGTTCATCATCTTTGCGGCCTTTCTGCAGGCATCAAAGGTGGGTGACTACTTCGTCAACTTCGCTTTCGCGGCCGCAGGACGCGCGCGCGGCGGCCCGGCCAAGGTATCGATCTTTGCCTCCGGCCTGATGGGCATGATCAACGGCACCAGCGCCGGTAACGTCGTCTCCACCGGCTCGCTGACCATCCCGCTGATGAAAAAGGTTGGCTACCCCGCCCGCAGTGCCGGCGCCATTGAAGCGGCCGCCTCGACCGGTGGGCAGATCATGCCGCCAATCATGGGGGCAGGCGCCTTCATCATGGCCGAGATCACCGGCATTCCCTATACCGAGATCGCCATCGCGGCGGTGATTCCGGCCATCCTCTATTTCGCCTCGATCTACTTCATGGTCGACTTCGAGGCCGCTCGCAAGGGCATGCGTGGCATGACCCGGGACGAGATTCCAAAGTTCTCGAAACTGGCACGCCACGCCTACCTGTTCGCCCCGATCATCATTCTGGTCGCTGCACTCTTCATGGGCTATTCGGTGATTCGCGCCGGTACCCTGGCCACTGCCTCGGCGGCCATTGTCAGCTGGATCTCGCCCAACAAAATGGGTCCCGCAGCAATCCTGCGTGCCCTGCAGCTGGGCGGCACGATGTCGATCCAGATTATCGCGGTATGTGCCTGCGCCGGTCTGATCGTCGGTGTCATCGGCCTGACCGGGGTGGGCGCGCGCTTCTCCTCGCTGCTGCTGGGTCTGGCGGGTGTCAGTCAGCTGCTGGCACTGTTCTTCGCCATGCTGATCAGCATTTTGCTGGGGATGGGGATGCCGACGACCGCCGCCTATGCGGTGGCCGCCTCGGTAGTGGCACCGGGATTGATCGGCATTGGCATCGAGCCGCTGGTGGCACACTTCTTTGTGTTCTACTTCGCCGTGGTCTCGGCGATCACTCCGCCGGTGGCTCTGGCCTCCTATGCCGCGGCCGGCATTTCAGGGGACAACGCCATGGGCACCTCGGTGGCCTCGTTCAAGATCGGTCTGGCCGCCTTTATCGTGCCCTTCATGTTCTTCTACAGCCCGGCCATGCTGATGGAAGGCAGCTGGCTGCAGATTGCGCGCGTTGGCGTCACGGCCACCATGGGCATCGTGCTGCTCTCCGCCACCGTTCAGGCCTGGTTCTTTGGCCCGGTGAAGGCATGGCAGCGGGTCGTCATGTTTATCGGAGCGCTGTGCATGATCTATGGCGGTATTTATAGCGATCTGGCCGGGATTGCCATCGCCGTCGGTCTGATCGTTTTTCAGCGCCGCCATCACAATGACCGCAACACACCGCAGATGGCCACGACATGATCGTTGGTTATGCCCGCCGAAGGGCCCCGCATGGCGGGGCCCTTTTCATTGGGCTAACAGCTCAGGCAAATACCGGCTGATAGCCCGAAAGGCCCAGTTCCAGGGCTGCCATACCCGCCGGCACATCGACCCTGTAACCCAGCGAGCGCACGCTGGTGCCCAGCGCATGCAGGGTACGAAACAGATGATGCGTGCGGCACTGCTCGCCCATCTGACCGATTCGCACGATGTTGGCCCCAAAGGCGCCGGAAATCTCCACACCGTGATGGCTCGAGATGTGAGCCATCAGATCGGCCTGCGCCAGCCCCTCGGGGAGATGAATGCCGACTACCGAGTTCAGCCGCGAGGGGCCTTCGATATAAAGCTCAAGCCCCAACCCTTCAATGCCTGCCTGCAACGCCCTGGAGCAGCGCAGGTGTCGATCAAAGCGTCTGGACAGGGTTTCCTGACATACCAGTCGCAGCGCCTCGTGCAGCGCCAGAATGCCCGAGACCGGCGCGGTGTAATGATAGGACTTGTTGTACCAGAACTGATGCGCCAGTCGAGCATCAAGACACCAATGGGTCAGCGTGCGCGTGCGCTGCTCGATGACCTCCCAGGCGCGATTGGAAAAGGCGATCAGTGACACGCCGGGAATCGAGCTCAGCCCCTTCTGACCACCGGTGATCACCACATCTACCCCCCAGGCATCCATCTCCAGCGGCATGGTGCTCAGCGTACAGACCGCATCGCAGACCACCAGGCAGTTCGCCTCAGCCGCTGCCCGACAGATGGCCGGCAGGGTATGGTTGAACACGGTGCTGGAGGTTTCGCCCTGCACGATGGTCAACACACGCGGGCGATGTGTCCGGATGGCCTCGATGACATCAGCTTCACTGGCAGCGCAGGCCACACCGGCGTTCATCTCCACGACCTCTCCGCCGGCGCGGCGGGCCATCTCGCCCAGCCGGCTGCTGAAAAAGCCGTTATTGATGGTCAACACTCGGGTCCCCGGATCGACCAGATTGATGATCGCCATTTCCATCGCCGCCGACCCGGGCCCCGCCACACCCAGAATATGGCGTGACTCGGTCTGAAAGACATAACGCGACATCGCCTTGACCTGCTCGATGATGCGCGCCATGGTCTCGCCCAGATGATTGATGACAATACCGTTGGCCGCCGCCACCCGAGCCGGAATGGGCACGGGGCCCGCGCCCATCATGAGCAGCGGCTCATCGGGCAGAATGCTTTCCAGGGGTTCGATATCAGGCACGGTATACGACATCACCCTCTCCTTGAGATGGGATCGGACAGTTTGAGGCGCCACCACCCAGCGGTGGCACCTGCGCGAGCCGTCCAGTATGCCCACGCTCTGAAAACGTCGACAAGCGAAAGATCACCAGAACCTGATCAAGGCAATGCCGCATTGCCCGGGCGGGCCTTATGAGCGTATGGAGGTGAAGACGCCGTTTGGACGACGGGGAGGAGATGAGGGGCATGGCCTGTCTACAGGGGCCGGACAGCCCCTGTAGACATCTGGAACGCGTCAGACGTTGTTCCAGTGCATGGTGTTGTCAAACGCCCCGGGCAACAGGGCAGTGACTGCATGCACCCGCTGCATGAGCGTTGCGTAGTCATCGGCCACCACATTGATGTGGGCCAGCTTGCGCCCGGCGCGTGGTGATTTGCCATAGCGATGCAGATGCACCCCCTCAAGCGCCAGCAGCGCGGCGCTGTCGCCCTCTTCACCGATGACATTGACCATGCAGGTCAGACCACGCGGGGCGGTATCGCCCAGCGGCAGCCCGGCAATGGCCCGCAGGTGGTTTTCAAATTGGCTGGTCACGGCACCATTCATGGTCCAGTGACCGGAATTGTGCACTCGAGGCGCCATCTCGTTGGCCAAAAGCCTGCCGTCGCGCGTCTGGAAAAGCTCCAGCGACAGCACACCGACATAGTCCAGCTCATCCAGCAGCTTCTGGATATAGCCATCCGCCGTGGCCTGCAGGGTCTGATCCACATCCGGCAGCGGCGCTACCGAGTAGCGCAGAATGCCCTCTTCGTGCTGGTTTTCGGTGATCGGATACGAACGCACTTCCCCATCACGCCCGCGCACGGCAATCAGGGAAACTTCCCGCACGAAATCCACGAAAGCCTCAACCACCAACTGGTCATGGCCAATGCTCTGCCACGCTTCAGCGGCCTGCTCGGGCGTGCGCAACACCGCCTGGCCCTTGCCGTCATAGCCCTCGGTGGTGGACTTGGCCACGACCGGACAGCCCAGCTCACGCGCAGCAGCCTCGAGCGCCTGCGCACTGTCGACCAGGCGATATTCAGGCGTCGGGATGCCCAGCTGCGAGAATAACGCCTTCTCTTTGGCGCGATGCTGGCATACCGCAATGGCACGGCTTGACGGATAGACCGGGCGTACCTGCTCGATGCGCTCCAAAAGCGTGACCGGCAGGTGTTCGAATTCATAGGTGACGACGTCAGCGCGTTCGATGAACGCCTCAAGGGTGTCGTCATCGCTGCCGGTCAGCAGCTCACCAATGCCGGCACTGGGCGTGCCGCCGGGGTCCAGAAGGGTAAATTGCTGACCCAGCGGCAGGCCCGCCAGTGCCATCATGCGTCCGAGCTGTCCTGCTCCCAGAATGCCGATCTGCATGGCCATCTCTCACTCATCAACAAGGGTAAAGGAATCTGCGCCAGTACCTTTTGGCAGTACTGTTTCAAGCCGTATTATTCTGCGCCGGGGTCGGGATTATCCAGAACGTTTTGAGTCTGCTCGGCACGGAAGGCCTCGACGGCACGGCGTACCTCAGCGTCATGCGTACCGATGATCTGGGCCGCCAGAAGCCCGGCATTGGTGGCGCCGGCCTTGCCTATGGCCAGCGTGCCCACGGCAATCCCTCCCGGCATCTGGGCAATCGAAAGCAGCGAATCCATGCCCTTGAGTGCCTTGGACTCGACCGGTACACCCAGCACGGGCAGCGGCGTTTTCGAGGCCACCATACCGGGCAGATGCGCGGCACCGCCGGCGCCGGCGATGATGACTTCAATGCCCCGCTCGGCGGCGGTGCTGGCATATTCAAACATCATATCCGGCGTACGGTGGGCAGAGACAACACGAGTCTCGTAAGCCACCCCCAGACGCGTCAGCATGTTGACGGCATGCTCCATCACCGGCCAGTCCGACTTCGATCCCATGATCACTCCCACGCGCGGCTGCATCGGCACTCCCCCTTTCGGCAATGAACATTCGACTAGAAACAGTGCAGCGCCGGCGGTAGCCAGGGCGCTGCGTCATGCTGGAAAACCGTGCAGGATACTCGCTCGGGCAAGGGGGGGAAAGTCACGACGATAGTCACGAGACCGGTCAATCGCCAGCGATGGCTCACACTGCAAACACCAGCGGCGTATTGTTGGCAGCGACACCCGGGTCACTGATGAAATGAAGCCATCGTACTGTCATGCACAAAGCAGAGCTTGTTGCCTTCAATATCACGGCAATAGGCCGCATAAAAATCCGGCCCATAGCAGTCGCGCACGCCGGGCGGGCCTTCGCTGATCCCACCGCAGGCCATGACTCGGCGCCAGACCTCATCGACGCTCTCCCGATCGGGCGACATGAAACTCACCTGAGTACCATTGCCCCAGGTCGCCGGAAGGCCATTGAAGGGATACTGAATGACAAACAGCGGCCAGTGCCGGCCCGGATAGTGCCAGATGGCATCGGGTGGACCACCATCGCGCTCGCTTTGCAGACGAATCAGCCCGATCGGCGCCAGCACGTGATCATAAAAGGCCGCCAGACGGGGTAGATCACGCGTACCAAGCTGGATATGGGTAAACATGGGTCAGGCGCGCCCCCTGTCGATAAAAGGGCCCATGGCATGAAACAGGAAGGGATAGACGGGGTGAGCGGGCCAACAGAGGGTGATCATGCAGCAGAACTCCTTGAAGTTGTTGTTGGGGAGTAAGCTTTTGCAGCCGATGCCCTCATACCATAGCCAGCCTTCAAGGCAGTGACACCACCCTTTTTGTGACGATGCGTATGCGACCAGAACCTATCGGCAAAGCCCGTAACCGCGCATGCCAAGATGAAAGTGATCGCGATGGGCTGCGTTGTATTCAGGCCCCAGCGAGTTGCCGAACACGTCGCAGCTGCCCTTGAAGGCCTGTCTTAGCAGCGCGCCTCGCGGCCCCTCATCCGACCAGTGCCCGGCGACCGTCGCCCGGGTACCATCCTTGAGACGAACCCCGATCACATCGAAGGCCTCGGCCGTGGCGTGTTCACTGCGTCGGCCGCTGGCACGATGATAGACATTGCGACAGGCAAAGCTGCCGACGTGATCCACCCGGGCAACGTCCTGTCCGAAAATGTCACGCGCAAGCGGTTGAAGGCGCTGTCGTTCGAACACGACCCAGGACAGCGCCAACGGACAGCTGGCCAGAAAACTGTTCCCGAACGTGACCGACGTCGAGCGAACCCGCACGGCGTGATCGAGCTGACAGGCGCCGATCTCTGGGCTGCCGACCTCGACATAATCAATGGCGCCCTGCGCTCGCGCCCGAGCAAGCGCTGCCAGACAGCGTTGCGGATCCTGATTCAGCGCCTTGAGCTTGAAACGGGTCATCGGATTGAGTGGATCGTCGACATTGAGAGGCGCAAAGGGATTGTATTGTGAAGGCACGCGCTCGCTGCCCGGCCACTGCTGCCAGAGTCCGATGGCAACCAGCACCGGGATCAATAACATCATCAACATCACGTAGCGCATGTCCCTCCCGAGCGTTCGACAGGCAAAAAAAATCCCGCATGAAAAACATGCGGGAAAGAAGGGGGTGTTGCATTGCATCATGGATGCTAGATGAAACAGCTCCGAGTCTGGCGGCTCGAAACATGATCAAGGATAGGGAAGGAGTGATTAACAGGCTAATCATCATTGCGGATCATAAAAATAGCCAAAGATAATCGGGTCAGGCAAAAGGCCCGACCCGATGCTATTGAAGTGAGCCGCCAGCCCTTATTCCGACTCGATCTGCCCGGTCCCCCGATCCCGGTGGATTCGGCGGTTCTTCACGCCCGGCGAGCGACGAATACGCTCGGCATGCATGTCGGACATCTCGTCGGCTTCAAAGGCATCCGCCCCCACCGGCGTCTCGTTATGCTGACGATAGAGGTTGAGCAGCATCTGTTTACGATCGGCTCTCAGCTCCTTGAGCAGCACATAGACCATGCCGTAGATGATCAGCGTAAACGGCAGTGCCGAGACCACGGCCGCCGACTGCAGGCCGCTGAGGCCGCTCTCGCCCCCGGCCGAAATCAAAATCAGACAGATGGCAGCAATCAGCACCCCCCAGGTCACCCGCTTGTAAAGCGGCGGGTTGAGCGACCCCTTGTCGGTCATCTGCCCGACGATATAGGCCGCCGAATCGGCCGAGGTGACCAGAAAGATGAAGATCAGGATCATCGCCACGATCGACAGCGGGAAGGAGAACGGCATTTGATCAAACATCACGAACAGCGCCGAGGTGATGTTGTCACTGGTCGCCTGAGCCAGGTCCGTACCCTGGAAGATATCCATATGGATGGCCGCCCCGCCAAAGACGCCAATCCACAGACAGGCCAGCATCGGAGGCACGATCAACACCCCGAAGACATACTGCTTGATGGTCCGGCCACGCGAGATACGCGCCACGAACGTGCCGACAAACGGCGACCAGGCAATGACCCAGGCCCAGTAAAACACGGTCCAGCTGCTGGCCCAGTCGGTCTCGGTATAAGGGCTCAGACGCAGACTCATGGCAAAGAAATTCTGTAGATAGTCACCAAGCCCCGTGGTAATGGTGCCCAGAATGGCCACGGTAGGTCCGGTAATCAGAATATAGGCCATCAGGGCCAGGCACAGACCCATGTTGAGATTGGACAGGCGCTTGATCCCCTTGTCGAGCCCGGAGACCGTCGAGAGCATATAGCAGACAAACATCGCAAACAGGATGATGCCCTGCCACATCAGCCCTTCGGTAACATCAAAGACGGCATGCAGCCCGCCGTTGATCTGTAACACCGCCAGACCGATGGAGGTCGCCACGCCCATCACGGTCGCGACCACGGCAAAGGTATTGAGTATCCCTCCAGCCAGCACACGTCCGCGGCCAAGCTTTGCCGTCAGGGGGGCCATGACCGTTGAGACCAGCCCGGTCTGCCCCTTGCGAAACTGGGTGTAGGCGATAATCAGGCCCACTACGGAAAAGGCGGCCCACTGATGAACGCCCCAGTTGAAAAACGCATATTGAATGGCCAACCGCGCCGCTTCAGGCGTTTCTCCCTCGACATCCCCGAAAGGCGGGCTGGAAAAATGTGTCATCGGCTCGGCCATACCGTAAAACACCAGCCCCACCCCGAAACCCGCGGCCAGCAGCATGCTGACCCAGGAGAAGAAGTCATAGGTCGGTTTGCTTTCCTGAGGACCAAGACGAATCTTGCCGTACTTGCTGAAGGCAAGAACCAACAAAAAGATCACAAAGCCGAAAACCGATAGCAGATAAAACCACCCGAAGAGATGGGTCACACCACTGAGTGCCGCGCTGGCGCCAGCACTGAACTGGTCAGGAAAGATGGCCCCCATGGCCACAAGGACCACGATAATCATCGTGGAGGCGACAAAGACACGCTGTCTGGGAGCAATAACCATAAGAGCGTCGTTCCCCTGTCATTGTTGGATTGTCGTTAAAGACTAGTTCAAAACATCAAGATCAATGCATGAAGGTGTCGGCACCCGCTGGCGCCTGCCACGCAAGACCGGCCGAAAACGTCCGGCCATTGATCGATGATGTATTGCCAGTGCGCATTCACTACCCGGGAACACGCTCGGCGCTCACGAAAAAGGGGGACACATCCGTGTCCCCCTGTCTTTCTTCGCGCCCAAGGACCATTACATCCTGGCATCAATAGCGACCACTATCCATAACGCCCTGTTATATAGTCTTCCGTCTGCTTCTTGCCGGGGTCGGTAAAGATCTGGTCGGTCTGACCGCACTCGATCAATTCCCCCAGATACATGAATGCCGTGATGTCCGAGACTCGCGCCGCCTGTTGCATGTTGTGCGTCACGATCACGATCGTATAGTCCGTCTTTAATTCGTGAATCAGATCCTCGATATAGCCGGTCGAAATCGGATCCAGCGCCGACGTCGGTTCATCCAGCAGGATCACTTCCGGCTTGACCGCGATGGTACGCGCAATGCAAAGGCGCTGCTGCTGACCGCCGGACAGCGACTGCCCGTTGGTCTTGAGCTTGTCCTTGACCTCGTTCCAGAGTGCTGCCTTTTTCAGCGCCCACTCTACCCGCTCGTCCATGTCGCGCCGCGACAGGCGCTCATAGAGCTTCACGCCAAAGGCGATATTGTCATACACCGACATCGGAAACGGGGTCGGCTTTTGAAACACCATGCCGATCCGGGCACGCAGCAGATTGATGTCCACGCCAGAGGCATGGATATCCTGCCCATCCAGCAAAATGCCGCCTTCGGTTTTCAGTCCCGGATAAAGATCGTGCATCCGATTGAAACAACGCAACAGCGTCGACTTGCCACAGCCGGAGGGGCCGATATAGGCCGTGACCTGATTAGCCGGAATTTCCATCGAGACGTTTTTGATCGCCTGAAAACTGCCGTAGTAAAAGTTCAGGTCCTGGACCGACAGCTTGGAAGGGGCTGAAGCATGGGTATGTCCGGAAGCGTTCCGGGAGGTCTGCCTGGGCGCCATGGTGAAATTCTCTGATCGCATGTTCATGAAATGAAAGCCCCTTGATGCTACTTCTGTGAGCGCGCTGCACTGACGCGCGCCAGAATATTGAGAATCAGCACCGCGGCCGTCAGTATCAGTGCCCCTGCCCACGCAAGCGCCACCTGAGCGGGAATAAACGAATTGATGGTCATGTTCTGGTAAAGCACCATCGGCAGGTTGGGCATCTCGCTGCCCATGTTGAAAAAATTCCACTGATTGGTGTTGAGCGCCGTAAACAGCAGCGGCGCCGTCTCGCCGCTGATGCGCGCACACCCCAGCAGCACCCCGGTAGTGATCCCCGCCTTCGCACCGCTATAGCAGACCCTGAGCACGATCAGCCAGCGATGTGCCCCCAGCGCCGCGGCGGCTTCACGCAGCGAATTGGGTACCAGCAGCAGCATGTCCTCGGTCGAGCGAATCACGACCGGAATGATGATGACCATCAGCGCTGCCACCCCGGCCCAGCCCGAAAAGTGCCCCATCGGCAGCACCACGACGGCGTAGATATACAGACCGATGATGATCGAAGGTGCCGACAACAGCACATCGTTGATAAAGCGAATGAGATTGGCCAGCCGTGAGCGACCGCCGTATTCGGCAAGCCAGGTGCCGGCCGCGATGCCGATGATGGTACCGCCGACAGTGGCCAGCGCCGTCATGATCAGCGAGCCCAGAATGGCGTTACCCAGCCCGCCACCGGACATGCGGGTGCGCTCGGTGAACACGTCAAGTGACAGGGCCGGTACGCCCTTGGTGACCAGCGTCAGAAGAATCAAAAAAAGCCAGATGACCCCAAAGGCAGAGGCCAGCAGCGACGCCATCATGATGATGCGATTGGCCATACGGCGACGGCGATAAACAGGATTCATGACAGCCTCCTTCATGACGGGGCCCGCTGATTGATGCGATTAAGCATGAAGCGCGCCAGTGCCAGTACTGCAAAGGTGATCAGAAACAAAACCAGACCCAGCAGCAAAAGTGCCGAGCGCTGCAGGCCGTCGGCTTCTGAAAACTGATTGGCGATCAGGGCAGCAATCGAGGTGCCCTGCCCGGTGACGGTGGCGTTCAGGAAAAGGTTGTTGCCGATCACGAAGGTCACCGCCATGGTTTCTCCCAGCGCCCGGCCCAAGCCGAGAATCACCCCACCCAGCATCCCGGCCTTTACGGACGGAAAGATCACGTGGCGCACGACCTCCCAGGTGGTACAGCCCAGTCCGTAGGCCGACTCGCGCATGATCGATGGCACGGTATTCATGACATCGCGGGTCACGGCAGTGATAAAGGGGATGATCATGATGGCCAGAATCAATCCGGCCGTCGTCAGTCCGGTACCGGCCGGAAACACCGACGGGAAATGGGACTGCAGAAACGGGGCCAGCACTTCCATGCCCCACATGCCATAAATGATGGACGGCACGCCTGCCAGCAGCTCGACCATGGTGCCAATGGTGCGCCGCAGCTTCGGCGGGCACAGCTCGGTGAGAAAGATCGCAATGCCCAGCGAGACCGGCACTGCGATGGCGATGGCAATCAGGGACGTCACCAGCGTGCCGTAAATGGCCGGCAGCGCGCCAAAATTCTCGACGTTGGCGGCCCAGCGATCGCCGGTAAAAAAGGAAAGCCCCAGCTGCTGCAGGGCCGGCCAGCCGGCGATCACCAGCGAGCCGGTGATGGTTCCCAGCAGTACCAGCACCAGCAACGCCGAGCTACGGGTCCCGAGCTCAAAGATCCGGTCAATAATGCCGTTGCGCTTGAGTGCCGTGCGCTCCCGGGCACTGGCCGACAGCTTCTGCATCCGATCGCCCTCTGCGGCCTGTGGTGTGACGCTGCTGCTGCCGGTCGTCATGATGGATACCTGTACATGAACGTCATGAGTGGGTCAGGTGGACAGAAGCCGGGGCACATGGCCCCGGCCCGAGACATCAGGTCAGCCGTGAATTACTGCTGCCAGACAGCCTTGCCGCTGCTGTCCTTGATCTGCGACCAGACGTCTTTCTTGATCATGTTGACCACGCCATCCGGCATCGGGATGTAGTTGAGCTCGGTGGCCATGTCATCGCCGTTTTCAAATGCCCAGTCAAAGAAGGCAAGCGCGTCACCAGCGGCCTTGGCATCGTCGACTTCAGTGTGCATGAGAATGAAGGAAGCCCCCACGATCGGCCAGCTCTGATCGCCCGGCTGATTGGTCAGCACCAGATACATGCCGTCAGCATTTTGCCAGTCGGCATTGGCGGCCGCGGCCTGGAAGGTGTCGCTGCCGGCGGTCACAAAGTTGCCGGCCTGATTTTTCATCTGCGCCACATTCAGATCGTTCTGCTCGGCATAGGCTGACTCGACATAGCCGATGGCGCCGTTGATGCCGTTGACCTGGCTTGCCACCCCGGCGTTGGCCTTGGCACCAACACCGGCAGGCCACGCCACGGACTTGCCTTCACCAATCTCGTTTTTGAAATCGCTGCTGACCTGGGCCAGATAGTGTGTAAACAGGAAGTTGGTGCCCGAGCCTTCGGCACGATAGACCGGGGTAATCCTGGTGTCTGGCAGATCCACGTCGGGGTTGAGCTGCGAGATGGCGTCATCGTTCCAGGTGGTGATCTCGCCGCGGTAGATGTCCGCCAGTGTCTGACCGTCCAGACGCAGCGCCCCATCTTCAACGCCTTCCACGTGCACGACCGGCACCACGCCGCCCATGATCTGGGGCCACTGAACCAGATTGTTCTTTTTGAGCTCTTCCGGTGTCATCGGCGCATCGCTGGCTCCGAAGGTGACCGTACCGGCAGTAATCTGCTGGATACCGCCACCGGACCCGATGGCCTGATAGTTGAGGCCGTTGCCGGTCTCGTCCTGATAGCCATCGGCCCACTGCGAATAGACCGGATAGGGGAAGGTCGCACCGGCACCGGTGATGGTCGCGGCCGAGGCGGTGGCCGCCAGCGAGGTAGCAATGAAGGCTGCAGCGACTTGCTTGATCATCAGATTGCTCCGTTACCCTGCGTCAGAACGCTCAAGGCGCCCTGCTGGTTATCGTGCCGGCCTGTCAGAAAAGGCGCGGCTGCTTCAATACGACGCCAGGTTAGCAATCAAATATGTCAGTTTTATTGCAGCGCTGTCATAAATCTCCCCTGCCCACTACCGCAGCCACTGCCGCACAAGGGCCACACAGGCCATGCCCAGCGCCGTCATCAGTAGCGAACCCACAAGATGGGCGCTGATACCCGCCAATGCATTCAGATAGCGTCCTTCCTGAAGCTGTCCGGTGATCTCCAGCGAGAAGGTCGAAAAGGTGGTCAGCGCGCCCAGAAAACCGGTCACCACAAAAAGTTTCCAATGTGGACTCAGCTCCGGCAGGAGATTAAACAGCGCAAAGGCAATGCCGATCAGCCAGGCCCCCAGCAGGTTGGCCACCAGCGTCCCGGGCGGCAACGGTGGAAACAGCGCATTGAGCATCAATGACAGGGCCCAGCGCAGGTTGGCGCCCAGCGCCGCACCACACCCGATGGCAAGAATGGACAACCACATGCAGCACTCCTCGAATCTCTCGGTCATGTCGAGGGCACGGGCAGCAACGTCGTATCAACACGAACCTGCCCCCGTCCCCCGGGGCGTTGCAGGCATCATCAATCACGACGTGTCAGAGCGCGATGGTTCGAAGCGCATGCTTCGGGAGGCATGCCATCTCCTTTGGAAAATCATTGCACTGCCGCGCGATGGTGACAAGCCATGCCCCGTGAAGGGTCTTCCCCTGCCCGCCATCGTGGCGTTTGCGTTAACATGGCATTTTTATTCTGTTCACGGGGCGTGACCATGCCGGCAATGGGCCGTTTCAATACGCTTGAAATCCTCAGGACGTCTTCCATCGGGCTTTTCCTCGATGGCGGCACGCTGGGCGATATTCTTCTGCCGACGCGCCAGATACCGCGAGGTTTATCCACCGAGCCGGGCGACTCGCTGCGGGTCTTTTTGTATCTCGACAGCGAAGACCGCCCGATCGCGACCACCGAGCGACCCAAAATTCAGGTGGGCGAGTTCGCCGCGCTGGAAGTGGTCGAGCGTACTCCAGTGGGTATCTTTCTGGACTGGGGCCTGCCCAAGGACCTGCTGCTGTCGCATTTTGAAGAGCGTACCCATCGCCCCCTGCGTCAGGGCGATCGCTGCGTGGTGTTCGCCTATCTGGATGATCGCACCCGACGCATCACCGCCTCGATGCGGCTGGACCGCTATCTGAGCCATGAGCCGGCCGATTACGCGCGTGATGAGGAAGTCGATCTGCTCATTACCGGTCCGACCGACCTGGGCTTCAACGCCATTATCAATCATCGCCACTGGGGGCTTTTGCACAAGAGCGAGGCCATTCGTCCGCTGCGCATGGGCACCCGGACCAAAGGCTACATTCATCGGATTCGCGATGACGGCAAGGTGGATCTGAGTCTGCAGCCTCGCCGTGAACTACTGGCAGAGCCGCTGGCCGAACAGATTCTCGAGCAACTGCAAAAGGCCGGTGGAAGGCTGGCCATCAGCGACAAGAGTGACCCTGCCCTGATTCAGCGCACCTTTGGTGTCAGCAAGGGCAACTTCAAAAAGGCCATTGGCGGCCTTTATAAGCAAGGGCTGATCACCATTGATGCCGATGGTATACGACAGGTCAATCAACCATGATCAGCGCCCGGCGCTGAGACATTTATATTTTGCATCAACGTTCAGGGATCTTCATGGGCAAGACAACGGGCATTATCGGTACTGCAGCAGTCATCATCGTGGTCGCAGGCGCTGCCGCCCCCTGGTACACCGGCAAGCAGATCGAGCAGGAGTTCCGCCATGGCATGGCGCAGGTCTCTGACAGCGCCCCGACCCAGGTCATCGACTATGACCGCGGCTGGCGCACGTCTGATGCGGTGACCCGCACCGTGATCGAGACCCGCGAAGGGCCGTTGCAGATCGATGTGCATCATCACATCACTCATGGCCCATGGGGATTTGGCTGGGCGCGCATCGACAGCACCCCCGACTTTGGTGACCAGCAGGCCGCCGTTGCGCACTATTTCGGTGACCAGCCGGCGCTTGAGGCCACCACCACCGTGGGCTTTGGCAATGACGTCAACATCGACTGGCAGTCGCCGGCCTTTGACGACACCCAGGTTCCCGAAAGCCCTGACGCCCGCCTGGCCTGGGGCGGCATGAAGGGCCACTACCGGCTTGACGGTGATCGCACCGAATCCAGCGTCTCGATCCCCTCTCTGGATTTTCACAGTGACGACGCCACGCTGACGCTCAAGTCATTGAAGATGGACAGCAGCGGCGCCGGCGGCCCCGACTGGCCCAACATCGACAACTTCTGGGACGCTCGCTTCAAAACAACCCTGGGCCAGCTGAACCTTCAGGACAATGCTGAAGGCGTAAGCCTGAAGCTGGGCCTGGACGGCCAGGGTCAGCTGCGCGACAACGGTGACGACGGCCTGTCAATGAACGCCTCCTGGCAGATCAGCAACCTGCTGATGAAGGATCCGGAGCTTGCCGAGCCACTGATCATCAACAGTGCTACCCAGACCCTGGCGCTCAAGCACCTTCCTCGCGAGGCCACCCGCACGCTGCTGACCGAACTGGCCGGTGTGGATGACTCGCTGGACGAAGATCAGGTCACGGGGCAGGTACAGAACATCATGACGCGATATCTGCTGGAGGCTCTGAAGGGGGCCCCGTCTGCAGAAATAACGGTCGCGGGCCTCAACACCCCTCAGGGGTCGCTTGAAGGCAAGCTGGCACTGGACTTCCGCCCGATGGATACCGAAGGCAAACCGCTTGCCACAGCGCTTGAGCGTGGGAACCTGACGCTGGACATGGCCTCGGATCGTACGCTGCTCATGCACCTGATGACGCTTTCCGATCCAGATGCCCGTCCGGAGCAGACGCTTCAGGGCCTCGAGCAGGAAGGGCTACTGGCACGTGATGGCGATCGATATCGCATGGATATCGAAATGAACAGCCAGGACCTTCGCGTCAACGGTAAGTCACATCCGGAGCTTTACATGATGCTGCCCCTGCTGCTGATGTCCCTGAACGGCTGATCCATTCGGCCTGGCGTGCGCGCCAGGCCATGGTCGCGCTGTGTTGCGTCCCGAGAGATGGCTATAGTGGGAGCGCCGTCAGCGATAAACGACCCAACCGATACCCTGACGCATCATGCATGACCGGGGTATTTCTTCACTTTCTGTCTACAGCGAGTCATGACGATGTCCCAGAATCCTTCTCGCCCGCTCTATATCGTGCATTCAGGGCCCACCCTTCTTGAAACACCGCTGCTCAACAAGGACAGTGCCTTTTCACTTGAGGAGCGCATTCAGTTCAACCTGATGGGCCTTTTGCCGCAAAACATCGAAACGATCGAAGAGCAGGCCGAGCGTGCCTACCAGCAATATGCCCAGCAGGGCAGCGATCTGGATCGTCATATCTATCTGCGCTCGATTCAGGACAGCAACGAAACCCTGTTCTTCCGGCTGCTGGAAGATCATCTTGAGGAGATGCTGCCGATCATTTACACGCCCACCGTCGGCGAGGCGTGCCAGTCCTTCTCCCAGATCTATCGCTCTCATCGCGGCATCTTCATCTCCTATGACCACCGCGATTACATTACCGATATCCTGCACAGTGCCACCAAGGACAACGTCAAGGTGGTCGTGATCACCGATAGTGAGCGTATTCTCGGTCTGGGTGATCAGGGCATCGGCGGCATGGGCATCCCGATCGGCAAGCTCTCTCTCTATACCGCCTGTGGCGGTATCAGCCCGGCCTACACCATGCCGATCGTGCTGGATGTCGGCACCAACAATCAGGACCTGCTGGACGATCCCATGTACATGGGCTGGCGTCACGAGCGTGTCACCGGTGAGGCCTATTACGAATTTGTTGACCAGTGCATTCAGGGCATCAAGCGTCGCTGGCCCAACTCCATCATTCAGTTCGAGGACTTCGCCCAGGCCAACGCCATGCCGCTGCTGGAGCGCTATCGCGATGAGATCTGCTGCTTCAACGATGATATTCAGGGCACCGCCTCCGTCGCACTGGGCACCCTGTTCTCGGCCTGCAAGGCCAAGAACGAAAAGCTTTCCGAACAGCGCGTTGCCTTTGTCGGTGCAGGCTCCGCCGGCTGCGGCATTGCCGAGCACATTGTGCTTGCGATGCAGGAAGAGGGGCTCAGCGAAGAAGAGGCCCGCAAGCGCATTTTCATGATCGATCGCTACGGCCTTCTGACCGATGACATGAGCAACCTGGTCAACTTCCAGCGGCGTCTGGTGCAAAAACGCACCGACCTTGGCGACTGGGATACCGGCACTGGTGATCTGGCCCTGATCGACGTGGTACGCAATGCCAAACCCACCATCCTGATTGGCGTCTCGGGTCAGCGCGGGCTCTTTACCGAAGAAGTCATCAAGACCATGCACCAGCACTGCAGTGAGCCGCTGGTGATGCCGCTGTCCAACCCGACGTCGCGCATCGAGGCTACCCCGCGCGAGATTCTGGAATGGACCAATGGCGAGGCACTGGTCTCGACCGGCAGCCCTTTCAAGCCGGTCACCATCGGTGATCGAAAGATCCCCATTGCCCAGTGCAACAACTCCTATATCTTCCCGGGCGTGGGTCTGGGCGCCATTACCGCCAGGGCCTCGCGCATCACCGATGGCATGCTGATGGCAGCTTCGAGAGCACTGGCCGACTGCTCACCGGTCGCACTTGAAGGCAAGGGTGCTGTCCTGCCACCGCTGTCCGATATTCAGGAAGTCAGCCAGAAAATCGCCATCGCCGTGGCCAAACGCGCTCAGGAAGATGGCGTGGCTCTTGAAACCGATGACGACACCATTCGTCAGGCCATCGATGCCAACTTCTGGCGACCGCGCTACCGTCAGTATCGTCGCGCCTCCTACTAGGCCGGATCGTACTGACCACAAAAAGGGCGCCCGAAGGCGCCCTTTTTTAATGGGTCAGCCAAGGTTCAGACGCTTGCTGCACTCTCCTTGCCCTTCGCGACCTTTTTACGTTTGGCCGGAAAGAAGGTGCCGTTACGCAGGTCCGCCTCGATCTGCTCAAGCGAGCGCCCTTTCGTTTCGGGCACATAGCGCACGATAAATACCAGTGCAATGATGGTGATCAGCGCATAGAGCCAGAAGGTACCAGAGGTGCCCAGCGCTCCGATCAGCGACAGCGTGGTCAGGGTAACCAGCAGGTTGAAGACCCAGTGGCTGAAGGCGCCCACACTTGCCCCCTTGCCACGTACAAACAGCGGATAAACCTCGGCATTGATCAGCCACAGGCAGACACCAAAGCTTGAGTTGAGCGCCATATAAATGGCAAGACATGCCACCAGCGTCCACTGCGCCGCCGGATTGTCCGGAGAGCCACCAACAAAAAGCGCGCCCATGATGACCAGTGCCACGGCCGAACCCGGCACCATCCAGAGCAGAAAGCGCTTGCGACCGATCCGGTCGACCAGAAAGATGCCCAATACGGTGGCCAGGTTGATCAGCACCGCCCCACCTACCGCCGCCAGCACCGAAGCGCTGTCGCCGAAACCGGCATCACTCAGAATGGTGGGCGCATAGTAGATCAGCGCATTGTTGCCGGTAATCTGGGAGAACATCGCAATACCAAAGCCCGCGATCAGGGCCGGCCGCACCCACGAGCTGAACAGATCCCGCCAGCTGCCTTCCGGCTGCGCAGCAATCTCCTTGATTTCGTCAAGCTCCTGCTGAGCGCCCTTTCGATTGCCTCTCACACGCTCCAGAATGCCCAGCGCCTCGCTTTCACGATTTTTACCCAGCAACCAGCGCGGGCTTTCCGGCAGCAACAGCATGCCAATCATCAAAATGACCGAAGGGATGATGCCGAGCGCAAACATCCAGCGCCACTGATGCCCCAGCGCATAGCCGGTGAGATAGGCGACCAGGATGCCAAAGACCACCATGAACTGGAACATCACCACCAGCTTGCCGCGATGCGCCGGCGGCGTCACCTCGGCGATGTAAACCGGAATGATCTGTGTGGCGCTACCCGCCGACAGTCCCAGAATAAAGCGGGCCAGAATCAGTACGCCCACGCTGGGGGCTGCTGCCGACATGATCGAGCCGATGGTAAAGACCAGCCCGACCAGGGCGATCGACCAGCGCCGTCCAATGCGATCGGAAATGGGCCCCGTGCCCAGACACCCGACCAGCGCGCCAAGAATGATGGCCCCGGTCACGATCTGCTTGAGCGCATCGTTGAGGGCAAAATCGCGCGCCAGTCCCAAAAGGGCCACGCCAATGATGCCGGTGTCATAGCCAAACAGCAGCCCGCCCAACGCTGCAATGATTGACACCACAATCACCAGAGCCTTGCCGCGAAGCCCCTTCTGTGCGGTCCCTGCATGATGTTCCATGAAAACTCCCGAAGCTGGCTGAATCGTTTCAGCGTAACCCTTAAAAAAATGCTCTGATGCAAAGCACCAGAGCCTTATCGGGATTGTAACCTGAAGCCATACTGATGCGATCATTCATTCGCCGTAGAGCGGCGAGTAAATGGTGACATCGTGTTAAAAAATGATGTCTTGTTTATAAAAAACGAATACAGGCGCCATCCCAGCCGACAAGACGATCCGCTCGCACTCGAGTGGCCTCGATTTTTTCGGCGTTGGGACGATCCGTCGAGGCCACCCAGGCTCGGGCATCAGACTCACTGCGTCCAAATCGCATGTGACGCTCTACCAGCCACTGTTCGCGCTGCTCGGTGTCGACTTCGACATACCAGATTTCATCGAGCAGTGATCTGACACGATTCCATGGCGCCTCCTCCATCAGGAGATAGTTGCCCTCGGTGACCACCAGCGGCGTGTGCGGTGATACCGCGATACTGGCGGCGATCGGCTCCTCGATCTCGCGATAAAAGCCGGGGGCGTAGATGATCTCATCCGGCTGCGGGGCCCGAAGCCGCTCCAGCAGTGCCACATAGCCGGCACTATCGAACGTGTCCGGCGCCCCCTTGCGCTCGGCACGCCCCAGACGCGCCAGTTCACGGTTGGAAAGGTGATAGCCATCCATCGGCACCACCTGCATCGTCTCACCAAGGCAGTGCATCAGCGCCTCGCTGACACTCGACTTGCCGGCACCGGGCGCCCCGACCAGTCCCAGCAGCGCGCGGGGCCGATCACGAATCAGCGACCGGGCCGCCTCAACGACAGCATCATCGATCATCAGACCTGAAATATCGTTTTCAGAGGGCGTCATCTTTTTCTGGACCTTTTGCTCAGGGCTTTTGAAAAATGGGATAACATAAAAAGGGCCGGCTCCAGTGGAGCCGGCCCTTTAGAATGAAACGCTGTCTTTACAGGCGCTTTTCGATCATGCCTTCGAGCTTTTGCTGGTCTTCGGCAAACTTGCGAATGCCCTCTGCCAGCTTGTCGTTGGCCATGGCGTCCTGATTGTGCTCCCAGCGGAACTCGGCTTCGGTCATTTTTTCGACCTTCTTGTCGCCGGCACCGGTATCGGTCACCTTGCGCTCAACCTCGCCTTCGGTATTGGCCAGCTTTTCCAGCAGGTCCGGCGAGATGGTCAGACGGTTGCAACCGGCCAGCGCCAGAATCTGATCGGTGTTACGGAAGCTGGCACCCATGACCACGGTGTCATAACCGTAGTTGCTGGCGTAGTCACATACGCCGCGCACAAACTTCACACCCGGATCATCTTCCGGTGCGTAATGTTCAACGCCGTCACGCTGCTTGTACCAGTCAGTGACACGGCCCACGAAGGGTGAAATCAGAAAGACACCGGCCTCGAAGCAGGCGCGCGCCTGAGCGTCGCTGAACAGCAGCGTCAGGTTGCAGTTGATGCCTTCGCTCTGAAGCTGCTCGGCGGCGCGAATGCCTTCCCAGGTGGAAGCCAGCTTGATCAGGATACGATCGCGACCAACGCCGGCCTTTTCATAAAGCTCCACCAGCTTGCGCGCCTTCTCGATGCTGCCTTCACGGTCAAAGGAAAGCTTGGACGCCACTTCGGTAGAGACAAGTCCCGGCACCAGCTTGGTAATCTCGGTACCGACAACCACCGAAAGGCGATCCACGGCGTGCTCAAGACGCGCTTCGCGGCTCTGGCCCTCGGTTTCCTGCTTCACTTCCTTGAGCGTCTTGTCGATCAGCTCCTGATAGCCGTCCAGCTCGAAGGCCTTGAGCAGCAGCGACGGATTGGTCGTGGAGTCTTGCGGCTGATATTTCTTGATCGCTTCCAGATCACCGGTATCGGCGACGACCTTGGAAATCGCCTTGAGGGACTCAAGCTGAGTTGCCATGTATCACTCCATCGAATCGATTGGGGCCAGCCGACGCAGCAGCATCGACTGGCCACGACATTCATGCAGAAACGGCTCATGAGCTTCTGCAACGAAAATTCTACCGTGTCAGAGCTTCAGGATAGCGATTTTTGAGCGTTTCGACATAGTCTGCGTAGACATCTGCATAGCGCGAGACGCTATCCTCGTTCGGAGATGTGAGGGTGGATCGGTCAATATCAACCGCATGGCGGCAGATATCGGCAAGCTCGGTCTTGCGTCCCTGCATGTATTCATCACACCACTGTGCCTGCAGGGCGCCACCCAGCGCGGCCGCCTCGCGGATGACCGGACAGACCAGTTCCACATTCATGATGTCGGCAATCATCTGTCGCCACACCGCGCTATTGGCCCCGCCACCGACCAGACGCAGCTGATCGGGCCGAATGTCGAAATCCGCCAGCAGGTCCATCCCATAGCGCAGGCCGAAGCTGGCGCCTTCCATGACCGCCCGACAGAGGTTGTCCGCCGAAAGATTATGAGCAGAAAGCCCCAGAAAACTGCCGGTGGCTTCCGGCAGCATTGGCACGCGTTCGCCGTTGAAAAACGGCAACACCCTGACCCCTTCGGCACCAATGGGCGCCCGTGCCACGGCGGCGTTAAAGGCCTGAACATCATGTCCCAGCACCTGGCTTAACTGACTGGTGGCCGAGGTCACATTCATGGTGCAGATCAAGGGCAGCCAGCCGCCGTGGCTTGAGCAGAAGTTGGCCACCAGTCCGTTGTCGGTAATGGCCGGCTGGCTGGCACAACCATAAAGCGTGCCCGACGTCCCCAGACTCATGGTCACTGCACCTGGCTGAATGTTGCCAGTACCGATGGCCCCCATCATGTTGTCGCCACCGCCGGCCGAAACAATCACGTGATCGTTCAGTCCCAGACGGCGGGCCACTTCGCGACGCACGGTGCCGGCCGGCTGATGCGGCTCGATCAGTCGCGGCAGCACGCGCTGCGGATCGAGCTCGGGCGCCACTTTCGAAAACGCCTCGCGATGCCAGTAGCGCTTGCGGGTATCGAACCACCCCGTGCCCGAGGCATCACCATATTCAGCGCTATATTCACCGGTCAGATAAAAGTTGAGATAGTCGTGTGGCAGCAGAATATGGGCGATTCGATCGTAGGCATCGCGGTGATGCCGACGAAGCCACATCACCTTGGAGGCGGTGTACCCGGTCTGGGGAATCACCCCCAGCGTGTCCAGACAGCCCTTTTCGCCCCCAAGCGCTTCAACGTATTCCGCGTTTTCCTTCGAGGACTCGGTGTCGTTCCAGAGCTTGCCCGGATAGACCGGCACGCTCTGCTCATCAAGGGCCACCATGCCGTGCTGCTGTCCGGAGACCCCAATACCGCGAATGGCACCGGCATCGATTCCCGCTGCCTCGATAGCCTGATGGAAGGCAGCCTCGAAGGCCTTGATCCACCATGTGGGATCCTGTTCGCGACGTCCACTTTCACGGCTGATCAGCTCGTGAGGCTGCTGGCCTTCACCGATGATGACGCCGTTTTGAGTATCCAGCACCACCACCTTGGTACTCTGCGTTCCGCAATCCACGCCGATATACATGAGCTTGTCCTGTCCGAAAGTACTGTCGTGACAATAGCCTAGCGCACTGATTCGACCGTGGCCCTCGCACCCTGCTGATGCAGGCGGGAAAGTGCCCGGGTATAGGCTTCCACAAAGCGTTCGTTATCGACCAGATCGCCGAACACTTCCCGATTTTCGATAAAGGCCAGCGGATTGTCGCGATTGTGTTGCGCAATCTCGTGAAGTTCCTCTTTCATGCGATCAACGATCTCGATCGGTTCATTCTGCTCATCAACGCCTTCGGCGTAGCGGGCCCAGCTGGCCACGACCGCCGCCGAGCGCTTGATCTCGCCATCGCGCTCGAGCTGCTCGCGAATCACCGGCAAAAGCCACTTTGGAATGCGATCGGAACTCTCGGCGCACAGCCTTGCCAGGGTGTCACGAATCTCGGGATTGGCAAAGCGCTCGATCAGGGTGCGACGATAATCATCAAGATCGACCCCGGGTACGGGCGAGAGCGTCGGCGTGCCCTCCTCGACCATGTAGTTGAGCAGAAAGTCGGCGTACAGCTCGTCCTGACAAACCTCGTGGGCGTAGCGATAACCGTCGAGGTAGCCAAAATAGGTCAGGGCCTGATGACTGGCGTTCAAAAGGCGCAGCTTCATCAGCTCGTAGGGCATGACGTCATCGACGACCTGAACGCCGACCTCTTCATAGGCCGGGCGCCCCTGGTTGAAATGATCCTCCAGCACCCACTGGGTGAAGGGTTCACACACCACCGGCCAGCCGTCCTCGATGCCAAAGCGCGCCCTGATCTGCTCGCGATCCTCATCGGTGGTCACCGGCGTGATGCGATCCACCATCGAGTTGGGAAAATTCACCTCACTTTCAACCCAGTCGCCCAGTGCCGGATCACGGCTGCGTGCAAAGGCCACAAAGGACTCCTTAGCCACATCGCCGTTGCCCTGGATGTTGTCACAGGACATGATCGTAAACGGCGCCATGCCCTTCTCGCGACGGCGCGCAAGCGCCTCGACAATCAGGCCGAAAAAGGTTTTTGGCACGACGCTGGCATCCAGATCATGACGCACATCAGGATTGTCGAAGTTGAACTCGCCGGTGACATGATGAAAGTTGTAGCCGCCTTCGGTGACGGTCAGCGAGACGATGCGGGTCGTCTCTGCCGCCAGACGCTGGATGACCGCTTCGGGATCATCAGGGGCGTAGAGATAGTCGACGATCGAGCCGATCACCTGAGCTTCCCAGCGCCCGTCGGAATGCTTCTGCACCAGGGTATAAAGCCCGTCCTGCGCCTTGAGGACCTCCTGCATGCGCCGGTCACCCGGCATGACCCCGACACCGCAGATGCCGAAGTCCATCGCCTTGCCTTCCTTCATCAGCGCATCGAGATACATGGCCTGGTGGGCGCGATGAAAGCCCCCGACACCGAAATGAAGGATGCCGACACTGACATCATCACGGTGGTAGCCAGGCAGCGAGACATCACCACCCAACTGATCAAGATTGCCTGCCTTCAGCGCTGTCATGCCGTCACTCCCTGTGTTGTCGGACGTCTATTGTAGATGCCGGGATCAACCGGTGGTCTGGTTACGCGGTGGCCTGTGCCGAGGATGTCGCCGGGTCTGTCTCGAGCCCCAGCGCCTTGTCGCTGTCGATATCAAAAAGATGGACATGATCCGGATCAAAGGCCAGTGCCAGTGTGTCACCGATCTGCACGTCCAGATGCGCGGCCAGCTGGGCCGTGACGAGGGTATCTCCCACCCGTACCTGCGCCATGGTGACCGGCCCCAGCGGCTCGACAACTTCAACGCTTCCCTCAAGACGACCGTTGCCGCTGACCTCATCGGCCCGATGCAGATGCTCTGGACGAATGCCCAGCCAGCACTGCGAACGCTGGCCACTGTCACCCAGTGCCGACTGCTGGCGCGGGCTCAGGGTGCATGAGAAGCCCTCACCCTTGAGTGCATCCCCCTGATAATCGGCCTTGAGGAAATTCATCGACGGCGTACCGATAAAGCCGGCCACAAAGCGGTTCACCGGACGTTCATAAAGATTGTAGGGCGTGTCGATCTGCTGAATGCGGCCGTCGCGCATGACCACAATGCGCTGCCCCATGGTCATGGCCTCGGTCTGATCATGGGTGACGTAGAAGGTGGTCACACCCAGGCGACGATGAAGCCGGGTAATTTCGGCGCGCATCTCGACGCGCAGACGCGCGTCCAGGTTGGACAGGGGCTCATCCATCAAAAAGACCTGGGGCTGGCGCACCAGCGCCCGCCCGAGTGCCACACGCTGGCGCTGACCACCGGAAAGCGCCCGCGGCTTGCGATCCAGCAGATGCTCGATATCAAGAATTCTGGCCGCCTCCTGAACGCGTTTTTTCACCTCATCCTTTGGCGTTTTCTTGAGTTCAAGTGCAAAGGCCATGTTGTGATAAACGCTCATGTGCGGATAGAGCGCGTAGCTTTGAAACACCATGGCGATGTCGCGATCACGCGGCTCAACGGCACTAACGTCCTGACCGTTGATGCGGATCTCACCGGCCGTGTTGTGCTCAAGGCCGGCTATCATGCGCATGGTGGTGGATTTACCGCAGCCGGAGGGGCCGACCAGCACCACAAACTCGCCATCTTTTGTGATCAGGTTGAAATCCTCGACCGCATTGGCCTGCTCGCCACTCTTTTTGCCCGGCATGCTGTCGTAGCGTTTGGCTACATCTTTAAGTTCTACAATCGCCATCGAAGCGCTTCCTTTTCCAGGCACAGCCATCCGGCTGCGCAGATCCATTCGATGCGCCTATTTGACGGCGCCAAAGGTCAGTCCGCGAACCATCTGACGCTGAGCAAACCAGCCCAGCACCACGATGGGCGCAATGGTCAGTACCGAGGCGGCCGACAGTCGCGCCCAGAAAAGCCCTTCGCCACTCTTGAACGATGCCGTGTACACGGCCAGGGTCGCCGCGTGGTAGTCGGTCATGGTCAGGCTCCAGAACGACTCGTTCCAGGCCAGAATCAGGGCCAGAAGCCCGGTCGATGCCAGACCCGGCAGTGCCAGCGGCAAAATGACACGAAACATGGTCTGAGCCGTGCTGGCCCCGTCGATGCTGGCAGCTTCGACAATATCTACCGGAATGTCGCGGAAATAGGAGTACACCATCCATACCATGATGGGCAGGTTCATGGAGGTGAACAGCATCGTCAGGCCCAGACGCGTGTCCAGAAGCCCAAGGGAGCGATAGACCAGAAAGACCGGAATCAACACTCCCACGGCCGGGATGAACTTGGTCGACACCATCCAGACCAGCGTAAAGTCCGTGCGTTTTGAGGGATAAAACGCCATCGCATAGGCCGCCGGTATCGCCAGCGCCAGCCCCACCAGCGTTGACCCCACCGCCGTGATGACCGAGTTGAGGGCGTAGTGCCAGTATCCGCTGCCCTGGGCCAGCGCGCTTTTGAAGCTCTCAAGCGTTGGCGAGAAAATGAAGGTCGGCGTCATGCTGAACGCTGTCTGCTCGGTCTTGAGCGCCGTCAGCACCACCCAGAGGATCGGGAAGAACATGGTGATGCCGATCAGCCAGGCCAGCAGCGTCAGTAATGTGCCGCCGGTGGACTTTTTGCGACCGGGCGTTTGATCAATGGTAGATGACGTCATCGCTGGCTCCCTGCGTTGAGGTTACCGGCCACAAACCGGATCAGGAATATGGCGCAGATGTTGGCAAGCACGACAGCACCGATGGCCGCCGCCGAAGAGAGCCCGATGTCATACTGGAAAAACGCGCCCAGATAGATGTAGTACGGCAGATTGGTGGTCGCCGTGCCCGGGCCGCCGCTGGTGGTGGCGTAGATCTCGGCAAAGGAGGTCAAAAAGAAGATGCTCTCGAGCATGATGACGACATACAGCACCTGCCCCAGATGCGGCAGTACGATATGTCGAAACTCCTGCCAGCGATTGGCGCCATCCAGACGTACTGCCTCGAGCTGATCCTCGGGCAGCGACTGTAGACCGGTGAGCAGAATCAACAGCGCAAAGGGCGTCCACTCCCAGCTGATCATCATGACCACCGACAACAGCGGATAGCTGGAAAGCCACTGGATGGGCTCAAACCCCATCGAGCGCATGACCCATGAAAACAGCCCGTAAACCGGGTCCAGCAGCATGTACTTCCAGATCAGACCGGTCACCACCGGCATGACAAAAAACGGTGAAATGGCCAGCGTTCTGGCAATGCCTCGCCCTACAAAGGTGCGATTGAACAAAAGTGCCAGCGCCAGTCCCGCCACAACCGTCACCAGAAGGCAGGTCGCGACCAGCAGCAGCGTATTGAGCAGGGCATCCCAGAAAACAGGGTCGGTAAAGAGCAGTTCATAACTCAAAAACCCGGCGAAACCGCGCATGTCCGGCATCATCAGGTTGTAGTCCTGCAGCGAGTAATACAGCGTCATCGCCAGAGGGACAATCATCCAGACCAGCAGAAACAGCACCGACGGCGCCATCAGGCGCTTGGTCGGCGCACGCTGTCTGGAAGATGGATTGGATGAAGGATCGCTCATGTCACAGGCCTCGCATGGCGGAAGTCATCAACGGAGGAAACCACGCGGGGGATGCCCGCGTGGTCGCGCGGGTCACCGAATGCCGGTGACCGTATCTGTGGACTACTTCGCCACATCGGCGCGGCGCATCAGCCGCTCGGTAAAGGCCTGCGCCTGATCAAGCCCCTCATCCACGCTGGTCTGACCGCTCAGGATACCGGCCATGATCTGCCCCACTCGCGTGCCGATGGCTTGGAACTGCGGAATGCTGATGAACTGAATGCCGGTATAGGGCACGGGCTCAGCGGTTGGATGCTCCGGATCAGCACTCTGGATGGCCTTTTCGACCAGATCGGCGAAGGGTGCGACCTTCTGGTACCCCTGACTCTCATAGGTCGATTGACGCGTCCCCGGTGGAACCGACAGCCAGCCATACTGGTCAGCCACACTCTGGATGTAATCCGCCGAGGTTGCCCAGTCAACAAAGGTCTGTGCCGCTTCGGGATGATCTGCCGACTCAGGGACTGCCAGCGCCCACGCATACAGCCAGCTGGAGCCGGCCTCGGTTTTCTCGTGCGGCGCGCGAGCAAAGCCTACATGCTCATGCACCTTCGAGTTATCAGGATTGGAGAGATAGCCGGCTGCAACGGTAGAATCCACCCACATGCCGCACTGGCCGTTGGCAAAGAGCGTCTCGCTCTCGGTAAAGCCGTTGGAGGTCGATCCCGGCGGGCCGTACTGCGTCAGAAGGGTCTTGTAGGCGTTGGCGGCCTCATGCCAGGCCTCTGAGGTCAGCTGAGGCTCCCACTGCTCGTTGAACCAGCGTCCTCCAAAACTGTTGACCATGGTACTGAATAGCGCCATGTTCTCGCCCCAGCCGGGCAGACCACGCAGACAGATGCCATAAACCCCGTTTTTGGGATCATGTACCTTTTGTGCAAAATCCTTGATCTGGCTCCAGGTCGGCTGGTCGGGCATCTCGATGCCGGCCTTTTCGAACAGGTCCTTGCGATAATAGGTCATGGAAGATTCGGCATAAAACGGTAGTGCGTAGGGCTTGTCTTCATAGGAAAGACCCTGACGCACGCTGGGGATCAGGTCGTCGACCCGATAGCTGTCCGGCAGATGATCCATCGCCTTGAGCCAACCGTTTTTGGCCCAGATGGGCGTTTCATAGTTGCTGACCGTAATGACATCGTATTGACCGCCACCGCTTGAGATATCGGTCGTAATCTTTTGACGCAGTTCGTTCTCGGCCAGCGTCACATAGTTGACCTTGATATCCGGATGCGCCTCGGTAAAGGCCTTGGTCATCTTCTGCATGGTGACCATATCCGGATTATTGACAGTGGCCACCGTAATGGTGGTCTGTGCCTGCGCAAGGCCTGCGCACCCAAGTCCCGCCAGCAGCATGATCCATGGTGTTTTCATTGTAGAGATTACCCCGGGTGTTGGTGGGCCCCTGTTGCAAGAGGCACAGAGATGAGCAACATTTTTGTCATTTTTTAACATTCATTGTTATGTGCCTATCGTTCAACAGGACCAGCGTTAAGGCAACCTCGCGATAAAACAAAAAACATCTAAATATCATTAACTTATATTTTGTTAGACCAATTGACGTTCTAATGTAGAAAAGCAACAGACTTTTATACCGACGAATGGTGTACTTCCCTTGAGCATTTTTAAGACGCCGAAGATGACAGAAAATGATAGATATTGATGAACGGCATCATGACGCTACCGATGCTGTTCTTGTCGCCATTACAAATCAGGACACCTCATGGAACCGCCATCATCTTCCACAAGGGTTCGTCTAAAGGATGTTGCCCGGGCTGCCGGGGTCAGCACGATCACGGTATCCCGCGCGTTCAGCGCCCCCGAACAGCTGCACCCCCAGACCCGTCAGCGGGTACTCGACGTGGCACAGGCGATGGGGTACGTGGCAAGGCAGCGTTTGGCGAGCGAGGAAGACAGGCGCCCGGTCATTGGCGTCATCAACCCTCAACTGGACAACCCCTTTTTTCATGAACTGGCCTGCGCCTTCAGCCAGCAGGGAGAAGCGCGCCGCATGGATGTGCTGATCATGGATTCCCATGACTCAGCCGCTCAGGAAGAAGCCGCCGTGGACCGTCTGATTGCCTGCGGCGTGGACGGCATCATCCTGACCGTCATCTCTGCTGACAGACGCTATCGCCCCCCCTATTTCGAGCGGCTGGAAAAGGCAGGCATTGCCGTCATTCTGGTGGATAGGGAAGTCGCGGCCCCCCATTATGGCGGCGTCTATATCGACAATCTGGATTGCGGCTATCAGGCAGGAATGTGGATGAGAGAACAGCCGGTCGAGCGACTGCTGATTCTCTCCGGGCCACCGGACTCGCTGGTCACCATCGGGCGGGTATCAGGAATACGTGAAGCCATGGCAGGCAGTCACATCACGCTGGAGGTGCACTACGGGGATTTTTCGATGACGCCTGCCGAGCAGTTTCTGGATAACAGACTCGATCAACCCCCGCTGCCTGATGCCCTGATCGGCATCAATAACCAGATCACTCTGGGCATTCTGGCCGCCTATCGACGCGCCGGACTCGCCCTGCCCGGGAAGCCCGGCGGCCCCCGTCTGTTCTGCATCGACGGCATCGCCTGCGCCGAACTGCTCGGTATGGACCTCCCCTCCATTCGCCATGATCTAAAGACCATGGCCACGCAGGCCATGGACCTTATCGAGGACGCCCTGCGCGCCGGCAGCCGACGCGGGTCTCGCCAGGTTGTACGGGGCCATCTTCATCTGCCGGGCGAAACAACCTGATGACAGTGTCAGGGGCGCGACGCCCCACCGTCCGGCGGGGCGCCATCCGGCGCGCCGCCGGCATCTGTCCCTTCGTCATGTGAGTCGGGAGGGGCAACCATAACCTCCCGGCGCGCCTCGCCCGGGCGTCCGCCTCGTAGATGTTCCAGCAGGCCATCGAGATTTTCCAGATGGACGCTAGTGCGTGGCACGGCCAGATCGAAGCCTTCTTCATCCATGCGCCGCTTGAGACGCAAATTGAATTCACGCGCTACCTCCCACTGCATGACCGGGGCGGTACGAAAGCGTGCTCGTACGATGGCCGAGCCTTCGGTAAAGCTTTCCACCCCCTGCATCTCGAGCGCCGACCAGATCTTGAAGCGAAACAGCGGATCATTACGCATGCCGCCAGCGGTCTCCTCAATCATCTCGATGGCCCGATCGATGGTCATGCGCTGCGGCACGCGCACACGGAACATGGCGTAGCCGAACTCGCGCGAGTAGTTCTGCACCGCCTTGATCTGACTGAAAGGCACTGAATGCACAATGCCATCCAGATCGCGCAGCCGAATGGTACGCAGACTGAGCTTTTCAACCGTCCCCAGATTGCCACCCACATCGACAAAGTCATCGATGGCAAGTGTGTCTTCTACCAGAATGAAAATGCCGGTGATCAGATCCTGCACCAGCGTCTGAGCACCAAAGCCGACCGCCAGACCGATCACACCGGCACCGGCCAGCAGCGGTGTCACATTCACGCCCAGATTGGCCAGGGCCACGATCGTCCCGATCACCAGAATGGTGACAAACACCACATTGCGCATCAGGGGCGTGATCGTCTCGGCCCGGGCCCGTCGTGCGCGCCCGCGCTGGGAGCGCGAGGTGGAGGTCATGGCACGATGAATGGCCGTGTCGGTCAGAATCCAGATCAGCCAGCAGATCAGCACCGTCAGGCCGATACTGATCAGCGGCCGGGCAATACGCTCGCCCACGCCCCCGGTGCGTCCAAGATTGAGTATCGAAAAACCCCACGCCTGAGCGGCACACTCGGCAAAGATGATCCAGCAGGCCAGATGGCACAGCACATAACCAAATCGGGTCAGACGCCTGACATAGAGCGAGCGGCGCGGCCGCTGGCGCACCTGCTGACTGTTGCGCCGCAAAAGACCGGTCACGATCAGGGTTACGATCATGAGCCCGGCCGTGAGCAGCGCCCGAGCAAAGACCGAGCGCACGTCACCGCTGTAGGTCAGAATGGCCAGCAGCGAAGCGGCAACGATCAATAGCGCCGGAATGTGCCAGACCTTGCCCAGCACCTGAATCAGGTCACTGATGGCGCCACCCTCACGACGCTGGCTCAGCGGGCGGTTACGAATCAGATGACGAATCGGGCGGCGAAAGCGCACCACGAAAAAGCCGGTCAGAAGCACCGCGGCAATGTTGACGATCTCGGCGCTGAAGCCGGCCAGACTGCTGCCCAGCGCCTCGGTCAGCAGATTGGCATTCAGGGCATCGCCCAGTGCGGCCACGCTGCCGATGTAAAAAAGCGGCCATGCCGCCTGCTGGCGCAGCAGCCGCAGCGCCGTGCGCCGATGCCCCCAGGAAAACAGCGAAAAGACCACCTCACAGACCGAGGCAAAGACCATGCCGCAAAGCGCCGCCCATCCCAGCGTCGTGGCCAGTATCATGCCGGGTGAAGGCCCCATTCGAAAGGTCATCACCAGGGTGGCCGCAAAGGCCACGCCCATGGGCAGCAGTCGGCGCAGACAGTAACGTATCAGCGTGACGGCGGTCGGCTGCTCGGGCAGTCGCTGAATGACACCATAATGTTTGCCCACCACCCGGATCAGCGTGTAAAGCAGCAGCCCGATGACCAGCTGTACTGCCAGCGTCATCAGAAAGTCGCGAATCAATGACCAGCGGCTGTCACGATTGCCAAATCGTTCGGACAGATCGTCCAGCGCACTGTTGCCCCGGCGCTGCCAGCTCTCGATCAGACTGCGCCCTTCTCCGTTCTGACCGGTCACCTCCTCAAAGGTGGTGGCCAGCGCGCCGAGTAATCCGCGCCCGGACGCGCCTTCACCACTGTCGCCGTCGATACGCGCCTGACTGGCCTCGCGAAGCTCACGCAACCCCTTGAGCAGCGAGGCTCGCTGCTCGCTGTTTTCAAGCGTCGAAATCAGCTGATCCAGCGAATCACGCATCTGCTGGGGAGAGACCTGCTCACTGCCGCCGGCGCCCTCCTTGTTTCCCCCACCCAGCCCGGCAAGCTCGGCGGCCGAAGCATGTGCCTTCGGCGTCCCGGCCAGTACAATCATCGCCAGCATTATCATTGCGCCCAGTCGGCGCATGGCTGTCAGCGTCCAAAGCCCTGTTGTCGCCTGCATCCACTGATCTTCCTTTCCATCCAACCGGCAGGCAGAGTGACCTGGTCAAGCCAGGTCGACAAGTCATGACACTCCATTATGGGGAAAACGCCGCTCGCTCCATCAAATGGCGCCATTCTTCTCGATCATCACGGCTGAAAACCGTTCAAACGGGTCGAGCCGGACCGGAAAACGGTTGAAAAAATATTGACGCTGGCCCATCATACCCGGCCATTAAATTTGGCTGACCAACATCTTTCCGGAGCGCGCCATGAAAGCAGGCATCCATCCCCAGTACCGCACGGTGATCTTCCACGACACCAATGCCGATACACACTTCAAGATTCGTTCGACGGTAAGCACCAGCGAAACCATCGAGTTTGAAGGCGAGACCTATCCGCTGGTACGTCTGGATATTTCTTCCGCCTCGCATCCCTTCTATACCGGCCAGCAGCGTCAGGCCAGCTCCGAAGGTCGTGCAGCGCAGTTCCGTCGTCGCTTCGGCAACTTCGGCACGCGCAACAACGCGCAGTAAGACTCCGGGCGCTCTTCGCCCGAGTCACCAGGCCTTGTTCGGGCCGATATTCCGAACACGCAGCGCTCCTGTATGCCCGAAAGGCTTTCTTTCGGGCGTCAGGGCTGCACTGCCCGCCCCACCGCAAGATATGCACGCCTCTCTGACATACCCCCTGACATAAAACTGAATCACGCGATTGGGCATGAACCTGCCACAAGCGCTATTGTCTTATTATCAGCCATTTTGATTCAGCCACTACCCGTGAGGAGTGTTTACATGGCAGATCAGAGTTATAACGCCGCCTGGCGCATGGCCGAAGAGATGAAGGCACGCGCCCGGGCCGCACAGCCCTCTCGTCAGCCCGGCGCACTGAAAATGCTGGGCGCATGGATGGTGTTTGGTCTTCTTCTGATGCTCGGCAGCGTGCTGGCCCTGTTTTTCGTTCTGCTGGGATGGGCCATGATGCCGCTGGTACGCCACCGCATGAAAAAGCATGCCAATCAGCAGGGGCGCACATGGCAGGGTCAGACAGCACCGAACGGAAACCACGCCACGCTTGAAGGTGAATACGAAATTCGCCGCGATCCTCACGCACAGCATCACTGACGCAAATGTTTTGATTCGTTACTGAAAAAGTCGGCCCTGCCGGCTTTTTTTGTGACCGACCACATGATTTTCCCCTGTTGAATTATCGATAGCACGCCCCGACGTCACACATAATAAGCCTGCTAATGATATGCTGGTAGCAGCGCTATTTCGCAACGAACAGAGGCCATCATGTCCCTACTTGCCAATACTCGCCTGTCCGTACTGGATCTGGCACCCGTGCGTCAGGGCGGCACCATCCGTGAGACGTTCGACAACACGGTGTCTCTGGCGCGTCACGCCGAGGCGCTGGGCTATCACCGTTTCTGGCTGGCCGAGCACCACAACGCCGCCGGCATCGCCAGCGCGGCCACTTCGGTGCTGATCGGCCATGTGGCCGGCGCCACTTCGACCATCCGGGTCGGGTCCGGTGGCGTCATGCTGCCCAACCACCCTCCCCTGGTGGTCGCCGAGCAGTTCGGCACGCTGGCAACACTCTATCCCGATCGCATCGATCTGGGGCTGGGGCGCGCCCCGGGCACCGATGGCGCCACCATCGCCGCACTGGGCCGCAATCCTCAAAGCGGGGTGCATGACTTTCCCCAGCAGGTGGCAGAACTCGCTCGCTATCTGGGCGATGAGCAGCCAGGACAGCGCGTCAGTGCCTGGCCGGGACAGGGCACCCATGTACCGCTCTGGTTGCTGGGTTCCAGCGGCTACAGCGCGCAGCTCGCGGCGCACCTGGGCCTGCCATTCGCCTTTGCCGGCCAGTTTGCTCCGGGCTACATGATGGAAGCACTACGACTGTATCGCAGTCAGTTCCAGCCCTCGGAAGTACTCGACGAGCCCTACGCAATGGCCGGCATTCCGCTGATCGCGGCCGACACCGATGAAGAGGCGCAGTATCAGGCCACGACACAGCAGCAGAAATTTTTATCGCTCATTCGCGGACGTCGTATCCAGCTGGCACCCCCGGTGCGGGAAATGGACTGGAGCCCGCATGAGCAGGCGGCCATCTCCAACAATCTGGGCGCTTCAATCGTGGGTGGACCGGACACCGTTCGTCGTGAACTTGAGGCCTTTATCGAGCGTACGGGGGTCAATGAAGTGATGGTCAACTCGGATTTCTTCGATCATGCCGACCGGCTGCGCAGCTACGAAATCCTCGCCGACATCCGGTCGGGACGCCGTTAAGCGTCCCGACCGGTGACTCGACAGGCGTCAGGCAGGGCTGCCTGACGCCCCTGCCCCTTCCCTGGCGGCCAGCGCCCGGTTGGTGACAAACACGATCACGGCGATCGCCGCGCCACCGATGTCGGTCCAGACGCCCGGGAAGATCAGCATCAAGGCCCCCACGAGCGACAGTATCCGCACGACCATGTTGACCTTCGTCCACAGATAGCCCTCTGCTGCCACCGCCAGCAGGGTAACGCCCGCCACGCTGGTCACCAGCACCACCGAGATATTGGCCACCGTGGAATCAATCATCAGCATTTCGTGGGCGAAAACGAACATGAAGGGCACCACAAATCCCGCAATGGCGAGTTTCATGGCCTGAAAGCCGGTGGCATTGGGTGAGCCACCGCTGATACCGGCACCGGCATAGGCAGCCAGTGCTACCGGCGGCGTCAGGTTGGCAAAGATGCCGAAGTAGAACACAAACATGTGCGCCACGAACACGGCCGTGTCGTTGCTGCCCGAAAGCTCGCGAAACAGCGGCAGGTTCAAAAGAATCGGCGCTGCCATGGTGCTGGTAATGATGTAGGTCGGGATACTGGGCAGCCCCATGCCCAGCACGATGGACGCCAGCATGGTCAGAAGCAGCGTGACCATCAGCTGAATCATCGGACTGGGAATCTGCGAGCCAAGCGCCACAACAGCATCGGCCGCCTCCAGCGCGATGCCGGTAAGCGTGGCAACGCCCACGATAATGCCCACGGCTCCACAGGCAACGGCGACCGGAATGGCGTTGCGAATGCCGCCTTCCATAGCATCGACGCAATCACGCGCAGTCATGGTCTCGGCAACGATGCCCTTGCTGGCCCGCAGCGCATTGACCACCACCGGTACCACAATCACTGCCAGCAGCCACAGTCGATCAATGCCGACATCCGGAATGCCGCGACCCACGATCACCCCTTCCAGCTGCGGCTGAAAGATCAGCGCCAGCAGAATCAGGGATAACCCGATGACCACGCGACGCGTACCGCAGATCAACACCGTGGCGCCGATCGACCAGAAGGCAGCAAAAAACGGCGCACGCCCATCGGCCAGCAGCCAGATCAACACCGCCATGGGAATCAGAAGGTGGCCGCGCTCGATCATGACCGCCCTTACCGGCGAGAGCTGATCCCGCGGAATGCCCTTGAGACCGTTGCGCAACGCGCGCAGGTGAACCTGGATCAGAACGCCGAGATAAAAGAGCAGTGCCGGGATAATGCCGGCCAGCATGACCTGGGTATAAGGCACCGACAGCACTTCGGCCATGATGAAGGCGGCCGCCCCCATGATGGGGGGCAGAATCTGGCCACCGACGCTGGCCGCGGCTTCCACGGCACCGGCAAAGTTTGGCTTGTAGCCGGTCTTTTTCATCAACGGAATGGTGAAGGCACCGGTCGTGACCACGTTGGCAATCGCCGAGCCGTTGATTGAGCCCAGAAAACCACTGGCGATCACCGCCACCTTGGCCGGCCCGCCACGGGAGTGACCCGCTACCGCCAGCGCCAGGTCATTGAACAACTGACCCAACCCCGACTTGCCCAGAAAGGCGCCAAACAGGATGAACAAAATGATATAGCTGGCCGACACGGCAATGGCCGAGCCCAGCAGACCTTCGGTGATGTAGACCAGATGCGACATCAGCTGACGGCCGATGGCCATCAGGATGTTTGGATTCAGTTCGGGGTAGAACGACAGCCGAGCGTAGATGCCATAGGCCAGAAAGGCCGTGGCCAGCAGTGTCAGGCCCCAGCCGGTCACACGACGGGTGGCATCCAGCACCAGCAGAATGGCCACGATACCAACCACCATATCCAGATCCGTGATACGCCCGGCGGCCAGAATGATTCGCTGGGTGGAAAGGATCATGTAAACGCCGATACCAAGCGCCAATACTGCCAGAATCACGTCACGAATCGGCACCCGATCGCGCGCGCCCTTGCGGGTGAAGGGATAGAGCACAAAGGCCAGCGCCAGCAGCGTGTAGAGGTGAATGCTGCGCTGCTGAATATCGATCAGCGGCCCGGCCGTTGAGGTATAGAGGTGGAAAAGCGCCAGCAGCACGCCGAGAACGGTGACCACACGGGCAAAGAAGGTCGGCAGGCTGTGGCGAATGGCACTCTCGCGGTCATATTTCTCCAGCAGGGCCGGGTCCAGCGCTGCGGTATCCTGACTACCTGCCAGGCCTCCGGGCAGCTCGGCACCATCATGCTTGTCGTCCGGGATATCACGGCTATCCACCCGTGTGTTCATGTTGTTCTCTCCGTACCGTCCCAGGGATTCTGGTGCCCACGGGTCATTCGGTGCCACCAGGGGCGCCACAGGGCTGCCATGACCATGATTGGTGGCAGACGTTGTTGTTGAAAATGCAGGATCGGGGCCGGTCCGAGTGCGGCGAGGTCGAACCAGTGTCCGCCATATCCAAGGCGATAATGCTCGCGCTCGGCGGCCTGTACCAGCAAGGGATCTACAGATCGGTGAAGACCGTCCAGAACGACCCAGCCGTGCTCGAGACGGCTGGGCCGACCGGAATCCGGAACGCCAGCACCAAAGGTCTTGAAGCGACTGCGCACCACATTGATGCCGCCCGGGGTCAACTCGAAGGTTTCAACCCAGTCTTCACGCTCGACTGAATGCTGCCAGCGCAGCGAAAACCGTGTCCCATCATCGCCGGAGAACGCGTAGCGCCGTTCATCAGCACTACCGACATGGCGTTCGCTGACCACCAGCCATGGCCGGGGCCAGCAAAACACCAGCAGCAACACCAGTGCATACAGCACCAGCCAGCCGCGACGATGGGACACGCGCTGACTCAGCCAGCGTCGTTGCTGTTTGCGTTGTTATCGGCGGCGTCGCTGCCACTGGTGTCAGACTCGGCACCACCCCCAGCGCTCTCCTGCCGGCTGTCGTAATAACGCTTAGCTCCGGGATGTACCGGCACGATCAGACCCTGGTCCAAGGTGTCGGAGCCGACTTCCTTCAGGGCCCCCACCGCAACCTGACCGGAATTGAGATACTCATCAAAGCGGCGGGCCAGATCCTCGGCCACATCGTCGCGCATGCTGGCCGGTGCAATCAGAAGGTTGCGAATGGACACGGTGTTGACCGGCTCGGAGAGGTCGTAGCGTTCGGCAGCACCGGCAGGAATGGTGTAGCTCTGGTAGTAGGGATAGTCATCCATCAGTTTTTTGGCGGTATCGCCATCGATGTTGACGAACTTGATGTCCCGGCTCTGCATCAGGCCGGTAATGTTGCTGTTGGGCACGCCCGAAGTGAAAAACGCAGCGTCAAGGTTGCCGTTGCTCATTTCGGTCACGCTGTCGGCATAGCCGGTGTGGCTGACACGCGCCAGATCATCATAATCAAGGCCGGCCGCAGACAGGGCAATCTTGGCACTGGCTTCCACGCCCGAACCGACCTGACCGACACCGATGCGCTTGCCGGCCATGTCCGCGATGCTGTTGATACCGCTGTTATCAAGCGCCACGACCTGAACCACGTTGGGATACAGCCCGGCGATCGCCGTGATATCGGCCGGGTTGTTCTCGAACTGGTTCTTGCCATTGACGGCGTCATAGGCCACATCGCTCATGACGATGGCCAGTTGATTCAGACCGTCCTGAATGTTTTGAATGTTTTGTACCGACGCACCTGTCGAGACGACCTGAACGTTACTGATCACCGGGCTGGCTTCAAGCACGGACTTCAATGCGCCCCCCAGCGCGTAATAGGCCCCGGAGGTCCCCCCGGTCCCAAAGACCAGCTGCACCGGCTCTGCCGCAGCCTCGCTGCTGCTACCTGCCTCGCTGCTGCCACCCTGAGTGTCGGCACTGTCCGGCTGAGCGCTTGCGCTGCTGTCGGCCTTCTGGCTATCGCTGTCATCGCCGCAGCCACCCAGCATCAGCAGTGCCAGTGAGGCCGCGATCAATCCGCCTTTGTAATTCATGGTGCCATCCCCTGATTCATTGGTATTCGCACGCCCTTGAGTCATCGGACGCTGTGATGCGAAATCAATGTATACAGGGGTAATGTCGCAACACAATGTACCCGACGCTCACAGAGCGTCAGGGATGGCATCCATTGGTCGTATTGAAAGTATTAGACATTCCTGCTCTCAGCATTTCAGACCGTCTGAAAGCGGCCAGCAAAACCAGCAATCAGACCGGCCAGCGCTTCTGGCATTTCCATCGGCAGCAGATGACCATGGTCGGGAATAACTTCAAGATGTGGCGCAGCAAACTGACCCAGCACCAGCGCCTTTTGTGTTTGCGGCGGCAGGGATGGGTCCCGATCCCCCACAACGATCAGCGTGGGATAGTCCAGCACCCCGACTTCTCCAGAAAAATCTTCCCGGCTGCCATGACGTGGCCAGGCCTGCCAGGCCGCAGGCGAGGCGCGCATGGCATCCTCGACGGCATCCCGATAGCGCGCAGGTGAAATGTTCCGGGCAATTGCGCCGTCAATAAAGGCCTCGGCCTGCTCACGGCTATGGTCAAAGGCCTGCTGAAACTCACGCTCCTCATCGCTGACCGGCTGAGGACCTGCCGGTGCCGGTGCCACCAGCACCATCGAGATGAGCCATTCGGGCCGCCGGGCGGCAAGCACCATCGCAACCTTGCCGGAAAAGGAGTGGCCGACCAGCACCACACGCTCAAGGCCCAGTGCATTGATGGTCTGTTCGACCTGATCTGACATGGCACGGGTATCGAATCCCTCGATATCGGCAGCGTCACCGAAGCCCGGCAAATCCAGTGCAATGCATCGATGCTCGGGCCCCAGATATTCAATGACCTCGAGCCACTCCCGATGTGAATTGCCGAAAAAATGCATCATGACCAGCGCGGTATCGCTCTGGCCTCGATCGATCAATGGCAGCATGTTCTCTCCCTGACGCCTGCGTTGAACAAACGCCTTGAGCATAGCTGTCGTTACTGCATGTGACAGCAGGGGATTGTCGAGGATGGCGCAGGCATGCCTATACTGATGACCATGTCCGACAAACTCCGGTAATGCCGGCCCCCTCGTACGATGACAAAGGATGCAGGCCCATGAATGCCAGCGGTTATATTGTCGCCAGTGACAGCGCCATCATCGGCATTGGAGAGACCATCCGAGAGGCTGCCACCCAGGCGCTTGAATGGAGTGATGATTATGGCAGCGTCGAAGCGCTGATCTCGGATATGGAAAGCGATCTTGAGAAGGCGCACGAAGAAGACGGCAAGCCCTACGTACGCCGTGCTACCGCCGCCCTCATTGATGCCGTGGAAAAGGGCGGCACGCCCGAGCAATGGACCATCATCGATAACATTGCCTGCACGGCTGAAGAAGCCATCGAGCACAACAGCTAGCGCTCATTTTCTGCCGCCAGCTCCCTGCCTCAGAGCATTCGCCGAATGCCCGGCAGTCCGCCCATCCACTTCTGAGCCCGGACCAGCAGGCTGCCGGGCTCCTTCGACAACCGACGCGCCCGATTGTCCTCATCCACCGTCAGCCACGACAGTTGTCCCTGGTCATCCAGCTCGACCCTGAAGCTGCTGTCCGGGCGAAGGGCGCGCTCGATCACATCGTCAAGCTCTGACACCAGCCCCTTGTGCTCAACCATCAATCCCATCTCGTTGTTCCACCAGGTCGAGCGTGGATCGATATTGAAGGAACCGACAAAGAGTCTCCTGTCGTCCATGACCATGGCCTTGCCATGCAGGCTGGAGGCCATGATGCCGAAATGATGCCTGCGACGACGGCGCGGCTTGTGGCCATGTCGCAGCTCATGCATGCGCGCCCCCTTCTCGAGAAAGCGGCGCCGCCAGGGCGCATAGCTGCCATTGACGATCGGCGTATCACTGGCCTGCAGGGAATTGGTCAGCACGGTCACCTTCACGCCTTTTTCCAGCAACGCCTCGATATCGATCACGTCACGCTCACTGGGAATGAAATAGGCCGAGACGATTTTGATATGTGATTGCGTGTCGGCCACCATCGCCCCGATGGCCGGCCCCATGATCAGATCACGGGAGGGGTAGCCCGGCTGGCACGGCTTGTCCGGATGATCCCAGTACAGCTCGCCGTGAGTCTGAACCAGCTCGCCCAGACCCTCTTCCAGCGCGCGCTGCTCGCCATGGTGGATGGACAAAAAGGCCGAATCCGCCAGCTCTTCACCGGATAACTGCTGCCGAAGCGTTTCACGCAGGTCCTGCCAGTCATGACCTGGCGCTTCCGGGACCAGGGACGTCAGCGTGCTCACACAATGACCATGCCAGTACTGGCTGAAGCATTCACGCATCTGCGCGGCCACCGGACCGTCAGCCACGAGCATATCCAGATCTGCAAAATTGTATTCACTGTTGGTGATGAAGTAGTCATCACCCAGATTGCGCCCGCCGGCAATCCCGACCACGCCATCCACCAGCCAAAGCTTGTTGTGCATCCGCCGGTGCGAGCGACGAAGGGTCAGCGCCATGGCCAGTCGATGGCTCCAGGTATAGCGTCGCCAGAAGGTCACCGGATTAAACAGGCGCACCTCGATATTGGGATGAGTCTGCATGGCACGCAGCATGTCCTGCACACCGATCGCGCTCATGTCATCCACCAGCATCCTGATCCTGACACCGCGCTCGGCCGCAACCAGTAGCTCGGCCATCAGCACCCGAGTGGTGATGCCGTCCTCAAGGAGATAGCTCAGGCTGTCGATGCTGTCCTGAGCGTAGCGTGCCAGATGAGCGCGCACCTCGAAGGCGTCAAGGCCATCGGGCAATAGCCGCATGCCGCTGGTGCTGTCTGACGCCTGCCCATGCTGTCTTGCCCAGCGTTTGAGGGCATCGTCATTGATATCATTGGTCATGAAAGGACTCATGGTCGCGACGCTTCAGCGACCGATTGCGGTAATAGCGACGCAGCAGAGCAGCGTACAGCGCTGCCACGAGCATGGCGACCAGGACGACCCCCTGGGACGGACGTTTCAGATGCTCAGGCAGCAGGGTCTCAAAGAGCACGATCAGAATAAAGCCGATGGCCTGGGCTGAAATGGCAATAATTCTTGGCGTATCGCGACGTCGAGAGCGTCTGGCGCGGGAATCAAACATGAAAATCACCGGCGGCAACATGGATCAGCAAGCATGACCGGACACGCCGGCCTGTCCAATTCTAACGCATGATGGAACAAACAAATGGTGCTTCCCGAGAGTATCCTGCTCTCTCCAATACCGCTGGCCGTGGTCTGCGCCACAGTGACCCTGCTGACGGCACACCTCATCAGCCCCCGGGCACGGGCCATCACAACGCGCTGGGCGCTGGGCGCGCTGGCCTTGTGGCCTATTGGCGCCGCGCTTTTCGGATGGCTTGCTGCTCCTGAAGATTTCAGGATGTCATGGTCTGCCCTGTACGGATACACCGATACGGCCTCTGCTGGCGGTCTGATCATTTTGCTGGCATGGACACTGTGGTACTGCCGCCGGCATTCCGGGTTACGCAGGCGACTGTGTCTTTTGGTCATGATGACCAGCGGGCTCTGGTGGGGACTGGAGCAGTGGCGAATGACGCTGACACCGTCCCTGCCCGCCTCCCTGCCCGCGCTGAGCTTCGAATCTCTCGAGGGCCGGTCGGTGACCCCGGCCGATGAAGCCTCGCAACGCTATCTCCTTTTGTGGCGCACCGACTGCAGTGTCTGTCGACAGTGGCTCCAGCGCCTGGCCGAGCGGCCCATCGGACGCTCACCGGAGCTGATACTGGTCAATCAGGGCGAATCTCTTTTGAGCGCGATCCGCTATCTGGATCAACATCCTGACCAGCGCCTTGAGCTTGAGGACACCTCGCTGCTGCTGGACCCACGCCAGCATCTGCTGGCGCTGACCGGACAGCGGCACCTGCCGGTCCTGCTTCAGGTAGCGCCGGACAATACCCTGAGGCGCGCGTCCAGTCTTTCCGCCCTTATGGCCGACACACCGAAAGGCCGGTAACACATGCTCACATCAGTGCCCCGCCGCCGCTCTGTTTTGGTTAAGATAGGCACCCTTTTCGGAGGTCACTGCCTCAAGGCCATGCTGCAGGGCAGGCCGTGGCGGTGACCCATGGCAGTTCATCCCCCGTCGATGACCGACTCACATCTGTACCCGCGCGCCCGAGAGGCGACATTTTCGAGGCATCATGAGCAATTTTATTCCCGGTCAACGCTTCATCAGTGACGGCGAAACCGAGCTGGGCCTTGGCACCATACTCAACTGCGACGCGCGCAGCGTGACCGTCCTGTTTGCCGCCAGCGATGAAACCCGAACCTACAGCGTGCGCGAAGCGCCCCTGACCCGCGTGGTCTTCGGTCGCGGCGACCGTATCGACACCGATGACGGTCAGGTACTGCTGGTCAGCGAACTGCGCGATGAAGGCGGCCGAATGATCTACATCGGTCAGGACAGCAATGGCGAGCGTGAGCTGCCGGAATCGCGCATCAGCGATCGCATGCAGTTTCATCAGGCCCGTGACCGCCTGCTGACCGGCCAGATCGATCGCAACGACGCCTTCAATCTGCGCTATCGCAGTCTTCAGCATCTGGCGCGCGTCGAGCGCCATCCCGGCTTCGGTCTGTCCGGCCCGCGTATCGACCTGATTCCGCATCAGCTGCATATCGCCGACGATATCGCCAGTCGCCGTCTGCCCCGCGTACTGCTGGCCGACGAGGTCGGCCTGGGCAAGACCATTGAGGCAGGTCTGGTGCTGCACCGCATGCTCCTGACCGGTCGCGTCGAGCGCGCCCTGATTCTGGTGCCGGACAGCCTGGCACATCAGTGGCTGGTCGAGTTGCTGCGCCGCTTCTCCATCGAAGTCACCCTGCTTGATGAGCAACAGAGCAAGGCCCGCGGCAGCGATGGCAATCCGTTTGAGTCGGCACAGCTGGTGCTGGCCAGCCAGCAGTGGCTGTTTGCCAACCCCGAGCGCCAGAGTCAGGCCCAGGCCTGCCGCTGGGACCTGCTGATCGTGGACGAAGCCCAGCATCTCGAATGGGATCCGGAAAACGGCGGCGATACCGGTTACCAGTGCGTTGAAGCGCTGGCCACCCAGCGCACCGGACTGCTGCTGCTGAGTGCCACGCCGGAGCAGATGGGCGACGTCAGCCACTTTGCCCGCCTGCGCCTGCTGGACCCGGAGCGCTATCACGACATTGAGGCTTTCAGGGCCGAACAGCGTGGCCACGCAACCCTTGCCGAGGCCCTCGAGGCGCTGGAACACCTGCCACAACAGCCAGAGAATCGCGATGTCCTGCACCCCATCATCGCAGACGACCCGCAGGCACTCGCTCTGCTTGAGCAGCTGGTGACAGCCGGAGAGGACGAACAGCCTTCGCATCGGGAGTCACTGCGGCGCGTGCTGCTTGACCGCTACGGCATCGGCCGGGTCATGTTTCGCAACAGCCGTCGCCATGTCAGCGGCTTCCCGGTACGTCACCTGCACGTCAGCGAGCTGGAAAACCCGGGCGCCTATCGTCGCATCGAGCAACGCCTCAGCCGCGACGAGGACTACCTGGACAGCCTTCTGATTGAAACCGGTCTGGATTATCCGGAAATCCTGCTCTATCCCGAGGCCACCTTCGAAGCACGCCGACAGAACACCGGGGACGATGAGCGCTGGTGGCGCCTTGATCCGCGCATGGCCTGGCTGCGTGAATGGCTTAAAAGCCATCCGGGTGAGAAGGCGCTTGTGATCTGTCATTACGGCGACACTGCCCGTGAGCTGGCCGCCGGTCTGCAGGTGCTGACCGGCCTGCATGTTCCGGTCTTCCACGAGAACATGACGCTGATCGAGCGCGACCGCGCGGCGGCCGCCTTTGCCGAGGCCGAGGATGGCAGTCCGTTGCTGATCTGCTCGGAAATCGGTTCCGAAGGACGCAACTTCCAGTTCTGCCACCATCTGATCCTGTTTGATCTGCCCCCCCATCCTGACCAGCTGGAACAGCGTATCGGGCGTCTGGATCGAATCGGGCAGCAGCATGACGTCGAGATTCATCTACCGGTCATGGCCGGCAGCCCGACCGCGGCACTGCTGCGCTGGTATCAGGAAGCGCTGGCCGCCTTTGAGGCACCCAGCGGTCTGGGCAGCGTGGTCAGCGATGCCCACGGCGATGCATTGTTCGATGCCCTGCTGGATCAGGAGGCACTCGACGAGGTCATCGACGCCTCGCGCACGCTGGCCATTCAGACCCGCCAGGAGCGTGAAGCCGGTCGTGATCGTCTGCTGGCCTGGAGCTCGTTCGACGCCGGTCACGCCGGAGAGATGATCGAGGCCGTACAGGCACTCGATGATGACGCAACGCTGGATCGCTATCTCGATCAGGCACTGGATGTCTTTGGCATCGACACCCGGGAAACCGATGAAGGACTTACCTATCTGCACCCCGGGTCTCACATGGTCGACGGCATGCCCGGCCTGATCCGTGGCGAGGAGGGCTTTACCGCCACCCGGTCACGTCAGCGCGCGCTGGCCCGTGACGATCTTCAGCGCCTGTCCTGGGAGCACCCGCTGGTACGTGAAATGCTCTCCCGGGCGACCAACGAGAGCATGGGCAATACGGCACTGGCCCTGCTGGCCCATCCGGCCATTCCAGGCGGTCGATTCATGCTGGAGGCGATCTTTCGAACGCGCACCAGCGCGCCGAAGGCGCTCCACGTCAATCGCTTTTTCCCGCCGGCTACCGTGCGCGTGCTGCTTGATGAATCAGGCCAGGTACTTTCGGACAAGGTCTCCTTTGGCGGGCTGGCCAAGAACCTTCGCCACGTCAAGAAAGGGGTCGCCAGAAATCTGGTACGGGAGCGCCAGCAGCAATTGCGCGAGCTGTTTGATCAGGCCGAGCGGCAGGCCGAAACCGAACTGCCGGCACTGATCGAAGAGGCTCGCACGCAGATGGCTATCCAGCTGGAAGGTGAAATCGAGCGACTGACGGCGCTGGCACAGCGCAATCCGGACGTGCGCGCCGAGGAGATCGATATGCTGCGAGATGAGCGCGCTGCGCTGGATGAGGCCATCACTGGCACCCGACTGCAGCTCGATGCCGTACGTGTGATCGTGACCGTCGACCCGCAGTAAATGGCCCAAGGGTCAGGCCCTGACGTCGCGCCGCTCAGGCGGCGCGACGCTCAATGGCCGCCAGCGCCTTTTCAAGCGTTGGGTATTCAAACCGGAATCCGGCGGATTCAAGTCTGGCCGGCACCATTCGGGCGCCCGTCAGCAGCAGCTGCGACATTTCCCCCAGCGCCAGCGATATCACGCCTGCCGGCATGACAAAGGGCGCCGGCCGATTCAGGCTGGCCGCCAGCGTGCGGGTAAACTCCGCATTGGTTACAGGCTCAGGCGCACCGGCATTCCAGGCACCCGCGATGTCGTCGCGCTCAAGCAAAAAGTCGATGATACGCACCAGGTCATGCCGATGAATCCAGGGCATGTACTGTCGCCCCTTGCCCAGTCGCCCGCCGAGCCCCAGTCGAAACATGGGACGCATGGGCTTGAGCATGCCACCGTCCCGGTCCAGCACCAGTCCGATACGAAGGCAGGCCACCGGCATTTGCTCCGTGGCCAGCTGCTGCGCGGCCTCCTCCCACTCCCGACAGAGTCTGTGGGCGAACTCCTCGTGCGGCGAGGTCTGCTCGGTCACTTCGCGACTGCCCTGATCACCGTAATATCCCATCGCCGAGCCCGAGATCAGACGCTTGGGCGGCGTTTCCAGACGCTGACACAACGCACCGACATCGCGCGTGGCCTTGAGCCGCGAGTCGATCAGCTTCTTTTTCTGCGACTCGCTCCAGCGCCGATTGAAGATGGGCTCACCGGCCAGATTGACGATCGCATCCACGGACTGGTCGGCAAAATCAACCGCCGATGATCGCGCCATCACGGGCACCCCGATGGTCGCCTGCGCCTTGTCCGGCTGGCGGGATACCACCATCAGCGTGTGTCCACGTTCATGCCAGTACCGACAAAGCGCCTGACCGACAAAACCGGTGGCGCCGGTGATCACTATATTCATGTCGCTCACTCCCCTGTCCAACGCATGGCAATCACGAACATTCGCCATGATCGCTGGTTATTGTGTGGAAAATTTTATCGAAGCGTTTTTAACGTCAACGCCGTTCTGGTACACATAACGTACAAGATTTATCCGGGGCGCGCCCGATACCTGCGGCGAGGCCATGGTCGTTTCCCTTCAGATGATTTGAGGCCTTCGTGGACTTCTTGCACAATATAGCCGTCATTGGCGCTGGCATGGCCGGGCTGTCTGCTGCTCGGGTGCTGCAGCAGGCGGGAAGAAATGTACAAATTTTTGACAAGGGTCGTCGCCCGGGCGGGCGAATGTCATCCCGGCGCAACGAGCATGGCCTGTTCGATCTGGGCGCCCAGTACTTCACCGTTCGAGACCCGGCGTTTGCACGACTCATCACGACCTTTGAGCAACAGGGCAGTGTCGCGCGCTGGCCAAGCATCATGGCGCGCCAGATCGACGGGCAATGGCAGGCACGACAACCCGAACATCCCAGATATTCAGGCATGCCCTCAATGGCGTCCCTGATCGAGGCACTGGCCGAGCCCTTGAAGCTTGAACAGCAGGTGCGCATCACCTCGATGACCCGCACCGCCTCGACATGGACGCTCGAGGATCAGAATGGGCAGCAATGGTCGGGATTTGATCATGTCATCATTGCCATACCGGCGCCGCAGGCAGCGTCGCTTCTGGAGGGGATCGACACAACGCTGCGCCCGCAGGCCGACATGTCGGCCTGCTGGAGCACATGGGTGCGATTCAGGGATGCCCTGGACATGCCCTCGGGTATTGATGCCTGGCATGGCGTCCAGCTGGAGGCGTCCACCGTGCTGCGCTGGGCGGCCCGCAATCAGACCCGTCCCGGGCAGCATGAAGGTGAACGCGTCACACTTCTGGCCAATGACGACTGGTCTGACGAACACCTGGAAGACGATCCCGCTCAGGTGGCCGACAAAATGATCGACGCCTTTCAGGACTGTTATCCCGCGCTGCTTCCGGCCATTGAGGCCTGCGGCGCACATCGCTGGCGATATGCCCAGCCGCGACAGCCGCAAGAGGACACCCCGGGCTATCTCATCGACGGGGCGGCGGCGCTGTCCCTTTGTGGCGACTGGTGCATCGATGGTCGCGTCGAGGCCGCCTGGCAATCAGGCAACCGGCTGGCGGAGGCTCTATGTCGTCAATGAACACGTTTGCCCATGAGCATGAATGGCCAACCCAACGCCTTGCTGATTCAGGAATGAGACCAACATGACCACTGCATTGATCGTACTGGCCCACGGCTCCACGGACAGCCGCTGGCAGGCACCGTTTGAAACGCTGGAGCAACGTCTCAAAACGCGCATGTCCACACCGGTACGACTGGCCTATATGGAGCTTTGTGACCCGTTGCTTGAAAATGTGGTCGCCGAACTGCATGCCGATGGATTCAATGACATTGATATCTTGCCGCTCTTTTTTGCCGCTGGCCGCCATCTGCGTGAAGACGTCCCGGGACAGCTTGATGCCCTGCGCCAATCGCATCCAGAACTCTCGTTGACCCTGCTCGACCCGGTAGGACAGCATCCGTCATTTGCGGATGTGGTTGTGTCGATCGTGGCAGAGAATCAGCGTGACAGCAGTTGTACAAATCAAGTTTGACGTACAACACCTGTGCAAATACTGCTACACTCGTGCCATACACGGATTCAATTTATTTGTTCGACCATGATGGCCAGGGCAATCATGCATGCAGGTCGAATAGCTCATTTTCGCAACGTGACGTGCCAATCGGCACCCACGTTCCTGTCAACAGGAACTGCGAAGGAGGCTCTCGCTTATTATGACTGAGAAAGTGGCAAATGTTGTCGGCGGCCCCCTCTATCCCATTAGAGAGGTCTCGCGTCTGACCGGCGTCAACTCGGTAACGCTGCGTGCATGGGAGCGCCGTTACGGGCTGATTCAACCAAGACGCACTCCAAAGGGCCATCGCCTTTATGCCCGCGAAGACATCGAGCGGGTTGAACGTATCCTTCAGTGGTTGAACCGAGGGGTTCCGGTCAGCCAGGTAGGTGAACTGCTCGATCAGGCCTCGGCCGAGGACCCGACGCAGGAAGAGCAGGAAGACAATCAGGTATCGACTACCAGCGAATCCGCGCCGGATCATGACTGGGAAGGACAGCGTCAGGAAGTCATCGACGCTGTGGCCGAGTTTGATACCAACCGTCTTGAGAACCTGTTTACCCGAAGCATGGGGCTTTATCCGGTCAACACGGCGATTGCACGTCTCTGGCAGCCTGTCGTCGAGCGCCTTGAAAAGTCGTGGGCCAATCACGCCACGCCCATGGCCGAGCGCTGCTTTCTGGAATCCTTTTTGAGAACCCGTCTGGGTCTACGGCTCTATCATGGCAATCATGAAAATACCGAGCCGCGCATCCTGATGAGTTATCTACCCGGGGGCTGCAGCGCGCTATGGCAATTGCTGTTTGCCTTCACGGCCAGCAGTGCCGGCTTTTACATCACACTGTTTGACGGATCCGTGCCTCTCAGCGAGCTGATCGAGGCTGCCCGACGGAAAAATGCCAGAACCATCGTTCTTTCCGGCGCCATGGAAGCTGATATCGAAGGGCTTCGCCAACAGCTTTCCGAGGCATCCTATCAGGGAATTTTGCCCATCCGCGTAGCAGGCTCCATTACGCGACAGCTGCGTGACACGGACGAGAACAACCTGAGCGCTCTGGCCAGCGATCCCGCCCAGGCCATCGCGCAGCTGAGGCTGGCCACGGCTCGTCATGGCTGATGCCGATTAACGTTATGGATCCACTGCAACCCGCCTTATGGCGGGTTGCTTGCGAAAGGAACCGGTAGATGGGTAGCAAGCGACAGCTGGTCTGGTTCAGGACCGATCTGAGATGTGAAGACAACACGGCCCTTCACCATGCTGCACAGCGAGGTCCGGTTATCGGTGTGATCTGCTGGACGCCTAAGCAGTGGCGAGAGCACGGCCATGGCGACAACAAGCTCGATTTCTGGCGACGCGGCATTCAGGCACTAGCCAATCAGCTTGGCCATCTCAATATTCCTCTCAGGATTATTGCCAGCGAAAATTTCGATGCACTGCCCGACCGGATTCTTGAGCTGGCAGAGACGCTTGAATGCGAAGCCTTACACTTCAACGATGAATATGGCCTCAATGAACGACACCGCGACCGACAGGTCAGTGAAGTCTTTCATCAACGCGGGCTGGGCGTGCACCGCTATACCGATCAGATTGCCTTTACCCCCGGCGAACTGCTAACCGGAGATGGTCGCTATTACAGCGTTTTTACGCCTTTTTATAAAAGCTGGCTCAAAAATATTGGCGCCGATCAGTTGCAGCAGTTCGATGCGCCCAAAGCGCAGACTGCCCTGAACGATGTGGTCAGCGATGACCTTCCCGAACTCGAGGCCAGCCATAAGGTTATCAGCCGTGAAGACTGGCCTGCCGGCGAAGATGCCGCGCAGGATCGCCTGGCCCGTTTTCTGCAAAAAAGAGCGCACCAGTACGACAGCGGACGCGACTTTCCTGCCATGAAGGCCACCAGCGGACTCTCGGCCTGGCTGGCGCTGGGCATGATCTCCTGGCGTCAGTGTATCAATGCCGCTGCAGCCAGAAATGGCGGACATCTTGGTGATGGAGACAGTAATCTGACAAGCTGGATCAGCGAGATCATCTGGCGCGAATTCTATCAGCATGTTCTGGTCGGCTTCCCCCGTGTCAATCGCCATGAGCCCTTTCAGGAACATACAAAAGCACTGGCCTGGCGGAACAGCGATGAAGACTTTGAGCGCTGGTGCAAAGGCAATACCGGTTATCCACTGGTCGATGCGGCCATGCGTCAGCTGACCACAACCGGATGGATGCACAACCGTCTGCGAATGGTCACCGCCATGTTTCTCAGCAAGCATCTGCTGATAGACTGGCGGCGCGGCGAAGCCTTTTTTTTGCAGCACTTGGTCGACGGAGAGCTGGGGGCCAATAATGGAGGATGGCAGTGGGCCGCCTCCACGGGGACAGATGCAGCGCCCTATTTCCGCATCTTCAACCCGACAACCCAGTCCAGACGTTTTGACCCGGAAGGCATGTTTATTGCAGAGTTTGTGCCCGAACTGGCAAACGTTGATGCTAAAAAGCGTCATGCGCCCGATGCGGTCACCTGTAAACAGACCGGTTATCCGGTGCCCATGGTGGATCATCGTGTCGCGCGTCAACGAGCGCTGGACGCCTTCAAGGCATTAAGTTAAACGTAACTGAAGAGCGATGCCGGGGCTACAGGCCCGTCCATTGGCGCTGGCGTGCATTTCGCCACCTCTATCAGTACACTAAGCGCGCTCCATCAGGAGTACCTATTCCTTTGATTTCCGGAACATGTCAGTGACCACGCAACACTCCTTTAACCGTGATCAGCTGCTCGCGTGCAGTCAGGGCGAACTTTTCGGACCTGGCAATGCACAGCTGCCAGCACCGAACATGCTGATGCTCGATCGCATCATCAACATTCAGGAAGCGGGTGGCAAATACGGCAAGGGCGAGCTGATCGCTGAGCTGGATATTAACCCTGATCTCTGGTTCTTCCAGTGCCATTTCCCGGGCGATCCTGTCATGCCGGGCTGCCTTGGCCTTGATGCCATGTGGCAGCTTCTGGGTTTCCATCTGGGCTGGCTGGGCAATCCCGGCCGCGGCCGCGCCCTTGGGTGTGGTGAGGTCAAGTTCTCCGGACAGATCCTTCCGGATGCCGAGAAGGTTACTTACCATATCCATATCAAGCGGGTGATCACGCGGCGCTTGATCCTTGGCATCGCCGATGGCGTTTTGTCCGTGGATGGCCGCGATATTTACGAAGCCAATGATCTGCGTGTTGGCTTGTTCACCTCCACTGCGAATTTCTGATGGGGAGGCTCCCATGCGACGAGTGGTAGTCACTGGCCTGGGCATTGTCTCCTGCCTGGGCAACGATCAGCATCAGGTCCTTCAGTCCCTGAAGGAAGGCCGTTCGGGTATTCGCTTTCGCGATGAGTATGTCGAGCGCGGAATGCGAAGCCATGTTGCCGGTGTTGTTGATATCGACCTGGACGCTCTGGTCGATCGCAAGCAGCGCCGCTTCATGGGCGATGCGGCCGCCTACGCCTACGTTTCCATGCAGCAGGCCATCGAGGACGCCGGCCTTTCGCCTGACCAGGTGTCCAACGTTCGCACCGGCCTGATTGCCGGCTCGGGCGGCGCGTCCTCTGCCAATCAGGTGGAAGCCGCCGATATCCTGCGCGACAAGGGCCTGCGTCGAGTCGGCCCCTATCGCGTGACCCGAACCATGGGCAGCACGGTATCTGCCTGTCTGGCCACGCCCTTCGCGATCAAGGGGGTCAACTACTCCATCTCTTCAGCCTGTGCGACGTCAGCACACTGTATCGGCAGCGCTGTCGAGCAGATTCAGCTGGGCAAGCAGGACGTCGTCTTTGCCGGCGGCGGCGAAGAGGAACACTGGACCCTGTCGTGCCTGTTCGATGCCATGGGGGCGCTGTCCACCAGCTACAACGACTGCCCCGAGAAAGCATCTCGTGCCTATGACACGGCCCGCGACGGCTTTGTCATCGCAGGTGGTGGCGCCATGCTGGTGCTCGAAGAGCTCGAGCATGCCAGAGCACGTGGCGCCAAAATCTATGCCGAGGTAGTAGGCTACGGCGCCAACTCCGATGGCCATGATATGGTAGCTCCTTCCGGTGAGGGCGGCGCTCGCTGCATGCAGCAGGCCCTGGCGACCGTTAAAGGGGACATCGACTATATCAATACGCATGGCACCTCGACGCCGGTTGGCGACATGTGCGAGATCAAGGCCCTGCGTGACGTCTTCGGTGACAAGGTTCCGGCACTCTCCTCGACCAAATCGTTGACCGGACACTCTCTGGGAGCGACCGGCGCTCAGGAAGCCATTTATTCGCTTCTCATGATGCAAAACGATTTCATCTGCGCCTCTGCCAATATCGATGAAATCGACCCGGAAGCCAGCGATCTGGATATCGTGACAAAGCGTCGTGATGGCGTACGCCTTGAACGGGTTCTGTCCAACAGCTTCGGATTTGGCGGCACCAATGCCTGCCTGATCTTCCAGCGCATGGCCGACCAATCGTCCTGATCGCCATGACAGGCAGTTGCCAACCGAAAAGGGCGCCCCGACGGGCGCCCTTTTTCATGCATGCCATCCAGCCCTGCATTTTACAGCGGCCTGTCGCTATCTGATCGGCTTCTATAGTGTGCTGACAGCGGCGTCCTCTGGTGCCGGCCGGGGAACCTTCGAGATACGCGCCAGCTCCTGCTCGATCCACTGCTCGACTTCCCTCGTCACCTCATCCGGTTTGCGATCTCGAGTGGCAATGGGCTCACCGATCACGACATTGATCTGCCCGGGCTTTTTGAAAAGACTTTTGCCCGGCCAGTGCTCACCGGCGTTATGAGCGACAGGCAGTATCGGCACCCCGGCCCGGCAGGCCATATGAATACCGCTTTTGTTGAAGCGGCGGCGCTCGCCAGGCGGCACCCGCGTCCCTTCGGGAAACAACAAAACGGAAAGCCCCGAAGCCAGACGGGCAGCACCTTCCGTTAACACCAGCTTGAGCGCCCTCGAGGGTTTTGATCGATCCAGCGGGATCGGCCTGAGCATTCTCAGCGCCCAGCCAAAAACCGGGATTTTCAGCAACTCCTGCTTGAGCACCGTGCACATGGGCGACTTGATGGTCTGAAGGAACAGGGTTTCCCACTCGCTTTGATGATTGGACAACAGCACGCAGGGCCCATCCGGGATATGCTCACGACCTTCCACGCGATAGCGTACGCCACAACAGAGTCCAAACCAGAACACGATGAAGTGGTTGTAAAGGTTCAGGACTCGAAAGCGGCCATTGAGCGGTAGAAAAAAGGCCAGCGGCACCAGGGTGACGGCACTAACAAGAATGGCCATCAGATAGCCGGTATAAAACAGCAGACTGCGTAGCGCCTTCACGTCCCCTTCTCCTCGTCAAAGCGTGCCTGACACCATTGTTCGAGCATGGCGTCCAGCGCCAGCCGCCAGGGCTTTTGATGAACGCCAAAGGTCTCAAGCATCTGACGACAGTTGAGCACGCGTCGCAGCGGCTGATCATGATGGTGGTGCAGCGGCTTGATCTCGCCAGGCGTCATATCAATGTTTCTTCTGGCGAGCTGAATCTCCAGTTGATGGCGCACTACGCCATGAAAGGTATAAAGACTGACCGGTTCCACACCGGCAAGATGATAGGCCCCCCAGGCGTTGGCGCCCGAAAATTGCTGCGCCAGCATACCGATCACGGCACGAGCCACCGCCTGTACCGGGGTTGGACAGACAATTTCATCTTCTGCCGCGCGCAGGGTCTTGCCGCTTACCAGCTCCTCCAGCATGCGTGCCAGCCAGGCGTTGCGACCTTTCAGCGCCATCAGCGGACCGGTCCGCACGATAAAATGCTCGGTCAGTCCCGAACGAATCCGGTTGCCCGTCTCCAGCAGGCGCTGGAGACCCTCATCCCGGGGCGAGGGCAACATGCTTTCTTCGATGGGCATGTCCGACCCGGTATCAAAGACCTGATCACTGACAAACCAGACCAGCGGCACGCCAAGTTCGTGACAGGCCATCATGATGGCCTCTACCTGTTCGACATGCTCGATCATCTCGGCATAGTCGACACTGGCCGGACACAACAAGGGTGGAAAAATGACAACGTCCGGCGCCCATGCCTTTAACTGCGGCAGCGGGCATTGGCGGGAACGCTCCATGATCAATTCAACATCGCTTCGCGAGTCGCTTTCATCGATGAGCGCCCGACCAAGACAGTGATCGGCATCAAGCAGTAATAGTTTCATTGAGTTTGCGGCCCGACAGAAAATGACGTCACTCTTGGCGGGCAGTGACGCGGCAGGCCCGACACTTTACAAAAAAAACCCATGGGTTGCACTGTCCAGACCCCGTCGCATGCCAAAGGCTGCGCAGCAGCAGGCCTGCGATCATCGACTATCATCATTCAAGGACTCATGAGCCGTTTAACAGACAAGAAGCCTGCCTGAATGACAAAAGAAGCCACCATCGTCACGCGCCATCGCAGCGGCAAGGGGTTTACCTACCGCGATGAAGCAGGAAAGACCCTGAGGGATCAACACTGGCGGGAGTGGATCAAGGGGCTTGCCATTCCGCCAGCATGGCGTGATGTGACCATTACGCTCGATCACAAGGCACACATTCATGCCACGGGAAGAGACAGCGTCGGACGCAAGCAATACGTCTATAACAGCCAGTGGCGTGAACAGCGCGAGAAAATGAAATTCGATCGCATCGTCGACTTTGCACAGCGGCTTTCGACCATGCGACGTATCACCGGTCAGCACATGGCCCGCGAGGGCATGCCTCGAGAGAAGGTGCTGGCCTGCATGGTCAGACTGCTGGATACGGCCTATTTTCGCCCCGGTAATGACAGCTACAGCGAGCAGAACGATTCCTATGGGCTGACGACCATGCGCTCGCGCCATCTGACCATCAACGGCGACGAGCTGATTTTCGACTATCAGGGCAAAAGCGGCCAGCAGCAGCACAAGGTGATTGAAGACGAAAAGCTGGCACAGATTGTCGGGGAGCTTGACGACATTCCAGGCTATGAAATCTTCAAGTATTTTGACGACGACGGCCACAAGGTGCGTGTCGATAGCCATGACCTTAACGATTATATCCATGAGGTCATGGGAGAGCGCTTCAGCGCCAAGGACTTTCGGACCTGGGCCGGCACTTCCATTGCAGCGCTCGCTCTTGATGAGCTGGGCATCGGCGATGATGACGATGCCAGCCAGTCGTATATTCGTGAGGCGGTGGAGCGTGTCGCCACCCGTCTGGGCAATACCCCCAGCATTGCGCGCTCAAGCTATATCGACCCTCGCGTGATCGAAAACTACCTTGATGGCCGGCTATTGCGACACTTTCTGGAGCAGATTGAGGATGCCCTTGATGAGGATGATCTAACGGGCCCTGAAGAACGCGCCATTCTGAAGCTCCTTCAGGCCCGTCTGAAGAGAAAATAAGAAAACAGTCTTGCATCTGCATAGCCTCCTGTCGCAACAGATAGTAGGCTTGCCATATAATTATCAGTTTTTATTTAAACCAACTTGGCTCTTTTTCACCCAAAACACTTGACCCATATAAACGCTTCAGGAATATCCTTGATGAATGATTTAGCCGGCAAAAAAATTTATGTGATTATTGACAATATAACGACCGGCGGCGGCATTGAACGTGTTTGCAGCGTTATTCTTCCTCTGCTGGCAAAAGAAGCAAATATCAAGATCATAGGGCTACTCGATAAGGATTCACACACGACCTATGATTTTTCCAACATCCATATTGTACCTTTAAATAAAAGCAATCTTTCCGGCCAGGCTGGCTATCTCAAACTGTTATCGCAAGCCTTCACTATTATAAAAGAGGACCGTCCGGATATTGTACTTTATCCCAGCATGGGTCGCCTTACGGTTTTTGCCGCTCCATTTATACTGAAAGATCGTTTATTTTCGCGAAAAACAAAGCATGTTGCTTGTGAGCACATTGCTTTCAGTAGTCATTCAGGGCTGGTATTAAAACTCAAACGAGCCACACTTCCCCGCTATGACAGAGTTGTATTTTTAACTTCTAGGGATATTGATCAATTCAGGAATCGTTCAAATCTTCTTTATATCCCCAACCCCTCTCCTTTTACTGAAGTTTTGCAAACAAGAACCGCGCCATCGAATAAAACAGCTATTGGTGTAGGACGGCTGACCTATCAGAAAGGTTTTGATCTGTTAATTCCCGCCTGGAAAGATTTTACCAAACGCCATCCTGACTGGAAGCTCATTATCGCTGGGGAAGGCGAAGATCGTACCAAGCTACAATCCTTAATTGAACAACATGAACTAGAAAACCACTGTGAGCTTTATGGTAGCAGTCAGGATATAGGACAATTATATAAACGCGCGGACATTATGCTAATGCCTTCCAGGTTCGAGGGATTGCCGATGTCGTTGATAGAAGCGCAATACTATTCACTACCTATCGTTGCCTTCGACTGTGAAACAGGTCCGCGTGAAATAGTCACCGATGGAAAGGATGGATATCTGGTCCCTACTTTCGACCAAAAAGAGTTTGCTGATGCAATAGAAAAGGCTATCGATCCTGAAAAATATGAAGCCTTATCGGCAGCCGCAGCTCAAAACGCCAAGCGCTTTGATCGTCATGAAGTCATTCATCACTGGAGAAAACTCTTTAATTCTCTGTAATGCATGAAGCGCTATGAAAAAAAATGGTGCCTCCTGAAAGGAAGGCACCATTACTTTAATTTTATTCAGCAAAAGGAAAAATCTAGAACGGAATTTCGTCGTCGAAATCGTCGAAGCTGCCGGGGTTCGGCGCGCCGCCCCCCTGGTTTTGACCACCCTGCTGGTGTTGCTGAGGGCTCTGACCATAGTTGCCCTGGCCCTGACCGTAGCCGCCCTGGTTCTGACCACCCGAGGGGCTGTTCTGGCGCGCACCGCCGCCCTGCTGATCGTAACCACCCTGGCCATAGCCACCGCCGCCCTGACCACCGAAGTCACCGCCCTGAGCTCCGCTGCGACTATCCAGCATCTGCATGTCGTTGGCCACGATTTCGGTCGAATAGCGATCCTGGCCATCCTGACCCTGCCACTTGCGGGTCTGCAGACGCCCTTCGATATAAAGGCGCGAACCTTTTTTGACATACTGCTGCGCAATTTCAGCCAGCTTGTTGAACATGACAACGCTGTGCCACTCGGTGCGTTCCTGACGCTGACCGCTCTGACGATCGGTCCAGGTATCAGTAGTTGCCAGACGCAGATTGCAGACAGGACTGCCGGAGGGCAGAAAACGTACTTCCGGGTCCTGACCCAGATTGCCGATCAGTATGACCTTGTTTACCCCACGGGCCATGTTTCTCTCCAGTGCCGGCTGGCATGTTTAAACGAATGAACTGACAAGGCCATCGCCTTGACATGATCGTCTATAATAACTGTATGGATATTCACTGCAATGCAGGCCTTGCCACGCAGATACCCGAACGTACAAAAGGGGCATCCTGCGCGGTGACTTTTGATGTGCCCTGACAGGCACCCAACCTTTATGGCATGCCAGCTCCATTTTACCGGGCTGCGCGCCACATGGAAAACGCTGTGCACTGCATTTTGCGCCTCGCTTTCAACACCTTCTATAGTGTCTTTCCGACGCCGGCGATGAGGTAGGTATGGATCGTATTTCGGTGAGTGGGGCCCGCACCCACAACCTGAAGAACATTGATGTCGAGCTGCCCCGTGACAAGCTGATTGTCATTACCGGGCTCTCCGGATCAGGCAAGTCTTCCCTGGCCTTTGACACTCTGTATGCAGAAGGACAACGCCGCTACGTCGAATCACTCTCGACCTATGCGCGTCAGTTTCTCTCAATGATGGAAAAGCCCGATGTTGACCACATCGAAGGGCTGTCACCGGCCATCTCCATCGAACAAAAATCCACGTCGCACAATCCGCGCTCGACCGTCGGCACCATCACCGAAATATACGACTACCTGCGCCTGCTCTATGCCCGTGCAGGGACGCCACGCTGCCCTGATCACGAGCTTGACCTGGAGGCTCAGACCGTTTCGCAGATGGTCGACCAGACACTCGCGCTGGAAGAAGGCACTCGGGTCATGCTGCTGGCGCCCATCATCAAGGGCCGCAAGGGAGAACATCAGCAGACGTTGACCGAACTGCGCACCCAGGGCTTCGTGAGGGTTCAGATCGACGGTCAAACGTATGAATTCGATGAGCTGCCCACGCTCGACAAGAACAAGAAGCATGACATCAGTGTCGTGGTAGACCGCCTGAAGATCCGAGAGGACATCGAACAGCGTCTGGCAGAGTCCTTTGAAACCGCGCTCGGACTTGCCGATGGCGCAGCCGTGCTGCATTTCATGGACGGCGATCGTGAGGACATGATTTTTTCATCTCGCTTTGCCTGCCCCATCTGTGGCTACTCGATCGCCGAGCTCGAGCCGCGCATGTTCTCTTTCAACAATCCTGCAGGTGCCTGTCCGAGCTGCGACGGGCTGGGGGTGCATCAGTTCTTCGATCCCGACAAGCTTATCCGTCAGGACGAACTCTCCCTGTCTGAAGGCGTCATCAAGGGATGGGACAGACGCAGCATCTACTATTTCAATCAGCTGGAAGCCGTGGCGGCGCACTACAAGTTCGAGCTGGAAACGCCCTGGAAGCAGTTGCCGCAACGCGTTCGCGATGTCGTTCTGCATGGTAGCGGTCGCGAATCCATTTCGTTTTCCTACGTTAACGATCGCGGCAAGAAAGTCTCACGCGAGCATGCCTTTGAAGGCGTGCTGCCCAATATGGAACGCCGTTATCGGGAAACCGATTCGAGCATGGTCCGTGATGATCTATCGCGCCATCTGGCCGTACGCCCCTGCCCGACCTGTCACGGCAGTCGTTTACGCCGTGAGGCGCGTCACGTTTTTGTCGATGACCATTCGCTGCCGTCGGTCGTCACCAAACCGATTGGCGAGGCCCGAACCTTTTTTGGCGTCATGGACCTTCCCGGACGCCGCGGGGAAATCGCCACGCGCATCCTCTACGAGATCACCAGCCGTCTCGAATTTCTGGTCAATGTCGGACTCGACTACCTGACGCTGGAACGCAGTGCTGACACCCTGTCAGGCGGCGAAGCTCAGCGCATTCGATTGGCCAGCCAGATCGGTGCCGGACTGGTAGGGGTCATGTACATTCTCGATGAACCCTCCATCGGCCTTCATCAGCGTGACAATGATCGTCTCCTGCAGACCCTGACCCGGCTGCGCGATCTGGGTAACACGGTCATCGTGGTCGAACACGATGAAGATGCCATCCGCTCTGCCGATCATGTGCTCGATATCGGCCCTGGCGCCGGCGTCCACGGGGGTCAGATTATCGCTCAGGGCACCCCGGATGACATTGAGGCCAGTCAGGACTCGCTGACCGGCCAGTATCTGTCGGGCACTCGACGCATCGAGATCCCGTCAACGCGCACGCCGATCAATCCGGAGAAGGTGCTGCACCTGACCAGGGCCTCCGGCAATAATCTGGATAACGTGGATCTGGCGCTGCCGCTGGGCCTTTTTGTCTGCGTGACGGGTGTATCGGGTTCAGGAAAGTCGACCCTGATCAATGCCACGCTGATGCCCGTGGCGGCGCGCGAACTCAACAAGGCCACCACACTGACGCCCTCTGCCTACAAGACGATCGAGGGCCTCGATCAGCTCGACAAGGTCATTGATATCGACCAGAGCCCCATCGGACGAACGCCGCGCTCCAACCCGGCTACCTATACCGGCATCTTTACGCCCATCCGGGAACTGTTTGCCGGTACGCCCGAAGCTCGCTCCCGCGGCTACAAGCCCGGGCGTTTCTCGTTCAACGTCAAGGGCGGACGTTGTGAAGCATGTCAGGGCGAAGGGATGATCAAGGTGGAAATGCATTTTCTGCCCGACATTTACGTGCCCTGTGACGTCTGCGGCGGTCGTCGATATAACCGGGAAACCTTGGACGTACTCTACAAGGGGCAAAGCATTCACGATGTGTTGGAGATGACGATCGAGGAAGCCGTCGAGTTTTTCTCGCCGGTCCCCGCCATCGCTCGTCGACTGCAGACCCTGATGGACGTCGGACTGTCCTACATCAAGCTTGGGCAAAGTGCGATCACGCTATCCGGAGGGGAGGCGCAGCGCGTCAAGCTGGCGCGAGAGCTGGCCAAGCGTGATACCGGCAAGACGCTCTATATTCTTGATGAACCTACAACAGGGCTTCATTTCGAGGACATCAGACAGCTGCTGGGCGTCCTGCATCGACTGCGCGATCAGGGTAATTCTGTAGTGGTGATCGAGCACAACCTGGATGTGATCAAAACAGCCGACTGGATTGTTGATCTCGGCCCCGAGGGCGGTTCCGGCGGCGGACGCATCATTGCCGAAGGCACACCCGAAGAGATCAGCGAGCAGGAGATCTCACATACCGGACGCTTTTTGAAGCCGCTGCTGGCGCGAGGCTACTGACTGTATATAAATAACTTTCCAGACCCTTGAAGGGCAAGGCCGGAAGCCACCCTGCTTCCGGCCTTTTTATGCGGCGGTTACAGCGCTGAAACACCCCGGATCAATGTCAGGCAGGGCCTGAAAGGCAGGTCGTGCATAGTAATAGCCCTGATGACGCGTGATGCCGTTTTGATACAGCCATCGCGCTTCTTCCAGCGTTTCGACCCCTTCAGCCACCAGCCCCATATCAAGGGATCCAGCCATCGAGCAGATGTGACGCACCATGTTCTGACGCCGCCGATCGTGATCAATATTGCTGATCAAGATTCGATCCAGCTTCAGATGATTCGGTGACAATACCGTCAAAAGATCAAGGTTGGCATGGCCGGTACCAAAATCATCCAGCGCCACACTAAACCCCATCTCATGATACTCCTCGACGATGTGGTGCAGATGATCGCGATCCGTCACATGCTCGTTTTCGGTAATCTCGAAAATCAGGTTATCAAGAGACCACCCCACCCGCTCGGCTACTTTAAGGGTGGCACGTATGCAGGCACGTGGCTCGTAAACAGCATTGGGCAGGAAATTGATGGACAGCCTGGAGGTCATGCCCAGCTGGCTGGCCATCTCGATCGCACGGACCCGACAGGCCTGATCAAAGGCATAAAGATCCTTTGGCGTGACCTGCGACAGTATTGACCAGGCTGACTCACCATTAACACCGCGAACCAGTGCTTCATGCGCAAAAACGCTGCCATTTTCAAGATCCACAATCGGCTGAAAGGCCATGGTAAAAGAGAACGGCAGATCATTTTGACAGTTTTCACATTCCCCGTTGACGAAATGACATCCCACGGCAAGCACTCAAAAGGCTGATTGGATTGTCAGTATGGATCAGGAAGGTATTTTTCAGAGACAAAAAAAGCCGACCCGGAGGTCGGCTTTTCTGACGATAGCAAAAAGGGCGGTTTATTCTTCGCCGCTGGCTTCTGCTGCTACCGGGCGATCAACCAGCTCGACGTACGCCATGGGCGCGTTGTCGCCGGCACGGAAGCCGCACTTGAGAACGCGTACATAACCACCCGGACGGGTGTTGTAGCGCGGACCCAGCTCGTTAAAGAGCTTGCCAACCGTATCCTTGGAACGGGTACGGCTGAACGCCAGACGGCGATTGGCCACACTGTCATTCTTTGACAGGGTGATCAGCGGCTCAATATAACGACGCAGCTCCTTGGCCTTGGGCAGCGTGGTTTTGATCATTTCATGCTCGACCAGCGAAATGCACATGTTCTGGAACATGGCATTACGATGCGAGCTGTTACGGCTTAGATGACGACCGGTTTTACGATGACGCATGGATAAGATTCCTTACCAATCTGGGGCGCGAGTCACCCGTTCAGGCAGAGGCCTTGTCGTCTTTCAGGCTCGCCGGCGGCCAATTGTCCAGCCGCATGCCGAGTGAAAGATTACGGGCCTCGAGAACGTCCTTGATTTCATTCAACGACTTCTTGCCGAGATTGGGTGTTTTAAGAAGCTCTACCTCGGTGCGCTGAATCAGGTCACCGATATAGTAGATATTCTCGGCCTTGAGGCAGTTGGCACTTCGGACAGTCAATTCGAGATCGTCGACAGGACGCAGCAGAATCGGATCGATTTGATCTTCCTCTTCCACTACTTCCTGCTCTTTCTCGGCTTCAAGATCAACGAAGGCAGCCAGCTGCTCCTGCAGAATGGTTGCAGAGCGGCGAATGGCTTCTTCGGGATCCAGCGTGCCATCGGTTTCCAGATCAATGACCAGCTTGTCGAGGTCAGTGCGCTGTTCAACACGCGCTGCTTCGACAGCATAGGAAACACGGCGAACCGGTGTGTACGTGGCGTCAAGCTGAAGCCGTCCAATGGCGCGTGACTCATCATCACGCTCGGCACGGACGTCTGCAGGCTCGTAGCCACGGCCGCGCATGACGCGCAGCTGCATTTTCAGTTCACAGCCATCATTGATATGAGCAATGACGTGATCCGGATTGACAATCTCGATGTCATGATCAGCGGCAATATCGCCGGCGGTCATGATGCCCGGGCCCTGCTTGTTCAGCGTTAATACAACGTCATCGCGGCCATGCATCTTGATGGACACGCCCTTCAGATTCAGGAGGATTTCAATAACATCTTCCTGAACACCTTCGATCGCGCTGTACTCGTGCAGAACGCCTTCGATTTCTGCTTCTGTAATCGCACACCCAGGCATGGATGACAGCAGAATACGACGCAGGGCGTTCCCGAGAGTATGACCAAAGCCGCGCTCGAAAGGCTCGAGCACGATCTTTGCATGATTCGCGCTGACTTCTTCGACCTTGATGTCGCGAGGTCTTAGAAACTCTGTCACTGAACGCTGCATATGAACACCTATCAGGCTGCCAAACGGTTAATCCAAAAAAGCTCAATGCTTATTTGGAGTACAGCTCGACAATCAGGTTTTCGTTGATGTCGGCAGACAGGTCGCCGCGCTCAGGCAGGGCCTTGAAAGTGCCTTCCATCTTCTTCGAGTCAACGTCGACCCAGCTTACATCGCCGCGATTGCCAGCAAGTTCGAGGGACTGCTGAATGCGCGACTGATTCTTGGCCTTTTCACGAACGCTGACCACGTCACCGGGACGAACCTTGTAGGACGCCACGTTGACGGTACGACCGTTGACGGCGATGGCCTTGTGGCTGACCAGCTGGCGAGATTCGCTGCGAGTCGAGCCAAAGCCCATGCGATAGACAACGTTGTCGAGGCGAGTCTCGAGGAGCTGAAGCAGAACTTCACCAGTGGCTCCCTTCTGACGCGCGGCTTCCTTGTAGTAATTGCGGAACTGCTTTTCCAGTACGCCGTAGTAACGACGGACCTTCTGCTTTTCACGCAGCTGCGAGCCGTATTCGGAAAGACGCTGACGGCGCTGACCGTGTTGACCCGGGGGAGTCTCTGACTTGCACTTCTTCTCGAACGCCGTGACACCGCTCTTCAAAAAGAGGTCGGTGCCTTCGCGACGAGAGAGCTTGCACTTCGGACCAGTATAACGTGCCATGAGTGTGTCTCCTTAAACGCGACGCTTTTTCGGCGGGCGGCACCCGTTGTGCGGAATGGGTGTCGCGTCGGTAATGCTCTGCACGCGAAAACCGGCGGCATTCAATGCACGCACGGCGGACTCACGGCCGGGCCCCGGGCCCTTGACCAGTACGTCGACGTTTTTCACACCATACTCGGCTGCAGCGGTAGCTGCACGTTCACTTGCCACTTGGGCAGCGAACGGGGTGCTCTTGCGAGAACCACGAAAACCCGAACCACCGGCAGTGGCCCATGAAAGAGCGTTGCCCTGGCGGTCTGTGATCGTCACGATCGTATTGTTAAAAGAGGCATGGATGTGGGCAACCGCATCCACGACCTGCTTTTTAACCTTTTTACGGTTACTGCGCGGGTTAGCCATGTTTGATGTTCCTGAATTCTAAACGCCGGACATGCGTTTATTTGCGAATCGGTTTACGCGGTCCCTTGCGGGTACGCGCATTCGTCTTCGTGCGCTGCCCGCGCATCGGAAGACTGCGACGATGGCGCAGACCACGGTAGCAACCCAGATCCATGAGACGCTTGATATTCAGCGTAATCTCACGGCGAAGGTCGCCTTCCACGGCATATTGGCCAACTGCAGTACGCACTTCGTCGAGTTTCTCGGCGGAGATATCTCCAACCTTGACGTCGGGTGCGATACCCACCTGCGCACAGATTTCCTTAGCGCGGGTGCGACCAATACCGTAGATGTAGGTCAGCGAGATCGCCGCATGCTTGTTGTCCGGGATATTGACGCCTGCAATACGGGCCATCAGCTTTCTCCGAATTTGAGCGGCTTGCTCGGTTAATCGTCTGTAAAAGGCGCAATAGCATACCTCCCCTGATAACTCATGGCAAGGGGTATGCATCACAACCTGTCTCTTTGGCAGTGAAGCTGAAGCTTCCCGCCTCTACCGCAATCACAGTGAAACTGTATGACGGCATGATCAGGCCTTGCGACCTGAGTGATAGATGGCAGGCCTGAACAACGACCTGCCATCACCGGGACATGTCAGCGCATTACACCGCCGCTGCCATAACCCTTGAGGTTTGACTTCTTCATTACGGACTCATACTGACTGGACATCAGATGAGACTGAACCTGCGCCATGAAGTCCATGACGACCACTACAACGATCAGCAGCGAAGTGCCGCCGAAGTAGAAGGGTACCTGCCATGCCACCATGAGGAACTGGGGCATCAGGGAGACCAGCGTAATGTAGAGAGCGCCAAACAACGTAAGACGCGTCATGACCTTGTCGATATAACGCGATGTCTGCTCACCGGGACGAATGCCCGGCAGGAATGCTCCCGACTTCTTCAGGTTATCTGCTACATCCTTCGGGTTGAAAACCAGAGCAGTGTAGAAGAAACAGAAGAAAACAACGGCAGTGGCAAACAGCAGAATATACAACGGCTGACCCGGCCCGAGAGCCTGAGAAATTGTCGTCAGCCACCCCATGTTTTCGCCCTGTCCAAACCACTGACCCAGCGACGCCGGGAAAAGCAGAATGCTCGAGGCAAAAATGGGCGGAATGACGCCGGCCATGTTGACCTTCATCGGCAGATAGCTGCTCTGGCCGGCATACATCTTGTTGCCGACCTGTCGGCGCGGATAGTTTACCGTAATACGGCGCTGTCCACGCTCGATGAAAACCACAAAGGCGACCGTTGCAATACCCAGAACACCGAGTGCCAGCAGCGGCAGCACATTCCAGGCACCGTCGTTGCGGGCCAGCTCGAATGACTGCCCGAGCGCACCGGGCAAACCGGCAACAATACCGGCAAAGATGATCAGCGAGATGCCATTGCCAATCCCTTTTTCGGTAATCTGTTCACCCAGCCACATCAGGAATACGGCACCTGCCACAAACGTGGTGACCGCCGTAAAGTAGAAGCTGAAATCGGCGCTGTAAGCGACCCCGTTACTGACAAGCCCTACTGACATGCCGATCGCCTGGATCAATGCCAGCAACACCGTGCCGTAGCGAGTGTACTGGCTGATCTTTCGACGGCCGGCCTCGCCTTCCTTCTTCAGCTGTTCAAGCTGCGGCGAAACCACGGTCAGAAGCTGCATGATTATTGATGCAGAAATATAAGGCATGATGCCCAGTGCAAAAATACTCATGCGCTGCAGGGCACCGCCCGAGAACATGTTGAACATGCTCAGGATGGTGCCCTGATTTTCTCTGAACAAGGCAGTGAGCTGGTCAGGATCGATACCGGGGACTGGAATGTGGGCACCGATGCGATACACCACGATTGCGATAAAAACGAACCTTAGGCGAGCCCAGAGCTCGCCCAGACCGCTTTGCATATTAGCCGGTACTTTTCCTGACTTTGCCATTTAGTCCTCTACCTTGCCACCGGCGGCTTCAATGGCAGCCCGTGCACCCTTGGTGACTTTCAGACCACGTACGGTAATGGCGCGATCAAGATTGCCGGACAGCACAACCTTGGCAAAACGCGTGGCATTTTTCAGTACATTGGCCTTTTTCAGGCTTGCCAGATCAGCAACGTCGCCTTCGACATTGGCCAGCTCGTTAAGACGAACTTCTTCGCTGACCAGCGACTTGGCGGAGGTAAAGCCGAACTTGGGCAGACGACGCTGAAGCGGCATCTGACCACCTTCGAAACCCGGCTTAATGGAGCCGCCGCTGCGAGAGGTCTGACCCTTGTGACCGCGACCAGCGGTCTTGCCGAGGCCGGAACCGATACCGCGACCAACACGCTTTTCAGCGTGCTTGGCACCCGGCGCCGGGCTCAGGCTATTCAGTTTCATGGTCATTACTGAGCTCCTTCAACGCGAACGAGGTAGTTGACCTTGTTGATCATGCCACGAACGGCAGGTGTGTCTTCAAGCTCAACCGTATGGTTGATACGACGAAGACCCAGACCGCGCATGGTGGCCTTGTGCTTTTCAAGTACGCCGATCGTGCTGCGTACCTGAGTAACTCTGATTGTGGCTGACATGGCGCGCTTACCCCGTAATCGCTTCAACGGACAGGCCACGCTTTGCCGCAACGTCCTCGGGAGAACGCATGGAAGCGAGGCCCTTGACGGTTGCGCGCACGACGTTGACCGGATTGGTCGAGCCATAGCACTTGGCCAGAACGTCATGTACACCAGCCAGTTCCAGTACCGAACGCATCGCACCACCTGCGATGATGCCGGTACCTTCAGAAGCAGGCTGCATGAAGACCTTGGAAGCACCATGGTTGGCACGTACCGGATACTGCAGCGTGTTACCGCGCAGTTCGACCTTGATCATGTTGCGATGAGCCTGGTCCATCGCCTTCTGGATCGCGACCGGCACTTCACGTGCCTTGCCACGACCGAAGCCGATACGACCATTGCCATCACCTACGACGGTCAGGGCAGTGAAACCGAAAATACGGCCACCCTTGACCACTTTGGCAACACGGTTGATCTGAACAAGCTTTTCCTGCAGATCGCCGTTGCCTCTCTGTTCGTTATTCGCCATCGTAGAACCCTTTAGAATTGCAGGCCGCCTTCGCGCGCGGCATCAGCGAGGGCCTTGACCCGACCATGGTACCTGAACCCGGAACGGTCAAAGGCAACTTCAGTAATTCCCGCTTCCTTTGCGCGCTCGGCCAGCAGTGTACCAACGCGAGCAGCGGCGTCGGCATTGCCGGTCGCATCTTCACGCAGCGACTTGTCGAGCGTGGAGGCGCTGACCAGAACCTGGCCACCGTCTGCGGAAATAATCTGAGCGTACATGTGACGCGGTGTGCGATTGACACTCAGACGGTTGATACCAAGTTCGCGGATCTTGGCGCGCGTGCGGCGGGCACGACGGAGACGAGCTTCTTTCTTCGCGTTCATAACCCTGCCCTATTTCTTCTTGGCTTCTTTACGAAGGATGCGTTCATCGCTGTAACGAACACCCTTGCCCTTGTAGGGCTCCGGCGGACGGAACGCACGAATCTCTGCAGCCACCTGACCAAGACGCTGCTTGTCAGCGCTCTTGAGAACGATCGTGGTGTTTTTGGGCGTTTCAACAACCACGCCTTCAGGCACCTTGTAATCGATCGGGTGAGAGAAACCAAGTGTCAGGTTGAGTGTCTGACCGTTGGCCTGAGCACGATAACCCACACCGGTAATTTCCAGCGAACGGGTAAAGCCTTCAGTAACACCAACGACCATGTTGTTGACCAGAGCGCGGGTCGTACCGGCCATGGCCCAATTCTTGGCTGAAGCGCTGGGTTCGAACGTCAGCTGGCCTTCCTGCTGGCCAATCACAACATCGTTGTGAACGTTCATTTCCAGCTGCCCCTGACCGCCCCGGACGGTCAGCCTGCCTTCCTCGAGCGTGACTTCCACACCGCTGGGCAGCTTAACCGGGTATTTTGCAATCCTGGACATCATAGACTCCTAGAATACGGTGCAGATGACTTCACCGCCGACGCCTGCCTGGCGCGCCGCACGATCGGTCATGACACCTCTGGAAGTGGACACAATGGCCACACCCAGACCGTCTGCTACGCGCGGCAGTTCATCCTTGCCCTTGTAGCTGCGAAGGGAAGGCTTCGAAACACGCTGAATGTGCTCGATAACCGGCTTGCCTTCGAAGTACTTGAGGGTAATCGTCAGGTCAACCTTGACGTCGCCTTCAACGGAGAAGTCGGCAATGTAACCTTCTTCTTTCAAAACACGCGCGACTTCGACCTTGATCTTGGAAGACGGCATGGTCACCGTCTCCTTGGTCGCCATCTGCGCATTACGGATACGGGTCAGCATATCCGCGAGTGTATCCTGCATGCTCATCGATAACGCTCCTGATGCGATTACCAGCTGGACTTGGTCAGCCCGGGCACATCGCCACGCATGGCCGCTTCACGCAGCTTGTTGCGTGCAAGTCCGAACTTGTTGTAAAAGCCGTGCGGACGGCCGGTGACGCGGCAGCGATTACGCTGGCGTACCGGGCTCGAATCACGCGGCAGTTTCTGCAGCTGCAGCTGCGCATCGAAGCGCTCTTCGTCCGAGCTGTTGACGTTGCTGATGATCGCCTTGAGCTCTGCACGACGGGCTGCGTACTTGTCTACCAGCTCGGCGCGCTTGCGCTCGCGCTCAACCATGCTTTTCTTTGCCATGATTACACCTTTATTTCCGGAAGGGGAAGTTCAGCGCACTCAGGAGTGCACGAGCTTCTTCGTCGGTGCCGGCAGACGTCGTGATGGTGATATCCAGCCCGCGAACACGGTCAACCTTGTCGTATTCGATCTCGGGGAAGATGATCTGTTCACGCACACCCATCGAGTAGTTCCCACGGCCATCAAATGATTTCGCATTGAGGCCACGGAAGTCACGAATACGCGGGATCGCGATGTTTACCAGCCGGTCAAGGAAGTCCCACATGCGCTCACTGCGCAGGGTTACCTTGGTACCGATCGGCCAGCCTTCACGTACCTTGAAGCCCGCAACTGACTTGCGAGCCAGAGTCACGATAGGCTTCTGGCCGGAAAGCTTTTCCAGATCAGCCACGGCATTATCGATCAGCTTCTTGTCGCTGGTCGCATCACCGACGCCCATATTCAGGGTCACCTTGGTGATCCGGGGCACCTGCATTACGTTGGCGTAGCCAAACTGCTCTGTGAGCTTGGCCATCACCTCGTCTTTGTACTGCTCTTTCAAGTTCGCCATGTTGCCACCCGAATCGCGTTAGGCGTCGATCTGCTTTTGCGTCGACCTGAAGATACGGATCTTGGTACCGTCGTCATTCATCTGAAAGCCGACCCGATCCGCCCTGCCGGTCTCCGTATTGAAGATGGCAACGTTAGAACCGTGGATCGGAGCCTCACGCTCAACGATACCCCCTTGATTGCCGGCCATCGGGTTGGGCTTGGTGTGACGCTTGATCATGTTCACACCTGAAACCACGTAGCGCCCGTCCTGCAGAACCCGCTTGACGGTACCGCGCTTGCCCTTGTCCTTGCCGGCGATGACGACGACTTCATCATCACGTTTGATCTTGCGCATAATTCCGCCTCGCTCCTTACAGCACTTCGGGCGCCAGGGAGATAATCCGCATGAACTTCTCGGTACGAAGTTCGCGGGTTACCGGCCCGAAAATACGAGTGCCTACCGGCTGCTCGTTGGCGTTGTTCAATAAAACCGCCGCATTGCCATCGAAGCGGATAAGAGAACCATCCGGACGGCGAATTCCGCTGCGTGTGCGTACTACAACGGCCTTGAGCACCTGACCCTTTTTGACACGGCCACGCGGAATCGCTTCCTTGACCGTGACCTTGATGATGTCGCCAACACGGGCGTAACGGCGGTGAGAGCCACCCAGGACCTTGATGCACTGGACCCTGCGCGCTCCGCTGTTGTCAGCGACATCCAGCATTGTTTGCGTTTGAATCATCGGTTTTCTCCAAACCTGAACTGATGCACGGGTTTAGGCAGTTGCCTTACCCTCTGGCCTGCTCGACGACTTCAACCAGAGTCCATGCCTTTTTCTTTGAAAGCGGCCGACACTCTTCGATGGAAACCAGATCGCCGATGTGGGCCTGATTGGTTTCGTCGTGCGCATGCAGTTTGGTGGAGCGCTTCATGTACTTACCGTAAATCGGATGGCGCTCACGACGCTCGATCATGACAACGATCGATTTTTCCATCCGATCACTCACCACACGACCGGTGAGCCTGCGTGCTTGCTTTGCCTGTTCTTCGGCCATTTCAGTCCACCTTCTCGTTGAGCACAGTCTTCACGCGCGCGATGTCGCGGCGAACCTGTTTGAGCAGATGGTTCTGGCTCAACTGACCGGTAGCCTTCTGCATCCGCAGGTTGAATTGCTCGCGCAGCAGTTCGAACAGCTGCTCATTGAGCGCTTCGGTCGACTTGTCACGAAGTTCCTGAGCTTTCATTACATTACCGTCCGTTTCACAAAGGTAGTGGCAACGGGCATCTTCTGAGCCGCGAGACTAAACGCTTCACGCGCCATCTCTTCCGATACGCCTTCAATTTCATAGAGCACCTTGCCGGGCTGAATCTGAGCGACCCAGTACTCGACGGAACCCTTGCCCTTACCCATACGGACTTCGAGCGGCTTTTCGGAAATCGGCTTATCCGGGAATACGCGGATCCAGATCTTGCCGCCACGTTTGACATGACGCGTGATAGCACGACGGCCGGCTTCAATCTGACGAGCAGTGATACGACCACGGCCGGTCGCCTTGAGGCCGTACTCACCGAAGCTCACGCTACTACCGCGATGCGCCAGACCGCGGTTGCGGCCCTTCTGCTGCTTGCGGAATTTGGTACGCTTGGGCTGTAACATCGACTATCCCCTTACTTGGAACCTTTCTTCTTGCCGGGAGCGCCAGTCTGCGAATTATTCTGCTTCGCACGGACTTCTTCGATCCCACCAAGAATTTCGCCCTTGAAGATCCACACCTTGACACCGATGACACCGTAAGTGGTGTGCGCCTCGTAAACCGAGTAATCGATATCGGCACGCAGGGTGTGAAGGGGAACACGGCCTTCGCGATACCATTCCGTACGCGCGATTTCTGCACCACCAAGACGACCGGAAAGCTGAATCCGGATACCCTTGGCGCCCAGACGCATGGCGTTTTGTACCGCACGCTTCATGGCACGACGGAACATGACGCGACGCTCGAGCTGACCAGCAACGTTCTGCGCTACCAGCGCAGCGTCGAGTTCAGGCTTGCGAACTTCCTCAATGTTGACGTGAACAGGCACGCCCATGAGATTGGTCAGATCACGACGCAGACGCTCGACATCTTCACCCTTCTTGCCGATCACGATACCCGGACGAGCGGTATGGATGGTAATACGGGCGTTGTTGGCCGGACGCTCGATGTGAATTTTGCTGACAGAGGCGCTTTTCAGACGCTCGGACAGAAAACTGCGAACTTCGAGATCGTTATTAAGCTTGTCGGCATAAGCACCGCGCTCGGCGTACCACACGGAAGTGTGGTCCTTGACGATCCCGAGACGAATACCGACTGGATTGACTTTTTGACCCATCTGGTCGACTCCTACTTCTCGGCTACCTTGACGGTGATATGGCAGGTACGCTTCATGATGCGATCCGCACGGCCCTTGGCACGCGGCAGAATACGCTTGAGCGTCATGCCCTCATCGACACAGATGGTCGAGACGCGAAGCTCGTCGATGTCCATGCCGTTATTTTCTTCCGCGTTGGCGATAGCGGATTGCAGTACCTTTCTCACCAGCACAGCCGCCTTTTTGGGCGAAAATGCCAGGATATTCAGTGCCTCTGCGACCGGCTTGCCCCGCACCTGATCTGCCACCAAACGAGCCTTCTGGGCGGACAGGCGAGCGCCGCGCAATTTAGCAGCTACTTCTTCCATTGTGGTCCTCTCCCTTACCGCTTGGCTTTCTTGTCAGCCGCGTGACCGCGATAGGTGCGGGTGGCAGCAAATTCGCCCAGCTTGTGGCCCACCATCTCTTCGGAGACGTGAACCGGTACATGCTGGCGACCGTTATGGACAGCAATGGTGAGTCCTACCATATTGGGCAGGATCATCGAGCGACGCGACCAGGTCTTGATCGGTTTGCGGTCGCTCTTTTCCACAGCCGCCTCAACCTTCTTCAAAAGATGAAGGTCAATGAAGGGACCTTTCTTAAGTGAACGTGGCACAGCCGTTACCCCTTAAATACTGATGTTTGGCCTTGCGGCACCGTTTATCTGGCTTTGCGACGACGCACGATAAGCTTGTCGGTACGCTTGTTCTTGCGCGTCTTGTGACCCTTGGTCGGAATACCCCAGGGGGTTACCGGATGACGGCCACCACTGGTACGACCTTCACCACCACCATGCGGGTGATCAACCGGGTTCATCGCAACGCCGCGAACCGTCGGACGTACGCCTCTCCAGCGCTTGGCGCCGGCCTTGCCGAGCTGCCCAAGGCTGTGCTCGGAATTGCCGACTTCGCCCAGAGTGGCGCGACATTCAGCCAGAATGCGACGCATTTCACCGCTACGCAGACGCACGGTGGCATAGTTGCCTTCACGTGCAACCAGCTGAGCACTGGTACCGGCGCTGCGTACAAGCTGCGCGCCCTTGCCGGGCTTGAGCTCGATGCAGTGAATGGTCGAACCAACCGGAACGTTGCGCAGAGGCAGAGCGTTGCCCTGACGAATCGGTGCGTTGACACCCGACTCCAGACGATCGCCTTCTGCAACACCGCGGGGGCAATGATGTAACGGCGTTCACCGTCCACATATTTCAGCAGTGCAATGTGTGCGCTGCGATTCGGATCGTATTCAAGACGCTCGACGATGGCCGGAATGCCATCCTTGTTGCGCTTGAAATCAACCAGACGATAGTGCTGGCGATTGCCACCACCCACGTGACGGGTAGTGATACGACCGTGGTTGTTACGACCGCCCGAACGAGACTGTGCTTCGGTCAGCGCCGCATGCGGACGCCCCTTGTACAGCCCTTCAGTGACGACCTTCACCTTGTGGCGACGGCCGGCGGACGTTGGTTTTGTCTTGACTACTGCCATGATCCGTTCTCCTGCCTCACTCGGCGCCGGTGAAGTCTTCGAGCGTTTCGCCCGCAGCCAGGGTGACGTAGGCCTTGCGATAACCGCTGCGATGGCCTTCGCCACGAGCATTACGCTTGACCTTGCCCTTCATGTTCAGGACCTGGACGCTGTCGACCTTCTTTTCAAAAAGAGCTTCAACGGCCTTTTTGATTTCGGGCTTGGTAGCATCGCTGGCGACCTTGAAGACGTACTGGTTACGCTCTGCAGCGTAGGCCGCCTTCTCGGTCATGTGCGGACCAAGCAGCACCTGGAATACGCGTTCCTGATTCATGCCAGCTTCTCCTCGAACTTGCGGAGGGCGGGTACGGTCATCAGCACCTTGTCATAGGCAATCAGGCTGACAGGATCCGCGCTCGACGCTTCGATCACATTCACATTGGGAATGTTGCGAGCGGCCAGATATAGATTCTGATCCAGCTCGTCAGTCACGATCAGCACCTTTTCCAGACCGAGGTCGGAAAGACGACCAACCAGCTGCTTGGTCTTGGGGCTGTCTACGGTAAAGGCATCAACAGCGACCAGACGTTCCTGACGCACAAGCTCCGAAAGAATGGAGCGCATGGCAGCGCGGTACATCTTGCGATTGACCTTCTGGGAGTGATCCTGCGGACGGGCCGCAAAGGTCACACCACCGGTACGCCAGATCGGCGAACGGATGGTACCGGCACGAGCACGACCGGTGCCCTTCTGACGCCACGGCTTCTTGCCGCCACCGCTGACGTCAGAACGGTTTTTCTGTGCACGGGTACCCTGACGCGCGCCTGCCAGATAGGCAGTCACGACCTGGTGAACCAGCGCCTCGTTGAATTCCTTGCCAAAGGTGTCGTCGGAAATCTCGACGGCCCCGGCTCCTGCACCTGCAAGATTGAGATTCATCGTTACCTACCCCTCAGCGAGCTTTGACAGCGGTGCGCACGATCACATCGCTACCGGCAGCACCAGGTACGGCGCCCTTTACCAGCAACAGATTGCGTTCGGTGTCAACACGGACGATTTCAAGGCTCTGAACGGTGACACGCTCGTTACCCATCTGACCGGCCATCTTTTTGCCCTTGAAGACGCGACCCGGCGTCTGGCACTGACCGATGGAACCCGGCGCGCGATGCGACAGAGAGTTACCGTGAGTGGCGTCCTGCGTACGGAAGTTCCAGCGCTTGACTGCGCCCTGGAAACCCTTGCCCTTTGACGTACCAGTGACGTCGATGAGCTGGCCTGCTTCGAAGAGGGATACGGTGAGCTCGCTTCCGGACTGCGGATCTTCTTCGCCTTCGGAAAGACGGAATTCCGCGAGGAAACGACCGGCCTCAACACCTGCGCTGGCATACTGCCCGGCAATTGCCTTGGTGAGGTGCTTGGCCTTGCGCGAGCCTGCAGTAACCTGTACGGCACGGTACCCATCAGACTCGAGAGTCTTGATACGCGTGACGCGGTTGGGCTCGACTTCAATTACGGTTACCGGCACAGATGCGCCATCTTCGGTAAAGATACGGGTCATGCCGCTCTTTTTACCGACTAAACCGATAGACATGTTCAGTCTCCTTTAGTGTACGGGGCTATCACCCGCTATGGCTGCCCTTTCCAGAGCATTCCACTAGCACATTGTGTGACGCCATCCCGGCGTGAGCGGCAGGGCGTGTGCCCTAAAATGCCGCGTGAGTGACTAGTGTTGGGTTAATCAACCTTGATCTGTACGTCTACACCAGCTGCCAGATCAAGCTTCATCAGTGCATCAACCGTTTTCTCGGTCGGCTCAACGATATCCAGCACACGCTTGTGGGTACGAATCTCATACTGATCGCGCGCGTCCTTGTTGACGTGCGGAGAAATCAGAATGGTATACCGTTCACGCCTGGTCGGCAGCGGAATGGGACCGCGAACCTGCGCACCAGTGCGCTTGGCAGTATCCACAATTTCCTGTGCGGACTGATCGATAAGACGATGATCAAAGGCTTTCAAGCGAATGCGAATCTTTTGGTTCTGCATTACCCGGGACTCCAGGGAAATTCAAGACGATGTCTGACGCCGATGGGCGCCTGACCGCCTACGCACGCCTCAAAAGGATGCGCATTATAGGCAGGCACTCGCTCAGAGTCAAACATGCATATGACAAAGGGGCCTCCCGACGGAGGCCCCTTTAGATTTCGAGCCGCTAAATCACTCGATGATCTTGGCAACAACACCAGCGCCAACGGTACGACCGCCTTCGCGGATAGCGAAGCGCAGGCCGTCTTCCATGGCGATCGGAGCGATCAGGGTGATCACCATTTTAACGTTGTCGCCCGGCATGACCATTTCAACGCCTTCCGGCAGTTCACAGGTACCGGTCACGTCAGTGGTACGGAAGTAGAACTGCGGACGGTAGCCCTTGAAGAACGGCGTGTGACGGCCACCCTCTTCCTTGGACAGGATGTAGACTTCGGACTCGAACTTGGTGTGCGGCTTGATGCTGCCCGGCTTGGCCAGAACCTGACCACGCTCGACGTCATCACGCTTGGTACCACGCAGCAGGGCACCAACGTTCTCACCAGCACGACCTTCGTCGAGCAGCTTACGGAACATCTCGACACCGGTAACGGTAGTCTTGACGGTGTCCTTGAGGCCGATCATCTCGACTTCTTCGCCCGGCTTGACGATACCGCGCTCGATACGACCGGTCACAACGGTACCACGACCAGAGATGGAGAAGACGTCTTCGATCGGCATCAGGAACGGCTGATCAATGGCACGCTCAGGCTCGGGGATATACTCATCCATGGCGCGAACGAGGTTGGCAACGGCGGTGGTACCCATGCCATTGTCGTCCTTGCCTTCCAGTGCCATCAGAGCAGAACCGATGATGATCGGCGTGTCATCACCCGGGAAGTCATACTCGGACAGAAGTTCACGAACTTCCATCTCGACCAGCTCGAGCAGCTCTTCGTCATCGACCATATCAGCCTTGTTCAGGAAGACAACGACAAACGGAACGCCGACCTGACGAGACAGCAGGATGTGCTCGCGAGTCTGCGGCATCGGGCCGTCAGCTGCGGAACAGACCAGGATAGCGCCGTCCATCTGGGCAGCACCGGTGATCATGTTCTTGACGTAGTCAGCGTGCCCCGGGCAGTCAACGTGCGCGTAGTGGCGCGTTTCAGACTGGTATTCAACGTGTGCTGTCGAGATCGTGATACCACGCTCACGCTCTTCAGGAGCGTTGTCGATGGTAGCAAATTCACGCCAGTCACCACCGAACACCTCGGCAGAAACACGTGTCAGGGCCGCAGTCAGCGTAGTTTTACCATGGTCAACGTGACCGATGGTGCCTACGTTTACGTGCGGTTTGGAACGTTCAAATTTTTCCTTGGCCACTGCTATAACCTCTTTATCAGCTAACGGTTATCATTTCTGGTTGATGACGGCTTCGACGATGCTGGACGGTGCCTCATCGTACTTCGCAAACTCCATGGAGTAGCTTGCGCGGCCCTGGGTCTGAGAACGCAGATCGGTCGCATAACCGAACATCTCACCCAGCGGCACCATGGCACGGATAACCTTACCGGAAGTAGTGTCATCCATACCCTGAACAAGACCACGCCGACGGTTAAGGTCGCCCATGACATCACCCATGAAGTCTTCGGGTGTTACCACTTCGACGCTCATCACCGGCTCGAGCAGTACTGCTCCGGCCTTGCGTGCGCCCTCCTTGATTGCCATGGAAGAGGCAACCTTGAAGGCATTCTCATTGGAGTCGACGTCGTGATAGGAACCGTCATACAGCGCTACCTTGACGTTGATCATCGGATAACCGGCGATGACACCGTTCTGCAGCTGCTCAAAGGCACCCTTCTCGACTGCCGGCACATATTCCTTGGGTACTACACCACCGACGATCTCGGAGCTGAACTTGAAGGTCATTTCCGGATCATCACCGCGGTCTTCATCGGTCAGCGGCTCAATGCGCAGGTAGACATGGCCGAACTGACCACGACCACCGGACTGACGGACAAACTTGCCTTCCTGCTCGACGCTCTTCTTGATCGTCTCGCGATAGGCTACCTGCGGCTTGCCGATATTGGCCTCGACCTTGAACTCGCGACGCATGCGGTCAACGAGGATATCCAGGTGAAGCTCGCCCATACCGGAGATGATGGTCTGGCCGGTTTCCTCGTCGGTCTTGACGCGGAAAGAGGGATCTTCCTGAGCCAGCTTGCCCAGAGCAATACCCATCTTCTCCTGGTCAGCCTTGGATTTCGGTTCAACGGCAACCGAAATGACCGGCTCGGGGAATTCCATGCGCTCAAGAACGATCTTGGAGTTCGGATCACACAGGGTATCACCGGTAGTGACATCCTTGAGACCGACACAGGCAGCGATATCGCCTGCGTAAACTTCCTTGATTTCCTGACGGCTGTTGGAGTGCATCTGAACGATACGCCCAACACGCTCCTTCTTGTCCTTCACCGAGTTATAGACCTGGTCGCCGGAGTTAAGCACGCCAGAGTATACGCGGATAAAGGTCAGCGTTCCGACAAACGGGTCGGTCGCGATCTTGAACGCCAGTGAAGAGAAAGGCGCACTGTCATCGGCTTCGCGAGTCTCAATGGTCCCCGCCGCGTCATCCAGCTCACCTTCGATGGCCTTGACCTCGGTCGGCGACGGCAGATACTCGATAACCGCATCCAGCATGGCCTGTACGCCCTTGTTCTTGAACGCCGAGCCACAGGTTACCAGTACGATTTCGTTGTCCAGCGTACGACGACGCAGGCCAGCCTTGATTTCCTCGATGGAAAGCTCACCGCCTTCGAGATACTTCTCCATCAATTCTTCAGAAGCTTCAGCGGCAGATTCGACCATATGCTCATGCCATTCCTGAGCCGTTTCCTGCAGCTCAGCCGGAATGTCGACGAGGTCATAGGTCATGCCCTTGTCTTCTTCATTCCAGAGAATGGCCTTCATTTGAAGAAGGTCGATGACGCCCTTGAATTCGTCTTCCGCACCCCAGTTGATCTGGATCGGCACGGCATTGGCGCCCAGACGCTTGCGCATCTGCTCAACAACCATGAAGAAGTCGGCACCGGCACGGTCCATCTTGTTGACGAACACCATGCGGGGAACTTCATAACGGTTGGCCTGGCGCCAGACGGTTTCGGTCTGCGGCTGAACACCGGAGCTGCCGCACAGCACGACGATCGCACCATCAAGCACACGCAGGGAACGTTCAACTTCGATGGTGAAGTCAACGTGCCCGGGGGTGTCGATGATGTTGATGCGATGCTCATCGAACTGCTGATTCATGCCACTCCAGAAACAGGTGGTCGCAGCAGAGGTGATGGTAATACCACGCTCCTGCTCCTGCTCCATCCAGTCCATGACAGCGGCACCTTCATGCACTTCACCGATCTTGTGAGAAAGACCCGTATAGAAGAGCACGCGTTCGGTCGTCGTTGTCTTGCCGGCATCAACGTGGGCGCAGATACCGATATTGCGGTAGCGCTTAAGAGGAGTCTTGCGTGCCACGATAGCGTATCCTGTAGTTGGAAGCGCCTTCGTCTGAAGGCGCTTCTATTAGAAGCGGTAGTGAGAGAAGGCCTTGTTGGCTTCAGCCATACGATGGACGTCTTCACGCTTCTTGACAGCAGCACCCTTGCCTTCAGCCGCGTCCAGCATTTCGCCGGCCAGCCTCTGCACCATGGTCTTTTCACCACGATTACGTGCTGCATCTACCATCCAGCGCATGGCCAGCGCCTGACGACGGGAAGGACGCACTTCGACGGGTACCTGATAGGTAGCACCGCCAACACGACGTGATTTTACTTCGACCATTGGCTGGATGGCTTCCAGTGCCTTGTCGAAAATGTCCAGCGGCTCATCATTGGAGCGTTCGGCAACCCGATCCAGCGCACCATAAACGATGCGCTCGGCGACGGATTTCTTGCCGCTGATCATCAGGTGATTCATGAACTTGGCAAGGCGCTCACTTCCGAACTTGGGATCCGGCAGGATGTCGCGCTTCGCCGCAATACGTCTTCTAGGCATGATAAGCCCTCAGTCAGAAGAGTCTTTCAGGTAAACCCGGGACCAAACACCTCAGGGTGCGCTGCCCGGCCTTACTCTTATCAGACCGTGTAAATTAAATGGATACCGATCAGGATTTCGGCTTCTTGGTGCCGTACTTCGAGCGCGACTGCTTACGGTTTTGAACACCGGAGGTATCCAGCGCACCGCGAACAGTGTGATAACGCACACCCGGAAGGTCCTTTACACGGCCGCCACGGATCAGGACCACGGAGTGCTCCTGAAGGTTGTGACCTTCACCGCCGATATACGAAGCGACTTCGTAACCGTTGGTCAGGCGAACACGGCAAACCTTACGCAGGGCCGAGTTCGGCTTCTTGGGCGTGGTCGTATAAACGCGCGTGCAAACACCGCGGCGTTGCGGGCATGCCTGCAGAGCAGGCACGTCGCTTTTGGCCTGCGGGCGCTTGCGAGGCTTGCGCACCAGCTGATTAATCGTTGCCATAAAAGGCTCGCTCCAATGATGATGATACAAAACAGTAGAGACAGGACGCACCTATCCCTACTGTTAAAGGCTGCGAATTCTAAGGGTTTGCCTGCAAGGGCGTCAAGCCCTGTGCCGGATACGGCGCAGGGCTCGGGTACCTTTAGAGATCGTCGTCAGCGTCCAGGGCGGTCAAATGCTCACCCAGCTGCTGTTCGACATCGAAGGCCGAAGGATGCAGGTCACGTGCAGCACCCTCCTTCCTGCGACGACGTTCGGCATGGTGGGTAAGACCCGTCCCTGCCGGAATGAGGCGACCCACCACCACGTTCTCCTTCAGGCCACGCAGATAATCGCGCTTGCCGGTCACGGCAGCCTCGGTCAATACGCGCGTGGTTTCCTGGAAGGAAGCCGCCGAAATGAAGGACTCGGTCGCCAGCGATGCCTTGGTGATACCCAGCAGTACACGGTCGTATTTGGCAGGGAATTTGTCCTGCTCATGCAGCCGTGCATTCTCTGCCAGAACACGCACCAGCTCAACCTGATCGCCCGGAATCAGCGTGCTGTCGCCGGCATCGATAATCTCTACCTTGCGCAGCATCTGACGCACGATGACTTCGATGTGCTTGTCGTTGATGCCAACGCCCTGCAGACGATAGACGTCCTGGATTTCCGCAGTAATATATTTGGCCAGCTCGCTGACCCCAAGCAGACGCAGGATATCGTGCGGGTTGCTGGGGCCATCGGAAATGACCTCACCACGTTCGACGGTTTCGCCTTCGAAGACACCGATCTGACGCCACTTGGGAATCAGCATTTCGACCGGATCACCATCGGTGGGCGTAATCATCAGACGACGCTTGCCCTTGGTTTCCTTGCCGAAGGTGATGGTACCCGTGGTTTCGGCCAGTACCGAAGCTTCCTTGGGCTTGCGCGCCTCGAACAAGTCTGCAACGCGCGGCAGACCACCGGTGATGTCCTTGTTACCGGACGCTTCCACCGGAATACGAGCGACCACTTCACCGATGCCGATCGCAGAACCATCGTCAACGGAAACGATCGCATTACCGGGCAGCATGTACTGTACCGGCGTATTGGAGCCCGGCAGGGAGACCGCTTCACCATGCTCGTTTTGCAGCATGATCATGGGACGCTTGTCGCGTCCGGATGTTGGACGGTTACCGGACTCGATCACTTCGATGGAAGATAGACCGGTCATCTCATCAACACTGCGGTTGATGGTGACGTTTTCTTCCATGTCCGTGAACTGGATGCGACCTTCCACTTCCGAGACGATCGGATGTGTGTGCGGATCCCACTTGGCCACGACCTGGCCGGACTCAACCTGCGCGCCGTCCTTGATGGACAGCTCGGCGCCGTAGGGCAGCTTGTAGTACTCGCGCTCACGGCCATGCTCATCGGCCACCGCCAGAGCACTCGAACGGGAGACCACAACCAGTTTGCCGTCGCTACGCTCAACATGCTTCATGTTGTGCAGTCGCACGCTACCACCATGCTTGACCTGGACGCTATCCACGGCCGAAGCACGCGAAGCCGCACCACCAATGTGGAAGGTACGCATGGTCAGCTGGGTACCCGGCTCGCCGATGGACTGTGCCGCAATGACACCCACCGATTCACCAACGTTGACCACATGTCCACGGGCCAGATCGCGGCCATAGCAGGACGAGCAGACGCCATGTGCCGTTTCACAGGTAATGGTCGAGCGCACCACAATCTCGTCAACACCCATGGTGTCGAGACGGTTGCACCAGGCTTCATCCAACAGCGTATTGCGCGGAATCAGCACTTCCTCGGTCTGCGGATCGATGACATCACGCGCCACGACGCGACCCAGCACACGCTCGGCCAGCGAGACGATGATATCGCCCCCTTCAATGACCGGATGCAGTGTAAGACCTTCTTCCGTGCCGCAATCGACTTCGGTTACGACCACGTCCTGAGCCACATCAACCAGACGACGCGTCAGGTAACCGGAGTTGGCCGTCTTGAGTGCCGTATCTGCCAGACCCTTACGAGCACCGTGCGTCGAGATGAAGTACTGCAGTACGTTCAGGCCTTCACGGAAGTTGGCGGTGATCGGCGTTTCAATGATCGAGCCATCCGGCTTGGCCATCAGACCACGCATACCGGCCAGCTGACGGATCTGGGCGGCACTACCACGAGCACCGGAATCCGCCATGATGAAGACGCTGTTGAACGAATCCTGCTCAACCTCGTTACCTTCACGATCGGTCACTGTTTCCTTGGAAATACCGGTCATCATGGCACGAGCGACCTTATCGTTCGCCTTGGACCAGATGTCGATGACCTTGTTGTACTTCTCGCCAGCCGTGACAAGACCCGAGGAGAACTGATCCTCGATTTCTTTCACTTCATCCTCGGCCGCTTCGATAATCTCCTTCTTGGAGTCGGGGATTACGAAGTCGTTTACGCCGATGGAGGCACCCGACCAGGTGGCCAGACGGAAACCGGTATACATCAGCTGGTCAGCAAAAATGACGGTTTCCTTCAACCCCACCAGACGATAGCCGGCGTTGATCAGCTGGGAGATCGCCTTTTTCTTCATGGCCTTGTCGACCATTTCAAACGGCATACCGCGCGGCACAATGCGATACAGCAGCGCACGGCCCACGGTGGTGTCCTTGACCGAAGCATGTTCGATCAGCTCACCGGTTTCTTCATCACGCGTCCATTCGCTCAAACGGACACGAATGCGCGCATGAAGTGCCACGTTCTGGGTACCGAAGGCACGCTCGACCTCATTAAGGTCGGAGAAGGCCATGCCTTCACCCTTGGCGCCAATACGCTCGCGCGTCATGTAGTAAAGACCCAGAACAACGTCCTGTGACGGCACGATGATGGGATCACCGTTGGCCGGCGAAAGCACGTTATTGGTCGACATCATCAGCGCACGCGCTTCAAGCTGGGATTCCAGCGTCAGCGGTACGTGAACGGCCATCTGGTCGCCGTCAAAGTCGGCGTTATAGGCCGCACAAACGAGCGGATGCAGCTGAATGGCCTTGCCTTCGATCAGCATCGGCTCGAACGCCTGGATGCCCAGACGGTGCAGCGTCGGCGCGCGGTTCAGCAGTACCGGATGTTCACGGATAACGTCGGCGAGAATGTCCCACACCTCGGGCATTTCACGCTCTACCAGCTTCTTGGCCGCCTTGATGGTCGAGGCCTGGCCACTGCCCTGCAGCTTCGAATAGATGAAGGGCTTGAACAGCTCAAGCGCCATCTTTTTGGGCAGACCGCACTGATGCAGACGCAGGGTCGGGCCTACGGTGATAACCGAACGACCGGAATAGTCAACACGCTTGCCCAGCAGGTTCTGACGGAAACGTCCCTGCTTGCCCTTGATCATGTCAGCCAGTGACTTCAGCGGACGCTTGTTCGAGCCGGTGATGGCACGACCGCGACGACCGTTGTCCAGCAGGGCATCGACCGATTCCTGCAGCATGCGCTTTTCATTGCGGACGATAATATCCGGCGCAGACAGGTCCAGCAGACGCTTGAGACGGTTGTTACGGTTGATCACACGACGATAGAGGTCGTTGAGATCAGACGTTGCAAAGCGGCCACCGTCCAGCGGCACCAGCGGACGCAGATCCGGCGGCAGTACCGGCAGCACTTCCATGACCATCCAGCCCGGATGGTTGCCGGAACGATAGAAGGCTTCCAGCAGCTTGAGGCGCTTGGACAGCTTCTTGATCTTGGTATCAGAGTTGGTCTGCGGAATTTCCTCACGCAGACGGTCAATCTCTTCACCCAGATCGATATCGGACAGCAGCGCCTGTACGGCCTCGGCGCCCATGCGAGCATCGAAATCGTCGCCAAACTCCTCAAGCGCTTCGAAATACTGCTCATCGTTGAGCAGCTGACCGCGCTCAAGCGTCGTCATGCCAGGATCGATGACCACGAAGGACTCGAAATAGAGCACGCGCTCGATATCACGCAGGGTCATGTCCAGCAGCATGCCGATACGCGACGGCAGCGACTTCAGAAACCAGATGTGCGCGACGGGAGACGCCAGTTCGATATGGCCCATCCGCTCGCGACGCACGGACGCCTTGGTCACTTCGACGCCGCATTTTTCACAGATGATGCCACGGTGCTTCATGCGCTTGTACTTGCCGCACAGGCACTCGTAATCCTTGACCGGACCAAAAATCTTGGCACAGAACAGGCCGTCACGTTCTGGCTTGAACGTCCGGTAGTTAATGGTCTCGGGCTTTTTGACCTCGCCAAACGACCAGCTGCGGATCATGTCCGGAGAAGCAAGCGAAATCCGAATGGCATCAAACTCTTCAGACTGCGCCTGCGATTTAAGAACTTTGACCAGATCTTTCATGGGGTCGGCTCCGTTGCGGAGTTGTCATGAGCGGGGCCCGATCAATCAGGGCCCCGCGGACCTTCATAGGTAAAGGCGGCGTTTAGCCTTCCAGCTCGATGTCGATACCCAGCGAGCGGATTTCCTTGACCAGTACGTTGAAGGATTCAGGCATACCCGCCTGCATGCTGTGATCACCGTCGACGATGCTCTTGTACATCTTGGTACGACCTTCAACATCATCGGACTTGACCGTCAGCATTTCCTGCAGCGTATAGGCCGCGCCATAGGCTTCGAGTGCCCACACTTCCATCTCACCGAAGCGCTGGCCGCCGAACTGCGCCTTGCCACCGAGCGGCTGCTGAGTGACCAGCGAGTACGAACCGGTGGAACGTGCATGCATCTTGTCATCCACAAGGTGGTTGAGCTTGAGCATGTACATGTAGCCAACGGTAACCGGGCGATCAAACTTCTCACCGGTACGGCCATCGTAGAGCGCCATCTGACCGGAATCAGGCAGATCGGCCAGACGAAGCAATCCCTTGATTTCCTGCTCATGGGCACCGTCAAACACCGGCGATGCGATCGGCACGCCTTTCGAGAGGTTTTTGGCCAGTGCCAGCACTTCCTCATCGGTCAGCTCGTCGATGTTTTCCTGACGCCCGCCACTGGTGTTGTACACCTTGTGCAGGAACTCACGAATTTCGGTGAGTTGCTGCTCACGGGCATTTCGCATCATCCGGTCGATCTTGACGCCAAGGCCGTGGGCCGCCATGCCCAGGTGGGTCTCAAGAATCTGACCAACGTTCATGCGCGACGGAACACCCAGCGGGTTGAGCACGATATCGACCGGCGTGCCCTCATCATCGAACGGCATGTCTTCAACCGGCATGATGGCCGAGATGACACCCTTGTTACCGTGACGACCCGCCATCTTGTCACCTGGCTGGATACGACGCCTGACGGCCAGATAGACCTTGACGATCTTGAGCACGCCAGGTGCCAGATCATCACCCTGAGTGAGCTTGCGCTTCTTGTCCTCGAAACGCTCCTCCATCTCCTTGCGGCGAAGTTCCAGCTGTTCGTCGGCCTGATGCAGCAGCTCATTGAGCGCTTCATCCTGCATGCGAATCTTCGACCACTGCGAGCGCGGCAGCTCTTCAAGATACTCGTCGGTAACCACGTCACCCTTGGAAAGCTTCGGCCCACCGTTGACCGGCTGACCGGAAAGCGTGCGCTGCAGACGTTCAAAGGTCGCGTTTTCGGCGATACGATAGGTTTCCTGCAGATCCTTGCGCACTTCATCGAGCTGCTGCTGCTCGATGGAGAGCGCACGCGCATCCTTGTCGACGCCGTCACGGGTGAAGACCTGAACGTCGATAACCGTACCGCGCATGCCGGTAGACGCACGCAGCGAGGTATCCTTCACGTCACTGGCCTTCTCACCAAAGATGGCACGCAGCAGCTTCTCTTCCGGTGTCAGCTGAGTTTCACCCTTCGGCGTCACCTTGCCCACCAGAATGTCGCCCGGGTTGATCTCGGCACCGATATAGACCACGCCTGACTCGTCAAGCTTGCCCAGAGCCGCCTCGCCCACGTTGGGGATATCCGAGGTGATTTCTTCGGCACCCAGCTTGGTATCGCGAGAAACGCAGGTCAGCTCCTGGATATGGATCGTGGTAAAGCGATCCTCTTCAACCACGCGCTCCGAAATCAGCATGGAGTCTTCGAAGTTGTAGCCGTTCCAGGGCATGAAGGCGATACGGATGTTCTGACCCAGCGCCAGATCACCGGTATCTACCGACGGACCGTCAGCCAGAATGTCGCCAATGGCGATCTGGTCGCCCTGGCGCACGATCGGGCGCTGGTTCTGACAGGTATTCTGGTTGGAGCGCACGTATTTGGTCAGGTTGTAGATATCAACGCCGGCTTCACCGCCGATGATTTCATCTTCATTGACGCGAATAACGATACGCTTGGCATCGACAGAATCCACGACACCGCCACGACGAGCCACGGCGCAAACACCGGAGTCGCGTGCCACGAAACGCTCCATCCCGGTACCGACCAGCGGCTTGTCGGCCTTGAGCGTCGGTACTGCCTGACGCTGCATGTTCGAACCCATCAGGGCGCGGTTGGCGTCATCGTGCTCCAGGAACGGAATCAGGGCCGCGGCCACCGAGACGACCTGACGCGGAGAGACGTCCATCAGGGTCACCTTGTCAGGTGCCATGAAGGTGGTTTCACCGCGGTGACGAACCTGAACGAGATCGTCAATCAGCTGGCCGTTTTCATCCACCGTGGCCGAGGCCTGAGCGATGATGAAGTCCCCCTCCTCGATCGCCGACAGATGCACCACCTCATCGGTAACCTGACGGTTTTCCACCTTGCGGTAGGGCGTCTCCAGGAAACCATAGTGGTTGGTGTGGCTGTAGGTGGCCAGCGAGTTGATCAGACCGATGTTCGGACCTTCAGGTGTCTCGATCGGGCACAGACGGCCATAGTGCGTGGCATGAACGTCACGGACTTCGAAACCGGCACGCTCACGAGTCAGACCGCCCGGCCCGAGCGCGGACACACGACGCTTGTGCGTGACCTCGGACAGTGGATTGTTCTGGTCCATGAACTGTGAAAGCTGAGAAGAGCCGAAGAACTCCTTGACCGCCGCCGCAACCGGTTTGGCATTGATCAGGTCCTGCGGCATCAGGCCTTCGCTTTCGGCCATCGACAGACGTTCCTTGACCGCACGCTCAACGCGAACCAGACCCACACGGAACTGGTTTTCGGCCATTTCGCCGACGCTTCGGATACGACGGTTACCCAGGTGATCGATGTCATCGACATCGCCAAACCCGTTACGAATATTGATGAGCTCTCTGAGCACATCAATGATGTCGTCATGGGTCAGAACCCCCGGGCCTTCGTCCGTATCGCGACGCAGACGACGGTTGAACTTCATGCGACCAACGCCCGAAAGGTCGTAACGGTCTTCGCTGAAGAACAGGTTGTTGAACAGCGACTCGGCGGCTTCCTTGGTCGGCGGTTCGCCCGGACGCATCATGCGATAGATCTCGACCAGTGCCTCGAGCTGAGAACCGGTGGAATCAACACGCAGGGTGTCGGAGATGAACGAGCCGGTATCCAGGTCGTTGGTATACAGTGTCTCAATGGTCGTGATACCGGCCTGACCCAGTTTCTCGAGCATTTCAAGCGTCAGCTCGGTATTACAGGCCACCAGTAGCTCGCCGGTATTGGGATCGACCTGATCCTTTGCCAGCGTCTTGCCAAGGAGATACTCCATCGGCACGTCAAGACGCTCGATACCCGCCTTTTCCAGCTGACGGATATGCTTTTGCGTGATTCGACGACCTTCTTCAACAATGACATTGCCGTCATTATCGGAAATATCGAAGCTCGCAGTGTCGCCACGCAGACGCGAGGGCACCAGCTGTACGGAAAAACCGTTTCTTTCGACATGATAGACATCGGTGTCGAAGAAATAGCCGAGAATGTCCTCGGCACTGTAGCCCAGTGCACGCATGAGCACGGTGGCCGGCAGCTTGCGGCGACGGTCAATACGTACAAAGACGTTATCGCGCGGGTCAAACTCGAAATCCAGCCAGGACCCGCGATAGGGAATCACACGTGCCGAATACAGCAGTTTGCCCGAAGAGTGGCTCTTGCCCTTGTCGTGATCAAAGAACACGCCCGGGCTGCGGTGGAGCTGAGAAACAATAACGCGCTCGGTACCATTGACCACAAAGGTACCGTTTTCGGTCATCAGGGGGATTTCCCCCATGTAGACTTCCTGCTCCTTGATATCCTTGATCGCCTTGTTCGAAGACTCGCGATCGTAGATGATCAGACGTACCTTGACACGCAGGGGTGCTGAATAGGTCACACCACGAAGCTGGCACTCCTTGACATCAAAGGCAGGAGTACCAAAGCGGTAGCTGACATATTCGAGTGCCGCATTGCCCGAAAAGCTTTCAATCGGGAACACTGACTTGAAGGCGGCATGCAAACCAATATCATGGCGACCTTCAGGGGCACGATCCTGCTGCAGGAAGTCATAATAGGAATCAAGCTGGATGGCCAGCAGGTAAGGCACATCCATTACTTGGGGCAGTTTGCTGAAATCCTTGCGGATGCGTTTTTTCTCAGTGTATGAGTAAGCCATCTGTAATCCCCAGCTTGTTCACCATGAGTGACTGGCGTGATCGGTACACCAGCGGATTGGCTCCATCAGGCGCCAACGGCAAGCTTTCTGGAAGAAAGCTCGCCGCTTGAAGTTTTCCGGATCGCCTTAGCGTACTGGATATGGTGCTATGAGCACGCTAAGCCCATCCGGCAACAGAAAAAGGCCGGCGGCGGTCAGCTCATCTGACCGCCACCAGCCGTCATGCTATAACGCTTTCAGGCAGAACACTGATTACTTGAGTTCCACGGAAGCGCCAGCTTCTTCCAGCTTCTTCTTGGCTGCTTCAGCATCGTCCTTGGACATGCCTTCTTTCAGGGTTGCCGGAGCACCGTCAACGGCGCCCTTGGCTTCCTTGAGGCCCAGACCGGTGATTTCACGAACAACCTTGATGACGTTGACCTTCTTGTCACCAGCGGCAGTCAGAACCAGATCAAACTCGGTCTGCTCTTCAACGGCTGCGGCTTCGCCGCCTGCACCCGGACCTGCAACAACGGCTGCAGCGGCGCTGACGCCGAACTTCTCTTCCATCGACTCGATAAGGTCGACGACTTCCATGACGGACATTTCAGCAACAGCGTTGATGATGTCTTCTTTGCTCAGTGCCATGATTGCATTCCTGTACTTTGCGGGGCAAATGACTGCCCGATGAAATTTGCCGGGATGATACGTCGATCAGGCCGCTTCTTCTTCCTGCTTCTGGTCGCGCAGCGCTGCAAGCGTGCGTACCAGTTTGCCGGCAGAAGCTTCCTTCATGACGGACATCAGCTTGGCGATAGCTTCGTCGTAGGTCGGCAGGCTTGCCAGACGATCGATATCCTTTGCATCGATCAGCTCACCTTCGTAGGCCAGCGCCTTGACTTCAAATTTGGGCTGTTCGCGAGCGAAATCCCTGAGCAGACGCGCGCCGGCGCCCGGATGCTCAAGAGAAAACGCCAGCAGAGACGGACCAACAAAAGTCTCGTTCAGGCACTCCCAAGAAGTGCCCTGCAGGGCGCGACGTGCCAGCGTGTTACGCACAACGCGCAGCTGGACGCCGTTATCGCGGGCCTTTTTACGCAGTGCCGTCATGGCACCCACGTCAACACCGCGAGAATTGGCTACGACAACGGAGAGCGCCTGTCCGGCAGTTTCGCTGACCTCAGCGACAATTGCCTTCTTGTCTTCAAGACCCAGGGGCATATTTTCACTCCTCGTGCCGGTCATCCGAAAGAATGACCATCGTGGTTACCATCTACTGAAGACATACAGCAGAGTGGATGATGGCGTGTTGCCGGCTGACAACAGGCGCCATCTGCGCAGGCCATCTGCTCCGAACAAATGATTAAGCCGCCCCGTAGGACGACACCTGCGGTCTTTGACGGCGCCCCGTTCCACCACGGGCACGGGGACCGCAAAGCAATCGGTTGGTATCGATCAATTCAGGTAGGAATGATCGACGGTAACACCAGGCCCCATTGTCGTGGACAGGGAAACCTTTTTGATATAAACACCCTTGGAGGTGCTGGGCTTGAGCTTTTTCAGATCATTGACCAGCGCTTCCAGGTTGCCACGCAGGGCTTCAGGCGTGAAATCGACCTTGCCGATACCCGCATGAATGATGCCGTTCTTGTCGGTACGGAAACGCACCTGGCCTGCCTTGGCATTCTTGACGGCAGTCGCAACGTCAGGCGTTACGGTACCCACCTTGGGGTTGGGCATCAGGCCGCGCGGACCCAGAATCTGGCCCAGCTGACCGACGACGCGCATGGCGTCCGGCGCTGCGATGACAACGTCAAAGTCAAGGTTGCCCTTTTTGACTTCTGCTGCCAGATCATCCATGCCGACAATTTCGGCACCGGCTTCACGAGCCGCATCAGCTGCCGCACCCTGCGCAAAGACCGCAACACGAACGTCACGACCAGTGCCATTGGGCAGTACGGTAGCACCACGAACAACCTGATCCGATTTACGCGGATCAACACCCAGGTTGACGGCGACTTCTACACTTTCCTTGAATTTCACGGAAGAAATTTCAGACAGCAGCGTAGCGGCTTCATCAACACTGTATACACGCGAGGCATCGACACGATCGCGAATCAGCTTCATGCGCTTGGAAAGCTTGGCCATGATCAAAGACCCTCCACGTTCAGACCCATGCTGCGTGCGGTACCAGCGATGGTACGCAGTGCAGCCTCGAGGTCGGCAGCTGTCAGGTCAGGCTCCTTGGTGCGAGCGATCTCTTCGATCTGCTCACGCGTCACCGTGCCAACCTTCTTCTTGTTCGGCTCACCGGAGCCGGACTTGATGCCAGCAGCCTTTTTGAGCAGCACCGGCGCCGGCGGCGTCTTGGTGATGAACGTAAAGCTGCGATCGGAATAGACCGTGATAACCACGGGGGTCGGCAAACCGGCTTCCATATCTTGGGTTTCTGCATTAAACGCCTTGCAGAACTCCATGATGTTGACACCGTGCTGACCGAGTGCCGGACCTACCGGCGGACTGGGATTGGCTTTACCCGCTGCAACCTGCAGCTTGATGTAAGCCTGAACTTTCTTGGCCATGATGAACTCCGATTGGGTAATAGCGCCTTGCGGCTCCCCTGACTATCGATGCAGTGTCACTGCATCACCAGCACCCATAAGGACTAGAGCTTCTCAACCTGTGAGAACTCGAGCTCAACGGGTGTTGAGCGCCCGAAGATCAGAACACTGACCTGCAGACGGCTCTTCTCATAATTGACTTCTTCGACCACGCCATTGAAGTCTGCAAATGGACCATCGGCAACACGAACGGTTTCGCCGGCATCGAACATGGTCTTGGGACGTGGCTTTTCAGTACCATCCTGTACACGACGCAGAATGGCCTCTGCTTCGTTCGGCGTAATGGGAGCAGGCTTTTCAGGCGTTCCGCCAATAAACCCCATTACCCGGGGTGTTTCATTAACCAGATGCCAACTGCGGTCATCCATCGCCATTTCGACCAGCACATAACCGGGATAAAACTTGCGCTCGCTCTTGCGACGCTTCCCATCGCGCATTTCGACGACTTCTTCCGTAGGCACCAGGATTTCGCCGAAATGGTCTTCCATTTCGTAAAGCTTCACACGCTCAATCAGTGAGCGCATGACCTGTTTCTCAAAACCGGAATAGGCGTGGACAACATACCAGCGCTTAGTCATGCAAGCTCCTAACCAATAAGAGTCGACACCAGCCAACCGAAGAACATATCAATCAGCCAGAGCAACAGGCCTACAATGACAACTGCGCCCAGCACGATAGCGGTCGTTTGAAAGGTTTCCTGGCGGGTGGGCCAGACAACACGCTGAATTTCCTTCTTCGCGTTTCTGGCAAGCGAGGTCAGCTCGCGACCTCGACTGGTCGTCAGTGCAATACCCAGAGCTGCCACTACCAGCACGACAACGCCGATCACTCGATAAATCATCGGTTGATCGGCAAAGTAGACGTTACCCGCTACCGCAACAGCGACAAGCACCACAGCAGCAGCCCACTTGAGCGCATCAAAACGGGTATCCTGCACTTCGGCGGTCTGTTTCATGGGGAAGAAAACTCCTCAGGAGTGCGGCAATCGATTTACACACAAAAGCTGCCAATCTGAGGAAGACTGGCAGGCCAGGAGGGACTCGAACCCCCAACCTGCGGTTTTGGAGACCGCTGCTCTGCCAATTGAGCCACTGGCCTGTAACATCGTCGTCGCGAATGCCTTTGCGAGCGGCATGCACGATACCAAAAAGCTCGATGCACGACAACCACATCGAACTAGAAAGGGCGACCCTTACGGCTCGCCCTGAATGGAGCTCATGGACGGAATTGAACCGTCGACCTCACCCTTACCAAGGGTGTGCTCTACCCCTGAGCTACATGAGCATAACCCTTTGCACAACTGGAGCGGGCAGCGGGAATCGAACCCGCATCATCAGCTTGGAAGGCTGAGGTTCTACCATTAAACTATGCCCGCTTACCCAATACTTCAATCACTGCGTGACTGAAAAAATTCTTGGTGGAGGGAGGAGGATTCGAACCTCCGAAGCTCGCGCGGCAGATTTACAGTCTGCTCCCTTTGGCCACTCGGGAATCCCTCCAACTTGGCGGCAAATTATACCGATCCAAGACGGGCTGTCAAGCCCTTATTCCATTTGACCTAAATGCCCTGCCTCATGGAACGCGCCGCATTCTGTCAGAGCATTCGCGTAAACGCAAGTGCCTTTCGCATTTCTGCCAGATCGGCAGGCGCCATCACTTCAGGCATGCCGGCCAGCACGCCCCGCTTCTCTTCCACGGTCAGCGGGAAAAGCGCTTCGAGACCGGCATAGACCATGTCCGGCCAGCAGGCGTGTGGCAAACGAAGCCCCCTTGAAATCAGTGGCGCATCGCCACCGGTAATCAACAACGGCAGCGTCATGTTCTGACTGTCGCAGAGTTCCATGTAAAGACGATTTATCGCACTGATGGCGGCCATGAAAACCCCGTGATTAACGGCATCGCCTGTATTGGTACCAGGCGAAAGCGCATGAAGGACTTCCTCTTCGGGGTCGATCACTACCTTGCGGGTTCCCAGCTTGAGGCTCTCCTTCATGAGCCTGAGCCCTGGAATAATATATCCGCCGAGGTGCTGCCCGTTGGGCAAAACGGCATCCATGGTAATGGCACTGCCACAGTCCACGGTGCAACACCCCCCGGTCAGCTGATACCCCGAAAGCACTCCCAGCCAGCGATCCACTCCCAGTCGTTCGGGTGTTTCGTAGCCATTACGAATGCCAAGTGCCTCGGCAGTGGAGTGTGCGACATGAATATCACCCACGCGTCGTTTTAAAAGTCTGACCGTATCTTCCAGCACATCCTGACGCGCCACGTTGGAGATGCGAATGACCTCGACAATGTCGAGGTCAGGGATATCCGCTCCCGAGCGCCATTCATCACGCGTCCACATGGCGCCTCGGGCGCGAATACTGCTGGTACGGCGATCCTTGAGACGCCATTTTGAAAGTGTATTGCCGATATCCAGATCGAGAATCATGAGCCGCCACGCAAACTGACTTCGCCACCGGCAAAGCGCTTGTCCTCACCACCAATGCTGACCATCAGATTACCGGTATCATCCACACCTTTCGCCACCCCTTCACTGACGGTGCTCTCCTGATAGATGCGCACTGCCCTGTCCTGATAAACGTGATAGGCATTCCAGCGATCACGCCAGGCGGCAAATCCTGCCTGCTCAAAGCCTTCGAGCATCTTTATGTGCGCCTCGATCATGGCGCTGACCAGCACATTGCGTGAGACACCGGGCGCCAGTTCGGAAAGCGTCGTGATGGGCTGTCCGATAGCGGCCCGCCCCTGTTCGGAAAGCCTGATATTGATTCCCACACCGATGACCACCTGGCAGGGCCCGGAAGTATCTCCTCGAACTTCAACCAGAATCCCGCCCAGCTTGGAGACGCCTTTCGACGTTGATACCAGCAGATCGTTGGGCCATTTCAACTGAACGTCGACCCCCTGATCCGACAGGAGATCCGCCATGACCACACCGACCGCCAGGCTCAGTCCTTCAAGCGCCCCTACCCCGCTTTCAAACTGCCAACCGATGGAGAAGTGAATGTTCCCCCCCCACTCACTGTAAAACGACCGACCGCGCCGCCCTCGTCCGGCACTCTGCCATTCCGCAAGACATACCTCTCCATGCCCGGCCCCCTGAGCGAAGCGCTCCAGCAGAAAGGTGTTGGTCGAACCGATCGAATCCTCTATAAAAAGGTGTTCGAGATGCTGTCGCGCAGAGCGTGACAGGCTGGCCACGATGTCACCTCCGCGCAAGGGCTCCGGCGGCTCCAGAAGGCGGTATCCACATCCTCTTGCCGTCTCGACAGACAGCCCCAGTCCTTCGAGCTTGCGCAGCTGTTTCCATACCGCTGTACGAGAGACTCCGATTTCCTTCCCCAGCGCCTCACCTGAATGGAAGGCCCCATCGCTCATCAGTCTGATCAGATCGCTGACACTCATGGAATTGCGTTCATATCCTGGAACCCTTGTATCCGCCTGCACCGCCACGGGCATTGCTCTTCAGAAATTCGTGCAGGGCACGAAAACAAAAAGGGTACCCCTTTGGGTACCCTTTGTAATCTCCGAACGCGCGATTTAATCTCAGTGATATCCCTCACCATGGCGCACCTTGCCCCGAAAGACATAGTAGCTGTAAGCCGTATAGGCGAGCACGATGGGCACCAGAATCACATATCCCACGATCAGAAATGACTGACTGGCACGCGCCGAGGAGGCGTCCCAAAGGGTGATATCTGGCGGGATGATCAAGGGGAAAAAGCTGATGACCAGCCCCGAGAGCCCGAGGAAAAACAGGCCCAGCACCTTGAAAAAGAGCCGCCGCTCATGGGAGTGCGTGACACCGTTCCAGATGCTCCAGGAAAGTAGCGCAACCAGAATCGGCACCGGCGCAAACCAGGCAATATTGGGGAACGTGAACCAGCGCTCGGCAATGCGCCCATTGGAAAGCGGCGTCCATACGCTGATCACGATCATGGAAGCCACCAGCAGCAGCGTTAGAGGACGTGCCAGCTGATAAAACCGATTCTGTAGCTCTCCTTCCGTTTTCATGATCAGCCAGCCGGCCCCCAGCAGCGCATAACCTGCCATGAGCGCCAGCCCGGTGAACAGTGCAAACGGCGAGAACCAGTCAAAGGTGCCTCCCTGATAGGTACGCTCTGACACCGCCAGTCCATTAATGATGCCCCCCAGAACGACGCCCTGACTGAAGGTTGCCACCATGGCACCGCCACTGAATGCAAGATCAAACCATTTGCGCGAACGGTTCGACTTGAAGCGGAATTCAAAGGCAATTCCCCTGAAAATCAATGCCAGCAGCATCAGGATCAAGGGGAGATACATGGCCGGTAAAATCACCGAATAAGCCAGTGGGAAAGCGCCATACAATCCAGCGCCCCCCAGAATCATCCATGTCTGGTTGCCGTCCCATACCGGCGCCACGGTGTTCATCATGACGTCGCGATTCTCATCTCCCTTGATGAAGGGAAACAGGATTCCAACACCCAGGCTGAAGCCATCCATCATGACGTACATGGCAACAGCAAAACCGATCAGCAGATACCAGATGACTGGCAGGTCAATTGTCATGCTCATGGCTCCCAATCAATTTTGCTCTTCGAAACTGCCGTCGGCTGCCGACATCGGCCGCTTGGGCTGACGCTCATGGCCCGGACCACCGGAAGGCACCATATTCATCGGCTCGGATTTGATCAGTCTCAGCATATAATAGATTCCGATACCGAAGATGATGGCATAGACCACCATGAAGCCAATCAGGGTTGTCATCATGCTGGCCACGCTATGTGTCGAGACTGCATCCTCGCTGCGCAGCATGCCGTAAACCACCCAAGGCTGACGACCGGCTTCTGTCGTAATCCAGCCAGCCAGCAGGGCGATAAAGCCCACGGGCGTCGTGAACAGCGCGATCCGCTGGAACCAGCGCGCGTCATAGAGCTGTCCTCTCCAGCGCAAAAAGAGCCCGACAACACCCATGCCAAGCATCAACATGCCCAGCCCAACCATGATCCTGAAGCTCCAGAATACCAGTGGCACATCAGGCCATTCGTCACGAGGCCAGTCCTTGAGCCCCTGAATCTTGCCATCAAGGGTGTGGGTCAAAATCAGACTGCTGGCATAGGGCACCTTCAGCTCGAAGTGGTTGGCTCCATCTTCCATGCTTGGCAGGGCGAAGAGCACCAGCGGCATACCCTTCTGATCCGGCTCGTTCTCCCAGTGCCCCTCCATCGCGGCCACCTTGGCAGGCTGATGTTCCAGCGTGTTGAGGCCATGCATGTCACCGGCAATGATCTGTACCGGCAGTGCTACCAGAATGGCCCACATGGCCATGGAAAACATCTTGCGCGCTGCCTGGTCACGGCGATCACGCAGCAGGTGATAGGCCCCTACCCCACCCACGACAAAACCGACCGAGATAAAGGCTGCCAGCCCCATATGGACAATTCGATAGGGGAAGGACGGGTTGAACATGATTTCGAGCCAGTTCGACGGCTCAAAGCGCCCATCAATGACTTCATATCCGGCAGGGGTCTGCATCCAACTGTTGGACATCAGAATCCAGGTCATCGAAATGAGGGTACCAATGGCCACAAGGCAGGTCGCCGAGAAGTGCAGCCGCTTGCTGACACGCCCCTCACCGAACAGCATGATGCCGAGGAAACCGGCCTCCATGAAGAAGGCTGTCAGCACCTCATAGGTCAAAAGCACACCGGTAATATCGCCTGCCCTTTCGGCAAAGCCGCTCCAGTTGGTGCCGAACTCGTATGCCATGACCACGCCAGAGACGACCCCCAGCCCGAAAACCACAGCAAAGATACGCACCCAGAAACGGTACAGGTTATGGTAAATCTCATTCCCCGTTTTTAACCACAGCCCTTCCAGCACCATCAGGTAGCTTGCAAGACCGATCGAAAAAGCGGGAAAAAGAATATGAAAGGAAACGGTAAAGGCGAACTGGAATCGCGCCAGGTCTAAAGCTTCAAACCCCAGCATTGGCTTGGCTCTCCTGCTTTGGGTTCTGGATAGTCACGGAAACTATGAAGTTAGAGCATTCCCACGGAAAAGTGAAAGCCTCGGGACATCATGTCGCATGACCATGGCGCTGCAGTACGGGAAAGCAAAGGCAGGAAAGACAATGCTGATCGACGCAAGCGTCAATGCAGCATTGAATGAACTAAACGTTCAGAGACGCTGGCGAATCAAGCCGCGCGGCTGTGGTCTCTGATGCAGGCTTTTGATAGTCGATGGCCATGACCGCACTCAATACCGTAACGACCAGTATTGAAATACCAAAGAGCTGACGCGCCCAGCGGGCATTGTCATTTTGGTGATAACGAGAAATGGCAATATAGAGCCAGTAAAGCGTCATCGCGATCATTACGACCAGATAGACGTATCCGGTGTATCCCGTAAACGTCAAAAGCGTCGCGGCCACACCGAAAGCCACAATATAGGCGACGGTCTGGCGTTTGGCCGATGCCACCCCTCTGGCAACAGAGAGCACGGGAATGGAAGCCGCCCGATAATCTTCCAGCCTGAAAATGGCAATCGCATATGAATGCGGCATTTGCCACAGACTGAAGATCAACAGTACCAGCCATGCGCCCAGATCAAACTGATTACTGACTGCACAGTACCCAATGACCGGCGGTGCCGCACCGGACAGGCTGCCGATCAACGTACCATGAACCGAATGACGCTTTAGCCAGAGGCTGTAGGCGCCAACGTAGATGGCAAAGCCGAACAGGGCCACACCCGCAGCCAGCGGATTAGCCACTATCAATAAAAGTAAAAAGCCTGCTGTACCCAGCAGGCAGGCCATGATCAGCGCAGAGCGAACATCGATCGTGCCTTCGACAAGCGCACGCTTTTGCGTGCGCGCCATGTACTCGTCAATGTCGCGATCGATGACATTGTTGAATACACAACCGGAAGCAACGACCAGCGACACCCCGATAACGGTGGCGAAAAACAACAGCAGGTCGATGCTTCCTTTCGAGGCCAGAAAGAATCCCCCTGTTACCGAGATCAGATTGCCGAAGACAATGCCCGGCTTCGTTAGCAGGAGATATCTTTTGAGCATCGGTACAGGCTTCTTACATCCCTACCATCAGATTATGGTTGAGATGGAACATGATCCACAGCGAGCCCACTACCACAATGGCCACGATCAAAATCGTGAACCAGAGCGAGATCATGTTCCAGCGTGGCCCTGAGTCTTCATTGAGGTGAAGGAAGTACATGACCTGCACCACGATCTGAACAACCGCCATGATCATGATGATCGCCAGCGTTGCCATACCCGAGAGCGCGCCGGTCATGACCAGGCCAAAGGGGATAATGGTCAGGATGATGGAGAGAATCAGTCCCGTGGTATAGGACTTGACGCTACCATGATCGTGACTTTCTGGAGATTGATGGTGATTGGACATTACATGGCTCCCATCAGATAGACGATGGTAAATACGCAGATCCAGATGATGTGCAGGAAGTGCCAGAACAGGCTTAGACACATCAGGCGCGATCGGTTCATGTCAGTCAGACCCTTGGTGGCAATCTGAATCAACAAAACGATGGCCCAGAGGCACCCGGAAGTGACGTGCAGACCATGCGTACCTACCAGCGTAAAGAACGATGACAGGAACGCACTACGCTGGGGACCCGCCCCTTCAGCAATGAAGTGATGGAACTCGTAGATCTCGAGAGAGACGAACACGATACCCAGTAGCAGGGTCAGCGCCAGCCAGAGCATGGTGCCCTGCTTGTTGCCCTTGTTCATGGCAAGCGTTGAAAGCCCGATCATGAAGCTACTGGCGAGCAGCACAAAGGTTTCTACCAGAACAAAGGGCAGCTCAAACAGCTCTTGAGAGGTGGGGCCACCCGCATAGTTCGTACTCAGGACTGCGAAGGTTGCAAAAATGGATGCAAACAGTACGCAGTCGCTCATGATGTAGATCCAGAAACCGAATACTCTGGTCGCTACCGGATCATGATGTTCATGCTCATGGTGCTCATGCCCGTGGGCATGAGCGTCCTGATTGGTCATTGATTGAGTCGACATGTGTTACGCCTGATTTGACAATTTTTGATAACGCTGACTTTCGATGCGCTCGACTTCGGCAGCAGGAACGTAATAGTCAATATCGTCGTTGAAGGTACGCAGCACGATGGTGATGAAGATGCCTACAGCTGAAGCGATCGCCAGCCACCAGATATGCCAGATCAGTGCAAACCCGAATACAGAGGCAATAATGCCGATGAAAAATCCTGCCGAGGTGTTTTTCGGCATATGGATATCCTGATATTCGGCAGGCTTTTGTTCACTGACGCCGTTTTCCTTCATGTGCCAGAAGGCATCACGCTCTTCTACAACGGGAATATGCGCGAAGTTGTAAAAGGGTGCCGGTGAAGGGATGGACCATTCAAGCGTACGACCGCCCCACGGATCACCTGTCTCGTCGATGTTCTGATGACGATTCTTGATGCTCACGACAATCTGCAGGAGCTGGCAGGCAATACCACAGGCAATGATGAGAGCACCAATGGCAGCCACAATCAGCGGGAAATGCCAGTCCGGATTGTCATAGCTGTTCAGGCGACGGGTCATGCCCATGAAACCAAGAGCATACAGCGGCATGAAGGCCGTAAAGAAGCCCACGATCCAGCACCAGGCAGAAGCCTTGCCAAGCTTTTCATCAAGCTTGAATCCGAACACTTTCGGGAACCAGTAGGTGAAACCTGCCAGGTAACCGAAGACCACACCACCAATGATGACGTTGTGGAAGTGAGCAATCAAAAACAGGCTGTTATGGAGCACGTAATCAGCGCCGGGTACGGCCAGAAGAACACCTGTCATCCCACCGATCGTGAAGGTGATGAGAAAGCCAAGCGTCCAGGCCATTGGAACGGTGAACTGAACACGGCCTTCATACATGGTGAACAGCCAGTTGAAGATTTTGACCCCGGTCGGGATCGCAATGATCATCGTGGCGATACCAAAGAAGGAGTTCACATTGGCACCAGCACCCATGGTGAAGAAGTGGTGCAGCCAGACCACAAAGGACAGCACGGTAATGGCAACCGTGGCATAGACCATGGAGGTGTAGCCAAACAGGCGCTTCTTGCAATAGGTGGCCACAACCTCGGCAAAAATGCCGAAGGCAGGCAGAACCAGAATGTAGACTTCCGGATGGCCCCAGGCCCAGATGAGATTGACGTACATCATCTGGTTGCCACCCATGTCATTGGTAAAGAAATGGGTGCCAATGTAGCGATCAAGCGTGAGCAGCGCGATAGTGACCGTCAGGATCGGGAATGCCGCAATGATCAGGACATTGGTGCACAGTGCCGTCCAGGTAAACATCGGCATTTTCATCAGCGTCATGCCGGGAGCACGCATCTTCAGGATGGTGACGAAGAAATTCACGCCGGTCAGCAGGGTACCGATACCTGATATCTGCAGACTCCATATCCAGTAATCCACGCCCACGCCCGGACTGTACTGAATATCGGACAATGGCGGATAGGCCAGCCAGCCGGTAGCTGCAAACTCACCCACACCCAGTGACACGTTGACCAGGATGACGCCAGCCGTTGTCAGCCAGAAACTCAGCGAGTTCAGATAGGGGAAGGCAACGTCGCGAGCACCGATCTGCAGCGGTACGGCAATGTTCATCAGACCTACCATGAACGGCATGGCCATGAAGAAGATCATGATAACGCCATGAGCAGTGAAGATCTGGTCATAGTGCTCAGGCGGCAGATACCCTTCTGCTCCCCCGAGGCAATGGCCTGTTGGGAGCGCATCATGATGGCATCAGAAAAACCACGGATCAGCATGATGATGGCAACGATGATGTACATCACGCCCAGACGCTTGTGATCCACGGAGGTAATCCACTCCCTCCAGAGATATCCCCACTTCTTGAAATAGGTAATGGCGGCAACGATGGCCAGGCCCAGCAGCCCCGCAACACCAAGAACCACCATGACGATGGGTTCGTGGTAGGGGACGGCTTCAATACTAAGTTTGCCGAACATGTTTACTCCTCAGCCCCATGATGCGAGCTATCGCCCGACGTGATGTAACTGTTGACAATATCGGTGTACAGGCCAGGCGTCACGGTAGAGAAATACTCAACCGGATTGTTTCGGCTGGGCTCGGCCAGTTCGTTGAAACTGTCCTGAGTCAGGACTTCCGGAGCCTGTCGAACGCTGTCGACCCACTGCTGGAAACCTTCCTCCGATGTTGCCAATGCCTTGAAGTGCATACCGCTGAATCCGTGGCCGCTATAGTTGGCCGACATCCCCGGGTAGGTGCCTTCCTCAGAAGCCAGCAGATGTACGGTATTTTCCATTCCTGCCATGGCATAGATCTGACTGCCCAGCTGCGGAATGAAGAAGGAGTTCATGACGCTGTTGGAGCTCACGCGGAACTCAACCGGCGTGTCTACCGGAAAGGCCAGCTCATTGACCGATGCAATACCCTGCTCCGGATAGATGAACAACCATTTCCAGTCCAGTGCCATGACCTGAATGACGATGGGCTCCTTGTCGGATTCCGGTACGCGATGCGGGTCAAGGGCATGCGTACTGCGCCAGGTCAGAATGCTCAGAATGACAATGATCGCCAGCGGAACAGCCCAGACGACAACCTCAATCTTGTTCGAGTGAGACCAGTTGGGCGAGTACTTTGCATTCTTGATGTAGTTGTAACGCCACGCGAACAAAAGCGTCATGACAATGACGGGGATGACCACGATCAGCATCAGGAAGAACGACGTCATGATCAGGTATTTTTGTTCCGCGCCAACCGGCCCCTTGGGATCGAGGAGACTTGATCCCGTACAACCACTGAGCACAAGTGCGACAGTAGCAAGCAGTGACACCCTTTTAAGAATGTCTGGATAGTTCCATTTTCTCATCTCACGCTCTCTTGAACGGCCAGCTTGAACACTTCGCTTTTGTCCGACCAGAGGGGCCGGATATGCGTGACAGGTACTTGCCCGCTTCCGTTCACGGTCTGACAGCAACGCTCACGGAAGGCATTTACCACGTCAGACAGTCTGACATTGCAGGGGTGCCTGATGGTTTTATCGTTGGAAGTGACTGTCCTGGACGGATATTGCTCGCCCGTGACGGCTCCCAGCAGGGAGGTGACATGAACGTCATCTGACTGACTGAAAGCAGCAGGCATGACAGCCCTGCGTGGTGCTATATGCTACCACTGCTATTGTTCAGTTTTTCACCTATTGACTTCAAGTGCTGTGACAAAAGCTTATTTAGACCTTGGCATAAGGAAACATGCGCCAAAAGGGCTTTCAGGTAAGTGAACACTTCGCCATCAACCCGCGTGCGACAAGCATTCTGTAGAGGCAGCAACTAAAAACGGCAGGTGAACAACGCTGAACCAATGCGACAAAACACCGCGGCATAATACATGGAACCTTTCACCAATTCCATTCGTCACAGAGGGATTGCCGCACATCGTGATAACCCTGTCGAGTTCTTATGCCTTATCAATTTACTACTGAATTGCGCGTCAATTTCCTGCGAGCCTGCCAGACCGTTAAAATGATGCCCTGTCACAGGGTTTTCGGAGAATCATGAAACACATTTCACTCAATGCAGGCGAATACCGCGCCGTTGCAGGCCTGGGCATACTGTATGCCTTCCGCATGCTTGGCCTTTTCATGGTATTGCCCGTGCTCGCTCTTTATGCCAGAGAACTGGAAGGCGCCACGCCCTTTCTGATTGGCATTGCACTGGGGGCTATGGTCTGACACAGGCCATCTTTCAAATTCCCTTTGGCACGCTTTCTGATCGCCTGGGTCGAAAACAGATCATTGCTCTTGGATTGCTGCTTTTTTTCGCAGGCAGTGTCATGGCGGCGCTTTCAACCTCAATCTACGGTGTCATTGCCGGTCGCTGTCTGCAAGGAAGCGGTGCCATTGCCGGTGCATTGATGGCATTACTGGCAGACAAGACAAGAGAAGAAACGAGAACTACTGCCATGGCGGCCATTGGCATGAGCATTGGCGTTGCCTTCGGCCTTGCAATGGCGCTGGGACCATTTCTGGCAGAAGTTTTCGGCCTTTCAGGCGTTTTCTGGAGTACCGCCCTGCTGGCCCTTGTTGGCCTTCTGATTCTGTGGCGACTTGTCCCGTCAGCGCCTGCTAGACAGCATCGTGATGTAGGCGTGGATCCTCGTCAGCTGAGAAAAATGCTCTTTAAAAGCGAGCTTTTACGCCTTAACTTTTCGATCTTTGCTCTTCATGCCATTTTGACGGGCTGTTTCATTGCCCTGCCCCTCAGACTCGAAAATCTTGGAATCGACGCCCAATATCATGGCTGGGTGTATCTGCCCGTCATGGCAGCGGGCTTTTTTGCCATGGTGCCATTGATCATCGCAGCTGAAAAATATCGTCATATGAAAAAGGTGTTCATGGGCGCTGTTGCTGCCATGACACTGGCGCTTTTGGCTCTTGGCGAGACAGGGCATACCAGGTGGATTCTGATCGCTTTACTATTGATATTTTTTACCGGCTTCAATCTTATGGAGGCCATGCTGCCGTCCATGATCAGCAAGCTTTCCCCTGCCGGTGCCAAGGGAACAGCCATGGGCGTGTACTCCACCAGCCAATTTCTCGGCGCAAGTGTGGGTGGCAGCGCAGGTGGCGCCATTGCCGGTCATTTTGGCATTAATGCTGTTTTTCTCTTCGCAGCGGCACTTGGCGGCCTGTGGTTTCTGGCCACTTTGAAGATGACCGTCCCCAGACATCTTTCGAGCGAAGTGATTTCCCTGGAAGGGAAGCACATTGCTGACGGCAGTGAATGCAGCAGAGAATTGATGGGCATTACAGGAATCGAGGACGCACTGGTAGTCAAGGCAGAAGGTGTCGCGTACTTGAAGGTTGATCGCGACACAATTGATCGAGATGCACTGACACGCTGGCTACAGGCTTCTCCCTGACCCAGGTTCATTGGCCAAAAGCATTGACTCATAAAAGGCATCCTCAGGGATGCCTTTTCAATGTTTTCAACATGACGCAGAACAGGAACAGGAACAGGAACAGGAACAGGAACAGGAACAGGAACACAGTATAGGCAGGCGACAAAAGAGAGGTTCTTGTCGATGCTGGCAAGCTGTTCGATCAAGGTAAGATTCGACCTGCCAAGCCCCTTTAACACAATCACTGTGACTTTTGTTGCCTCAAGATTTTCCCCAGAGTGAGTTAGCGCCTTCGATCGGCACGGATGCCGAGATGACGGCCCTGACCGACGCCCTTGCCGTGCAGGACAGCGCCGACTGAGCCCGTGCCCTGCCCGGTCACGTCAGTGACCGGGCAGGGTCGGGCCCGGCCGTTTTTTCGAGCGCACATAAAAGAACCCCGGTCCATCTGGACCGGGGTTCGGAGGGGTGTCTGACGATGACCTACTCTCACATGGGGAGACCCCACACTACCATCGGCGCGGAGCCGTTTCACTACCGAGTTCGGAAAGGGATCGGGTGGGACCGGCACGCTATGGTCGTCAGACAATTCTGCAGACCGGCTGCCTTTCGGCAGCGGGTCAAAATCGGGATCATGCTGATCGATACGCTATCGTATCCAACATCGTGTGATGCGAACCACTTGGGTGTTATATGGTCAAGCCTCACGGGCAATTAGTACGCGTCAGCTCAATGCATTACTGCACTTACACACCGCGCCTATCGACCTCGTCGTCTTCGAGGGCCCTTCAGGGAGCTCGAGGCTCCAGGGAAGTTTCATCTTGAAGGGGGCTTCCCGCTTAGATGCCTTCAGCGGTTATCCCGTCCGCACATAGCTACCCGGCGGTGCCATTGGCATGACAACCGGTACACCAGCGGTGCGTCCACTCCGGTCCTCTCGTACTAGGAGCAGCACTTCTCAAACTTCCGACGCCCACGGCAGATAGGGACCGAACTGTCTCACGACGTTCTAAACCCAGCTCGCGTACCACTTTAAATGGCGAACAGCCATACCCTTGGGACCGACTTCAGCCCCAGGATGTGATGAGCCGACATCGAGGTGCCAAACACCGCCGTCGATATGAACTCTTGGGCGGTATCAGCCTGTTATCCCCGGAGTACCTTTTATCCGTTGAGCGATGGCCCTTCCATACAGAACCACCGGATCACTAGAACCTGCTTTCGCACCTGCTCGACATGTCCGTCTCGCAGTCAAGCACCCTTATGCTCTTGCACTCATTGCACGATTTCCAACCGTGCTGAGGGTACCTTAGTGCTCCTCCGTTACTCTTTGGGAGGAGACCGCCCCAGTCAAACTACCCACCACACACTGTCCTCACACCGGATCACGGTGCGGAGTTAGAACGCCGATGATACCAGGCTGGTATTTCAAGGTTGGCTCCACCCCGACTGGCGTCGGGGTTTCAAAGCCTCCCAGCTATCCTACACAAGTAACATCAGCGTCCAGTGTGAAGCTATAGTAAAGGTTCACGGGGTCTTTCCGTCTAGCCGCGGGTACACTGCATCTTCACAGCGATTTCAATTTCACTGAGTCTCGGGTGGAGACAGCGTGGCCATCATTACGCCATTCGTGCAGGTCGGAACTTACCCGACAAGGAATTTCGCTACCTTAGGACCGTTATAGTTACGGCCGCCGTTTACCGGGGCTTCGATCAAGAGCTTCGCCTTGCGGCTAACACCATCAATTAACCTTCCGGCACCGGGCAGGCGTCACACCCTATACGTCCGCTTACGCGTTGGCAGAGTGCTGTGTTTTTAATAAACAGTTGCAGCCACCTGGTCTCTTCGGCCGGTCAGGGCTAGGGGAGCAAGTCCCATCACCCTGGCCGGCGCACCTTCTCCCGAAGTTACGGTGCCATTTTGCCTAGTTCCTTCACCCGAGTTCTCTCATACGCCTTGGTATTCTCTACCTGACCACCTGTGTCGGTTTGGGGTACGGTCGCATGTTATCTGAAGCTTAGAGGCTTTTCCCGGAAGCGTGGCATCAGTGACTTCCAGACCGTAGTCTGTTCGTCTCGCATCTCGGCTTGTAGAGGACCGGATTTGCCTGATCCCCAGGCCTACATGCTTTCACCAGGACAACCAACGCCTGGCTCACCTAGCCTTCTTCGTCCCCCCATCGCAATAACATCCGGTACGGGAATATTGACCCGTTTCCCATCGACTACGCTTTTCAGCCTCGCCTTAGGGGCCGACTCACCCTGCTCCGATTGACGTCGAACAGGAACCCTTGGTCTTCCGGCGGGGCGGGTTTTCACCGCCCTTGTCGTTACTCATGTCAGCATTCGCACTTGTGATACCTCCAGCATACCTCACGATACACCTTCGCAGGCTTACACAACGCTCCTCTACCGCGCATCCATAGGATGCACCCGCAGCTTCGGTACCCGGTTTGAGCCCCGTTACATCTTCCGCGCAGGCCGACTCGACCAGTGAGCTATTACGCTTTCTTTAAAGGATGGCTGCTTCTAAGCCAACCTCCTGGCTGTCTGTGCCTTCCCACATCGTTTCCCACTTAACCGGGATTTTGGGACCTTGGCTGGCGGTCTGGGTTGTTTCCCTTTTCACAACGGACGTTAGCACCCGCTGTGTGTCTCCCACGCTGTACTCACCGGTATTCGGAGTTTGCCTCGGGTTGGTAAGCCGGGATGGCCCCCTAGCCGAAACAGTGCTCTACCCCCGGTGGTAATACGTGAGGCGCTACCTAAATAGCTTTCGAGGAGAACCAGCTATCTCCGAGCTTGATTAGCCTTTCACTCCGATCCACAGCTCATCTCAGCATTTTTCAACATACTTGAGTTCGGACCTCCAGTCAGTGTTACCTGACCTTCATCCTGGCCATGGATAGATCGCCCGGTTTCGGGTCTATTCCCAGCAACTAAGTCGCCCATTTAAGACTCGGTTTCCCTGCGCCTCCCCTATTCGGTTAAGCTCGCTACTGAGAATAAGTCGCTGACCCATTATACAAAAGGTACGCAGTCACAGAACAAGTCTGCTCCCACTGCTTGTACGCACACGGTTTCAGGATCTATTTCACTCCCCTCGCCGGGGTTCTTTTCGCCTTTCCCTCACGGTACTGGTTCACTATCGGTCAGTCAGGAGTATTTAGCCTTGGAGGATGGTCCCCCCATGTTCAGTCAGGGTTTCACGTGCCCCGACCTACTCGATTTCACAATGCTCGGATTTCGGCTACAGGACTATCACCTGCTATGGTCAGACTTCCCAGACTGTTCGCCTATCGGTTGCACTGCTTAAGGGCTGCTCCCCGTTCGCTCGCCGCTACTGGGGGAATCTCAATTGATGTCTTTTCCTCGGGGTACTTAGATGTTTCAGTTCTCCCGGTTCGCCTTCATGAGTTATGTATTGGCTCATGAATACTCATCTTGTGATGAGTGGGTTTCCCCATTCGGAAATCGCCGGGTCGCAGGTCATTTGCCACCTCACCGACGCTTATCGCAGGCTGTCACGTCCTTCATCGCCTCTGACTGCCTAGGCATCCACCGTGTGCGCTTAATCGCTTGACCATATAACCCCAAGGGGTCCGGTCTCACAATCACACGACATTTACCGGGTGACGTACGACATGACGTACCACGGTAAATTTATACGTTTTCTGCCGGCCGGGTCACGACACTCTCGTAGGCGAGAGGTGTTCACCGACCGACAGGTCAGCATGATCCACATTGTTAAAGAGCGTACTGTCAAAAAGACAGTCAGAAATCATGTCGATGAGTGTCATCATCATGACTTTTGACTGTGGTTTCATCAGTAAAAGCGAGATACCGACACCGGGCTGTATGGTGGAGCCTAGCGGGATCGAACCGCTGACCTCCTGCGTGCAAGGCAGGCGCTCTCCCAGCTGAGCTAAGGCCCCGACAGGTTGGTGGGTCTGGGCAGACTCGAACTGCCGACCTCACCCTTATCAGGGGTGCGCTCTAACCAACTGAGCTACAGACCCAGGCATCTTCGCTCTATCCGATCAGGCAATTTGTGTGGACGCGCTGGTTCGCGTGAACACTTGTCGTTTAAGGAGGTGATCCAGCCGCAGGTTCCCCTACGGCTACCTTGTTACGACTTCACCCCAGTCATGAACCACACCGTGGTGATCGCTCTCCCGAAGGTTAAGCTAACCACTTCTGGTGCAGTCCACTCCCATGGTGTGACGGGCGGTGTGTACAAGGCCCGGGAACGTATTCACCGTGGCATTCTGATCCACGATTACTAGCGATTCCGACTTCACGGAGTCGAGTTGCAGACTCCGATCCGGACTGAGGCCGGCTTTATGGGATTGGCTTCACGTCGCCGCTTCGCAACCCTTTGTACCGGCCATTGTAGCACGTGTGTAGCCCTGCTCGTAAGGGCCATGATGACTTGACGTCGTCCCCACCTTCCTCCGGTTTGTCACCGGCAGTCTCCCTGAAGTTCCCGGCCGGACCGCTGGCAAAAAGGGATAGGGGTTGCGCTCGTTACGGGACTTAACCCAACATTTCACAACACGAGCTGACGACAGCCATGCAGCACCTGTCTCTGCGTTCCCGAAGGCACTCTCCCATCTCTGGGAGATTCGCAGGATGTCAAGAGCAGGTAAGGTTCTTCGCGTTGCATCGAATTAAACCACATGCTCCACCGCTTGTGCGGGCCCCCGTCAATTCATTTGAGTTTTAGCCTTGCGGCCGTACTCCCCAGGCGGTCGACTTATTGCGTTAACTGCGCCACCAAACCCTCAAGGGGTCCAACGGCTGGTCGACATCGTTTACGGCGTGGACTACCAGGGTATCTAATCCTGTTTGCTACCCACGCTTTCGCGCCTCAGCGTCAGTGTCAGTCCAGAAGGCCGCCTTCGCCACTGGTATTCCTCCCGATCTCTACGCATTTCACCGCTACACCGGGAATTCCACCTTCCTCTCCTGCACTCTAGCCTGCCAGTTCCGAATGCCGTTCCCGGGTTGAGCCCGGGGCTTTCACATCCGGCTTGGCAAGCCGCCTACGCGCCCTTTACGCCCAGTAATTCCGATTAACGCTTGCACCCTCCGTATTACCGCGGCTGCTGGCACGGAGTTAGCCGGTGCTTCTTCTGTGGGTGATGTCCTTCATGACGGGTATTAATCGTCATGCCTTCTTCCCCACTGAAAGTGCTTTACAACCCTAGGGCCTTCTTCACACACGCGGCATGGCTGGATCAGGGTTTCCCCCATTGTCCAATATTCCCCACTGCTGCCTCCCGTAGGAGTCCGGGCCGTGTCTCAGTCCCGGTGTGGCTGATCATCCTCTCAGACCAGCTACGGATCGTTGCCTTGGTGAGCCGTTACCTCACCAACAAGCTAATCCGACATGGGCTCATCCGATAGCGCAAGGTCCGAAGATCCCCTGCTTTCTCCCGTAGGACGTATGCGGTATTAGCTCGGGTTTCCCCGAGTTATCCCCCACTACCGGGCAGATTCCCATGCATTACTCACCCGTCCGCCGCTCGCCGGCATCCCGAAGGACCCGCTGCCGCTCGACTTGCATGTGTTAGGCCTGCCGCCAGCGTTCAATCTGAGCCATGATCAAACTCTTCAGTTTATTTTGAAGCTTTGAGATTCTTTATTCGACACTGCCAAAGCAGTCTCGAAAGGCGAATCAATCCGGGCTCGAGTTCAAACTGGTACTCTTGACGAGTGTTCGTCTGCTCGATTATCTATGTGACTGGTGTCACACGAGCCAGACGCCCACACAAATTGCCTGATCGACTTGTTAAAGAGCGTCTCGAAGATGTTGCCTCAGTCGCCGTTGGCGGCTGCTTCGAGAGAGTGGGCATTTTACAGCCCTTGATCGAAAAGTCAACCTCTTTTTTTCGATCCGGAAGTCAGCGGCTGGATTTGAAATCCTGATTGAGCGACCAAAACCCCAGTCAAAACAATCACCTGCTTAACTTCCCCGCTGCCTCGTCGCCGTGTGCTCCGTGGCAGCGGATGCGTACTTTATAGATCGACCCCGGTTCGTGCAACCCCTTTTTTCAAAAAGATTTGCTGACGGCCTTTTCCCTCTATCAACATCTGCAAAATGACCGCGGCCTGAGGCCGTCCAGGGCATTAGCCATCCCAAAAGAAAAAGCCCGCAGCTGATATCAGCTGCGGGCTTTATGGATCTTCCCGATCCTGAAACACCACCATCCATGGTGACGTTTTGAAATTTACACCGAGGCTTCCCTTCCATGGGTGCAACGCTTCCATGCGTCCGCTGCCTCGGTGTTTGTACAACTTACCTGAATGTAGCGGTCGTGTCCAATTTTTTACGTTCAAAAACTGCTGCAAGTGTATGACTTGTACAAAAACCGGTTATACCTTGTGCAGACGGACCCGGGCGTAGCGTTTTTTGCCCGCCTGAATCACGTATTCATGGCCCACGACGAGCATATGCCCTGCCTCAACCTTGTGGCCATCCACCCAGACACGCGCATTTTTCAACATATCCTTGGCCTGAGCACCATTATTGGCAAGGCCGGCGCGATTGAGAATGAAGGCAATGGGCGCCTCGGCCATATCCTCAACTGCCACCTCTACCTCCGGCAGGTCATCCGGCAGCTCACCCTCCTTGAGCTGATTGCCGCTGGCGCGATGCGCGTTGACGGCCGCGTCTTCGCCATGAAAGCGGGCGACCAGCTCACGTGCCAGCACCATCTTGACGTCTCGCGGATTGGCCCCCTTGTCCACATCACTCATCAATGCCCTGACCTCATCCATGGGCTTGAGCGAAAGAAGCTCGAAATAGCGCCACATGAGAGAGTCGGGCATGGAGACGATCTTGTTGAACATTTCGCCGGGACGGTCGGTAATGCCGACATAGTTGCCCAGCGACTTGGACATCTTCTGCACACCATCAAGGCCTTCAAGCAACGGCATGGTCAGTACTACCTGCGGCACCTGCCCATAATGCTTTTGCAGCTCGCGCCCCATTAACAGGTTGAACTTCTGGTCGGTACCGCCAATTTCAATGTCGGCTTCCAGTGCGACCGAGTCATACCCCTGTATCAGGGGATAGAGGAATTCGTGAATGGCGATGGGCTGATTACCGCGATAGCGCTTTTCAAAGTCGTCTCGCTCCAGCATGCGGGCAACGGTGGTCTGCGCGGCCAGGCCGATCAGGTCAGCAGCCGACATGGCCCCCATCCACTGCGCATTGAAGACCACCTTCGTACGCTCGGGATGAAGTACCTTGAACACCTGCTCCTGATAGGTGCGCGCATTGGCCATGACATCTTCTTCGGTCAGGGGCTTTCGCGTCACGCTCTTGCCGGTGGGGTCACCAATACGCCCGGTAAAGTCGCCAATCAGAAACAAAACCTCATGCCCCAGGTCCTGGAACTGACGCAGCTTGTTCAAGAGCACCGTATGCCCCAGGTGAAGATCGGGCGCCGTGGGATCAAAACCTGCCTTGATGCGCAATGGACGTCCCAGAGAGAGCTTTTTCTCAAGCTCCTCTTCTATCAATACCTCGTGGACACCACGCTTGATCAGTGCCAGCGCATCGGCAACATCGGCCATGACCTGCCTCTCCTGTATTCAGATGATTGCAGCTGCCCTACTCTCGCATGATCTGCGCAAGAGCAGCAGGAAATGTGGGGCATGATAGCATGGCGTCAAACGCGTGGACCGCCCCGGCAGGAGTGAATAGATGAGTCTCGTAATAGGTCTGATGTCCGGTACCAGCCTTGATGGTATCGATGCCGCGCTGGTGGAATGTGGCCATCACCACCGTCCCGTTCTCATGCAAGCCACGGGCATCGACATGCCGGAATCTCTGCGCCGGCAGCTATGGCAGCTATGTCACGCTGGGGAGGCGGCCTTCGAGCTCCTGGCCGAGACCGAAGAGACGTTTTGCCGTCTGCAGGCACAGGCCGTCAGTGCGCTATTAAAGAAAAGCGGCGTTGCCATTGAAGACATCGCCGCCATCGGAAGCCACGGACAGACCATCGAGCATCGACCGGGCGGCTCCTTTCCTTATACATGGCAATTGGATAACCCTTCGCGACTGGCCGAGCTGACCGGCTGTCGCGTCGTGGCCGATTTTCGCCGGCGCGATCTCGCCGCCGGCGGTCAGGGGGCACCGCTGGCGCCCGCCTTTCATGACGCCCTTTTTCGTGACCGCCAGCAATGGCGGGTGCTGCTGAATCTGGGCGGGTTTGCCAACGTCACCCTGCTGCCACCCGAAGGGAGCGACATTCCGGTGATCGGCTTCGATACCGGCCCCGCAAACGCCCTGCTGGATGGATGGTATGCCCGTCACCATGACGGCCGTTTTGACCGTGATGGTGCCTGGGCCGCTCAGGGACACTGCCAGAAGCCACTACTGGAACGCCTTTTGAGTGATCCCTTTTTTGAAAGCGCACCGCCCAAGAGCACCGGCCGGGAACATTTTCACCTGAAGTGGCTGGAAACCCATCTGAAGGAAGAAGCGCCCGCCGATGTGCAGGCCACGCTGCTGGCACTGACGGTTGAAAGTATCGCGCGCGAGCTGGAGCGTCATCTTCCCGCGGACGCCCGGGCAGGTGCCTGTGTCATTCCCTGCGGTGGCGGCGCGCGCAATATCGCCCTGATGAAGGCACTAAGCGCCAGACTGTCACCGATACGCACCGAACACTGCGAGACGCTGGGCTGGTCACCGGACTGGCTGGAGGCCGGCGCCTTTGCATGGCTTGCCTGGCGACGCCTGGAAGGCCTTGCAGGCAATCTGGCCTCGGTCACCGGCGCGGCCGGCCCCCGCATTCTGGGTGGGGTCTATGAGCGCTGACGCACTCAGGATGGAATGATCCGTTCACCCGCCGTGCTCTTCGCGCAGGATCAGTCCTTCGGCCGCCAGCCGGGTCACGGCTGCATCCATGGTTTGCATGCCCAGTCCGCCGCCGGTCTGAAGCGCCGAGTAAATCTGCGCCACCTTGTCTTCACGAATCAGGTTCCGGATGGCGGGCGTGGCAATCAGGATCTCATGGGCAGCAATCCTGCCTCCGCCAATACGACGCAACAGCTGCTGGGAAATAACGCCCTGAAGCGACTCGGACAACATGGCTCGCACCATCGCCTTTTCATCTCCTGGAAAGACATCCACGATACGATCCACCGTTCGCGCCGCCGAGGTGGTGTGCAGTGTGGCCAGCACCAGATGGCCGGTCTCGGCTGCCGTCAGGGCAAGGCGCATGGTTTCAAGATCACGCATCTCTCCAACCAGAATCACGTCAGGATCCTCACGCAGGGCAGAGCGTAGCGCGCTGGCCACATTATGCGTATCGCGCTGCACTTCACGCTGGTTGATCAGGGCACGTCTGGAGTGATGCACAAATTCGATAGGGTCTTCAATGGTCAATACGTGCTGGGCCCGAGCCCCGTTGATATGATCGACCATGGCCGCCAGCGTCGTGGACTTGCCCGAACCGGTCGGACCTGTCACCAGCACCAGTCCATGTGGACAGCAGGCAAGGCGTCGAAAGACGTCTCCAAGCTCCAGCGATTCAAGGCTTGGAACATGAGCGGGAATGGTACGAAAAACACCAGCGGCGCCTCTGTCCTGATGAAAGGCGTTGACACGAAAGCGCGAAACACCGGGCACATCGACAGAAAAATCGATTTCCAGCGCTTCCTTGAAAGTCTGCTGCTGCGGCTGACTCATGACCGCCATCAGCAGGCGCTCGACATCCTCGTGCTCAAGCGCCGGCGCGTTGAGGCGACGGATTTCTCCATCAACGCGCATCATGGCAGGCAGGCCGGCAGACAAATGCAGATCCGAGGCGCCCTGTTTTGCCGTAAAAGCCAGCAGTTCGGTAATATCCATGCGTTCCCAGTTCCGGACGTCACAAAGAGTGATCACTCATGAGCGATCAGCAGTCACGCGCGACTCCCGATCAGAGCCAGGCTGTGAAGGACAATATCGTCGCGAGTCGCCATCGACTTGAGCAGGCCCTGGTCAAGTCAGGCAGGCCGGTCGACAGTGCGGCAATACTGGCCGTCAGCAAGACCAAACCGGCGACCATGCTGCGCGCGGCATTTGAGGTCGGACAACGCCTTTTTGGCGAAAACTATCTGCAGGAGGCGCTGGAAAAGCAGCGCTCGCTTACAGACCTCGAAGGGATCGAATGGCACTATATCGGCGCGCTTCAGTCCAACAAGACACGTGAGGTGGCCGAGCATTTCAGCTGGGTACACACCGTGGACCGCGAAAAGATTGCCAGACGCCTGAATGAAGCCCGCCCGACGTCCATGGGCGCGCTCAACATCTGTCTGCAGGTCAATATCAGCCGGGAAGACTCGAAATCAGGCGTAATGCCCGAAGCGCTACCGGCCCTGGCAGAACAGGTACTGGCCCTACCCAATCTACGTCTACGTGGCTTGATGGCCATTCCGGCCGCCAGCAATGACCCTGAACAGCAACATGTTCCTCATGCACGGCTGCGCGAGCTTTTCGAGGAGCTGATACGGCGCCACCCTGACGCCCCACTGGACACCCTGTCGATGGGCATGAGCGGCGATATGGAGGCAGCCATTGACGAGGGCGCCACGCTGGTCAGACTAGGCACAGCCATTTTCGGCAGCCGAGACTGAATCTTCCGACAACAAGGACCCTTTCATGGCAAGTCAATTGACCTTCATCGGCGCCGGCAACATGGCCAGCGCTATCTTCGGTGGCCTGATCGATAATGGCTATCCGGCCGAGGCCATTACGGCTACCTCGCCGGATGACGACATGCTCAAGCAACACCGTGCGCGCTACGGCATTCAAACCACCGGCGACAATATCGCCGGGGTCAGCGAAGCCGACGTCGTCATTCTGGCCGTCAAGCCACAGATCATGCGTGAGGTGTGTGAGCCGCTTCAGGAGGCCCTGCAGATCAGTCGTCCCCTGATCATTTCCATTGCTGCCGGTCTAACCATCGAGACGCTTGGTCAATGGCTTGGCGACGACAGCCTGCCCATTGTGCGCTGCATGCCCAATACGCCAGCGCTGGTCGGTGAAGGCGCTACCGGCCTTTATGCACCGCCGGGGCTTGGCGAAGCGCATCGCGCGCTGGCCGGTGAATTGCTGTCAGCCGTTGGCATTGTCGAATGGGTCGAAGAAGAAACCCTGCTCAGTGCCGTGACCGCCATCGCCGGCAGCGCGCCTGCCTACTTCTTCTATATGCTGGAAGCGATGGAAAACGCCGGCGTAGCACGAGGACTGTCTCGCGAGACCGCGCGGCGGCTGGCGATTCAAACGGCTCTGGGCGCGGCCCATATGGCAAAAGAAAGTGAACATGATCCTAAAACGCTCAAGCAACAGGTCATGTCGCCGAAAGGTACTACGGAGCGTGCCATTTCAAGCTTTGAGCAGGCCGGCTTCGAGAAAATGGTGGATGATGCCACACTGGCCTGTTTCGAGCGCGCCGAGTCGCTGGCACGTGAACTTCAGGATCAGTAAATTCACTGCACCTGTCATCTTGTGACGACATAACGGAGAGTCTTCATGGGGAGCGCACTGGGCGATACCGGCATCATGCTGGTCAACACCCTGATCAACCTTTACCTGTTCGTGCTGATGCTGCGCTTTTTGCTGCACGCCTCACGTGCCGACTACTACAACCCCATCAGTCAGGCGATCGTCAAGGTGACCTCGCCTGTAGTGGGGCCGGTGCAGCGCCTCCTGCGGCCTGCCGGCCCCATTGATATCGCAACGCTCGTGGTTGCGCTGGTATTCAAGATGGCGGGTATCGCCCTGATCTGCATGGCGATTTTTGGCTTTCCGCCCATCAGCCTTCTGGCGATAGCGGCGCTGGCCGGCGTGGTCAATGCCATTTTGAAGATCTATTTCTTTGCGATGATCATCATGATCATCCTGAGCTGGGTCGCTCCACAGTCCGGCCACCCCGGCGCCCTGCTGGTGTTTCAGATTACCGAGCCGGTCATGGCACCGGTACGACGCGTCATCCCCGCCATCGGCATGATCGATCTTTCTCCCATCGTGGTCTTTTTGCTGATCAACGTGCTCGACAGTTTTCTGGTCGGTGCGCTCAGCCGCGCTGCCGGACCACTGGCACCGCTGATTTAAGATCTGAAAGGCTGCCGTGCTCTCGCACGGCAGCCTCCCGCCAGCGCCTCACCCCGATTCCTGCAACGATATGCTACAGTGCCACTCCGACGGTGGGTCACGATCTCGACCTGCCCAGCCTGACCGGATTTGAGTGCTGATGCCCGAGACACTGTCTTCTACCTCGGTGGGCCTGGTAACGCCGCAGGTCGCCCGCTTCGATACGCCCCTGATGCTCGCCTGCGGCCGTGAACTCCCCGCCTTTGAGCTGGTATATGAAACCTATGGCACGCTCAACGAAACGGCCAGCAATGCGGTTTTGATCTGCCATGCCCTGTCGGGGCATCACCACGCCGCCGGCTATCATCACATCGATGACCGAAAACCCGGCTGGTGGGACGCTCACATTGGCCCCGGCAAGAGCATCGACACCCGACGTTTTTTCGTGATTTCGGTCAACAATCTTGGCGGCTGTCACGGCAGCACCGGCCCTTCCAGTGAAAACCCGGCCACCGGCCGTATCTGGGGGCCGGACTTCCCGCTCATGACCGTAACGGACTGGGTTCATAGCCAGGCAATGCTGGCCGACCGGCTGGGCATCCAGCGGTTTGCGGCCGTGGTTGGCGGGAGTCTGGGTGGCATGCAGGTGCTGCAGTGGGCGATGACCCTGCCCGAGCGCGTGGCCAATGCCACCGTCATTGCGGCCACCCCGCGCCTGTCGGCACAAAACATTGCCTTCAATGAGGTCGCACGTCAGGCCATTCGATCCGATCCCGAGTTCTTTGATGGCTGGTACAGCGAGCATCAGACGCTGCCCAGACAGGGGCTTCGGCTGGCTCGCATGGTAGGCCACATTACCTATCTATCGGAGCATTCGATGGGCGCCAGGTTCGGTCGCGACCTGCGTACCGACAGTCTCAATTACGGCTACGATGTCGAATTCGAGGTGGAGTCCTATCTGCGCTATCAGGGGATACCTTTTCCACCCGCTTTGATGCCAACACCTATCTATTGATGACCAAGGCGCTGGATTATTTTGATCCTGCCGGAGAGCATGACGATGACCTGCCACGGGCCCTGTCGACGGCAACCTGTCGTTTTCTGGTGGTCAGTTTCACGACCGACTGGCGCTTTGCACCAGCCCGATCACGTGAACTGGTCGACGCCCTGCTGCGTGCCGGCAAACACGTCAGCTACGCCAATATCGATTCGCCTCATGGACACGATGCCTTTCTTCTTCCCAATGAGCGTTACGAAGCCGTATTGGGTGGTTTCATGACGCGTATCGCCAACGATGTGGAACGTGCTGCCGGAGACCATGCGTAATGCGGGCTGATCTTGCACTGATTTATGACTGGGTGCCCAAGGGCGCTCGCGTTCTGGACCTGGGCTGTGGCGATGGGACCCTGCTGGCGGCACTCTCGGCGCAAAAGCAGGTGACAGGCTATGGACTGGAAATCGATAGCGACGGCATTTCCCGCTGCCTTGAAAAGGGCGTGGATGTCATCGAACAGGATCTGGACCAGGGGCTGGCCAATATCCCGGACGATACCTTCGATCTGGTCATCATGACCCAGGCCCTTCAGGTATTGAGACGTCCCGATCTGATGCTCGATGAAATGCTGCGCGTCGCCAATGAGTGCATCATTGCCTTCCCCAACTTTGCCTGGTGGCGCCACCGCCTGTCGCTGGGCATCAAGGGCCGCATGCCGGTATCGCGCTCACTGCCGCATGCCTGGTACGACACGCCCAACATTCACCTGTCGACCTTCCGGGACTTTTCCGACCTTTGCCGCATACAGGGACATACCATTACCGATCGGGCCGTAGGCAATGGCAGCAAGGAAGGTCAGTGGCGCCATCGACACTGGCCCAATCTTTTCGGCCAGGATGCCATTTTTCGAGTCAAAAGATAAAATCGGACGCCTGCACCTTCGACTTTGGTAGTATAAACCAATCCTTTCGCGACCTTGTCGAGGCCGACACATGAATTTCCATACCCGCAAGTGGATCAAACCCGAAGATCTCAATCCCAACGGTACCCTCTTTGGCGGCAGCCTTCTAAAGTGGATCGACGAAGAGGCGGCCATCTACGCGGTCATTCAGCTGGGCAATTCGCGCGTCGTCACCAAATACATGTCGTCCATCAATTTCGTCTCCAGCGCACGCCAGGGCGACATCATCGAGCTGGGCATTACCGCCACCCGGTTCGGCAAGACATCGCTGACGCTGCACTGCGTGGTGCGCAACAAGATTACTCACAAGAACATTCTGACCATCGATGAAATTGTCTTCGTCAACATGGGCGATGATGGCCGTCCGGTACCGCATGGCAAGACCAGAATCACTTACCTTCGTGACCGTGACCTGGAAGGCCCGGACAGCGCCACCTGATCCTTTTGGAGCTGGCGAGATCGGCAGGCCGTTATCTCTTCCGGGGTGATCTCGCAGCCCAGCATCATGACTTCAACGCCTGCCTCGCATGCGGCCTCAAAGGTACGGGCGTAGGCAGGATCCAGATGCGCTGCCGGGCGGACATCATCGATACCGCTGTGGGCGACCAGAAATACCAGTACGGCCCGGTCACCATCTGCGCGCAGTGCCATCAGCGTCTCAAGATGACGACGTCCGCGAGCACTTACGGAATCCGGGAAGTAACCGCGGCCTTCTTCCTTCAACGTGACCTGCTTGACCTCCAGCCAGACGGACTCGTCCCCCTCGGTTGTCAGCCGAAAATCAAGTCTTGAATCATCAACCCTGACCTCACGCTGCAGCCCCCACGCCCTGTCAAAGGGAAGAATGCCGCCGCTTTCCAGAGCCTCCTGCACCAGTGCATTGGCACGCCCGGTATGAACGGAGGCCATCGCACCATCCGGCAGCTCAATCAGCTCCCACGTCCAAGGCAGACGGCGTTTCGGATTGTCATGCCAGGACACCCACACCCGACAGCCAGGCACATTAACGGCACGCATCGAGCCGGTATTGGGACAATGGGCCGTAATCACGCGTCCGTCGTCGAGACGAATGTCAGCCAGAAAACGTTTGTAGCGCGCGATAAGTACACCCGACCAAAGTGGCGGCAACTTCATGAACTCGCCTCCGCGGCCGATATCATGGTTTGAACTATACTCATGAGGTGATTTCCAGCCCTGCAGACTTTTGTTGAGACCAGCTTGCAATCAGCATGGATTTTCTATACATAGCTCTACCCTGAATCATGCGATGCGGTAATCAGGAACAGTCTTGCAGGCTTACGGCATCGCCCTTACCTGCAGTGAGGCAATCTCCCATGGCATTAGCCGAGACGCAGTCGCCCGATACCTTTACGCCCTACGAGCCAGCGCCGGGCGAAGAGTACATGAATGAAAAGCAGCTGGCACACTTTCGCCAGATCCTGCTCAACTGGAAAAGCGATCTAATGGAAGAGGTCGATCGTACCGTTCGTCACCTTCAGGAAGACGCCAATAACTACGCTGATCCTGCCGACCGTGCCACACAGGAAGAAGGCTTCAATCTTGAGCTTCGCACGCGTGATCGTGAACGAAAACTGCTCAAAAAGATCAACGAGACCATCGAAAAGATCGATGAAGATGACTACGGCTTTTGCGAGGCCTGTGGCATCGAAATCGGTATCCGACGCCTGGAAGCTCGGCCTACGGCGACGCTCTGCGTGGATTGCAAGACCCTGTCGGAACTGAAGGAAAAACAGCTCGGAGGCTGAATGCCGGGCATGGAACAGCTTGAACCTGGCCCCGCAGTCGTTGGTCGCTTTGCACCAACGCCTTCGGGGCCGTTGCATTTTGGCTCGCTGCTGGCCGCTCTCGCCAGCTGGCTGGACGCTCGCGCAAAAAAGGGTCGCTGGCTGCTAAGGATCGAGGATATTGACCCGCCCCGCTGCCCGCCCGGCGCCAGCGATACCATTATCGAGCAGCTCGACGCCTTTGGCCTTTATCACGATGGCGCCGTCAAATATCAGCATGAACATGACAGCGACTATCAAAAGGCGCTGGACGCGCTTGTCGCCTGCGGCATGGCCTATCCCTGTAGCTGCTCCCGGAGGGAGTGGCAGCATCTTGGGATTTATCCCGGGTGGTGTCGTCAGGGCCCCCTGCATCCTGAAAGAGATTGCGCCTGGCGTTTGCGTACCGATTCCGGTGAGCCCGAGATTTACTGGCAGGATCGGCGGCTGGGACATCAGCGCTGGTCGTTGCCTGATCTTGGGGATGTCGTACTAAAGCGACGCGATGGTCTATGGGCCTATCAGCTGGCGGTTGTGGTTGATGACGCCCGACAGGGCGTCACGGACATCGTTCGAGGCGCCGATCTGCTCGACAACACGCCCTGGCAGATTCGCCTGCAACAGGCATTGGGGTATGCCACCCCAAAATATCTTCATCTCCCACTGGTGGTTGCCGCAAATGGTCAGAAACTTTCGAAGCAGAATCTGGCCCCGGCTCTTCCCCTGCAGCATGATGCCGTTCGTCCGCTGCTGCATGAAGCGCTGATTCTGTTGGGCCAGTCGCCGTCACCGACACTGCGCCGGGCACACGTCGATGATCAGCTCAAAGCCGCTATCGAGAGCTGGCAACCGCACAATCTGTGCCCTGGGAATGTTCAGCGCACGACATCAATCTGACCCATATCGACCATCGTCGTCTTTTTTTACTGCTCGTTACGCGTATGCTGACCCTAACCAACAAAGACAATGCACCAAAAAAAAGCGCATGGGCATTTTTATGCACGCCTTTAGTGCAAAAATGGAGCATGACAGGTAACCGAAGCTGTTACCGACTACTCCGAATGCCATGTCTTTGCATAAGAAATTGAATATAAAGGTTTATTTTTTAACTGGCACGTGTTCTGCACCTTATAAGCGACTGAAAAAGAATAACAGTGATCGCTTGAACCGGCTGATAACAAAAACAATTGCTGATCCCGATCAAACAGACTGCCTTGAACAATAACAAGACAAGGGCATCTGTCAGTAATGTGCCAATGAGCTCATAACAACAATAAAGGCTCAACGGCATGCGAGGTTAATAACAACAACAAACGTCCTCTCATGACCAGAACGCGATGTCACTGCAGCGTTGTCAAACAACAACAACACAACCCTGCGACACTCCAGAACAATAACAAAAGCGCTGGAGCAGCCTGCTGGCTGTCGTCATGGAAGATTGTTTTGAATACGAGATGTTCGCAGCCGTTACTGCACAACAACAAGAGACCACGGGCTATCGCCTTTGGTGAACATGGTACGTATTCAGGGCGATGCGCCATCACGAAGAAAAATACAAGGCAGCACGATTGGCGGGGAGACAGAGATTGTCTCCCCGTTTTCATTCTCGATCCCTGACTTGTATGACAGGCTGCTTTGCAAGCTTTTGCTGCTCGGCTACACTGAGCTTCTGATCGGCGTCTCGACATAGCAGTACGCAGACAGATCGGGACACCATGGCCTATTCAGAATCGGCCCCCGGAATTTTCATCAGGTCAACATGGCTTCACCTTGACGCCCACCATTCTTCCCCGCGACCAGCACCCAATTTCTCGACGAATGCTCAGCGAAAATGCGCTGAAGGTACTTTATCGTCTTAACCAGGCAGGTTTTGAAGCCTATCTGGTAGGTGGCTGTGTCAGAGACTCTCTTCTTGGGCAGGTGCCCAAGGATTTCGATGTTGCCACCAGCGCTACCCCTGAACAGGTGCGCCATGTCTTTCGCAATGCCCGCATGATCGGTCGACGATTTCGTATCGTTCATGTCCGTTTCGGGCGCGAAATCATTGAGGTCACCACCTTTCGTGGCGGCCATGACACCGAAATGGCTGAACGACACTCACAACAGTCCGAAGAAGGGCTTTTGTTGCGTGACAATGTCTGGGGCAGTGTTGATGAGGACGCGCTTCGCCGTGACTTCACGGTTAACGCGCTCTATTACAGCGTACGTGATTTTGCCATTCACGACTGGACCGGCGGTCTGGAAGATCTGGAGCATCGTGTTCTTCGACTGATCGGTGATCCGGACCTTCGTTATCGAGAAGATCCGGTCCGCATGCTTCGCGCCGTGCGCTTTGCCAGCAAGCTTGATTTTACGCTGGCACCCGAAACGGAGTCACCGCTGGCAGACTGTGCGCCCCTGCTGCTGCAGATTCCGCCCGCCCGCCTGTTTGAAGAAGTGCTCAAGCTTTTTCTCTCCGGTCATGCCCTGAGTACTTTCCAGGGGCTGAGGCGTTATGGGCTCTTTGCCATGCTTTTTCCGGGCACCGAAGAATCATTTGCGCAATTGAGCTGGGCTGAAAAAATGGTCGAGCAGGCGCTGATCAATACCGATGAGCGTATCCGTGCCGACAAACCCGTCACGCCGGCCTTTTTATACGCAGCCCTGCTCTGGCCAGCCACAGTGGCCCAGACGGCGCAACTGATTGATGAGGGCATTCCGCCTGTCCCGGCTGCACAGCAGGCCTCCCAACAGGTCCTGAACCGTCAGTTGCAGCATACGTCCATTCCAAAGCGTTTCAGCCTGCCCATGCGTGAAATCTGGGACATGCAGCTGATGCTGCCACGTCGACGAGGCAAACGGCCCTACCAGACGCTGGCACACCAACGCTTCCGGGCGGCCTACGACTTTTTGCTGCTCAGGGAGAGCGCCGGTGAAATTGCCTCAGGTCTGGGGCTCTGGTGGACCCGTTTTCAGGAAGCCAGCGAAACCCAGCAGCGCGAGATGGTACAAAAGGTCGAACAGGGCCAGGACGATCTCGTCGGCGATGATGACACTCCTGAAAGCATGCCCATGCCATCTCGCAAACCCCGACGTCGCCGCAGACGTCGCGCGCCAAGGGATGGACAGGAGTGAGTCACAGGGCATGGATCGGACTTGGCAGCAATCTGGATCATCCTCAACAGCAGGTATCCACCGCTCTTGAGGATCTGTCCAGACTTCCTCTGACCCGGCTATGGGCTCATTCTTCGCCCTATAGCAGTCGTCCGGTCGGCCCACAGGATCAGCCTGACTTCATCAACGCCGTGGCGGTGCTGGAGACACGGTTATCTTCGCTGGCGTTGCTGGACCAGCTTCAGGCACTGGAACAGCGCCACCGGCGTGTACGAAAGCGTCACTGGGGACCACGTACGCTGGATCTGGATATCCTGCTTTACGATGATCAACAGCTCGATCTTGCTCGCCTCTCGGTGCCCCATCCATGGCTATGCGAGCGTGCCTTTGTAGTCCAGCCCATGCTGGAAATTGAACCTGAACTTCGCCTTCCGGGCGGTCTGCCATTGAAACAGCTTCCGGCAGCGTTGCCCTCCAATGACTTGAAGCGTCTGTCGTTCTGACCCTAGACTCGATCAGCCATACTGGCTGTCAACCGTCGAGGGATGCATGACCCGCCCCATTACCATTAAAACGTTGAACGAACGCCGATCTGCAGGACAGCCCTTCAGCTGTCTCACTGCCTATGACGCCACCATGGCCAGGCTGGCAGGCAATGCCGGCATTGAGGTTCTGCTGATTGGAGACTCCCTGGGCATGGTACTGCAGGGCCACACGTCGACCTTGCCCGTGACGCTGGAGGATATGGTCTATCACACTCGGTGTGTGGCACGGGCAGAAACGGCCAGCCTGATCATGGCGGATCTTCCTTTCATGACCAATATCACAACCTCCCAGACGCTGGAGGCAGCCGGGCGGCTGATGCAGGCAGGCGCGCACATGATCAAGCTTGAGGGTGAAGCCTGGCTTGCCGAGACTGTCACCGCCCTGACGCAGCGCGGTATTCCTGTCTGCGTACACATGGGCCTGACGCCGCAAAGCGTTCATGCGCTGGGCGGCTATCGCGTCCAGGGACGTGATAGCCAGCAGGGCGATGTCATGCTCGAGGCTGCCAGAACGCTGGAACAGGCCGGCGCCGGCGTCATCCTGCTGGAGTGCGTGCCTCGCGAACTGGCCGGCCGCATTCGGACAGCCCTCAGTGTTCCAGTCATCGGCATTGGGGCAGGTCCCGACGTTGATGGCCAGATTCTGGTCATGCACGACATGCTCGGTGCCACGACCGGAAAGGCGCCAAGATTCGTCAAAAATTTCATGACAGAATCCGGCAGTATCGAGGGTGCTTTCAGGGCCTATCACGAGGCGGTCAAGGCACGCGACTTTCCCGCACCGGAACACTGTTTTTGATCTTGAACATGGATACAACACGTCATGCAAACGTTTGACGATATCAAAGCCCTTCAATCCACCCTGGCGACATGGCGCCGCGAGGGCCATCGAATCGCTCTGGTGCCGACCATGGGCAATTTACATGAGGGCCATCTGAGACTGGTGGATGCCGCCCGGCAACATGCCGATCGTGTTTTGGCCACCATTTTTGTCAATCCGCTACAGTTTGGCCCTGGTGAGGACCTGGATCGCTATCCGCGTACGCTTGTAGAAGATCAGCGGCTTCTGACCGAGCGCGGCTGTGATCTTCTGTTTGCGCCGGGCGTCGATACCCTCTATCCGCAGGGGCAGTCCGCTCTGACCCGGGTCAGCGTACCGCAGGTATCAGAAGGTCTATGCGGTGCCCATCGTCCTGGGCATTTCGATGGCGTGGCAACCGTGGTCAGTCTTCTTTTCAATTTAACGCGCCCCGATGTGGCCTGCTTTGGCGAAAAAGACTTTCAGCAGCTGGCAGTCATCCGAAAGCTGGTACGCGATCAACACATGCCCATCGACATCATTGGTGTACCCATTGCCCGCGATCATGACGGTCTGGCACTGTCTTCACGCAATGGCTATCTGGAAATCGACGAGCGAGCGCGGGCCAGCCAGCTGTATCAATGTCTTGTCGACAGCGGCCGACGTCTCGAGCAGGGAGAGCCCAGCGAACAGGTGCTGACAAAAGGTCTGCAGCAACTGGAAAACGCTGGGTTTCAACCCGAATATCTGACCCTTTGCGATGCTGATACGCTATACCCGGTTAACACATGGCAGCCCGGCTCGGTACTGCTGGTGGCAGCTCGACTCGGCAGCACGCGGCTGATCGACAATCTGAGCTTTCCCTCATGACGGGGTGGCGATCAGCACAACCTGAAGACATGGATATGCTGGTCGGGTGGCTTGACTCACCAGAGGGTCTGGCACGATGGGGCGGCCCATTGCTGACATGGCCTGTGCAGGCAGATCAGCTGTGGCAGCAGATCAATGCCGAGACCCTGCCATCCTTTTCGTTAGAAGAAAACGGTGAATTACAGGCATTCGGCCAGCTGTCACCGCGCGATCAGGACACGACCTGGCATCTATGTCGACTCATTGTCGCGCCTCATCTCCGCAACCAGCGGCTGGGCGAGAAGCTTTGTCGTCACCTCGAGGCACAGGCGGCCAGCCTTGGGGGAACGCGAGTAACACTCAACGTTGCTGTCGATAATCAACCCGCCCTTCGGCTTTACCAACGCCTTGGCTATATCAGCAGCAGTGCGCCGGTTGATGAGCGTGGCGTTCAACCCATGGCGCGACAGCTTTAAGGCCTGCGTGAACAGCCCGCAACCTCGTTTTTCGGATACAAAAAGGGCCTGACTCCGGTCAAACCGGAGCCAGGCCCTGAGATATCGAAGCCTTCCTGTCACCCATCACAGCGTCAGTCGGGCTGACGCTGTGGGCTGGCATCAGGCGTCTGGAAAATTATTCTTCCAGCGTGGCCTCGAAGGCAGCCTTCTCTTCTTCGCCAACTTCCTTGATGGAGAGCTTCACGCGACCGCGGTTGTCGATATCCAGTACCTTGACGGTCACCATCTGTCCTTCGCTCAGGAAGTCACGCACGTCATTGACGCGCTCAGGTACGATCTGGGAAATGTGTACCAGCCCATCGGTACCCGGCATGAAGTTGACGAACGCGCCGAAATCAGCGATGCGTACGACCTTGCCGCGATAGAGCTTGTTGATTTCCGCTTCGGCAGTGATGCCCATGACCGTATCGACAGCCTTTTGTGCCCCCGCCTTGGTTTCGGCGTAGATGCGCACGCTGCCGTCATCGTCGATATCAATCGAGGCGCCGGTGTCTTCGCAGATCTGGCGAATGGTCGCGCCACCCTTGCCGATGACGTCACGAATCTTCTCGGGATCGATCTTGAGACGTGCCATGGTAGGTGCATGCTCGGCCACTTCACCACGGCTCTGTGCGATCACGCGATTCATCTCGACCAGGATATGCTGACGCGCATGGAAGGCCTGCTCGAGCGCCTTTTCCATGATCTCTTCGTTGATCCCTTCGATCTTGATGTCCATCTGCAGCGCGGTGATACCGTCAACGGAACCCGCCACCTTGAAGTCCATGTCGCCCAGATGATCTTCATCACCAAGGATATCGGTCAACACGGCAAAGCGATCATTTTCCTTGACCAGTCCCATGGCAATACCGGCTACCGGTGCTTTCAGCGGTACACCGGCATCCATCAGCGCCAGCGAAGAACCGCAGACGGACGCCATTGAGCTTGAACCGTTGGACTCGGTGATCTCGGAGACCACACGAATCGAGTACGGGAAGTCGTCGGCCGAGGGCAACATGGCAGCAACACCACGGCGCGCCAGACGGCCATGGCCGATTTCACGACGCTTTGGCGAACCAATGAAGCCGGCCTCACCCACGCTGTAGGGCGGGAAGTTGTAGTGCAGCATAAAGCGGTCATGGCGCTCACCATCAAGACCTTCCACAAGCTGCGCATCGCGAGTGGTGCCCAGCGTCGTGGTCACGATGGCCTGGGTCTCACCGCGCGTGAAGATGGCAGAGCCATGCGTGCGGGGCAGTGCGCCGACTTCGATGTCCAGCGCGCGAACGGTGGCATGGTCACGGCCATCAATACGCGGTTCACCATTGAGCACGCGCTCACGCACAATACGCTTTTCAAGCCGGGCAAAGCCGTTGCTGACGTCTTCGCTGCTGTAGAGCGCATCGTCGCCTTCACAGAGCTGCGTCTTAGCCTGAGCCTTGAGCTCGCTCAAACGGTCCTGCCGGGCCATCTTGTCGGTAATTCGATAGGCTTCGCCGATGCCGGCCTCATAACCGCTGGCCAGGGCATCCTTGAGTGCTGCATTTTCGGACTGCGGCTGCCAGTCCCATTTGGCCTTGCCACCTTCGCTCACGAATTCGTTGATGGCCTTGATGGCCACCTGCATCTCTTCATGGGCGAACAGGACGGCGCCAAGCATTTCATCTTCGGAGAGCTCTTTGGCCTCGGACTCGACCATCAGCACGGCCTTTTCGGTACCGGCCACGACCATGTCGAGCTCGGACGCCTGCAGCTCTTCCTGAGTAGGGTTGATGAAATAGCCGCGCTCGTTGGTGAACGCCACGCGCGCCGCGCCGATCGGACCGGCAAAGGGCACACCGGAAATCGCCAGCGCCGCTGAAGTTCCCAGCATGGCCGCGATATCAGGATCCTGATGCCGCTCTGCCGAGAGTACCGTGCAGACAACCTGCACTTCGTTCATGAAGCCCTTGGGAAACAGCGGGCGGATCGGGCGATCGATCAGACGCGAGGTCAGCGTTTCCTTCTCGCTGGGGCGCCCTTCACGCTTGAAAAAGCCGCCCGGAATCTTGCCGACCGAATAGGTCTTTTCCTGGTAATGCACGGAAAGGGGGAAGAAATCCTGACCGGGCTTGGTGTCCTTGCGGGCCACAACCGTACACAACACAACCGTGTTGTCCATGGTGACCAGTACGCTGCCGGTCGCCTGACGTGCCAGACGGCCGGTTTCCAGCGTGACGCTGTGATTGCCGTATTGAAATGTCTTTTTAACCGCGTTCAATGCGCTGTCCTTTTCTCGTAAACCATTCATCTACTTTCAATGTCATCTTAAAATCAAACGCCCCAAGTGTCACTCTCACCCGGCCGGCACAACAAAAAACAGGCGGCTCCCGAAGGGGAGCCGCCTGTCAGTTCGTACCGGAATGGCGACGCAATCAGCGACGCAGGCCCAGACGAGAAATGATCTGCTGGTAGCGATCAAAATTCTTGCGCTTGAGGTAGTCCAGCAGCTTGCGGCGCTGGTTAACCATGCGGATCAGACCACGACGCGAGTGATGGTCCTGCTTGTGATCCTTGAAGTGGCTCTGCAGCGTGACGATGTTGTCAGTCAGCAGAGCGATCTGAACTTCCGGCGAGCCGGTGTCGTTCTCAACGGTACCGAATTCCTTGACGATTTCGGCCTTGCGTTCGGCAGTCAGTGCCATGTTACTTCTCCAGTTTAATATGCCTGAGCATTGATAAATGTCGAAGACCACGCATATTTGCAGTCTTCGCGAACCCTACCGACTTTCATCGGCAGTATTGATCAGCCGGCGAGGCGAACACTGCCCCGACCCGCTGATGGTGACCACGCCCAACAGGCTTTGGTCATGATAGAGCCTGGCGACACTGCCTTCGTCCAGCGAGAGCGTTTCAAGTGCAATGGGCTGGCCATGCATGATGCGCCGCGCGCCATCGTCATCGGTATTCAGTGCCGGGAGGTGACTGATCAGCGCATCCACCGGCAACAACCTTGCAAGACGCTGCTCATCGCTCATGGACTCAAGCACTTCGATATCGAGCATGTTGCTGTCATCGAAAGGGCCGGTTCTGAGTCGGCGCAGCCCTTCAAGGTGCGCGCCACAGCCAAGACGCTCGCCAATATCCTCAGCCAGAGTACGAATATAGGTACCCTTGCTGACGCTGACATCCAGAGAAAATCCCTGGGAATGTCGCGAAGTGAGCGCGATATCATAAATGCTCACGCGCCTGGGTGCACGCGCAATCTCTTTTCCGGCGCGGGCATGCTCATAAAGCGGACGCCCCTGATGCTTGAGTGCCGAATACATCGGCGGCACCTGATCGATTTCGCCCAGAAAACCGGACAACACACTTTCGATATCGTCATCACTCAACGGAGGAACAGCATACTCCCTGAGTATCTCACCTTCACGGTCACCGGTATCGGTCACAGCGCCCAGACGAACGTCCGCCAGATAACGCTTGTCGGCATCCAGCAACCAGGACGAGAACTTGGTCGCCTCCCCCAGACAGATGGGCAAAAGCCCGGTCGCCATGGGGTCCAGCGTACCGGTGTGCCCGGCCTTTTGCGCCTGATAGAGCCCGCGCACCTGCTGCAGTGCGCGGTTTGACGTTACGCCTTCGCTTTTATCAAGCAAAAGCACGCCATCAACAGGTCGCCCGCGACGTCTTCTCGCCATCAGTCGCTGCGCTCCGAACCCTCGTCCTCGTCCGAAGCACGATCACGATCGGACTGCACGGCACGTTCAATCAGACTCGACAGTGCATGGCCGCGGCTGACGGACTCGTCGAAGTGAAAGCGAAGCTCGGGCACATGCCTGAGTTTCATGGTCCGGGCAACGCGAGACCGAAGAAAGCCGCTGGCTCGCTTGAGCACGGCCAGGTTCTCGCGGATGCGCTCCGGATCATTTTCACCCATCAGAGTGACATGAACATCGGCATAGCCCAGATCACGACTGACATCGGCCGACGTGACCGTCACCATGCCCAGCCGTGGATCCTTGACTTCACGCTGGATCAGCTGAGCCAGTTCATGGGCCAGCTGTTCGCCCACCCGATCCGTACGACTGAATTCACGCATGAATCGCTCCCGTCATGGGTGCAGCGCTCACAGAGAGCGCTGGACCTCGATCTGGTCAAAGACTTCGATCTTGTCACCGACCTGAACATCGTTGTAGTTACGTACGCCGATGCCGCACTCCATGCCATTACGCACTTCGCTGACGTCATCCTTGAAGCGGCGCAGGGATTCCAGCTCCCCTTCATAGACCACGACGTTGTCACGCAGAACACGGATACGCTTGTTACGGTGGACGTTGCCTTCGATGACCATACAGCCGGCAACAGCGCCGATTTTCGGAGCACGGAAGACGTCACGAACCTCGGCCACACCCACAATGTCTTCACGCCATTCCGGTGCCAGCATACCGCTCATCGCCAGCTTGACCTCGTCAATGAGCTGATAGATGACGCTGTAGTAGCGCAGATCCAGACCTTCACGCTCGACGATGTCACGCGAGGAGGCATCGGCACGGACGTTGAAGCCCACGATAATGGCATTGGATGCCACCGCCAGGTTGGTGTCGGTTTCGGTAATACCGCCCACACCGGAGGAGACCACGGCCACCTTGACCTCATCGGTCGACAGCTCCTCGAGCGCGCCGCGAATGGCTTCCAGTGAGCCCTGCACGTCGGCCTTGAGCACGATGTTGACCGTTGCGGTTTCGTCCTGACCCATCTGGCTGAACATGTTCTCCAGCTTGGCCTTCTGCTGGCGTGCCAGGCGCACTTCGCGATACTTGCCCTGACGGAAGTTGGCCACTTCACGCGCCTTCTTCTCATCAGCCACGACCATGAAGTCATCGCCTGCTTCCGGCGTACCGCCAAGACCCAGGATCTCGACCGGCATGGAAGGCCCGGCTTCATCGACCTGCTTGCCCAGCTCGTTGACCAGCGCACGCACGCGACCGTAATGAAGACCGGCCAGTACGACATCACCCTTCTTGAGCGTTCCGTTTTGCACCAGCACGGTGGCAACGGGACCACGACCGCGGTCCAGACGGGACTCGACCACCACACCCTTGCCGGGCGCTTCGGGAACCGCCTTGAGCTCCAGAACTTCGGAAACCAGCAGCACGGCTTCCAGCAGCCCATCGATGTTTTCGCCGCTTTTGGCAGAAACATGAACGAACTGGGTGTCACCGCCCCACTCTTCCGAGATCACGCCGCGCTGAGAGAGCTCGTTGCGCACACGATCCGGATCGGCACCGGCCTTGTCGATCTTGTTGACCGCCACGACCAGCGGAACACCGGCAGCCTTGGCATGCTCGATGGCTTCGACCGTCTGCGGCATGACGCCGTCATCAGCCGCTACCACGAGGATAACCACGTCAGTGGCCTGCGCACCGCGTGCACGCATGGCCGTAAAGGCGGCGTGACCGGGGGTGTCGAGGAAGGTGACATCACCATTTTCATGCTCGACGTGGTAGGCGCCGATATGCTGGGTGATACCGCCGGCCTCACCGGTAGCGACCTTGGTGCGACGAATGTAGTCCAGAAGCGAGGTCTTGCCATGGTCAACGTGACCCATGACGGTGACGACCGGTGCACGCGTGATCTGTTCACCTTCGTAGGAGATGTTCTCGAGCACTTCCGTCTCAAGTGCATCTTCCTTCACCAGCTTGGGCGTATGCCCCATCTCTTCGACCACGATCGCAGCGGTATCCTGATCAATGGTCTGGTTGATGGTGACGGCTGCGCCCATTTTGAACATGGCCTTGATGACTTCGTTGGCCTTGATGGCCATCTTGTCGGCAAGGTCTGCCACGCTGATGGATTCAGGGATCGGCACTTCGCGAACGATATTCTGAACCGGCTTCTGGAAGCCATGTGCATTATCGCTGCGGCCACTGCCGCCACGACGACTGCCGCGACGCTGCTCGGCACGCTTGACCTTCTTGCCACCACGCTTGCGCTCGTTGCGTTCGCTGCGCTCGTCGGCATCATCACGACGCTCGTCACGACGACCGCCAGCTGACTTGCCACCTTCTCCGCGGCGAGCGGTGCGACGACTGTTGTCGTTGCGCGGCTCGCGAGGCGGCGCCTCAACAGCAGGCGCACTGTCGCCTTCGTCTTCTGAAGGGACAACCGCGACAGCCTCTACCGGCTCAGACTTTTTCGCTGCTGTTTCGGTAACAGCCTCGGCCGACTCGGAAGCTGCTTCCTGTGCCGGGGCCTGCTGCACGGGGGCTTCAGATGCGGCCGGCGCAGCGGTATCGCTGGTCTGCTCGGCAGCTGGCGCCTGATCCTGCGACGCCTGCTCGCCGTTTTCCTCGTCGCCACGCTTGACATAGGTGCGCTTTTTACGAACCTGCACTTCGATGGTCTTGTTGCGACCATCGCCAGTGCGAATCTTGCTGCGGGTCTTGCGCGTCATGGTAATGCGGTTCTTGTTACCGCGCGCACCAGCACCGCCGTGGCTCTTGGTGAGATAATCGAGCAGCTTTTGCTTGTCTTCTTCAGAGACAGCATCATTTTCTGCCTTGTGAGGCAGGCCTGCTTCGCTCATCTGCTCCAGCAGGCGGCTGACATCACGCCCCACCTTGCCGGCAAATTCCTTGACTGTTGTTTCTGCCATTTATGACCTCCTGAGCCCGTGACCTGTCGCGATACGATGGATTATTCGAACCACGGCGCCCGGGCCGTCATGATCAGTGCCGCTGCGCGTTCTTCATCCATTCCCTCAATATCCTTGAGGTCTTCAATGGACTGCTCGGCAAGATCTTCCATGGTGATAATTCCTCGCCCGGCCAGCCGGTAGGCAAGATGCTGATCCATACCCTCCATCGAGAGCAGATCCTCGGCGGGCGCGGTGCCGTCCAGTTCTTCTTCGGATTTGATTGCCAGATTGAGCAATTCATCCTTGGCACGCGCACGCAGCTCTTCGACCAGCGACTCATCAAAGCCGTCGACTTCCAGCATCTCTTCCAGCGGGACGTAGGCGACTTCTTCAAGCGAAGTGAAGCCCTCTTCCACCAGCAGTCGTGCCATCTCCTCATCAACATCCAGATGGTTGATGAAGTATTCGATATAGCTGTCGAGTTCCTGCTCGCGGCGCCCTTCGGCTTCCTCCTCCGTCATGACGTTGAGCGTCCAGCCTGTCAGCTCACTCGCCAGGCGCACGTTCTGACCACTGCGCCCGATCGCCTGCGCCAGATTGTCTTCACCGACCGCGACGTCCATGGCATGCGTATCCTCATCCACCAGGATGGAGGCCACATCAGCAGGTGCCATGGCATTGATGACCAGCTGAGCGGGGTTATCGTCCCAAAGCACGATGTCCACACGCTCGTTGCGAAGCTCATTTGAAACGGCCTGAACCCTGGAACCTCGCATGCCGACACAGGCACCAACAGGATCGATACGACGATCGTTGGTCTTGACGGCAATCTTGGCACGAGAGCCTGGATCACGCGCTGCGCCCTTGATTTCAATCAGCTGCTCCGAGATTTCAGGAACCTCTATGGTAAACAGCTCAACCAGAAACTCGGGACGTGTGCGTGACAGAATCAGCTGAGCGCCGCGCGCTTCGGGGTCTACGCGCCAGAGCAGGGCCCTGACACGCTCGTTGAGACGATAACGCTCGCCCGGGATCATTTCACCGCGTGGCAAAAAACCTTCCGCGTTGTCGCCCAGGTCAATGATCAGGCCATCGCGTGTGGTTTTCTTGACACTACCGCCCACCAGTTCGCCTTCGCGCTCGGCATACTGACGCACAATTTCGGCGCGCTCGGCCTCACGCACCTTCTGCACGATGACCTGCTTGGCTGTCTGGGCGGCAATTCGACCAAACTCAGCTGACTCGATCTGCTCTTCGACCACGGCACCCAGACCCAGCGGTTCATCACGCTCTTCAGCAGCTCCCAGCGGAATTTGACGTGCTGAAGTGATGTAGTCTTCATCAGGCACAACTGTCCAGCGCCTGAAGGTGTCATAGTCACCGGAGTGACGATCGATACGAACCCGGATATCAACATCCTTGCCTTCGTAGCGCTTGCGGGAGGCGCTGGCCAGCGCCGCCTCGACGGCTTCGAAAATAATGTCGCGGGGGACACCCTTTTCATTCGATATCGCATCGACGACCAGCAAAATATCCTTGCTCATGCCTGTGCCTCGCCAGAAAAGTCCTTGTTATCATCAAGCATCAGTTATCAAACCCGGGCACGACACGTGCCTGCTCAATGGTCTCGATAGGAAATCCATACTCTTCGTCATTGAACTGCAGCAGCACCTCATCGCCATCAACTCCTGCCAGCAGCCCCTTGAAACGACGCTGACCCTCGAAGGGCGCGCGCAGTTTCAACGTAATCGTGTGACCGGCAAACCGGGCAAAATGTGACAGGGAATAAAGCGGGCGATCCATCCCGGGAGAGGACACTTCAAGTTGATACTGTCCGGGGAGAGGGTCTTCTACATCCAGAAGAGCACTTACCTGCCGACTGACATCGGCACAATCATCCACACCAACACCATTTTCGTGTTCGATATAGACAACCAGCTTGGAGTGTTTGCCCTGAGCGCTGTAATCGATGCCCCAGAGCTCGAAGCCGAGCGCTGCGACGGCGGGTTCTATCAGCGTATGCAGTGTTTCTTGCCTGGTTGGCACGACATGGCCTCCTGCAGTGGCATCAGGCACCTGAGCGAAAATACAGGAGAGCAGATGAGGTGACTGATGAGCGATCTTGTTGCGCTGTAACAAAAAGCCCCTTCAATGGAAGGGGCTTTTCGGGAAAAAATTTCCATCCTTTAACGCTTGGATGGTAGCGGGGGCCGGATTTGAACCGACGACCTTCGGGTTATGAGCCCGACGAGCTACCAGGCTGCTCCACCCCGCATCAATAGCGCAATCAGTATAAGGACTTTGTCCTGCCGAATCAACATGATCCGTCTGTCGCGACTTGCAGTTCCGATGGTGCCGAAGGCGGGACTTGAACCCGCACGACCATAAGGTCACTACCCCCTCAAGATAGCGTGTCTACCAATTCCACCACTTCGGCTTTCGGTTTGACAGAAACCTGCTTTCTGTCTTGCTCAACAGCTTGTCGAGCAGGTGATGAAACTCTTCTGAAACAAGCGCCTCATCACTGGCGCGAGATTATGCACCCCATGACATGATTCGTCAAGCGATGCATAACCTCTTGCATCAATTACTATTACTGCTGTCTGTAGAAGGAACACTCAGTCCGTCATCGCCACTGCTTTCAGACCCCTGCTGGGCAGCGGGCGCCCGGGGCGCGTCATCACCATCATCAAGACTCGGCGCACTGGTGCGCTGCTGCTCGATCACGCGGGCATCGGGGATGCCGCTTTGTGTCTCTCCGCCACGATCTACCAGCCAGGCAAGACCCAGCGATGTTATAAAAAACAGCGCTGCCAGTACGGCCGTGAGACGAGCAAGCGTCTTGGAAGCACCCTGCGAGCCCAGTACCGTCTGCGAGGCACCGCCTCCAAAGGCAGCCCCGGCCTCGGCTCCCTTGCCGCGCTGCAACAGCACCAGCGCGATCAGGCTGATGGCAAGAAGGACGTGAATCAAAATGATGGCAACGTACATTTAATCAACCTGCTGCGTGACAAATCGCAATAAAGTCATCGGGTTTAAGCGAGGCGCCGCCTATCAGCCCCCCATCGATATCCGGCTGGGAAAGAAGATCGGCAGCGTTATCGGCCTTCATGCTGCCGCCATACAGAAGGCGCATGCCCTCTCCCAGAGCGGGTTCCTTGTCTGACAGCCAGGCGCGAATCATGGCATGCACCTGCTGCGCCTGCTCGGGCGTGGCCGTACGGCCCGTGCCAATGGCCCAGACCGGTTCATAGGCAATGACCAGCCGTGAGCACTGCTCTTGTGAAAGCGCATCCATGACCGTACGAACCTGGCCCAGCACCACCGTTTCTACCTGATCCGCTTCACGCTCTTCGAGCGTCTCGCCCACGCACAAAATGGGAACAAGACCAGCATCAAGGGCTGCCTTGACGCGAACAAGCACGGCCTGATCATCTTCATTAAACAGCGTACGGCGTTCCGAGTGGCCTACCAGCACATGACTGACACCGCACTCCTTCAGCAAGGAAGCGCTGACTTCACCAGTGTAGGCTCCCGACGATTCGGGGTGGAGTGTCTGTGCACCGAGTCCGATGCCACTTCCTTCCAGCACTTTCCCTGCCTGCATGAGCAGCGTGAAAGGCGGAATGATGGCGACATCCACACTGGAGGAAATCCGGGCAGACGACAGTGTCTGGTTCATGCTGTCCAGCAGCGCCAGCGAACCATTCATCTTCCAGTTGCCGGCAATCAGCGGCTTACGCATGGTGACTTCTCCCTAGCCTGTCGGGAACAGGAAAGTATTGGTAGACGCCTCCGCAAGGAGGGCGATGTTAATGGAGCGATGGCGTGAACACAACCACGCTCCTTTTTCTTCAGCCCTGGGCAGATGTCATGCCCTGTTCGATTTCATCGGCAATTTTTTGTGCCAGCGCCTGAACATCAAAGCGCGGACGGCCCTCCACCATGACGCGAATCAATGGTTCGGTGCCTGATGGCCTGAGCAGTACGCGCCCGGACTCTCCCAATGTCTGCTCAACGTCCTTGACAGCACCGACCACCGAAGCGCTTTCCATCAGCGCCGTCTTGTCGACACCGGGCACCAGCCTTACGTTAATCAGTGCCTGCGGGGCCTTCTCCATGCCTTCCAGAAGCTCATCAAGACTACGCTCTTCGATCACCATGGTGGCCAGCACCTGCAGGGCAGAGACAATACCATCGCCGGTCGTCTGAGCATGGCCGCACAGGATATGCCCGGAGGACTCTCCGCCAAGCTGCCAGTTACGTGCCTGCATCTGCTCGATGACATAACGGTCACCAACCTTGGCACGCTCAAAGGGAATTCCCAATGTCTCGAATGCTGACGCCAGGCCAAAATTGCTCATGAGGGTACCGACAACCCCACCACCCAGCACGCCACGACGCTGACGGTCGCGTGCAATGATGTAGAGAATGTCATCCCCATCCACGATGCGTCCGGTGTGATCCACCATGATCACACGATCGCCGTCGCCATCAAAGGCGATGCCAAGATCAGCGCCAGTCTCGAGCACTTTCTCTCGCATGACCTCCGGGTGCGTGGAGCCAACCTGCTGATTGATATTGAGGCCATCAGGCGTCACACCCAGGGTGATAACCTCAGCGCCCAGCTCGCGAAAAACATTGGGCGCAATGTGATAGGTCGCCCCGTTGGCACAGTCGATGACCATTTTCAGCCCATGAAGACCAAAGCGATTGGGCACTGTCGACTTGCAGAATTCGATATAGCGTCCGGCGGCGTCCTCAATGCGCACGGCCTTGCCGAGCCTGTCAGGACCAACCGTTTCCTGGAGCCCTGCGAGTTCACGCTCGATCTCGTCTTCAAAGGCATCAGGCAGCTTGGTGCCATGCTGTGAAAAGAACTTGATGCCATTATCCTGATACGGATTGTGCGAGGCGCTGATCACCACACCGGCACTGGCACGCAGCGTACTCGTCAGATAGGCAATACCAGGCGTGGGCATCGGACCCAGCAGGGCAACATCTACCCCGGCTGCTGAAAAGCCGGCTTCCAGTGCAGATTCGAACATGTAGCCGGAGATACGAGTATCCTTGCCAATCAGTACGCGAGCGCGCCGATTCTGACGCGCAAAGACACGACCTGCTGCCCAGCCCAGACGCAGCATGAAGTCTGCTGTGATGGGCGCCTGTCCTACCGTGCCGCGAATGCCATCCGTCCCGAAATATTGTCTTGCCATTACTATTTGCCTTCCTTGAGTACTGCACTGGTCATGCCAACAGCATCAGCGCTGGCAGCGACATCGTGTGTTCTGATAATCCAGGCACCCTTGCTGATGGCAAGGGTTGTCAGTGCCAATCCACCATAAAGACGTTCATCAACTTCACGAGAGAGCGCACGACCGATCATGCCCTTGCGCGAAGTTCCTACCAGCAGGGGGTAGCCCAGACGCTGAAGATACTCTAGGCGATTCATCAGACGCAGGTTGTGCGCAAGCGTCTTTGCAAAACCAAAGCCTGGATCTACCAGCAGCCGTTCACCAGCGATGCCGGCATTGAGACAGCGTTCAATCTGTTGTGCCAGAAAGGCCGCCACTTCGTCTTCGACAGGGCGCGCGTATCGAGGGTCATTTTGCATGTTATCGGGCTCGCCCACCATATGCATGAGACAGATGGGCAGCCCTGTGGCTGCCGCAGCTTCCAGAGCCCCCGGACGCCTCAGCGAGCGTACATCATTGATCATGCCGGCACCGGCACTGGCCACGGCCGTCATTATTTCCGGAGCACTGGTATCTACCGACACCAGAGCGCCGAGTTCACCTGTCAGCCGTTCCACGATGGGCAACACCCGATCCATTTCCTGCTGTACGCCAACAGGTGTGGCTCCGGGCCGAGTGGATTCGCCTCCCACATCGATGATACTTGCGCCTTCCAGAAGCATTTTTTCAGCACGGCGCAATGCGGCATCAGCCACGGCATGCTGACCACCATCGGAAAAAGAGTCCGGCGTCACATTCAGAATGCCCATCACATGAGGGCACTCCAGCGACAACTGATGATGATCACCGCACGACATGAAAGTAGCTGCTTTTGACATGGTGATTCCTGAAACCCGATCGCTTGATCACTCATTGTAATCATTGGACATAAAAAAACCGCCCCGAAGGGCGGTCATTATCATACGTAAAATGCAGGTCAGTGTCCGGAGGAGCCACCCAGCGGATCGGAAGGACGTCGCCGCGTATCATCGACGCTGTCGCCATCCGGGTCTTCGACCGGCCTTACATCAGAGGAGCTGGTATCCGGTGCGCCAAGACCACCGCTTGGGCCGCTGCTGCCGGGCTCCTTGGGCGGACGCGGATCGCGCCCTTCCATGATGTCGCTGATCTGATCAGCATCGATGGTTTCATATTTGATCAGCGCTTCGGTCATCGCATCAAGCTTGTCGCGATTATCATGCAGAATCTGCTCGGCCTGCTTGTAGCACTCATCAATGATGCGGCGAATTTCACGATCCAGTCTTGATGATGTCTCTGCCGAACTGAACTTGCTGCCACCGCCACCAGGGCCACCCAGGAACTGATGTGACTCATCCTCGTCATACATCAGCGGGCCCATCTCCTGGGATAGCCCCCACTTGGCCACCATGTTATGAGCAAGCTCCGTGGCACGCTTGATGTCGTTGGAAGCACCGGTGGTGACACCGTTGGGCCCCAGCGTCATCTCTTCAGCGATACGCCCACCAAACAGGGAGCATATCTGACTGATGATCTGCTGACGCGTATAGCTATAGCGATCCTCATTGGGAAGGAACATGGTCACACCCAGCGCTCGACCGCGAGGAATGATGGTGACCTTATAGACCGGGTCGTGTTCAGGCATCAACAAGCCAATGATGGCATGGCCCGACTCATGATAGGCCGTGTTGCGCTTTTCCTTCTCGGACATGACCATCGAGCGCTTCTCAGCTCCCATCATTATCTTGTCCTTGGCCATTTCAAGCTCCGCCATGCCAATCAGCCGACGATTCTTGCGTGCCGCAAAGAGCGCTGCTTCGTTGACCACGTTGGCAAGCTCTGCCCCTGAAAAACCCGGGGTTCCCCGCGCAATCAGCTCCGGCCTGACGTCATCGGCCAGGGGCACCTTGCGAAGGTGTACACCAAGGATGTGCTCACGCCCACGAATGTCAGGAAGCCCCACGGTCACCTGACGGTCAAAGCGACCCGGACGCAATAGCGCAGGGTCAAGGACATCAGGACGGTTGGTAGCCGCAATGACAATGATGCCTTCGTTGGCCTCAAAGCCGTCCATCTCGACCAGCAGCTGGTTCAGGGTCTGCTCTCGCTCATCGTGTCCACCACCCATGCCGGAACCACGCGAGCGCCCTACTGCATCAATCTCATCAATAAAGATAATGCACGGAGCCTGCTTCTTGGCCTGCTCGAACATGTCCCGCACACGTGAAGCACCAACCCCTACAAACATCTCGACAAAGTCGGAACCGGAAATGGTGAAGAAGGGTACCTTGGCTTCACCGGCAATGGCCTTGGCGAGCAGTGTCTTACCGGTACCGGGAGGCCCCACCATCAGAACACCACGCGGGATCTGTCCGCCAAGGCGTTGAAACTTGGAAGGGTCCTTCAAAAAGTCGACAAGTTCTTCGACCTCTTCCTTGGCCTCGTCGCAACCGGCCACATCCTTGAAGGTTGTCTTGACCTGTTCATGAGACAGCAGCTTGGCCTTGGACTTGCCAAAGCTCATGGGGCCGCCCTTTCCGGCCCCTCCACCCTGCATCTGACGCATGAAAAACATGAAGATGGCCAGAATCAGCAATATGGGGAAACTGGCAATCAACAGCCGTGACCAGATGCTCTGCTGGTCAGGCTTCTTGCCGATGACCGTTACGTTATTGCTGAGCAGATCATCCATCAGACGCGGATCTTCCGCAGAGGGACGGATGGTCTGAAAGGTTGAACCATCGTCGCGCTCGCCGCGGATGTCATAACCGTCAATGGTGACCTGACGGATCTGGTCGTTTTGCACCTGCTCGACGAACTGGGAATAGTTCATCGCCTGCGGCGAATTATCGACGCTGAAGTTATTGAATACCGTCAACAATACTGCCGCGATAATCAACCATAGGATCAGATTCTTGGCCATGTCGTTCAAGGGGACACCCTCACTACGTGATTCTGCCTGCCAGGCGTGGCCCGGTATGTGTCGGATAGCTTGGGGCGCGGCCTGTCAATTACAAGCTCATGCGCGAAAACCGCGCCCAAGCAGATGTACTTCTCGCGATCTTGGACGCGAGGCATCGGGCTTGCGAGTCATTACCTTATCGAACCGAAGACGCATTTCCTTTAGATGCTGATCAGGACCCTCACTCTGGAAGGTTCTGACCATGAAATCGCCACCCGGCGTCAATACCCGCCGGGCCATAAGCCATAACCAGTGCCAGTTACACAAGGTAAATGCCCACTGGATGGTTGATGGCTATTTGCCCGCTCGGATTGGGCGCCATGTCAGATAGCATAACGTTGACCCGCCGGTTACCCAGCGCCCCGAGCATAGCATGCAGCGCGCCTTCTTCCGTAAAGTCACCCTGAATGAAATCCACGACCGCAACGGCATCCAATTCAAGAATATCAGTGGCAATGAACTGCTCCTGACACTCAACATGTGCCATGGCGACCTGAGGCCAGCCGCTGGGCGCTCGCCCATATCCATTACGCTCATGCACGGTGTAAAAAGGCGATTGCGACCATTGATTTCAAGCAGCTTGTAACCGGCATGGGCGCGATAGCCCTCGGCCCAGCTCCACCTTACCCAGCTCTCGTCAAAATGTGTCTTCATCCAGCCGTTATCGGCTGAAATCTTCTTGCCGGAAGGCGGCTTTTTGGCGCGTGTCACGTTAACTTCCGGAAGAAGGAGTTGCCGTGCCATAGCGATCAAACACCGGTACTCGCTCAGGAAAGATACCTGACGTGCGACAACCGTTGGCGCCACCACCATCGTCTGGAGTAAGATGATTGCACATGAAAAGGGATCGAGAGTTTTCAACATATCATGAGCCTTACAGCGGCACAAAAGAAAACCCTGCGTAGCGTCGGCCATATTCTCAACCCGGTTGTCCGGATTGGTGACAAGGGTCTGACCGAGGGTGTCATGGGTGAACTTGAACGAGCACTCACCGACCACGAACTGATCAAGGTCAGCATTGCAGGCGCTGAACGCGACGAGCGGGCCGAGATTATTCAACATCTGCTGGAGCAGTCCGGCGCCGAGCTGGTACAAAGCATCGGCAAGACAGCGCTGCTCTACCGCCATAACCCCAAGGCGGATCCCAGACTTTCCAACGTGGCACGCTACACCCAGTAATCACCGTTCGGTGCCAGTGAGTGGCACAGGTGAACTGAATGCAAAAGCCCCCGACAATGTCGGGGGCTTTTTTGATACATACATCCATAAAATGTTGATCAGCCAACGTGTTCAACGCTGTCGATTTCGTACTCGACATCACCCCCGGGTGTGCGAACGTTGACGACATCACCTTCGGATTTGCCCACCAGCGCGCGCGCGATAGGAGAGTTGACCGAGATCTTGCCGTCCTTGATGCTGGCTTCATCTTCACCGACGATGCGATAGGCCACTTCCTCATCGGTATCGAGGTTCAAAAGCCTGACCGTGGTGCCAAAGATGACCTTGCCGGTATGCGGCATTTTGGTCACATCAATGACCTGGGCATTGGACAGGCGCGATTCGATCTCCTGAATGCGCCCTTCGATAAACCCCTGCTGCTCACGCGCAGCGTGATACTCCGCATTTTCCTTGAGATCGCCATGCTCGCGCGCCTCGGCAATATCTGCAATCACACGCGGGCGATCAACACCCTTGAGCTGGTTAAGCTCTTCACGCAGGGCCTGTTCGCCCTGCACCGTCATCGGAACCCTGCTCATGCCGTTACACTCGTATGGAGTTCCTGAAGTCGCCGTACCGTAATCTCGTTACCGTACTCAAGCGCCATGCACACGGCGCGCGCCCCTGCCAGGGTCGTGGCATAGGGCACCTTGTGTGACAGCGCTGAACGGCGAATCATGGAAGAATCGTTAATGGCCTGCCGCCCCTCGGTCGTATTCACGATGTAGGCAACCTCATCGTTTTTAATCATGTCGACGATATGGGGACGGCCTTCAAACACCTTGTTGACCGCCTCGACCGGCAGGCCGGCAGCTTCCAGTGCCTGCGCCGTGCCCTGTGTGGCAATCAACGTAAAGCCTAATGTTAACAGAGAACGGGCCACGTCAATAACGCCCTCCTTGTCCGGATCACGAACAGAAAGGAATGCCCGACGACCGCCCGTCAGCGCCGGGATGGCTTCGCCCGCCCCCAGCTGCGCCTTGTAGAAGGCCTCGGCAAAGGTGGTGCCGGTCCCCATGACCTCACCGGTCGACTTCATCTCCGGCGTCAGGATCGGGTCTACACCCGGGAACTTGTTGAAGGGGAAGACCGCTTCCTTGACGCTATAGAAATCCGGAATGTGCTCACGGGTGAACTCGAGCTCTGCCAGCGTCTTGCCGGCCATGACGCGCGCGGCGAGCTGTGCCAGCGAGCGGCCGATGCACTTGGAGACAAATGGCACGGTACGTGAAGCACGCGGATTGACCTCGATGACATAGACCTCGCCATCCTGCCAGGCCAGCTGCACGTTCATCAGACCGACCACATTGAGCTCCAGCGCCATGCGCTGTACCTGATCGCGCATGCGATCCTGAACGTCTGCCGGCAGTGAATAGGGCGGCAGCGAGCAGGCCGAGTCACCGGAGTGCACGCCGGCCTGTTCGATATGCTGCATGATGCCGCCGATCACGACGTCCTTGCCGTCGCTGATGGCATCAATGTCCACCTCGATGGCGGCATTGAGGAAATGATCCAGCAGCACCGGTGAATCGTTGGAGACCTTGACCGCATGGGTCATGTAATTCTCGAGCTCATCGGCCGAGTAGACAATCTCCATCGCGCGCCCACCCAGTACATAGGACGGACGTACGACCAGCGGATAACCGATCCTGGAGGCCTTGACGAAGGCATCCTCAAAGCTGCGCGCCGTGGCATTATTGGGCTGCTTGAGACCAAGCTTGTCGATCATCTGCTGAAAACGTTCACGGTCTTCGGCGCGGTCGATCGCATCCGGTGTGGTCCCGATAATCGGCACTCCGGCCGCTTCCAGATCGCGGGCAAGTTTCAGCGGCGTCTGGCCACCGAACTGCACGATGACACCAACCGGTTTCTCCTTTTCAACGATGGCCAGCACATCCTCAAGCGTCACCGGTTCGAAATAGAGGCGATCGGAGGTGTCATAGTCGGTCGAGACGGTTTCAGGGTTGCAGTTGACCATGATGGTTTCATAACCGTCTTCACGCATGGCAAGCGCGGCATGGACGCAGCAATAGTCGAACTCGATGCCCTGACCGATCCGGTTGGGGCCGCCGCCCAGCACCATGATCTTCTGACGATCGCTCGGGTTGGCCTCGCACTCCTCTTCATAGGTGGAGTACATGTAGGCCGTGGACGTTGCAAACTCGGCAGCGCAGGTATCCACTCGCTTGAAGACCGGACGAACGTCCAGCGCCTGGCGATGCTCCCTGAAAGCCTTTTCGCTGACCCCGATCAGTCGGGCCAGACGTGCATCGCCAAAGCCGCGACGCTTGTAGAAATAAACCTGCTTGCGACTGAGATCGCTCAGGGAGGTCTTGGCAATCTGACCCTCCAGAACCATCAGCTCCTGAATCTGGATCAAAAACCAGCGATCGATTTTGGTGAAGTTAAAGACTTCATCCAGCGAGAGCCCGGCACGGAAGGCATCGGCCACAAAAAAGATTCGATCGGCGCCCGGACGCTGCAGTTCGCCCTGCATCAGCTGGCGCGACGCTTCGTCGAAATTCGAAAGCTTGGGGTCGAGCCCGTCCACACCGATTTCGAGACCGCGAAGCGCCTTTTGCAGCGACTCCTGGAAAGTGCGTCCGATGGCCATGACCTCGCCCACCGACTTCATCTGAGTGGTCAGACGATCGTTGGCCTGAGGAAACTTCTCGAAGGTAAAACGCGGAATCTTGGTCACGACATAGTCGATGGCCGGCTCAAACGACGCAGGCGTGGCGCCACCGGTGATGTCGTTTTGCAGCTCGTCGAGCGTGTAGCCTACCGCCAGCTTGGCCGCGACCTTGGCGATCGGGAAGCCGGTAGCCTTGGAGGCCAGCGCCGATGAGCGCGATACGCGCGGGTTCATCTCGATCACGACCATGCGCCCGGTGTCAGGATCAACGCCAAACTGTACGTTGGAGCCGCCGGTCTCGACGCCGATCTCCCTGAGGACTGCCAGCGAGGCATTACGCATGATCTGATACTCTTTATCAGTCAGCGTCTGCGCCGGCGCTACCGTGATGGAATCACCGGTATGCACGCCCATCGGGTCGAAGTTTTCAATGGCACAAACGATGATGCAGTTGTCGCTCTTGTCGCGAACAACCTCCATCTCGTACTCCTTCCAGCCCAGCAGCGACTCGTCAATCAAAAGCTCATGATTGGAAGAAAGCTCAAAGCCGCGATGGCAGATCTCTTCAAACTCTTCGCGGTTATAGGCCACACCGCCGCCGGAGCCGCCCATGGTGTAGGAAGGACGAATGATGCAGGGAAAGCCCAGCTCGGACTGAATCTCCCAGGCTTCATCCATTGAATGCGCCACCTTCGCCTTCGGGCATTCAAGGCCGATATTTTTCATCGCCTTGTCAAACAGGTCGCGATCCTCGGCCTTCTCGATGGTCTTGGCATTGGCCCCGATCAGCTCGACCCCGAACTCATCCAGAATACCGCGACGATCCAGCTCAAGAGCACAGTTCAGGGCGGTCTGACCGCCCATGGTCGGCAGTACCGCATCGGGACGCTCGCGCTCGATGATGCGCGCCACGGTCTCCCAGGTGACCGGCTCGATATAGGTGGCATCCGCCATGACCGGGTCGGTCATGATGGTGGCCGGATTGGAGTTGACCAGAATGACCCGGTACCCCTCCTCGCGCAGCGCCTTGCAGGCCTGGGCGCCGGAATAATCGAACTCACAGGCCTGGCCGATAACGATGGGGCCGGCGCCAATGATCAGAATGCTTTTCAGGTCAGTACGTTTTGGCATGACGATTTCACTGCGTCGAAAAATGGGATGCGAACAAGTCGGATGCGATGGCGGCCCGGGCGACGGCGCAAGCCGCCGCCGGGATCGGGTCAGGCGGCCTGACGGCGGCCTTCCATCATGGCCACGAAGCGATCAAACAGCGGTGAAACGTCATGTGGCCCGGGACTGGCTTCCGGGTGCCCCTGGAAACTGAAGGCCGGCGTATCGGTCAATTCGATGCCCTGCAGCGTGTGGTCAAACAGCGATCGATGCGTCGCGCGCACATTGGCCGGCAAGGAGGCCTCGTCAACGGCAAACCCATGGTTCTGACTGGTGATCATGACATGGCCGCGATCGATATCCAGCACCGGGTGGTTGGCGCCGTGATGACCCTGCTTCATCTTGATGGTTTTGGCGCCACTGGCCAGCGCCAGCAGCTGATGGCCCAGGCAGATGCCAAAGACCGGCGTTCTGGTCGCCAGAATTTCCTGAATGGCCCGGATGGCATAGTCACAGGGCTCCGGGTCGCCCGGGCCGTTGGCCAGAAAAACGCCGTCGGGGTTCATCGCCAGCACCTCGCTGGCCGGTGTCTGCGGCGGCACCACGGTCAGCCGACAGCCGCGGCTGGTCAGCATGCGAAAGATGTTGTGCTTGGTGCCGAAATCATAGGCCACCACATGCCAGGGACGTTCGCGCTGACGAAAATCGTCATAGCCCTTGCCCAGCTGCCACTCACCGTCATGCCATTCATGAATCTCGCGGGTGCCGGCCTCGCGGGCCAGATCCATGCCCTTGAGCCCGGGAAAGGCGTTGGCCGCTGCCAGCGCGCGTGCCACGGCGTCATCACCCTGAGCATCTGCCCCGGCAATAATCGCGCCGTTCTGGGCGCCCTTGTCACGCAAAAGTCGGGTCAGACGACGCGTGTCGATATCGGCAATGCCCAGAATGCCATGAGCGGCCAGATAGTCATCAAGGGCGCGAACACTGCGGAAATTGCTGACCAGACGGGGGAGATCACGAATGACAAGGCCGGCGGCATGAATATGGTGGGATTCGACATCCTCTTCGTTGATGCCGGTGTTGCCGATATGGGGATAGGTAAGCGTGACAATCTGGCGAGAATAGGAAGGGTCCGTCAGGATCTCCTGATAGCCTGTCATGGCCGTATTGAAAACCACCTCACCGCTGGTTTCTCCGTCGGCGCCAATGGAGACGCCGTGAAATACGCTGCCATCCTCGAGCGCCAGAATCGCGGGTTTGATCAATGCAACGTCCTCCACAGGGCAAAAGAAACTGTCAGCGAAAGCGACAACGCTGACCGTAAAACCGGCCGTCTGGCGACCCCGTCGACCATGCATTCCCGGTGCCCCCTGATGAAGGACATGGCCCCGGGCTGCAAAAAAGCGGGACGAAACCCTGAAGGGCTTCATCCCGCTTTGTTTTATCGCCATGGTCTGCGGGTTCGACCCGGCCAAATTGTGCCGATAATATCGGATTTCACCCGCGCATGCCATCACACAATGTTCATGTTTTGAAAATGCCGGATCAGTCCTGCTTGAGGCCCAGCACATCCTGCATGTCGTAGTGACCGGCAGGCTGACCCACCAGCCAGTGTGCCGCACGCACTGCACCGCGCCCGAAGGTCAACCGGCTCGATGCCTTGTGGGTAACCTCGATGCGCTCGCCTTCGGCGGCAAACAACACGGTATGCTCACCCACGATGTCACCGCCGCGCACGGTGGAAAAACCGATTTCCCGAGCGCTTCTCGGTCCCACCTGCCCCACACGCTGATAGACGCCATCGGTCTTCAGATCACGACCCAGCGGCTCGGCCACCGCACGTCCCATCATCAGAGCCGTACCCGAAGGCGCATCGACCTTGTGGCGGTGATGGGCTTCGATGATCTCGATATCAAAGCCGGCATCGCCCAATGCCCGGGCAGCCGTGGCAAGCAGGTTGAGTGACAGATTCACGCCGGTACTCATGTTGGCCGCAAATACAAAGGGCACCGTTGAGGCATAACCTTCCAGCGCGCTCAACTGTTTCTCATTGAATCCGGTGGTCCCGATCACAAGACGCTTGCCATGCCTGGCGCAGATGGCCAGGTTTTCAAGCGTCAGGGCCGGCGTGGTGAAGTCGATCAGGACATCAAAGTCATCGACAATCTCTTCAAGACTGCCACAGAGCGTGACGCCAAGACGCCCCTGGCCGGCCAGCTCCCCGGCATCGGCACCCTTTAGAGAACTGTCCGGGCGCACGACGGCGCCGGTCAGCCGAGCACTGTCATCGCCGTTGACCGCCTCGATCAGCATTTTGCCCATACGCCCTGCAGCGCCCATGATGGCAATTCGTGTCACACGTCCCCCTGCTTTCTGCTCATGTTCATCGTTTGCTCTCAGGCTTCTCTGCCACTATAACCCATCACACTTCCCAACCGGACGGCGCCATGGTGGACAGACACTCTCACTCTTTCCTTTCTGCAGCCACACTGGCGCTGTGCCTGGTTCTGCTGCCCGGCTGCACTCAAGCCGGTATCGTCGATCCGGGTGGCCCTCCGGGCGGCTCAAGCCCCGAACGCCTTGAGTGGTGTGGCATGCTGGAACTGCCGGATCATATGCCCGATGGCCAGCCACTGGGCGGCTTGTCGGCACTGGCCTTCGATCAGCAAAGCCACCTGCTGTACATGCTTTCCGACCGCGGCCATCTTTATCGCACCCGTCCTCGTTTTGATGATCAACAGCAGCTGACCCATCTTGAACTGCTGGGTTCAGCTCCCCTGCTCGACCACCGGGGGCGGCCGCTCGAAATGCCCCAGGCAGACAGTGAATCCATGGTACTGATCAAGGGCAAGCAGGGAGAAACACAGCTTTTGATCGGCTTTGAGCGCCAGCATCGACTGCAGCGCTTCACCCTCGAAGGAGAACCCGTGGGGGAGCCACTGCAACTCTCGGCCCTTGATGGCGCACAGAACAACGGCAGCCTGGAGGCATTGGCCAACCATCCCGTACATGGCCTGATTGGCGGACTCGAATTTGCCTCAAAAGGCATGAACGACAATGAAAGCCGTCTGTTTGATCTTGATGGACACCAGTGGCGCTGGCAGCGCAGCAGCGCTGACAGCGGCCTGACGGCCATGGCCCCGCTGGGTGACGACCTTTTAATGCTGGAGCGCAACTTCAAGATCGGCAGGCCGTTGATCATCTCACTGCGTCGGGCCCGCCTTTCCAGAGCCACCCCGGATGGCGTGGTACCGGGCGACACCCTGGCACGTCTGGTCAGCGACGACGGCTGGCGGCTGGACAATTTCGAGGGCCTGACCCGTATCGCCTCGCAGCGCTACCTGATGGTCAGCGACGACAACTTCAGCTGGCTGCAGCGTTCTCTGCTGGGATGCTTCAACGTCCCGGAATCTGCGCAACAACCCAGGCAGTGGCCTGCCGACGTCAACCAGGAATGAGTCATGCAGGGCCGGCGGCGTTTTCCGCCAGCAGCGCCTCAAGCGTCATCACCTCGCCGCAGCGATCCGGCGCGTAACCATTCAGGGCGTCTACTCCGGCCAGAAAGCGCTTTGAGGCCATATACCCCAGCAGCGCCTGGAGGTTGTCCTGAGCCAGTCGATCCGTGTGACAGATCAACAGATAGTGCTCGGTCGTCAGAGGCACAAAATCAAGGCCAAACTGCGTCGCGGCAGCCTCCACGCCAAAGCCTGCATCCGCCATGCCCGCCGCCACATAGGCTGCGACCGCCGTATGCGTAAACTCCTCGTGGCGGGCATCCGGCAACTCAGCATCATCAATGCCCTGCTCTGCCAGCAGTAGATCAAACAACATGCGGGTCCCGGAGCGTTCATTGCGCTGAATGAATCGAATATCACCACGCATCAGGTCCGCCATGCTACGAATCCGATCGTGGTCCTCATGACGCAGCATCAGCCCCTGGCGACGCGTCACGAACCGGATGACACTCAGATTCTGCCCGGACAGCCAGGGGCGATAGACCGCCATGACCTGCTCGGCCAGCCCGGGGTCCACCGGCAGGTGCAGGCTAGCCAGATCGCATTCATCACGCCTGAGCGCTTCCAGCGCCTCTCTGGAGGTGCAATAGCGCAGATCAAGCTCCCCGGGAAAATCCGGCAGCAGGGCAACGGCATAGCCGTGGCTGGCGTGCAGGCGCAGTACGGGATGAGCGCCATCCAGCAGCTGTTGGAGTTGATGGTTGAGCTCGGAGGCCATGCTGTCGATCTGAGGCCCCAGTCGTGCGCGCACGCGCTGCTCTGCCCACAACAGCTTTTCACCCAGCGGCGAGAGCTTCGTGCCATGACCACGGCGCATCTCCACCAGCGACATGCCAAAAAAGGCCTCGGCGCGATTGAGCAGGTTCCAGGCATGCCGATAGGAGACACCGGCCCGGCTGGCCGCCTGAGTCAGCTTGCCGGTCTCGAGCAGCCCCGCCAGCAGCACAAACAGTACCGGATCGAGCAATTCGCCATCTTCGCGATAAAAGCGCCAGGCCGGGACGATATTCAACTTTTTGCTAAGCATTTTCGTTCATATTTTGCAGCCGTATAGAGAGTGCTAATTTGGTCGCGAACGTGACCCTGACTTAAAGCAGTTATGAATAACGATTCCTATAAGACGATCGGATGAGCGTTGTCGCTTTAATCCTCCGACCTGATGAGATCCGGCCATGTCACAGACCCATTCCCCCGTCGCCGACGCCTGGACGCCGGCGCAAATTCAGGCAGTGATTGATGCCCACCGTTCAAGGCCGGGCGCCATGCTGCCGATGCTGCATGCCATTCAGGACCGCTTCGGCTTCATCCCTGAAGAGGCGGTACCCATGATTGCCGATGCCCTGCGCCATACCCGCGCCGAGGTGCATGGCATCATCAGCTTTTATCATCACTTTCGCACACATCCGGCCGGGCGCAACGTCGTCCAGATCTGTCGCGCCGAGGCGTGCCAGTCGGTGGGCAGCCGCCAGCTCGAGGCCCATGCGCGAAAGGTACTGGGTATCGATTACCACCAGACCACGCCGGATCACGAGTTCACCCTCGAGCCGGTCTATTGTCTGGGCAACTGCGCCTGCGGCCCTTCCATCCGCGTCAACGATGATATTCATGGTCGGATGACCCCCGAGCAGTTCGATGAATTGACAGACGAGCTGTCAGCGACCGTCGTGGAGGTGAAGTAATGACCGTTACCGTTTATGTCCCCCGCGACACCACGGCACTGGCCCTGGGGGCCGACCGGGTCGCCACCCGTCTTGAGCGCGGCGCAAAGGCTCGCAATGTCGACATCAACATCGTGCGCAACGGCTCGCGTGGCCTGTTTTATCTGGAACCGCTGGTCGAGATCGACACACCTGAAGGTCGCATCGCGTTTGGCCCGGTCACCCCGAAAGACGTGGACAGCCTGATCGAGGCCGGTCTGTTCGAGGCGCGTCAGGACCACCCCCTTTCGCTGGGGCTGACCGAGGAGATTGATTATCTCAAGCGCCAGCAGCGGCTGACCTTCTCGCGTATCGGCATCACCGACCCGGTATCGATCGAAGACTACACCGCCCTACGCGGCTTTGAAGGTCTGAAAAAAACGCTGGCACTGGACAGCCAGGCCGTCGTCGATGAGGTCAAGACCTCCGGCCTGCGCGGTCGCGGCGGTGCAGCCTTTCCTACCGGCATCAAGTGGCAGACCGTGCATGACCAGCCCCCGGGTCAAAAGTACGTGGTCTGCAACGCCGATGAAGGCGACTCAGGCACCTTTGCTGACCGCTTGGTGATGGAGTGTGATCCCTACCTGCTTATCGAGGGCATGACCATTGCGGGTCTCGCCGTAGGCGCCGACCAGGGCTACATCTATCTGCGCTCCGAATATCCGCTGGCGCACGCCATCCTTGATGAGGCGATCGAGCGCGCCGTCAACGCCGGCTATCTCGGCGACAACATTCAGGGCAGCGGCCGCGCCTTCCACCTGGAAGTGCGTCTGGGGGCCGGCGCCTATATCTGCGGCGAAGAAACGTCCCTGCTGGAGAGCCTTGAGGGCAAGCGCGGACTGGTACGTGCAAAGCCCCCCCTACCTGCCATTGAAGGGCTGTTTGGCCGGCCTACCGTGGTCAACAACGTACTGTCGCTGGCGGCGGTGCCCTTCATCATGGATCAGGGCGGTCAGACCTATGCCGATTACGGGCTGGGCCGCTCGCGCGGAACGCTGGCCATTCAGCTGGCCGGCAACGTCAAACGCGGCGGACTGGTGGAGCTTGCCTTTGGCACCAGCCTGAGAGAACTGATGGAAGGATTTGGTGGCGGCACCCTGAGCGGGCGAGCGCTCAAGGCCGTTCAGGTCGGTGGCCCGCTGGGCGCCTATCTGCCAGAGAGCCAGTGGGACCATCCGGTCGACTATGAAGGCTTTGCCGCCTTCGGGGGCGTCGTAGGCCACGGCGGCGTGGTGATGTTTGACGACAGCGTCGACATGGGCGATCAGGCCCGCTTTGCCATGGAGTTCTGCAGCGTGGAGTCCTGCGGCAAGTGCACGCCGTGCCGAATCGGTGCCGTGCGCGGCGTGGAGGTGATCGATCGCATCCGCGCCGGCGAGTCGTTTGAGAAGAACCTCGCCCTGCTCACCGATCTTTGCGACACCATGGTCGATGGCTCGCTGTGTGCCATGGGCGGCATGACGCCGTTCCCGGTCCAGAGCGTCATGCAGCACTTTCCCGATGATCTGACACCTCGAAAAGCCGTCACGGCGGGAGGTACGACATGCTGAACTATTTTGACCCCAAACAGGCCGACCCACATGCCTTCAATGCAGGGCTGGGCGGCGTTGGTGAATACCAGAATACCTTTAATCCGGCGTTTTTCGATCGAGATCTGGGCACGCCAGCGCGCACGTCCGAGACACCGGTCGAGCTGACCATCGACGGCACCGCGATTCGCGTGCCGGAAGGTACCTCTGTCATGCGTGCCGCCGCACTGGCCGGCATTACCATCCCCCGACTGTGTGCCTCGGACAATCTCGAGGCGTTCGGTTCGTGCCGACTCTGCGCGGTCGAAATCGAGGGGCGGCGCGGTATGCCGGCCTCGTGCACGACGCCGGTCACCGAGGGCATGAATGTCACGACGCAGAACGCCAAAATCGCGAAACTGCGCCGCAACATCATGGAGCTCTACATCTCCGACCACCCGCTGGACTGCCTGACCTGTCCGGCCAACGGTGACTGCGAGCTACAGGACATGGCCGGAGTCGTGGGGCTTCGCGAAGTACGCTATGGCTTTGACGGTGCCAACCATCTCGATGCCGAGATCGATGACTCCAACCCCTACTTCAGCTTTGATCCCAGCAAGTGCATCGTCTGCTCACGCTGCGTGCGTGCCTGCGGCGAAGTACAGGGCACCTTTGCCCTGACCATCGAGGGGCGCGGTTTCGACTCGAAGGTTGCCGCCAGCCAGAACGAACCCTTTATGGATTCCGAGTGTGTCTCCTGCGGTGCCTGTGTCCAGGCCTGCCCCACCTCGACGCTGATGGAAAAGAGCGTCATCGAGGAAGGCGTGCCGGAGCACAGCGTCGTGACCACCTGTGCCTATTGCGGCGTGGGCTGCTCGTTCGAGGCACAGATGAAGGGTGACAAGCTGGTACGCATGGTGCCCTACAAGGGGGGCGACGCGAACCACGGCCACTCCTGCGTCAAGGGTCGCTTTGCCTTTGGCTACGCCACCCACAAGGACCGCATTCGCGAGCCGATGATTCGCGACTCGATCGACCAGCCCTGGCGCGCCGTCTCCTGGGAAGAAGCGATCAGCTTTGCCGCCCGTCGCCTCAAGGAGATCCAGAACCAGTACGGTCGCGACAGCGTTGGCGGCATTACCTCGTCACGCTGCACCAATGAAGAGACCTATCTGGTCCAGAAGCTCATTCGCGCGGCTCTGGGCAACAACAACACCGACACCTGCGCCCGCGTCTGCCATTCGCCGACCGGCTACGGTCTCAAGACCACGCTCGGCGAATCGGCCGGTACGCAGACGTTCGATTCGGTCATGAAGGCCGACACCATCCTGGTGATCGGGGCCAACCCGACCGATGCTCACCCGGTATTTGCCTCGCAGATGAAGAGACGCCTGCGCCAGGGCGCGACGCTGATCGTCGCCGACCCGCGGCGTATCGACCTGCTCAATACGCCACACGGCGGCGAGGGGATGCATCTGGCACTCAAGCCCGGCACCAATGTGGCACTGGTCAATGCTCTCGGCCATGTGGTCGTTACCGAAGGGCTCGAGGACACCGATTTCATCGCACGCCGCTGCGACACCGAGGGGTATCAGCGCTGGCGCGAATTTATCTCTGATCCGCGTCATGCACCGGAAGCCGTGGAAAGCGAAACCGGCGTGCCGGCCGACCAGGTTCGCCGGGCGGCTCGTGCCTATGCCACCGCCGGCAACGGCGCCATCTATTACGGACTGGGCGTCACCGAGCACAGTCAGGGGTCAACCACGGTCATGGCGATCGCCAACCTGGCGATGGCGACCGGCAACATCGGTCGTGAAGGCGTCGGCGTCAACCCGCTGCGCGGTCAGAACAATGTTCAGGGCTCCTGTGACATGGGTTCATTCCCGCACGAACTGCCGGGCTATCAACACGTGGCCGACCCGGACATCCGCCAGCGCTTTGAAACGGTGTGGAATGCCAAGCTCGATGACGAACCGGGGCTTCGCATCCCCAACATGTTCGATGCTGCCATCAACGGCACCTTCAAGGCACTCTATGTCCAGGGCGAGGATATCGCGCAGTCCGACCCCAACACTCAGCACGTCGAGTCTGCATTGTCAGCGCTGGACTGCCTGATCGTTCAGGATATTTTCCTTAACGAGACGGCAAAATACGCTCACGTGCTGCTGCCGGGGGCTACCTTCCTCGAGAAAAATGGCACCTTCACCAATGCCGAGCGTCGCATCAATCGCGTGCGTCGGGTCATGCCACCGGTCGCCGGCAAGGAAGACTGGGAGGTCACTCAGGATCTGGCCAATGCCCTGGGCTACCCAATGAACTACAGCCATCCGTCTGAAATCATGGACGAGATCGCAAACCTTGCACCCACCTTTACCGGCGTCAGCTATGACAAGCTGGAAAAACTGGGCAGCATTCAGTGGCCCTGCAACGATGACTATCCACTGGGCACGCCCACCATGCATGGGGTGGACTTCCCGATTGGCAAGGGGCATTTCGCCATTACCGAGTACGTGGCGACCGAGGAACGAGTCAACGCACGCTATCCGCTGCTGCTGACTACCGGACGTATCCTGAGTCAGTACAACGTGGGCGCGCAGACAAGACGCACCGCCAACAGCAGCTGGCATTCGGAAGACGTACTGGAAATTCATCCGGCAGATGCCGAGGATCGAGGATTGCGGGACGGCGACTGGCTGGGCATTCGCAGCCGCGTGGGGCATACCGTATTGCGCTGTCGCATCAGTGATCGCATGGCCCCGGGCGTGGTCTATACCACCTTCCACCATCCGGGCAGCGGCGCCAACGTCATCACCACTGACAATTCGGACTGGGCGACCAACTGTCCGGAATACAAGGTGACCGCGGTACAGGTCGAGAAGGTGTCACAACCCTCGTCGTGGCAGCAGCAGTTCCAGCGCTTTGATGAACGTCAACAACGCTACCTGGCCAACGCCGAGTCACCGGAGCCGGCGCTCAAATGAGCGCCGGAGACCATGACCTTACCTGGACTGCGAGGGTGACATGAACGACCCCACTGTACCGTTAATCAAGATGGTCAATCAGATCAGTCTCAACAATCGCTATCATGACAGCGATGAGGCAGCGGCCGAGCAGATTGCCGGCCACCTCAAGAAGTTCTGGGCCCGCGACATGAAACGCCAGATCATCGACTATGCCGAGCAGGACGGCAGCGAGCTGGATCCCTTGTCAAGACTCGCCGTGTCGCGCCTGAAGACCATGTCGGATGTGGTCAGGGACTGGGAGGAGACCTCTGATGCCGGTTAGCGCCGGCGTCATATCCTCCTGAACGGGTCCATCGATGGCCCTGCCTTCCGGCAGGGCCATTTCTTACCATATTCCTGAAGAACCGGAACGGCCCGGCAGGCCTTCTGTTGCCAACCTTTTCGTTCCTGACTCTCTACGCATCCTGCCACTCGACGTCGTCGATGAAACCTCGCATAATGCCGAAAAAATGCGAATGATAAACCTTATCATCATATGACAGAATGCTGTCCGGTGCTCCGTTTACAGCGTGCGTCTCCTTCTCTGGCCATTACAATGATCATGAAAAAAAACCTGCTGTTCAGCGCTTTTATAGCACTCACCCTGCTCTCCGGCGTCACTCAGGCGAAGGAGATAGTCGTTACGGACATCGCAGGCCATAAGGTTCATATCGATACTCCAGTCAAACGCATGATTCTGGGAGAGGGCCGCCAGATCTATCTATTGGGCGCCCTGCAACCGGAGACGCCCTTCAAGGGCGTGGTGGGCTGGCGCGACGATCTCTCTCAGGCCGACCCGGAAACCTGGGCTGCCTACGCCGCCAAATTTCCCGAGATCAAGAACATCCCCACCTTTGGGGGATTCAAGGATGGCACCTTTGATGTGGAACAGGCGGCCTCCCTGAGACCCGACGTCGTTTTCATGAATATCGAGTCACAGACTGCTACCGAAGATGCCGGCTACGAAGACAAGCTTGCGTCGCTTGGCATTCCCATCGTCTATGTCGACTTTCGGGAAAACCCCATCAAGGACACGCCGGCTTCCATTCGGCTCATGGGCGAACTTCTGGACAAAAGCGATGAGGCAGAGCGCTTTATCAACTTTTCCAACGAACAGATGGCCCGCGTTACAGATGTTATCGAAAAGGCCGATCCTGAACGTCCACGCGTGTTCATTGATCGTGCCGGTGGTTACTCTGATGACTGCTGCATGAGCTTTGGCCCGCACAACTTCGGCGACTACGTTCGCATCGCCGGCGGGAAAAATATCGCAGACGATATCATCCCGGGCACCTTTGGCACGCTTAACCCTGAACAGATCATCGCCTCCAACCCGCAGCAGGTCGTGGTCACCGGCGGTGACTGGGAAGCCTACGTACCCGGTGGCGCCTGGGTAGGCGTCGGGCCTGGCGCCGACATGACAGAGGCCCGCCGCAAGCTCGAGGCCCTGACGCATCGCACGGCCATGACGGGTATCGATGCTGTCGCCAATGATCAGGTTCATGCCATCTGGCATCAGTTCTATAACAGCCCCTACTATTTCGTGGCGATACAACGACTGGCCAAATGGTTCCACCCTGAGCTGTTCAAGGACCTGAACCCTGAGGCCACCATGCGTGAGCTCTACGAGCAGTTCCTGCCGCTGAGCTATCAGCCCGGCTACTGGGTGTCACTCGAGGCAACGGATGAATAGGTTAATCGCGGTCATGACCTCTTCCGAACAGGGACGCGACTTCTATCGCACCATGGTCCTGCGTCGCCAGCTGATACTGCTGGGCCTTTTGGGGGCACTGTTTTTAAGCTTTTGCGTCGACCTGGCACTGGGGCCGGCCTGCTATGATTTGATGCAGGTACTAAGCGCACTGTTCTCGCCCGGCTCGGTCAGCGAGCAGGTCAGTGTCATTGTCTGGCAGATCCGCATGCCGGTCGCGCTGATGGCCATCGTGGTCGGCGCCAGCCTCTCGATCGCTGGTGCGCAGATGCAGACGATCCTGAGCAACCCTCTGGCAAGCCCCTTCACGCTGGGCATCTCGGCCGGTGCCGGCTTCGGCGCGGCGCTGGCACTGGCGTTTGGGGTGTCGATCATTCCGGCCGCCGTGGACTATGTCGTGCCGATCAATGCCTTTCTGGTCGCCATGCTCACAGCGTTGATGATTCATCTTTTAAGCATGCGCCGCGGCGTGACGATTGAAACCATCGTTTTGCTGGGCATTGCCATGGTGTTTATCTTCAACGCGCTCATGGCACTGATCCAGTTTTTTGCCAGCCAGCAGGCCCTGTCGGCCGTGGTGTTCTGGACCATGGGCAGCCTGACCAAGGCGACCTGGCCCAAGGTCTGGGTCTCGCTGGGCGTTCTGGCCATCGCGATTCCGCTGCTGGCACGCCATGGCTGGGCGCTGACCGCCATGCGACTGGGAGATGCCAAGGCCGAGAGCATGGGTGTGCGCCCGCGTCGGCTTCGCCTGCAGGTACTGATGCTGGTGTCGCTGCTGGCATCAGTGTCGGTGGCCTTTGTCGGCACGATCGGCTTTATTGGCCTGGTGGGACCGCATATTGCCCGGATGCTGGTGGGTGAGGATCAGCGATTTTTCCTGCCGGCCTCTGCCCTGTGCGGCGCTCTTATTCTCTCGGTAGGATCGGTGATTTCCAAGATGCTGATTCCTGGCACGGTGATTCCCATCGGTATCATCACCTCACTGGTCGGCATTCCATTTTTCCTCTTTCTCGTTCTCAAACAGAAGAAATCGACATGGTAAGCCTGACGCTTGAACAGGTGACCGCCCACTACGGCAAGCGCGAGGTGCTTTCGAGCATTACCACGCCAACGCTGTCGGGCGGTCAGGTCGTGGCACTGCTGGGCCCCAATGCTGCGGGAAAATCCACGCTGTTTCGACGCATTATGGGACTGCTGTCCGGCGGCGGCCATGTCCGGATTGCCGGCACCCAGGCCGAGCGACCGGTGGCCTACATGCCGCAGGAGACCCGCATCGATGCGGTATTAAGCGTTTATGAAAGCGTGCTGCTGGCACGCATGCAGGGTCGGCGTCTCAAGGTCCAGCCGGAAGATCTGGCTCAGGTGGATGCCGCCCTCGATGAGCTCAATCTTCATGCTCTGGCACAGCGAGACATCGGCGATCTCAGCGGCGGACAGCGCCAGCTTGTCAGCGCAGCCCAGGCGCTGGTGCAATCTCCTGACATTCTGCTGCTGGATGAACCCACGTCTGCGCTCGATCTGCATCGTCAGATCGGGCTTTTGAGCGTGCTTCGTCGACTGGCTGAACAGCGCCAGATGCTGATCATCGTGGCTCTGCATGATCTGGGTCATGCCCTGCGCTTTTCCGATCAATCTCTCGTCCTGGCCGGAGGCGCGCTCAAGGCCTGTGGCCCAACCCGTGCCGTGGTCACCGCCGAGCTTCTGCGCGAGGTCTATCAGGTCGACGGCCGCATTGAGAGTTGCACCAGGGGATGTCCACTACTGGTGGTCGAGAACGCGCTTTAGATCCGTCTGGACAAAGGGCTCGAAGCCCTGGTTACTGCAGCACCTCTACCCTGACCGGTGCCACGCCACTGCGGATCATGCCAATCTGGCTGGCAGCTGCACGAGACAGATCAATGATCCGCCCTCTGGAAAAGGGCCCGCGGTCATTGATGCGCACCACGGTCTGGCGCTGATTATTCAGATTGGTGACGCGCACTCGGGTGCCAAAGGCAAGCGTTCGATGGGCGGCCGTCATGGCATTTTTATTGTATTGCTCACCGCTGGCGGTACGCGCCCCCTGATGCCGATCACTGTAATAGGACGCCTTTCCCGATGCAGTGGACCCCGGAGCGTCAGACATCTGCTGACCGGCACACCCGACCAGTGTGAGCAGACACAGCAGCACCAAAAACCGCTGAACCTTTGACCAGACTCCATCTGGCATTGACGCAATCGACATGTCTTTAGGCTCTCCATAAAAAAACGCACCGCAGTCTACCAAAGCTGCGGTGCGTTTTTTGAAACGTCACGCGGTGATGTCAGTGACCCTTCACTTCAATATCAACCTGAATATTACCGCGTGTGGCCTTGGAGTACGGGCACATCTCATGGGCCTGAGCAATCAGTTTTTCCGCTTCAGCCTGAGGCAGCGCCACTTCGGCTGTCAGCTTGACCACAAGGTTGTAGTCATGGTTTTCCGCATCCAGCGCCACATGTGCGGCGACCGGGATGTCATCGAGTTTATGGCCCTGCTGGCGCGCAACGCCCATGGCGGCGCTGGCAAAGCAGGCCGCATAGCCCGCAGCAAAGAGCTGCTCAGGGTTGGTCGCATCAGCACCGCTGCCCGGCATGGCCAGATTGACATCGAGAATGCCATCATCGCTTCGAGCATGTCCCTTGCGCCCGCCTGAAACGTTGACGGTGGTTTCATACATGACTGCCATGCTGTTCTCCCTGTGTTGAAAACCTGCCCAAAGCGTAGTTGATAGCAGATCGACTCGCCTGCCGGCTGCCGACATAAAAAAACCCCGCCGATGGGCAGGGTTTTGAGATCGACTCAAGCGCTTACTCAGGGGCGCATGTCATCGAAAAACTTTTTCACGCCGTCGAACCAGCGGCTTTTACGCGGCGAATGACGCGTATCGGTGCCGTCCAGACTTTCCTGGAATTGGCGCAGCAGCTGCTTTTGCTCTTCATCAAGATTGATCGGCGTTTCCAGTACGACCTTGCACATCAGATCACCCGGAGCCCCGCCGCGCACCGGCTTGACGCCCTTGCCGCGCAACCTGAAAAGCTTGCCGGTCTGGGTTTCAGGCGGAATACGCAGCTTGACGCGACCTTCCAGCGTCGGCACTTCGAGTTCTCCACCCAGGGTGGCATCCACGAAATTGATGGGCACTTCACAGTAAAGATCACGCCCGTCACGCTCGAAGATGGCGTGCGTCTTGATCGACACCTGCACATACAGATCGCCTGCCGGGCCACCGTTGACGCCGGCCTCACCCTCACCGTTGAGACGGATGCGGTCGCCGGTATCGACGCCGGGCGGGATCTTGACCGACAGGGTGCGCGTTTCCTGAACGCGTCCTTCGCCGTGGCACTTGCGGCATGGCGTATCAACGCTCTGCCCCTGACCATGACAGGTCGGACAGGGCTGCTGTACCGCAAAAAAGCCCTGCTGCATGCGAACCTGACCCATGCCGTTACAGGTCGAGCAGGTGCGCTTGCTGGTACCGGGCTCGGCGCAATCGCCGTGACAACGATCGCACTCTACAAGCCGCGGCACACGAATATCGACGGTCGTGCCGGCAACGGCTTCTTCCAGATCGATCTCGAGGTTATAGCGCAAATCGCTGCCGCGGGCGGCACCTCCCGGGCCACGGCGTCCGCCGCCACCGCCGAAGATGTCGCCAAAGACGTCGCCGAAGATATCGCTGAATCCGCCTGCGCCGCCGGCACCACCAAAGCCGCCGCCGCCAAAGCCACCACCCTGGCCATCGACACCGGCGTGACCAAACTGGTCGTAGGCTGCCCGCTTGTCACTGTCGGCCAGCACTTCATAAGCGTCGGAGACCTCGCGGAACTTCTCGGCAGCAGATTCATCATCGGGATTGCGGTCGGGATGATATTTCTGTGCCAGTCGGCGATAGGCCTTCTTGATTTCCTTGTCGTCGGCGCCGCGCTCGACGCCGAGGACCTCATAGTAGTCACGCTTGGACATGATGTAACGGATCCTCCGAAGTCTGACACCTGCAAAAACAACGCGGGAGCAAGGCCCCCGCGTTGTACAGATCAGGCGTGGAAAGCCTTACTGTTTTTTCTGGTCGTCGTTGACTTCTTCGTAGTCCGCATCGACCACATCATCCTTGCTCTTCTGATGGCCTTCCGGCTGCTCAGCCTGAGCCTGTTCGCCCTGCTCGGCATACATCTTCTGGGCCAGATTGCCGGAAGCTTCCGTCAAAGCATCCAGTTTCGGCTGGATCTGTTCCGGGTCGTCGCTCTTGAGCGCTTCTTCCAGTTCGCTGATGGCCGTTTCGATGTTCTGACGATCTTCGTCAGTGGCCTTGTCACCGGACTCTTCGAGCGTCTTGCGCGAAGCGTGGATCATGCCGTCGGCCTGGTTGCGCAGCTGAACGAGCTCCTCGAACTTCTTGTCTTCGGCCTCGTGCGCCTCGGCGTCCTTGACCATCTGATCGATCTCTTCATCGGAGAGACCGCCGGAGGACTTGATCACGATCGACTGTTCCTTGCCGGTCGCCTTATCCTTCGCCGTGATGTTCAGGATACCGTTGGCATCGAGATCAAAGGCCACTTCGATCTGCGGCACACCGCGCGGTGCCGGCGGAATGTCGGCCAGGTCGAAACGACCCAGTGACTTGTTCTGTGCCGCCTGCTTGCGCTCGCCCTGAAGGGCATGGATGGTTACGGCAGTCTGATTGTCCTCGGCCGTGGAGAAGGTCTGGGTCTTCTTGGTCGGGATCGTGGTGTTCTTTTCGATCAGCGGCGTCATGACACCACCCATCGTTTCGATACCCAGCGTCAGCGGCGTGACGTCGAGCAGCAGTACGTCCTTGACGTCGCCGCCCAGTACGCCGCCCTGAAGCGCAGCGCCCATGGCCACGGCTTCGTCCGGATTGACGTCCTTGCGTGCTTCCTTGCCGAAGAATTCAGCAACCTTCTGCTGCACCATCGGCATGCGGGTCTGACCGCCAACCAGAATCACGTCCTGAATCTCGCTGTTGGAAAGGCCGGCGTCCTGCATGGCAGTCTTGCACGGACCGAGCGAGCGCTGTACCAGATCCTCGACCAGCGATTCGAGCTTGGCACGAGTAACCTTGACGGCCAGGTGCTTGGGACCGGTCTGGTCTGCCGTGATGTAAGGCAGGTTGACTTCGGTCTGCTGAGCAGAAGACAGCTCGATCTTGGCCTTCTCGGCCGCTTCCTTCAGACGCTGCATGGCAAGCGAGTCGCCGGAAAGATCGATGCCGGAGTCCGTCTTGAACTGCTGGACAAGATAGTCGATCAGCTTGAGATCGAAGTCTTCACCGCCCAGGAAGGTGTCACCGTTGGTGGCAAGCACTTCAAACTGCTTTTCGCCATCAACATCAGCGACCTCGATAATGGAGATATCGAAGGTACCGCCGCCCAGGTCATAGACCGCGATGGTGCGATCGCTACCCTTGCTGTCCATGCCGTAGGCCAGCGCGGCAGCTGTCGGCTCGTTGATGATGCGCTTGACCTCGAGACCGGCGATACGACCGGCATCCTTGGTGGCCTGACGCTGAGAATCGTTGAAATAGGCCGGGACGGTGATGACCGCTTCGGTGACTTCTTCACCGAGATAGTCCTCGGCCGTCTTCTTCATCTTTTTCAGAACTTCAGCGCTGACCTGCGGCGGCGCCATCTTCTTGTCGTTGACCTGAACCCAGGCATCGCCGTTGTCGGCTTCAATGATGCTGTAGGGCACCATCTTGATGTCCTTTTGAACAACGTCGTCCTTGAACTTGCGGCCGATCAGGCGCTTGACCGCATACAGGGTGTTGTTCGGGTTGGTCACGGCCTGACGCTTGGCCGCCTGACCCACCAGTGTTTCGCCGTCATCGGTGTAGCCGATGATGGAAGGCGTAGTACGCGCGCCTTCAGCGTTTTCGATTACGCGGGTCTTGTCGCCATCGAGCACAGCCACACAGGAGTTGGTTGTGCCAAGGTCGATACCAATAATGCGTCCCATAGTGTCACCTCGAAAAATCTTCTGAACCAAAATTGCTGTCGATGCGCAGCCAACGCTGCGTGGATGTCTGCCTATGTGTGGGCATTACGCTGCTTTTCAAGACCCCACACGTATCGTTGTCGACAAATCATCCGAAATCGGGTCGTCAGGCCTGCTTGCTCACCACCACCATGGCCGGGCGCACCAGACGACCGTTGAGCGTGTACCCTTTTTGCATGACGTCCATGACCGTATTGGGGTCCATGTCCGGATTGGCCACCTGCGTCATGGCTTCATGGTATTGCGGGTCAAAGGGCTCACCATGCGGATCGAGCTGCTCGACGCCAAACTTGCCCAGCACATCTAGCTGCATCCTGAGCGTCATCGACACGCCTTCACGATGTGTTTCGCTGACGTCCTGACTCATGCTCTCAAGACCCTTTTCAAGGCTGTCCACGACCGGCAGCAGCTCCTTGACGAACTTCTCGAGCGCAAACTTTTTGGCCTTTTCGGCGTCCTGTTCGGCACGACGGCGCGCATTCTGGGCTTCAGCCGCGGCCCGAACCTGCTGGTCCTTTGCCTGTGCCAGCTCCTGCTCAAGCTCTGCTACCCGGCCGGCCAGAACGTCGGCTTCCTGCTCACTCTGGCTCAGGACGGCATCGTCATCTGACGCCAGCTCGCCTTCGATATCCTCAAGGGTATCCGTATTGTCGGGTTCAAGCGGCTGCGGCTCGGCTTCACGCTCGGCACGCTCGAGTTCTTCATCCCTTGGATCATGCGGCTTGTTGGTCATACCCCACTCCTGACTCGCTGTGTCTACTGTTGAATCATGGCGCTCATCCTGCGCGGGCATACGCGACCGGCTATCAGTGCGTCATCCTGTAGAGCGACATTGATACTGAAAACTGTTTACCCAGATGGGGCATCCAGGCGGCGATCTCAAGGCGTCATGACGATGAAATTACCAATTCAGGGTATTGAAGCCCGATAAGAGCAGCTGTATAAAAACACACTCACTGTATATAAAGTCAGTCTCTATCCACTAAACCCAGTCATCTGCGACAACGCACACGGGAGTGGCCATGCTGTCTCAGCTATCCATCAGTAACTACGCCATCGTCGAACATCTGGAACTGGATTTCAGGGATGGCATGACGGCCATCACCGGCGAAACCGGTGCCGGCAAGTCCATTCTTCTGGATGCCCTGTCGCTTTGCCTGGGAGAAAGAGCCGATGCCGGCAGCGTCCGTCATGGTGCCAGCCGGGCAGACCTGGCCGCCCGTTTTGATATCGAGCAATTGCCTGAAGCGCGCGCCTGGCTGACCGAACGTGACCTTGGCGATTCGGAGTGCCTGCTGCGCCGCTCGATTACCACCAACGGACGCTCGAAAGCATGGATCAACGGCGTGCCAGCCACCCTTGCCGATCTCAAGATGTTGAGCGAACACCTGATTGATATTCATGGCCAGCATGCCCACCAGACCCTGATGCGTGAAGAAACCCATCTGCGGTTGCTGGATGACTTTGCCGGTCATGCCGATGAAGTCGTTCAGCTCACAGGGATCTATCGCCAGTGGCAGCAGGCCAGTCGCCGTCTGAAGGCCGCGCGCGAAAGTGGTGATGAACAGCAGGCACGCTGTCAGCTGCTGCGCTATCAGGTCGAAGAGCTCGATGCGCTATCACTGGGTGAAGAAGAGCTTTCGGCACTGGAAGAAGAGCAAACGCGTCTGGCCAATGCTGAAGAGCTCATCACCCAGGCACAGTTTGCCGCCGACTGCTGCGATGATGACGAAAACGGTGCCCTGTCCCGGCTGGCACAGGCCCGCCAGCGCCTGGAGCAGCTGCCCGGCAGCGACAGCGGCGCCCTGGCCAACATTCTCGGAATGCTCGGTGATGCCTGTATCCAGCTGCAGGAAGCAGGGTATGAGCTGCATCGCTACGTCAATGCGACCGAGCTTGATCCGGACCGTTTGATGACCGTCGAGTCACGTCTGGCCGAGATTCATCGCATTGCTCGCAAGCATCACGTTATGCCCGAAGAAGTGCCAGCATTACATCAGCGTCTACAGGCCGAGCTTTCCGAGCTTCAGGATGGCGGGGAAGACATGGACACTCTGGTGGCGTCGACCGAGGCGGCGCGCAATGCCTGGCGCGAACTGGCACGCCAGATTTCCGAGCAGCGCATCGAAGCAGCTCGTCGCATGGGTGCAGAAGTCAAGTCTCAGCTGACCTTCCTGGGCATGGAAAAGGCAGACTTTACCGTGGACGTTGCGCGTCGGGATACCGCTCAGCCTGACGGCATGGACCGGGTCAGCTTTCTGATCAGTGCCAACCCGGGTCAACCTGCACGCGCACTGACCCGCGTCGCCTCTGGCGGCGAACTCTCACGTGTGAGTCTTGCCATTCAGGTGGTAGCGGCTCAGCACAGTACCATCCCGACGCTGGTCTTTGACGAAGTGGATGTGGGCATTTCAGGCGCGACTGCAGAAATCGTCGGTCAATTGCTGCGCCAGCTGGGCGAACATGGGCAGATTCTTTGCGTCACGCACCTGCCTCAGGTGGCCGCGCAGGGTCATCAACACCTGCACATCGAAAAACAGGCAGATGAGCGCACAACCCATACCACCATGGCGCTGCTCGATGAAGGCGGGCGCGTCAGGGAGCTGGCCCGGATGCTTGGCGGTGTGCATCTTTCAGAGCGAACGCTGGCCCATGCACGCGAAATGCTGGACGTCAGCCAACGATCGGCACACTAGCCGCTCCGACACCCTTCCATTGTCCATCGACACAAAAACGCCGCGAACATTCGCGGCGTTTCGGTAATCTCCGGACCGTTTTTACGGGTCAGCGGCGATTGCCGCCGCCATCCTGACGAGTGGCGCTGGACCCCTTGGGTCGTACATAAAGTACCAGAGCATGATCGACCAGCTCGTAACCACGCTCTTCGGCCAGCTCACGCTGGCGACGCTCGATATCACGATCAAAGAATTCGACGACTTCGCCCGTTTCAAGACACAGCATGTGATCGTGATGCTCTTCCTGAGACATCTCAAATACGGCATGGCCGCCGTCAAAGTTGTGACGCACCACCAGACCTGCGGATTCAAATTGCGTCAGAACGCGATAAACGGTGGCCAGACCGACGTCTTCACCGGAATCCAGCAGCGCCTTGTAGACGTCTTCAGCGCTCATATGCAGATCCTCTTCCCGAGTCGCCTCGAGGATCTGAAGGATTTTTACGCGAGGCAGGGTCACCTTGAGCCCCGCCTTGCGTAACTCCTGATTTCTATCGGCCATGGTAGCTCTTCGCAGTCTCTGGATGTATCGGGTATGATCGATCAAGGCAAACGATAGGGAAAGTCCCAGGCAAATGCAAAACACGCTCAAGCTTATAGTTTTTTCTTTTATGATCAGTCTTTTAGCAGCTTGCGTTTATAAGCGCGACCTGCCTCAGGGCAATCTGATCACTCCCGATATGGTGTCGCAGCTACAGCCCGGCATGAGCCGTCAGCAGGTCGTACAGATCATGGGAAGCCCTTTAATGTACAACGCCTTTGACGATTCACTCTGGAACTATGTCTATCGGCTGAAGGATGCTGACGACAATATCACTGAAAAGCAGGTTTCGCTCGTCTTTAATGGGAATCAACTGGCCGATATCCAGACATCGGGCGATATCGATGCCAGCCCCCGTGTTGACCTGGGTGAAGCCCCTGCTTCAGCAGCAGCAGCCGGCCCCGGAGAAGTCGTCTCACCAATGGGCCAGCCCACCTCCAATCCTGAAGGCGGGGCCGCAGACCCGACACTGTAAGACAGTGACAAAAGCGGACAACCTTCAGACCTTTCGTCGGGCACGGGCCCGACGAGCCTGTTTTGGATCGATCTGAAGCGGCCGGTAGATCTCGATGCGATCTCCCTGACACACTGTCTGATCGGCGGGCGATTTCACATGCTCGCCGAATATTCCAAGCCTAAGCGCTTCCAGAGTCACATTCTTCAGCTCATCGATCCGATGACAAAGCCCTGAAGCTTCCAGCGCGCCCAGCACGGTGGTCCCCATAGGGACATTGACGACCACCAAGTACTGATCCTCGGGCGCAGCCCAGGCAACCTCACAGGTGATGCTGTTCGCTTCGTCACACATCAGCGTCCGTACACCTTGTCGGCACGCTCGATAAAGGCGTCTACCAGTTGCCCTGCCAACTGATTGAAGAGCCGCCCAAAGGCCATGCCCAGCAACCGACTGGAAAATTCAAACTCAAGATGCAGCTCTACGCGGCAGGAGCGCTCATCCAGCGCCACGAATTTCCAGTAGCCCTCAAAGCGCTTGAAGGGGCCACTGGCCAGAGACAGATCGATGCGATCAAAGGGTTTGAGTGCATTATGAGTGCGAAAGGTCTGCTCAATCCTTCCCTTGCCAAGGGTCAACTCCCCTACAAGATGGTCCTCTTCCCTTTCAACCGTACGCGCATTGCGACAGTTGGGCAGAAATTCCGGGTAGCGTTCAAAATCATTCACCAGCTCAAACATCTGCTGATCGGTATGGCGCACCATCGCGGAGCGATCAACGGTGGGCATGCCCTTCTCCCATGACGCAGGCACGCTCAGCGCGTACCATGGTTGACGTTTGTTCACACATGCTTGAATGATATCACGCCTCCCCCCATTTTAAGGTGAGCACGCGCATGTGATGTATCGCATGATTTTTATAGTCAAGGAGATGACATTTCGATGGGCAAGAAGAAACATCAGCCCTCAGGCAATCTGATTGCCCAGAACCGCAAGGCGCGCCATGAGTACCACATTGAAGAGAGCTTCGAAGCAGGGCTTGCGCTATCAGGCTGGGAAGTCAAGAGCCTTCGCGCTGGCAAGGCACAGCTGACCGATACCTACATTCTGGTACGCCGCGGCGAAGCCTGGCTCATGGGTGCTCACTTTACGCCCTTGAATACCACCAGCACCCATGAAATAGCCGAGCCGGCTCGAACACGCAAATTGCTGCTACATAGAAAGGAAATTGCCAAAATCTTTTCGCGTACGCAGGACAAGGGCCACACCTGTGTGCCATTGAGACTTTACTGGAAAGGGCACCTCGTCAAATGTGAGCTGGCACTGGTAGTGGGCAAGCAAAAGCATGACAAGCGCGAAACCGAGAAGCAGAGGGACTGGCAGCGTCAGAAAGCGCGCGTGGTACGTGAGCAGCGTTGATAGCGCGCACGCCTCATGGCCATACAACGTTGATAGCCATTGGCGCTCACTGCAATTATTGCTACACTTTACAGCGATCTGGGGGCGTTATGGATTCGACGCCGGTTGCAGATCCTGAGGTGCATGCCGAGAGCGTAACGTATCTCGTAAATACCACGTTATTCTAAAATAGTCGCAAACGACGAAAACTATGCTCAAGAGGGCGCGCTGGCAGCTTAAACCCTGCTGGTAACCTTCTTACCCCGAAGCGATGTGCCTGTTCATCGTAACGGGGCTACGAGCTACAGCTGACAGGATCGCGGTTGGCTTTGTTCTCGCGTCAACCGCTAAACATTAGAGAGCCCGCTGCATCGGATCCTGCTCGTCGGAGCCGATGCGGTTGAACCAAAAGACGAAACTAAGCATGTAGAGCTGATGGACGAGTGCCGGCGGACGGGGGTTCAACTCCCCCCGCCTCCACCAACATTAAAAAGCCGCTGAATTATCAGCGGCTTTTTTTATTTCGTTTTTATAGACTTGGATGTCAACGTTTATATATAAATCTTATAAAAATATGAAATAAAGAAGATTTTTTGATACCTGATAAAAGATCAAATTCTTTACTTGCCTTAACATAAGAAATGGTATTGGTAGACCATATACATATCTGTCTCAAGACAAAGGTCTATAATAATTGGCATTTTGCACGTTCCAGCCTACCTGTTAGGTCGAGCAGCGCGATTTAATATCCCGGATCGTTAACAAGCCGTTTAATTACCCGGCTGGCAGCGGTAATTATGCAGAAAGTAACAAAAGATACACAAAGTGACTTGCAGCACCACTTCGGCACATACCGGTGGTGAATACGCTGCCAATATAACGCTATCGCAGCTAATGACTATCGGAATGATGTTTCCCATGGATGGTGTCGTATCATTTTTCAGGTCAAACTGAAAAAAATTTATGACTACCTTCATACGCGGTTCAGCGAGATAAAAGATATATTATTTCGTTCACCGGCAGGGTTATTCATGGCCAGTACAGGGCATCAACCGATAGAGCATTCCGATTTAACGGACAGCTGTATCGCAGGGTATCCAAGACTGAAGGAGGGCATATGCCCAGGGCCGTAAAAAACCTGTTTGCCGACTCGCTGACGGCTGAATCGGAGCCTCAAATGAAGAAGCAGGACAGCAGGGTTGTCGATGTGAGAAAGAGGGACCGCATCGATGAGCTCCTGCGCCTGGCGCGTCGCAGCATCATGAATGTCCTTCCTGACAAATGGCATACGGCGCTCCGCTATCGACGAGTATTCGGCGAATTCCCGAATTTGAAAAATCCGCGCACCTTTAATGAAAAGATCTGCTATCGCAAGATCAATCCTCAGCCGATCTATTCCGTTTTGAGTGACAAGATCGCAGCGCGCGATTATGTGGCGCATACCATAGGCGAACAATATCTGGTGCCTTGCTACGCAATAGAGTCCGAGCCGACACCGGCCACCTACTCAGCACTGCCAGAAAGTTTTGTCATGAAGGCCAACCATGGCTTTGGATACAATCTGCTCGTACGCGACAAGGCTGACCACCCTTTCCCCCAGATCTATAATCTTGGACAACATTGGCTGGGGCAGGATTTCTATGATACCTGCAGGGAAGCACACTACCGTCAGATCAAGCCTCGCCTGATCTTCGAAAAACTGCTTCTTGATGATCTTGGCAACATTCCGAAGGATTTCAAATTTCACTGCTTCCAGCGTGAAGGTGAAGATCCGGTTGTTTTCATTGAAGTGACTCACGACCGTTTCACCAACTACAAGGTCGATTTTTACAACCAGGATTGGGAGCTGGTAGAAATTCGTCGTCCCGAAGTCAGCACCGGACAAGCCATGCCGCGGCCGCAGCAGCTTGACGAGGCGCTTGAACTTGCACTCAAACTCGCCAATGGCTTCTCTTATGTTCGAGTTGATTTCTATCTGGTAGGTGATGCCATTTATTTTGGCGAAATGACCTTTACTCCGACGGCTGGCCTGACCAAGTTCAAGGACCGCGAGACCGATCATCAGTGGGGCGCCCTGTTCGACATATAGACCGCCCTGCAAGAGGCATGACATGGCAACCGCAGATCGCCATGTCAGCCTCCATTCCTGCCATCAAGTATCAGAATTTAGCGGCATTCGCAGATCACGCTGCCATCTGCGAACCTTGAGTCTCTGACGACGCTTACCCAGTTGCTGAGTACCGATCGTTTCGGGGACAAGACTCAATTTTTCATCGTCATCATATTTCATGTTGAATCGTCTACTGGCGCCTATCGGACTCGTTTCTGCACCGAAAATCATGATCAGACGAATTTCAACGCTGCTAAAACCTTCTTCTCCTGTTGGACGACAGCTTTCATCAACACTGATGCCATGCTCACTGGCGACCTTTTGCAGCAGTGTTCGAAAGGTGCCGGCATTCATATACTCACCGGACCCCAACGGCCCCTGTCGCGTCACCTGACGCAGCTCCCTCATATCCATATCATTGTTATCTTCGCCCTGCTCATCGACGGTGTCTGTAACGTCTGTGACGTACTGACCATCGCTGGTTTCAAGCTTGACGATGATGCTGTCGATGAATACCGCAGACTGACTCATGTTGCTCACGATGCAGCGCGAATCGATCCCACGCCCATAACCATGATTGATGATGATCTGGGGACGACGCTGCATACGAAAGTTATGCAAAAGCAGCTGTAGATAAACTCCCCAGATCAAGAGCATGCCGACACTGGTCAGCCCGCTGAAAACCGTGGCATTTTCCTGTATCCAGTCCCATAGATTGCTCAAAAAATAAATCACTGCTGCCCCCTGAAGATAATGCACCCGGATACCGCTTCACCCCTGCCAGCGATATGAATCGGCCGCCAGACAAGCATGGCTTAAAAAGCGATACCACGCCCGGATATGCATCTCTATCGACTAATAGATGTACCCAGCCGGCCCAGAAGGGAGCAGCGCCAACTATAGTACCAGACAGGCGGGCATATTCTGGCGCCCCGCCAAATGAAGCATGGCTCGTTCGTCAGTGACATTAACACTGTTGTGGACCTGAAGCGGTCCTGGGAGTGCATCATGATTCATCATGTCTGGGGCCTGATGGCTCATCCTCATCGAGAATGGAAACATATCGACAATGAACACGAGACTGCGACACACATGTATGCCAGCCATGTCCTGCTGCTGGCTGCTGTCCCTGTAGTCAGCTCGTTCATCGGTACGACCACTGTTGGCTGGGACTTCGGACGCTCTGCGGTCGTAACACTTTCGACAACAACCGCCCTTCAGCTGGCCGTCCTGTTTTATCTGGCCATTCTGGGTGCCATCGCCTTGATGGGGCTCGTAATTCATCGAATGGCACAGAGATACCCCTCACACCCTGATCTGAACCGCTGCATTGTTTTTGCCGGATATGTGGCCACTCCCATGTTCCTGGCGGGCCTGATGGCCCTGTATCCGATGATATGGCTGTGCGTCGTCGCAGGCGTGGCCGGGCTTTGTTATACCGGCTATCTGCTCTACCTGGGCATCCCGGGGTTTCTGGGTATTGATCGCAAGGAGGGGTTCATCGTTTCAAGCTCAACGCTGGGTATCGGCGTACTGGTGCTTGAAGTGCTGCTTGCCATTGCGGTACTGCTGTGGGGATACGGCGCTCATCTGGTCTATTAATGTCAGAGAGGCAAACCGGGTAGCTTGGCAACCAATGCCGCACAATCAGAACGAAGACACGGAGTAGGGACAAATAAAAAGGGAGCTGCCAATGGCAGCTCCCTTTACAGTAGAATTTAATCTACCGACTTACTCGGGGCGGATTGCAGAAGCCTGCAGACCTTTTTTACCCTGAGTGACGTTGAAGGAGACCTTCTGGCCTTCCTGCAGCGACTTAAAACCTTCTGCCTGAATCTCGGAGAAGTGTGCGAACAGATCGTCGCCACCGTCGTCAGGAGAAATGAAACCGAAGCCTTTGCTGTCGTTGAACCACTTAACAGTGCCAGTTGCCATGCTTTTGATACCTGTGCAATAAATTAATGATGGTTAGCCCACCGCGGGCACAAACAAGATAGCCATTCATATGCTCTCGACAGGATCGATTACAACTGACGATATACTGCCTTGTTAACCACCCGAACCATAGTGCACCTATCGCCCTACCGGGTCAAGTAACCCTTTGGTAGGGGTATGCGATATGCACACCACGAACATGTCGTATAACTCAGGAGAAAAGCAAAGTCAATCGCAAGAAGCACAGGGTTCAAAGCGTTTCCCCGCAATCTCTGATCCTGCAACCCTGTCGACTCGAGTCATGAAGCCGACGATTCGATCAGAGTTTACAATCCGGGATGACGCTGCCAATAGACTTCAAGGTTACAAAAAAACCGCCCTGATGGCGGTTTCTTTTATCGATATTGCAGTTGGCGCAATTCGAAATGGTGCCGGCTGAAGGAGTCGAACCCTCGACCTACTGATTACAAGTCAGTTGCTCTACCAACTGAGCTAAGCCGGCGCACTCAGCAACGAATGTCGAATAAAGTGGCTGGGGTACCAGGACTCGAACCTGGGAATGCCGATACCAAAAACCGGTGCCTTACCACTTGGCTATACCCCAGCAGATGGTGGCCAGAGACGGAATCGAACCGCCGACACGGGGATTTTCAATCCCCTGCTCTACCGACTGAGCTATCTGGCCGTTGCCAACGGCTGCGTATTAAATCGAAAACCTTCCTCCAGGTCAACACCTGTTTTGCGATTATTTCAAAAAACTATTGAGCCGGGGGAACATAGCCTTCAGCGCTGTCGGTTTCTTCATTGTTGAAAAACCGGTTCATCTGAGCCATCAGGTAGTCACGTGTTTCGGAATCCAGCATATTGAGTCGCTTTTCGTTGATCAGCCGTGTCTGCAGTGCCTGCCACTCCTCCCAGGCCTTTTTGGAAACGTTGTCATGGATGTCCTGCCCTTTCGCGCCTGGCAGGGGCGGCATCTGCAGCCCTTCCATTTCCTGCTGATACTTGCGGCAAAATACCGTACGAGTCATTGCAATACCTTTTGTAAGCGCTTTCAAAGAAGCGAAGAGGATGACAGGGATTCCAGCAGCGCCTTGACCGGTGCTGCCAATCCTATGCTGTCAGGTTGGTCAGGATCATACCATCGCCGCCCTGCCACCACGGGATGCTCCCCGCTTCGAGACAGATGCGCCTGAACCGGCGTGATCTCAAGTCGAAAGTGTGTAAAAACGTGCGTAAAACATGGCCATTGCTGCTCTACAGCGCTACCGGGCATTTCACGGGCCAACCAGGACTCGAGTGCCTCATGATCGTCAAACTGTGGCATTCCCCACAAACCACCCCACAAACCGCTTGAAGGGCGCTGCTCAAGCAGGACACGCTCATGGCCATCACGCAGTATCAGCATCAATGTCTGACGAACAGGTTTTTCCTTTTTCGGCTTTGACGCTGGGAAACGATGCTCTTCTCCTTGTGCATGTGCCACGCAGTCAGCTTCAAAGGGACACAGCAGGCAGCTGGGACGACGGCGCGTGCAAAGCGTGGCGCCCATGTCCATCATGGCCTGAGTAAAGTCGGCGCAGCGCCATTGGGGCGTGTAGTGCTCGGCCAACTGCCAGAGCTTCCTCTCCACCTCGGGCTTGCCGGGCCAGCCCTCAACGCCATGCAAACGGGTCAATACGCGTTTGACGTTGCCATCCAGAATGGGCGCACGCTGTCCGGTGGACTGGGCAATGATGGCCCCGGCCGTCGAGCGACCAATGCCCGGCAGAGCGCTCAGGGCCGCCACACTCTCGACCGGAAACACTCCGCCATGCTCGTTGACAACGCACTGGGCGGCACGATGCAGGTTGCGAGCACGGGCGTAATATCCCAGTCCCGTCCAGAGATGGAGCACCTCATCCTGCTCGGCCGCTGCCAGTGCCTCGACATCCGGAAAGCGCTGCATGAAGCGCTCAAAATAGCCGATGACGGTTGCCACCTGTGTCTGTTGCAGCATGATTTCTGACACCCAGACACGGTATGGGCTCCTGTCCTGCTGCCAGGGCAGATGGGTGCGGCCATACTGATCAAACCAGCCCAGCAGACGGATGCGAAAATATTCGGCATCCAGCGGCTGCAGGGCCTCGATAAAAGTACTCACGGATTGGCTCTCGCCCGGATAGAAAACTCGAAAAGTGCCGATGCCCTGCTTGATCAGGGCACCGGCCGCATGACGTGATGACTGAAAAGGTTGTTACTGAAAAAGGCCCTTGATGGCATCTTTCAGATTGCCGCCGGACGCCTCACCCAGCTTTTCCTCGATCCGCTGACCCAGCTTGCCCTCCAGCTGGCGGTCTACATGCTCACGCAACTTTTCCCTGCCTTCGCTGGCAGCACTCTTTTGCAGGATGGCGCTGAAGGCATCGGCATCAAAGCGACACCATTGGGCCGGGGCATCGCCCAGGCTTCCCGAGCAGTGCAGCGGGAGCGGTATATGGCTCAGCGTCGCACTGACCGGGCATCCCTGGGTGTCAGCGGTGTTGACCAGCCGAGCAGCCAGCGCCATGTCCAGATTCTGCGCCTTCAGATCGATCTGACCGCTGCCTGTGATGTCCACACCGGGCAACGCCACGTTCAGGTCATCGTTTTGAATCACACCGTCGACAATGTCGAAACTGGCAGCAAACCGATCGAACTCGGTATCGCTCCCCCATTCATGCGAGGTGCTATTGCCCTGCAACATGGCAGCCGTCGTGCACAGCTGTCCCGGCAGATTGATCCCCATCATGGCGCCGTCAGCAATCACAAATGACGCCTTCCCATCGAGATTGGCCAGCCACGAGCCCTCATCCTCAAGGGTGGAAGACAGCGCGGCACTGGCATTGAGCGTACCGCGGAAAAGATCATCACGTCCCGAAACATCCTTCAGCAGGGGCTGTAGCGCCACACCGGTCAGTTGCGGCTCAAACGAGAGCGACACTGATGAGGCCGCAACGTTCATGGCGCCGCTGGCCTTGAGCGCCCCATCGTAGAGATCGGCATTCAATCTTGAGAGACGATAATGCCCTTCACGCCCCTGCGCCTTCAGAGCGACGTTCTCGAGCTGGAATTTTCGTGCCTTGAGCGTCTCGAGAGTCAGATTCAGATCAAGGTCCAGCGAGCGAGCCAGCGCCAGAGTACTCTCATTGAGGGAGGCTCCAGCGTCAGCGATCGGCGTCGTGTCGCTGGTGCGAGCCTGCGGCGCCTCATTCGATGCCGTCACATTGGTGGACCTTGGTGGCAGATAGCGATCAAGGTCCAGCGAATCCCCCTTGAGCTCGGCGTGCAGAAGCGGCGACTCAAGCCCCAGCGATGCCGTCCCCTCAAGGGTCGTATCGTCAATATCGACCGATAAATCCGTGAACCGTGCAGTGCGTTTGTCACCTTCAACCTGCGACGATAACCCCACTCGCTGTAGCGCCTGGGCATCTGCAGTAGTCGGCAATTTTCCCAGTCGTTCCAGCCAGCTGCGAAGATCGGCCGGGGCCATGTCGACCTGTCCCTGCCAGTGCAGGTCATCGCTCAGATGACGCGCCTCTGCGCTGCCGGTCAAGCGCAGCAGCTGGCCGCTGCTGAGCGAAAAAGAGGTCAGTTTTGCCTGATCTTCCGCCAGCGACACTTCACCACTTGCCTCGGCGCCCAGAGGCAGGGCATGTTCGCCCAGAGACGGCAGGTAAAAGGTGCCATCCAGCACAGCGCTGTCCACGCTGTAGCGCTGCCGATCAAGATCTGCAGCCAGCCTTGAAGCGTTCAGGCCAAAGGTCTGATCGTGGGCGCCGTCGATGGCCGGCAAATGCATCGCCCCTTTCAGGGCAAGATTATCGAGACGGTAGACCGCGCTGTTCAGATCAAGACTGGCTTGGCTTTTCAGACTGATGGTGCCATTCAGTTCAGGCCGGGTACCTTCGACGGCGAATGAAAGCTCCAGCGGAAAGGCGCCGCCCGAGGTGACATTGGATGCCTGAAGGGCCAGTGAAGACAACGTGATGTTGCGATCATTCTGCTGGTCTTCAAAATGTACCTGGCCGTCGCTGACCTGCACGCTGGCAATGTCCATGGCCAAGGGGCGGTCGCCGGCCGATGCGACACTCTGTGGCCGTCGCGAAGGAGAAGACGGTCGGTCGTTATCCTGTTGAGCGACGGTATCGACCAGAGCCTCCCAGTTGCCATGCCCCTGCGCATCACGCTCCAGATTGAGACGAAGGCCATCAAGCGTGAAACCATCGACTTCGATATTGCCACTCAGCAACGGGGGGAAGCGTAACCGCGCCTCGGCCTGGCGGAACGCAGCAAAGGGCGTCTCATCGGCGCTCTGATCGGGAAGGCGGGCCGTGGCATCTTCAACGGTGACTCCGATGCGCGGATAGAAGGTCCAGGAGAGCGGGCCATTCAGTGACAGCTCAAGCCCCGTGCGCTCGCGCACGGCATCCGCCAGCCGCGGTTTGAGATCATTGGGATCGAGAAAGGTCGTCGCGTAAATGACCACGGCCACAGCCAGCAACCCCAGCACCCCTATCGCCGCCAGCACTATCCTGAACAACGCTTTCATTGAATACTCTCCCCAAGACCTTTCCCGCACGATAATCGCATCGATAAATCCCCCCATCATGCCAGAGACCGGCCTGTCGGTGGCGGGCGTTAGTGTAGCGGATGGTCACTGCCCTTCTCTATAATGGCGCGCCGGCGTCATGGCCTAAAGGCATGACCGCAGCATTCCGGCCCATCGAGCCGCGCGGGCATGAGCCGCTTTTGATATCGTTATGACCCATGACGCCCTAGAGGCGATGATCTTCTTTTTGCAGGGAGCCTTCATGACCCAGTCGACGCGCCGCGCCAGCATTTCACGTCATACCAGCGAAACGCGTATCAGCGTCTCGCTCGACCTTGATGGTCAGGGCGAACTCAAGGCCGATACCGGCGTACCCTTTTTCGAGCACATGCTCGATCAGATCGCTCGCCACGGCATGATTGATCTCACCATTGATGCCGATGGTGATCGCCATATCGATGATCACCATACGGTCGAGGATACAGGCATCACCCTGGGCCAGGCCTTTGCCGAGGCGCTGGGTGACAAGCGGGGCATCCATCGCTACGGTCATGCCTATGTTCCGCTGGACGAGGCGCTGTCACGGGTGGTGATCGATTTTTCCGGCCGCCCGGGGCTTTTCATGAATGCCGAGTTCACCCGCGCCACCATCGGCGCCTTCGAGACCCAGCTGGTTTCCGAATTCTTTCAGGGGTTCGCCAGCCATGCGCGTGCCACCGTCCATATCGACAACCTGAAGGGCGACAATGCCCATCATCAGGTCGAGACCATCTTCAAGGCTTTCGGTCGCGCCCTGCGCATGGCGGTTTCTCCGGATGAGCGCATGGCCGGGCGAATTGCTTCTACCAAGGGCAGCCTGTAACCCAACACCATCCGATCGGCGTGTGTCCGGTCGGCAAGGAGCGTGTCCAGCATGACGATTGCCATCATCGACTACGGAATGGGCAACCTGCACTCGGTGGCCAAGGCCATCGAGCACGTCAGTCCCGATGAGCGTGTCACCATCACGCGGGATGCCCGCGCCATCAAGGGCGCCTCGCGCGTGGTGCTGCCCGGCCAGGGCGCCATTCGTGACTGCATGGGGGAACTTGAACGTACCGAGCTGACCGGTTTGGTCAAGGAACTCCTGAGAGATGCCAGCAAGCCGTTGCTGGGGATCTGTGTCGGTCAGCAGATGCTGATGGACAAGAGCGAGGAAAACGGCGGAGTCCGCTGTCTGGGCTACATGCCCGGCCGGGTGACACGCTTTGACGATACGGCCCTGGACGAACAGGGTCAGCGGCTCAAGGTGCCCCATATGGGATGGAACCGTGTCCATCAGCATCACATGCATCCGCTGTGGGAAGGCATCCTGACCGGGGAGCGCTTCTATTTCGTGCACAGCTATTTCGTACAGGCCGAGGACGATGCCCACGCGATGGGCTACATCGATTACGCAGGCAGCCGCGCCCATGTGGCCACCGGTCGTGACGCCGTCTTTGCCGTACAGTTTCATCCGGAAAAAAGTGCCGACGCCGGCCTCAGACTGCTGGCAAATTTTGTGGCCTGGTCGCCCTGACCCTCTCTGCGCCCAGGACCCTTCACGACAAGGATAAAGGAATTCCCATGCTGGTCATCCCCGCCATCGACCTGAAAGACGGTCAGTGTGTTCGCCTCAAGCAGGGCCGTATGGAAGACTCGACCACCTACGGTGAAGACCCGGTGGCCATGGCCCAGCGCTGGGTGGATGCCGGCGCGCGGCGTCTGCACCTGGTGGACCTCAACGGCGCCTTCGAGGGTCGCCCGGTCAATGCCGAAGCGGTCAGGGCCATCGCTGCCCGCTTTCCGGACCTGCCCATTCAGATCGGCGGCGGCATCCGTACCCGCGAGGTCATTCAGAGCTACCTCGATGCCGGCGTCAGCTGGGTCATTATCGGTACCCAGGCCGTGCGCGATCCGGACTTTGTCCGTGAGATGTGTCGCGAATTTCCCGGCCATATCATGGTCGGACTCGACGCCCGTGACGGCTACGTCGCCACCGATGGCTGGGCAGAAGTGTCCACCATGCGCGCCGTGGACCTGGCCCGCCATTTTGCACAGGACGGCGTCAGCGCCATCATTTACACCGATATTTCACGTGATGGCATGATGAACGGCGTCAACGTCGAAGCCACCGTCGAAATGGCCAGCCATGGCGGTGTGCCGGTCATCGCCTCTGGCGGCGTGACCGACATGGAAGACGTGCAGAAACTGGCTGACGTTGCCGCATCCGGCATCGTTGGCGCCATTACCGGACGGGCCATCTATGAAGGCAAGCTTGATCTTGCCGAGGCCCAGACCCTGTGTGACACCATTGAAGCCCAGCAAGGCTGATGGTTCGGAGAGGCACATGACACTGGCAAAACGCATCATCCCCTGTCTGGACGTGGATCGTGGCCGTGTGGTCAAGGGCGTCAATTTTCTGGGCATCCGGGATGCCGGCGACCCGGTCGAGGTCGCCCGGCGCTACAATGAACAAAATGCCGACGAGATCACCTTTCTCGACATTACCGCCAGCCATGAAGCGCGGGGTACCACGCTGGACATGGTCAGCCGGATTGCCGGTGAGGTCTTCATTCCGCTGACCGTCGGCGGCGGCATTCGCAGCTGCGACAATATTCGCGCCCTGCTCAATGCCGGCGCCGACAAGGTGTCAATCAACACGGCCGCCGTCACGGATCCGGATTTTGTCTACGAAGCCGCCGAGCGCTTTGGCAGTCAGTGCATCGTTGTAGCCATCGACGCCAAGCGGGTCAGCGAGGATGATGAGCCACCCCGCTGGGAGATCTTTACCCACGGCGGGCGCAAGTCAACCGGGCTCGACGCCGTCGAATGGTCTCGCAGGATGGTGGAATATGGTGCCGGAGAACTGCTGGTGACCAGCATGGACCGCGACGGCACCCGGGAAGGCTTTGATCTGGGGGTCACACGCGCCATCAGCGATGCTGTTTCGGTGCCGGTCATCGCCTCGGGCGGGGTGGGCAATCTCGATCATCTGGTGGCGGGTGTGAAAGAAGGCGGCGCCGATGCAGTTCTGGCCGCGAGCATCTTTCATTTTGGCGAATACACCATCGAACAGGCCAAGCAGTACATGGCCGATCATGGCCTCGAGATGCGCCTTTAATTGCGCCCGCACACGGCATCGTTCTTCGACGCCGTGTGCGGGCGGGTTTTGCGTCCTGTCTACTCGGCCGTCAGCCCCAGGTTGCTGACGCCCTCGTTTTTCCCCAGCACGCGCAGCACACGCAGTCCTTCCCGATCCAGCGTCTGTATCTCGACGTGCTCCAGCACCGCCAGCTGGAAGGCTCGCTCGTCGCTCATCAGCTCATGCTCCTCGATCAGGGCCTCACGCTCGGCATCATCGTGGATGGCATCACCGGCGCTCATCTCGATAAATCGCTCGACCCCGCCGATGGAGAGTCGGCTGACGTCTACACCCGCCTCAACAGCCGGGCCTGACAGCACATCCACGCAGGCAGACAGGGCCAGAGTCATGTCCCGGGCGAGACGCGCCCCGAAGCTGTCATCCTCTTCCGGTGGTTCACAGGCCACCAGCTTTTCACCCTGACGCTCAAAATCAATGCGGGCATCGCGAACCCCCAGGCTCTCCCAGACCAGCGCCAGCAGGCTGGCCACGCCATGCGCATCTCCAGCCTCGCCGATCTCGGCATAGAGGCGATAATTTGGCATCAACCGCTCACTCAAGGCCGCCATGAAGGCCAATGACTGGCGTGGTGACAGCGCCCTCAAACGCTTTTCAAACCCTGGTGCGATCATGGTGGGCATTGCTTGTGCTCCCTGCTCGAAATCGTTCTGCTGGTGTTGTCATCATCTGCCTGATCCTGGGTTTACCCTTTCTGGTTCAGAAGGGCGTCCCGGTATCACAGACAGACTCGATAAAATGCGATTGCCTGACCCTCAGGGCCAGAAAAAATGCGCCGGAATCCGACCGCGTGCGTCAAATACCACACCCTCGGCGCTCAACAGTTCGCGCTGCCGGCGAGCCCCGTCATGATCGGCAAGGCGACCGCCGGCAGCAACGACTCGATGCCAGGGCAGCGTATGTCCCTCGGGCAGCAGACGCAGCAGCGCCCCGACCGAGCGTGCCGTAGCGCCTTCCGTCATTTTCGCGATGGCGCCATAGGTAGTCACACGCCCTTCGGGGATACGGGCAATAATGGTCGTGGCCTGCTCACGTACCTCGTCACGCATGGGTCTTCCCGGTGATTGTCCAGATCGGTGTATGCTGAGTGATCAAATTATCGTTATCCATCATGGCCCTATCATGCATATCTATTTTTTGCAGCATGCGTCTCATTTTGGACCAGCCCGACTGGCGGACTGGCTGACCAGCATGGGCCACAGTTTCAACGTCTGTCGCCTTTATGCCGATGAAGTGCCGCCCCGGCCCGGCGATTTCGATGCCCTGATCGTGCTGGGCGGCCCGGAACAGATCGTGGCACACGGCTGGACCAAACGTGAACAGCATCTTCTCGAGCGCACGCTCAAAAGCTCAAAGCCGATCATGGGGCTGGGCTACGGCGCAGAGCTGATCGCCGAGGCGCTCGGCGCCATCGTGTCGCTTAATACGCACGGTGAATTTGGCTGGCATGCGGTACGCGGCAATGAGGACGGCGACCTTGACCTGCCCGAGCGTTTTGACGCCTTTCTCTGGCATAGGCGTATCTTCGGGCTACCGGAAGGCGCCATCTCGATCGGGGCCAGCGACGCCAGCCCGTTGCAGGGATTCACCTGGGACGGCGCCCGGGTGGTGGCCATGCACTGCCATCTGGAAGCCACCCATGACTGGGTGCAGCGGCTTGCCGAGAAAGAAGCCGGCAGTCTGGAAAATTCAGGCCCCTGGGTGCAGTCACGCGACGAGATGCTCAATGACAGCCACCGCTTTGCCCGGCAGGCGGCCGTACTGGATCGGGTCATGATCGACTGGCTGCGCCTTTAACCCTTATTCGACATCGCCGCTGCGACGCTGCTGGTCGACAGCCTCGCGCACGAACGCCAGCACTTCCTGCCACGTGCCGGTAAAGGCAGGCCCATGTTCGTTCTGGCGTAGCTGATAGTGATACATGGGGTCGTAGTATTCGCTCAGCAGCGGAGACAGCCAGCCATCATGAGCCTGACTGTCTTGCGTGGTGACATGCGCCTCGAAGGCCTGCTGCTGAAGCTGCAACAGCCGCTCGAGGCGCGCATTGCCCAGCCGCTTTTTGAGGCGTACCAGTGCGCTGATCAATTGGCGACGCATCAGCGACCAGCCCAGCCATGGACCATAGGACTGGCGATACTGCGTCCAGAGATCATCAATGTAGTCACGGCGAATCTGAGCCAGCCGCCACTCCAGTGGCATCTCGATCAAGACTCGGGGAGCCGCACACAATCCCTGCCAGAGAGGTAGTGGAATCTCGACACTGCCGATGCGGCGGGATTCATCTTCGAACACATAAGGCGCCCGACGCGCGGCCAGATCCATTGCCAGCGCATGCTCAAAGTTGATCTGCGTTGGCGGCTGCCCTGGCTGGCGGCCAAAGCTCGACCCCTTGTGACGCGCATGTCCTTCCAGATCAATGCCACTATCGAGTGCCTTGATCATGTCGGTCTTGGCACAGCCGGTCAGCCCCGCAATCACCAGCGACGGCGCCTCGGCCGCCTGCTCGGTGATCGACATCAGCGTACGACGCGCCGCCTTGAACCCGCCCTTCAGGCGTGCCACCTCAAGGCCCCTTTCCGCCAGCCATTGCTGAGCGATACCCGATCGCTGGCCGCCGCGGGCACAATAGATCAGGGCATCAGGGTGACGCGCCAGAACCTCGCACCAGGCCTCGACGCGGCTCTCCTTCAAGGTACCACTGACAAGCTGATGGCCAAGCCGGAGCGCGGCATCACCACCCTTTTGTCGATAGCAGGTCCCCACCTGAGCGCGCTCATCGTTGTCCATCAACGGCAGGTTGATGGCCCCGGGCAGCGTCCCATGGTCAAACTCGATGGGAGCGCGGACATCGATCAAAAGCGACGCGCCCTTGAGCCGGTCAAGCGTCGGCGCGAGCTGCTCTCCCTTATTGCTGGACATGTAAAACCGCTTCACCCTCACGCGCCACGCACTCTCCAAAGGCTTCAAGCGTCAGACCATGCTCACGGCCAATACGCTCGACGTCATCTTCATAGGCAGGGTCGACGGCCAGCACCAACCCACCGGAGGTTTGTGGATCGCAGAGCCACTGCCAGTGATAATCATCCATGGCTGGCATCAGTCGACCCATGGCGCGGTGATTGCGCTCGGTGCCGCCGGGCACTGCGCCCTGGCGCAGATAGCCATCCGCCTCGGCAATGCGCGGTAGACGCCTGAAGTCGATCCGGGCCGCCACATTGCTGGCCGTGCAGATCTCGCCCAGATGCCCGGCCAGACCGAATCCCGTCACATCGGTCATGGCATGAACGCCCGGTACGGTGGCCAGCTTCTGTCCAATGGCGTTGGTACGCAGCATGGTGTCACGTGCCAGACCATGATGTTCCGCCGCCAGCAGACCACGCTTTTCCGCCGTGGTCAGTATGCCAACCCCCAGCGGTTTGGTCAGATAAAGGCGGTCACCGGGGCGAGCACCATTGTTGCGTTTGAGGTGCTCAAGCCGGACCAGACCGTTGACTGCCAGACCAAAGATGGGCTCCGGGGCATCGATGGAGTGACCACCGGCCAGCGCCAGACCGAGCTCACAACATACGGACTGGGCACCGGCCAGCACCTCACCGGCGACCCTGGGGGAAAGCTTGTCAACGGGCCAGCCCAGAATGCCCAGCGCCATGATCGGGCGCCCCCCCATGGCAAAGACATCGCTGATGGCATTGGTCGCAGCGATGCGGCCAAAATCAAAGGGGTCATCCACGATCGGCATGAAAAAGTCGGTCGTGGCGATCAGGCCCTGACCATCGCCCAGATCATAGACGGCAGCGTCTTCGCGGTCCTGGTTGCCGACGATCAGCTTGTCACTATGGGCGCCGGGGCCTGCATTTTTCAGCATGCTATCCAGCACGTCCGGTGCAATCTTGCAGCCACAGCCGGCGCCATGGCTGTACTGGGTAAGGCGAATCTGTGTCATGAACTCTCCCCTTTTGACCTTCAGTATACTCAATGGTGGTCATTTTCACTGTGGCACCGGCAGCCGCTTCAGACCACACCCCTTTATCCGGTTCGATCAAATGGCCTCGAGCGCCTCGGAGAGACGATCAACGGCGATCACTTCCATCCCGGCCGGCGATTTTTTGGGCGCGTTGCCGCGCGGCACGATGGCACGGGTAAAGCCGTGCTTGGAAGCTTCAATGATGCGCTCCTGCCCACTGGGTACCGGACGGATTTCTCCGGAAAGACCGACTTCGCCGAACACCACCAGCTCGCGAGGCAATGAGCGATTCTGAAGGCTTGAGACCACGGCCAGCAGGACCGCCAGATCGGCGCTGGTTTCCAGCACCTTCATACCGCCGACCACATTGACAAAAACGTCCTGATCCCCGGTAAAGAGACCACCATGACGGTGCAGCACGGCCAGCAGCATCGCCAGACGCTGGGCATCAAAGCCGACGGCCACACGCCGCGGGTTACCCAGCGCCGACTCATCCAGCAGTGCCTGAACCTCGACCAGCAGCGGCCGAGTGCCCTCCCAGACCACCATCACGAGACTTCCGGGCGCCATCTCCTCCCCACGGGAGAGAAAGATCGCGCTGGGGTTTTTTACCTCCCGAAGCCCCTGCTCCATCATGGCAAAAACGCCCAGCTCATTGACGGCACCAAAGCGGTTTTTCTGCCCACGCAGGGTACGAAAGCGTGAGTCGGAACTCCCCTCCAGCAGCAGCGAGGCATCAATCATGTGCTCCAGCACACGCGGCCCTGCCAGAGCGCCATCCTTGGTCACGTGGCCTACCAGCATCAATACCGTGCCGGTTTGCTTGGCAAAACGGGTCAGTGCCGCGGCCGACTCACGCACCTGGGCCACCCCGCCCGGGGCGGAGGAGACATCTTCCAGATGCATGGTCTGGATGGAATCGATGATCAGTACCGCCGGTTTTTCGCGCTCGGCCATGCCCAGAATGGTTTCCACGCTGGTTTCGGCCAGCATGGAAAGCCCCTGCGTGGGCAGAGAGAGGCGATGAGCTCGCATGGCCACCTGAGAAAGCGACTCCTCCCCGGTGACATAGACCACGCGGTGCTGCTGGGCGAGGTGACAGGCTGTCTGTAAAAGCAGTGTGGATTTGCCCGCCCCCGGATCACCGCCCAGCAAAATGGCACCGCCGGGCACCAGCCCACCGCCCAGTACGCGATCAAATTCATCATAGGTGGTCGAAAAGCGCGGCAGTTCGCTCAGATCGACCCTTGATAGATCCGTCAGCGCCACGCTGGCGCCACCGGCGTAGCCCTGACGGGCAGTACTACCCGCACCACTGCCGGGACGAGAGGCACTTGAAAGACGTATTTCCGTCAGCGTGTTCCACTCACGGCAGCTGCTGCATTGCCCCTGCCACTTGGAATACTCGGCACCGCATTCGGTGCATACAAATGCACTCTTGGCCTTTGCCATGCTGCCCGTCCGTCCTCTTTGGTGATTTCAGACATGAAAAAGGGCGGCCTGGCGCCGCCCTCTGTTTGAAACTGCCCAGGCGGGCAGCATTTCAGGATTACTGCTGTCGAGTCAGACGCAGGGTCTGGCCGTTTTCGAAACGACGCAGCTGCGGATCCACCAGTTCGAGTGTTGAATCGTTGACACGCTCGAAGTAATAGACCTGACCTTCACCGGAAGGCGTCAGCTCATAGACGGTGGCCGACGGATCGTCCTGCATGCCGCTGATCACATCCCAGTTGCCGCTGTAGGTTTCAGTCGGCGGATTCTGCGGATGGTTCTGGTACTGCGCTTCCAGCTCGAACGTCCGATCCTGCGGATTGGTCGCCTTCTCATCGCCCTGCAGATTGACGGTCAGTGCGATTCCGCTGCAGTTGCGACACGGCAGGGTACCCGTATAGGTACGCGTTTCTGTCTGGGCCTGTGAAGACTGGGCCGTGGAACCTGCGCTGTCAGTACTCTGCTGCCCACCGCCAGTGCCGGCACAGCCTGCCAGTAGCGCCATCAGTGCCGAACCGGCCAGCAACGTTTTCATCTGCATGAAGCTTACTCCTGATGCCTGTTTTTTGGCCGCTCAAGCGACCGGTGCCCCCTAGCATAGCTGTTCGTCGGGGGCACCGGAAAGACACCCGTGCAGATTAGAGTCACTACGGCAGGGTCAATGCCCGTTAACGGGCCTGATCCGATAGAAAGGGATAATCGGTATAGCCTTTTTCATCGCCGCCATAGAAGGTGTCCGGGTCGGGGTCGGTAAGCTCGGCACCAACACGAAAGCGCTCGGGCAGATCAGGGTTGGCAATGAAGGGCCTACCGAAGACGGCGGCATCGGCAATACCACGATCGATCAGATCCACTTCGCCCTGCGCCGTGTAGTGGCCACAAAAGAGCAGGGCGCCGTTGCGAAAGCGTGCTCGCAGGGCGCGACGGAAATCATCAGTCAGATGGATGTCGCCACCGGCCCAGTCGGGTTCGTTGACGTGCAGATAGGCCAGTTCGCGGACATTGAGCTGTTCGGCCAGATAGAAGGCCATCTGTTCGGACTCCTCATCCTTGAGCCCGAAAATCTCGATAAACGGCGAAATGCGAATGCCAACCCGGTCATAACCAAAGACGCTGGCCACGGCATCCACAATCTCGAGCACGACCCGGGCGCGATTTTCGATCGAGCCACCATAGCGGTCAGTACGCTGATTGGAACCGGTCGCCAGAAACTGCTGAAGCAGATAAGCATTGGCGGCGTGGACCTCGATCATGTCAAAACCGGCGCGACGGGCGCGTATGGCGGCCTGGCGGTAATCCTCGACCAGTTCCGGAATCTCTTCGGTCTCCAGCGCACGGGGCGTGCTGGCATCTTCACGACCGGAGCTGCCATCCTCGAATTCGACAAAGGCCTGGGCGCCTTCACCACGCAAGGCGCTGGGCGCGACCGGTTGCTGGCCATCAGGCTGAACACGCTCGTTGGAGACACGACCGACGTGCCAGAGCTGCAACGCAATGCGTCCGCCGCGCGCATGGACGGCTTCTACCACACCTTTCCAGCCGGCTTCCTGCTCATCGGTCCAGATGCCTGGGGTATAGACATAGCCGGCCGCAGTCGGTGAGATATTGGTGGCCTCGGCGATGATCAGACCGGCGCCGGCACGCTGACCGTAGTAGATTTCCTGCAGGCGCCCCGGGATGCGATCCGGCGTACGTGCGCGCGTTAGCGGCGCCATGATGACCCGATTTGGGATTTCCAGCGAGCCCAGTTGAAGCGGTTCGAATAAAACATCGTGCATGTGAGAACCTCCCTGTTCGATGACTCCGACAAAAGCGAAATGATTTGAGTCAACCAACCATATGGAGACTATTAGCCTGCTTATCAAGTCGCCCGACTCAAATTGTTTCTTCCCTTTCGATCAGGGCGAGCCGAAGCCCTCAACCAATCGTTGGCGCAGGGCATCCATTCCCCAGTGCGCGCTGTTCCGGTCTGGCAACATGCCCGACTGCCAGCCCCATCTTGCAAATTGATCCAGTACATGCGGATCGCGGGTCATGACATGCACCGGCACATCCATGCTGGCGCCTTCACCCGTGATCAGTGAGGCCGGCTGATGATCTCCCATGGCGATCACGACCAGAGAGTCGTCGCCATAATGGGTGATGAAGGAGGCCAGTGCTTCAAGCGCGTAGTCGATGGACTTGAGATACTGTGCCCGCACGCGGTCGCTGTCCTGCCAGACCACGTCAGGCGGATCACCGGCATTGGCCCACTCGTTGAAGATACGACCGTCACCGATCTGACCCCAGTCCACCAGAGGCGGGATGGGCGTCCAGGGGGCATGACTACTCAACGTCGCGATTTCAGCCATGATCGGGGCTCGATCCCTGTGGGACAGTATCTGCTTCTGAAGAGCAAAATAAGTGTACTGATCCGGCATGGTGATCCAGTTGAAGGGTTCCCCCTTGTAACCGAGATTGCGGGCATCGAGCACCTCATCAAACCGGAAGTAGCGATTGGCCAGCCATTCGCGGGTCAAGGCCGGCTCAACCGCCATGGTCTTCCAGCCGGCCCGCCCAAAAAGACGTGCCAGCGAGACACGATCGGTATCCATCAGCCAATTGTAGCGCCGCTGCGAGTCGATCCAGAGTCCTGACTGCAGCGTGGCATGGGCCAGCCAGCTCTGCCCACCTACAGTGGGTGAGGCAAGCCAGGCGCTGCGCGCGCCAAACCCGGCCTTTCCAAGCTCATGATCGATGCGGGCCATGCGCGAACGCATGGCACCTGCGTAACGTTCGTCTTCCAGAGCCGTGCGCCCGTAGGATTCTATAAACACGAACAGGACATCATGGCCCTCAAGATTGGTGAACAGCCGATCGGCCGGCATCTGTGCGATCGGGTCATGAAGGGCATGCTTTTTCAAGGTGGCCAGATCACGAAGGTTTTGTCGGGACTGGCCAACGTGCTCAACGATCAGCCGTGATGAAGCGGCTGGCCGGGGAACGTCATGCCATACCAGCCCGGCCAGAGATATCACAAGCCACCCTGTAGGCAGAGACCAGAGCCACCGGTGCTGATCCGAGCGCACATTCAATGCGACCTGACGCGACAGAAGTGACCAGCCCCTTATGGTAGTGCCGAGCATCAGCAAGAGCATCACGACCAGTACACCAGCCAGCAGCCAGGCCTTGCCCGCCCCCACCGTACCGCTGAAGACATTCCACCCCGGCCCGATAAGACGCCAGTCGGAAATTGGATCAAAAATGCGCCAGTACGCCTGAAGGGCCACCATATCGGCCAGCTTGAGCAACGCCAGCAGTACAAGGGCCATCGCCACCAACGGCGCCAGAAAACGTGTGACACGATGTGGCAGGCACCATAGCGTTATCAGGATGAGAGGCAGCTCAAGCGGAGGCCACCATGTCATGGGGAAGGCAAGCATTCCGACCTGATTGGGCAGTGCCAGTACGATATAGCCCAGCAGCAGGGTCACTCCCATGACACTGGCCTCTTGAATCCTTCCTGCCACCAGTATGCCCCTTGTCATTCGGTAAAGCCCTTGAGATTAGCAGAGCCCTCTGCATGAGCGAGACTTGCGAACGCTACGGGCAGGGGTCAACATGATCCTACCGTATTGTCCCCTTGCAGAGAGCCACGATGAGCAAGTTCTGGAGTCCTGGAATAGCAGCACTGACACCCTATGTACCCGGTGAACAGCCCCGGCAGCGTATGATCAAGCTCAATACCAATGAGAACCCCTACCCGCCGGCCCCGGGGGTGGAAAAGGTGCTTCGGCAATTTTCCTGTGAGCAGCTAAAACGTTATCCGGATCCGGAATCGCTGGCGCTTCGCGACATGCTGGCGCGCACCTACAACGTGACCCGCGATCAAGTCTTTGTGGGTAACGGTTCGGATGAAGTACTGGCCTTTGCCTTTCGCGCCTTTTTCCTGCATGAAGGCGAGGCGCTGGCGATCCCGGAATACACCTACAGCTTTTATCCAGTCTACTGCCAGCTTTATGGCATCGAGCTGGAGAAGATTGCCCTGAACGATCGATGGGAAGTACCGCTGACGCATTTCCCGGAAAAGGGGCATGCAGGGATTGCCTTTGCCAACCCGAATGCTCCAACGGGACACGCGCACTCACGCGCGGACATCAAGGCGCTACTGGAACGTCAGCGTGAGCGCGTCGTGCTGGTCGATGAAGCCTATTATGGTTTTGGCAGTGAAAGCGCTGTACCGCTGATCGAGGAACACCCCAACCTGCTCGTGACAGGTACTTTTTCAAAGTCCCGCAGCCTGGCAGGCATGCGTATCGGTTTTGCCATAGGGTCAAAAGAACTGATCGAGGGGCTGGAGCGCATCAAGGACTCTTTCAATTCCTTTCCAGTCGATGCACTGGCCAGCGCCGCAGGGATCGCCGCCCTCGAAGATACACAGCATTATGAGGAGTGCTGTCACGCCATCATGGCGACACGTGAGGCCACTGTTCAAACACTAAAGGATCTGGATATCGAAGTGCTGCCGTCACAGGCCAACTTCCTGTTTGTTCGCCCCAGACGTCATGACGCCGTTTCGGTGGCCGCGCATTTGCGCGCCTCCGGCATACTGGTGCGCCACTTTGGCACGCCGGGACTCTCGGACTGGTTGCGGATCTCGATCGGCACGGATGCCGAGATGACGGCCCTGACCGACGCCCTTGCCGTACAGGCCAGCGCCGACTGAGCCCGCGCCCTGCCCGGTCACGTCAGTGACGGGGCGGGGTCGGGCCCGGCCGTTTTTTCGAGCGCACATAAAAGAACCCCGGTCCATTGGACCGGGGTTCGGAAGGGGTGTCTGACGATGACCTACTCTCACATGGGGAGACCCCACACTACCATCGGCGCGGAGCCGTTTCACTACCGAGTTCGGAAAGGGATCGGGTGGGACCGGCACGCTATGGTCGTCAGACAATTCTGCAGACCGGCTGCCTTTCGGCAGCGGGTCAAAATCGGGATCATGCTGATCGATACGCTATCGTATCCAACATCGTGTGATGCGAACCACTTGGGTGTTATATGGTCAAGCCTCACGGGCAATTAGTACGCGTCAGCTCAATGCATTACTGCACTTACACACCGCGCCTATCGACCTCGTCGTCTTCGAGGGCCCTTCAGGGAGCTCGAGGCTCCAGGGAAGTTTCATCTTGAAGGGGGCTTCCCGCTTAGATGCCTTCAGCGGTTATCCCGTCCGCACATAGCTACCCGGCGGTGCCATTGGCATGACAACCGGTACACCAGCGGTGCGTCCACTCCGGTCCTCTCGTACTAGGAGCAGCACTTCTCAAACTTCCGACGCCCACGGCAGATAGGGACCGAACTGTCTCACGACGTTCTAAACCCAGCTCGCGTACCACTTTAAATGGCGAACAGCCATACCCTTGGGACCGACTTCAGCCCCAGGATGTGATGAGCCGACATCGAGGTGCCAAACACCGCCGTCGATATGAACTCTTGGGCGGTATCAGCCTGTTATCCCCGGAGTACCTTTTATCCGTTGAGCGATGGCCCTTCCATACAGAACCACCGGATCACTAGAACCTGCTTTCGCACCTGCTCGACATGTCCGTCTCGCAGTCAAGCACCCTTATGCTCTTGCACTCATTGCACGATTTCCAACCGTGCTGAGGGTACCTTAGTGCTCCTCCGTTACTCTTTGGGAGGAGACCGCCCCAGTCAAACTACCCACCACACACTGTCCTCACACCGGATCACGGTGCGGAGTTAGAACGCCGATGATACCAGGCTGGTATTTCAAGGTTGGCTCCACCCCGACTGGCGTCGGGGTTTCAAAGCCTCCCAGCTATCCTACACAAGTAACATCAGCGTCCAGTGTGAAGCTATAGTAAAGGTTCACGGGGTCTTTCCGTCTAGCCGCGGGTACACTGCATCTTCACAGCGATTTCAATTTCACTGAGTCTCGGGTGGAGACAGCGTGGCCATCATTACGCCATTCGTGCAGGTCGGAACTTACCCGACAAGGAATTTCGCTACCTTAGGACCGTTATAGTTACGGCCGCCGTTTACCGGGGCTTCGATCAAGAGCTTCGCCTTGCGGCTAACACCATCAATTAACCTTCCGGCACCGGGCAGGCGTCACACCCTATACGTCCGCTTACGCGTTGGCAGAGTGCTGTGTTTTTAATAAACAGTTGCAGCCACCTGGTCTCTTCGGCCGGTCAGGGCTAGGGGAGCAAGTCCCATCACCCTGGCCGGCGCACCTTCTCCCGAAGTTACGGTGCCATTTTGCCTAGTTCCTTCACCCGAGTTCTCTCATACGCCTTGGTATTCTCTACCTGACCACCTGTGTCGGTTTGGGGTACGGTCGCATGTTATCTGAAGCTTAGAGGCTTTTCCCGGAAGCGTGGCATCAGTGACTTCCAGACCGTAGTCTGTTCGTCTCGCATCTCGGCTTGTAGAGGACCGGATTTGCCTGATCCCCAGGCCTACATGCTTTCACCAGGACAACCAACGCCTGGCTCACCTAGCCTTCTTCGTCCCCCCATCGCAATAACATCCGGTACGGGAATATTGACCCGTTTCCCATCGACTACGCTTTTCAGCCTCGCCTTAGGGGCCGACTCACCCTGCTCCGATTGACGTCGAACAGGAACCCTTGGTCTTCCGGCGGGGCGGGTTTTCACCGCCCTTGTCGTTACTCATGTCAGCATTCGCACTTGTGATACCTCCAGCATACCTCACGATACACCTTCGCAGGCTTACACAACGCTCCTCTACCGCGCATCCATAGGATGCACCCGCAGCTTCGGTACCCGGTTTGAGCCCCGTTACATCTTCCGCGCAGGCCGACTCGACCAGTGAGCTATTACGCTTTCTTTAAAGGATGGCTGCTTCTAAGCCAACCTCCTGGCTGTCTGTGCCTTCCCACATCGTTTCCCACTTAACCGGGATTTTGGGACCTTGGCTGGCGGTCTGGGTTGTTTCCCTTTTCACAACGGACGTTAGCACCCGCTGTGTGTCTCCCACGCTGTACTCACCGGTATTCGGAGTTTGCCTCGGGTTGGTAAGCCGGGATGGCCCCCTAGCCGAAACAGTGCTCTACCCCCGGTGGTAATACGTGAGGCGCTACCTAAATAGCTTTCGAGGAGAACCAGCTATCTCCGAGCTTGATTAGCCTTTCACTCCGATCCACAGCTCATCTCAGCATTTTTCAACATACTTGAGTTCGGACCTCCAGTCAGTGTTACCTGACCTTCATCCTGGCCATGGATAGATCGCCCGGTTTCGGGTCTATTCCCAGCAACTAAGTCGCCCATTTAAGACTCGGTTTCCCTGCGCCTCCCCTATTCGGTTAAGCTCGCTACTGAGAATAAGTCGCTGACCCATTATACAAAAGGTACGCAGTCACAGAACAAGTCTGCTCCCACTGCTTGTACGCACACGGTTTCAGGATCTATTTCACTCCCCTCGCCGGGGTTCTTTTCGCCTTTCCCTCACGGTACTGGTTCACTATCGGTCAGTCAGGAGTATTTAGCCTTGGAGGATGGTCCCCCCATGTTCAGTCAGGGTTTCACGTGCCCCGACCTACTCGATTTCACAATGCTCGGATTTCGGCTACAGGACTATCACCTGCTATGGTCAGACTTCCCAGACTGTTCGCCTATCGGTTGCACTGCTTAAGGGCTGCTCCCCGTTCGCTCGCCGCTACTGGGGGAATCTCAATTGATGTCTTTTCCTCGGGGTACTTAGATGTTTCAGTTCTCCCGGTTCGCCTTCATGAGTTATGTATTGGCTCATGAATACTCATCTTGTGATGAGTGGGTTTCCCCATTCGGAAATCGCCGGGTCGCAGGTCATTTGCCACCTCACCGACGCTTATCGCAGGCTGTCACGTCCTTCATCGCCTCTGACTGCCTAGGCATCCACCGTGTGCGCTTAATCGCTTGACCATATAACCCCAAGGGGTCCGGTCTCACAATCACACGACATTTACCGGGTGACGTACGACATGACGTACCACGGTAAATTTATACGTTTTCTGCCGGCCGGGTCACGACACTCTCGTAGGCGAGAGGTGTTCACCGACCGACAGGTCAGCATGATCCACATTGTTAAAGAGCGTACTGTCAAAAAGACAGTCAGAAATCATGTCGATGAGTGTCATCATCATGACTTTTGACTGTGGTTTCATCAGTAAAAGCGAGATACCGACACCGGGCTGTATGGTGGAGCCTAGCGGGATCGAACCGCTGACCTCCTGCGTGCAAGGCAGGCGCTCTCCCAGCTGAGCTAAGGCCCCGACAGGTTGGTGGGTCTGGGCAGACTCGAACTGCCGACCTCACCCTTATCAGGGGTGCGCTCTAACCAACTGAGCTACAGACCCAGGCATCTTCGCTCTATCCGATCAGGCAATTTGTGTGGACGCGCTGGTTCGCGTGAACACTTGTCGTTTAAGGAGGTGATCCAGCCGCAGGTTCCCCTACGGCTACCTTGTTACGACTTCACCCCAGTCATGAACCACACCGTGGTGATCGCTCTCCCGAAGGTTAAGCTAACCACTTCTGGTGCAGTCCACTCCCATGGTGTGACGGGCGGTGTGTACAAGGCCCGGGAACGTATTCACCGTGGCATTCTGATCCACGATTACTAGCGATTCCGACTTCACGGAGTCGAGTTGCAGACTCCGATCCGGACTGAGGCCGGCTTTATGGGATTGGCTTCACGTCGCCGCTTCGCAACCCTTTGTACCGGCCATTGTAGCACGTGTGTAGCCCTGCTCGTAAGGGCCATGATGACTTGACGTCGTCCCCACCTTCCTCCGGTTTGTCACCGGCAGTCTCCCTGAAGTTCCCGGCCGGACCGCTGGCAAAAAGGGATAGGGGTTGCGCTCGTTACGGGACTTAACCCAACATTTCACAACACGAGCTGACGACAGCCATGCAGCACCTGTCTCTGCGTTCCCGAAGGCACTCTCCCATCTCTGGGAGATTCGCAGGATGTCAAGAGCAGGTAAGGTTCTTCGCGTTGCATCGAATTAAACCACATGCTCCACCGCTTGTGCGGGCCCCCGTCAATTCATTTGAGTTTTAGCCTTGCGGCCGTACTCCCCAGGCGGTCGACTTATTGCGTTAACTGCGCCACCAAACCCTCAAGGGGTCCAACGGCTGGTCGACATCGTTTACGGCGTGGACTACCAGGGTATCTAATCCTGTTTGCTACCCACGCTTTCGCGCCTCAGCGTCAGTGTCAGTCCAGAAGGCCGCCTTCGCCACTGGTATTCCTCCCGATCTCTACGCATTTCACCGCTACACCGGGAATTCCACCTTCCTCTCCTGCACTCTAGCCTGCCAGTTCCGAATGCCGTTCCCGGGTTGAGCCCGGGGCTTTCACATCCGGCTTGGCAAGCCGCCTACGCGCCCTTTACGCCCAGTAATTCCGATTAACGCTTGCACCCTCCGTATTACCGCGGCTGCTGGCACGGAGTTAGCCGGTGCTTCTTCTGTGGGTGATGTCCTTCATGACGGGTATTAATCGTCATGCCTTCTTCCCCACTGAAAGTGCTTTACAACCCTAGGGCCTTCTTCACACACGCGGCATGGCTGGATCAGGGTTTCCCCCATTGTCCAATATTCCCCACTGCTGCCTCCCGTAGGAGTCCGGGCCGTGTCTCAGTCCCGGTGTGGCTGATCATCCTCTCAGACCAGCTACGGATCGTTGCCTTGGTGAGCCGTTACCTCACCAACAAGCTAATCCGACATGGGCTCATCCGATAGCGCAAGGTCCGAAGATCCCCTGCTTTCTCCCGTAGGACGTATGCGGTATTAGCTCGGGTTTCCCCGAGTTATCCCCCACTACCGGGCAGATTCCCATGCATTACTCACCCGTCCGCCGCTCGCCGGCATCCCGAAGGACCCGCTGCCGCTCGACTTGCATGTGTTAGGCCTGCCGCCAGCGTTCAATCTGAGCCATGATCAAACTCTTCAGTTTATTTTGAAGCTTTGAGATTCTTTATTCGACACTGCCAAGGCAGTCTCGAAAGGCGAATCAATCCGGGCTCGAGTTCAAACTGGTACTCTTGACGAGTGTTCGTCTGCTCGATTATCTATGTGACTGGTGTCACACGAGCCAGACGCCCACACAAATTGCCTGATCGACTTGTTAAAGAGCGTCTCGAAGATGCTGTCTCAGTCGCCGTTGGCGGCTGCTTCGAGAGAGTGGGCATTTTACAGCCCTTGATCGAAAAGTCAACCTCTTTTTTTCGATCCGGAAGTCAGCGGCTGGATTTGAAATCCTGATTGAGCGACTAAAACCCCAGTCAAAACAATCACCTGCTTAACTTCCCCGCTGCCTCGTCGCCGTGTGCTCCGTGGCAGCGGATGCGTACTTTATAGATCACCCCCGGTTCGCGCAACCCTTTTCGTCAAAAAACTTCATTTTTCTGTCACGACTTCCAGATCGGCCCTTTAATGACGTAGATATCCCTCGTCGCTTAAACACCTCTCAAGCGCCTCCTTGCCCTTTACCAGATGCGAACGCACTCCCAAGTCACGGGCTGCTTCAATACATTCAGGATTGTCATCAAGGAAGGTGATCTGGTCGGGTCGACACTTCAGTGCTTTCAACACATGGTGCCAGGCACGTGGGTCAGGTTTGCGATAACCGATTTCGTGGGAAAGGAAGATAGCGTCGAAAGCGGCTTCCAAGCCGGCGCCTTGAATGACGCTCCAGTGAAGGGGATTGTTATTACTGAGAATGGCCCTGTAAAAGCGCGGATCAATTCGATCAAGCAGTTCAAGAGTACCGGGATAAATCCCCTTGACCCATCCTGCGTAATGCTGACCGAAGGCTTCGGGCGTCATATCAAGTGACAGGGCTTCAACCGCGGCTTTCAGAAAACCGTCAATTGATGCCCTACCGGTTTCAAAGGGGGCCAGCGGCGCGAACTCCAGCCAGAATTGACGAGCCTCCTCACGGCTCAATCGTCCATTGGTCAACGCTACCAGTGGCGTGGTGCCGTCCCAGTCAGCCAGCACGCCCCCTACATCAAATAGAAGTATCTCTCGCAACGCTATCTCCTCTCCTTTCAGGACAGGCTCTACCCCCAGAGCGTCCATACCTTGCTGCCGATCTGCTGCAATGCGTCATAAGGCGGCAACCAGGGCGTCATCGACAGTATCACGATACCCATGAGCAAAGCCGTCTGCGGATTACCGTAATCATAGAGCTTGAAGGCGGTTCCGAAGGAGCGCTTCAGACGCCGCCCTTCAATATCAATACTATAAATTTCATCAAGTAATAGATGAATGAGCACCCCCACCAGCATGGCTGCGGCAAAACACCAGGACTGCATGGCCGTCTGTATAAAGAGGTGGTAGCTCACCATGGCCACAGCCAGAGCGGAAAGCACGGCTGCGATCAGGGAATGCCAGATGCCGCGATGCACTGAAAAGCGCTTGAAGAGACTGCTGAGGGGATAACGCACGAAAAGATAGGCGGCAACGCCTGCACCACTCAGCTCTGCCAGAGATAGAAAGGGTTGAAGCGCCGAGACACAGCCGACAACAGCCAGCATGGCCATCAATGTAAATATCAGGCGGACCGCGCGGGATTGGTCGGCATCGATATCCGGCACCACCCCGCCCAGTGCGACCAGCCCTGCCACCGCAAAGCTGTCAACGAAGGGCCAGAGCCCTGCAAACCAGCCCAGACCGCCGACCAGGACGCCGCCAGCGGCAGCCACCGTAAAATGCGTTGTAAAATTGGCCATAGCTCAACTACTGGATATAAATCCATATTATGACGCAATTTTTCCAGTAACAACAACGATATAGCGGCTACCGCCCTCACATTATCGTTCAGTCTGGGAGAGGAACTCGTCCTTGAGCGAGACATAGTTGCCTGCCGAGTACTCAAAGAAGCGATATTCGGACTCCTTGAGCGGGCGCAGCTGACGCACGGGATTACCACCGTAGACGTAGCCGCTTTCCAGATGCTTGCCCGGAGGCACCACGGCACCGGCAGCCACCAGCACTTCGCTTTCCACCACGGCCCCATCGAGCACCGTGGCCCCCATACCGATCAGCACCTTCGAGGCAATGGTGCAGCCATGCAAAATGGCGCGATGGCCGACGGTCACATCGTCACCAATCGTCAGCGGATACCCCCCGGGGGAATAATCGCTGGCATGAGTGATGTGAAGGATCGAGCCATCCTGAATGCTGGTCCGGGCACCGACACGAATTCGATGCATGTCGCCGCGGATGACGGCCGTGGGCCAGACAGAGGTATCATCGCCTAGCGTGACGTCTCCCAGCACCACAGCAGTGTCATCAATGAAGACACGCTCCCCCAGCGTTGGCGAAACGCCTCTAAAGCTTCGAACACCCATGCCTCTTCTCCATCTGCCCAATGTGATTGGTCAGTCTGCAACAACCCGAAAGATGCCGCCAGCACCCTGTATGTCTACCCGGTCACACCAGGACCTGACTACTTCATCAGAAAAAAGCCGAGCAGCACCAGAACCAGGAGCGGAATGGACACCCAGCGCACCACCGCCCGCCACACTCGATAAAAGCGCTCGCCGGCGCCAATCGCTTCTATCGCACGAGGCGCATCGACGATCCAGACCGCAAAGATGGCAATCAATAGCCCACCGATGGGCAGCATGATATCGATCGGCAGCGTGGTCGCCAGATCAAAAAGGGTCATGTCGTTGAACACTCGAACATCCGCCCAGATCGAAAAGGACAGCGCAGAGGGCACTCCCATCAGCCAGACGCCGATGCCGATGATCAACGCCGCCAATGGGCGGGCCATGCCGATACTGCCCAGCATCGCCACCATGGGCTCGGCGAGGTTAATGGAAGACGTCCAGGTCGCCAGAAGCAGCAGCACAAAAAAGCCGCCAAGCCATAGCGCGCCACCGGGGAGGTCGGCAAAGGCGATGGGCAGCGTCACGAACATGAGTCCTGGTCCAGAAGCCGGGTCCATGCCCTGCGAGAAGACGATCGAGAAGATGGCGATCCCTGCCAGCAATGCCACTGCCACATCGAGTATGGCGACAGTCACGACGGCGCGCGGCAGGCTCTGATCATCGGGCATATAGGCCCCATAGGCCATCAGGGCACCCGCGCCCACGGCCAGCGTAAAAAAGGCGTGTCCCATCGCATTGAAAACGGCCATCAGGGTCACCGCTGAAAGATCAGGCTTGAACAGCCATACCAGTGCGGTCGTGAACCCACTGGTTGTCACGGCATATCCCACCAGCAGAATCAGCAATAGATAGAGCAGGGGCATCAATAGATTATTGAGCCGCTCAAGACCACCACCGACCCCGAGCGCTACCACCGACATGGTCAGAAACAGGAAAATACTGTGGTTGAGCAATACAAGGCCGGGACTGGCCAGAAAGGCCTCAAAGGCGCCGCCGATCTGCTCGGGAGAGCGTGAGGCGAAACTGCCGCTCAACGCGTCCACCAGATACTCGATCGACCAGCCGGAAACCACGGAGTAAAAGGAAAGAATGAAAAACAGGGTAATGCCGCCAAAAAGTCCCAGCCATCCCCAGTGGCGACTTTTGCCGGCTTCACGCGCCAGAAAGGTCAACGCCTGCATGGGGGTACGCCGCCCGGCGCGCCCGATCATGATCTCGGCCACCATGACCGGCAAACCCAGCAGGGCAAGAAACAGCACATAGAGCACTAAAAAGGCTGCGCCGCCATTTTCACCGGTCATCCAGGGGAAGCGCCATATATTGCCCAGACCTACTGCCGCCCCTGTCACTGCTATAATGAACGCACGGCGTGAGCCCCAGCGCTCTACCACTTCGGACATGTCCCGCATTCCTTCTGCTGCGCCATGAGGCGCCTTGAATCGACTCATGATGGCGGAGGCCCGCATTGAAACCGGCGCTCGCCACCCTCATTGTCAGCAGTATATCTTTCGCCAACCGCGAGGTCGCTTCATGTCTACCAATCCCCTGCTCGAATCCCACGTGCTTCCCCCTTTCGAGGCCATTACCCCTGATATCATCGAGCCGGCCGTGGACGAGCTGCTCGCACGCAATCGGGCGGCCATCGAAGCGCTGGTCGAGTCAGGCGACTACACCTGGCAGGGGCTGGCAGCACCGCTTGAAGCCATCAACGATCAGCTTTCTCAGGCCTGGTCACCGGTTTCGCATCTCAATGCCACCATGAATTCGCAGGCCTTGCGGGAAGCCTACCAGGCCTGTCTGCCAAAACTCTCGGCCTACGGCACCTGGCTCGGTCAGCATGAAGGTCTTTTCAAGGCCTTCCAGACGCTGGCTGACAGTGACGAGTACCAAAAGCTCGATCAGGGGCAGCGCAAGTCGATCGATAACACCCTGCGCGATTTCCGTTTGGCCGGGGTCGATCTGCCGCCTGAAAAAAAGGAGAGATTCGGCGAGATTCAGGCAAGGCTCTCTACTCTCTCCAACACCTTCTCCAACAACGTGCTGGACGCTACTCAGGCCTGGCATCTGGACGTCCAGCGCGAGCGCCTGGGCGGCCTGCCGCAGAGCGCCATGGAGACGCTGGCCGCCAACGCCGAGGCCAAGGGCGTTGAGGGCTATCGTGTCACGCTCGACTTCCCAAGCTTTTTTCCGATCATGAGCCACGCCGATGATCGGGCGCTGCGTGAAGAGGTCTATACCGCCTTTGTGACACGGGCTTCCGATCAGGGCCCCAATGCCGGCGAGTTCGACAACTCTGACGTCATGGCCGAAATCGTGACGCTCAGGCAGGAACTGGCAGCGCTGGCCGGTTTTGAGACCTATGCCGACTACTCGATGGCCACCAAGATGGCCGACAGCCCGGATCAGGTACTCGATTTCCTTCAGGATCTGGCCGGTCGCGCCGTGCCTCAGGCCACCGAAGAGTTTCAAAATCTCAGCGATTTCGCTCGCGAGGAGCTGGGCATCGACACGCTTGCCCCCTGGGATACCGGCTATGCCAGCGAAAAGCTGCGTGAAGCACGCTATGCCATTTCACAGGAAGAGCTTCGTCCCTATTTTCCGGCACCCGGCGCCGTCGATGGACTCTTCCGGGTTATCGGCAAACTCTTCAACGTCAGCTTTCAGGAAAATACTCAGGCACCGCGCTGGCACAGCGACGTGCGCTATTTCGACATTCTTGAAAATGACAGCGTCATCGCCGGATTCTATCTCGACCTTTACGCCCGTGAAGGCAAGCGCGGCGGGGCCTGGATGGATGAGTGCCGGGTTCGGCGCGAGCGCGAAAACGGTGACATCCAGCTGCCGGTCGCCTATCTGACCTGTAACTTCACTCGCCCGGTCGGCGACCGCCCGGCGCTTTTGACCCACGATGAAGTCCTGACCCTGTTCCACGAATTCGGCCATGGCCTGCATCACATGCTGACCCGTCAGAGGGTGGCGGATATCTCCGGCATCAACGGCGTGGCATGGGACGCCGTCGAGCTGCCCAGCCAGTTCATGGAAAACTACTGCTGGGTGCGCGAAGGGCTCGATCTGATTGCCGCACACGTGGACACCGGAGCGCCCCTGCCGGATGACCTGCTCGAGCGTCTACAGGCGGCCCGTAACTTCCAGTCCGCCATGACCATGGTGCGCCAGCTCGAGTTCTCGCTGTTTGATCTGCGCCTGCACCGTGAGCATCAGTCACCCGGCGCCGAAGACATTCAATCCCTGCTGGATGACGTTCGCCATCAGGTTTCCGTGGTTCCCAGAGTCGAGTTCAATCGATTCCAGCATGGCTTCAGTCATATCTTCGCCGGGGGCTACGCGGCAGGCTACTACAGCTATAAGTGGGCCGAGGTACTCTCGGCGGATGCCTGGTCGGCCTTTGAAGATGCCGGCGTCTTTGACCAGGCCACCGGCATGCGTTTTCGCACCAGCATTCTGGAACAGGGTGGCGCTCGCGACGCTGCGGTCCTGTTTCAGGAGTTTCGTGGACGTGAGCCGAGTATTGAACCGCTGCTGCGCCACAGTGGCATCCACCAGGCGGCCTGATTTACGTATCACGACCGGCGGGCCATCGCCTGCCGGTCAGGAGTCTTGATGAACCAGTCAACACCCAAACGCTTTATTGCCGGCGCCATCTGTCCGCGCTGCAATGCCATGGATCGCATCCGTAGCTGGGAAAGCAATGGCACGCGCTATCGAGAGTGCGTCAGCTGTGACTTTTTCGAGCAGCTGCCCATGACCGATGAAACGCTAGACCCGCTTGATACACGCGTCTCCAAATCCCGGCCAGCCTCGGAAAGTGACGATTTTCAGCCGGTCAAGATCATCGACCCGGGCAAGCGCTAGTCCCAACGACGCTACTGTTTGCCTTATTGCACTACCATCAAAAAGGCCCTGCCGGTTAACCGACAGGGCCTTTTCAGTCATTACCATTCTGGATCAGCTGGCGCCTTCAATCACGCCGCAGGCCCAGCGCGCACCACCGCCGCCCAGCTTGGGCGTGTCACTGTAATTATCGCCGCCTTCGTGAAGCATGACGGCGTGGCCGGCCAGATCACTCTCCTTCAGGCGAGGTGCCAGCACCGGCGTTTTGATGTTGCCATCGTTATCGGCCACCAGCAGTGGCATATCGCCCAGATGACTATCCTCGGCGTAAGGGCCGGCATGCGTGTCTGTGCCCTTTGGATCAAAATGCCCGCCGGCCGCACCGGCCGGGGTCACCTTGCCATCGGTCGTTGAGGGATCACAGCTGGGTTTGGCATGAAGATGAAAGCCGTGCATTCCCGCACCCGGCAATCCTGAAATGTCAGGCGTCGCCAGAAGGCCGTAATCGGTGTCTTCAAACGTCACGCTGCCTACGGATTCACCCGGTCCCTTGTCCGTTGCCTTTTGCAGCTCTACCGTTGTGTCGGCCATGGCCAGCGGAGTCAGTGCCAGCAGTGCAGATGCCAGAAATAGTCTTTTCATCGGAAGTCCTCGTGAGTCGGCCCATTAACGATTGGCGTGCTCATAAGACTAGTTGGCTCAGGCCAATGCGACCAATCAGCGCCCTGCTTTCTCAAGCGACAGATCAGACACGATACGCGTGCAGGCCTCGGCCTGATTAAGCGTATAGAAATGCAGACCCGGCGCCCCCTGATCCAGCAGCTGCTGACAAAGGCGCGTGACCACTTCATGCCCGAAGGCCTGAATGCTGTCACTGTCATCGCCGTAGGACTCGAGCTGTCGACGCACCCAGCGCGGGATTTCCGCACCGCACATCTCGGAAAAACGGGCCAGCTTGGTGTAGTTGGTGATCGGCATGATGCCCGGCAGGATGGGAACATCCACACCGCGGGCCCGAACCCGATCCACGAAATGATGGTAGGCATCCGGGTTAAAGAAATACTGAGTGATGGCCATATCGGCGCCGGCACGCACCTTGTCGGCGAAGTGGTCAATGTCCTGTTCGAAATTGCGGGCCTGCGGGTGGCACTCCGGATAGGCTGCCACGGTCAGGTCGAAATGATCACCGGTCTCTTCGCGAATGAAATCGACCAGATCCCGCGCATAGCGAAACTCCCCCAGCCCCAGCATGCCCGAAGGCATATCGCCCCGCAGAGTCACGATACGCTTGATACCGTGCTCGCGATATTGCGTCAGAAGCCGACGAAGGTCGGCCTTGTCGCTGGCCACGCAGGACAGGTGTGGCGCCGTGCAGATGCCGGTATCGCGCGAAATGTTTTTGACGGCATCAAAGGTGAAATCACGCGTCGTGCCGCCAGCGCCAAAGGTGACCGAAAAAAAACGGGGATCGAGTTCGGCCAGTTTTGTATAGACCTCAGGCAGCCGATCTCGGCCTGCTTCTGTACGCGGCGGAAAGAACTCGAAGCTGAGCTCGGGGGCACTGGAATCACTCATGGGTCTGAAGGTCCTTTTATCAAATCACGCGGTCGACCGGACGGCGGCATAAAACACCTGTTACCCGACCCGGTTGGGGCCGTGATCAACCATCGATTAATGCCATGTATTGTGACGACACCGGAGAACCAGGCCAAATGAAAGATTCGAGAGGTCTGATCAAGCAGAATTCATGATCAGGTGCATGAGAGATGCAAAGACACAACGGAGGGAGAACAGGAGCAACGGCAGCAGGAATGATCGAAAATGGCGGAAAAGCGTGGGAGTCGAACCCACCAGGGACTGCTGGCAGCCCCTCTCGGGTTTGAAGCCCGAGCGCCCCACCGGGGAACGAAGCCTTTCCGCAACCGCATGATCTACATGGTGTCATGCAGGTAGGTCAGCAAACCTGCATGATAGCTTAATTAATGCCACATGTCGGCCCGTCTTACGACATGGTCGTCACGCACCCGACGTGTATAGCCGATTCGATCAAAGAACTCCAGGATCATGACCGCCAGCTTGCGCCCGATGCCCAGGCGGTCGCGAAAACTGGCCACACGCGCCGCCCCCTGCTCCGCCTCGAGCTGCTGGATCATATTGGCCATGTCCAATACGGTGCGGGAAAGGAAAAAGTGATCGCGGCGAACATGATAAACACGTCCCAGACGAGCGGCAGAGGTCAGCACCTGACGCACCTTCGACTCATCGATATTTTCAAGACCGACCACGTCTCTTACTCGCGGTGGATCAAAGGGCGTTGCGGCCAGATGCGGCTCAATCTGCTGCCAGAGCACCTCTTCATCCTCTGAAAGCGCTGCCTGATGCTCCGGCAGCGACAGGAAAGGGCCTTGCTGTTTTAACATTCCATCGTTGATCAGTGGCTGAACCATCTGGCGAAACAGCGCACTGGGTAGCCCGGGCATGACCTGACGACGCAGTCGCTCACGCTCGGTACCCAGCATGGCCGGCTCCCGCTCATGATTGTCTGTAACCACCTCGAGAATACGAACCCGGATTGCCTCCAGCGCCTGAGGCGAGAAGGCACGCATCTCCTGACCGGCACTGATGACCCGTGCACCCAGCGCTTCGAATTCCTGCGCCAGCGAGGCCGGCGTACGATTGAAGTTTCGTGCCAGACCATAAATATCGGGACCGTCGGGGCGCAGCGTCAGCGCTACCTTGAGTGGCTCGGTCAGAGAGATACCGTCAGTACTGCCCGTCACTGCCTGACGACAGCTTTCAAGCCACTGAAGCCGCGCCGGAGAACGCTGACCGCGGCGCGGCGTCGCGCCATCAAGCACAATGGCACCGCCAATGGTGTGACGCGCGCCATGGTCGCGAACGATGACGCGATCTCCCAGACAGGTATGCAGTGGCGAATCAAGAATCATCTGCGCCAGCATGCGCTGACCGGGCAACAGTTGTTGCCCCTCCAGCAGAGAGATGCGCCCGGTCACGTGTGATGCTCCCAGATGCAGATGCACCCCCGACCAGTGGTTTAAAGGAGGGGCATCTTCCAGAAGCTCCAGCGCAATATCCACACGCGTCAAAGACGGGGTGGGCAGCGTTTGAGCCACCACCCAGTCACCCCGCTGAACGATTTCCCTATCGATACCCGGCCCGGCCAGATTCAGGGCAAGCCTGTCGCCCTGACGGGCGTGCTCCGCCATCCGTCCCTGACGTCGCAACCCTCTGACCCGGGCATCCCGATCGGATGGAAAGAGCCTGACATTGTCGCCAACCGAAATCTCGCCGGCCACGACCGTGCCCGTGACCACAAGCCCGGAACCGGTCTTGGTAAAGGCGCGATCCACGGCCATGCGGAAATTGCCCTGAGCCACTTCACTGTCACTGGCACGGGCCCGTTGCCAGAGCTCGTTCTTGAGGGCAGCAATGCCCTCGCCGGTGCGACTGGAAACCTCAAAGATTTTCGAAGCCTCCAGCGACGAACCCGCCAGCAGGGCCTCGATCTCTCCACGGACCTCTATAAGTCGCTGCGGCTCGACCAGATCACACTTGGTCAGCGCCACAACGCCCCGGTCGATACCCAGCAGACGCAGTATCTGCAGATGCTCGCGGGTCTGGGGCATGACACCGTCGTCAGCCGCCACGACCAGCAGCATGGTATCGATGCCTGCCACGCCCGAGAGCATATTGTGGATAAACTTTTCATGCCCGGGCACATCAATGAACCCGAGCTCGAAATCATCGGACATCTCCGGATAGGCGTAGCCGGCCTCAATGGTCAACCCACGGGCCTGCTCTTCACTCAGCCGATCAGTACTGATGCCGGTCAGCGAATGAATCAGCGCTGTCTTGCCATGATCCACATGGCCTGCCGTACCTATGATCATGATCCGGTATCCCGATTGAGCGAGAGATGGTCAAGCTGCTCCACAAAGGTGCGCTCTTCGACGTCCCCCTGAAGACAGCGTAGGTCAAGCCAGAGCGCGCCATCGTGTAACCTGCCAATGACGGGCCTTGGCAGCTGCCTGAAAGCGGTTTCAACCATGCGCAGAGTACGTTCACCGGCACGGCGATCCTGTGTGGTGGGGGTCACCACGAGCGCCTGGCTGGGCAGACGATCCACCGGCAGCGCACCACTGCCCAGCTGGCTTTTACATGGCGCGATACTGACCTCCATATCCGGCAGATATTTACTCAGTACTGGCAGCAAACGCTCTGCCGTGGCCGCAATATCGTCCTGCGCACGCGTCAACAGCCTTAGTGTTGGAATATCACGCGCGATCTCATCGCTGTCCCTGTAAAGACACAGCGTCGCCTCCAGCGCGCTCATGATCAGCTTGTCGACACGCAGGGCACGCTTGAGCGGATGACGACGGATGCGATCGATATGGTCACGGCTGCCGACGATCAAACCACACTGGGGGCCACCAAGCAGCTTGTCGCCACTGAAGGTCACCACATCGGCACCGGCTTCGATGCTCTGGCGAGGGCGGGCCTCATCCGGCAGCCCCAGTGCCGCCATGTCCGTGAGAGCACCACTGCCCAGATCCACGACAAAGGGGACTTCCCGGGCATGCGCGATTCGTGCCAGCTCACTTTCCTCCACGGCGGCCGTAAATCCTTCCACGGCATAGTTGGAGGTATGGGCCTTGAAGATCATGCCGGTGGCCTCATTCATGGCCTGCTCGAAATCGCGTGGATGGGTACGATTGGTGGTCCCGACCTCGCGCAGATAACAGCCGGAGGTATGCATGATGTCGGGCAGGCGAAAGGACCCACCGATCTCGATCAGCTCACCGCGAGAAATCACGACCTCTCGACCGACCCCCAGTGCCGACAGCGTCAGCACTACCGCGGCGGCATTGTTGTTGACCACGGTTGCAGCCTCGGCGCCGGTCAGCTCACACAGCAGCGATTCGACAACCTGGTCGCGATCTCCCCGATGACCACTGTCGATGTCGTATTCCAGTGCCAGCGAATACCTGGCCGCCCGTGTCATGGCCTCGATGGCCGGCTCTGCCAGTGGTGCCCGGCCAAGATTGGTATGAATGACCGTGCCGGTCAGGTTAAACACGCTGGGCGCATTCGACGCCGCCAGCGACCGGGCCATGTCAATGGCGCGGGCCACCAGTTGCTCCCTGGCAAGCGGTGCAGCATCTTCCCGGCCCAGCCGCCGGCGCTCACAGGCCAGCAGTTCGCGGACAGCTCGCCGTTTAAGACGATGACTGATCTGCGAGCGCTCCATCGCCTGATGAGACAGCAGCACATCCACTGCCGGCAGATAACGACGCGGGTCATCCATCGAGGACTCCTTTCATGGGATCAGGGCAGGGCGTTCATCCACAACACGCTTTTTATACTGTCATACACAAGCTTCCACCCCTTCAGGGAGCGGAAGGCACATTGTCAGATATTGAATCAAAATCGGACCATACGGTACACGATCATTCAAGCCGGTCATCATCCATTAAAAAAGTATTGGAACAAGCAGCATACATTTTCTTTAGAGATCGTTTTGCTATAACCAAATAAAAAACGCGCTCATTTTGAGCGCGTTGCTAAAACAGACCACCAGAATCAGCCGGCTATTAACCAGGGGTTATAGCTGCTGCGACCGATATCACGCTCATTGGCAATCATGATATCCAGCCCAAGGCTTGCCAGGTCGTCGGACAATGCGTCGGCATCCACCTCGGTATCCCGGTGGACGATCTTCACATAGCTCTGGCAGTCGCCGCAGGTCTCTGCCCTGACCGGTAACGGACGTTGCCCGTCTTCACCTTCAAGACCAATGTAATCCAGCTTGCCGGTCTCAAAACAGGTCGTGCAGCGGGCGCGCTCCATGTACCACTCGGCAGCACAGATCGAACACTGCATGTAGCGTACACGGGAACGTTCACGCCCCACCTGGATGAGACTGGCCACTGGTAGCGCACCACAACAGGGACAGACGGTCTGGGCCGTTCCTTCTGCCCGCTTCGGCGGACGGGGCAGCACAGAACACTGACGAAGCCACGCCACCTGCAGGGCAGCGGCCACAAGCGGCATGAAGGCACGGATCTCTTCCGTACCGCTACCTGCATTGAGCACTTCGCCAGCAATCCCGCGCCGGGCCTCGCGATCGAGCTGACGCAGCTGGCGGATCAACGTCTGCTGCGCCGGCCCCACGTTGAGTTCCAGCGCATCACAGAGCGCGTCCAGATCTTCCTGCCAGTCCAGATCGTCTTGTAACGACTGCACTGACAATGGCGGCATGCCGTGCTCCAGCGCCAGATCAAAGGCCTGACTGTCCGGTGCAAAGGTGCTGGTACGCTTTTGCAATACCTGATGCTGGGCCTGCGCCAGACGCGCGGCAAAGCCGAGGAAGTCAGCCATTGAGCGCATGCGTCTGGAAAGATCGCGCAGGCGACGCGCTCGATGACTGAAAAGGCGTCGTTCGGGCAGCACCACGACGGGGGGTTCTACTACCCCGCCGGGGGCGGCACCGTAATCATGTTCAGCCTGATGTTCGGCCGTCATGGTGTGCTCCGTGGTGGGATGCTTTCTCACGCCTGGAAGCGTGCTCGTCTCCCGCGCGCTGCGAAGGATCCTTCATCTCCTCTTCATACCAGAGCGGATGATGATGTTTCGCCCAGGCATGGGTCACACGCCCGCGGGTCATGGCCTTGATCGACCCCTTGACCCAGATGGCCGCATAGACATGCACGATGATGGTCGCGATCGCAACGAACGCTGCCACAGCGTGCAAGAGGCTCGCCACGCGAATCAGCGGGATGGGGAAAAACCCGGCAAACCAGGGACGCCACATGATGATGCCCGTCAACAACATGACCGGAATACTGATGACCAGCCCCCAGTACACCAGCTTCTGGCCCGGGTTGTACTTGCCAATCGGCGGCAGCTTGTCATCGTCGTTGTTAAGCACGTCCTTGATCTGACGCATCCACTTCACGTCATTTTTCATCAGCAGGTTATGTTTGAACTGGCGCACCGCGATGATGACAAACAGCACGAACAGCACCACACCGATAAAGGGGTGAAGCACCCGCGACCAGACCGGCCCACCAAGCGTGTTGCTCAGGAAGTAGAACGGTGGATAGAAAAAGGCAAGCCCTGACAGCGCCAACAGAATAAAGGCGATCGCCATGGCCCAGTGGTTGGCCCGGGTACCCGGGCCGTAGCGTTGCATGGTCTTTTGCTTTTTCAGGTTCATGGCCGGTGCTCCTCTTCACGTGAGTCACGATGATGGTCATCGCCTTCACCGAAGACTTCCTCATCCGTGGGCTCTTCCTTCGGCCCCTTGGTGATGTAGTGGAAGAAACCGGCAAATGCCGTGATCCCCAGAATGGCGGACATGATCGGCTTGGTGATGCCCTTCCAGGCACCGACGACCGGCGAAATGCGCGGATCTTTCGGCAGACCGTGATAGAGCCCGGGCTCGTCATGGTGATGCAGCACATACATGACGTGCGTGCCGCCCACACCTGCCGGATCATAAATCCCGGCCTGCTCGTAACCGCGCTCTTTCAGATCGTTTACGCGTTTCTCTGCGCGCGCCAGCATGTCCTGCTTGCTGCCAAACTCGATGCAGTTGGTCGGGCAGGCCTTGACGCAGGCCGGCTCCAGTCCAACATTGACGCGATCAGAGCACAGGGTGCACTTGTAAGACTTGCTGTCCTTTTCCGAAATGCGCGGAATATTGAACGGACAGCCAGTAATACAATAGCCACAGCCGATGCAGTTGTTGGAATCAAAGTCCACGATGCCGTTGGCGTACTGCACGATCGCGCCGGGTGCCGGGCAGGCTTCAAGGCAACCCGGCTCGGCGCAGTGCATGCAGCCATCCTTGCGGATCAGCCACGACAGCTGCTTTTCGGCGCTGACGTCATTGCCGCCAACAACTTCCGTTTCCACTTCGCTAAAGCGCATCACCGTCCATGACTCGGCGGTGAGGTCCATGGGGTTGTCATACACCCCATGGCACTCGCCAACGTCATCACGCAGGTCATTCCACTCCATGCAGGCAACCTGGCAGGCCTTGCAACCGATGCACTTGGAGACATCGATCAGCTTGGCCACCTCCACCACGTTGTCGCGTGCCTGAGGTGCCGGCAGTGTCGTCGCGGAACGGGCAACGATATTTTGTGAGTTGATCATGTGCCCTCCCCCTATGCCTTCTCGACCTTGACGATGAATGACTTGTATTCCGGTGTCTGGGTATTGGCATCACCCACGAAAGGCGTCAGAGCGTTGGCCAGATAGCCCTTCTTCGCCACGCCGGTGAAGCCCCAGTGAATCGGAATACCCACATGATGCACGTCGCGATCGCCGATACGCAGCGGCTGCAAACGCCTGGTGACCACCGCAACCGCCTTGATAAAGCCGCGGTTGGAAGACACCTTGACCCAGTCCCCCGCCACCACACCGATTTCCTCGGCCAGCTGGTGGCCGATTTCCACGAACTGCTCCGGCTGCACGATCGCATTGAGGCGGGCGTGCTTGGTCCAGTAGTGGAAATGCTCGGTCAGACGATAGGTGGTTGCCGCATGCGGAAACTCCTGTCGTGTCCCCAGCTCCGCACGATCCTTGTCGAAGATACGACCCGCAGGATTGTTCCTCGCCAGCGGATTGTTCGGATGCAGCGGGTTGTTGTCGATCGGTGATTCATAGGGTTCGTAGTGTTCAGGGAACGGGCCATCCACCATGCTCTGCCCCCCGAAGAAGCTACCGCCACCGGACGGCTGCATGATGAACGGACCTACGCCCTTCGACGGTGCCGACGTCAGCGGGAAGTCAGGAACATCAGCCCCGATCCAGCGGCCCTGCTCGCTGCTCCACCATACGAACGCCTTCTCCTTGCCCCAGGGACGGCCCTGCGTATCGGCACTGGCACGGTTGTACAGCACGCGCCGGTTGGCCGGCCATGCCCATGCCCAGCCCAGCGTGTTGCCGGTCCCGTAGGGGTCGGAGTTATCACGCCGCGCCATCTGGTTACCGTCCTGCGTCCAGGCACCGGAGAATATCCAGCAGCCGGAAGCCGTACGACCATCCGCTGTCATTTCGGAGAAACCCGACAACAGCTCGCCAGCACGACGCGTCACGTTGCCGTTGTCATCGGTCAGATCGACCAGCGCACGCCCGTTGTACTCCTGCGCCAGCTCTTCCGAGGAAGGCGCTTCGGGAATGTCGTAATCCCAGTCCAGATTCAGAATCGGATCGGGGAAGGCACCACCCTCCTTGCGATAGAGATCACGAAGCCGGATGAACAGCTCACCCATGATGCGGGTATCCGGACGTGCCTCGCCAGGCCCTGGTGCTGCGGCCCAGTGCCACTGAAGCCAGCGGGCACTGTTGACGATCGAGCCGTCATCCTCGGCAAAGCAGGTCGTGGGCAGACGAATGACTTCGGTCTGGATCTGTGAGGAATCCACATCGTTGTATTCGCCATAGTTTTTCCAGAACTCGCTGGTTTCGGTGTTCAGCGGGTCCATGACGACCAGATACTTGAGCTTTGACAGTCCTTCCGTAACCTTCTGGCGATTCGGGAACGACGCCAGCGGGTTGAAGCCCTGGCAGAAGTAGCCGTTGATCTCGCCCTTGTACATGCGGTCGAAGGTATCAAGCACGTCATACAGCGGTCTTGAAAGCTTCGGCAGCCAGTCAAAGCACCAGTTGTTTTCCTGGGTGGCAGCATCGCCAAACCAGGATTTCATCAGGCTGACATGGAATTTCTCGTAGTTTTTCCAGTACGAGACCTCGCCTTCCAGAATCGGCTGCTTGGCGCGCTTTTTGATATAGGCGCCATAGTCCTGCTCGACGGCATTGGCCAGCGACATGTAACCCGGCAAAAGCTGCGAAAGCAGACCCAGATCGGTCAGCCCCTGAATGTTGGAGTGACCACGCAGGGCGTTGACGCCGCCGCCCGGCATTCCCATGTTGCCCAGCAGCAGCTGAACCATGGCAGCCGTACGAATGATCTGAGACCCGATCGAGTGCTGCGTCCAGCCAAGTGCATACAAAATCGTCATGGTCTGATGCGGCACGGCCATCTTGCCGATTTCCGACCAGATATGTTCGATGTGCTCCCTGGGCATGCCACAGATGCCAGACACCGTATCGATGTCGTAGCGGCTGTAGTGCTCGCGCATCAACTGATAGACGCACCTCGGGTGCTGAAGCGACATGTCGCGTATGGCCATGCCATCATCGCCCAGCTCATACATCCAGGACGACTTGTCGTCGTAGGCCTTCTTGTCAGGGTTGTAGCCGGTAAAGATACCGTCTTCGAAACCAAAGTCTTCACGCACCAACAGCGAGGCATCGGTGTAGTTGAGGACATACTCATGCTGAATCTGATTGGTCGTGATCAGGTAATGGATCAGACCACCCAGAAACGTAATGTCGGTTCCGGTACGGATAAAGGCCTTGTAGTCAGCGACCGCGCAGGTACGGGTGTACCGCGGATCGATGCAGATCAGCTTGGCCTTGTTGTGCTCAATGGCTTCGGTGACCCAGCGGAAACCCACAGGGTGAGCCTCGGCAGAGTTGCCGCCCATTGAAAGAATCAGATTGGCATTGCGGATGTCGACCCAGTGATTGGTCATCGCACCGCGACCGAATGTTGGGGCAAGACCTGCCACCGTCGGTCCGTGTCAGACGCGCGCCTGGTTGTCGAACGCTACCATGCCAAGGTTTCGTACCACCTTGTGGGTGATGTAGCCGGCTTCATTGGACGATCCCGAAGCGGCCAGAAAGCCGGTCGTGGTCCAGTGATTGACCGTATTGCCCTTGTCATCACGCTCGACAAAGTTGGCATCACGATCATTTTTGATATGACGCGCGATCTTGTCGAGCGCCTCATCCCAGCTGACACGCTTCCACTCGCTGGAGCCCGGCGCGCGCACCTGAGGATATTCAAGGCGCCCTTCGCTGCGTACGAAGTCCAGAAGTCCGGACCCCTTCGGGCACAGGGAACCGCGAGAGACCGGATGATCCGGGTCGCCCTCGATATGAAAGACTTCCTGATGAACATTCTTGGAGCCATCACCATGGCTGTAAATCAGGATGCCGCAGCCTACCGAGCAATACGTACAGTTATTGCGGGTTTCCTTGGCGTGCGTCAGCTTGAACTGACGCACGGACGCTTCAGCCGATTCCGGGGCAAACCCCATCATCGCCATGCTGGATGAGGCCACACCGGCCGCCCCCAGCTTGAAGAACTGTCTTCGGGTTACATTAACCGTCATGGGTCAATCTCCTCGTCGCCTGCCGATGTACCGGCCGTCAGGGCGGGCAGGCGTCATGCTTGAACATTGGCTATACGCCAACGTGACCAGTCACTGTTTATCGGCATGACCTCACCGATTATTAATACTTCCCATAGCTGGGATAACTTTTATCAGGCGATACAAAAAGAAGGGATAGGGAAATGGTCGTGCGGCCGGCGTCATGAAGACAAAATGCCGCATACGCCGATTCTCGAAGAGATTGTACGTTTTGTCATCATCTGGTTTCAAAAGTAAACGTCACATTTTTTTCAATAATTTAAAAACCCATCAGATTCATGGCGTTAATAAAAAATGCCGCATTAATTTTATTTTAATCGGAAGCCGATTCCGCCTCATCATCTGCCAGCCAGTCTTCTGTGTCGGTTTTTTCGCGATGGCCGGAGGGCGGTCTGGGATCATCCACCAGCGTCTTGTTTTGCCAGTCCACCAGACGCAATCGACCGTCAAACTCTTCCACCAGAGCCGTACAGTTTTCGACCCAGTCGCCATCATTACAGTACACGAAACCTTCGCATTCGCCGAAAAAGGGAATGTGGATATGGCCACCGATGTAGCCATCCACCTCTTCACGCCGCACGCGTGCCAGCGCCGATTGTCGAAAGGCACCGGCAAAGTGTTTGACATTGCTCGAGCGACGCTTGAGTGCCGCTGACAGCGACCAGTACGGGCGCCCCATGCGGCGACGCGCCTGCACGGTCCAGCGATTGGTGCGCCGCATGGTATGCAGCGCCATCTCCCCGACCACCAGCTTCCACTGCGGCGCCTTGAAGTGGCCATCAAATTCATCTCCGTGACTGACCAGCAGCCGCCGGCCGTCCTTTGTGACATGAATGGCGTCACGCCGGATCTCGATGCTGCGAAAGGTTTCGCCACAGAAAGTGCGAAAGGCAGAGTCGTGATTGCCGGGGATATAGATGACCTCGCAGCCGGTGCGGGCCAGCCGCAGAATATGGCGAACCAGCCGCTGCTGGTGGCTGTCCAGTACCGAGATGGCCCGACGCTTCATGGCGATCAGATCAAAGACATCGCCCACCAGATAAAGTCGCTCGGGGCGCACCAGCTGCATCAGGTTCAGCAACAGTTGCGCCTGAGCATCCGGCGTTCCCAGATGAAGATCGGATACAAACAGGGTACGTGCATTGGGCCTTCGGGCCATCGGATCCTCCAGGACAGTCTCGATGACGCATGACCTGCGTCACGTTAAACACCTTCAATGACAGACAATTATCGACATAACATCAGGATACGTCGAATTGCCGCATCCCGGCCCCTTATGGACTGGCTATGCTGTCAGGGCAGGACAGGCCAACTACCCCCTTAAAGGAGACCTTCGATGTCAGCTCCCAACGAGAAAGTCTTTATCAGCCCCGGCCGCTATGTCCAGGGCGCCAACACACTCTCCCGCGCTGGCCACTACGTCTCCCAGCTGGGTCAGCAGGCGCTGGTCATTGCTGACGATTTCGTCTGGAAAATGGCAGGCCAGGCATTGAGTGACAGCCTCAAGGGCAGTGATATTCGCTTTGAGCGTGCCATTTTTGAGGGCGAATCTTCCACCGCCGAGATCGATCGACTGATCAAGCAGGGCGAGACCTTCAAGGCCGATGTGGTCATCGGGTTTGGCGGCGGCAAGACCCTTGATACTGCCAAGGGCGTCGCAGACAGAATGCAGGCGGCCTGCGCCGTACTGCCAACCACCGCCTCGACGGATGCACCAACCAGCGCGCTGTCAGTGATCTACAGCGATGAAGGCGAATTCGAATCCTATCGCTTTTATAACAAGAATCCCGATCTGGTGCTGGTCGATACCGCCATCATCGTCAACGCGCCCCCGCGTTTTCTGGCCTCCGGCATCGCCGATGCGCTGGCCACCTGGGTCGAGGCCCGGGCCGCCATTCGCGCCAGCGCCACCAATATGGCCGGCGGTCAGGCCACCATTCTGGGTCAGACCATCGGCGAAAAATGCGAAGAAGTGCTTTTCGATCACGCCCTGCTGGCCTATCAGGCCAACCAGGCCGGGATCGTCACACCTGCCTTCGAGGCGGTGGTCGAGGCCAATACGCTTCTCAGCGGACTGGGCTTTGAAAGCGGCGGGCTGGCTGGCGCCCATGCCATTCATAACGGCTTTACCGCCCTTCACGGCGACATCCATGAGCTCACGCACGGTGAGAAGGTCGCCTATGGCACCGTCGCACAGCTGATTCTGGACCAGACGCCTCAGGCCGAACTGGAAGAGTATCTGGATCTCTATCTCGCTCTGGGACTGCCGGTCACGCTTGAAGCCCTCAAGCTCAAGGACGTCAGCGACGAAGATCTGTATCGCGTGGCCGAAGCCGCGCTCAAGGAAGGCGAATCAATTCACAATCTGGCCTACACCCTCACACCCGATCAGGTCGTGTACGCCATCAAGGCGGTCGATGTTCATGCGCGCGCCTACATGGAAAAGCTTGGCTGGGAATAACCTCTCCTGTTTCGGACAAGGGCCGCTCAGCGGCCCTTTTTCATGGCGAGTACTCGTTGCCTTCGCCGACGAAAAAGGCCTGGCATCACTATGCTGACAGCAGCCCCTCTCTCCTTTCATGTGACCGGACCGGAAGCCGAGACTCATGCAAAATGCCGATATAGCCCGTATCCTCAACCGCCTGGCGAACATGCTGGACATTGAAGGCGCCAACGCCTTTCGCGTTCACGCCTATCGCAGTGCCGCACAGACCATCGAATCCCATCCTCGTGCCCTGCAGGAGATGGTGACTCATGACGCGCCACTGACCGAACTGGACGGTATTGGCCGCGACCTGGCCGAAAAGATCACCGAGCTGATCAACACGGGCCGTCTTACGGTGCTTGAAGAGGCTGAAAAACGCCTGCCGTCCGGACTTTTACAGCTTTTGCGGGTCAGCCAGCTGGGGCCTCGACGTATACGTCAGCTTCATGAGGCACTGGGCATCGACAGCCTCGAGACATTGAAAAAGGCAGCCCGTGATGGCCGTATCCGCGCACTCGAAGGGTTTGGTGAAAAAACCGAGGCCGGCATCCTCAAGGAAGCTGAACGTCTCAACGATGCCCCGCCACGGACGCGACTTGATGAAGCCCATCGGGCCGCCGACGACCTGATCGCCTGGCTTGAACACGCAAAGAGCGCCCAGCGCCTCAGCGCGGCCGGCAGCCTGCGACGCGGGCGCGAGACGGTTGGCGACCTTGATATTCTGGTCAGCAGCGAGGATGGCCCGGCCATCATGGCACATCTGATGGCCTACCCGGAGATTGCCGAAACCGTCTCTCACGGCAAGACAAAATCCACCCTTCGTCTTCACTCGGGTCTACAGGTGGATGTCCGTGTGGTGGGTGATGAAAGCTTTGGTGCAGCCCTTTACTATTTTACCGGTTCTCGGGCACACAACATTGCCACTCGCAAAATGGCCACCGACCGCGGGCTCAGGATCAACGAATACGGCGTCTACAAGGGAAAACAGCAGCTGGCAGGCCGCACTGAAGAAGAGGTGCTGGCACAGATCGATTTACCCTGGATACCGCCCGAGCTGAGGGAAAATCGCGGCGAAATCGAGGCCGCCCTTGAAGGCACCCTGCCCGAGCTTGTCACCCTTGATGATATTCGCGGTGACCTGCACATGCACACCACGGCTTCGGATGGCAAGGCAAGCCTTGAAGACATGGCCCGTGCCGCCAAAAGGCGCGGCTATCGCTATATCGCCGTTACCGATCACTCACAGCGTCTGGCCATGGCCAACGGCCTGGATGCCAGACGCCTGCGCGAGCAGATGACCGAGATCGACGCGCTCAATGAACGGCTGAAAAACTTCACCGTTCTCAAGGGTAACGAGGTCGATATTCTGGAAGATGGTTCGCTCGACCTTCCCGATGATGTGCTCAAGGCACTCGACGTCTGCGTATTCTCGATCCATTCCAGGTTCGACCTGTCACGGGAAAAACAGACAGCGCGTATCCTGCGCGCCATGGATAATCCATACGTTAATATTCTGGCCCACCCTACCGGTCGCATCATCAACGGCCGCGAGGGTTATGACGTCGATATGGAAGCCGTGCTGCACGGGGCAAAAGCGCGCGGCGTCTTTCTCGAGATCAACGCCCAGCCCGCCCGACTGGATCTCGCCGACCACTGGGCTCGCATGGCGCGCGACATTGGCGTGATGCTGGCCATCAATACCGATGCGCACGCCACCGAGCAGCTGGGTCACATGGCGCTGGGCGTAACGCAGGCCCGCCGAGGCGGGCTGGAACGACAGGACGTGCTCAATACCCGCACCGTCACACAGCTCAGGAAACTGATGAAACGCTAAAGCGCCTGCCTGGCGTTCAGGCTGCGCCCAACATCAAAAACGCTCCACCCCCGGCAATCACGGCACCGCTGACATGCTGCACCCAACGCCCGGCCTGACCGCGGGCAACGGCCAGTGCCATCAATACACCCAGCCCGTGCAGAGCCGCGGTGGAGAGCATGAATCCGGCAAGATAAGCACCCGCATGACCGCTGGCTTCGGTCGCATGCGCGTGCCCATGCAATACGGCAAAAAGCCCGATGCACAGCAGAGAGGCGCGGGTCAGCATGACAGACTGCTGCTGGCCACCGGTCAGGGTCAGCAGACCAAAAACAACCACGGAGAGCACGATGCCGGTCTCCACCAGCGGAAGGTGGATGCCTGCCCAGCCCAGAAGCGCGCCACTGCCCATGGCCGCCATGAACGTCAGGGGAGCAACCAGCACACGGCGCGGCATGACAAATCCGGCCCAGAGCCCTACTGCGACCATGGCCAGCAGATGATCCATTCCGGTCAGCGGATGCAAAAGCCCCGCCATCAGGCCCGAGCCATGTTCGTGACCAGGATGTGCCATGGCCGGCAGTGACAGCAGCATCAGCGGGCCTGTCAGTGCGAAGGCCTGAGGGAAGCGCATACGGTGATCCTCTAAAGGTTGATTCAAATGCCAGACCTGTTGCGGGACAGACCATGACCGTTGGCAGACCGGTCATTATGTCGTACTTGTCCGTCAGGCCCAGCCCGCTACGACCAAGGGCTAACGCCATGCCCTGCCTGTCACCCACACAACGCTTCCTGCGAACATAAAAAACGCCCCGAGGCTCGCTCAAGCGGCCTCGGGGCATTCATGGTCTGGATCGAACCGACCCTGAAGGGCCGGTCAATCACTCAGTAGCGATACTCGTGCGGCTTGAACGGGCCTTCCTGCGGCACACCCAGGTACTCGGCCTGCTTCGGCGTCATTTTGGTAAGCGTGCCACCAAAGCCTTCGACCATGTAGCGGGCGACTTCCTCATCGAGCTGCTTGGGCAGGACTTCAACCGTAACCTCCGGGCGCTCGTCGACCGGGATATCGGCAAACCGGCGCTCATAGAGGTGAATCTGTGCCAGTACCTGGTCGGCGAAGGAGCCGTCCATGACGCGTGACGGGTGGCCGGTCGCGTTACCCAGGTTCACCAGACGCCCTTCCGAGAGCAGCAGCAGATAGTCATCGCTGGTCGGATCGAAGTTGCCCGGGGTGCCATCACGGTAGATCTTGTGGACCTGCGGCTTGATCTCTTCCCACGCCCAGTGCTTGCGCATGTAGGCCGTATCGATCTCGTTGTCGAAGTGGCCGATGTTGCAGACCACCGCACCCTTTTTGATCGCACCCAGCATGCCGGCATCACAGACATTGATGTTGCCGGTCGTGGTCACCAGCACATCAATCTTGCCCAGCATGTAGGTATCGAGGTTGTTGCCGGACTCGTCGTTGGCACCGTCAATATAGGGCGAAACGACTTCGTAGCCGTCCATGCAGGCCTGCATGGCACAGATCGGGTCCACTTCGCTGACCTTGACGATCATGCCTTCGTTGCGAAGCCCGGCTGCCGAGCCCTTGCCCACATCACCGTAACCGATGACCAGCGCCTGCTTGCCGGAGAGCAGGTGATCGAGACCGCGCTTGATGGCGTCCGACAACGAGTGGCGGCAGCCATACTTGTTGTCGTTTTTCGACTTGGTCACCGAATCGTTGACGTTGATGGCCGGTACACGCAGCGTGCCCTTGCGCATCATTTCGACCAGACGATGAACGCCGGTCGTGGTCTCTTCACTGATGCCATGAATGGCATCCAGCAGCTCGGGGTGATCGTCATGGAGCATCAGGGTCAGATCGCCGCCGTCATCGAGCACCATGTTCGGGCGCCAGCCGTCCGGACCTTCGATGGTCTGCTGGATGCACCACCAGAACTCTTCTTCCGTTTCACCCTTCCAGGCAAAGACCGGCGTACCAGCGGCAGCGATGGCCGCAGCGGCCTGATCCTGGGTCGAGAAGATATTGCACGAGGACCAGCGCACGCTGGCACCCAGCTCGATCAGCGTCTCGATCAGCACCGCGGTCTGGATGGTCATGTGGATGCAGCCGGCAATGCGGGCGCCCTTGAGCGGCTGCTGGTCGCGATACTTGGCGCGAATTTTCATCAGTGCCGGCATTTCGGTTTCGGCGATGCGAATTTCGCGGCGGCCCCAGTCGGCAAGACTGATATCGGCGACCCTGTAATCCTGATGAACGGCGTTTTCGGCAGTAGCCATGAAATAATACTCCTGGCAGATAGCGGGCGCCGTTGAATCCGGGGTATCCAGCTCGAGCCTCGCAGAAATCCTCCTCCTGCTGCAGCGCCCCTCGAGTGGACATGGCACCTCACAACAGGGTGAGGCAAAAAATCTGGTGCAAATTATAGCGGGCTGGCGCCTTGAATGGTCAACACTGAACGCAAAAGCCGCCAGACTCGCTCATGTTATCGGCACACAGGCGTGAAACAAGAGGCCTGAGATCAGTGGTGTTTCGTGGTGTCGGATGACCTGTCGCCTCCAGGCACCACATGAGCGACCAGCTTACCGATGGTCAATCCCTGCACCAGAATGGAAAACAGCACGATAATGTAGGTGATCATCACGATCGGCTCGCGGTAGTCACTGTCCGGAAGCCCCAGCGCCAGTGCCACCGAAATGCCGCCACGCAGCCCGCCCCAGGTCAGCACCCGGGTCGTACCCCGCCGATAGTCGACCCAGTGACGCATCGCCATCAGCGGCAGTCCGATGGTCGTCAGACGCACCGCCAGAATGATCACGACCAGCGGCGCGGCCACCATCAGATAGCCCCATTCAAAGGGAATCAGCAAAAGCTCCAGTCCGATCAGGACAAACAGCACGGCATTGAGAATTTCGTCAATCAGTTCCCAGAAACCGTCTACATAGCGGCGGGTATTGTCCGACATGGCATGTTCGCGACCGCGATTGCCGATAAACAGTCCGGCAATCACCATCGCGATCGGCCCGGAGACCTCAATCCAGGTGGCCAGAGCATAGCCACCCAGCACCAGCGCCAGACTGATGAGCACCTCAACCTGATACTGATCGATGCTTTTCATCATCTGATAGGCGATATAGCCCATGACAAATCCCAGCAGCAGACCACCACCTGCCTCCTCGGCAAACAGGATCAGTGAGTGGGTGGCGGTCAGCTGCGCACCCGATGTGGCCGCTGCCGCCAACAGGGTAAAGACCACCACGGCTACCCCATCGTTGAACAACGACTCGCCCACGATCTTGGTCTCCATGTCCTCCGGCGCCCCGGCGTTTTGCATGATCCCCAGCACGGCAATCGGGTCGGTCGGCGAAATCAGCGCACCAAAGACCAGACAATAAAGATACGGTACATGGATGCTGAAAGTGGCAAACAGCCACCAGGCGGCACTGCCGATCGCGAGCGTTGATACCACCACGCCGACCGAGGCCAGAAAGCCGATCGAATAGCGATATCGCTTGAGCTTGTTGATATCCACATGCAGGGCGCCTGCAAACAGCAGAAAGGACAGCATGCCGTCCATCAACAGGGCATTGAAGTTGATGCTGCCAAGCCACTGCTCGGTCAGATCCGTAACCAGGGTAAAGCCCAGATGATCCAGCGCGATCAAGGCCAGGGACATTACAAGGGCGATCACCATCACACCGATGGTGGCCGGCAGACGGATAAAGCGGTAGTTGAACCACGAAAAGAGCGCGGTCACGGTAATAAACAGTGCAGCAATGTTCAGCATGAAAAAGGGACTCGATTGAAGAATCGGTCTGCTCGAAACAGGCAGACGCCCTTGAGCATAGCCAAACATCCCTCACAAAAAAGCCCACGCATTGGTGGGCTTTTGTGGAGTGGACCGGAAAGTTCGCGGCCCATCGATCAGGATTTACAGCCCGGCGGCGTCTCGAAGCGCTTCTGCCCGGTCGGTTTTTTCCCAGGGGAAGGCGGTGAAGGTTTCGCTTTGCATCTCGCCTCGCGTGTCCTTCCAGGTATAGGTGTGCTCGAAGGGATCACGACCGAAGTGCCCATAGGACGCGGTAAGCTGATACATCGGGTGGAGCAGATCCAGCATGCGCGTAATGGCGTAGGGGCGCAGATCGAAATGCTCACGCACCAGATCGACGATCTTGTCATCGCTGATCCTGCCGGTACCAAACGTATTGATGGCCACCGACGTCGGCTCGGCCACGCCAATGGCATAGGAGACCTGGATCTCGCATTTATCGGCGATACCGGAGGCCACCACGTTCTTGGCCACATAGCGCCCGGCATAGGCCGCACTGCGGTCTACCTTGGAAGGGTCCTTGCCGGAGAAGGCGCCCCCGCCATGACGGGCCATGCCGCCATAGGTATCGACAATGATCTTGCGTCCGGTCAGGCCGCAGTCACCGACCGGCCCGCCGATCACGAACTTGCCGGTCGGGTTGATATGAAACCGTGTCGACTCGGTGATCCACTCTTCGGGCAGCACATCACGAATGATCAGCTCCTCGACCGCGTGACGCAGCTCCTCCTGAGAAATGCTCTCATCGTGCTGGGTCGACAGGACGACAGCGTCCACCGCGACCGGCTTGCCATCCTCACCGTAGCGAAAGGTCACCTGACTCTTGGCATCCGGGCGCAGCCAGGCGAGCGTGCCGTTTTTACGCAGCTCGGACTGACGCTCGACCAGGCGATGCGAAAAGTGGATCGGCGCCGGCATGTAGGACGGCGTCTCGTTGGTGGCATAGCCAAACATCAGGCCCTGATCGCCCGCGCCCTGATCTTCGGGTCTGGAGCGGTCAACGCCTTGGGCAATATCGATGCTCTGCTTGCCGATCAGATTGAGCACACCGCAGGTGGCGCCATCAAAGCCGACTTCAGAGGAGGTATAGCCAATATCGGAAATCACGCGACGCACCAGATCTTCCAGATCCACCCACGCACTGGTGGTGATCTCGCCGGCCACGATCGCGACTCCCGTCTTGACCAGCGTCTCGCATGCCACACGCGCCTGCTTGTCCCGGGCGATCAGGGCATCGAGCACCGCATCGGAAATTTGATCGGCAATCTTGTCAGGATGTCCTTCAGATACGGATTCGGAGGTAAAGAGGGAGTATTCGCTCATGAAGACTCTGGATCCTTTTGTCGCTCATTTTTGAGCAAAATATGGAAGGCCAGGCCGTGCTGCATGGCGCAGACGTCCTGTCATGAATGTGGATACCGATACTATCGGCACAGGACAAAAAGTTTACACCCGGTAAAAGCAAAGTGCCTAACCCGCACCCGTGCAATGTCTTCATGGTCATCACGCAGGACGTTCATGACGAGCGCGCACGCCATCACGTCGGCCCGGCCGAAATGCCCGCCGCGGGTTGATGACATCTCGATGAAGCGTGCGCTATACCATCAGACACTGGATTAAAGAAGGCACGGCTGTAATTCTTGTCCCTTCACCTTCAATCCCAGGATGGGCACATGTCATCACCGCAATCCCTAATGGCCTATATCGGCTGCGGCGGCGCCGGCGAGGTCTGTCTGGTGCGCTTTGCCAACGACCATCTCGAACTGGTTCAGCGCGTCCCCCTTCCCGACCTTGAAAAGGCCGGCGGCTCCCTGCCACTGTGCCTGAGTCCGGACCGGCGCTATCTCCATGCTGCCGGCCGGGGCACCCCCATGGGCATTTTCACCTTCGCCATTGATGCCCAGAGCCATCAGCTTGCGCCGGTATCGACCTTTCCCATTCATGAAAGCGTCGCCTATCTGGCCTGCCCAGCGCGGGATGGTCGCCTCTTTTCAGCGTCCTATCACCACCATCTGGTAGCCGCCTACGACATGGCAGAGGACGGCGGCGTCGAGCGCGAGCAGGGACGCTGGACCACCGAACCCAACGCCCATTGCATTGTGCCCGACCCGCAGGAGCGCAATGTGCTGTTCACAAGCCTTGGCGGCGACCGGCTCTACTGCTCGGCCCTCGACGCACAGCCACCGTTTTCCGACACGATCGAGACCACCCTTCCCGAGGGTACCGGCCCCCGACACCTGATTTTTAACGCCGAGGGCACGCGAGTGTATCTGCTTGGCGAGCTGGACGGCTCCATCACGCTGTTTGACTACGACAGCCGCACGAAAGGCCTGAACAGGCGGCAGCGGGTCGTGATCGACAAGGGCGAGGCCGATACCTTCTGGGCGGCAGATATTCATCTCGACGCAAAAGGTCGCTATCTGTACGCCTCCGAGCGCAGCAGTTCGCTGGTGACCTCCTTCGAGGTCGATGCCGACAGCGGCGAGCTCACACGCATCGGTGCCTTCGAAGTCGAAGCGCAACCCAGAGGCTTTGCGCTGGATGCCACCGGACAGCTGATGCTGGCAGCCGGCCAGCAGTCTCAACACGTGGCGGCCTACCGTCTTGTTCAAGGCAGGCTTGAATTGATCGATCGTGTGAAAGTCGCCCAGTCTCCGGACTGGGTCGAGATGGTCTGAACGATTGATGATGGCAGGTACTCGGCCTGCCATCGGCAGCTGACTCAACAGGTCTGACCGCCACCTGCGATCACACTGATGGACATCACAATGTCCGTGGACGGTATGAATTCCGGCCTGAAACACGGGCATAAAAAACAGCGCGGCCGAGTGGTCGCGCTGTTTCGAGTCAACCTCTGGTTTCAGATCAAACCTTAAGGGATCAGCACAATCTTCAGTGACTTTGCCCCGCTGGTCATGAGCTCAAAGCCTTCCTCGAACTTCTCCAGCGGCAGCTTGTGGGTCACCACACCCTCGGTGGGAAAATCACCATTGCTGATGCCATTGATCACCAGCGGATAGCAGTACGGCCCCAGATGCGAGCCCAGTACATCGAGTTCCTTGCGATCGGAGATGATGCTCCAGTCGACGCTGACCGGGTCCTTGAACACGCTGAACTCGACAAAACGGCCCAGTTTTCGAATCATCGACAGGCCCTGCTCGACCGATTTCGGGTGGCCGGTCGCCTCGATGTAAACATCACAGCCGTATCCGCCGGTCATCTCCTTGATGATCGACACCACGTCATCGTTTTTGGGATTGAGCACCATGTCAGCGCCAAATTTTTTGGCCAGTTCAAGGCGCTCATCAAAGAGATCGAGCACGATCAGTTTTTCGGCCCCGGCCTTCTTGGCGGCCCCGACCATGCCAAGGCCCAGCGTCCCGGCCCCGGAGAGTACCACCACATCCCCCAGTTCGATCTTCGCGCGCTGAACGGCGTGCAGCGAACAGGCATACGGCTCGATCAGAATGGCCTTTTCCAGCGGCAGCTCTTCGGGCACGTGATAGTTGATCGCTTCTTTCGTGAACTTCATGTACTCGGCCATGCCGCCGTTCACGTTGTTCTGGAAGCCGTAGAGATCGTGTTTTTCACACATCCAGTACTGACCACGACCACAGAAACGGCAGTCCCAGCAGGGCACGATCTGCTCGGAGATGACGCGATCACCGGGCTTGTAGTCGGTCACGGCATCGCCAACCTTCACCACCCGACCGATAAACTCGTGCCCGGGGATCATCGGCGCCTTGATATAGGCCGGCTGATACTCGTCACCCCAGAAACTGGGCGCCCCATCAAAGGACTTGATATCACCGGCACAAATACCGCAACCCTCGACCTTGACCAGAATTTCGCGGTCATTGTCGAGCTCGGGCACCGGCACCTCTTCATAGCGATAGTCACCGGGGCCGTAGGCCACCACGGCGTGCATGGTTTTGGGAATCTCGTGCTGGGAAACGTTGTTCTGCGTCAGTGTGTCAGACATGGTCACCTCATCGGGGGCTGCAAACATCATTTGTTCCTGCCTTGGACAAATGAAATAACGCCACAGACCCGGCTCGGTCAATCAATGGCGGGCAATGAAACCTTATACTTTAGCGCAATGAAAACTTAATTCCTTGATTTTAATGATTTTTAAAAACCCTGTTCCGAGCATCTCCGGAGACGTCACGAATGACGAAACAGGCACCATTAATGATCAATTACCGAACATTTGAACAACTCCGCCGAGTCATATTCCTGAAGCGGGTTGTACCCCGATAAAAGAAGCCGCCATGAAAGGCGGCTTCGTGGGGTGGCGCATACGCAAGCGTCGCGTTTACTGCTCCAGCACGAACGGAGAAGTCACCTGATCGACGTTGTCCGGCGTGATCAGCAGGCAGTCAAAGAGCTGCTTTTCACCATTCAGACCGGTTTCACCAGTACGGATGAACTGATCAGCCAGCTCCACGGCACGCTTGGAGAACACGGCGACAGGCTGAAGCACGGTGTAGGCCATGTCGCCATCCTTGACCGCCTGTACCGCATCCGGTGAGCCGTCAAAACCGCCGACCACGACATCCTTGAGCTTGCCCGATTCACGCAGGGCGGCAATGGCGCCGAGTGCCATTTCATCGTTACCGCTGATCACGCCCTGAATGTCAGGGTTGGCCTGCAGCATGCTCTGGGTCTTGTTGTAGCCCTGGGTACGGTCCCAGTTGGCCACGTCGGATGCGACCAGCTCAAGATCCGGATACTGCGTCAAGACGGTCTGATAGCCGTTGGAACGCGTGGCAGCATTGTTGTCAGAAGGCGCCCCCTTGAGTTCGACATAGCGAGCGCTGTCACCCACGGCCTCGACCCACTGCTGCGCCCCCAGTGCCGCACCCTGGGCATTGTTGGACACGAGCTGTGCCTTCGCCAGCCCCTGCTGGTTGATCTCGGCATTGACGATAAAGACCGGAATACCGGCATTGACCGCCTTCTTCACGGCCCCGATCGAACCATCCGCGTTGGCCGGATCAAGAATGATGGCTTTCGCCTGGTTGGTGATCGCGGTATCCACCTGACGGCTTTCAGCGTTGGTGTCGCCCTTGTGGGCGCTGACATTGGCGCTGTAGCCCATCTCTTCAGCCGTTTCGCGGGCAATCTGGCCCTCCGTAAACCAGTATGGGTTGGAAGTGTCATTGACGATGATCGAGATCAATCCCTTTTGCTGATCCTGCGCCAGCGCACTGCCACCGAGCACCATGGCGCCGACGGCCAGACCCGCCATCAAAAGATGCTTTCCCTTTCTCAACATGATGTTTCCCCTTGCCTTGACGGTTGGAGTGCCGGCGAACCGGCGTTTCGATGTCGCCCGAGCGGATTTATGCTGCCCCGGATGACGCTGAAGTCTTTTGTGGCGCGTCAACACCGCCTGCGCGCTTTTTGCGCGGCTTGTACTGGATACTGTTCAAAAGCACGGCCAGTACGATGACGGCCCCCATGAACACGGTCTGCCAATAGGAAGAGACCCCGATAATGACCAGACCGTCGGAGAGAAACCCGATGACAAACGCCCCGAGCAGCGTGCCACGCACGTTGCCACGCCCGCCGGTCAGCGCCGCCCCACCGATGACCACGCCAGCAATGGCGGTCAGCTCATAGGTGGTACCGGCTGTCGGCCCGGCTGACGTCAGCTGCGAAGAGAGCACCAGGCCTGCAATGGCGGCACATACGCCGGAGAGCACATACACCCACACCTGAACCCGCTTGACCGGCACCCCGGAAAGCTCCGCAGCGCGCGCGTTGCCGCCGGTGGCATAGACCCAGCGCCCAAAGGGCGTGCGATTGAGCGCAAACATGCAGGCAATCGCCACCGCAGCGAAGATCAACACGCCTACCGGTACGCCGAACAGCCGGTTGAAGCCCAGCCAGTCAAAGCCCGTATTACCAAACTCCGGGTTGCCACCCAGATTGTTGTAGGTCAGGCCATCGGTCATCAAAAGGGCCGCGCCGCGCGCCACATAGAGTGTGCCAAGCGTTGCCACAAAGGCCGGGACCCGAAAGACCGCCACCAGCACCCCATTGATCATGCCCACAAACGCGCCGGCCACACAGGTCAGCACCACCACGGCCCAGACTGGCGGATAGAGCGTCACGCCAAAGATATCCAGCGAGACGCCCTGCATCATGAAGCCTGCGATTACCCCGCAAAGCCCCATGGTCGAGCCGACCGAAAGATCGATGCCGCCGGTCAGAATGACCAGCAGCATGCCGATCGAGAGCAGCCCGAAAATGGCCACGTGGGACGACATGGTCAGGAAGTTGTTGGTCGAGAAATAGACCGGTGACAGGATCGAAAAGATGATGATGATGGCGATCAGGGCAAAAAAGGCTCGCCCTTCAAGAAGAATGCGCCCCAGATCGAACCCACCGCTGCGGCCCGACGCCGAGCGAGCAGAGGAATCGGTAGCAGATGAGGCACCCTGTTGAACATCGGACATGGTAGTGATCCCTGATATACACGTATTTCAGCCTTCGGATTATTCCCCGGAGGCGGCCATGATCTCTTCGCGGGTCACATCGGCCCCGAACTCGGCACTGATGCGCCCACGACTCATCACCACGATCCGGTGCGCCACACTCAGACACTCCCCCACTTCCGAGGTCGAGTAGATGACCGCCAGCCCCTTTGACGCCCCCTCGGCCAGAAGCCGAAACACCTCGGCCTTGGCACCAATGTCGATACCACGGCTGGGCTCGTCCAGCAGCACCACGCGAGGATGGGTCGCCAGCATCTTGCCGATAACCACCTTCTGCTGATTGCCGCCGGAGAGCGAGCCGATACCGGCCGCACCACCGTCGGTCTTGATATGCACATTGCGAATCGATTCTTCGATGACGGCCTGCTCGCGACCGCGCGAGGTCAAAAGACCACGCGTGAACGCGCCGATACTGGCCAGCGACAGGTTTTCACCCACTGCCATGGTCTGTACTAGGCCATCACGCTGGCGGTCTTCGGGAACCAGCACCAGTCCGCGCTCGATACGCTCGGCGATGCTCAGGCCGGAAATGTCCTCACCCTCCAGCATGACCCGGCCATCACTGGCCGTCACGCGCCCGGCGGCACACTCCAGAAGCTCGGTGCGCCCAGCCCCCATCAGGCCGTAGATACAGACGATTTCGCCGGCGCGAACCGACAGCGATAGCCGATCCACCACCGAACGCTCCGGCACCGCCACATCCGCCACACTGATGTTCTCCAGTGACAGTGCCACCTCACCCATCGTGTGACCGGTCGGCGGCGAGCCCAGATCAAAGTTGTCGCCCACCATATGACGCACGATCCACTCGAGATCGATCTCGCTGCGTTCGGCATAGGCCGTCATGGCCCCATCGCGCAGCACCACGGCGTGATCGGTAATGGTCAGCGCCTCTTCCAGATGGTGCGAGATATAGACGATTGATACCCCGCGGCTTTTCAGGTCTGCGATGACCCGAAACAGCACCTCGACTTCGGAGGCCGACAGCGCCGAGGTCGGCTCATCCATGATCAGGATGCGCGAATCCACCGACAGGGCCCGGGCGATCTCGACAATCTGCTGCTGGCCGAGACGAAGATCCTCCACCAGAGTCAGTGGATCGATGGGCTCATCGAGCTCGGCCATCAACCGCTCGGTTTCACGCGCCTCGAGGGCGTAGTCCACGCCCCCGGGCCCGCCCAGCTCGCGCCCCATGAAAATGTTGTCGCGCACATTCATGTTGGGCGCCAGGCTCAACTCCTGGTGGATAATCGAAATACCGTGCCGCTGGGCATCCACGGTCGATCCAAAGCTGACCGGTGTACCTTCCAGCACAATCTCGCCGGCACTTGGCTGAATCACGCCCGAAAGGATCTTCATCAGCGTCGACTTGCCCGCGCCGTTCTCCCCGAAAAGCGTGGTCACCTGCCCACGGCGAATATCAAAGTTGACGCTCTTGAGGGCCTGTACGCTGCCAAAGGATTTGGCCACGTTGCGTGCTGACAGTACGACCTCGCCGGTGGTGTCAGCCGATGCCGGCCTTTCCATGACGCTCTCTTCACTGCTCATGACGCACTCCCGTCATCATTCGCCCTGCACTTCAAGGGCCACCGGTGTAATCAGCCAGTTCCTGGGATTGATCATCTGAAAAACGCCGGTCACTTCAACGGTTTTGCCACTCAGGCTGGCCGTATCCACACCCTCGAGCACCTCGGCCTTCATGGCATTATTGATGGCTGCACCGGCGTTCTGGTATTCGATCTGATTGGTGAACTGACCAAAGCTGATATCGCCGGTCGCATCCCGCAGCGCGGTGCCATTGATGGCCGGACCGGTCTGCACCCTGACGCGCGTGCCTTCGGGCATATCGGGAATGTCGATCGTATAGATACCGGACTTGCCCTCACCCACAGTACCGGTGAAACTCACCGGAAAGATCGGGCCGATCCCACCGGCGACGCCATAGCGCTCACCGGCAGCGCTGGCATTATCAGCCAGTGCCCGGGCCAGCTCCGGCGCATCCACCGCACGGGACTCCACGCTCTGGCGAATCTCCGGGAACTGTTCCTGTCCGTAGCGTTCAGCCGAGAACTGTCCGCTTTGGGCATCAGACTCCGCCCCCTGCTCAACCACATGCGTGTCCCAGCCAATGGCGATGGCCACCATGACCACCACCACAGCCGCGATGGCACGGCCACGTTTTTTGCGAGCGCGAGGGCGGGCATGCGTACTGGCTTCTGCTGTCATATCAAACCGGTCTCCGCTGCAGAGGCAGGTGGTTGTCAGGACTTCAGGGTTCAAGGGACACTGAATGGAGGGTGCCCATGCCGAATCATTTGACCTGCCTTCGTTCAAATGTATTAACGCCACAGCGCCTGTTGACTGCAATCCCTGGACCGGGCTCAACCCCTAAGACTTTGTGCTTAACGTTTTTAACAGGCTGAAATAAAAGGCAATAAACGCATCGTTCAGGAAGGCTTGCGACTAAAGTTCCTGGCTATAAAAGGCGCTGATAATGCGAACATTTCTGCAGCTCAAGAACATCAGTACAGCATCAGCATGTCTTTGTTGACAGTTTACAATAGCCAAAAAAGGTATCCTGATTGCTGCATTGCCGTTTCTACAGGAACCGTTCATGAGCATTAGAAGCCTTCAGCGCACCACCCTTCGCGATCAGTGTCTGGATGGCCTGCGCTCTGCCATTACCTCCGGACAGCTGCCTGCTGGCCATCATATGGTGGAAACCGACCTATCTTCGGCCTTTGGCGTCAGCCGTGGCACGCTACGCGAAGCAATGCGCCGACTGGAACAGGAAGGTCTACTGGTCGCAGGCCCGCGCGGTCAGCTGCGGGTAAGAGAGATCAATGAAGGAGAAATCGGTCATCTTTATCAGGTCCGTGCAGCCCTTGAGGTACTGGCGGCACGCAGCCTCTGTCTTCATGACGATTTTGCCGCGCGACTGGAAATCCTGCGCGGATGCCTTCAGCGTCTGCATGAGGTGCAAAACGATCTTGGTGAACAGATCGAGGCTGATCTGACCTTTCACCGTACCCTTTGCGAACTGAGTGACAATCCGGTGTTACTGTCGAGCTGGCTGGCGCTGGAAGGGCCGATTCGAATCACGGTCATGCATGCCGGTCTCGAGCGAGCGCTGCACAATATGTCGGCAGATCGTCACGACCATCTGCTGAATGTGATTGCCCAACGCGACCCGACACATATTGAACGGGTGCTCTTTGAGCACATGGATGAAGCAGCTCAGCGCCTGATGCGCGCCATGGAAGCACAGAGCGCAGGCTGATTGATCGGCGCCCCATCGTGGGGCGCCCTGTCATTGATGAGACACCTGAGGTGTCAGTACATATGCATGCCGCCGTTGATGTCCAGTGCCGCCCCTGTGGTATAGGAAGAAAGCTCGGAGGCGAGGAACAAAAACCCTCTTGCCACATCGTCGGCATCGCCCAGGCGGTTGAGCGGAATCCCGGTCAGTATCTGCGTTTTCATCTCATCGGTCAGCTTGCCACCGGTGATGTCGGTCTGAATCAGCCCGGGGGTGACCGAGTTGACGCGGATATTGTGCGCGCCGAATTCACGCGCCATGGCCTTGGAAAGTCCCAGCATGCCCGCCTTGGCGGCACTGTAATGCGGCCCGCCAAAGATACCGCCACCACGCTGGGCCGAGACCGACGAGGTGTTCACGATCGCACCGCCCTTCTGCTCCACCATGTAAGGCAGTACGGCCTGAGACATGTACAGCATGCCGCGAAGGCTGACATCGGTGACCTGCTCGTAATTCTCTGGCGTGATCTCCATGGTTTTCAGCGGCTGGGTGATCCCGGCATTGTTGATCAGCACATCGATATGGCCATACTGATCGGCAACAGCTTTTGCGGCCGCCTCGCAGGAAGCCTTGTCGGTGACGTCACAGACCACGCCCATGGTGCGCTCGCTGCTGACATCCGCCGCCGCTTCACGACTCTTGTCCAAATCCAGATCAGCGATGACCACGATGGCACCGTGCTCGTGAAAAAGTCGCGCCGCCGCCTTGCCGATACCGCGAGGACCGGCACCGCCAGTGATGATGCAGACCTTATTTTCCAACAATCCTTTCATGGTGTACTCCCGAACAGGGTTCAAGTGAATAACTACAGGTGATTACAGGGCCGGGTGGTTCTGTGCCATCCAGTACAGGGACGCCGCCACGCCTCGCTCGATCTCTTCAAGCGGTAGTGGCTCGGCCAGTTTGTTGGGCTGCGCGTGTTCGTCACGACGCAACCGGAAGGGCAATTCAAGGCTGAAAGGCAAACGACGCGCCGCCAGCGCCTCAACAATAGGGGCGTAGTCGATATCACCGGTACCCAGCGCGCCGAAGTGATAGCCATCCTGCTTGCGGCTCACCGCCTTGAGATGTAAATGGTCACTCTGCGGGATGGCCTTGAGCGCATCATCAACCGGCGACAGCGCCGGGCGATGCGAGATCAAATTGCCGGGGTCATAATTAATGCCGGTGACCGAGGCATCGAGGCGTTCCGTGAGCGTTGCCAGCTCGCTGGCCTGATTGATCACGTTGTCACTGCCATCGCCCGGATTTTCGAAAAGCAGCTTGACGCCCGCCTCTCGAGCCGCCGCCATCATGTGATCGAGCCCCTGCTCGAAATACTCACGCCCGGCAAGGCTTGACGCATTGGAAATCAGATAACGCGCCCCCAGCGCGGCGGCAAAACGGATACGCACTGCCATGCTCTCTGCCGCACCCGGCTCACCGAGATCGATATGGGCTGACAGCACCGTGCAGCGCTGGCCGTACTGCGCCATCAGTTCGCATAGTCTCTTTGCCAGTTCGGCATTGAGATCGGCATCGGTAAATTCGTTGACGTAGCCCTTGATAAAGGCCAGCTCGACGTCGGTGATATTGAGCCGCGCCATCGAGGAAAAAATATCGGGCCAGTCGTAGCCATCCCAGGCTGCGGTACTAACCGACATGCCAACAGCACGCATCCGCTCGGCATCAGGCAGTTCAACACTCATCAAAACACTCCATTGTTGACTGTTAACATCGAAAACAGGCAAATTTTGATGCGACCTCTGAACAGGGCGTCGCATCCTGTTCTAACCGGCCGGGAAAATCGCCGGCACGTAGCTCACCAGCATCAATACCAGCAGCGCGAAGATGTAAAACGGCACCAGCGCCCGCGCGGTCTGCTCGATCCGCACGCCGGCAATGGAGGATGAAATGAACAGCGTCGTGCCTACCGGCGGCGTAAACAGGCCAATCGCCAGATTCAGCACCATCATGATGCCCAGCTGGATCAGGCTCATGTCGATCGACTCGGCCAGCGGAATCATGATCGGTGCCAGCAGCAGGATGGCAGGTGTCATGTCGATCACGGCCCCGTCCACCAGCATCAGCAGGTTCATGAACAGCACTACCAGCACATCGGTCAGACCCAGCGCATTGATGAAGTCCACCAGTCGCGAAGGCAGCTGATCCACGGTCATGATCCAGCCAAGCACCGAGGAGGCCATGATCAAAAGCAGTACTGCGCCTGTGGCCTGGCCGGCGCTCAGTATCGAGCCGAGCAGCCCGCGCGGGGTCAAATCGCGATAGCACAGCCGCACGATCAGCGCGTAGAACACCGCCACCACGCTGATTTCGGTCGGTGTGGCGATGCCGCCGATCAGCGCGCCCAGTATGATCACCGGCATCAACAGCGCTGGCAGTGAAGCGATAAAGCCGCGCACCACAGGGCCGAATGCGAAGGGCTGATCACTGCGCGGGAAGTTGCCGCGCCGGGCAATCAGATAGACCGCCGCCAGACTTGCCGCGCCGAAAATAAAGCCTGGCACGATGCCGGCCAGAAAGAGTGCGCCGACCGACACCTGCGACACGCTTGAATAAATGATCAGCGGGATCGAGGGCGGAATGATGACACCGATGACCGAACTGGCCGAATTGACCGCCGCTGCAAAGGGGGCCGGATAGCCTTCCCGCTTCTGCCACGGAATCAGCACCGACCCCAGCGCCGAGGCATCCGCCACTGCCGAGCCGGACACGCCGGCAAACAGCATCGAGGTCACCACACTGACCTGCCCCAGCGCCCCGCGCACCCGGCCAACCAGAATGCCGGCAAAGTGGATGATGCGCTGCCCCAGGGTACCGGCAATCAGCAGTTCACCGGCCAGAATGAAAAACGGAATCGCCAGCAGCAGCGAGCTTTGTGTGGCATCGAAGAAGCGCTGCGCGACGATCGACAGCGGATAGCTGCCGCTCAGGACGATGCCGATGCTGCTGGCGCCCAGCAGCGCATAGCCGACCGGCAGCGCCATGACCAGCAGCAGCAGAAACAGCGGTAGCGCAATCACGGTCATGGGAGAGGCTCCTCCTGGATGGCGGGCTCGGCACCGCTGGCCAGCCCGATCAGGTCGATAACGGCCAGCAGCATCACTCCGGCGGCGCCCAGCGGCAGGCTATAAAAGGCCCATGTCGCGGACCAGCCCAGCACCGGCGTGGTCTGATACTGCATGAACTGCATCAAAACGAATGACTGCTGGACCAGCATCGCCATCAGGGCCGCCACCATGAGCTGCACCACGACCATCAGCGCCCGGGCCCCCTTCGGTGACAGCTTGCGTGCAAAAAAATCCACGCCCAGGTGCTGATGACGCGCCGCTGCCATGACCACGCCGCCCATGATCAGCCACGGAAACAGAATCACCGGCAACTCGTTGCCCCAGGCCAGCGAGCCGGCCAGGAAATAGCGCACGATGACTCCTGACATCAGGGTGATCCCGATCACTGCCGTAGTCACCACCACCACTGCGCTGCCAATAACATAAAACAGCTCACGACCTCGGTTCAGCCATCGTAGAAGCGGTGGTGTCGAGATGGGATTATCTGCCTTCATTGCGTCATGCCCCTGGCTCATTATCGTCTCCATCACATCAGGCCTCGGCGTCGCCCCTGCAAAACACCAATTCTGTACCGGGACCGGTATCTACCGGCCCCGGTTTGAGCACCAGGATGCGGACGCCTCACCGGTAGTGGCCTGATTAGCCTCTTCGGCAGCCTGGCGGGTACGCTCGACAATATCGCCCAGCTTGTCCTGCCAGATGTCATAAACCGGTTTTGTGGCTTCGCGGAAGGCCGCGGCATCCACTTTATTGATCTGCATGGCGCCGTTATCACGCAGTTTTTCAAGCAGCTCGTCGGTCTGATCAATCAGCGTCTGACGCTGAAAATCGCCGGCTTCATGCGCCGCACGTTCAAGTGCCTTTTGATCCTTTTCAGAAAGGCGCTGCCAGGTCGGCATGCCGATCACGATCGGGGTGGTTTCATAGCGATAGTCGGACAGCGACAGATACTTTTGCACCTCTTCAAGGTGCGAGGACATGATGTTGACCACCGGATTTTCCTGACCATCCACCGTGCCCTGCTTGAGCGCCACATAGAGCTCACCAAAGGCCATCGGAGTCGGGTTGGCGCCCAGAGTACGCAGAGTGTCGATAGTCACCGCGTCCTGAGAGGTACGCATCTTGAGCCCCTTGAGATCCTGCGGTGACTCGATCGGACGCACGTTATTGGTGAACTGGCGCAGACCGTTGTCCCACCACGCAAGCACTTTCAGGCCACGCTGTTCGGCCTGCTCGGCCACTTCATCACCAATCGGTCCATCTGCGACCTGCCAGCCAGCCTGAGGGGAGTCAAACAAAAAAGGCAGCCCGAAAACGTTGGCCTTGGGGACGATGGAAGCCAATGATCCCTGACTATTGGCTGTCAGCCCGATCGCCCCGCTTTGAGTCTGCTGTAGCATCTGCACATCCGACCCAAGCTGCTCAGAGCCCTGGATGCGAAGTTCCAGATCACCGTCGCTATATTTCGAGGCCAGCTCGGCCATGCGATCGGCGGCCAACGAGCGAGGGTTACCTGGCGCGGCTCCATGGCCCAGTACCAGCGTCTGTGCCTGTACAGCACCGACCATGGCCGCAGCCGCCAGCCCCACACTCAGCGCCAGTGCCGTTCTGAAAGCGCGCTTGCCCCCCTGTCGTGCTGTCGGAACCCTCGACGCGACGAAATTCTTCATGGTCTTTCTCCTGACGATTGAAAGGATCGGGCCGCAGCTCCCTGAATCATCGAAGGCCCCCGGCCGGCTCTTTTACTGCAGTATTCGGATTCATTGTTAACAGTCAACAAAGAATCCGATGAGACTTTCGAAGTACGCCTCAACCATTTGAAAAAGATGAATTTTTAGAGCAATTCGGTGCCAGATAAGACTAAAGAAGCCAGGCATGTAGCCTGGCTTCAAAGATCATTGATATAGAGATGGGAAAGGGAAAAAGGCAGAATTTGACGGCTGCCGGCCATCAGGACCGGGCGCTGGAAAGGAGCATCAACGAGAAACGAACGAGGATTTATTCCTCGTCGCGGGCGCGGGTGGCCTCATCCAGATGCAAAATGGTATGTGCATTGGTAGCGCTGGTGGCGAGCACATCAATAACGCCAGTGCGCAGCGCGCCGAGTATACCGGCGGCCTTGGTGCTTTCGCTGGCGATTGCAATGACCTCGGGAATACGCGCCAGATCCGCAATGGTCAGTCCGATGACGCGGCCCTGCATGGGGGTGGTAGAGGCGCGACCGTTCAGATCAATGAAGTCATAGCCCATCATGTCGCCAACCGTGCCGGACAGGCGTGCCTCGGCAATTTCCTGCGGCGAGAACCAGCCCATACGCACCATGTTGCTGTCTTCCGACAGATCCCCCACGCCAATCATGGCGATATCGGCCCGCCGGGCGCGATCCAGGGTCTGACGTACGGTGGGATTTTCCAGCATGGCATCACGAAGCTCGGTACTGGCCACCATGGCCGGGGCATAAAGCGTTTCGCTCTCGCCGCCGAATCTGGCCGCCAGACGCCGACAGATATGATCGGGATTCATGTATTCCCCGGCACGCAGCGAGCCACCAATGGCGCAGATGAAGGAACACTGCCGGGTATGCTGGGTAAAGACGTTATCGGCCACGGTGCCGACGTTGCGCCCCATGCCGACCGCTACCATGGTGCCATCCTGCAGTGTTCTCGAAAGATGATCTGCCACCAGGCTCGAAACTTCATGACGCTGCTGTTCGGCATCGGCGCAGTCAAGTGCAATCAGTGCCCGACGGATGCCAAAGCGCTGAATCAGCGCCTGCTCGATTTCAGCGGCCACCGATGGGTGGTGACGCACCCGTACATCAACGATGCCTTCGGCCTGAGCACGCTTGAGCATGCGCCCGACCTTGATGCGTGACATGCCCATGCGCCCGGCGATCGCTTCCTGGGTTTCGCCCTGCATGTAATACCGGCTGGCAATCTCGGTCATCAGCGCGATATCGGGGTCGGCACGCTCGTTCATGGGGTCTCCGGATATGGCGCGTTGGTGTCATGAAGGCGGGAAGATACCTGCAAGTGCCGCCCATGTCACAGCGGGTTATCCAAAATAAGCACCTGAAAAAGGGGCTGTACGTCCGTTGATCGTACAGCCCCATCACATCGGCTCGGCGCGAGCGCCCTTGCCTTTTCAGACAGGGATCACGCCTTGCCGCCCTGTTCCTGCTCATAGGCCTTGATGCGATCGACCTTGGCCTGCGAGCCACCGCCGCTGAACTCGCTCTCAAGAAAGGACTCGGCAATCTTCTTGGCAAGCTCGACGCCGATCACACGGGCACCCATGGTCAACACCTGTGCATCATTGCTTTTGCGTGCGCGCTCGGCGGAATAGGTGTCATGCGCCTGTGCGGCACGAATGCCCGGCACCTTGTTGGCCGAGATGGCCACGCCAATCCCCGTGCCACAGATCAGAATGGCGCGATCGACCTTGCCGTCCTTGACCGCGTGAGCAGCGGCAAAGGCGATATCAGGATAGAGCACCGGTTCGGCATTGTAGGTACCGAAGTCCTCGACCTCGTGACCCAGCGAACGCACGTGCTCTACCATGGCCTGCTTCATGTCATAAGCGGCTTCATCACATCCGAGTGCAACCCGAAGCCTTTTGGTCTCTACTGTCATGATCTCTCCTGGTGAATTGTCACCGTCTGCGTTGACACCCGTCTAGGGTACGCCCCACCGATCATATGAACAAAACATATTCATATGAAAAATATTCTGGTTCATACCATTCGCGCCAAAAACCACCCTCAAAAGCCGACAATATCACTCATCAACGAACAAATGCGCCGTGACACCCCCGACCAAAGGCGATATTAAAACCAAAGTCTCATGCGAACACATCGTGCTCGGCGCTAATATGGCCTGAATGTTTCTAACAAATGTACATGTCAGGATCATATTATCGTTCTGACGATTTCCTGTTCGAGTGCGTCTCGCACGCGAGGGGGAGAGAGGTATCGAATGCTGCTTGAGCACAAGGCTGCGCGATATCTGATCATTGTCGCCTTATCAGGAGTACGCCCGTCATGACACGCCTTTTCAACGATCCCGTTGCCTTTGTTGACGAAGCCACCGAAGGCTTTGTCGCGGCTCACGCTCACCAGGTGCGCCAGGTGCCCGGCGGCGTCATCCGCAGCACCAAAAGCGAACCGAACACCGTCGCGGTCGTGATCGGCGGCGGCTCGGGCCACTACCCCGCCTTTTGCGGCCTGGTCGGCCAGGGACTGGCACACGGGGCGGCCATGGGTAACCTGTTTGCTTCACCTTCGGCCCAGCAGATCTATTCGGTCGCTCGTGCCGCCAACAACGGCGCCGGTGTACTGCTGAGCTATGGCAACTATGCCGGTGACGTGCTGCATTTCGGCCAGGCGCGCGACCGTCTGATCAGCGAAGGCATTCCATGCGAGATGGTCAAGGTCATCGATGACGTCTCCAGCGCCAGTCTCGAAGAGATTCAGAAACGTCGCGGCATTGCCGGCGACCTGACCGTGTTCAAGATCGCCGCCGCCGCCGCCGAAGCCGGCTACTCGCTTGAAGACGTGGTCCGCGTGGCGGAAGCGGCCAACCTGCGTACCCGCTCCTTTGGCGTGGCCTTTGATGGCTGCACCCTGCCCGGTGCCGATGACGCGCTCTTTCACGTGCCGGAAGGCAAGATGGCCGTCGGTCTCGGTATCCACGGCGAGCCCGGCATCAGCGAGCAGGACATCCCCACCGCCGATGAGCTGGCCGAAATCCTGGTCAAGCGGCTGCTCGAAGAGCTGCCTGAAGGCGTGGACAGCGCCAAAGGGGCACGGGCCTCGGTACTGCTCAACGGTCTGGGCACAGTCAAGTACGAAGAGCTGTTCGTGGTCTATCGCCGCGTCAATCAGCTGCTGCAGGACGCCGGTCTTGAAATTGTCGAGCCCGAAGTGGGGGAACTGGTCACCAGTCTCGACATGGCTGGTGCTTCACTGACCCTGTTCTGGCTCGACGACGAGCTTGAGAAGTTCTGGGCAGCCCCCTGCGACACGCCGGCCTATCGCAAGGGCAGCGTCGTCAGTGTCGAGCAGCTCGATGCAGCAGAACTCGATATTCCCGACCCGGACGCCATCCCTGACGCCACGGAAGAATCGAAGGAAGCCGCGGCAAAGGTGCTGGCGGCACTCGAAGTCACCTATCAGGTGATTGAAGAAAACGAAGAGGAATTCGGCCGCATCGATGCGGTCGCCGGCGATGGCGATCACGGCATCGGCATGGCCCGCGGCGGCAAGGCAGCCCTTGAAAAGGGTCGCGAGGTGAAAGAGCGCGGCGCCGGCGCCGGCTCACTGCTGCGAATGGCAGGCGATGCCTGGGCTGACAAGGCCGGCGGCACCTCGGGTGCGATCTGGGGCTCGGCGCTGCATTCACTGGCCATGGCCATCGGCGACGAGAAAAGGCCCGATGCTGCTCGCATTGCTCAGGGCGTGCGGGACGCACGCGACAACATCATGCACTTTGGCAAGGCAAAGGTCGGCGACAAGACGCTGGTCGACGTGCTGGTTCCCTTTAGCGAGGTGTTGACCGAGCGTGTCGAGGCCGGCGACGACCTGAAAACGGCCTGGCAGGCCGGGGCCGAGCGTGCCGAGCAGGCGGCGAAGGAGACGGCCGACCTGGTGCCGAAGATCGGTCGTGCCCGCCCGCTGGCAGAAAAGAGCAAGGGGACGCCGGATGCCGGCGCCGTCTCGCTGTCCATGATCATCCGCGCCGTGGTCGATGTGCTCTAGGCGATCACTCACGATTCAACCACTGGAGAAAGACATGGCCGCACCCCTGCTCATCGGCACCAGCCTCAAGATGTACTTTGGCTATCAGCAAACGCTGGACTGGTGTCGTCAGGTGGCCGACATTGCCCGACAGCACCCCGCCGTCACGCAGGGGCATGCCACGCTGTTCGTCATGCCCTCGTTTCCAGCCCTGGCGCCGGTGCTTGAGATCATGCGCGACACCGGTATCCGCATCGGGGCGCAGAATCTTTCCGACCAGCCGCCTGGTGCCTGGACCGGCGAGGTCAGCGCCGCCATGCTCGCCGAGATGGGCTGTCGCTGCGTGGAGGTCGGCCATGCCGAGCGTCGGCGTCATTTTCATGAGGATGAAACGCTGATTGCTGCCAAGACCGCGCAGGCGATCGCAAATGGGCTCTCTCCCGTCCTGTGCGTGGGAGAGGTGGAGGAAGGGGACCCGGACATTGCGGCCAGCGAGTGCATCCGTCAGGTAGAGAGTGCGCTGACGGATGTCCCACGGCCCAGAGAAACAGATCTGATCGTGGCCTACGAGCCCCACTGGGCCATCGGCGCCAGCCAGCCGGCACCGAGAGAGCACATCAGCGCCGTGTGCATCAAGCTTCAGGCCTGGCTGGACGGCCATGGCGGCGGGCGCGTCATATATGGCGGCAGCGCAGGGCCGGGCCTGCTGTCCCGTCTGGATGGCAGCGTTCAGGGCATGTTTCTGGGCCGTTTCGTGCATGACGCACACGCCTTCAGAGAGATTCTTGATGAGGTCATGACGCTTCATGAGGCGTCCCGCTAGCCCATGCCTGGAGTCTGACTCACCAATTTCAGCACGCCCTTCTTGATACCAGGGGGGCGACATCACCATTTCATGCAGCTACTCTTGGCGAATAAAGATGTGCGACATCGATGCAGGCGCTGGCCGCATGCCGCCCTGATTTCGGTCGATGGCACCAATGTCCCTTTCACTACCACCATCAGGCAGGAGTTCACCAAGATATGACCTCGCGTCGTCACCTCGCCAATGCCATCCGTGCACTTTCGATGGATGCCGTGCAAAAGGCCAACTCCGGCCACCCGGGCATGCCGATGGGCATGGCTGACATCGCAGAAGTGCTCTGGAACGATCACCTCAGACACAATCCGGCCAACCCGGACTGGGCTGAGCGCGACCGCTTCATTCTCTCCAACGGCCACGGCTCGATGCTGCACTATTCGCTGCTGCACCTGACCGGCTATGACCTGCCGATGGAAGAACTCAAGAACTTCCGTCAGCTGGGCTCAAAGACCCCTGGACACCCGGAACACGGCTATACCCAGGGTATCGAGACCACCACCGGGCCGCTGGGTCAGGGTCTGGCCAACGCCGTCGGCATGGCAGTCGCTGAACGTACACTGGCCGCCCAGTTCAATCGTGACGGTCACGACATCATCAATCACCGCACCTGGGTCTTCGCCGGTGACGGCTGTCTGATGGAAGGCATCAGCCATGAGGCCTGCTCGCTGGCCGGCACGCTGGGTCTGGGCAATCTGGTCGTGTTCTATGATGACAACGGCATCTCGATTGATGGCGAAGTCGAAGGCTGGTTCACCGACGATACCGCTACCCGCTTTGAGGCCTATCACTGGAACGTCATCCGTGACGTCGACGGCCACGATGCCGAGCAGATCGACGCCGCCATCCGTGAAGCCAAGGAAGTCACCGACAAGCCGACGCTGATCATCTGCAAGACCGTGATCGGCTTTGGTTCGCCCAACAAGGCGGGCAAGGAAGAAAGCCACGGTGCAGCGCTGGGCGAAGAAGAAGTCGAAGCCGCACGCAAGCAGCTGGGCTGGGAATACGGCGCGTTCGAAATTCCCGACGATATCTACAAGGCGTGGGATGCCCGCGACAAGGGCCAGCAGCTCGAAGACGAGTACAAGCAGAAGATGGCCGCCTATGAAAAGGCCCATCCGGAACTCGCCAGGGAACTTCAGCGCCGCTACGACGGCAAGCTGCCGGAGAACTTTGACGGCGATGCCCTGATCAAGCGTGCTCAGGAAAAATCCGAAACCACCGCCTCGCGCAAGGCATCCCTTGGTGTGCTCAACGAGCTGGCGCCGGAGCTGCCTGAACTCTTCGGTGGCAGTGCCGACCTGGCACCGTCCAACCTGACCCTGTGGAAAGGCGCCAAGGCCGTCAGCAAGGACAACTTCAACGGCAGCTACCTGCACTATGGTGTACGTGAGTTCGGCATGGGCGCGATTGCCAACGGCATCGCCACCCACGGCGGCTTCATCCCCTATGACGCCACCTTCCTGGTGTTCATGGAGTACATGCACAACGCTGTACGCATGTCGGCCCTGTCGCACACCCGCATCCTGCACATCTTCACCCACGACTCCATCGGTCTGGGCGAGGACGGCCCGACGCACCAGCCGGTCGAGCAACTGGCCGATCTACGCAACCTGCCGGGTCTGGCCACATGGCGCCCCTGTGACGCCACCGAAACCGCAGCCTCCTGGGTGGAAGGTCTGATGCGTGAAACCGGCCCCACGGCGCTGATCTTCTCGCGTCAGGACCTGCCGGCCCAGTCTCGCAACGACGAGCAGCTCAAGAACATCCGCCGCGGTGGCTACGTCCTCAAGGACGCCGAAGGCGGCCAGCCGGACCTGATCCTGATCGCCACCGGCTCCGAAGTGGGTCTGGCGATGGACGCTGCCAAGGAACTCGAAGGCAAGGGCCAAAAGGTTCGTGTGGTCTCCATGCCCTGCACTATCCAGTTCGATGAGCAGGACGAGTCGTATCGCGAGTCCGTACTGCCCAATGCCGTGCGCAAGCGCATGGCGATCGAAGCCGCCATTCCGTCGACCTGGTACAAGTACGTCGGTCTCGATGGTCATGTGTTTGGCATGACCACCTACGGCGAATCCGGCAAGGCGGGTGATCTGTTCAAGCACTTCGGCTTTACCGTTGAGAAGGTGGTCGAGCGCGCAGAGCAGATGCTCAAGGCATAATCCGTCAGGGTGCCGGATGGCCTGCGCTGTCCGGCACTTCGCAGGCGTTTCATGTCCTGAAGTAACCGCTGAAAACAAAAAAGGGCCCGGCAATTGCCGGGCCCTTTTGCGTCTCGAACGTTAGAACATCTCCATCAGGCGATGGTGACATCCTTGTCGAGATAGACATCCTGAATGGCATTCAGCAGGGCCACGCCCTCTTCACGCGTCTTCTGGAACGCCTTGCGGCCGGAAATCAGACCCATGCCACCGGCACGCTTGTTGATGACGGCAGTACGGACCGCTTCACCCATGTCGGAATGGCCCTTGGAGCCACCACCGGAGTTGATCAGTCCGGCACGGCCCATGAAGCTGTTGACGACCTGATAGCGCGCCCAGTCGATCGGGTTATCGCTGACAAGCTCGTCATAAATACGGTCATGGGTATGACCGAAGCCGACCGCACGATAGCCACCGTTGTTCTCCGGCAGCTTCTGCTTGACGATATCGGCATTGATGGTCGCGGCCAGATGCACGGCCTGACTGGTGAGGTCAGAAGAGACGTGATAGTCGACGCCGTTTTTCTTGAACTCGGGGTTACGCAGGTAGGACCACAGTACGGTCACCATGCCCAGCTCATGCGCCCGCTCGAACGCTTCGCTGATTTCCTGAATCTGGCGACGGCTTTCCGGCGAACCGAAGTAGATGGTGGCACCAACCGCGACACAGCCCATGTCATGGGCCTGCTCGACCTGCGCAAACAGCGTCTGGTCGTAGATGGCCGGATAGGTCAGCGTCTCATTGTGGTTGAGCTTGACCATCATCGGGATGCGGTGTGCATAGCGACGCGCCACGGAGGACAGCACACCCAGCGTGGAGGCCACGCAGTTGCAGCCGCCATCAATGGCCAGCTCAACGATGTTTTTCGGGTCAAAATACTGCGGATTGGGCGCAAAGGAAGCGCCTGCCGAGTGCTCGATGCCCTGATCGACCGGCAGCATGCTGACGTAGCCCGTGCCGCCGAGTCGACCATGGTTGAAGATTGTCTGCATGTTACGCAGTACGTGCGGTGAGCGGCTGCTGTCCATCATGACCCGATTAACGAAGTCGGGACCAGGCAGGTGCAGGTCCTCTTTCTTGAAACCGGCACAGGTATGGTTCAACAGGCTATCCGCTTCCTCTCCCAGCAGCCTGGCGATATCTGTCATTATCTTCATCCTCTTTTCTACGAAAGATTTTGCATTGCCGCCGGCCAATACCGAGGCTCGAACAGCATAAGCAACTATACGTTGCAGTTCATGTCATGTTTTGTCAGTAGTATTCAAGCATGAAGGGATCTGCACTGCATGCCTGTCATGGACGACCTCTTGCTCAGGGCCGCCATGACTGGCTCCCATTGTGAGACGACAACGCCACCGACCACTTGACCGCGATGCGCGCTGTCACCGACCTATAGACGAAAGTCTCATGCGCATGACCGCACTCCGACAGTCAATAATGGCGCCCGGCGTGGCTGTCTTCGCTTTCCGTGTCCCTGCTATGCTGAAAGATGTTCCAACCGGCCCTGGAAACACTGCAGAGCCACGACCACCGCCCAATGACGACCACTTATCATTAATACGGGAGTAGCGACATGACTGTGCGCAAGATGTCCGAGCTGAACCTCGCCGGCCAGCGCGTCCTGATTCGTCAGGACCTCAACGTGCCGATCAAGGATGGAAAGGTCACCTCGGATGCCCGCATTCGTGCCAGCCTGCCCACCATTCGCACGGCGCTTGAACAAAACGCTCGTATCATGCTGATGAGTCACCTGGGACGCCCCACTGAAGGGGAGCCCAATGATGAGGAGTCACTGGCCCCGGTGGCCAACCACCTGGGCGAACTGCTGGGCATGACGGTCCGTCTGGAGCGCGACTATCTGGAGCAGGACCCTGAGGTGCAGGAAGGAGAAGTTGTCCTGCTGGAAAACGTGCGCTTCAACAAGGGCGAGAAAAAGGATGACGAGACACTGGCGAAAAAATACGCCAGCCTCTGCGACATCTACGTGATGGATGCCTTCGGCACCGCCCACCGCGCCCAGGCCTCGACCCATGGTGTGGCCCGCTTTGCACCGGATGCCTGCGCCGGCCCGCTGCTCTCTTCGGAGCTGGACGCCCTTGAAAAGGCCCTGTCCAGTCCTAAGCGTCCGATGGTCGCCATCGTCGGCGGCTCCAAGGTCTCGACCAAGCTGGACGTGCTCAATGCGCTGTCCGAGAAATGTGATCAGCTGATCGTGGGCGGCGGCATCGCCAATACCTTCATCGCGGCCGCGGGCTATAACGTCGGCAAGTCGCTGTATGAAGCCGACCTGGTAGATCAGGCCAAAGCACTCATGGACAAGGTCAACGTGCCCCTGCCCATCGATGTGGTCGTGGCCACCGAGTTTTCCGACAAGGCCGAGGCGGTGACCCGCAACGTCGATGAGGTGCGCGATGACGAGATGATTCTCGATGTCGGCCCGCAGACCGCGCAGACCTACGCCGACGCCCTGCGCGAAGCCGGCACCATCCTCTGGAACGGCCCGGCCGGCGTGTTCGAAATCGAGCAGTTCAGTGCCGGAACGAAGGCCATGGCACACGCCATCGCCGACAGCAACGGCTTCTCGATCGCCGGCGGCGGTGACACCCTGGCAGCGATCGATCAGTTCGGCGTCACCGACCGGATCTCCTATATTTCCACCGGCGGCGGTGCCTTCCTCGAGTACGTGGAAGGCAAGACCCTGCCGGCCGTCAGCGCTCTGCGAGACGCCGTCAGATAACGGCTGACTCACATCGTTGAAAGACGACCTTTGAGAAACAGAAAGGAGGCCCTGTTCCAGCAACGAACAGGGCCTCTTTTGTAACACCTTTTTGCATGCATGTTTCCGTGGCACCCTCTCGGCGCTACACTGCGACAAAGTGCAAAACAGGCTCTCCATGAACAAACGACTCTTTTATGCCGGTAGCTGGCCCGATTCCGCCGCCCTGCTCGAAGGCGCCCTATGGGTAGGCTATGCCTGGAGCATTCAGTGGTCGCTGGTCCATCATCAGAGTCTGGTCTTTTTGCTGGCGACCCTTGTGGTGCTGGTCTGCGCACTGGCAACGCTCATGTGGCAGCCGCTGAAACTCACGCTGGCACGCTATCGGGTCAGAAAGCGGCGCACCGAAATGTGGATGCACATCCTCTACCCGCCGATGCTGCTCGCCCCACCGCTGTGGTGGCTGCTGGAGCGCCTGGTCGGCAACCTGCCCGACGCCCAGCAGTGGACGCTGGCCTGCCTGCTGATGACGGTCGGCTGGCTGGTCTTTCTGATCTCGCTTTTAATCAAGCGTCTGATCCGCCAGTACCGTCAGTCCTTGAACGATCACGCCGCAGACTGACGGCCAACCCGGAGGCTTTCCCGCCTCCAGATATCGTTAGAAGCTTTCCCACTCCTCGACCGCCGCATCTCTGGACGGGGCGCGTAAAGCGTCCGGTCGGGAGACTTTTCTTGCCGAAGTTTCCGTTTTCCGGACACCCGTTGAGGCTGATGACGGTCTCCTCGAGGCGACCTGCACCCGCGCCGGCTCGGCGGCCAGTGGGCTGTTCGCCATCGACTCAGACAGGCGAAAGAACGAGACGGTCTCGACCAGCGCCTGAGACTGCTGATACAGCCTACGAGAGGCTTCGCCGTTTTTCTCAACCATCAGCGCATTGTGTTGCGTGGTCTGATCAAGCTGACCGATGGCCTCACCCACCTGACTGACGCCGGTACTCTGTTCGGCGCTGGCGCGGCTGATGTCGCCCATGAGGTGGTGCACGCGCTTGATGGAGGTCACGACTTCCTCGATGGTCTGCCCGGCCTGGTCCACCAGCGCAGTCCCCTCCTCGGTACGGGTCACACTCTCCGAGATCAGCGCATTGATTTCACGCGCGGCTTCGGCGCTGCGACTGGCCAGGTTTCTCACCTCGCCGGCCACGACCGCAAAGCCACGGCCCTGCTCACCGGCACGGGCAGCTTCAACCGAGGCATTGAGCGCCAGAATATTGGTCTGAAAGGCGATGTTGTCGATGACGCTGATGATTTCCGAGATGCGCCGCGCACCGTCGTTAATGTCCTTCATGGTGACCACCACACTGCCAAACACTTCGCCGCTACGCTCGGCTACGCCGGCGGCCCTTGTGGCCAGCTGCTCGGCATCGCGGGCGTTATCGGCATTCTGGCGCACTGTGGCACTAAGCTCTTCCATGGCGGCCGCCGTCTGCTCCAGCGCACTGGCCTGCTGCTCGGTCCGCGAGGAAAGCTGAGTATTGCCCTGTTCGATGTGGCCACTGGCATGCGCCACCTCATGCGCCGAGCGACGCACATTGGCCACGGTCTCCTGCAGCCGGTCTGCCGTGCGGCTCAACGCGGCCATGATGCTGCGATCCCGATCCTCGTAAACCTTGCGTGTTGCATCCAGCTCGCCACGACCCAGCGCTTCGGCCAGCGCCCGAACGTCACCGGGTTCGGCGCCCAGGGTTTTCAAAAGCCCCCGCGTGATCAGCGTGGCAATCGCAATACCCAGCAGTACCGCCAGCGCGCACAGGGTAATCATGGTGGTCTGGAAGCCACCACTGATGCCGCGCACCACGACGGCCTCGGCATGATTCATGTCTTCCTGATAATCAATGAAGGCGTTGATCGAGGCCAGCCAGTCCACGAAGGCCGGGCGCGCCTGAGACAGCAGCAGGTTCCGGGCGCCCTCGATGTCACCATTGCGGCGCGCCTGAAGCACGCGCTCGATCAACGGCATGGTGCGATCATGCACGGCGTTGATGTTGGCCAGCAGGCTTTGATCCTCGGCCGTAAACTTCTGGGCGTCTGCTGCCATGGCAGCCATGCTCGCCGCAGCGGTCTGATAATCCGCCGTCAGTCTGTCGATCAGCGACGTGACCTGAGGCAGTTCGCTGTCGCTTACCAGCGTTGCATCTCTCAGCGCAATGGCGCGATCATGGACGCTGCCACGATAGTCGATGGCATGGCGCTGCTTGACGCTGTTCACGTCGTTGATGTGGGTCAGGCCACGATCAATGTCACCGACGCGCCAGACACCGATGGCCGTCAGCAGGACGATCAGAAAAAGAACCGTAGAGAAGCCGAGCATCATGCGAGTGCGAACGCGCATGTTCGAGAAGGTTGAAACGCCAGACGCCATCGCCATGTGATCACCTGTCTGTATTATCGCACTATTAATTAATACACTATTGATATGGACAGGAGTTATCGCCTTGCATCGACCTGACTTGAGCCATATGGGCGTTGAAATATCTTATGGCGGCGATAGTCACGCCAGAGATACAACGCCCGGGGCATCCCCGGGCGTAGAAGTGGCTATCGAGGCTCCAGCACCAGCAACGGATCAATGCGGGTATCAAACCAGTTCATGCCCCAGTGCAGATGTGGCCCGGTGGCACGTCCTGTCGCGCCTACTTCACCAATCACATCGCCCTGCGCCACGCGATCGCCCACCTGCACCTCCAGCTTCGACAGATGCAGAAAGTTGGAGCTGATGCCGTAACCGTGATCGATCAGCACCGTGCCGCCGGTCAGATACAGATCCGGATTGGCAAAGGTCACGATGCCGCCGGCTGGCGCCTTGACCGGCGTCCCGGTCGCGGCCGCAATATCCATGCCCGAATGTGCCGAGCCCGGCGTGCCGTTGTAGACGCGCTGATTGCCAAACCGTCCGCTGATGCGCCCTTTCACCGGCCAGATGAAGTCTTCGGTGAAATCGGTAATGCGCTCGTCACGCGTACGGGCCTGGCTCACGCCGGCCTGCTCGCGTCGAATGCGCTCGGCGATTTTCGGCGGTGGCGATACGGTCTTTGGCGGTACGCCGTTAATGCGCTCAACCGGGAAATCCCGCGGCGTTACCCGGATATCCACCGTGCGCGGCTGCCCGCCGGGCGGCGTCACGCTGACTTCGCTGTTACCCGCGGCATCCCGGCCGACCCCGAACACCACCGTACCATAGTCGGTCACGCCCAGCGTTCGTCCGGCATGCACCACCCGGCTGCCGGGCGGCACCCGCCCTATCACCATGCTCCCCTGCTGAACATGCTCGGGAAAGACAATCGGCACCTGCGTGTCAGCCGCGGCGGGGCCGCTCATCAACGCGCCTGCAAGCATCAAGGCCGGCAACAGGGCGAACCGAACGCGACGTGTACCGCGGGCCAATCTCATGACATCAGACAACATGGGTCACTCACTCTTTGAAGATGATCAGGTGGGCAGCAGATAGGGGAGATAAACGATCAGGGCGATCACGGCAAGATGGCCGGGATACCAGCCAAGCCACAGCCAGCGCGGCATGCGCACCACGCCCGGAATCCAGCGCGCCAGTCCCGCGGCGATGACCAGTACCACCAGCGTGGTCGAAAAGGCCACGCTCTTGCTGATGGTGTAAATATTAAGCTGTGCCGTGATCAGAAGAATCGGCACCCCGGCCAGCCACGCCCAGATGCGCGCCACGCCATGATCAAAGTGCTGATAGACCGCCATGGCCAGCATGAAGCCCGGCACCATCAAAATGCCGAAGCGGCCGTATTCAAGCAGCGGCCCGACCGTGTACCAGACGATAACGGAAAGTGCCACGGCAGCAGCGCTGATCATTCGAGCGCGCGTCTCACGAGGCGGCGACGTCAGCAGCTGTCGCAGCCAGGCACCCCAGACCAGCCCGAAGGCGAGCGTGAAGCAGACGTTGATCACCAGTACGCTGGAGTAACGCGGCATCAGCATATAGGGTAGCTGGGCGATCAAACCGATGACGAGGATGCGTCGCGCATAGCGCATGGGGTTACGGGTATCGAAAAGCCCGTGCCAGGCCACCATGGCGGCAAACAGCGGAAACGCCACTCGCCCGATGGTGGAACTCGCCCAGCCAAACTGCCAGGACAGTTCATTGGAGAGCGCATAGCGCACCACATGATCCACGGTCATGGAGATCAGGGCGAGCCACTTGCCCCAGTCCGTCCAGCGGGACAGGGTAGCCCGGGGCCGGGACACCGGGACCCCGGCGGTTGTATCGGTCATGCGCTCCATCCTTTGATCAGATTGGCAGAAGTCATTCACGGGTCGCGACTGGCGCGGCAAAAGCTCTCACAAGCAACGGAGACAGTCCATGCACTCCCCCATCAGAACCGTAATTATCGGCTTTGGACTGGTCGGGCGCGTCTTTCATGCGCCCCTGATTCGCCACACCCACGGCATGACCCTCAAGGGCGTGGTCTCCAGCCGGCCTGATGACGTTCACGCTGACCTGCCTGACATCGACGTCTACTCGACGCCCGATCAGGCCTTCAGTGATCCGGAGGTGGATCTGATCGTGATCGCCTCTCCCAACGACACGCACACCCAGCTTGCCATGGCCGCGCTCCAGGCCGGCAAGCACGTGGTGATCGACAAGCCCGTGTCTCTGGACGGCGAGGAGCTGGATCACATCACCACCTGCGCCCGCCATCATGACAGGGTTTTCAGCGTCTTCCAGAACCGCCGCTGGGATGCTGACTTTCTGACTCTCAAGGGGCTGCTGGAGGCCGGTCGGCTGGGCGACGTTACCCGCTGCCACCTGCACTTTGACCGTTTCCGCCCTGAAGTACGCGACCGCTGGCGCGAGCGCCCCGGCCCCGGCAGCGGCGCCTGGTATGATCTGGGCTCGCATCTGGCCGATCAGGCCGTAACGCTGTTTGGCACGCCGCGGGGCGTCTACGCCGATCTGGCCACGCTCAGACCGGGGGGCGGTGCAGTGGATTATTTCCACGTACTGCTGCGCTATGACCACCACCGAGTGGTGCTCTCAAGCCATGCCCTGAGCGCCCATGACGGACTGCGCTACGCCATCGACGGCACCCGTGCTTCCTGGATCAAGCACGGTATCGACACTCAGGAGCAGACCCTGCGCGACGGCGGCACACCGGGCCAGCCCGGCTGGGGCGAGGACCCGGTCCGCGGCGTGCTTTATCATGGCGACACCGGTGAGCGTGAACCCATTGATAACGCCCGGGGTGACTACCGCGCCTACTACGACAATATCGTCGCGCACCTTCAGGGCGAGGCCGAACTCGCCGTAACGCCCGAGCAGGCCCGCGAGGTCATGCGCGTGATCGACGCCGCGCACGAAAGCTGCGCCACCCGGTGCGAGGTCGTTCTCGACTAGCGCAGGCCCTCGGCATCAGGTGCCGCAGAAGGTGCGAAACACGGCTTCATCGGGCGCGGCCGGCAATGTCCAGGCCTCCCGCCCGGGCTGCTCGTCAAACGGATGGGCGAGAATCTCGCGCAGCGTCTCAAACGGTGCAAAATCGCCCTCGACGGCTGCGCTCAGCGCCTGCTCGACCTGGTGGTTACGTGGAATGTAGAGCGGGTTGACCGCCTGCATGCGCCGGGCAGTTTCCTCACCGTTGCGGTCCTCGCGCGCCAGACGCTTGCGCCATTGCGGCAGCCATGCGCGAATGTCGGCGTCCTGCTCAAACAGCGCCAGCAGGGCGTCATCCCCTTGCTCACCGCGGGCACACTCGCCGAGCTGGCGAAAGGTCAGGGTGAAGTCGGCGCGTCCAACGCGCATGGCTTCCTGCAGCGCCTCGATCAACTCCTGATCACTGTCCTCTTCCTGTAAAAGTCCCAGCTTTTGTCGCATCACCCCAAGCCAGGCCTCCAGATATTGCTCGGAGAAGCCCTGCACCACTTCGGTGGCGCGCTCGATGGCTTGCTGCTCATCACTGTCAAACAGCGGCAGCATCGCCTCGGCCAGACGCGCCATGTTCCACTGCAGGATCACCGGCTGATTGACGTAGGCATAGCGCCCGTTGGTGTCGATCGAGCTGAACACGGTTTTCGGGTCAAAGCGTTCCATGAAGGCGCAGGGGCCGAAGTCGATGGTCTCGCCCGAGATCGAGGTGTTGTCGGTGTTCATCACGCCATGGATGAAGCCCACCCCCATCCAGCGTGCGACCAGCTCGGCCTGGCGCTGCTGAATCGCCTTCAAAAGGTTCAGATAGCGATCCTGCTCGCCGGCCCCTGCAAGCTCCGGATAGTGGCGCTCGATCACGTGATCGGCCAGCGTTTTGACGGCCTCGGCGTCGTGCCGCGAGCCAAAGTATTGAAAGGTGCCGACCCGGATATGGCTTGAGGCCACGCGCGTGAGTACCGCGCCCGGCTCCGGCATGCGCCGCATGACCCGTTCCCCGGTGGTCACCGCCGCCAGTGCCCGAGTGGTCGGAATGCCCATGGCATACATCGCCTCGCTGACCAGATACTCGCGCAGCACCGGCCCAAGCGGCGCACGCCCGTCCCCACCGCGCGAGAACGGTGTGCGCCCGGCGCCCTTGAGCTGAATGTCGCGCAGGCGACCGTCACGATCGGTCACTTCCCCCAGCAGCACCGCACGGCCATCACCCAGTCGCGGCGAAAAGCCGCCAAACTGGTGGCCGGCATAGGCCTGGGCCACGGGTTCTGCCCCCGGCGGCAGCTCATTGCCGGAGAACCAGTCGGTTGCCTGTTGCTCGTCAAAGGCGGACAGGTCAAAACCCAGCGTCTCGGCCAGCGTCTGATTGAAGGCGATCAATGCAGGCTGTTCGACGACCACCGGCGTAAAGGGCTCGAAAAAATGGGCGGGAAGCTTCGAATAGCGAAGCGTAAAGGTCGGAAACATGGTGACTCCAGCGGCAGACGCCGCGCGTTGATGAAATGATCCGTCCGGAGAAAAAGGGTAGAACATCCCTGACGCAAGAGCCCGGCACTCATTGAAGAGGCCGGGCTCCTGGCAAGCCGTCAGTGGCGTCTCACATCAGTCGTTTTGCTTCATGGCTTTCACCATTTGATCGACGTTAAAGCGGAACATGTCGATATAGGTCGCAGCCGGGCCATCGGATTCGGAAAGCGCACCTACGTAGAGCTCTCCGCCGGGTCTGGCGCCCACTGCATTGGCGATCTGCTCGACCAGCCGCGGATCGCTGGAGTTTTCGAAGAAGTAGCTGCCGATGTGCTCTTTTTTCATCTGGGTGATGAGACGGGCAACATCCTGCGCTGAGGCCTCGCTGTCGGTCGTGACTCCCAGTGGGGCCAGAAAGGTCACCCCGTAGCGGTCGCCGAAATAGCCAAAGGCGTCATGAGAGGTCAAAATCCTGCGCTGGCTTTCGGGAATGGCCTCGATCTGCGTTTTAGCGTACTCATCCAGCGACGCGAGTTCCTGCTTGTAGGCGTCCCCGTTGGCCCGATATTCATCGGCGCCGGCCGGATCGGCTTTCGACAGCGCCGCGACGATATTATCGACCCATACCTCGACATTGACCGGGCTGTTCCAGACGTGCGGATCAACCCCGTCGTGATGGTGATGGCCGCCATCGTCATCATGGTCATCGTGGCCATGGTCATGACCTTCACCATCATGCCCCTTGTCGTGGCTATCCTCTCCCATCTCGCGGGCATGAATGTTGTCGGAGACCACCACCGGCTGACCCTTGTAGCCGGAGGTCGCGATCAGACGATTCATCCAGCCTTCAAGGCCCAGTCCGCTCATGAACACCACATCGGCGTCACGCACCCGGCGCACGTCATTGGGTGTTGGTTCATAGGCATGCGGGTCACCGTTGGGCCCGATTAGACTCGACACCTCGACCCGGTCGCCGCCCACTTCACTGACCACATCGGCCAGCACGGTAAAGGTCGCCACCGCCTTGACGTCCGCGGCCTGGGCCACCGCCGCCGACAGCGGTGACAGTGCCAGCATGGCTGCTCCCGCCCACCAGACTCTGATCTTCATGCATGCTCCCCGTTTGACAGTAAACCCTGATTCAAAACGCATGGCCTAGCCGGCCAGATGCGGTCGAGACAGGCGCTGGCGCACGATGCCCAGCCGCCCGAACAGAAACGACAGCAGATAAATCCCGCTCGCCGAGAGCACGATGGTCGGCCCTGACGCCACGCCGGTATGAAAGGAGATGTTGAGCCCGATAATGCCGGCCAGAAACGCCACCAGCATGGCACTGAACATCATGCCCGGCAGGCTCACCGCCCAGAAACGCGCGGCCACTGCCGGCAGCATCATCAAACCCACCGCCATGAGTGTGCCAAGGGACTGAAAGCCCGCCACCAGGTTGAGCACCACCAGCAATAAAAAGAGCACATGATAGAGATGGCCGCGCCCACCAACCGCGCGTAAAAACCCGGGGTCAAAGCACTCCATCACCAGCGGTCGGTAGATCAGCGCCAGCAGCACCAGCGTCAATGACGAGATGCCGGCAATCAGATAAAGCGCGTTCTGGTCGATGGCAAGAATGGTGCCAAAGAGCACGTGCAACAGATCCACGCTTGAGCCCTTGAGCGACACAATCAACACGCCCGCGGCCAGTGAGGTGAGATAGAAGCTGGCAAAGCTGGCGTCCTCGCGCACTGCGGTCGTACGGCTGACCAGCCCTGACAGCAGCGCCACCGCCAGCCCCACCACCAGACCACCCAGCCCCATTGCCGGCAGCGACAGGCCGGCGATCAGAAAGCCGACGGCAGCGCCCGGCAGCACGGCGTGGCTCATGGCATCGCCCACCAGACTCATGCGTCTGAGCATCAACAGCACGCCGACCGGGCCGGACCCCAGTCCCAGCGCCATGCAGGCCACCAGTGCCCGGCGCATGAAACCAAACTCGACAAAGGGGGCAAGCGTAGCGTCATAGGCCATCGTCACAATACTCATGCCTGCTCCTCATGCAGTTCACAGGTATGGGCATCTTCAAGCCACGACTCTTCCATCATGTTGGCCCGCTTCAGGTGGTGCGGCTGCAGCACCTCTTCGGTGGGACCCCAGGCAATGGCCTCACGCGCCATCAACAGCGTTTGTGGAAAGCACTGACGCACCTGGGACATGTCGTGCAATACGGCAATCACGGTACGGCCATGCTCGTGCCAGTGGCGGATCAGAGCCAACAGATCGCGGGTGGTGCGCTCATCAATGGCATTGAACGGCTCATCCAGCAGGATGACCGGTGCGTCCTGCAGCAGCAGACGGGCAAACAGTACGCGCTGGAACTGACCCGAAGAGAGTTCACTGATGCGCCGCTGCTCGAAGCCGGCCAGACCGACCTTATCAAGCGCGTCGAGCGCCCGGGCCACATCGCGGCGTTTCATGCCACCAAAGATGCCAAGACGGTGCCAGTCTCCCATGGCGACGGTATCGAACACGCTTAGCGGGAAGCTGCGATCGACTTCAGCAGCCTGGGGCAGGTAGCCATAGCGGCTGGCCGACATCCCGGCCCGGTCAATGCGGCCTTCGGATGGCGCCATGGTGCCGGTCAGCGCCTTGATCAGGGTCGACTTGCCGGCCCCATTGGGACCGATGATGGCCGTCAGGCTCCCGGCCTCGAAACTGCCGGTCACATGGTGAACCGCCGGGTGGCGCTGATAGGTAATCGTCAGGTTATCAAGATGAAGGGGCGCACCCTTGAGGTCAGGGCAGCTCATGGGACGGCCACCGCCCAGTGCACCATGGCCCAGAGTCCGACCAGTCCTGCCATGGCCAGCAGTAACCGCCAGCCCACCGAGGAGGCCAGCACCGAGCGCTGACAGCGCTTCATGGTTTGGTCATCGCGCACGCGCTCGGCGCCTGGCGAATCATTCGTGGAAGAAAGGTGACGAGACACAGTGTGATTCCATGACGATACGGTGCCGAGCGAACGACCGCTCGGCACCTGGGATGTTATAAAGTATCATCACATGTGATCTATGCCAGCGCAATCGCTCTGCGCCCTGCAGGACACCGACTTTAGACACGCGCCCTGATGATCAATCCTCGATCCGTGCCAGCAGCCGCTGACCGCGGCGTGAGCGCCGGGTCCGTCGCATGCCGGCAGAGGCCATTTTCCAGCCCACGATGCGGGCAGCGCCCACTGCCATGCCGCTGGCGGCGCCCCACAACAGCGCCTGACGCCACTCGACGTCATCGCGATCGGGATTGATGGGCGGGTCAAACACGCCGTGTCGAAAGGTCTTTTTCATGGCCTGACGCATGGCGATGCCGGTCGCCGCCGCCGTGGCAGTGCCCACAAGGGTCCAGAGGGTTTGAGATTTCATGACAGTTTTCCGTTCAAGGGGTCCATGACAACCCCTCAAGCCTGGTCGATCCCGCTGGATGCCACCAGTACCCATGGACAGCCCTGCCGCACTCGCGCACCATCCGGGGATCTTCATCAGCCCCGTACAGGACACCCCATGACCGAACAGCCCCCCGTCGTCGTCGAACCCGAGCATACCCCGGCCACTGCCGTGGTCATCATCCTGCACGGCCTTGGCGCCAGCGCACACGATTTCGACCCGCTGATTCCGGCGCTGTCGCTGCCCGACGACCTGGCGATTCGCTTTGTCTCGCCTCAGGCTCCCATGCTGCCGGTGACCGTCAACAACGGCATGACCATGCCGGCCTGGTATGACATCACCAGCATGGCGCTCAATCGCGAGATTGATGAACCCCAGCTCAAGGCCTCGGCAAAACGCATTCATCAGTTGATCGATGAGCAGATTGCCAGCGGCATCGACAGCCGCCGCATCGTGCTGGCCGGTTTCTCTCAGGGCGGCGCGGTCGCCTATGAAGCGGCCCTGACCTACCCCGAACCGCTGGCGGGCGTGCTGGCGATGTCGACCTACTTTGCCACCGCCGACAGCATCACAACGGATGAAGCCAATCGCGACACACCGATCGAGATCCATCACGGCAGCCAGGACCCGATCGTGGACGAAACGCTTGGCCGACGCGCTGCCGAACGTCTGACCGACATGGGTTACGAGGTGGAATACCGGACCTGGCCGATGGCGCACACCATCAGTGCCGATCAGGTCCCGGCCATTCGCCAGTGGCTGATCAAGCGACTCGGGAATCAGGATTAACCGGGGTTTTCAAGGCGCATGACCGTATGGCGCGCGCCTGCCCCCCGGCCGATGCTCTCCTCAAGCAACGTGGTGAAGGCTTCGATGACAGGCCCTGGCTGAACCGGGCGACGCCACAGGCAGCCGAGTTCGCGCGAGACACCCTTGACCCGATGCGTGGTGACTTCATCCCCCAGATTGAACACCTCAATGCATGACGCCGGCAGCAGGGTATAGCCCAGCCCTTCTCGCACCATGGCAATGGCGCTGCTCATCTGGGCCAGCTCCCAGCCCGGCACCAGTGACAGGCCCGCCTGCTTGAGCGCCCGGTCTGCCAGTGGACGAATGCTGGTGTGGGCGGTCAGGGCAATGTAGGGCAGCGTGTGCGAACAGGCCTGCCAGGACCGGCCAGCCCCTCTGCTGGCCGGAACCACGGCAATGAGTTCATCCTGCCAGAGAGGCTGAAAATCCAGCGCGCTGTCCGCCTCGGGTCGGGATGTCAGGCCGATATCCACGCTCGCGTCACATACCCATGTCTGTATGTCTCCTGCCAGACCATCGCGAACGCTGATGTCCACCTGGGGATGGCGCTCACAAAAACGTGCCATGACCCCGGGCAACAGGGAGGACGCCACCGACGGCAGCACCGCAAGGCGCAGGCGCCCCTGGCGCAGATGTGCCATGTCCCGGGCATCCGCCAGTGCCTGATCCATATCGGCCAGAATCCGCTGGGCATGGGCCAGAAAGTGTCGGCCGCCCGAGGTCAGCGTCACGCTTCGGGTATCACGCGTAAACAGGGCAATGCCCAGCAGTGTCTCGAGCTTTCTGATGGACGACGACAGGGCCGGCTGGGAAAGGTGAACGTATTCGGCAGCGCGGGTGAAGCTGCCCAGCTCCGCCACGCTGACAAAGGCCTGCAATTGCCGCCGTGCGAACATGCGCCGCTCCATAACCATTGCCGATAGGCTCATAAAATAAAGCAGCTGGTCATGTAAGCGGCACTACACCATGGTCAAAGGCCTCCTGATGAATGGACATGAGGCCATGACGGACACACGCCCGGATCAAACGACACTGCATATCGGTTATGGCGCCGGCTTTGCCGGCGATCGGCCACAGGCGGCGCTGGCACTGGCCCGGGACCTGGCCTCCCGTCATGGCCCTCGCTATCTGGCGCTTGAACTGCTTGCCGAACGCACGCTGGCCCAGTGTCAGCAAAGGCGCCATGACGATGAGCGCTCAGGCTACGCACTGCGACTATTTGACTTCCTTGAACCGATCCTTCCCATCTGTCTGGAAAGCCGAATTCCCGTCATCACCAACGGCGGTGCGGCCCATCCGGTGGCAGCCGCCTATCGCCTGCGCACCTGGCTTGACGCTCAGGGCTTTCACAACGCCCGCATTGCCTGCGTGCTCGGCGATGACCTTTTCGAGCAGCTGGGCACCACGCCCTCCCCGGACTGGCTGCCGGAGGATGTGGTGCTCGATGAAGTGGTCTCTTGCAATGTCTACATTGGCGCCGAGCGGATTCAGCAGGCGCTGGAAGAAGGCGCCGATATTGTGCTGTGCGGCCGCGTGGCCGACCCCTCGATGGCCGTTGGCGCCATTCGACACGGTCTGGGCTGGTCAGCCGATGACCCCGGGTTGACCGCCATTGCACTGGCGACCGGGCATCTGCTGGAGTGCTGCACCCAGATCACCGGAGGCTATTTTGCCGACCCGATCACCAACCCCATTCCCGATCCAGCGCATCCGGGCTGCCCAATCATCGAGCTGGGGGCAGAGGGCCAGCTGATCGTCACCAAAACCGCCGGCACCGGGGGAATGGTCAGTGCCCGCACCGTCAAGGAGCAGCTGCTCTATGAGATCCATGACCCGGCAGCCTATCTGACGCCGGATGGCGTGATGGACATCAGCCGGGCACAGGTCATCGATCACGGCGACAACCGGGTAGAAGTCCGCGGCATTCAGGGCCGGCCGGCCCCGGCCACCCTCAAGGGCAACCTGGGGCTTAAAGGCCTGTGGTTTGGTGAAGCCGGTATTTCCTATGCCGGCCCTCGCGCCCTGGCCCGAGCGCAACTGGCGCGCGAGATCGTGATGACCCGCGCCGCCGAACTGGCCCCGAATCTCGCACCACGGCTGGATATTGTCGGCTTTTGCAGTGTGCTCGGCGACGCCGGAGGCGCAGTCATCAGCCAACGCCCGGATATCGAGGATGGTGTCGATGACGCTCGCCTTCGCCTGGGGGTCGTGGATCGCGACCGCGGGGCCATTGAGGCGCTGCTTTACGATTTCGAGTCCCTCTATACCAACGGCCCGGCCGGCGGCGGCGGTATTCGCACCCATCTGGTCGAATCACTGCGTACCGAGGATTTTTTGATCGACCGTCACGCTGTTCCCACCTTCCTTGCCTGGTATTAAGGAGTCTCGCCATGCTCAACGCAGCCCCCGCCCCGTTATCCTCGGTGCTACTGGCGGATTACGCCCATGCCCGGGCCGGTGACAAGGGCAATCATCTCAATATTGCGGTGTTTATCTTTCAACCTGGCCATTACGACTGGCTCGTCGCCATGCTCACGCCTGAACGTGTCGCGGCCCATTTTCATGCCCGACGCCCTTCTGCCGTGCACTGCCATGCACTGCCAACGCTTGGTGGTCTCAACATCGTGCTGGAAAACGTGCTCGAAGGTGGGGTCAACCAGAGTGCCGGTCTGGATCGTCACGGCAAGACCCTGAGCTATCACCTGCTGGGGCTATACCTGCCCGCCCCCGCTGTCACGTCGCATCAACAATAAAAGCCATCGATGCCCGGAGGTAGAATGCCATGGTAACCCTGCTCGGCTTCGTGATGATGGGATCCATCATCGCCCTGATTCTGGCCAGACGTCTCAGTCCCATCGTGGCCTTTGCCACCATTCCGATCATCATCAGCCTGATGGCCGGATTTTCAGCAACGCAGATCGGCGAGTTCGTCAAATCCGGACTGACGTCAGTGACGCCCACCGCCACGCTGTTCATTTTCGCCATTCTCTATTTCGGCATCATGCGTGAGCGCGGCCTGTTTGACCCGCTGGTGGCCGTGCTGTTGCGCGGCACGCGCGGCCAGCCGGTACGGGTCACCATGGCAACCGTTTTGATTGCCGCCGTGGCGCATCTTGACGGTATCGGCGCTGCCACCTTTCTGCTGACCATACCCGCGCTGCTGCCACTTTATCAGCGTTTGAACATCAGCCCGCTGGTGCTGGTGTGTCTGGTCGGGCTGAGTGCCGGTGTGATGAACATGATGCCCTGGGGCGGGCCGACCGCCCGAGCTGCGGCCGTCTCGGGGATTGATGCCACCGAGCTCTGGATGCCGCTGCTGCCGGTGCAGCTGTTCGGGCTGGTATTGATGCTGGGGCTGGCCTTCATGTTCGGTCGTCGGGCGCAGCATCAGCTTCATCATCAGGGCATCACCGTGGATGAAACCTTCGTGACGCAAATGTCTGTCCGTGAAGGCGGGCTGCCTACCAGCCACTGGCGCTACTGGGGCAATCTGGTCCTGACCCTGCTGGTGCTGACGGCACTGTTTACCGGGCTGTTTCCGCTCTACCTGACCTTCATGATCGGCCTTGCCGTCGCCCTGGTACTCAACTTCCCGTCCCTGAAGGATCAGGCCGACGCCGTTGCCCGTCATGCCAGCGACGCACTGTCCATGGCACTGGTGATGCTGGCCGCCGGCGTGCTGCTGGGCATTCTGGCCGGCACCGGCATGTCTGATGGCATGGCCCACCGACTTCTGGATCTGTTGCCCGGCGGTGCGGTGAGCTCCCTGCACATTATCGTGGGCGTGCTGGGTGTCCCGTTGCAGATGATCTTTTCACCGGATGCCTACTATTTCGCCCTGATGCCGATCGTGCGGGATGTGGCCCAGGCCGGTGGCGTGTCGGTAGAAGCGATCGCCCGCGCCATGTTGATCGGGGAAAATACCGGTTTCAGCGTCAGTCCGGTGGTGCCCAGTGTCTACCTGGCCATCGGCCTTGCCGGTGTCGACCTGCGCGCCCATATCCGGTTCTCCTTTCTATGGGCATGGGGGCTGAGCGTCATCCTGCTGCTGTTTGCCATGCTGATCGGCGCCGTTGCCGCCTGAGCCGGCAGATACCCAACAAGGCACAAGAGAAAAGGGGCGGCATGGTCTGTACCATGCCGCCCCTTTTCTCATTCACTCTTTCATTCGCTGGAGCCGTCAGGGCCGCTCTACGGCCATGGCCACCCCCTGACCGCCACCCACACAGAGCGTGGCCAGACCACGACGGGCCTCGCGGCGGCCCATTTCATGGATCAGGCTGACCAGAATTCTCGCCCCGGACGCGCCGATGGGATGTCCCAGCGCGATGGCACCCCCATTGACGTTGACCCGCTCCAACGACCAGCCCATCTGCTGCTGTACCGCCAGTGCCTGAGCGGCAAAGGCCTCATTGGCCTCAATCAGCTCAAGATCACCGACCGACCACCGGGCGCGCTCAAGACAGCGCTGCGTGGCCGGTACCGGTCCGATGCCCATAAAGGCCGGGTCGACGGCCGCCTCACCGTAGCCCCTGATGGTGGCCATGATCGGCAGCCCCAGCGCCTCGGCACGCTCGCGTGACATGACCAGCACGGCAGCGGCACCATCGTTGAGCGTGGAGGCATTACCGGCCGTGACCGTACCGTCACGGGTAAACGCCGGCTTCAGACGCGACAGCGACTCGGCCGTCACGCTGTCGCGCGGCTGCTCATCCTGATCAACGGTGGTGGTCTCTCCACGCCGGCCCGACACCTCAACCGGGATGATTTCAGCCTCGAAGCGCCCGGCCTCACGGGCAGCACAGGCACGACGCTGGGATTCAACGGCAAGATCATCCTGCGCCTGACGGGTAATGCCATAACGCTCGGCCAGATTCTCCGCGGTGATCCCCATGTGATAGTCATTGAAGGCATCCCACAGGCCGTCATGCAACAGGCTATCCAGCAGCTCGGCATGACCCATGCGCAGTCCCGTGCGGGCTTTGGGCAGCACATACGGTGCCAGACTCATGTTCTCCATGCCGCCGGCCACCACGATGTCGGCATCACCACAGCGAATGGCACGCGCTGCCATCGTCACGGCACTGAGGCCTGAGCCACAGACCCGGTCAATGGTCATGGCCGGCACCGCTTCGGGCAGGCCGGCATGGATGGCGGCCTGACGCGCTGTATTCTGTCCGGCCCCGGCACGCAGTACGTGGCCCATGATGACCTCATCCACCGAGGCCGGATCAACGTTTCCCAGTACGCCACGAATGACCGCAGCGCCCAGCTTGGCAGCCGGCACGGTAGACAGCGCGCCCTGAAAGGCACCAATGGCAGTGCGTCCGGTGCCCACAATCACGACCTCACGCATGGCGTTTCTCCCGTTGATCGATCAGTTCACAGCCGGTGGCCTTGCGAATCTCGTCCAGCGTCACGCCGGGTGCCAGCTCAATCAGCGCCAGACCCTCATCGGTGATATCCATCACCCCCAAGTCACTGATGATGCGATTGACCACGCCGACCCCGGTCAGTGGCAAAGTGCATTCAGGCAGGATCTTGTGCTCGCCTTTGGCCGTGTGCCCCATCAACACCACCACACGCTGCACGCCGGCCACCAGGTCCATGGCGCCGCCCATGCCCTTGACCATTTTCCCCGGAATCATCCAGTTGGCCAGATCGCCCCTCTGCGAAACCTGCATGGCCCCCAGAATGGCGAGATTGATATGGCCACCGCGAATCATGGCAAAGGACTCGGCGTTATCGAAAAAACTGCTGCCGGGCAGAGAGGTTACCGTCTGCTTGCCGGCATTGATCAGGTCCGGGTCCACGGTTTCCTCGGTGGGAAACGGGCCGATGCCCAGCATGCCGTTTTCGGACTGCAACCACACGTCCATGCCCGGCGGAATATGGTTGGCCACCAGCGTCGGCTGACCGATGCCAAGGTTGACGTAAAAGCCATCCTGCAGCTCACCGGCGGCACGTGCCGCCATCTGTTCGCGACTCCAGGCCATGTCAGCTTGCCTCTCTCAGGGTGCGTTTTTCGATCCGCTTTTCCGGCGTCTGGTTGACCACGATGCGATCAACGAAAATGCCCGGCAGATGCACATCATCCGGATCAATCTCACCGGTCTCGACGATCTCCTCGACTTCCGCCACACAGACCCGGCCGGCCATCGCGGCCAGAGGATTGAAATTGCGGGCCGTTTTGGCAAAGCGCAAATTGCCGGCGCGATCCGCGGTCTGCGCCTTGATCAGGGCCACATCCACGACCAGGCCCCGCTCCATGACGTAGTGCTGGCCCTCGAATTCACGGACCTCCTTGCCCTCGGCCACCTTTGTGCCATAGCCCGTGCGGGTGTAAAAGGCCGCAATACCGGCGCCCCCGGCCCGCAACCGCTCGGCCAGAGTACCCTGCGGGCAGAACTCGAGCTCCAGCTCACCGGAGAGATACTGACGCTCGAACTCGCGGTTTTCACCGACATAGGAAGAGATCATTTTCTTGACCTGTCGGGTGGCCAGCAAAAGCCCGAGCCCGAAGTCATCCACCCCGGCATTGTTGCTTGCAATGGTCAGCCCGCGACAGCCGGTCTCCCGCAGCGCCATGATCAGGGCCTCGGGAATACCGCACAGCCCGAAGCCGCCGACCGCCAGGGTCATGTCATCGGTCATGATGTCGGCTAGGGCCACATCGGCATTACCGTACAGCTTGTTCATGTTCTGCCCTCGGATCGAAAGGGATAAACGTTCACTCTGGTGACTCAGCCCGCACCGCACCAGAAGATTTGTTGAATAGGCTGATTCATATTGATGATGGCGCCTTTTGACGCAGCGAGTCGAAGCCCCTGAAGCTGGCCGACAGCTTCGCAAAAGCATCACCGTGACCGTCATTATTGGCCAGCCACTGATCAAGTGACCAAAATCATCGAGATTTTCATCAGGGGCTCATGAAGGGCATCAGCCGAAAGAAATAGAAGTTCAGAGATGGCTACTCATGCCTGTCACCAGAAAAATCATGCTCGCCATGCCAGCGTGATTAAACAAGGCGCCGATCGGGCTGATCGCCTTTTACGGCACGGATATGAGCCCGCGCCAACGTCATCCTTGGGACATCGCTTCCACAGTCTCTCAAGGTGTCGACATGTCCTTTGCCCAGTCCTCGATCATCGAACCCGCCAACGGCCGCCCGGCGGATGCCTGCGTTATTTTCCTGCATGGTCAGGGTGGCAGCGGTTATGACTTTGAACCGCTGTTCCATGCCCTCGCCCTGCCGGCCAGCAGCGCCGTGCGTTTCGTGCTGCCCGGTGCGCCGATGCGCCAGCTCGAATGTCGCCAGGGCGCACGTGCCAGCGCCTGGTATGACGCCGCACCCGGTGAAAACGCCGGCGGCCACGCTCAGCAGCAGATGGTGGATGCCGTGCGTCAGGTCGAGATGCGCATCGAGAGTGCGCTGGCCGACGGCATTGATGCCAGCCGCATCATTCTGGGCGGATTTGGTCAGGGGGCCGACATCGCCGCGCAAACCGCACTGGGCTATCGCAAGGGTCTGGGCGGCTTGATGATGCTCTCCACGGCGCTGGGCACGATGCCTTCCAATACCCATGACGCCAACCGTCATCTGCTGATCACCATGCACCACGGTCGTCAGGACCCGATCGTCGGCGAAGCCTCGGCACGTCAGCGCGCGGACGCCTTCACCCGCATGGGCTACAGCGTCGACTATCACGCCCACGCCATGGGCAACGAGTTCTGCGCCGATGAACTGTCGCAGCTGCGCGCCTGGCTGGTCACGCGCCTGATCCGCACGCGCCTGGTTGCCTGATGGCCCGCCTCGGATCATCCTGCACCGATTAAAAAAGCGCCGCCCATTGGGCGGCGTTTTCATTATCGGGATCTGCTGTGCTGGCGGTTGGCAATCTTGATGAACTGCGCGCTGTCACGAGGCGGCCGGGTGACCAGACTGGCCCCGAGATACAAAAGCGTGGCCACCGGCAGGCCCCAGAGCCCGGCCGGCAGGCCCAGCGGCTTGAAGCCGGTGACAAAGCTTGCCAGCACCAGACTCCCGGCGCCAATAATGCTGACCAGTGCGCCGGCAGCCGTCCCGCGGCGCCAGAAAAAGGCCCCCACAATGGCCGGCACGGCCACCACCAGACCACTTGATGACGCCACCGACAGCACCGCGATCAGATCAAGGCGAAGCTCGGCAAACCCGAGCGCAATCAGCGCAATGACCGGCATCACCCACTTGCCCAGTTTGAGCTGGGCCTGTTCGCTGCCCTGGTCTTTTGACGTCGATCGAAGATCTCGCGCAATCATCGAGGCCAGCGTCAGCATGATCGAATCGATGGTCGATACCGCCGCCGCCAGAATGCCCACCATCACGATGCCCCCCAGTACCGGTGGCACATGGGCGGAGGCCAGCAGCGTCGGCGTGGCCAGATCGGCGCTCTCAAGCGAGGGAAAGGCGACCAGCGCCGAAAATCCCCACAGCACCGACACCAGCGTGTAGATAAAACCGAACACCAGAAAGCCCAGCAGCATGCGACGCATGGCGGACAGGTCCTTTGGCATGAAAAGGCGCTGACTGACCTGCGGGTTGGAGAGGCTGAAAAAGAACCACGGCAGGGTCAGCCCCAGAAAATTGACCAGATTGAACACGCCGTTGCCCGGCACCACCAGCGACTGCGGATGCTCCAGTGCCAGCCGGTCAAAGAGCATGGCAAACCCGCCCAGCTCGTGAACCACCAGCAGCGCCACCGCTGTTGAGGCCACGATCATGAACAGCGCCTGGAGCGAATCGGTCCAGGCCACCGAGCGCATCCCGGCAATGCGAGAAAACAGAATCGCCAGCAGGGTGGCCACCACCACGCCGGTGGTAAACGACACTGCCCCGCCACTCATGCCGGAGAGCAGATAACCCACGCCGGCCAGCTGCACCGAGGCATACGGAATCAGAAACAGACAGCTGGTCAGCGTCACCGCCACCGCCACGCCGCGGCTTTCATAGCGATGGCCAAGCATCTCCCCGGGCGTCACAAAACCGAAGTGGCGGCCCACCGCCCAGAAGCGCGGTCCGAAGATCGCCACCAGCGATACGCCGGCAAAATACAAAATCTCGAACCCCAGCGCGCCCACACCGCCGGCGTAGGTCAGTCCGGCCAGCCCGACCATCATGAAGGCACTGTAGGTGGTGGCACTGTAGCTCAGCGCCGAGACCATCCCGCCCATCTGACGGTTGCCCAGAAAGTAATCGGCCATGCCGGTGCCCTGCCCCTGGCGCGAACGCCAGGCCACCACCAGTGACACCACTAGATAAAGCGCCACGGCACTCCAGATCAGCAACTCACTCATGCCCGGCACCCTGGTCATCGGCCTGTGCGGCGTCATTGAAATGGCGCGTGGCCAGCGCATTGAGCACGATGACCATTAGCCCCAGTACGCTCCAGAGCAGAAAGCTGCCATACCAGGCCTGCACCCGTGACAGCCACGTAAAGGGCAATACAATGGCTGGAATCACCAATAGCCATACCACTCCGATCCAGCGCGCCGTGGTCATCTCTGCCTTGCTCCCGGGGTTATGAAGGGAGGCCAGCATAGCGCGGCTGACTTATGCTCGAAATAAGCAAATAGCGTAAGGCGTAAAAAAACCGGGCTCTGACGGCCCGGCTACCGAGGCAGACACGCTTAACGCAACTGACTGTCCTTGCTGCCGCGTCGGTTAAAGCCCGCGCTGCGGCTGGTGTGGCGATCCTCCTCGGCCTGACAGTTCACACAAAGCCGTACCCCCGGCACCAGCTCGCGCCGGCGCTCGGGAATCGGAGCCTCGCAGGCCTCACAGAACTCAAGGCTTTCGCCGTGATGCACCAGACGACTGCGCGCCCGTGCCACGCCCTCTTCCACGGTGTCATCAATCTGATCCTGTACCGCACCATCTCGTGTCCAGCCGCCTGCCATGATGCCCCTCCTGATGCTGAAAAACCGAGCATTGAAGACTGTGCCATGTCCGGGCCAGCAACGGCCCGAATCATGCGTTGCTCATGACTATCAGCATAGACCGGTTTCGATCCGTTCGGCAGCCCTTCGAAGGTCCCCCCCTGAGGCACCGTTATCCGCGTTCGGCCAGCTGCTCAAGACGCTTCGCCCCGACGATCACGCTGGTCACTGCCATTGCCGGGCAGGTAGGCTATGAAAGCCCGTCCCAGTTCAGCCGTGAATACCGACGCCTGTTCGGGGACTCACCGCGCGGCGACCGCCGCCGCTGGCTCGAACAGAATGCGGGTACCGACGCCGTTACCCGCTAGCCGGGCCGATGCTGTCGATCCAGGCCTGCGACAGCCAGCCACCGGCTCGCTGAATCTCTATTTCCGGGCTGCCCGCATAGCCCAGCACCAGCCCGGCCCGGGTCGGCGGGCCCGTAAAATAGCGTGACAGCGGTGAGAGCAAAATGCCGCGAGCGCGACCGGCCTCGACCAGTGCCTGCTCACAAGCCACATTCTCAAGCCCGGCCAGCAGATGCATGCCGGCATGCCCTTCGGAAAGCATCAGCCCCTGATCAACAGCCGGTACCAGCGCGTGGCGCAGCGCGGCCTGCCGGGATCGGTACGCCCGGCGCATGCGCGCCACATGACGGGAGAAATGTCCCTGCTCGATGAATTCGGCGAGTGCAGCCTGCACCGCGTACTGCCCCTCCCGGTTGACCCGGGCATTGACCCGCTGGAAGGGTTCGACCAGCGCTTCAGGCAGCACCAGATAACCGAGCCGCAGCCCCGGATAGAGCACCTTGCTGAAGGTGCCCACATAGATGACCGGCGCCTGATCCACCAGCCCCTGAAGCGAGGCCAGCGGCGGCGAGCTGTAGCGAAACTCGCTGTCGTAGTCATCCTCGATGATCCAGGCCCCCTGCGCACGCGCCGCCTCCAGCAGCGCCAGCCGCCGCGACAGGCCAAGCGTTACCCCTTGTGGATACTGATGCGACGGCGTCACGTAGATCAGCTTTGGAGGCGCGCCCTTCGGCGCCCGGTCGATATTGATGCCCTCGGCATCCACGGGCACCGGTGTCAACGACAACCCTGCCGCTTTCAGCGCCACCTGTGCGCCAACGTAGCCGGGCTCCTCGATCCAGGCGTCGTCACCGGGGTCGGTCAGCATCCGCGCAATCAGTTCAAAGCCCTGCTGCGCGCCCTGGGTGATCAGAATCTGCTGTGGCGTACAGCGCACCGAGCGCGACAGCCGAAGATAGTCACACAGGGCGGTCTTCAGCGCCGTCATGCCGCCGCTGCTCTGGTAGGCCAGCCACGCCTCGGGGGCGCGCTGCTGGTGACGGCGCAGCAGCCGCTGCCACTGCTCGCGCGGAAAGAGATCCAGCGCCGGAACCCCGGGGGCGAAGGCGCGATGATGCCCGCCCGACAGGGCGCTGTCCGCCAGCAGATCCTCTCCGCGCCGGGAGAGCTGCCTCTCCTGCGAAGCGATGGGTGCCTGATGAATCGCCCCGGCCAGCGCCAGCCGTGCCACGAACAGCCCCGCACCGGGGCGGGTCACGACAAACCCTTCCGCCGCCAGTCGATCCAGCGCTGCCAGCGCCGTGTTGCGAGCGATGGATAGCTCGTGCGACAGCTGTCGGGACGAGGGCAGTGCCTCGCCCGCAGCCAGCTCACCGGACTCGATCCAGCCACGCAGGGCAACATATAGCCGCTGGCTCAGCCCCTGCTCACAGCGCGCTGCCAGCCGCATGGCCAGCGCCTCAATCACCCAAACAGTACGTGCACGCCGGCTCAACCGGTTCTCCTGATTTTCCTGAAACTGGCTCTTATGGAAGAACCAGTATGCGACCACGATGATCGAACGTCATCTGTCTCTGGAGAAACCATGCCTACCCTTCGAGCTGCCACTCCGGCTGATCTTGATGCCCTGACCGGGCTTCTGGACGGCTATCGCGTGTTCTATCAACAAGACAGTGATGAAGCAGCCTGTCGCGCCTTTCTTCAAAAGCGCCTTGAGCGAGGCGACTCGCATCTGCTGGTCCACGAAACCAAAGGCGTTCTGGACGGCTTTGTGCAGCTCTATCCGGTACTTTCAACGGTGAGTCTTGCCCCGCGCTGGCTGCTCAATGATCTGTTCGTAGCCCCCGGGGCGCGCGGCCGCGGTATCGGCCGAGCGTTGATGCAGGCTGGTGCAGATCTCGCCCTGGAACACGGCGTGCCCTCGCTGATGCTGCGCACCCAGCCCCACAACCATGCCGCGAAAGCGCTCTATGAATCGCTGGGCTGGGGGAAAAACGAGGCCTTCGACACCTATCTGCTTTCCGTGCCGGAGTCCAGGTCATGACGATTTCTCGAGAATCCGAGGCGATCCCACGGGGACCTCTGATTGATGGCTGGCAACCGCCGCCGCTGCCGGGTAACGACACGCTGATCGGACGCTACTGTCGGGTGGCACCGCTGAACGTGGCGGCACACGGCGATGCGCTGTTCAATGCCTGGCAGGCAGATGACGCCTCGCGCTGGGTCTATCTGGGCGGGCGCCCCTTTCATGATTGCAGCAGCTGTCTTGAGTGGCTGTCCCATCAGGCCACCTCCCGCGACCCGACGTTTCTGGCGCTCATCGACCGGGACCGTGATCAGGCGCTGGGCGTGGCAGCCTGGCTTAACATCGCCTGCGAACATGGCAGCGTCGAGCTGGGCCATTTGAGCTTCTCTACACGGATGGCACGCTGCCGCATGGCCACCGAAGCGCTGCACCTTCTGATCGATCACGCCTTCAAGCTCGGATACCGCCGGGTGGAATGGAAGTGTGATGCGCTCAATGGACCCTCACGACGTGCCGCCGAGCGGCTCGGCTTTCGCCCTGAAGGAACGTTTCGACAGCACCGCGTGGTCTGCGGGCGCAATCGCGACACCATCTGGTACTCATTGCTGGATCACGAATGGCCGTCGCTCGCGGATGCGCACAGACAGTGGCTGATGCCGGATAACTTTGATGACATGGGCCATCAAGGCGTCGCGCTATCAACGCTGACCGCACCCCTGCGGCAGGGAGCGTAGGCCATGTATCTCCCCCGCCACTTCCGAATGGACAGCCTCGAGGCGCAGCATGCCCTGATGGCGCACGCTCCTTTCGCCACGCTCGTCACCGTCGCAGGCGGTGCCCTCGAGGCCAATCCGCTGCCGCTGCTGCTCAATCCTCATCGAGGGGAACAGGGCACGCTTGAAGGGCATATTGCCCGCGCCAATCCGCTCTGGAAAACGCCGCCGACCCATGCCATGGCGCTGTTCCATGGGCCTGACAGCTACATTACACCGAGCTGGTATCCCGCCAAACGCGCGCATGGCCGGGTCGTGCCCACCTGGCACTACCTGAGCGTCCAGGCACACGGCACGATCCGGTTTATCGAGGACCCTGACTGGCTTCAAACGCACATCGCAAGGCTCACTGACCGGTTTGAACGCGAACAGGCCACGCCCTGGTCCATCAGTGAGGCGCCCGCGGATTACATCGAGGGACTGTGTCGCGCGATTGTGGGCGTCGAGCTTTGCATTGAGCGCCTGGTCGGCAAGCACAAGGCCGCGCAGCACAAGGATGAGGCGACGCAGCAGGCGGTGTGCAGCGGCCTGAAGCAACAGGGCATGAGCGACTCGGAAGCCGGCTGGCTGAGTGGTGCCCCCTTTACCCGGCATGGGTGAGGGTTCACCGGATATCCATTTTTATCGTTTTTTCCAACACGACTGGCAGGGGGCGTCATGTATCGCGTTTACGGCGATCAGCACTCGGGCAATTGCTACAAGGTCAGGCTCGTCCTGCAATATCTGTCACTGCCTTATGAATGGATAGAGATGTCCGTCCTGAACGGGGATACCCGAACGCCGGCCTTTTTACAGCGCAACCCGAATGGCAGGATTCCCGTGCTCGAGCTTGAGGACGGCACCTGTCTGGCAGAGTCCAATGCCATCCTCTGTTTTCTCGCTGACGGCAGCACGCTGATCCCGACGGGGCGGCTGGCGCGGGCACGCATGTTTCAATGGTTGTTTTTCGAGCAGTACAGCCACGAACCTTCCGTGGCGTCGGCACGATTTATCGTGCGCTATCTAAACACCCCTGCCGAGCGGCGCCATGATCTGGCAGCCCGACAGCGTGATGGGCATATGGCTCTTGCCGTAATGGAACAACAGCTTGCTTCTACACCCTTCATGGCAGGCGATCGTTTTACGCTGGCCGACATTGCTCTGTATGCCTATACCCATGTGGCGCATGAAGGCGGTATCGATCTTGCCGATTACCCCGCCATCAAGGCATGGCTTGCACGAGTCGCCTCACAGGAGGGGCACGTCGCCATGCCGGACTGAAAGAAGCCTTGCGGTAAGGGATCTTCTGTCATGCCCCTCCCAATGTCCGAATCGGTGGGTATAAGGTCGTTTTCGACATCGCCGTCTGACCGCACACTCTCTGCTGTTTCCCTGCGGAAAGCCGCTGATGCCCCATACCCTCGATCTCTTGATCTATCCGAACTGCCAGTTGCTGGATGCCAGTGGCCCCTGGCAGGTGTTTGCCACGGCCAACCAGCTGGCCGGCCGGTCGCTTTATCAGCTGCGCCTGCTGGCTGAATCGGCAGGGCCTGTCACGACCAATTCCGGCATGACCCTCCATGCAACGCATGCGCTGGCCACGACACCACAGGGGGACACCCTGCTGGTCGCGGGCGGCTCGGGTGTGCATGCCCTGGAAATGGCCACCATCGAGACCATTGCCCGGCGCGCGTCAAAAACAGCCCGTGTAGGGTCGGTCTGCACCGGTGCGTTCGCGCTGGCCCGGGCCGGGGTACTCGACGGGCGATGCGCTACCACGCACTGGCGCCATGCCGGGACGCTGGCGCATCAATTCCCGAAGGTACAGGTCCACGCGGAGGCGCTTTATCTGGAAAGCGACGGCGTCTACACCAGCGCCGGCATTACCGCAGGCATTGATCTGGCGCTCTCACTGCTGGCTCAGGACCAGGGGCTGCCCCTCGCCGCGGAAGTGGCCCGGGAACTGGTCATGTTTCTGCACCGCCCGGGCAACCAGGCGCAGTTCAGTGAAGGATTAAAGGCACAGGTGAAGAGTCACGGCAGACTGCGGCGTCTGGTAGACCGCGTGACGGCCGAACCGCTCGATGACTGGTCCATCGAGACAATGGCTGATGCCGTGGCCGTAACACCGCGCCATCTAACGCGCCTTTTCAGACAGGAGCTTTCGATGACGCCCGGCGACTTTCTGACGCGCCTGCGACTGGAAGCCGCCAGACGCCTGCTGCTGGAAAGTGATACCTCACCGGCTCTGATCGCCGAGCACTGTCGCCTCGGCGGCGGTGAGCAGCTGCGCCGTCTGTTTCAGCGCCATTTCGGACTGCCACCTTCCCTGTATCGAGCCCGTTTCGGCTCGGGAGCCCTGTCATGAATCAAAGACTTCCATCAACATCGCTGCCGGCCACGGTCTGGTGGCTGGCGCTGTGTCAGGCATTGCTGGTCAGCGGCAATATCATGCTGATCACCATCAACCCGCTGATCGGCGCGCATCTATCGCCGTCAGCCGCGCTCATTACCCTGCCGGTGGCCGCGCAGATGCTGGGCACGACCTGTGCCACCCTGCCGGCCGGCTGGCTGACCGAGCGCTTCGGGCGGCGGCGTACCTTTATCATGGCCAATCTGACCGGGCTTTCCGGCATTGCTCTGGCGACGCTGTCGCTGGCCGGGGAAAGCTTCGTCGGCTTTAACCTCGGCGCTTTCGGGATCGGGGCCAGCATCGGGGCCGGCATGCTCTATCGCTTTGCCGCGGTCGATGCCGCGCCCGCCCAGCGCGATCGGGCGCTTTCGATGGTGATGGCCGGTGGCGTGCTGGCGGCACTGTTTGGCCCCTGGCTGGCCAGCGTTTCACGCCATCTGTTTTCCGTACCCTTTTTAGGCACGCTGGCTGGGCTTGCCGGGCTGTATCTTGTCGCGCTGGTGATTGTCGCCAGCCTGAACCTGACCGACCCGGTGCCCCGCGGCCGCCAGGGCACGTCGATCTCACGGATCGCGCTGCTGCGCCGCCCACGGCTGGCGGCCGCGATCATGGCTGCGGCGCTGGGCTATGTGGTCATGAATCTGGCCATGACCGCCACCCCACTGGCCATGGCTCAGCACGGTCACGGCTTTGAGGCCACGGGGCATGTGATCAGTGCGCACGTACTGGCCATGTTTGCGCCCTCCTTTGTCACCGGCCATCTGATCCGACGATTTGGTCACGTCCGCATGATCGTCGCCGGAGCACTGCTGCTGGGGCTGAGCGCGCTTTGTGCCCTGCTGGCCCCGGCCCTGTCCGCTTTCGGGGTGGGGCTTTTGCTGCTGGGGCTGGGCTGGAACTTCACCTTCATTCCCGCCAGCGCCTGGCTTGCCAGTGCCCATACGCCAGATGAGGCCCCTCGGGTACAGGCGCTGAACGACTGTGTGGTGTTCAGCCTCGTAACCCTCTCGGCACTGGCGGCAGGGCCGCTCAATGCATGGCTGGGCTGGCAGGCGCTCAACCTCTGGCTGCTGGTGCCCGTGGGCGTGATGGCAGTGGCCGTGATGGGGCTGAACCGTCGCCCCCACGTGACCGCCTCTACCCACATGTCTGCCTCATCATGAGGCAGATGTCTCGACCCGGCTCAGGGTGATGATGGAGCGGTGTCATCCTGAGTGCGCTCATCGGGAATCTCGGCGCTCCCCTGCGGCGTTTTGGTGGTGTTGTCGTCGTTCATGCTGCCGACACCCTGCTTTTGGTGCTGGCGCTCCATGGCGCTGGAGGATTCATGGGAATCCTTGAGCTGTTGCTGGCGCTCACGCTGCATGCTGCCGCTTTGATCCTCCATGCCGCTGGCGCCGCCCGGGCGGGAGAGCTCATCAGTATTCTGCACAGACGACACGGATGGGGATGACTGGGTCGATGATCCGTCCTCTTCCGACGGCGGAGACGTGGCCAACGCCAGCACGGGCACCAGGGCCAGGCTCAGTCCACAAACCACGATTTTCAATGTCTTCATGACGCTGTTCTCCGAGGCGTGATGCCAGATCCAAGCATAGTGGGCGCACCCGCTTTTATGGCTGCTGCTTTGGTCATGTGACAAGACGGCTGACGACGATTGGCGTGGCGACATCCAGGCTGACATTACCGCCAAGCCATGACGGTGATACCTTATGAATTGAAATCTCAATTCCATTCGTTAGAGATCCCGACTCATGTCCATGTCTGACCACCGTTTTTCTCCCGCTCCCGGCGGCCTGCGCGCCCTTCACTGGCAGTGTCTGGCGCTGCTGCTTTTGTGCCTGGCGCTCTCCGGCTGCGGTATCAACAAGATTCCGACCCTGGATGAGAAGGTCAAATCCGCCTGGTCACAGGTCGAAAACCAGTATCAGCGACGCGCCGACCTGGTCCCCAACCTGGTCGAGACGGTAAAGGGCTATGCCAACCAGGAGCAGGAAACCCTGACGGCGGTCATCGAGGCACGCTCAAAGGCGACCTCGATTCAGGTGGATGCCGATACGCTCAACAATCCCGAGCAGCTTCAGCAGTTCCAGCAGGCCCAGCGCCAGCTCAGCGGTGCGCTGAGTCGCCTGATGGCGGTCTCGGAGCGCTACCCGGAGCTCAAGTCGAATCAGAACTTTTTGGCGCTGCAGTCCCAGCTCGAGGGCACGGAAAATCGGATTGCGGTGGCACGACGCGACTTCATTCAGGCGGTCGAGGCCTACAACACCGAGATTCGCACCTTCCCGGGCAGCATCTGGCACAAGCTGATGTACAGCGACCTGCCGATTCGCGACAACTTCGAAGCCACTGCCGAAAACGCAGACCAGGCCCCCCAGGTGACATTCTGATGCCGCAGGTGATGACGTGAGACAACTGACACGCTCGCTGGCCGTCGGCCTTTTGCTGCTGCTGTGTACGGCAGCGGCTCAGGCCGCCCCCGACTTTCCCGAACTGACCGGGCGCGTGGTGGACAATGCACAGCTGCTTGATCCATCGACGACCACGCAGCTTTCCGGGATGCTGGCAGCCCATGAAAAGGCCACTGGCGAACAGCTGGTGGTGGTCACCCTGCCCGATCTGGGCGGGGAGACCATCGAGCGCTACGGCTATCAGCTCGGCCGCGCCTGGGGGATTGGTCAGAAGGACAAGGACAACGGCGCCCTTTTGATCGTGGCCGTTGAGGAGCGCAAGGTGCGCATCGAGGTCGGTTACGGCCTTGAAGGGCGTCTGACCGATGCGCAATCTTCCGCCATCATCAATCAAATCATTACGCCAGCCTTTCGCAACGGCGATTATGCCCACGGCATTGTCGAAGGCAGCCAGGCCATGATCCAGGTGCTCGGCGGCGATCCACTGGCACAGACGCAACAGCGCAGTGAGGGCGAGTCCAGCCATCTCGGCGGTGCCGGTATCTGGCTGACGATTTTGATGTTCATCGTGCTGATGATCGTTCGAGGTGGTGGCGGTCGTGGCGGACGAGGTGGACTGCTCGGTGGCATGCTGCTGGGCGGGGCGCTTGGCGGCGGCGGCCGTTCGGGTGGCGGTCTCGGCGGCGGCGGTGGTTTCAGCGGCGGTGGCGGCGGCTTCGGCGGCGGCGGCGCGTCCGGCGGCTGGTAACGGTCGCGCTCACACAAGGATAACGCGGTATGTCACTACTTAAAGAGAGCGAGCAGCGCGAGGTCGGCGAGGCCATTGCCCGCGTCGAGCGCGACACCGATGCCGAGATCGTCACGGTTCTGGCGCCCCGGGCGGACGACTACGCCTACATTCCACTGCTGTGGGCAGGGCTTGTGGCCCTGATCGTGCCCGGGGCACTGGCCCTGCTGGCCGGCTGGTTCGGGCTCGATGTGTTCTGGACCGGCCCCTGGATCGTACTGCTGGTGCAGTGGGCCCTGTTCGCGGTGCTGGCGATCGTATTTCGTCTGCCCGGCATCATCACGCACCTGATTCCTCGACATGTGCGGTTCTGGCGCGCGGCCAATCTTGCCCGGCGTCAGTTTCTCGAGCAGAACCTGCACCGCACCGAAGCCGGCACCGGCGTGCTGATCTTCGTCTCGGAAGCCGAGCGCTATGTCGAAATTCTGGTCGATCACGGCATCTCTTGCCGGCTGGATAACGCCGTGTGGGCCGAGATCGTGGCGGACTTCACCCAAAAGGTGCGCGCAGGCCATACGCAAAAGGGGTTTATCGACTGCGTCGAAGCCTGTGGAAGCCTTTTGAAGACGCATGTGCCTGCCACCCACGAGCGCGATGAGCTGCCCAACCGTCTGATCGTGCTGGATCAGAGCGATATCAGCTGATCGCTCTATCGCCCGGGCGGTTTGCCCGGCGCACGATCATCAAAAGCCATCCTTCGGGGTGGCTTTTTTGCGTGGTGACACCTCTTGAGCGTCAGAAACAGCGAACAGACCAGGTTCAAACTGAAGGCCACTTCATCACCGTCCCCCGTCGGGTTGTCGGCCCTGATGACGACAGATAACATTCCTTCACGAATAAGAAATATTCTCAAATATATCTGATAACAACCAGACCCGGGAACCTTCATGTCTTACCAGGGATATGTCATCACGCCGCTGGCCATGGCGATATCGGCCGGCCTGCTGCTGACGCCGTCAACTGCTGCCGCCGAGGCATCTTCATTCTCCGCCACGACAACCACCACGACCAGCGTTGCGTCAACGTCGCAGTCGCCGGCCTCGGAGACCATGGTGGTGGTAGGCTCACGCACCCCGGCGTCTCCCGACCAGATCCCGGGCGCCGTCTGGCTCGTGGATCAAGAGCAGATCAAAAGTCGGGCTCAGGCCGGTGAGGATCTCAAGACGATGCTGGGCAAGCTGGTGCCGGGGCTCGATTTCGCTCCTGAAGGGCGCACCGAATACGGCCAGAACCTGCGCGGGCGCAGCCCTCAGATCCTGATCGACGGTGTTTCGATGACCAGTTCGCGAGGGCTGTCGCGCCAGTTCGATTCGATCGACCCGTTCAATGTCGAGCGCATCGAGGTGCTCTCGGGGGCCAACAGCCTTTACGGCGGCAATGCCACCGGCGGCACCATCAACATCGTCACCAAAACGCCCGAGGCGGGCGGGCCGCATTTTGAAACGCAGGTGGGCGTCACTTCCGGATTTGATAACCATCGCGACCTTGATCGCCGCATGGCGCAGTCGGTCTCGGGCGGCAGCGAGCGCGTGCGCGGTCGGCTGAGCGTGGCCTATGAGGAGAACGGGCGCTTTTATGACGGTGACAACCAGGAGATCTTCCCGGATCTGGCCCAGACCGATCTACAGGACAACCGCGCGGTCGATATCATGGGCAGGGTGGATATCGACCTGACCGAGGATCAGAGCCTGTCACTGCTGGCCCAGCACTACGACTCGGGGTTTGAAGGCGATCGCGGCGTGCGCTTTCCCGAGCTTGCCGCAGGCAGCCTGGACAATGCCGATCTCCGCGGCAACTACGAGTCGGACCGCGACCCGCGCACGCAGCGAAAGCTCTACAACGCCAACTATCATCACGCCGATCTGCTTGGACAGGATTTCTATTTTCAGGCCTATTACCGCGAAGAAGACAGCAGCTTCTCGCCCTTTCCCTATTACGTGGACGATCGTACAGCCATCGAGTTTCGTGCCTCCGAGCAGCGTACCGACCTGGGCGGCGCCAAGGCCCTGTTTGTGGCGGCGCTGCGCGATGATCTCGATCTGACCTATGGGGTGGATTACTACCACGAGCGCTTCAATTCCGATCAGGCCTTCTTTGATCGCGATGTCTCCGATGCCACCGGAGGTCTGAGACTGGCCACCGACCGGACCGGACCGCGCTACCCCGGCTATTCGATCGATGGCCTGGCCGGCTACGCCCAGCTGGAGTGGCAGGCCACCGAACATCTCAAGGTCCAGGGGGGCGTGCGTCAGGAGCATGCCGACGTGGAGGTCGATGCCTTCGACAATGGTACCCCCGGTGGCAACTCGGGCGGGCGCAACAGCTACAGCAATACGCTCTATAACCTGGGCGTGGTGCAGGAGTACGACAGCGGTCACCGGTTCTGGTCGAGCTACAGCCAGGGCTTCGAGCTGCCCAACGTGGGCGCGGTGTATAACAACGCGCAGTTTGATATCGGGGACAACGCCGTTGAAGGCATCCAGACCGATCAGGTCGAGCTGGGCTGGGGCTATCGCAGTCGACACTGGAACTCCCAGGTCGCGCTGTATTACGCCTGGTCGGATCGGGCGCTGGAAAATGACCGCCAGCTGGGCACCAGCATCATCGATGAAAAACGCCGCGACTACGGCATCGAGGCGGCGACTTCCCGTTTTCTGGGCGATCACTGGGAGCTGGGAGGCACGGCGCACCTGACCCGATCCGAACAGCTCGGCGAGGACGGCGACTGGCACAGGCGCGATGCGCGCTACGCCTCGCTGTCAAGCGCCACCGCCTTTGTCGAGTGGGCCGACAGCGACCGCTCCGTGCGCCTGCAGGGCAATCACGCCTTTGACCTGTCCGACGATGCCTCAGAGCTTGGCGCCTCAAGCGATAACGACATCGACGGCTTCACGACGTTTGATCTGATGGCCCGACAGCGTACCGACGGTTACGGCACCTTCACGGCCGGTATCGATAACCTGCTGGACAAGCGTTACGCCACCGTCTGGGGGCAGCGCGCAGCGATCTTCTATTCACCGACCTATGGCCCCGAGGAGCTTTACGAGTTTCAGGGCCGCGGCCGCACCTTCTCGCTGGGCTGGAACATGGACTGGTAGCGCACCCTTCCTACCGTGGCGGCTCACACCGAGCCGCCACCGCTCCATAGACCCATCCCCTTGTAGATCAGATAACCCGCTACGGCGACGATCAGCAGCACCATCATGGTCCGCTCGTGGCGCTTCCAGAGCTTGAGTGCCTTGTCACCGAAAAAGTGCACCAAAAGCGCCAGACCGAAATAGCGCGCACCGCGGGCCAGCATCGCAGCAAGCATGAACAACATGAAGGAGTAGCCGGTGCTGCCGGCCACCAGCATGGCAATCTGAAACGGAATGGGGATCACACCGATCGACAGCACGGCCAGAAAACCATTGTCTCTGAAGCGCTGATCAAACGCGCTGAATGCCTGCTGCCCGCCGAACAGGGCGATCAGTTGATCACCGAAATGACCCATCGCCCAGATGCCGAGCCCGTAGCCGATCGCGGCCGCCAGCAGATTGCCTGCCAGCGCCACCGTGGCCAGCCACCAGCGCTTTTGTGGGCGCAGCACCATCCAGGGAATCAGAATCGTCTCGATGGGAACGGGGACGATCAGGGTTTCCAGTATCGACGCCACGAACAAGAGCCAGACCGCGCGCCGATGATCCATCAGTTCGACCAGTCGGTCACCGAGACGCTGCCTCTTTTGGTGCCAGTACCCTGCCATGATGCCTCGTTTCCCGATCGTGAAGTGGCTGCCCGCGGCCTGATTGAAATGTCGGCAGTCCCCGAGCCGACAGTCTGGCACAGCAGGCAATGAGCACGGCCGCATTCTTCAGACGATAATTGGTCAGCCTGACCGCCGCGCCTTTCACAGGGAGCAGGCCAGGCGCCCACCGGCGTCGCCGGGGACTGCTCAACTGAGCCGCACAAGAGGCGCTGGAAGAGCGCTGATGCATGGCGAGCTCATGCACCCGGCAGAGTGCGCTGTTATACTCGCCATGACCGAATCGCTGGCCCATGTGTGCTTATCCGCCATCTGCGCATGGAGTCCGGACGCTTCGCAGGCAAGACTTATTCGTCGGGCGAGTGGGTGTAAAGACAGACGACAGACTGCCCTTGCACGACCACTGTGTACCGCCAAAGCTTCATGCAACCGTCATGTACATCATGCAATCGCAGTGACAAGAGAGGTTTACATCAGGATGTCCAATACGCCGAAAATCATCTACACCCTCACCGATGAAGCACCTGCGCTGGCCACCCATTCGCTGCTCCCCATTATCGATGCCTTTACCGACTCGGCCGGCATCATCGTCGAAACCCGCGATATCTCGCTGGCCGGCCGCATCCTGTCGCAGTTCCCGGACTACCTGAAAGACGACCAGAAGATGGGTGACCATCTGGCCGAGCTTGGCGATCTGGCCAAGACGCCGGAAGCCAACATCATCAAGCTGCCCAACATCAGCGCCTCGGTGCCCCAGCTCAAGGCCGCGGTCAAGGAACTGCAGGCCCAGGGCTACGCCATCCCCGACTATCCCGAGTCGCCGTCAAGCGATGAGGAAAAGGACATCCGCGCCCGCTTTGACCGCGTCAAGGGCAGTGCCGTCAACCCGGTGCTGCGCGAGGGCAACTCCGACCGCCGCGCGCCGAAGTCGGTCAAGAATTACGCCAAAAAGTATCCGCACCGCATGGGCGAGTGGTCGAAGGACTCGAAGTCCCACGTGGCGCACATGAGCGAAGGCGACTTCTACGGCAGTGAAAAATCCGCCGTGATCGACCGCGCCGGCAACCTGAAGATCGAGCTGGTCCAGAACGATGGCACCACCACGGTACTCAAGGACAAGGTCGCCGTCACCGAAGGTGAAGTCGTCGATGGCGCCAGCATGAGCGCCCGCGGTCTGCGCGCCTTTGTTCGCGAGCAGATCGAGGATGCCAAGCGCCAGGGCGTACTGTTCTCGCTGCACCTGAAGGCCACCATGATGAAGGTCTCCGACCCGATCATGTTCGGCATCGTGGTCGACGAGTTCTATCGCGACGTGCTGGAAAAGCACGGCGAGGCCCTCAAGAACGCCGGCTTCAGCCCCAACAGCGGCGTGGGTGATCTCTACTCGGCGCTGTCTTCGCTGCCGTCTGATCAGCAGGACGCCATCAAGGCCGACATCGAGGCGCTCTACAAGGCGCGTCCGTCACTGGCGATGGTCGATTCCAGCAAGGGCATCACCAACCTGCATGTCCCGTCTGATGTCATCATTGATGCCTCCATGCCGGCGATGATTCGTGACTCCGGCAAGATGTGGGGCGCCGATGACGATCGCCATGATGCCAAGGCCGTCATCCCGGATCGCTGCTACGCCGGCATCTATCAGGCCACCATCGAGGACTGCCAGAAACACGGCGCCTTCGATCCAACCACCATGGGCAGCGTGCCCAACGTCGGCCTGATGGCGCAGAAGGCCGAAGAGTACGGCTCGCACGACAAGACCTTCCAGATTCCGGCCGACGGCACCGTGCGCGTCACCGATGAGTCAGGCAACGTATTGTTTGAACACTCGGTCGAGCGCGAAGACATCTGGCGCATGTGCCAGACCAAGGACGCCCCGATTCAGGACTGGGTGAAGCTCGCCGTCACGCGTGCCCGCGACAGCCAGACCCCGGCCATTTTCTGGCTGGATGCCGAGCGCGCCCACGACGCGCAGATGATCAAAAAGGTCGAGCAGTACCTGAAGGATCACGACACCAGCGGTCTGAATATTCAGATCATGGCGCCGGTCGAGGCGATGGCCTTCACGCTTGAGCGTACGCGCCGCGGTGAGGACACCATCTCGGTCACCGGTAACGTACTGCGCGACTACCTCACCGACCTGTTCCCGATCATGGAGCTGGGCACCAGTGCCAAGATGCTCTCGATTGTTCCGCTGATGAACGGCGGTGGCCTGTTCGAGACCGGCGCCGGCGGCTCTGCACCCAAGCACGTGCAGCAGCTGGTGGAAGAAAACCACCTGCGCTGGGATTCGCTGGGTGAGTTCCTGGCACTGGCCGCGTCACTCGAGCACCTGGGCAAGACCTTTGATAACCAGCGCGCCATTGTGCTGGCCAACGCACTGGACCGCGCCAACGGCGAGTTCCTGGACAGCGACAAGTCGCCCAAGCGCAAGACCGGCGAGCTGGACAACCGCGGCAGCCACTTCTATCTGGCGCTCTACTGGGCCCAGGCACTGGCCGAGCAAAGCGACGACGCCGAACTCCAGAAGCTCTTCGGCGAGCTTTATGAGACGCTCAAGAACAACGAGCAGGCCATCGTTGAAGAGCTCAACGGCGTACAGGGCACGCCCGTCGACATCAAGGGGTATTACCACCCGGATATCGAGCTGGCCGGTCAGGCCATGCGTCCGAGCAGGATCCTCAATGATGCACTCGCCACGCTCTCCAAAAAGAGCTGATGCGTTAATGCATGACTGTCAGCAATGACAGGCCCTATAAAAACCGGCGCCTCAGGGCGCCGGTTTTTTCATGTAGGTTGGAAAGGGCCTAGCGGCTCAGATCCACCCTGACCGAGCCGCCGTTTTTCACCCGCACCTGTTTGAGAATGAATGGGCTGCGGCCCTGACCGCCCGGCAGCGCCACGGTGCCGGCCACATAGAAGGTCCCGGCCGGAATGCCGGTCGCCGTAAAATAGCCGTTGGCATCGGTGGTGGTCACATGGGTATAGGCCTGCGCGCGCGGGTCGGCCGGCTCGACGCGCTGACCCGCCAGCGCCCGGTCGGCAGCTTCGGCAGAGTACTCGGTAGCCGGCGCAATCGAGACCTTCTCCCGATTGCCGTAAACGGTCTGTCCTGACGTCAGCTTGTAGGCCAGTCGGCCCTTGATGGTCGCCGTACCGGTTTTGGGAAGGGCCGCATAGGTCTCCGCCGGGAAGGGCACCTGCCTGGGCACGGTCGCCTCGACCGGCCCCTGGCTTGAAAGCCCCGGAATATGCTCGGCGCCTGGAATGTTCTGCGCCATGCGCTGCACGCTTTCACAACCGGCCAGCCCCATCATCAATACGGCACCTGCCCATACCTGCCACTGACGCATCCCGATACTCTCCTGGCATTATTCGATGTTTGATCGGCCCAGCTTATCGCACCCTTCCGCGGCGTCCACGCCTTTTGATTCACCGCCCTGTCCAGACCTTCCCTGCTGATGCTCACGGGCCTCGGCCAGCTGGATCAATGCGTGGTCCAGCTTGTCGTGGAGCTGGCGAATTTCCAGCTCGGCCATCAGATTGATGCGGTAGTCACTCTCTGCTCGAGCCCGATCCTTCTCCTCCTGACGGCGCTGGCTCATCATGATGACCGGCGCCTGCAGGGCCGCCAGCGATGAGAGCACCAGATTGAGTAGGATGAAGGGATAGGGATCAAAGGGGCGCGCCAGCAGACCGATCGTGTTGAACGCCATCCAGCCGATCAGAAGCACCGAAAAGCTCAGAATGAACCCCCAGCTGCCGCCGAGACTCGCCAGCCGATCCGCCGCGCGATCCCCGAATCCGGCACGCTCGGGCATGACCTCTTCCGGTGGACGCGATACGGGCTCGTCGCGCTCGATGGCGGCTACGAGCGCCTGATCCAGCGGTTTATCCCCGTGGTGGCGATGCAGCCAGGCGCGCAGATGATGACGCCGGACCCGGGCCAGATCCGCATGGCAGATATAACAGCCGGGCTGCCAGCCGGGAGCCAATGCCTCGATCTCGGCGTGCAGTGCCGATCGAACGGCGCGCTGAGGGGTCAGCTCGACCTCTGGCGGGCGTCGGCCACAGAGATGACAGGCGGGCGCGGCGTGATCGCGTTCTGATGAGGGCCGGGAAAGAATCATGGCAAGTCCTGCACCTGTCCGGTAGCAAAAGCCTCAATATCGCCTGTCCCCATTCGAGGCGCAATCAGGGGCTGAGCCACGCCCTTGATATTCGGCACACGGATCAGGGATTGCCGCCCCTCATGATCATTCGTTGTTAGACTGTCAGAACCACTTGAAGGTTGAGAGACCACTGACCGGCGAGCGTCGTTCGGGCATTGATACGCCCTGGCGCTCGTCCTTGCCCGACATTGACAGGAGCCTGCGTGCCGCTTCGCGATTTCTATCTGGTGCTGGCCGTCATTTTGATCTGGGCGTTCAACAACATCATGATCAAGCTCGGCCTTGGTGAGATGCCGCCGCTTTTGATGACCACCCTGCGTTTTGCCCTGGTGGCAGTGCTGATCGTACCCTTTACCCGCATCACGCGCGTGCAGCTGCCGCTGGTGCTCAAGCTCGCCGCCAGCTTCGGCCTGATGCATTTCGGTTTTTTGTTCATCGGGCTCAATTACGCCGAAGCCGGTACCGGGGCACTGCTGGTCCAGCTGGGCACACCCTTTGCGACCATTCTGGCCGCCATCTTTTTGAAGGAGCGTCTGCGGCTGAAGCCGGTCATCGGCATGCTGGTCTCCTTTTCAGGTGTGGTGGTGCTGGCCGGCGGCCCCACCCTGCCCGGCCCGCTGGCGCTGACACTTCTGCTGTTGAGTGCGCTGGGCTGGGCGATTACCAATCTGCTGGTCAAGACCGGCCCGGAGATTGAGCCGCTGACCATGGCCGGCTGGCTGTCGATGTTTGCCATCCCGCTGGTCGGCATGGGCTCGCTGCTGTTTGAACAGCATCAGTGGATGGCGATGACCGAGGCGGGCTGGCGGGGCTGGGGCGCGGTGGTCTACAGCGCCGTGATGTCCTCGATTCTCGCCTACGGCCTTTGGAACACCCTGCTGCGGCGACACTCGGTGTCACGTCTCATCCCGTTGTCGCTTCTCACTCCGCTGGTGGTGGTTCTGCTGGGCATCCTGATGCTGGGTGAGAGCCTGGCGGTCAGCAAGCTGATCGGGGGCGCCCTGGTGGTGGGAGGGATCGCCATCATCAATGTCAAGCGGCCCAGAAAAGCGCCTCATGAGGCTGTCCTCGATGATGATGCCCCGCTGCCTTCATCGAAGAAGTGATCGATCCCTCACCGGCCCGACCGTGCCGCGCTCGATCAGCGTCGGTGTGAAAGGCGTCGAGGGCGGCAGCGAGGCGCCCGCCACCAGTCTGATCAGCCGCTCGGCGGCCTCCTGTGCCATCTCCTCGAGCGGCGCGTGGATGGTCGTAAGGCCTGGCACGACATGTCGGGCGCAGGCTTCATTGTCATAACCCACCAGCGACATGTCGCGGGGAACCGAATAGCCCTGTGCCCGCAGCACTGACATGGCCCCCAGTGCCATGTCGTCGTTGCCGGCCACTACGGCGGTCACGGGCACTTCCCGGGTCAGTAGATCGATCATGCCCTTCTCCCCGCTGCGTTCGGTGAAATCGCCCTCGATCAGGGCCTGCTCATCGATCGCGATGCCCTGCTCACTCAGGGCTCGTCGATAACCCGCCAGTCGTCCCGCGGCGTCCTGCTGGTGCAAGGGTCCGGTCAGACAGGCGATGTGTCGATGCCCCTGATCGACCAGGTGCCGCGTGGCCAGATAGCCTCCGTACTCGTTGTCCAGATCGATGCAGTGCGCCTCGATTTCCAGCACCCGACGATTGAACACCACCAGCGGCGTTGTCGTGGCAAGCGTTGCCAGTGCCGCATCGGACAGCGCATTGGCATGCACGATCAGCCCGTCACAACGCCGTCCGCGCAGGAAATCGACGGCGTCGCGCTCGCGTTCAACCTCCCCCCCGCCGCTGGCGACCAGCAGAGAGACATTGGCACGGCGCAGCGTCGCCTCCAGCGTCATCATGACCCGTCCCATGAAGGGGCCGGCCAGATGCGAGATGACAAGCCCCACTCCGCCCAGCCGATTGGACGCCAGCGAGCGTGCAAAGGCATTGGGGGCATACCCCATCGCCTCGATGGCGGCTTCGACACGGGCACGGGTCTCGGCATTGACCGGCACCTCGCCCTTCATGACGCGGGAGACCGTGGCAGGAGACACACCGGCAGAAGCGGCAACCTCGCGAATGGTCGGCATAATGTTGTCCTCTGGATGATTCGGCTACTTGACCAGATGCCACGCGTCACGGCAAGCGCCCTGCTGCCATACCCGCGCTGCCCTTTCCGTTGACGATCCTGAGGCATTCCCTGCCAAGGTCGCATGGTGCAATGATCATTGAGACGTCACCATGAAACCGGTTTCATGGACGCCCATCGACGACAAGGATGTCTCAATGCTGAACGTGCAGGAGAAGCTGAGCTACGGGCTGGGTGATTTTGCCAGCGCCTTCACATGGGCCTCGCTGTCGCTGTATCTGATGTACTTCTACACCGACGTCTTTGGCATCAGTCCGGCGCTGGTCGGGACGCTGTTTCTCGTTACCCGACTGTGGGACGCCGTGACGGACCCGGCGGTAGGCCTGATGGCCGATCGTACCCATACCCGCTTTGGCCGGCTGCGCCCCTACCTGCTTTTTTTCTCGCTGCCGCTCGGCGCCATGCTGGCCCTGACCTTTACCACACCGGCACTGAGCGAAAGTGGTCGCATCATTTACGCCTTTGTGACCTACATCGCCCTGATGGGACTTTATACGCTGGTCAATATTCCCTATTCGGCGCTGCCGGTATCGATGACGACCGATAACGACGAGCGTCGTCAGCTGACCAACTACCGCATGCTGCTTTCCTATATCGCCTTCGTGCTGATCAGCTACGGCACGCTGCCACTGGTGGGGCTGCTGGGCGACGGTGACGAGCAGCGCGGCTTTGCCCTGACCTATGCCCTTTACGGCGCCATCACCTTTGTTGTGTTCCTGCTGACCTTCAAGGGCGTGCGCGAGCGCTATGTGGAAGGCGACAGCGCCAGTCATCCACTCAAGAGCTTTGGCCACATTGCCCGCGCCCGGCCGTTCTGGATCATGTTTGCCACCAGCATCCTGATTTTCACCCTCATGCTGATGCCGGACTCGGCCGCCATCTACTTTTTCAAGTATTACCTAGGTGAGGCGTCTTCCGTCTCGCTGTTTCTGGCCACGGGCTACGCCAGCATGGTAGCGGGCGTGATCTTCAACCAGCTGGTGATGCGCCGCTTTTGTAAGCGCCGCGTGATGATCGGCGCCAATCTGGCCTACGGCGTTGCTCTGGCGAGTTTTTTTGTCGCCGCCGACCATGGCCCGGCGTTCTACTTTGCCGCCTTCATGGCCGCCAAGTTCATCAACGGCATCATCGCTCCGACCATGTGGGCCATGGTGGGCGATATCGCCGACTACGTGGAATACAAAAGTGGCCGACGCGCGACCGGCACCACCACCAGCGCCGTCACCTTCAGCCAGAAATTCGGCATGAGTATCGGCGGCCTTTTGACCGGCGTGCTGTTCAGCACCTACGGCTACATCCCCAATACCGAGCAGAGCGAGACCGTACTGGTGCTGATCAAATCCATGATGAGCGTGCTTCCAGCGGCGGGCGCCCTGGGCGTGGCGGCCCTGATGTTCGTCTATCCGCTGAATGATCACCGCATGGCCGATATCCGCACCGCCAAACCCACGGCCGCCTGAGTCATTCCCCTCTCCATTCAAGCGACAAGGACACCCGGCACATGCGCGATGTAAAGACACTGATCGAACAGATGACGCTGGAGGAGAAGGCCGGACTTTGCTCGGGCGATAACTTCTGGCGCACGAAAGCCGTTGAGCGTCTGGGTATCCCCGCGATCAACCTCGCCGACGGCCCGCACGGGCTGCGCGCACAGGGCGAGGAGCAGGATCATCTGGGCGTCAACGACAGCAGGCCGGCAACCTGTTTTCCTACCGCCGCCGGGCTTGCCAGCTCGTGGAGTGTCGAACGACTCGAACAGCTCGGCGCCGCGCTGGGCGATGAGGCCCGGGCAGAAGGACTGCACGTCGTGCTGGGGCCAGGCGCCAACATCAAGCGCTCGCCGCTGTGTGGGCGCAACTTCGAATACTTCTCCGAAGATCCGCTGCTCTCCTCGCAGCTGGCCGCCGCCCACATTCGCGGTACGCAGTCGCGCGGCGTGGGCAGCTCGCTCAAGCACTTTGCGGCCAATAATCAGGAACATCGCCGCATGTCGGTAGATGCCCGGATCGACGAGCGCACACTGCGCGAGATCTACCTGGCAAGCTTTGAACATGCGGTGAAGGAGGCACACCCCTGGACGGTGATGTGTGCCTATAACCGACTCAACGGCGACTACTGCAGCGAACATCAAAGGCTTCTGACCGATATCCTGCGCGATGAATGGGGCTTTGAGGGATTTGTCGTCTCTGACTGGGGCGCGGTCAACGAGCGCGTGTCGGGGCTTGAGGCCGGTATGGAGCTGGAAATGCCCGCGCCGGTCGGCGAGCGCGATGCACAGATTGCTGCCGCCGTCCGAGAGGGCCGTGTGGAGGAAGCGGTGCTGGATCAGGCCGTCGAGCGGCTTTTGCGCATCATCTTCAAGGCCCACGATGCTCGCCCTGAACACGCAGCATTCGACGCCGAGGCCCATCATCAGCTCGCCCGTCATATCGCACGCGAGAGCATGGTACTGCTGCAAAACGACGGCACCCTGCCGCTGAAAAATACCCAGCGAGTAGCGGTCATCGGCGAATTTGCCGAGCGCCCGCGCTATCAGGGCGGCGGCAGCTCTCATGTCAACGCCACCCGTGTCGAAACCCTGCTGGAGGCGCTCGAGTCCCGCGATGCCCGCTTTAACTATCTCAAGGGCTTTGAGATCGACCGCGATGCCTCCGATCAGCAGCTCGAGCAGGATGCAGCGACCGCCGCCGTCCACGCCGACGTTGCCGTGCTCTGTCTGGGCCTGCCCGAGCGTCACGAGTCCGAAGGCTATGACCGCACGCATCTGAACCTGCCAGCCAACCAGCTCACCCTGATCGAAGCCGTCACCCGCGTACAGCCCAATACCGTGGTGGTGCTGGCCAACGGCGCACCGATCGCGATGCCCTGGGCCGGTCAGGTCAACGCCATTCTGGAAGGCTATCTGGGGGGACAGGCCATCGGTGCAGCGCTGGCCGATCTGCTCTACGGCGAGGTCTCACCCAGCGGCAAGCTGGCCGAAACCTTCCCGCAGCGTCTCGAAGATAACCCGGTCCATCTCAACTTCCCGGGCCAGGGCGATGTGGTGAACTACGGCGAAGGCATCTTCGTTGGCTATCGCTACCATGACACCCACGACGTCGCACCGCTTTTCCCCTTCGGTCACGGCCTGAGCTACGCCCGCTTTGACTACGCCAGCCTGACGCTCTCTGCCGATACCTTTGACGGTCAGGACACCCTGACGGTAGGTGTGGATATCACCAACAGCGGTGATCGCAAGGCCAGCGAGATCGTCCAGCTCTATCTGAGCGATCAAACGCAGACCGTACCGGTGGCAGCACAGGCGCTGCGCGGTTTTGACCGGGTGACGTTGGCACCCGGGGAAACGAGTCGCGTTGAGCTTGTGCTCACACGCCGTGACTTCTGCTGGTATGACGCCGAGCGCGCCGACTGGCGAATGCCCACCGGCACCTTCGAGGTGCGCATTGGCGCCTCCTCGCGCGATATTCGACTCACACAGCGTCTTGAGGTGCAGGGCGACGCCACGCCGCTGCCGGTGATCGATCGCAACACCCTGCTGGGGGATCTCAAGGCGCATGACGGCGCCGTTCGCGTTCTGCGTGAACATCTCGCCGACATCGCCGATGAGCTGCCCATGCTCAATGCCCTGATGGGCCGGGAGGGCAGTGACGATCTGATGAATGCCATGGGGCACTACCTGCCGCTGCGCGCCATCATCTCCTTTTCCAGCTTCACCGAGGCGCGGCTTGAGAGGCTGCTGAAGGATCTCGAAACGCTGGCGTCACCATAACAGGAAAGCCCGGTATGGCTTGGGTTCTCTCCAATATAGCTGTATATTTAAACAGTATTCAGAGAGAGCCTTGTCATGTCGGGTGGACCCATTATCGGCCGCGGTGCCAGCGGCAACCTGCATCACCGCTTCGATCGCACACGCATCGAGGTGGTCGATGATGGCTGGTGGCAGGACGATGTCCCTGCCAGCCGGGCCACCGAGGTGCGCCTGGAACAAAGCCGCACGGCCATCTCGCGCAACCAGTCACCGGACATGCCCTTTTCCTCGTCGCTCAATCCTTATCGGGGCTGCGAGCACGGCTGCATCTACTGCTTTGCCCGGCCCTCGCATGCCTACTGGGACCTGTCGCCCGGTCTTGATTTTGAAACGCGCCTGATCGCTCGCACCAATATGGCCGCCCTGCTGGCCGAGGAACTTGCCCGCCCCGACTACGTCTGCGAGCCCCTGGCCCTTGGCGCCAATACCGACCCGTATCAACCCATCGAACGCCAGCACCGGCTGAGCCGACAGCTGCTCGAAGTGCTGCTGCGTCATCACCACCCACTCACGATCACTACCCGCAGTGCGCTGATCCTGCGCGATCTGGATCTGCTCGAGTCGCTGGCCCACCAGCGGCTGGTACGGGTCTTTATCAGCTTCACCACGCTGGAGGCGGATCTCAAAAGGATCATGGAGCCACGGGCGGCCTCACCCGGAGCGCGTCTGAAAGTGATTCGCACCCTGCGCGCGGCAGGTGTTCCCGTCGGCATCATCACCGCGCCGATGATTCCCATGATCAACGATATGGAACTGGAAAGGCTTTTAAGGGCCGGGCTCGAGGCCGGTGCCACCAGCGCCGGCTATACGCTGCTGCGCCTGCCCCATGAAGTGCGTCCGCTGTTCGAGCAGTGGCTGCGGGAGCATTTTCCCGAGCGCGCCGAACACGTCATGAGCCTGATCCGCCAGTCGCGAGGCGGGCGCGAGTACGACAGTCGCTTTGGCCATCGCCTGCGGGGTGAAGGCCCCTTTGCCGACCTGCTCGCCCAGCGTTTTCGGCTGGCCATTCGACGCCTGGGGCTCAATCGACGCCGTGAGGAGGAACGCCTGGATACCACCCGATTTGCACCGCCTCATCAGCAGATCAATCTGTTTTAACCACAATAATTCGAAAGGAGGACACGTCATGACCGCTGCCAACGCGCTCGCCGATATAACGGTCGACATGCCGGACCCCGCGCTGTGCTATCACCGCTTTGGCTCACCGCTGGAGGTCCTGCACCTTGAGCCACGACCGGATGGCCCGCTGATGCGGGAACTCATGCGCGTACGCATGACCTGTGCGCCGGTGAACCCCTCCGACCTGATTCCGGTGACCGGCGCCTATCGCCATCGGATCACCCCACCACTGGTGGCCGGTCATGAAGGCGTGGGGGTAGTGACCGAGGCCCACGGACCGTGGCAGGCACTGGAGGGCCAACGAGTATTGCCGTTGCGCGGCGTTGGGACCTGGCAGCAGTCGCTGGACTGCGCTCCGGAGCTGGCCATTCCCGTACCCGATGACATCCCGGATCATGTGGCGGCGCGCGCCTGGATCAACCCGATGACGGCCATGACCATGCTTCAGCGCTGGCCGGTCGAGGGGTGTGATGTGCTTCTGACCGCTGCCGGCTCAAACTGTGCTCGCCTTCTGGCCCAGTGGGCGCTGTGCTGTGGTGCCCGCTCGGTCACCGGTATCTGTCGCAGTGACCATCACCGTGAGGCGCTGACGGCCATGGGTGTCAATGTGCTGAACCAGAAAGACCATGCTGCCATTGATGCTGCTGCCGGACGCGCACGGCGCATCCTTGATGCCACCGGAGGCCGACTGGCCGACCGACTGCTGTCTCACATGGCGCCCGATGGCCTGTTTGTGACCTATGGCCTGCTCTCCGGCATCCCCATCAGCTCACATCACATGGACGCCCGCATACGTCACTTTCATCTGCGCGATCACATTGCCGGGCTGGATCGCTATCAGTGGCAGGAAAGCTTCAAGACACTCTGGGCCCTGCTACGTGACATCGACATGCCGTCAACACGGGAGTTCAGACTTGCCGACTGGCGCCAGGCATTGATCTGGCACGACAGTCATCCCGAGGTGAAGCCCATGCTGACCTTCTGACCATGGCGACCTTCGAATAAAAGGCCGACATGAAAAAGGGCTGCCCGAGCGGGCAGCCCTTCTGACCTGTCAGGTCATGATCGATCTAAAACGCCATGACGGCAGGCTCACTCCCCGCTGATGGTCTCGACGCTGACCACTTCGGGGGGCTCAACCGGCGTCAGGCGACGCACCTGATCCGGTTGAATACGTTCACGATAGTCGAGCGGCTCGATCGACTGCGGCTGACCGGTCTCCAGTGCCCGCTCGATGGCCTCCAGAATGCGCACGTCTCGCAGCCCTTCTGTCCCATCGGCTTCGGGCGCGATGTCGTTAAGGATGCAGTGGGAGAAGTAGTCGGTCTGCCCGCCAAACTGCTCGACCGGCCCCGGCGAATGCGCCGTGGTCTTGCCCTCCACGCTCAGGTCATAGTCGATCGACACGCCTGGCCCGAACATGTAACTGGGGCGCGCAAACAGAGCCCCGCGCTCGCCGACCACCGAAAGATGGTTGTGCCCGCTGGTGGCGTAGCTGACAAAGAACTGGGCCAGTCGCCCCTCGGGGAAGCGCAGGCTGACGGTCACGCTGTCATCGCAGGTGTAGTCGCGCCCGGGTTTGTTGTCGCTCATGGCGCTGACTTCGACCGGCTCGGCGCCGAACAGATGGCGCACCGCATTGATCGGATAGGCGCCCATGTCAGGTACCGGCCCGGCCCAGTAGCCATGCAGGGCGCGGTGGTTTTTCGGGTTGAGATCCTGGGTCAGTTGAGAGGAAAACGTGCGCGGCGCACCGATGGTGCCTTCGCGCATGTGCTGGATCATCTCCAGCGTGCCCGGCTCGTGATGCAGTCGATAGGCAATCATCAATTTGGCACTGCTGCGCTCGGCCGCCTCGATCATCGCCTCGCAGTCTGCCACGCTGGTCGCCATCGGTTTTTCCAGCAGTACGTGAATGCCCGCTTCCAGTGCCGGAAGGGTGTCCTGGCGATGACGAAAGTTGGGTGTGGCGATATAGACGGCATCGATCTCGCCGGAATTTAAAAGCGTCTCGTACTCCTCGTAGCCGTAGACCTTGAGGTTGTAGCGCTTGCCCAGCACCTCAGCCTTTTTGGGATCGCCGGTGACCAGTGCCGTCATTTCCGAGTTGTCGCTGGCCTTGATCCCCGGCATGAACGCGCCCTGTGAAATTTCTCCACCGCCGACCACGGCGTAACGCACCTTTCCCTGTGCCATGTGAGCTCCTCTGATGTGTTCGTAAATGACAACGATCCCATCAAGTCTGGCGCAAGGTTTCGAGTCTGTCAGGCAAACCGGCAACCTCCAGTAACATCAGGGCAGGCTCAACCGGTTCGGTGGGCATTCATGTCAGGTCGGGTCAGATCCTCGATACTCACCTGATTACGCCCGGCCTTCTTGGCACGATACAGCGCAGCGTCAGCAGCCTCGAAAAGCATCTGGACATCCGACGACGTCGGACATCCCAGCACCATGCCCACGCTGATTGTCATGACACCGGCCGTTCTGCTGTGATGATGAACCAGTGCCAGACGCTGAACGCTGGCCCGCAGACGCTCGGCATAAAGGGGCAGCTCATGATGGGTGATCCCCGGCACGAACACGGCGAACTCCTCACCGCCCATTCGTCCGACGCGTCCCGGCGGCCGTGCTGCCTCTGCCAGCGCCCGGGCCACACGCCTGAGCGCCTCATCACCGGCGCCGTGGCCATAGTGGTCGTTGTAGGCCTTGAAATGATCGATATCGATCATGGCGATGGCCACCCGCGCCCCGGACGTCAAACGATCAAGATCCCCTGCAATGCCGGCATTCAGCCCGCGCCGATTGGCCAGCTCGGTCAGAGGGTCGAGTGCTGCCAGACGCGCCAGCATGTCGCGCTGTTCGGCCAGCTGACGCCGTCGCAATCGCTCACGCTCCATCAACAGAAACTGTCGGCGACGGTCGCTTTCCAGCGCCCGATTGGCAAAGATGGCGGGACCGATGATCACGATGGCAATCATCAGATTATGCAGCTCAAGCGTCGGGTATCGGAGCGGTCCATGGGCGACCGCTACCGCCTGAATCAGAACCACGACAGAGGCCAGCACCGCCACCAGTGACCGCGGCAGCGCCATGCTGATCACCATGAACATCAACAGGGCGTAGCTTGCAAAGACAAAGCCCAGCGCATCGACGGATTCAGAGAGCACCACAAGCAGTGCCAGCAGGCCCACCACCAGCAGATGAAAACTACAGGCCACGCACTGCTGTCGTATCAGCGAGCAGCGGGTACGACGGAGCCAGTAGAACACCACAAGTCCGAGCGGCAGGATAATGGCCAGACGAAAGATCAGCGCCAGCTGAAGCCGATCAGGCACGGCGAAGGCGTCGCCCAGTGCAAAGGCGACATAAAATCCTGTTCCAAGGAGTACGGATTTCGACAGGGCGCGGCGACGCACGGCCAGGGTGTCGTCGGCAAAGGCGTCCTTCAATTCAGCCGGTATCAGAACCCGTCCCCTGCCTTCCAGGGCCCGATCCAGCTCGGTGGCATCATCCTGCATGGTGGTTTCCGTTGTCCGCGATACCGGCCTGCGACGCCCGGGCGCGTCGCCACTGCCGTAACGGGCGTACTCTCCCATTATGGGACAGCCCTGCCGGGCCGAGTGATTCAGGCGAGTAGAACTTATCGACCGGGTCGATGGCGTCCTTGAGCCGCTGAATCACAGGCACAAAAAAGCCCCGCCGAAGCGGGGCAGGACTCAAACAAAATCAGGTTTAAAAGGTATATTCGATACCGATGACGGCGACCGGATAGATGTTGTACTTGTTGAGCTCGTCAAGCGCATCATCTTCGGCGTCAGAAGCATAGGACCGAGCGGCAGGCGCCAGGGGGGAGTTGGTGATCGGCCCTCTGGCATTAACCGACACCGACGGGTCAATCAGGAATGCACCGGCTTCAGCATAAAAGCCCAACCCCTGCCTGGAGCTGTTGCGCCACCCAATACCCAGATAGGGCTCAACACCGTCAGAAAGCTCGGCCTTGCCATCCAGATAACCAAAATCGCGAGGAATAGTGATGTCTTCTCCCTGAAAATCTACAGAGGCACGTCCTATTGCATTGATGCGAATATCGGGCCTTACAGCACCTGCAGAAAGGAAAAAGCCGCTATTGACCCACGGATAGACATCCAGCTTCAAGCTATAGACGTTGATATCCACTTCCCCTTCGTAATCAACGTCATTAACGGATTGATCCAGATCGTCATAATTGTAGCCGCTATAGCCGGCCGTCAGGGCAAAGTGATCATGAAAGCGCCAGCTCACATTGGCACCCAGACCGGTCGTACCGGCGGTGCCGGCCACTGACCAGTGCTCTTCGGCGTTGGCGGCGGCGCTGGTCACCAGCAGCAGTGATCCGGTAATGACAGCGGTTGCGATACGTCGCATGACGAGCCCTCGTGGAGAATGATCAGGGTTGGGTGCGCCGATTCAGTCGACGTCATTGAATGATCATGAGTTTACCCAGCCCCCCGCTGATCAATTGAACAAAAAGGGCTGCTTTGGGTCTGTATTTCTCACGTGCGGGCGTTCGTGCATTTCGAACGACGTCGCCGCTGCGCTATTCTTGGGGCTTATTGATGCAAGCGGGAGTCGAACAATGTCATCACTGCGCGATCAGTTGAGCCGCAAGGTGTATTCCACTGAAACCGGAGACATGCGCAAGCATGACGAGGACGATGCGCAACGAGCGCAGGAAGCGGCGCGCCTGGCATCGCTTGATGGCATCGTACGTATTCGACGGGAAACGGCCGGGCGCAAGGGCAAGGGCGTGACCACGCTGCATGGCATACCGCTGCCGGCTGATGAGCTCAAGACCCTGATGCAGGCGCTCAAGAAACGCTGTGGCAGTGGTGGGTCGCTCAAGGAGGGGATCATCGAGATTCAGGGCGATCACCGCGATACGCTGCGTGCCGAGCTGGAAAAGCGCGGTTATACCGTCAAGCTGGCAGGGGGCTAAGCATGCAGAACCGCCGTTTTCGATCGCTGCTGGCCGTCGCACCGCTGGTCATGACCGGCCTTCTAGGCGGTTGCTCGCTGTTTGCCGGCGGCCCCGATTTTGCCACGCTTTCAGGTGAAGCCGTCAGCGATGAGCAGGCGCCGATGGCCGATGATGCCCGGCTGGAGATTCGTCTGCTGGACATGACCCAGGGACGCACCACCATCGCCCAGGTCGATCAGAACACCCACGGTCGCTGGCCGGTGCCCTTTGCGCTGCAGTTTGATCGACAGCGCATCGACAGCGACCGCCGTTACGCGCTCAGCGCGGCCCTGCTTGAAGGAGAGAGCACACGCTATCTGACGCTTGAGCCGCTACCCGTGCTGACCCGGGGCGCTCCCTCGCAGCAGGTACGTGTGCCGCTGACCCCGATCACCCCATAAGTCTTGAGCCATCAACGTCTGACAGGCCCTCCAGCAGGGCGGTCAGGCTCTCATCAATGGGCGCCTCACACTTGAGGCTGTATAACGCATCGGCGCGAGTATGCCCCCGGTTGAGGCATGCCATCGGCATTCCCCTTGAAGCGGCATGCCGGGCAAAACGAAAGCCTGAAAACACCATCAGTGATGACCCCACCACCAGCAGGGCCTGACTGTCATCGAGTATCGACATGGCACGTTCAAGCCGCCCACGCGGCACGTTATCGCCGAAAAAGACCACATCGGGCTTTAAAATGCCGTGGCCACAACGCGGGCACTCCGGCAGCCTGAAGGTCGAAAAGTCCACCTCATCAAGATAGGCATCACCATCCGGGGCGATCTCGGCCTCCATGCCGACCCAGTCAGGGTTGAGCGTGGCCAGGTGATCGTGCAGCACATGACGACGCACCAGCAGATTGCACTGCATGCAACGCACCAGATCGGCCCGGCCGTGCAGGTCCACGACACGCCGACTGCCCGCCTTCTGATGCAGACGATCAACGTTTTGCGTAATGATTCCTTCGATGAATCCCTGTGCTTCCAGCGCGGCCAGCGCCTGGTGCGCACGCCCGGGCGTGGCGTGCGCCAGCAGTCGAAAACCGACCAGACTGCGCGCCCAATAGCGCTGACGCCCCAGGTGACTTTTCATGTAGACCTGATGGGTCATGGGCGGTGGTCGCTTCCATTCGCCCTTTTCGTCTCGATAGTCGGGAATGCCACTGTCGGTACTGACGCCGGCGCCTGTCAGAACGCACAGACGAGGATAGCGCCGTACCAGATCAATCAGTGCCTGTTGATCGGCACCCAATACGCTACTCATGATGACTCCTTGCAACCTGACGGCCGAACGCGAAATGGCGTCAGCGAAATTTCTGCCGGGCATGGATGCCAACTCGACAGAACGCTAGACTACCCCTCAACCTATCGGGATAACGTCATGCGCTGGCTGGAATATCTACTTCCCCTGATTTTTCTGACTCCCCTGTTCGCCACTGCCGTCGTGGTGCTCGGCCTTCGCCACCTGTTTCAGGACAGGCCCGGTTTCTCTCCTTCCGGTCATCGGCTCAGACAGTCCGGTAACCGCTTCCGCGAGCGTCTGGCCGAGGCACGCGTCAGACTCTTTCTGGCGGGGGCGCTGGGTCCCATTCTTGCCATCACGCCCTTGATCTACGGCATGGGACGCATGCTGTTTTCGTCCTATCAGGACTGGATCGAATGGAGCATCTACGGGTTGATCACCACGATCGCAGCAATGATCGTGGGCGCTTTCATGATGGCACTTTCCTACCGGATTTCTAATCTGCGCTTGCGGCTGGCTGGCGCCATGAATGTGGCCCATGATCTGCAGCGGCTTTTGCGCGAGCAGCACCAGGGAACCTGTATCTTTCACGATGTACCGGCCGAAAACTTTACCATTGACCATGTCGTGGTCACCGAACACGGCGTCTTTTCCCTGCTGGTGCGCACCCGCCAGCCCGGTCCCGAAACCGCCGCGAACACTCCTCGAACGCTTGGACTCGATGGCGAACGGCTGATCTTTCCCGATCGCGAGGAAACACGGCCGATACGCGAGGCGCAGCGTGCCCGGCGCTGGCTGCAGGAGCGCCTGAGCCGTGAGTGCAGGTGTGACGTCCCCGTCAGGGCCATGCTGGCCATGCCGGGCTGGCGTCTTGAGCGTATCCGCGATAACGAGAGCGTCAGGGTAGTGGGCGATAATGAGCTGGTGGATTTCCTGAAGCGCGTTGAACAGCCAGCACTGCCGCAGCCACTGCATGATGATGTCCTCAAGGCGCTGATTCGCCTGACCGATGATCATCAGACCCATCACGCGCTGTCGCCGGAAGGACGCTAGTCCGGAACCTGCCATCATGCAGGGCAGAAATGCCCTCTTGGCCATCACCACCTTGATGGAGAATGGGCGCGCCTGCCGACAGGAGAATACGGGCCTGCCCTTTTGAACCTTGTGACGAGGAGTGCTTCATGAGTGACCCCGCCGGCGAAAGCGTTACGGCTCATGCGCCCGCCAGCCGCGCCGCCATTGCCTGGTTTTTTGCCCTGTCGGGACTGTCCTTTTCCAACTGGGCGGTGCGCATTCCGGATATTCGTACCCTGCTGGAGCTGTCGCAATCCCAGCTCGGTGCCCTGCTGCTGTGTCCGGTGATCGGGTCGCTGGGTCTGACACTGCTGTCGAACTATCTCAACAACCGCTTTGGCAGTCGACGCATGACGCGTGTGGCCGCCTGCGCCATCGTGGTCTCGCTGGTCCTGATCGGGGCGGCCATGTCCATGTTGACGCTGGGTCTGGCGCTGGTGGTGTTTGGCGCTGGCATGGGGCTGCTCAACATTGCCATGAACGATCAGGCGGCGACTCTGGAACGGCGTTATCGACGCTCCATCATGTCCTCCTTTCACGGCCTGTTCAGCCTGGGCGGCATGGCCGGCTCGCTGGTGGGCGGGGCGCTGGCAACGCTCGGGCTGACCCCGCGCTGCCACCTGCTGCTGGTGGCCGGGCTCTTGATGGTAGGCATTCTGATCGCCCACCGTCATCTGCTGGCCCCACCGCCGCGCGCCGAGCGCCCGGTCGGCGCCCTGTTCGTGCGCCCGAAGGGCCGGGTCTGGCTTTTGGGCATTATCGCCGCAGCCGTGGTCTTTATCGAAGGATCAATGGCGGACTGGTCGGCGCTCTTTCTCACCGAACTGGGCGCCTCGCGCGGGCATGCGGCCCTCGGACTGGCCGTGTTTACCGGCACCATGGCCGTGGGTCGTCTGCTGGGAGATCGCTGGCTGGATCGAGTGGGTGCCGTACGCGCACTCGAGATTGGCAGCGCACTGGCCCTGCTCGGGCTTGGACTGGCCATTGTGGCGGCCAGCCCGATCGCTGCCCTGGCCGGGTTTGCGCTGGCCGGCATCGGCATGTCGACCCTGTTCCCGTGCCTTTTGAGTCTGGCCGGGCGCAACCGGTCGATGTCGCCCTCCGGGGCGATCGCGTCGGTCGCCATGCTGGGCTATCTGAGCATGCTCGGCGGCCCGCCGATGCTGGGCTTTCTGGCAGAAGCCATCACGCTGCACTACGCCTTTGTCGCGCTGGTCGTGGCCGCAGCGCTTGCCATCGCCCTGGCGCGTCCGGCGGCACGGGCCTGAGCCCTCTCCCTGTTTTACAGTGATTTTTCATGAGAAGGGGGCCCGACCATGATGGTCGGGCCCCCTTTATTACCGACAGGCTCGGCCTTGTCAGACCGGCGGCTGCTCGGGACTGTCCGGCATGTTGATACTGCCGGGTTCCATACGGTTGAGATGCAAAAACTGCAGGTGGCGCTCGTACTGATCGAGAATATCGTCGATCACCTGCTGCTCACTGTACCCCATCAGGTCATAGCCCTGACTCCCTTCCAGAAGATGCACTTCAAGACGGTAGTAGTTGCGAGAGGCCTTTTTGGTCCGCATGGCGAAGGCAGGCGTTGCAAACGCGCGTGTCCAGACCTGATAGGTGAAGTTCTGTTCCTCACCGAAATCGACATTGAGCGCAAGATAGTCATGCTCGTTCTGCTCGCCACCGTTGACGTGAACGCCGACATCCTGATGCTCAAGCCGATCCTTGATGGCCATCATGGCCGGGCGAACCCGCTCTTCAAGGAAGCGCTGCGCTTCACTGCGATCCGGGAAATTCATCGCCCGATCAAGACGCTGCTCCCAGTTGCCACGCCCGCCTCGGCTGCTGCCCATGCGACCGGAAAGCGAACCGGCCAGACTCAGACGATAGCTCTCTTCCTTGAAGGCCTCGACCTTGAGCGCCTTGTAGAGCCCCGCCATCATGAAAAAGAGCACGATCGAGAATGGCAGCCCGGTGATCACCACCGCACTTTGCAGGGTGGAAAGTCCGCCGGCCAGCAGCAGTGACAGGGTCAGCACCCCGATCACCGCCGACCAGAGAATACGCATCCAGACCGGCGCATCGCTGCTGACATCCTTGAGAATCGAGGTGAAGTTGGACAGTACCAGAGCGCCCGAGTCTCCCGAGGTGACAAAGAACACGATCGCCAGGATGCTCACGGCAATCGTGGTGACCACCGGGAAGGGATACTCCTGTAGGAAGAGATAGATGCCTGACGGCGGGTTATTCATGACCTGCTGACCGAAATCGGTCGCGCCGTTCATCGCCATATCGATGGCGCTGTTCCCCAGCAGTGACATCCAGATCATCATGAAGGCAATGGGCAGCGACAGGGTGCCGGCCACAAAGGTACGAATGGTGCGGCCGCGGGAGATACGTGCCAGAAAGAGGCCAACGAACGGGCCCCAGGCGATCCACCAGGCCCAGAAGAACAGCGTCCAGCCGTTGAGCCATTCGGTGGGGCGATCAAAGGCGTAGGTGTCAAACGACATCCTCACGAACGAGGAGAGATAGTCGCCGATGTTCATCACCAGCGCGTTCAACAAAAAGATGGTCTTGCCGGCAAACAGCACAAACAGCAGCAGCGCCACGGCCAGCAGGATATTGAACTCCGACAGCCGGCGGATGCCCCGCTCGACCCCGGTGACTGCGGAGATGGTCGCAAACAGCACGATCATCAGCACCAGAATGGTCTGGGTCCAGGCGCTCTCGGTAATGCCGAACATGAAGTTCAGCCCGTAGTTGAGCTGGATGACCCCAATGCCAAGACTGGCCGCAATACCGAACACGGTGCCCAGCACCGCCGCGATATCAACGGCATGACCGATGGGGCCATAGATTTTCTTGCCAAAGATTGGATAGAGCGCGCTTGAGATGGTGAGCGGCAGATTGTGGCGATAGCTGAAAAATGCCAGTGACATGCCGACCAGCGTATAGATCCCCCAGCCCGATAACCCCCAGTGCATGAAGGTCAGCTGCATGGCGTACCGCGCCGCCTCGATCTGATCCTCCGGCGCGCCGGGCGCGTTATAAAACTGCGTCAGCGGCTCGGCCAGGGCAAAGAAGATCACGCCAATACCGATCCCTGCGGAAAACAGCATGGCCGACCAGGAAAAGATATTGAAGTCCGGCCGGGCGTGCTCAGGCCCCAGGCGGATCTTGCCAAAGCGTGAAACGCCGAGAAATATGACAAAGGCAAGATAGATGACAACGGTTAGAAAGTAGTACCAGCCAAAGGTGTTGGAGATCCAGCCCAGAACGGCGTTGATGACCTTGTTGGCCTGTTCGGTGGCGATCATCGCCCATAGCGAGAACACCACAATGCCTATGAATGATCCGTAAAAGACGGTTGGATTGAGTCTGTCCTCTGAAGAGGAGTGACCCCTGGTTGCTTCACTCATGTGTCTTCCTGATTGATATTGGAAATTGGAAGAGAGCCCTGAAAGCGTTTGATGCTGCCTCTTTTCGGTGTTGGTTCAGAGCGACATTAGCCCAGTTTGAACCATCGTTCAAAAAAAAGCTTATCGGAGCACAATATTCCGGAAAGACAGGGTTATCCGAAAAAACGCGCTGGGCATCCTTGCGATGAGTGATTCCATACCGGCAGATGAGGGGTTCGGGCAGTGGCGGCGTCAGGGCACCAGGGTCAGGTATCGCCGTAGATCAGCCAGACCGGCTGACAGATATCGTGTTCGTGACGCTCCCCGGTGACCAGCCGCGCTGCTGTCACACCCTTGGCGTAACTGTCCTGATAGACCGTGGTGAGCATGGGACGACGGTGCTGGCCTTCGGCAATACCATCAAAGCCTGTCAGTTTCAGCTCGCCGGGCACGCTGATACCGCGCTGCTCGGCCAGACTCAAGGCAGTCAATGCCAGACGGTCCGACATGCACAGCAGCAGATCCGGCTTGTCCTCGGCCAGCAGGGTCTCGATGACCGGCGCCGCCGCCTCAAAGGTATTGCCGGCAACGTTCCATAGGGGCACCTGTTCCGGATCATGACCGGCCTCTTCAAGCGCCTGATCGAAACCGGCCAGTCGCTCAGTGGCGACCTGATTGGGCTGAGACCACTGTAATGGGCGCTCGAGCCGGCCTCCGGAGGCGTCCAGTGTCATGCGCAGCGCCACAATGGCCGGGCGCCTTGCACCGCCAGCGAGTGCATGGCGTGCAATGGCCAGCGCTGCGCTGCGGTGATCGATCAACACCGATGGCAATCCCGGCAAGCGGATGTCCACCGTGATCAGCGGCTGTTGCTGATGGCGCAGCAAAGCCATGGTGTTCTCTTCAGGGATCGAGCCGTAAATCAGATAGCCGTCGGCCACGCCGTTGAGCGAAGCGCTCTGACGTTCAGTACGGGATGAGTCCGTCAGCAGCAATAGATGATAGCCCCGGGCGTCCAGCACTTCGGCAATACCCCCCAGGAAATCCCCGGCCACGCGGTCGCCGAGGCTATAGCCCAGACCATCAGAAAGCATCACGCCAATGATGCCGGTACGTCCGGTGCGCAGCGTTCGGCCCTGACGGCTGGGGCCGTCATAACCCAGCGCCCGGGCCGCGGTCAGAATCTCCTCGCGCAGCCTTGACGAAAGCTGGTCGGGCCGGTTGAAGGCATTGGAGACGGTGGCCGTCGAGACGCCCAGATGCGTCGCGACGGCCTTGAGTGTCACGGGATGACGCCTGCTCACATCAGCTTCCACGGCAAGGCGTCACGGTGTGGTATCACGGTCAGGACCGGGCGCTTCAAGGCGTCACCAGCCAGACCGCCGCGTTGCCGGCCAGCTGTCCCTCGCTGACGGCGTCCGGCACGCTTTGAATGGCGACCTCTGCCTCGGGCAGCGCCACCGGCGTCTCGCCCAGGTTGAGCACCACGGTCACGCCGCCGTTGGAAAGGCTCAGCACATCGCTGCGCGGGCTCTCCTGCCAGGTCAGCTCGCCGTGGCCCAGCCCGTATTCGTGGCGCATGGCCAATAGTCGACGATAAAGCTCCAGCGTCGAGGTGGCATTTTCCAGCTGAAGGTTGGCGGCATAGCGGGCATAGTTTTCAGGCTGTGGCAGCCAGCTCTCACCGGTGGTATTAAAACCGAAGGCCGGTGCATCAGCGCGCCACGGCAGCGGTACGCGACAGCCGTCACGACCGATCTGCTCTCCATCGGTGCGATGGAAGGTCGGGTCCTGCCGATAGCGCGCCGGCATGGTGGTGTGATCCGGAAGGCCCAGCTCTTCACCCTGATAGAGATAGGCCGATCCGGGCAGCGCCAGCGTCAGCATGATCAGCGCCCGCGCCCGGCGCAGCCCCAGCGCTTCGTCAGGCTGTTCACCGTCGGCATCAATGCCGTTGGGGCGCGTGCCCGGATGCGACAGCCCCAGCCGTGAGGCATGACGCACGCCGTCGTGGTTGGACATGACCCAGGTGGTGGTGGCCCCGACCGCCCCATAGCTCTCAAGCGAAGTATCGATGACACGGCGCAGCTTGTCGGCATTCCAGGGGGTCAGCAGGTAGTCAAAGTTGAACGCCTGCTGCATCTCGTCAGGACGTACGTAGCGCGCCGTCCGCGCCGGCGGATGCACCCAGGCCTCGGCGACCATCATGCGGTCACGACCGAACTCGGCCAGCACCCGATTCCAGCGGCGATAGATCTCGTGCACCTCTTCCTGATCCCACATGGGACCACGATTGCCGCCCTCGATCATTTCCTGACTGCCCTCCCAGTCCGGCAGGTCCGGCGCCTTGATCATGCCGTGGGCCACATCGACGCGGAAGCCGTCAACGCCGCGCGCGAGCCAGAAGCGCAGCACATTGTCGAACTCCTCGAGCACCTCGGGGTTACGCCAGTCAAGATCGGGCTGGCTGGTATCAAAAAGATGCAGATACCACTCGCGCTCGCCGGGCACCTGTGTCCAGGCAGGCCCACCGAACACGCTCTGCCAGTTGTTGGGCGGTTGTTCACCATGCTCGCCACGCCCTTCGCGAAAGATATAGCGCGCCCGCGCCCGGCTGCCGGAATCCGAGGCCAGCGCCTCCTTGAACCAGACATGTTCGCTGGAAGTATGGTTGGGCACGACATCCACGATGATTCTCATGCCTCTTTCATGAGCCCCCGAGAGCATCGAGTCGAAATCCTCGAGCGTGCCAAACAGCGGATCGACATCGCGATAGTCGGCCACGTCATAGCCGGCATCTGCCTGCGGTGAGCGATAAAAGGGCGACAGCCAGAGCGCATCCACGCCCAGGTTCGCCAGATAGTCGAGCCGCTCGGTCACGCCGGCCAGATCACCGATACCATCACCGCTGGCATCCATGAAGCTGCGCGGATAGATCTGATAGATGACGGCGTCGTGCCACCACTGTGGCCAGGAAGAGTGCTGTGTCATGTCAACTCCAATGGTTGGTCGAATATAGTGCATCCATCATGCTCATGCGACTGCCGACAGGGGGCACTGTCACCCTGCATCGGCCGGATTGACGGCCCTTTCCGCTCTGAATGCGGAGATGGAACAACATTGCCATTCGCTCGAGGGGGCATCGTGCCCTCCTTCAACCGATCATCTACCGCTCACCACTGCCGGCGCTTGAGTCGGGTCAGGGTCTGATCAAGAGTCTCCAGCGCCGCAGCGGGCTCGGCGCGTCCGGAGAGTACTTCGTGCACGTTGTTGAAGACAGCGTTGGACACCCGGGCATAGGCCTCGCCGGTCACTGCCGAAGGACGTGCCACTGCGTTCATCAGCACCGGGCGCAGCACGGTCATGGTGGGATTGGCCGCCACCACCTCGGCATCATCGTAGAGTGCGATTCGGGTCGGGTTCATGCCGTTGTTCAGCGCGTGCTGGCGCTGCACCTCAGCACTGGTCATATAGCGGGCCAGCGAAATCGCGGCCTCGGGCGTATCAGTGTAGCGTGAGACCGCGAAGTTCCAGCCGCCCAGGGTGCTCACCGAGTCGGCGTCGGGGCCGTGGGGCAGCGGTACCACGCCGATCCTGCCGCTCACCGGACTGCCCTCGCGCTGGGCCAGCGACCACACGTAGGGCCAGTTGCGCATGAACACCGCGTTGCCGCTCTGGAACACGCCGCGTGCCTCTTCCTCGGTGTAGTTGAGCACGCCACGCGGGGCGATGCTGCCAATCCAGCTCGCCGCCTCGGTCAGTGCCGCCGTGGCCTGCGGGTTATCTACCGTGATCGCGCCGTCGGTATCAACGATCTGCCCACCGCCGTAGCCGGCGATCCACTCGAGCGCATTGCAGGTCAGCCCTTCATAGGCACGACCCTGAAACACGAAGCCCCACATCTCGTCATGGCCGGCATCGCGCTCGGCCTTTTGAATGCTGGCGGCAGTCTCGTTCATGTCCTGCCAGGTCTCGGGTACCGGACGCTGGTACTTGTCGAGCAGATCCTTGCGGTAGTAAAGCAGACCGGCATCGGTGTACCAGGGCAGTGCCACCAGGCGGCCATCAACCGTATTGGCCTCGATCAGGGCCGGGAAAAAGGCCTCGCGCTCGGCAGGCGGCACGGCCTCGCTCAAATCCAGCAGATGCGGTGCCAAAAGCCCCGGCCAGGCGATATCGACCATCATCACGTCGACGTCCCGGGAATGGCTGTTGAGCAGCTGCTGGAACAGTGCCAGCTTCTCGGTAGTGGCGTTGGGCGTGGTCACCACTCTGACGCTGTGGCCGGTCTGTGCCGCCCAGGCGCGGGCCGCGATGGGGCAGTAGTCGCCGTCACCACCACCGCCACAGGCGATGGCAACCTCGGCGGCCTGCACCCCACCAGTGGCGCCCAGTAGTGCGACCAGCCCAAGCGCCGTGCGCCAGCCACCTCGGCCGGTCGTCGATTGATCAGTGTCCTGCATGCTCATGATAGGGTCCCCTGCGGCTCAGTGACGGATTCATGGTGCGCAAGCGGTGCCATCGCGCGTCCATCACGATCGAAGAGATGGGCATGTGCCGGATCGAAATCGAGCACTACCCGTTCGCCGCGCTTGAACGAGCTGGAGGCCTGAGTGCGACAGACCAGCAGCTCGCCGTCGTCGCGCTCCAGATAGAGATAGGCTTCGCTGCCGAGGTACTCGACATTGACGATCTCGAGCCCTTCGCCGCTTTCACTGGCGGTGGGAATCAGATGTTCCGGACGCACGCCCAGCGTCGCTTCGCTGGCGCTGTCGAGTGCCAGCGGCAGCGTGCGCTGTCCGATGGCGGGAATCTCTACGCGACAGCCCTGCTCGGGAACGGGATGGGCAGTGACTTCGAGGAAGTTCATTTTTGGCGAGCCGATGAAGCCCGCGACGAAGCGCGACGCAGGCCGTTCGTAAAGCTCGCGTGGGGTACCGATCTGCTCCACGTGACCGGCGTTGAGCACCACGATGCGATCGGCCAGGGTCATCGCCTCGACCTGGTCGTGGGTGACATAGATCATGGTCGAGCCCAAACGCTCGTGGAGCCGCGCGATCTCGTTGCGGGTCTGTACCCGCAGCGCCGCGTCCAGGTTGGAGAGCGGCTCATCGAAAAGCAGGATCTTCGGCTCGCGGGCCATCGCCCGGCCGATCGCCACACGCTGGCGCTGGCCGCCGGAAAGCGCCTTGGGCAGGCGCTCCAGCAGACCGTCAAGCTGCAGGATTTTTGCCGTCTGGCGGACCCGTTCGTCCACCGTCTGCTTCTCCTGTTTGACCAGCTTCAGGCCGAAGGCGATGTTGTCGTAGACGCTCATGTGCGGATAGAGCGCGTAGGACTGGAACACCATGCCGATGCCGCGTTCCGGCGGCGTGAGATTGTTGACCCGTTGATCATCAATCATCAGATCGCCGTGAGTGATCGATTCGAGCCCGGCAATCAGGCGCAACAGGGTCGACTTGCCACAACCGGAGGGGCCGACAAAAACGATGAACTCGCCGTTGTCGATCTGCATCGAGACATCATCGATCACCCGGGTGCTGCCAAAGCGCTTGTTGACTCGTTCGAGCGTCAGACCAGCCATAGTTTCTCCTACCCGAAAACGGGGAAAGCAGTGGGAGCATTCAGCCCTTGACGGCACCGGCAGTAAGCCCGGAGACGATACGCCGCTGGAAGATCACCACCAGCACCACCAGCGGTACGGTCACGATCACCGAGGCAGCCATGATCGGCCCCCATGGCAGCTCGTACTGGCTGCCGCCGGAGATCAGCGCGATCGCCACCGGTACCGTGCGCTGCGAATCGGTCAGGGTGAAGGTCAGGGCAAACAGGAATTCGTTCCATGCCGCGATAAAGGCCAGAAGCCCGGTGGTGGCCATCGCCGGCCACAAAAGCGGCATGAACACCTTGGTGAGGGTGACCCAGGGCGAGGCGCCATCCACGATCGCGGCCTCCTCGAGCTCGTCGGGGAGCTGGCGCATGAAGGTGGTCAGAATCCACACCGTGAATGGCAGGGTGAAGATGGTGTAGCTCAGGATCAGTCCACCGGGAGAGTTGTAGAGATCAAGCGTACGAATTACCTCGAACAGTCCCGAAAGCACCGCGACCTGAGGGAACATTGACACCCCCAGCACGATCATCATCACCGTGGTACGCCCGCGAAAGCGCACCCGGCCCAGCGCCCAGGCGGCTGTCAGGCCCAGCAGCAGGGCAATGATCACCACGCTGATGGCAACGATCACCGAATTGCGGATGGCGGCCAGAAAGGTCGGCTGCGAAAGCACCGCCACATAGTTGGAGAAATCCAGGCTATCGACCCAGTAGCTCACCTCGAAGAGCTGGCTGGAGGGTTTCAGCGAGGTCACGATGGCGTAGTAAAAGGGGAAGACAGCGTAGAGCACCAGCACTGCCACCAGCGCCCAGAAGCCGATCTTCAGGGCGACGGCCTTCAATGTGCGCAGTCTCATTGTCCACCTCCCAGCTGGCGACGTCCGAGATAGAGATAGACCACCGTGACCAGCGCGATGATCATGAACAAAAGCGTCGAGGCGGCACTGCCATACCCCACGTCCTGGAACTCCACCAGCTGCTGGCGGGCGTAGATCGACATCGTCATGGTCGAGGCAGCATTCGAGGTCAGCACGTAGATGACGTCGAACACGCGCAGCGCGTCCAGGGCGCGAAAGATCACCGCCACCAGCAGCGCCGGGGTGATCAGCGGCAGGGTTACACGGAAGAACACCCGCACCGGATGGATGCCATCGACCTTCGCGGCCTCGTAGCAATCGCTGGGCAGCATCTGCAGTGCCGCCAGCACCAGAAGCGCCACGAACGGGGTCGCCTTCCAGACGTCGACGATGATCACGGCCCACATCGACAGGCTGGCATCGGCAGTCCACGACAGCGGCGCATCAATCAGCCCCAGGCCCAGCAGCAGGTGATTGATGATGCCGAACTGGTCATTGAGCATCCACGCCCAGATCTTGGCCGACACCACGGTGGGAATCGCCCAGGGGATCAGCATCGCTGCGCGCACCAGGGTACGGCCGCGAAAGTGAGCGTTGAGCACCAGCGCCACGATCACGCCCAGCGCGGCCTCCAGCGATACCGACACCAGCGCGAAGTAGATCGTGTTCCATACCGACTGCCACCACAGTGGATCGGCAAGAATGCCGTACCAGCCATCATCGAAAACCAGATAGTTCTCAAGGCCAATGAACTGCGATCCCTCAAGGCTCGACAGGCTGGCATCGGTGAGGCTGAACCAGAAGGTGCGCACGAGCGGCCAGCCGGCCACCAGCAGCAAACCGATCAGCATCGGGGTCAGAAACAGCCAGGCGGCGCGTACCCGCTGGCGTCTGACCCGGGTGCCGCGCTCGCGACGCGGCGTACCGGCCGGGCCTGCTGCTCCCCCGTCACTCTTCTCGTGACGGGGGCTGTTGGACACCGTGTCATGCGACTCTTGTGCGGTCATGATGTGCTCCTCCGGCGGTTTTACCAGCGGCGCCGCTTGATGCGCTCAAGTTCGCCCTCAAGGCTTTCAAGCCCCTGATCGGCGGTAACGCGACCCGAAAGCACTTCATGGACGGTGTTGAAAAAGGCGTTGGAAACGCGGGGGTAGTTGTCGCCGGTCACGGCCGCCGGACGAGGCACGGCCGAAACGAAGGTATCGTAGAGCGTGCCGAAAAAGGGCACTGCGGCCAGCACTTCCGGGTCCTGGTAGAGGGCTTCGATGGTCGGGTTGTAGGCGCCCTCGATGGCACGACGCTTCTGCTCCTCGGGTGAGGCGAGAAACGCGACCAGATCGGCAGCCATGTCGGGATGATCGCTGTAGCGCGAAACCGCCAGATTCCAGCCGCCCAGCACGCCGGCACTCTGGCCGTCTTCCCCTCCCGCGGGCAGCGGTGCCACCTCGACCTTGTCACGGATGCTGCTCTGCTCGGACTGCACCAGATCCCAGGCATAGGGCCAGTTACGCATGAACAGCGCATTGCCGGACTGGAAGACGCCACGCGCTTCCTCCTCGGTGTAGTTGAGCACGCCCTGCGGAGAGATATCGTTGATCCATCCGGCGGCGTGCGACAGGGCCTTCACCGCCTGAGGGTTATTAACAGTGATCTCGCCATCCTCGTCCACGATGGTGCCGCCATCGGGATAACTGGCGATCCACTCCAGCGCGTTGACGGTCAGCCCTTCATAGGCACGCCCCTGGAACACGTAGCCCCAGAAATCCTTTTGCCCGGCGTCCCGCTCGCCCGCCTGGACGGTTTGCGCGGCTTCGGTCAGTTCAGCCCAGGTGGTGGGGACCTCAAGGTCGTACTTTTCGAGCAGATCCTTGCGGTAGTAAAGGATGCCGGCGTCGGTGAACCAGGGCATCGCCACCAGCCGCCCCTCCACCGTGTTGTTATCGACGATGGCTCCGAAAAAGCCATCGGTTGCGTTCTGCGGCAGATACTCCTTCAGATCGATCAGATGGGGCGCCAGCATGCCGGGCCATACCACGTCGATCTGGAAAACATCGATGTCGCTGGAACGGGCATTGAGAATCTGCTGATACAGCGACAGTCGCTCGGTGGCCGAGTTGGGCGTTGAGACCACCTCGACACTGTTGCCGGTCTGTGCCTCCCAGCGCTCCACCCCTGACTTGCAGAGCTGAAGCTCGGCGCCTACGGCGCCGCAGGAGATGGTGAGATCGGCCGCCTGAACCTGACCGGCTACGGCTACCAGAAAAATCCCTGCGGGAAGCAGTCTGCCTTTCATGGCAACACCTCTTTGTAATCGTCGAAAGGTATCCAGCGCTAACTTAATCGTTTAAGACGCCATGAAAATTACGTTTATTTGCAGTCACGATACATAAGACCTTGGCCGTTTAGCGGTTGGTCTATACGACCATGGGATAGCTCTACAACCCTGTCTTTAACGTTTAAGTTTCGCCCATATGCCGTCAACGCCGTCGATCAGGAAGTTTTGCGTGGTTTTTGAGGGCATTCGAGACTGAAAAGGCAATAACAGACAAGAATACTTTCAAGGGGAACCCGCCATGTCATTCGTCCTGACTCGCCGCCCGCTGGCGATCGCCGTCACCGTTGCCCTGCTGGGGCCCGGCAGCGCGCTCGCTGATCAGAATCAAAGCATCGAACAACGTCTTGCTGAACTGGAAGCGCGAGTGACCGCTTCCGAGCGCCGCGCCAGTCAGGCTGAACAGCGTGCAGCCCAGGCGGAGGCGGCCCTGCAAAAACAGCAAAATTCGCCGCAGCTGGTGCAGCAATCCGCTGGAGAAGAGGAACTTTCGGCCGGCAGTATCCCCTCTCAGGTGCGCGAGGAAGAGGGTGAAGGCGAAGGGCTATCCATGAGCGTCTATGCCCGTTCGGGCCTTTTGATCGGCAGCGATCGCAAGAGCGCGCCAGGCGGGCCTTACCTGACTCCGGCCGGGCGCTCGGGTGGCGCCGTGGGCCGACTGGGCAATGAACCGGACACCTACGTCGAAACGGTCTTTGACTACAACCAGCGTTTTGAAAACGGCGCCCACTCGCTGTATCGCATCATGCTGGCCGACGGCACCACTACCAGCAACGACTGGACCGCCGACGAATCACAACTCAACGTACGCCAGGCCTTTGTCGAATTCAGCGACCTGCCCAGTTTTACCGGCGCGTTCGAAAACGCCTCGATCTGGGCGGGCAAGCGCTTTGACCGCGATAACTTCGATATCCACTGGCTCGACAGCGACATCATCTTCCTGGCCGGTACCGGCGCGGGTATTTACGACATCAGCGTGACCGACAGCTGGGACACCAGCTTTTCCCTGTACGGGCGCAGCTTCAGCAATTATCCCGTGGTCACCGATGAGCAGCCACAGCTCGAGGGCGACACCGACAACCTGATCCTGACCTCCAACAACCGCTTCGGCCCCTGGCAGTGGATGGTCAGCGGCATGTCGGCCAATGACAACGACGAGCGCGATAATGATCCGCGCGGTGGCATACCGGGCGACAACGTCGCCGACAACGGCTTCCATACCATGCTGGCCTATCATGGCGACAGCTTCTTCGGCATGGGCGAAGGTACCTTCAAGACCGCTCTGATGTATGGCCACGGGCTGGGCGGTGAGGTGAAAGCGCTGGGCTCCGACGGCAATCTGACCGAGGATGCCAATACGGCGCGGCTGGCGATTTACGGCACCACCTATCTTGCTCCGAAATGGCGCCTCGCCCCGGCGCTGCTGGCCCAGACCAGCCATGACCGCTACGCCGACGGCGATCGCTACGACTGGGTGACCCTCAGTGCACGGCTGGCCAACGAGCTGACCGAAAACTTCGAGATGCAGTACGAGGCCAGCTACCAGTGGATGGATCTCGATCCGTCGGGATACGGATATGAAGATGGCAACGGCAATGAGCAGGTTTTCCAGAGCGTCAACGGCGGCTATACAAAGCTGACGATTGCCCCGACCTTCAAGCCGCAGGTCGGCGGCTTCTGGAATCGTCCCGAGATCCGCCTGTTCGCCACCTGGAGTGACTGGGACGAGGACCTCAACAACTTCTCCAACAATGATGCGCTGGGCAGCGACGAATTCACCGGCAGCGAGTGGACCTTCGGCACCCAGATGGAAGTGTGGTTCTAGACGAACACTCGATACCCAACGAAAGGCGCGGGGGATGGCATGGCCATCCCCCGCGCGCTTTTGTTTCCGTACTGCCCTGCTTCGACTACTCTCCGCGCAGACGCCCGCCCATTTCCTGAGCGAGATCGACCGCGAAGTTGTCCGTCATGCCGCCGATGAAATCGAGCATACGGCGATAGCTGTCATACAGCGGCCATTGGGTCTGCGGCGTGTTTTCCCCGATCAGGGCCAGCACGCGCTGATGCTTGAAGCTCGACTGGCCGGTGAAATGCAGCTCGTGCGCCGCACCGATAAAGGCTTCGAGCAGAATGCCCAGCGTCGTGTAGGCGCCGATCTCGAGCTTGGCCTTGCGCGCATTGCGAAAGATGCGATCGCGGGCAATTTTCTTGGCCTCGCTTACCCCCCAGCCGAGATCCGGGTGACACAGATCCAGCAGGTCATCTTCAAGGCTGCCTTCCAGCAATGCCTGTTCGTGGGTGACAAAGGTCGCCGCTACTTCATTGACCGCTCGCTCCATGGCAGCACCTCGAAGCGCCGCCACCCGCCGACGCTGGGAGACGTTCTCGCGCGACATGCGGGCGTAATCCTCGGGCTCGCCGCCGGCAATATGGGTCAACACGCCGGCGACTTCCTCATAGCGCAGGATGCCCATCTCGAGACCGTCCTCAAGATCAAGCAGGGCATAGCAGATGTCATCGGCCGCCTCGACCAGCCAGGCAAAGGGATGACGACACCAGGCGTGATCGCTCAGTCGCTTGAGCCCGAGCAGACCGGCCACGCGCTCAAGCTGGCGGCTTTCGGATTGATAGGCACCGAACTTGCCGGCCAGCCCCGCCCGCTCTACCGTCCAGGGATACTTGAGCATCGCCCCGAGTGTCGGCGCGGTCAGGCGCATACCGCCACGGAACTGGTTGTATTCGATCTGGGTAACCACCCGAAATCCCTGAGCGTTACCCTCATAGGTCAGAAGATCGGCCCGCTCGGTCGGACTTAACGCCTCGAGATAACCGGTGCCATCGGCTTCGGCGCGCTTGAACCAGTCACGAATGGCGTACTCGCCGGCATGACCAAAGGGCGGGTTGCCGATGTCATGACTCAGGCAGGCCGCCTGAACGATCACGCCCATGTCGGCCGGCGTGATCCAGTCCGGCAAATGATCACTCAAGCGCTCGCCGACGATCATCCCCAGACTCCGCCCGACACAGCCAACTTCCAGCGAGTGGGTCAACCGGGTGTGGATATGATCGTTTTCGGTCAGTGGATGCACCTGCGTCTTGCGCCCCAGACGGCGAAAGGAGCCTGAAAAAACGATGCGATCAAAGTCCTTGTGGAAAGGACTGCGCCCGATTTCGCGCTCGCGCTCGGTGGTCTTGTCATCCAGACGCACGGGGGCCAGCAACTGCTCCCACTGCATTTGACTCATCTCGCCTCGCCCCCTGGCGCCGGCTGCGCCGGCCGTTGATTGATCATGACGCTCACCGGTCCACGCCTGCTTGCTGACGTCCGCTTATTCGTTGACATCCATGTAGCGACGCGCCCATTCGCGGTTCTCTTCAAGCGTCGAGTAGCGGGTAGAGAGCTCGGAGGCGTTCAGATTGCCATCGGCAATCTGGCGCTGCTCGCGCAGGCAGTCATAGGTGGCCTTGATGGCGGCAAAATAGGCGCCATGACCGTTGACCACCACACGTACGCCGGCACGCGCCAGACGCTCACGATCGCGCAGTTCGGGATTGTCATAGGTGACCAGCATCAGAGGGATATTCAGATGCTCGGCGATGCTTTCCAGATGATCGAAGTCACGAATGCCGACCATGCAGATGCCGTCGGCGCCGGCACGTTCATAGGCCATGGCACGCGTGGTGGCATCTTCCACGCTGAGCACGCCGGCGTTGGTACGGGCAAAGATCGACATGGCCGGATCAATCCGGGCCTCCAGCGCCGCACGAATCTTGCCCACGCCCTCTTCCAGTGGCACCAGATCGGTGGACTTGCGGCCGTACTTGGCCGGCAGCAGCGTGTCCTCGATGGTCAGCGCCGCCACGCCGGCCCGCTCGAGCTCAACGATGGTGCGCATCACATTGAGCGCATTACCGTAGCCATGGTCAGCATCGGCAATGATCGGCAGACGCGCCACGCGACCGATACGGGTCGCCTGCTCGACAAATTCGCTCAACGTGATGAGAGCAAAATCGGGCGCGGCCAGTACCTGCAACGAGGCGACAGAACCGCCCAGAATGCCGACTTCAAATCCCAGGTCCGCCGCAATACGGGCAGACATGGGATCAAAGGTCGAGGCGGTGAAGAAGCAGTCTTCGCGGGCAAGCAACTCGCGAAACTGATAGCGCAGATCGTGCTGGGAGGGGGTAGCCATGACAACTCCTGAACATCACAAAGCGGCGACAGGCCCCGGGGGCCCATCCTTGATGGCGACCTACTTTATACCTTTGTCCCATAACGCACCAATCCGGTGCCCCTGACCGGTCGATCACCTTTCGATACCGACTCTGTTGTTACGCCATCCTGGTGATAGATGAAGATGAGGTCACAGGATCGATCCTGTCGAAAGATCTGATGTTTATTTCAAGCGACTTGATGAGGCCCTGGGAATCAGGCTGGGCATGGCGCGGCGAATGACATGCTCGGAATTGTCGGTAAACAACAGATCGACGGCATGATGCGCGATGTAGTCAAACGGTATATGCACCGAGGTTAGCGGTACCGGCAGTCGGCTACAAAGCGGAATATTGTTATAACCTACCAGCGACAGTGAGGCACCAAGCTCAATGCCGAGACGATGGGCGGCTGCCATGACACCGATGGCCAGATTGTCGTTGACCGCAAAGATAGCGGTGGGACGAGATGCCCCGGACAGCAGCTTCATTCCCGATTCTTCGCCCGACTCCATGCCAAACTCGGACCCCATGATCCACTGCTCATTCACTTCCACGCTGGCCTCCTGCATGGCGCGACGAAACCCCGCCTGTCTATCGCGCGCACTGGAGGCGAACCCCGGACCCGCTACCAGCCCGATATCCGTATGACCGAGATCAAGAAGATGGCGAGTCGCAAGATATCCTCCCTGAATATCATCCCCAAGCGAGGAAGGGCTGGTGCCATCCGTACGCAAAACCAGTGAATGCGCAATGCCCTGTTCACGAAGATGTGAGGGAAGCTGATCATCCAGGCGACTGGTGGCGAGAATCAAACCATCAACGCGTCGATTCAAGAGCGACTCGGCGGCCTGACGCTCACTTTCCGGTGCATCGCCACTGGTCGCTACAATCGTGAAGTAATGGCGCTCCTTTGCCGCCTGGGAAATCGCTTCATAAATCAGCGCCATGACCGTATCGCTAAGACGTGGCACCAGCACGCCGATGGTTCCACTCCCCCCACGGCGAAGGCTTGATGCCAGAATATCGCGCTTGTAACCGAGTGCTTCGGCAACCTGCCTGACACGCTCGGCAGCAGGGCTGTTCGAGCGTGGCAAGCGTTCATCCAATACCCGTGAGACGGTGGATGTACTGACGCCTGCGGCCCTGGCCACCTCCTGCATCGTAACCGGCTTGTTATTCATCGATATATGGGTCCATGAAACATGGGTGTAACGACGGATTCAGCTGACAACACCCTACAAGGCATGAAAACAGGATTACCAATCATAATCCTGATTGTGTAAGCAGTTATATCACTGAGCATGTCTCGGGCCTTATCTTCAATATTCTTCAAGTTTCCTCCGATGGTCTTCAGACCAATGTTGAATTGGCGCCAAACATTTTTAGCACAAATATATGCAAACGTTCCCGTTAACGTTCCCAAACACTCTAGAAAGGATACATCATGTCTCTCGATCTCAGGGGTCTTACGCCTGCGCCGGTAACGCCCTTTACACGTGAAGGCGAAGTCGATTATGACGCCATCCAGAAACTGGGGGCCTGGCTTGGCAGCATTGATGGCATTACAGGGCTGGTCGTATTGGGTCATGCCGGGGAAGGCACGTTTCTGACGTCCGACGAACAAACACGTGTGATCGAAGCCTTTGTCGAGTCGGTCAAGGGCGAAATCCCCATTATCGCGGGCATTACTCGTGAAGGCGATTATGTGGCCGCTGAAGAAGCAAAGCGGGCCGTCAAGGCTGGCGCATCAGCAGGTCTTGTCTATCCATCACACGGCTGGCTGCGTTTTGGCTATCAGGAAGGCGCCCCTCAGGAACGCTATCGCCGCATTCATGAAGAAAGCGGCCTGCCACTTATCCTCTTCCAGTATCCAGACAACACCAAGGCGACCTACAACCTGCAGACCCAGCTCGACATTGCAGCGCAACCCGGCGTCTTTGCCATGAAAAACGGGGTTCGCAACATGAAACGCTGGGACACCGAGATCCCGGTGATTCGCGCCGAGCGGCCTGACCTGCAGATTTTGACCTGTCACGACGAGTATCTGCTGCACACCATGTTTGATGTAGATGGCGCCCTGGTAGGCTACGGCGGTATCGCACCGGAGCCGCTGATCGAAATGATCAAGGCAGGCAAGGCAAAGGATTATCCCAAGGTCCGCGAGCTGCATGACCGTCTGCTACCGGTAACCAAAAGCGTTTATCACCGCGGCTCTCACATGGAAGGCACCGTCGCGCTTAAATGGGCTCTGGTCGCTCGAGGCATCCTCGATCATGCCACGGTGCGCGCACCGCTGAGACCGCTCGTTGAAGGCGCCGATCAGGAAATTGCCGATGCCATGCGCCAGGCCGGCCTGACCTGATTCACTCCGACCGGCCACCACCCGGTGGCCGGTTGACATTGAGCATCTTCCTCGCCGTCTCATCAGATGCTTTATCCATGATCGTCACCTCATCTTCTAGGGCATCCTCTTCAGGAGCGCATGATGAATACTGATCTCAAGCAGTCTTCCAGGGCTGCCCCCGGCGCATCGTCAGTTACCGGGCGTCTTTCAATACCTCAAATGCTGGCCCTCATGGGGCCTGCCTTCGTGGCCGGGGCCTGGCGCTTCGGTCCCGGCGCGCTTACATCGGCTGTTCAGGCCGGCAGCCAATACGGTTACATGCTGCTATGGGTCATCCTGATCTCGGCAGTACTGATGTTCGTCTTCAACGATATGGCAGTAAGGCTCGGGCTGGCGTCAGGTGATTCCGTGATTTCGGTGACCAAAAGAACGCTGGGGCGACCGGTTGGCGTACTGGCCGGACTTGGCGTTTTCTCCATTACCCTGATGTTTGCCGTCGGTAACGCGGTCGGCTCGGGACTCGCCCTGAGCCTGCTGTTTGGAGGATCCGTTGTTGGCTGGACGCTGGCCTCGACCGTGGCCGTAGCGCTGCTCATTGCCATGCGCAATACCTACAAGGCAATGGAGCGACTTCTCGTCGCCCTGATCGGGCTGATGTCGATCGGATTTTTCGCCTCGGCCATCCTGAGCGACCCCAACTGGGTGGACGCGGCAAAGGGATTGATTCCCAGGGTTCCTGCCGAGGCCGGCGTGCTGCTGATTGCGTTGATTGGCACCAACTTTTCAATCAACTCAGCGTTTTATACGGGCTATGCCATTCACGAAAGAAACCTGCGCAAGGAACAGTATCGCGCCATAACGCTGATGGACACGCTACCCGGCAACATCGCGACAGCCATCATGGCCATGCTGATCATTGTCGTGGCATCGGCCGTCCTCAATGCGACCGGCACCGTGGCAACCACCTTTCCTCAATTGGCCAGCGTACTGGAGCCGCTCGCCGGGCGTATGGGCGCAATACTCTTCGGGATGGGCTTTTTTGCAGCGGCCTTCTCATCCATGGCCGCCAATGCTTCGGCTGGTGGCACGCTGCTTGCAGATGCACTCGGCTGGGACAGCAGCCTCTCCTCCTGGCGCGTCAAATTTCTGGTCTACGCCATCATGATCTGGGGCGCCGGAGTCACCGTCTTCTCAAAGGGTTCACCGATCGAGCTGATCATCGTTGCCCAGGCGCTCACCGTACTGGTAGCTCCGTTTCTGGGCATCATTCTCTTTGTGCTGACCCAGCGTCGTGACGTCATGGGAGAACTGAGAAATGGCCCCTTGCAGACAATACTGGCCATCATCGGTCTGATTGCCATTTTTTCCATCTCCTTTCAGTTGCTCCTCAAACTCTTCGGTTAACGCCATCCAACGCTGACCTTCTGGCTTCAATACCAACAAATACAATGGAGATATCGAGATGCCCAACCGCATTTCACGCCGCTGTTCGCCCGTTTTCTGGGGAGCCATCATATTGTCATCCAGTGCACCGGCCCTTGCTTTCGATCTAAAGGTCGATGACACCACCGTGTCGCTGTATGGCTATGCAAAACTCGACATCATGCATGACATCGGCGACGTCCGTACCGGTAACAGCGATGGTATGGGAGACAGTGTCAACTTCAACAAAATCGCCGTGGATGGACAGCCTTCCTCTAGCGGTCACTCCAACCTGAGCGCAGGCGAGTCTCGTCTGGGAATTCGCACCACCACACCGACAGAGCAGGGTGACCTGGTGGTTAATCTTGAGGGAGATTTTTTCTTCGGCAATTTGCGGCTGCGCCAGGCCTATGGATCCTGGAACGGCATTACCGCCGGCCAGACCTGGAGCAATTTTCATACGTTCGTTGGCACAACACCGACGCTTGACTTTACGGGTCCTGCAGGACGGGACTCCACCCTGCGTCAGGCGCAGTTGCGCTATTCCATCGGCAATTTTCATATCGCAGTGGAAGATCCAGGCGGGGTAGCCTCGGGAGATTCATTTGATGGCGGATACAATGCCTTCAATGGAGATAGATCCATTGCCGGAACGGATGTTGATCGCAAGGATGGACTGCCGGATTTAACCCTGCGCTATGAATCAAGGTCAGGGCCGGTCCAGTGGGCAACGGCCGCGGTCGTCCGCGAAATTGCCTTTGATGATGGCGGCAACAGTGACTCTGTCCTTGGGTGGGGGATGTTTCTCGCAGGCAGCTATGCCCTTGCTCCTTCAACCAGAATACGCGCTCAGTTGACCGGCGGTGACGGCATCGGCGCCTACATGAAGGTCAATCCTGCTCCTGCGGCTTACCGCATCGGCAATCGTCTCGAAACGCTACCGGCATGGGGCGGCACATTAGGCATTAGCCAGGATATCGGGCCTGGTACGCTCAATGCTTCCTATTCCCGCGTCGAAGCTGACTGGGATGATGCCGAGCGCGACGGCATTTCTCTGGTCAACACAAATAGCGCCAGTGGATTCATCAATGCCTATGACAAGGTGCATGAGCTGATTCATGTCAATTACATGTGGAATCCCATGGAGCGCATTACCTATGGCGTTGAACTCTCGCATGCCATGCGGAAAACCGTAGATGATCGCAGTGGCAGCGTTGATCGTTTGCAGGGCAGCATCATCTACCGCTTCTAGATGACGCCTTGTACACAGCCTGCCCCGGCGTATCAGCGCCGGGGCCTGCAGGGAGTTCACATACAGACCATCAGTCGGCGCTGTCGGCCAGCGCCGGCAGCAATACCTTGAGCTTGCGGGTCAGGGTATTGCGTCCCCAGCCCAGCAGTTCAGCGGCCTCGCCCTTGCGCCCACCGGTGTGCTTCAGTGCCGTCTCGATCAGGATGCGCTCGAAATCCGGAACCGACTCCTCCAGCAGATGCGTATGACCCGCCGCCAGCGCTCGATCGGCCCATTCACGAAAGGCGCTGCGCCAGTCGCCGGAGCCCTCGGTGGGGCCGTCCAGATCACGCAGCTCCGGCGGTAAATCGTCAACGAGCACTTCACGGCTGGACGCCATGACGGTCAGCCAGCGGCAGGTGTTTTCCAGCTGGCGCACGTTGCCTGGCCAGGGCAGGTGCGAAAGATGCTGTTCGGCCGCCTCGGTGAGCACCTTGGGCTCGGCGGAAAGTTCACGGGCCGCCTCGGCCAGAAAGTGGCGCGCGAGTCGCGGGATGTCCTCGCGCCGCTCGGCAAGTCTGGGCAGGTGTACGCGGATCACGTTGAGGCGGTGAAAAAGGTCCTCACGAAAGCGCCCTTCCTCGACCAGCTTTTCGAGATGCTGATGGGTCGCAGCAATGATGCGCACATCCACCCGAACCGGCACATGACCACCCACCCGATAGAACTCGCCATCGGCCAGCACGCGCAACAGTCGCGTCTGGGTTTCGGCCGGCATGTCACCGATCTCGTCGAGAAAGAGCGTGCCGCCATCGGCCTGTTCAAAACGTCCGCGACGCTGGGCGGTAGCCCCGGTAAAGGCGCCCTTTTCGTGACCAAAAAGCTCCGACTCCATGAGATCACGCGGAATGGCGGCCATGTTCAAGGCGATAAAGGGTTGATGGCCCCGTGGACTGTGCTGGTGCAGGGCGCGGGCCACCCGCTCCTTGCCGGTCCCCGACTCGCCGTTGATCATCACGGTGATGTGAGAGTGAGACAGCCGGCCGATGGCACGAAACACCTCCTGCATGGCCGGCGCCTCACCGATGATCTCGGCCTGAATGCCCTCGGGCACGCGAGCCGGTGCCTGACGTTCGCGTGCGTGGGCCACGGCGCGGCGCACCAGTGAGAGCGCATCGTCGACGTCAAAGGGCTTGGGCAGATACTCGAACGCGCCGCCCTGATAGGAGGCCACGGCGCTGTCGAGATCCGAGTGCGCCGTCATGATGATCACCGGCATGTCGGCGTGGCGCTCGCGCACCCGCGCCATCAGATCGAGCCCGTCGACGCCCGGCATGCGAATGTCGGTGAGCAGTACATCAGGAGCCTGACGGTTGATGGCCTCCTCGGCCTGATCAGCTCGCTCAAAGCTTGAGACTTCGATATCAGGCTGGGCAAGCGTACGCTCGAGTACCCAGCGGATGGCGCGATCATCATCCACGATATAGACGCGGGCCGTATCACTCATGGGTGCCTCCCTTCTCTTGTCGGTCTTGTTCGGGTTCGCTGAATCCTTCCAGCGGAATCAGAAGACGAAATTCGGTATGACCGGGGCGACTTTCACATTCGATCAACCCCTGGTGCTGGTGCAGGATCGACTGGGCAATGGACAGCCCCAGTCCGCTGCCTTCGGCGCGACCCGAGATCATTGGATAAAACAGCGACTCTGCCAGCGTTTCGGGGACGCCCGGGCCGTTGTCGATCACGCAGACCTCACACACCAGCCGGTGGCGTTCGGCGCCCAGGGTAAACTGCCGCCTCGCTCGGGTCCGCAGCGTGACCGTCGGCTGCTCGATGGCGTTTTCGTTGAGCGCCTGTACGGCGTTGCGCGTGACGTTGAGCACCGCCTGGATCAGCTGGCCGGCATCCCCCATGATCAATGGCAGGCTGGGGTCGTAATCGCGCACCAGCGCGATGGTGTCGGTCTCGGCCTGCAGCAGGGCACGCACCCGCTCGACCACCTCATGCACGTTAATGGGCCTTTGCTCGACCGGTCGATTGGGCCCCAGCATGCGATCAACCAGATCGCGAAGGCGGTCGGCCTCCTCGATGATGATGCGGGTGAACTCGGTCAGGCTTTCATCGGGCAGGTCACGTTCGAGCAGTTGCGCCGCCCCTCGGATACCCCCCAGCGGGTTCTTGACCTCATGGGCCAGACCCCGGGTCAGGACCTTGACCATCTCCTGGCGGGCAATCAGCGACTCCTCGCGGGAGATGCGCATCAGGCGGTCACGCGGCTCGAACTCCAGCAGCAGCTCGGTTTTCGACAGTGGCGTTGCGGTGTAGTCCACCGTAATGCGCTCCCCGCTCGCCATGACCAGCTGCGTTTCGCGCTGGGTATAGGGGTGTTGAAGCCGCAACGCCTCGAGCAGCATGGCGGCGATACGGCCGTCTTCACCTTCAAGACATTCAAGAGAGGTGCCCTGCACCCGTGAAAGGCTCAGTCCCATCAGGGCTTCCGCAGCCGGATTAAGCCAGCGAACGCTCAATTGCGCGTCCAGCAGCACCACAGCCGTGGTGAGATGTTCCAGCAGGCGTTGATACATGAAGCCCTCGTTAACGTCGTTTCCCTTTGATAGTGCAAAAAGCGCGCCACATATGACGGATGCAGCATATATCGCACCACAAGGGAAAGGTGGGTCAGCGCGCCAGCACGGAAATGGCACATTGATAAGACCGCCCGGACCATGATGCACCTTTGTGGTGCATCAAGACCAGCAGCGGTTCACCGGGAATTGGCAGGCTCGGATTCGGACGTTGATGCGGCCAGTACATCAAGGGTCATGACGTCAGATCGCTGTCGAACAACACCGGCGCTGTCGAGCACTTCAGCCACCAGCGCATGGCGCCCGACCTTGAGCCCCATGGCCATCAATACATGGCTGGATAGCGGTGACTGATGCCGCCGGCCATCAATGATCAGTTGCACTTGATCGCCAGCACGCAGACGCGGAACGATTTCAAGACGCAGGGGAATGCCACGGCGGGCCTGTTCGACGGTTACAGGCGCCGATCGTGGCTTGAGCACAACGCGCTGATAGGAGGTAAAACGAACAGGCGTCGCAGGTTCTGCCCCGGGGCTGTCAGTGCTACTGGAAGGCGACAGCACACGCGGGGCGCGCACTTGCGCCCGCGTACCACCGGGACGGTCGCTCCAGACAATGTTGCCCTGGGCATCTGTATGGCGATAGACCGCGGCATGTGCCTGCGACGGCAAGTCTGCAAGCAACCAACAAACCCCTAGTGTCCACAGCAACAGATAACAGGAACGACCCGGCACGACAGTAATTCCACAGGAGGGAAAGTCCGTCATTATGGCCGGGGAAACTCGATCTCCAGACGATAAAAAGCCCCGTTAAAACGGGGCTTTTCCGTGTGGATACCCACAGGGGGCGGGCATCCTGCCTCAAATCATCAAGGCTGAACCTTAGAGGCTGTAGTACAGGTCGTATTCCATGGGGCTTGGCACCATGCGTACGGCCGTCACATCTTCCATCTTGAGTTCGATGTAGGCTTCGATCATCTCTTCGGTGAATACGCCACCTTCGGTCAGGAAGGCGTGGTCATCCTTGAGCGCCTGCAGGGCTTCTTCGAGGCTCGAAGCGACCGTGGGCACGTTGAGCGCTTCTTCGGCCGGCAGGTCATACAGGTTCTTGTCCAGCGCTTCGCCCGGATGGATCTTGTTACGGATGCCGTCGATGCCGGCCATCAGCAGTGCGGAGAAGGCCAGGTACGGGTTGGCCATCGGGTCAGGGAAGCGGGTTTCGACACGCTTGCCCTTCGGGCTTGCCGTGTAGGGAATACGAATCGAGGCAGAGCGGTTGCGAGCGCTGTAGGCCAGCATGACCGGCGCTTCAAAGCCCGGAACCAGACGCTTGTAGGAGTTGGTCGACGGGTTGGTGAAGGCGTTCAGGGCACGGGCGTGCTTGATGACACCGCCGATGTAATACAGCGCAGTTTCGGACAGACCGGCGTATTCATCGCCTGCGAACATGTTCTCGCCGTCCTTCCAGAAGGACTGGTGAACGTGCATGCCGGAGCCATTGTCGCCAGCCATCGGCTTGGGCATGAAAGTGGCAGTCTTGCCATAGGCATGCGCCACATTGTGGATCACATACTTCATGGTCTGAACTTCGTCGCACTTCTGCACCAGCGTGTTGAACTTCACACCGATTTCGTTCTGACCGGCGTTGGCTACTTCGTGGTGATGCACTTCAACGGTCTGGCCCACGGCTTCCAGCGTGGCGCACATGGCGCTGCGGATGTCATGGAAGGAATCGACCGGGGGCACCGGGAAATAGCCGCCCTTGACGCGCGGACGGTGGCCCATGTTGCCGCCTTCGAACTTGCCATCGGTCTCCCAGGCACCCTCTTCGGAGGAGATGCGGAAAAAGGAGTGATGCATGTCGTTCTTGAAATGCACTTCATCAAAGATGAAGAACTCCGGCTCGGGGCCGAAAAAGGCCGTGTCGCCCAGACCGGTGCTGCCCAGATAGGCTTCGGCGCGCTTGGCGATCGAGCGCGGATCACGCTCATAGCCCTGCATGGTGGCCGGCTCGATGATGTCGCAGCGCAGAACGATCGTGGGGTCTTCGGTAAAGGGATCGAGATAGCCTGAACCATCCTGAGGCATCAGAATCATGTCGGACTCGTTGATACCCTTCCAGCCGGCGATGGAGGAGCCATCGAACATCTGGCCGGTTTCAAAAAACTCTTCATCGACCATACGCGCGGGGATGGTGACGTGCTGCTCCTTGCCCTTGGTATCGGTAAAGCGCAGATCGGCCCACTTGATGTCGTTCTCTTCGATCAGGGCAAGCGTTTTCTCTGACATGTGACTCCTCCAATAAAAGGGATACTGCTTGAAAACCGTTAACAGGACGCCATCACTTCGCCACCGTTGTATCACGCGCAAGCACAGTGCATGCAAGTCCCGATGTGTACCCAAATAATGCATGCAGCGTGCCAAAATGGCGCATACCAATCGTCCCGAATTTAAAAACGCTTTCCATACAGCAGCTTAACCCCATCATCAAATGACGAGGCCTTCGAGACAGCGATGGAATCAAGGTCGGAACTTCTGTATCGGCGTTTCAGATTGCACCATTAACGTTCAAGTCACGCCCTTTTTGCACCAAAAAAGAGCAGCGACTGAAAGCAGGGTGTCGTCACCTCGTCACAATGACCCTGTTTCATTGTACTTCACGGCGTCTGCACCACGATTCCAGCTATTCGACCGGCGACTTAGCCTATACAATGCGGGGCCAAATTTATTGCACGCTGCTGACATGGCCGTTGAAACAATGCACGGTCATGCTCCTACCCTGAACAGGCGCGTGTACACAAAGGTGAAAACGCGTTATGTCCGATACGCTTACTTCCGGCAATATCGAGAAGCTGAGAAATATTGCCATCATTGCTCACGTTGACCACGGCAAGACCACACTGGTCGACAAGCTGCTGGCGCAATCCGGCACCCTGGACCGCAAGGCGGAAAACCAGGAACGCATCATGGATTCCAACGACCAGGAAAAGGAACGCGGTATTACCATCCTGGCCAAGAACACGGCCATTACCTGGCACGACTACCACATCAACATCGTCGACACCCCCGGGCACGCCGATTTTGGTGGTGAGGTCGAGCGCGTCATGTCGATGGTGGATTCCGTTCTGCTGCTGGTCGATGCCGTTGATGGCCCGATGCCGCAGACCCGCTTTGTGACCCAGAAGGCATTTGCCCAGGGCCTCAAGCCGATCGTCGTGGTCAACAAGATCGACCGTCCGGGCGCGCGCCCTGACTGGGTCATCGATCAGATCTTCGATCTGTTCGACAACCTGGGCGCGACCGACGAGCAGCTCGATTTCCCGATCATCTACTGCTCGGCGCTCAATGGCATCGCCGGCATGGACCCGGAAGATCTGTCCGAGAACATGGACCCGATGTTCCAGGCCATCGTCGACATCGTCGAGCCGCCGACCGTTGAACTCGACGGCCCGTTCCAGATGCAGATTTCAGCGCTGGACTACAACAGCTACGTGGGTGTTATCGGTCTGGGGCGCGTCAAGCGTGGCCGCGTGCGTCCCAACCAGCAGGTCAGCGTCATCTCCCGTCACGGCGTCACTCGAAAGGGCAAGATCGGTCAGGTCATGACCCACCTTGGCCTTGAGCGTGTTCAGGCCGATGAAGTCAGCGCCGGTGACATTGTCTGCATTACCGGTATCGATGATCTGTCCATCTCTGACACGATCTGCGATCCGTCCAATGTTGAAGCACTGCCGGCACTGACCGTGGATGAGCCGACCGTCTCGATGACCTTCCAGGTCAACGATTCCCCGTTCGCCGGTCGTGATGGCAAGTACGTCACCAGCCGTAACATCAAGGACCGCCTGAATCAGGAGCTGATCCACAACGTGGCCCTGCGTGTTGAGCAGGGAGAATCGGCCGAGAAGTTCAAGGTCTCCGGTCGTGGCGAGCTGCACCTGTCGGTGCTGATCGAATCCATGCGTCGTGAAGGTTACGAGCTGGCCGTGGGCCGCCCGGAAGTCATCATCCGCGAGATCGATGGCGTGAAGCAGGAACCCTACGAAGAGGTCATCATCGACTGTGAAGAGCAGCATCAGGGCTCTGTCATGGAAGAGCTGGGCTATCGCAAGGGTGAGCTGACCAACATGAACCCGGATGGCAAGGGTCGTGTACGTCTGGACTTCATGATTCCCTCGCGTGGCCTGATCGGTTTCCGCTCGCAGTTTCTGACCATGACCTCCGGTACCGGCATCCTGACCAGCCGCTTTGACCACTATGGTCCGCTCAAGGAAGGCGCAGGTGTTGAGCGTCGCAACGGCGTACTGGTCTCAATGGTCGACGGCAAGGCACTGGCCTATGCGCTCTACGCCCTTCAGGACCGCGGCAAGCTGATCATTGATCATGGCACCGAAGTCTATGAAGGCATGCTGATCGGGATCAACAACCGCTCCGACGACATGGTGGTCAACCCGACCAAGGGCAAGAAGCTTGATAACATGCGCGCCTCCGGCAACGATGAAAACATCGTGCTGACGCCGCCGATCCGCTTCACGCTGGAGCAGGCAATCGAGTTTCTGGACAGCGATGAGCTGGTGGAAGTCACACCCGGCTTCATTCGCATCCGCAAGAAGCACCTCAAGGAAACCGACCGCAAGCGCAACAAGAAGTAAGCCATTGCGCACGCGTTGTCATGTTTTCTGACACAAAATGGCCTGCAGAATATGCAGGCCGTTTTTTTATCTTCAAGAGATTGTCGAGATGCCGGGCATCACATCAGCCCCGGGCAACATCTGCAGAAACACAAAGGCCGCTGCCCTTGCGGACAGCGGCCTTTTGTCGCCTATCTGATTCCCCGGAGAAATCAGGCAGCGTTACGACCGGGCATGGACGAGAAGTCGGTAGACGGCTGCGCATTGCTGAGAGCGGCAGGCCTTGCAGCACCGACTCGCACCGGTTGAAGACGACGTGCCTCACGATCTGAAGCCCGTCCGGAAAGCATCATCGCACCCAGCATGAACATGATCAGTAGGGCGTAACCCATTGCGCCAATGATTAACAGTGCCATGGTCCTATCTCCTTTCAACGCATCGTTTCATGCAACGCGTTTTTACAATGGAAGCCAATTTGCACAGCCATGTTCCTGATGGTGATCGCCTGCTCTTGGGCGCTGTGCTCCAACAAACCGCTGATGTCTATCACCTGATCGATGCCCCCTGTTCTGAGGGGTAGGTACCGAATAAGGCGTTGAATCAGTAACCCTGTAATGCTTAATGTATCAGAAGGTAACTCAAATTACACTGAGCAATTAGTATCAAGGAAATTGAAAAGAACTATCGCTCTACGACTTCTCAACATCCTTGATGATGGAAATTCTCACCCTTGCGAATTCCCTGCTTCATCCTCCCGTGTCCAAGGCTCTGTTTTATCGACCCATTCATCAAGCAGCGCCTGTACTGTCTCGTTGTGCCAGAAAGCCTCCAGTGTGGCAACGTCGGCGCTGTTCAATCCCGGTATCGCCTGCCAGTCAGCGTTTTTCAGCGAGCGCATGAACACAATGTGATTCAAACTATCGGCTGACCGAAAGACGACTTTAGGCTGAGAGGCGTAGAAACGGGCATGGGCCGGCTCCAGAGCCATGAGCCAACGTTGCAGCGATTGCCGACCTGCCTGATCAAAGGCAGTGCGCCACCGCGCGGCGCGAATGTCACCCACACCGCTCAACGAGCGCAATGTAGCGCGCGGCAGATCACGCCAATCAAGCAAGGAAGTGATCATTTCGGCGTCAATTAGCCGTTTCCAGGTGCCCTCACCAATCCCGTGCATATCGAGCCCGTTGCGGCTGCTCAGATACTCAAGACGTGCCAGAAACTGATCGCGACACCCCGGCGTCAATTCCAGACAGCTCAGGGCGTTGAATGCATCAGGATCAGGCACATCCATCGGCACCCGCTGAGCGTTACGCACCACAACCTCGTCAAATCGCGGAATGGTCAGGCCGGCCAGCGACACCATGACCTGATCACCCGGACGAATATCAGCCTTGCGCCAACGCGCCATGGAGCCTGCGCTGACGCGTCGGACCGTACGGTCTCCAAGCGTCACGGGTTCAAGTTCCAGCACCGGTGTAATGCGTCCGGTACGACCGATACTGAAATCGACATCGCGCACCTCGGCAAGCGTGGCCACGGCCGGGTATTTCCAGGCCACGCTCTCCTCGGGCGGAGTATTGCGCCAGAGACGGCCCGGCGGCTGCACATCACGCTTGATCACCACGCCATCACTGGCAAAAGGCAATTTGTTTCGATACCAGTAGTCTCGCCAGTGCGCCACGTCGTCAATGGTATGGACCGGTTTGCTCCAGCGTTGCGGGTCCATGAAGCCCCAGTCGGAAAGCTTTCGGTGTCGCTCGGCAAGCGTTGCCGGGCCGTCGGGGAGCGCCCAGGCAAAGAATCCGATCCGAGCGCGTGTCTGCTCGTCCGGATTTTGGCGCTGCATCAGGCCCGCCACGCGCGAGCGCGCTCCGGCTGTACCATCACGCTGCTGAACATGGTCAGAACGCTTGAGATAGAGCTCTCCCTGAACGACCACTCGCTCGGGCGATGGCCCTTCAAGCCGTTCGGGGATCGCCTCGATGCCGATTACACCGGCCAGCCAGTCCTGTCCGGTCAGACCATCGCCACGGCTGGTCGCCTCAACCAGCACGCCGTGTTCGTATACCAGCGTCACCGCCACACCATCCACCTTGGGCTGAACCCACAGCGGACCGGGCGGCAATGCCTCAATCCAGCGTTCGACTGCCGCCCGATCCGGCAGCTTGTTCAGTCCGGTCTGGGCGATGGCATGACGCTGCTCGCCGCCGCTCAGGGCAACCGCAGGCGACGTCTGCCCCAGACAAGAGCGCCAGTATGCCAGCCGCGTCTGTGCCTGATCGTGCACGCCGTCGGCCACCAGCCGCTCGCCGTGCTGATAGTAGGCCTCATCCCAGCGAGCAATCTGCGCTGCGAGCGGCTCAAGACGCGCCTTGATCTCCTCGGATGGCGGACACGCACTCTCCTTTCCCATCACCGGAGTCGCCAACCCCATCAGGGTGATGGTGACCATGACCCACCGCTGCCATTTCATACGCCCTCATCCGATTACATCAAAAATTTCTGATATGGATATCGACAGGAGAGCGTCTTTCTAAAGACGAATGCATTCAGCGTAACGGTCGCAAACTGCTAAACTTTTTTTATCAACAAGGAGACAGGCCATGAGCAACGTACGTACAGTTACATGGGATCAGGAAGGGGTTGATCATGTCGCTGATCACGAGGAACTGACTCAGTTTTTGCATAAAAAGCCCAAGGCCGGTGACATCATCACCGCGCGTTACAGGGGGGCCAATGTGCGCCTGAAGGTCCTCGAGCGTCCGGATGAAGACACTTCGATTGCCGAGGTACTGGGGCTGAGTACCGAGGACGAGACGCGCGTTGACACGCATGAAGGATTGCACAAGGGCGAATCGGTACTGGTGCCCGACAAGGACCGTGCCTTTATCCGTTATAGCAATTAATGCTTTGACCAATATTTTTTATGCTTTTATGGAATCAAGTTAGGACAACTCGTTGTTTGGTTCTGCGGCCTGAAGTCGTCATTATCTGACCATGACCTCATGTCGGCTCCAGCCGGGCCGCGGGCCCTTCTGCTGACACCGTTTTCATCAATGCCAAAGGAGTGACAAATGGCGCTGCAACTTGGCGATACTGCACCGGATTTCTCTCAGGACAGCACCGAGGGAGTCATCAATTTTCACGAGTGGCTGGGTGATAGCTGGGCGATCCTGTTTTCTCACCCCAAGGACTTTACGCCGGTGTGCACCACCGAGCTGGGCGAGGTAGCACGCCTGAAATCCGAGTTCGACAAGCGCAACACCAAGGCCATCGGCCTGTCGGTCGATCCAATCGAAGATCATCACGCCTGGAAGGGTGACATCGAGGAAACCCAGGGCTGCGGGCTCAACTTCCCGCTGCTGGCCGATGCCGATCGCAGCGTCAGCGAGAAGTACGGCATGATTCACCCCAATGCCAACGACACCCTGACGGTTCGTTCGGTCTTTGTCATTGACCCCAAAAAGAAGGTGCGTCTGACCCTGACCTATCCGGCCAGCGCCGGTCGTAACTTCCAGGAAATCCTGCGTGTGCTCGACAGCCTGCAGCTGACCGATAACGAAAAGGTCGCCACGCCGGTCAACTGGCGCCAGGGTGACGATGTCATCATCGTCCCGTCGCTGAGCAACGAGGAAGCCGCCAAGCTCTTCCCGCAGGGCTGGGACGAGAAAAAGCCCTACCTGCGCATGACAAAGCTCAACAAGTAAGGCGCGACGGCAGGCGCCCTTGCAGTCAATACGCCTGCTGCCCACCATGAAAAACGCCCGGCCGGATGGTCGGGCGTTTTTTTGGATCAAAAGCGACAGGGCTCAGAGCACCTGGGCGGTCAGCTTTTTGGCAAAGCCTGCCACATACTCGCCCTGGAAGCGGGCAATTTTAAGCTCGCGCTCACTGGGCTGGCGCGAGCCGTCACCGCCGGCCAGCGTCGAGGCGCCGTAGGGCGTGCCGCCACTGACTTCGGAAATATCGAACTGCTCCTCGACCCCATAGCCGATCGGCACGATGACCATCCCGTGGTGGGCCAGCGTCGTCCAGCTGGTCGTAATGGTCATCTCCTCACCGCCGCCAGTGCCGGTGGAGGTAAAGACGCTGGCCAGCTTGCCGCGCAGGGCACCCTTTGCCCAAAGCCCGCCGGTCTGATCCAGAAAGGTGCGTACCTGGCCGGCCATGTTGCCATAGCGGGTCGGCGTTCCCAGGATAATCGCATCATAGTCGGCAAGCTCGGACGGCTCGGCAATCGGTGCCGACTGATCCACCTTGCCGCCGGCCTGTTTGAAAGCTTGCTCATCCATGGTTTCCGGCACGCGCTTGACGGTCACCTCGCTACCCGACACCGAGCGGGCGCCTTCTGCCACGGCTTGCGCCATGGTTTCGATATGGCCATACATCGAGTAATACAGCACCAGTATCCGGGACATCGTCTCTGTCTCCTTGAGTCAATATGGTGTTCATCCACGATAACGTCATGCCCTGTCAGCCTGGTGTATCAAGGCGGCAGCTGCCTGCTTTTTTGAACATGACATCCATCATCGCTTTTGAAGGCCTGTCTTAAGCGCGCTTGAACGAATGACGTTGCGACCCGTCCGTATCGCCTTATGCTGTTGTAAGGCAGCGTGCTTCGGCTGCCGTGAACGCCCTTGCCTGCGGAAACCTGCCCATGCCTGAACACCACGATGCCCGACGCCCGCTGATCTGGCTGGTCGCGCTGATCCCGATAGCGCTGGCCCTGATCTTCTGGTGGTGGCTGTCAAATGAGCAGGCACCAGAGCGTGGCCGCGAGGCCTCTCCCGTGGCGGTCGGCCTGGCCGAAGTCATCGAGCGCCCCTTTAGCGCAACGCTGGGCGCCGTGGGCGATGTCGAGGCCACGGACTCGGTCGAGATCGCCTCTCTGGTCACCGAACGCATTACCGAACTGCACTTTGACAGTGGCGAACGGGTCAAACGCGGGGATCTTTTGATTCAGCTCGATGATCGCGCCGAGCAGCAGGGCCTGCGGGCAGCACGGGTGATTGTCGAACAGGAGCAGCGCGAGCTGGATCGCCTCAAGCCGCTGGTGCGTCAGGGGTCGATCGCCACTCAGCAGATCGATGCCCAGCGCAACCGGCTGGAAAGTGCCCGAATCGAGGCGGCGCGCCTGACTGCCGCACTGGAGGACCGCATCATTACCGCACCGGTCAGCGGCCTCATGGGGCTGAACAACCTGAGCGTCGGCGAGCAGATCAGCGCCGATACACCACTGGTGACACTGGACAGCATCGATCGAGTACAGGTCGACTTCTCACTGCCCGAGCGTGAGCTGCAGCGCGTCAAGGAAGGCATGGCGGTCACGGCACGCTCGGTGGCCTGGCCCGATCGTCTCTTTCATGGCGAGGTTACCACCATCGACCCGCGGCTGGACCGGGATACCCGCACGGTCATGGTCCGTGCGCGTTTTGATAACCCGGGCCTTGCCCTGCGCCCGGGCATGCTGCTCGAGATTGCCCTGCTTCTGCCAGCACGGCGCCGTCTGATCGTGCCGGAAGGCGCCATCATGGGCGAGCGTGATCGCCAGTGGGTGTTTGTGATCACCTCAGAAGCAGACCACTACCGCGCCCACCGGGTCGACATCAACGTACTCGAGCGTGGCCCGGGCTGGGCCGCCATCGACGCCGGCAGTGACCCGGAGCGCTTGCAGCCGGGCGATTCGGTCGCCATCAGCGGCCTGCGCGCTATCGGTGAAGATCGTACGCTTACCCTTGATGAAACCGCCGCCCGCGACACGTCCACCCTGTTTGAACAGGCCAGGCAGACCACGGCAGACGAGTATGCACCCGACTCGGAGATGCCCACCCCATGACCCTGACCGATCTGGCCGTCACACGACCGGTAGGGACCGTGGTCGTTTCGCTGCTGCTGGTGCTCTTTGGCACGCTGGGCTTTCTGGAGCTGCCCATTCGGGAATACCCCTCCATCGAGGAGCCGGAAGTCTCGGTCGAGATTGCCTGGCCCGGCGCCTCGGCGGCGGTAGTCGAGTCCCGCGTCACTCAGACGATTGAAAACGTGGTGGCCGGCATCGAAGGCGTGGTCAGCGTTGAATCCGAAAGCAATGACGGCGAATCCGAAGTCACACTGACCTTTGCCAGCAACATCGATCTCGACACCGCCGCCAATGACGTGCGCGATCAGGTCTCCCGGGTCGCGGACAATTTGCCCGATGGGGCCGAAGCCCCCGAAATCAGCAAGGATCAGGGCGGCAGCGACACGCTCATGATCCTGTCGGTCAAGACCGATCAAATGAGCGCCATGGCGCTGTCGGACTACGCCGACCGTCAGCTTCTGGATCGTTTCTCGACCATCAATGGCGTCTCGCGGGTGCGACTGTGGGGCTCGCAGCTGCCGGCCATGAGGGTGGATCTGGATCGCCACGCCATGACCGCCCATGACATCACCGTCGAGGACATTACCGAAGCCCTGACCCGGGAAAACGTTGAGTATCCGGGCGGGCGGATCGAGTCCACCACCCGGGAGTTCACCGTACGCCTGCTGCCAGGCTATGAGACGGCCGAGTCGTTCCGGGGACTGCCACTACGCCGTGGGGAGGGTACGCGCACCGTCACGCTGGGCGATGTGGCCACGGTCGCGCTGGGTCCGGAAACGCGGCGCGAAAGCTTTCAGGTCGACGGGGCGCCGACGGTCTCGATTGCCATCAGCCGACAGAGTACGGCCAATACGCTGTCCATCTCGCGCGACGTGCGCAAAACGCTTGAGGATCTGCGCAGTGAGCTGCCCGAGGGCATGCACATCGATATCGTCTCCGATGACACCCTCTACATTTCTGCCGCGCTCAAGGAGGTGCTGCTGACGCTGCTCATTGCAGTGTTGATGGTGGTCGGCGTGATCATCGCCTTTCTGGGGTCGTGGCGTGCAGCGCTGGTGGCTGCCACGGTCATTCCCATCTCGCTGCTGGCCTGCGGCATGCTCCTGCTGGGGCTGGGGTTCAGCCTCAACATGCTGACCCTGCTGGCACTGGTGCTTTCGGTGGGACTGGTGGTGGATGACGCCATCGTCATGATCGAAAACATCCAGCGCCATCTCGAGGATGGCGATGCCCCACTGGTGGCGGCCTTTCGCGGCGCCCGCCAGGTCGCCTTTGCCATCATCGCCACCAGCCTGGTGCTGATGGCGGTCTTTCTACCCATCACGCTGATGAGCGGCCAGACCGGGCGGCTCTTTACCGAATTTGCCGTCACCATTGCCGCCGCGATTGCCTTTTCCACCCTGGTGTCGCTGTCGCTGACGCCGGTGATGGCCTCATGGCTTCTGACCGGCCGCCAGGGCGCTTCCACGGGGCGGTTCATGGCCGGCGTGGCGGCGCGTTATGAACGCCATCTGGCGCAGATGCTGCACCGCCCGGTGCTGGTCGGCGGCGGCTTTGTGGCCATGGTCATTGTCACCTCCGCGGTCATCACCTCGCTGCCCACCGAATACGAGCCCTATGACGACCGCGGCGCGCTGCGCATCAACGTTCAGGCCGAGGAAGGGGTCAACTTCGAGGAGATGCATCGGCGCATGAAGGTCATGGAACAGCGTCTGGCCCCCATTCTCGAGGACCCGTCACTGGTCGATAACGCCTCGCTGCGCGTACCCTCACCCGGCAACAGCGAAGGTGCCGTCAACAATGGCCGCTGGATCATCAGCTTTACCCCCTGGCAGACACGCGATCAGAGCACCCGAGAGGTGGCCGCGCGCATCAACGAGGCACTTGAGGGCTTTTCCGAAGTCAGTGCGACCACCCTGCTGCCACGCGGGCTGAGCTCGGGCAACGCCACGCCGGTGCAGTTCGTGGTGGGCGGGCCGGATTACGCCACCCTGGGCGCCTGGCGCGATCAACTGATGGCCGCCTGGCAGGATTACCCCGGTCTCAAAGCGCTCGACAGCGACCTGATCGAAACCACCCCCCAGCTTCAGATTCGACTGGACCGGGAACGCGCCGCCCAGCTCGGAGTCAGCGCCGAGAGGGTCGGCCAGACGCTTGAATCCTTTTTCGGTGAGCGCAGCCTGACCACGTTCGAGCGCGACGGCCAGTCCTATGACGTGATCCTGCAGGGCCTGCGTGAGCAGCGCCTGACACCACAGGCGCTGGAGGAGATTCGAGTACGCAGCGCCAGCGGCGCGCTGGTCAGCCTGGCCAACCTGGTTCATCTGGAAGAGGTGGCGGTCTCGCCGACGCTCAACCGCTATAACCGGATTCGCGCCGTGACCTTTTCAGCCAACGTGGCCGACGGCTACAGCCTGTCGCAGGTGCTTGATCACATGAACGCAACGGTTGCTCAAACCCTGCCGGAACAGGCGCGCATCGACTACAAGGGCGCCACCCAGGACTTTCTGGAAGCCGGACGCGATCTGCTGCTGGTGTTCACCGTGGCGATCGCGGTCACCTGGCTGGTGCTGGCCGCCCAGTTCGAGAATTTTATCAGTCCACTGGTGGTGATGTTGACCGTACCGCTGGGGATGCTGGGCGCAGGCACGGCGCTGTGGCTTTTGGGGGAGAGTCTCAATCTGTATGCCCAGATCGGGCTTTTGATGCTGATAGGCCTTTCGGCCAAAAACGGCATTTTGATTGTCGAGTTTGCCAATCAGCTGCGCGATGAGGGCGTGGCGCTGCGCGAGGCCATTGTGCAGGCGTCACGGACGCGACTGCGCCCGATTCTGATGACCTCGCTGTCCACCATGGCCGGTGCCCTGCCACTGGTGATGGCCACCGGTGCAGGTGCTGCCAGTCGCTTCGGGCTGGGGATTACGTTGCTGGCCGGCTGCGCCAGCGCCACGCTGCTGACGCTCGGCGTGGTGCCGATCGCCTATTACTGGCTGGCCGGCCATCAGAAGCCGCCGGGGCATCGCCGCCGCCAGCTCAGGGCCTCACTGGAAGATCAGCCTTCCGGGACACCGCCGCAGGTCTGATCCGGCGGCCGGCGCTTGAAGGTCAGTACCAGCAGATCCCGTACGCCAACGCGTTCGGGATCGACAGCCACGATGGGCGTCACGCCGTGTAGTACGCGGGTATCATCGACCAGCGCCATGTCCAGGCCGTCCGCCAGCGTAAACGCGGACAGCTCGCGACGGTCGAGGTCGTGAATGTGGGAGACCCCCTCGCGAACATTGCTCCGATGGATCATCACCATCGCCACGAAGTCCACGCCGTCACGGTGCAGCCCCTCCGGCGTGGGCAGGCCGGCGTCGATGTCTCCGCCCACCTCGATTCGAAACTGATGCATCTCGACATGCCAGTCGGCCCCCGGCGCGCAACGCCCGAACACGCCAAGGCAGAGCTCACAGAGAAAGGTGAAGGCGTTCGTGGTCAGCGCAGCGTCTTCTACCGGCTCGAAATGGCGTTCGATGCCACCGTTGAGCCGATTGTAATCGGTGGTCTGAAAATGCGCCTGATGGGGCCTGCGACGCAGCTCATGCGCGCCGGCAGCGGCACTGAAGACGGCGTGGCGACGACGCCGGTAGCGCCCGCCATCTCCCATGAAGCGATCCGGCGCCAGACGGTTCCAGTAGCCGGCCAGCACGTCATGATCCGGCATACGGTGCTCACTCGCCGCACACCAGGCGTGAAAGACCGGCGTGACCTGGTCGGCCGGCGCCAACAGATAGCCATCGCGCTCGACCCGCTCGGCCAGCGAGGTGAGAAGCGTTTCAAGGGGGGCATCATGCGTTGGCACATCACACATCACAGTAACCACCGAAAATAAAACAGAGGGTGGAGCCACCGCGCATCATCTCACGACCCACCCTGACGACACGCGGAACAGGGCGCTATTATGGCATCGTCAATCACCGCCGCCCATGATGATGTGATCAGGGCGCCTGTCTGCCAATAAAAGGGCCTCGCCATGTCTGCATCTCCCCGCGCCCCCATCGCCATTACCATGGGAGACCCGGCCGGCGTCGGCCCGGAAATCATCGTCCGTCTGGCCTGCATGCCGCGCGCGGGCACCACGCCACTGCTGGTCATCGGCGATATAGAGCGCCTGCGCGCCATGGCAGCGCGCCTGGGACTGGCCCTGACGCTTTTTCCGGTCCAGCATCCAAGCGAGCTGGACATGGATGACACCACGCCGGGACGCATGGCTGTGCTACCGGCAGGTCCGTCACTGCCGCCTGATCTGCCCTATGGACAGGTCGATGCCCGCGCCGGGGCCGCCGCCTATTCTTACGTCAGTCGCGCCATCGATTTCGCGCTCGAGGGCTCGATCAGCGCCATTGTTACCGCCCCGCTCAACAAGGCCGCCATGGCTGCCGCCGGCATTACCTATCCCGGGCATACCGAGATTCTCGCCGACCGCGCCGGCACTCAGGATTTTGGCATGATGCTGGCCAACGACGAGCTGCGCGTGATGCTGGTCTCGATCCATCTGTCCCTTCGTCAGGCGATAGACGTCGTCACGCCCGAGCGCGAGCTGCGCGCCATTCGACTCGCCGCGCGCGCCTGCCACGCCTACGGTATCAAACATCCTCGCATTGCCGTCGCCGGGCTCAACCCGCATGCCGGCGAAGGCGGTCTGTTCGGTCACGAGGACGACGCCATTATTGCGCCGGCCATCGCCCGTGCCCGGGAAGAAGGCATCGACGCCTCCGGCCCCTGGCCCGGCGATACGGTCTTCATGAACGCCCGCCGCGGTCACTTTGATGCAGTGGTGGCGCAGTATCACGATCAGGGCCTGATCCCGGTGAAATATCTCGGCGTCGAGAATGGCGTCAACATCACGGTGGGGCTGCCATTCGTGCGCACCAGCGTCGATCACGGCACCGCCTTTGATATCGCAGGCCAGGGCGTGGCTGACCCCTCAAGCCTTGTGTACGCCCTGAAACAGGCCGAGGCGATGGTGCGCGCAGGGGCCGAAAATCGACCGGCCGGATGCAACACCGGACAGCGGTAGTACACTGAAGACATGACCACGCCGCTGCGGGCTCATCCGCAACGGCGCGCCACTCCCCCGACACGCGGAGCAGGACGATGCAACTCAGGCAGAGCAATATCGACAGGCTGGCCGACGGCGAGACCTACGACACACTGATCATCGGTGGCGGCATCAACGGCGCGGTCTGCGCCGCGGCGCTGGCCGGGCGCGGCGTCAAGGTCGGTCTGGTGGAACAGGGTGACTTCGCCGGCATGACCAGCATGTGGTCGTCCAACCTCATCTGGGGCGGCATCAAATACATGGAATCGCGGGATTTCAAGCTGGTGCGTGAGCTGTGTATCTCGCGCAACCATCTGATCAAGCACTACCCCTCGACCGTGCAGGAGATCCGCTTTCTCACCACGATCACCAAAGGCTTTCGCTGGCATCCGCTAATGCTCTGGGCGGGCACCTGGATCTACTGGCTGTTCGGCAACTGCTTTACACGGATGCCGCGCCTGCCGAGCCTTGCCACCGTCAATCGCGAGGAGCCGGTGATCAATACGCAATCGGCCACCGGCTGTTTTGAGTATTCCGACGCCTTTTTGCACGACAACGATGCCCGCTTTGTCTGGAACTTCGTGCGCACCGCCATGAACAGCGGCTGCGTGGCGGCCAACTACGTCGAGGCCACCGGCTTTGAGCGTCAGGGCAAACTCTGGCACGTGGGTCTGCGCGATGTCATGAGCGGCCGCGAATGGACGGTCAAGGCGAAGACGCTGGTCAACGCCTGCGGACCGCTGGCCGATCGCACCAACGCTCTGGCCCACAAGAAAACCGAGCACAGTCATGTGCTTTCCAAGGGCATCCACCTGATCGTCGATCGCATCACGCCCAACAAGCGCGTGCTGGCGTTTTTCGATGAAGACGGTCGGCTGTTTTTCGCCATCCCCATGGGGACGCGCACCTGCATCGGCACCACCGACACCCGCACCGAAGACCCGCATGCGGCCATCACCGATGACGACGTCAAATTTGTACTGGATAACATCAACGCGCGCCTATCACTGGACAAGCCGCTTGACCGTGACGACATCATCGCCACTCGCTGCGGCGTGCGACCGCTGGCCGTACAGAACACCAGCGGCGGCGACCGCGATTTTCTGCAGCTCTCACGCAAGCACGAGATCGATTCCGACATCGATCAGGGCTTTATCAGCATCTTTGGCGGCAAGCTCACCGACTGTATCAATGTCGGCGAGGAGATCGTTGATCTGGTCAAGACCATGGGCATCGACATCCGCTTTCCCGATTACCGCTGGTACGGCGAGCCGGTGAATGCGGTGCGCGACGAGTTCTTCCATCAGGCGCGCCTGATGAAGCTTGATGATTACACCGATGCCAGCGCCTCCGAGCCGCTCTCGACCCGGCTGTGGCGGCGCTACGCAGCGCATGCGATCGGCATTCTGGAATACATCCGGGAGGACCCGCGCCAGGCAGAAATCCTCATCGAGGGCACCGAATACATCCGCGCCGAAGTGCGCCAGGCGGCACGCCGCGAGATGATCACCAAGCTCGAGGACTTCCTGCGAAGGCGCTCCAAGATCAGTCTGGTTTCGCGTCAGGAGACCATTCGTCAGTCGGCCGGGCTGATGGAGGCGTGCGAGATTTTGTTCGGTGAAGACGCCCGGATGCGCTTTGACGAATACTTTCGCGATCACCCCGTGACCAACGGCATCGCTCGCGACCCGGGCGCCGGGCCGCTGCCGGCCGATGGTGCTACCAATGATCCTGCGACCGAGGGGGAGGCGAGCTCAACGCCCCACAAGGAAGGGGATTTCGAAACGCTGAACTGGTAGTGCACTCATGAAAACGCCGTCGGGGTTTCCCCCGACGGCGTCATGCTTTCTTCTTCATGGACAGACGCGACTAGAAGATAAATGCCAGCGCCAGGTTGAAGACCAGCGCGACCACAAAGCCCAGCGGCGCGGCGCGAAACAGCAGTTTCGGAAAGAGTACCGTGCGGCTTTCCTCGCTGGGGCAGGAGCCGAGAATCAGGCTGCCCCCCGAGGAGAAGGGCGAAATCGAGGTCGCCTGCGCCCCGACCACGATGCTGATGAAAATGATCATCGGATCGATCGACAGGGTCTGGGCGATGGGCATGACCACCGGGAACAGCGCCGGCGTGACGACACCCAGGGTGCTGGCAAACAGCGACATCATCGCGGCAATCACCCCGAAGACCACCGGCACCAGCACGGGAGGAATGCTGCCACTGATCCAGGAGGCCAGCAGATCGATCGTTCCGGCCTTCATGGCAATCGCAATCAGCATGCCAACCCCGCAGATCATGATCAGGGTACCCCAGGGCACGCTGGCGATCGCCTTGCGTTCATCCCCCAGTTTGAGCAGCAGTGCGATCACGGCAAAGACACTGGCTACCAGGCCGATATCAATGCGGGCATTGACGTAGCCGATCAGCGCATTGTCCGGCGCCACCAGTGCCGCGATGGGCGGTGCGAGCACCACGGCCATCATGATCAGCGTCAGTAGCAGCGTGATGCGCTGATCGCGATTGAGCGGCTTCGGTGCCTCAACGTGTGACATGGCATCGGCCATGGCCCGCTTGTTGCCGGCCAGAAACACGAATCCGGAAATCACGATCAGCGGAATCACGGCCGTGGAGAGGAAAATGCCAATACCGTTGATGAACGCCGTGCTTTCCGGCACCCCCGAGGCGGTCATCAGACCGCGGAAGATGATGCCACTCTGGCTGGAAACGAAGTTGGCACCGGCCAGCGCCCCGTAGTTCACCGACATGCCACCGATGATCAGGCTCAACCCGGTACGGGCGCACAGCAGGATCGTGATCGGCGCCATGAAGGCCAGCACCGTGTAGTATCCCGCACCCAGCGCCGAAATCAGGGTGGCCGCACCAAAGATGGCATATGGCAGGAAGTGGGGCACATTGCGACAGCGATACATCATGTGCTCGGCCAGTTTTTCAAGCGTGCCGTTGACGATGGCAAAGCTGTAGAACAGACAGACCGAGAAAATGATGAAAAAGAGCTTCAAGGGCCAGAGGTTGATCACCTCGGAAGGTTTCATGCCCATCACGAAGCTTCCGATCACGTAGGCCAGCGCAATGGCAAAAAGCCCGATATTGATTCGTGTCAGATAGCCCAGCGCGATGGCGGCGACAATGGCCCCTACGATCAGAAGACTCAGCATTGGATATGCTCCCGGACATCGATCATGAAAAGGCGCGCCGGGTTATCGATCATGACCTTCCGGCGCAGCGCAGGATCAGGCATCAGTGTTTTCGCGAGCGCAAACTGCGACTCATAATCGGTCTGGTGCTCAAAGCGGGTATGCGGCCAGTCGCTGCCCCATACCAGATGATCGGCGTGACCTGCGCCGTCGCAGAGCGCATCAATGCTGGCACGGGCCTGATCGATACTCAGCTTGCTGCGGTAGGTGGCCGAAATCTTGACCCACAGATTGCGCTCGCCCAGCAACTCCAGAAACCAGCGATGCTCGCGGTGCCTGGCATCAAGGGCCGTGCCTTCCGGCAGGCCAAAGTGATCAATCACGACCGCCACGTTCGATGCCAGGATGGCTGGTACCACCGCGTCCAGATCCGCCAGCGTGCGCTGAATCTCGACAGACCAGCCCCGATGGGCCAGCCGGGTAAACAGGTGCTGCCAGTGGTCTGCGCTGTAATCCTCGAGCGTCTTTCCGACCAGGTTAAGCCGAATGCCCACGACGCCGGCCTCGCCCAGCACGTCGAGCGAGGCGTCATCGATGTCGGGCGCCACCACGGCCGTGCCCCGCAGGCGCTTGCCATGTTGGCGCAGCGCCGAGAGCATGTAACTATTGTCGGTCCCCAGAAAGCTGGGCTGTACCAGTACCCCATGAGAGAGCCCGCAACGATCCAGATGCGCCAGATACTGGCTGACATCGGCATCGTAGTCAGGGCTGTAACGCCGCTGGCTGGCCATGGGAAGGTGCTGACTGAAGATATGGGCGTGCGTGTCCACGCCAGTGATGGCGGTGTCATGCGTATCGATCATTGAAACTCCTGCATATCAGCATTCCGGGCACCTTCTCACGGAAAATTGTTATCGTCGTATAGTCATATATATGAATCGAAACCTTATAGTGGCCCGATATCGCGGTCAATTGCGCCGCGATGAGACATTGGTGTTATACATTCACCCCCGCTTATTGATGACGAGTATGCATGAGTGACTGGAAAGAGGGATCGGATGCGCGCCTGCCGCTCTATCAGCGGCTGCGCGAGGAAATCATGGACAGGATCGCCAACGGAGAATGGCCCCCGGGCGAGACCATTCCAACCGAGGCAGAGCTGACCCGGCGCTATGGCATCGCGGTGGGTACGGTTCGCCGGGCCATCGATACGCTGGTCAATGAAGGCCTGCTGGAGCGCAGCCAGGGGCGAGGGACCTTCGTGCGCCGACCGGACTTTGACGCCTCCTTCTTTCGCTTCTTTCGCCAGGTCAACGCTGCCGGTGAATCACGGGTGCCGAGCAGCCGGATACTGTCGGCCACCCTGTCGATACCGCCGGCCGAGGCCTCCAGAGCGCTGGAACTTGCCGACAACGAACCGTGTATCTGTCTTGATCGGTTGCGTACCCTGGAAGATGACAGCCTGCTGACCGAGAAGATATGGCTACCCGCCTCTCGCTTTTCAGGGCTGCTTGACGTGCCGCTTGAGGCGTTCGGTACGCTTTTATATCCCTTTTATGAAGCCCGCTTTGGCCAGCGGATCGGCTCGGCACGCGAGACGCTGACCATCGCCTCGGCCGATGCAGCCACGGCCGACCTGCTGGGCATCGCTGCTCGCGACCCCGTGGTCGTCATTGAGCGCATTGCTCTGGGATATGATCGCACGCCACTGGAATATCGCTGCTCGATGGGGGCGGCGGCCACTTTCCGCTATCAGATCGAAATCTCCTGAGTCATCCTCTAACGCCGCCCACGGTCGGGGAACGCAACCCCGACTGCGGGGTCGATGGAGAATGCGCAGCCCCGCCGGGCCTGCTTGAATGTTGTCGCTACCGCAGGAACTCTATCGTGCTACGGTCGTTTTTTCCCAATCCGCCTGTTTTTTTCTCAAGCGTTCTGGTCTGGGCGCTGATCTGCATCACGCTTTGGCAGCTGGGTGCCAGTGACTGGGGCGCCGTTATCGGACTGCCGCCGCTCGGCGAGGGCGAGGACCTGCCCGTCAGCGTCTCGCGCTTCTGGGCGCCTTCAATGCTCTGGTTCTATCTCTACTACGCCCTTGGCGTGGCAATCTTTGCCGCAGCATGGGCCCTGTTCAGCCGCCACCGCTGGCAGCACTGGTCGATTCTGGTCAGTGCCCTGATCATTTTCATGACCTGGTTTTCAGTGCAGACAAGCGTTGCCATCAACGCCTGGTACGGCCCGTTCTGGGACATGATCCAGAACGCGCTGGGGGGCGACAGCGGCGTGACGGTGGCCGATATCTATACCGGCATGCTCAGCTTTGCCGGCATTGCCTTTGTGGCCGTCACGGTGGGGGTGCTCAACTACTTCGTGGTCAGCCACTACATCTTTCGCTGGCGCTGGGCGATGAATGATTTCTACATGAAACACTGGTCGAAGCTGCGCCACATCGAGGGCGCGGCCCAGCGCGTGCAGGAAGACACCATGCGCTTTTCCACCACGCTTGAGGGGCTGGGCGTCAATCTGCTCAAGGCGGTGATGACCCTGATCGCCTTCATGCCGCTGCTGGTCACGATGTCGCAGAACATCACCGAGCTGCCCCTCATCGGTCATATCCCCAACGCACTGGTATGGGCAGCAATTGCCTGGTCACTCTTTGGCACTGTGCTGCTGGCCGTGGTGGGTATTCGTCTGCCGGGGCTCGAGTTTCGCAATCAGCGCGTCGAGGCGGCCTACCGCAAGGAACTGGTCTACGGCGAGGATGATCCGCAGCGCGCAGCGCCTGCGAGTGTGGCCACGCTGTTTGATCGGGTCAGACAGAACTATTTTCGGCTTTACTGGCACTACGCCTACTTCAACATTGCCCGCATCTTCTATCTGCAGGCTGATGTGGTGTTCGGCTTTATCGTGCTGGCGCCTTCGATCGTGGCCGGCAAGCTGACGCTGGGCCTGTTGCAGCAGATCCTCAACGTCTTTGGACAGGTGCGCGACTCCTTCCAGTATCTGGTCAACTCCTGGTCGACCATCATCGAACTGCTCTCGATCATCAAGCGTCTGCGCACCTTTGAATCGGTCATCGATGACGACCCTTCGAAAGGAAAGGCGCTGCCCCTGAACGAATAGCCCTCTTTTGAGCGCGCGCTTTCCCAGCCGCTTCTCTCCCATAGGCCTGCCGCGGCCCTGAATACCCCGGCAGGCCGTGCGCCCTCATCACGAGGGACCGAGTACCTCATCCGGGCCGGTATCGCGCACGTGCAGCGTGATCACGGTGCAGTGCGCCACATGAGACACCTTATGCGACACGCTACCGACCACCAGCCCCTTCATGTCACTGAGTCCGCGGCTGCCCATCACGATGGCATCCACCTCCAGCGCTTGAGCCATCTCCACAATGGTCCGATCCGGTCGGCCCGGCGGATTATCCTCGACGTGAAAGTGTACCTCGGCGGACGGGTCACCCACCGCCGCCCAGGTCTCCTTCAATAGCGCCTCGCCATGTTCATGGCCCTTTTCCGGGGTGTAATCCACCGGCGTTGATCCGGTGGTGGCCCCCAGATGGTCGGTGGCCACCGGCGGCTCGACAATATGCAGCAGATGCAGAACGCCCCCTTCGGCGCGCTGCATCAGACAGGCGTGCTCGAGTGCTCGACGAGCACTGCGGGAGCCATCCAGGGGTATTAGAATGCGCTGTGTCATGATTCACCTCCCTGCGCTGGCGGCTGATGCCCGCCCTCAGGACGACAACACCGTCAGACCGCACAACAAGTCATGCGGCGGTGTCTGATGTTGCAACCATACCGCCGCGCCCTTACCTCTTTGACATTAGCACTCCTGCATAAGGGACTACACTTCGATCATGGTTCATGCCCCTTTCGGGGTCTATCCATGACCCATCGGACTACCCCTGCCCGCCCCAGCGTGCCAGAGTATCGAAACACACTGTCCTGCTCCGAGAGACGTTTGCCATGTCGATTCATCTGCTGGTCGTGACGCGCCTGTCACGCCATCATCAGGCCCGCATCGAAGCCGCCGGTTTTCGCCTTCATATGGCAGAAGACGCCGAGACCCGCCGCGAGGTACTCCGCCATCACCGTGATGACATTCGAGCCGCCCTGACCATCGGTACCATTGGCTTCACGGCCGAGGAAATGGACGAGCTGCCAAATCTGGGACTGATCTGTGCCCAAGGGGTCGGCTTTGAGGGCATTGACGTGGCAGCCGCTCGAGAGCGCGGCATTGCCGTCGCACACGGGCCTGGCACCAATGCCGAAACGGTGGCCGACCATACGCTTGGGCTGATGCTTTCCTGTCTTCGCCGTATTCCACAGGGGGATGCCGGCCTGCGCCTGGGGCAATGGCAGGAGATTCGCCGCAGCGCGCCGGTGCTGCACGGCAAGACACTGGGGCTTCTGGGCATGGGCAACGTGGCCCGTGCCATCGCCAGGCGCGCCCATTACGGTTTCGACATGCCCGTGGTCTACTTCTCCCGCCAGCCGAAGGCCGATCTCGACTGGCCCCATACATCGGACCCGCAACATGTGGCGGCGCAGGCCGACGTGCTGGTCAGCGCCCTGCCCGGCGGTCCGGAGACGCACCATCTGATCAATGACGAGCTGCTGGGCGCCATGAAACCTGACAGCATTGTGGTCAACGTCGGTCGCGGTAGCGTGGTGGACAGTGATGCGCTGGTGCGTGCCGTCACCGAAAAGCGCCTTGCCGGCGCTGCCCTCGATGTCTTCGAGCATGAGCCCGACGTGCCGCAGGCGCTGAAGGATGAACCGCGCATCATCATGACGCCGCACACCGGGGGCCTCTCCCCTGAAGCTCTTGATGCCACCGTGGAACTGGTCATTCAGAATCTTCAGGCCTTTCACGAGGGCCGCGCGCTGGTAACCCCGGTGCCAGAAGCCTGATTCGTTTTGTGCATGCACCGACAGGAGCCCGCCATGTGCGCTGACCATTCGGAAGACGTTCGTTCAAAGAAACAGAAAATGCTCGCCGGCGAGCTCTACATCGCCGATGATCCCGAACTGGCTCATGACTCGGCCGTTGCCAAGGCCGCCATGGCCGAATTCGCCAGAAGCTACGAGCACGACGTCGCAGCCGCCCATGCCATCCTGAAAGGGCTCTTCAAGGAGTTGGGTGATACCGCTCATATCCGGCCGCCGCTGCATGTCGACTACGGCTGCTACATCAGCTTCGGTGAGGGCTCATTTGCCAACTTCGGGCTGGTGGCACTGGATGTCGCGCCCATCACCATCGGTCGGGACGTCCAGATCGGGCCCAACGTGCAGCTGCTGACACCAACCCACCCCATCGATGCCGCCTCGAGACGCGCAAAGCTCGAAGCCGGCGCCCCGATCATCATCGAAGACAACGTCTGGCTGGGCGGCGGTGCGATCGTGCTGGCCGGCGTCACCATTGGTGAGAACAGTGTCATCGGTGCCGGTGCGGTGGTCACCCGTGACATCCCCGCCAACGTCGTAGCGGTGGGCAACCCGGCCCGCGTGATTCGACAACTTGAATAATGCATCGCATTGAGCCTGCCATGCCCTTCTGACGACCGCCCGCTACACTGAGGCCGGCGCCGCGTTCTGCGGTGAACAGTCGAGATCAACGCATGAGCCACGACACTGCCTTGCCCACCCCTCGCAGCCGCCGCGGGCTGGATGGCCTGAACTTCTTTCTGGCCGATGTCCGTGATGGCGTCGGGCCCTTTCTGGGCATCTACCTGCTGACGCGCTTTGACTGGAGTGCCGGGCAGATCGGCATGGCCATGTCGGCGATGACCTTTGCCACCATGATCGCGCAGAGCCCGGCCGGCATGCTGCTGGACGTTACCCGACACAAGCGTTTGCTGACCGCTCTGGCCACGCTCGTGGTCGCCGTGTGCAGCGTGCTGATGACGCTGCCGGCGCTGGTTAATCTGCCCTCTATCCTGCTGCTGCAGGCGCTGATGGGCGTCAGTGCGGCGCTGCTGCTGCCGGCCGTTGCCGCGATCACGCTGGGCATGGTCGGCAGCCGGCGCTTCCCGGAGCGCCAGGGCCGCAATGAAATCTTCAATCACGCCGGCAACGTGGTGGCCGCGCTGCTCGCCGGCCTGCTGGCGCATTTTTTAAGCGTCGAATGGCTGTTTTATTCCCTGGTGCTGTTCGCCTGCGGCAGCCTGATCAGCGCGCTCGCCATTCGTGAGGAGGATATCGATCACGCCGCCGCCCGGGGCGCGATGGCCGATGAAACGCTGCCCCGGCAAGGCACCGGTGTGATGGCGGTCCTGCGCCATCGACAGGTGCTCATGCTTGGCGCCACGCTGACCCTGTTTCACTTTTCAAATGCCGCCATGCTGCCGCTGGTCGGCCAGTACCTGACGATCGGCGACAAGGACGCCGCCTCGCTGTACATGTCGGCCTGCATCGTCATTGCCCAGCTCGTGATGATCCCGGTGGCCTGGTGGGCGGGACGCAGGGCCGTCAGCTGGGGGCGACGACCGGTCTTCATGATCGGCCTGATCGCGCTGCCGCTGCGGGGCCTGCTCTATGGCGTCAGTAACGATCCCGTCTGGCTGCTGCTGGTACAGGCGCTGGACGGCATCGGCGCCGGCATCTTCGGCGTGCTCTGGCTAATTGTGGCCGCCGACCTGACCCATGGCACCGGGCGCTACAATGCAACGGTCGGCGTGCTGGGCACGCTGTTTGCGCTGGGCGCCGCGGCCTCCAACCTGGTCGCCGGGGTCGTGGTGGACGCCAGCGGCTATGTCGGCGGCTTTCTCTTTCTTGCAGCGTTTGGATGCGCAGCGCCGCTGATCTTCTGGTGGGGCGTTGGCGAGACCCGCCCGATCGAGGACGCCTCTTCAGTGTCGGTGTAGGCTCTCGGCGCCATCATTGCCTGTCGTTCTGCGTGCGCTATCTGTGGTTAACGACCGGGAAGAGGCACGCCCGGCTTATGGGCATACGTCACGGTCTCGCCAAATCCCTCCGCCCCGATCCGCTGCTCGAGCCCGGCGTCCAGCACCTGCCGACCGGTGATGTGAAAGCTTCCATCACGGCTTTCTCCCCGGGTCAGCGAAGCATCATCGAGTATCGCCTCCAGTCGCCGGGCGACGGCGTCACCGGAGTCGACCAGCTGAACGTGGCGGCCCAGCTGCGCCTGAATGGGCGCTCGCAGCAGCGGATAGTGCGTGCAGCCCAGCACCAGCTGGTCGAGGGCGTGCCACTCGGGAGCGTGCAGGGGAGAAAGCTCGGCGGCCAGCGCGTCACCATCGAGTGTGTTTGATCGCCAGTACTGCTCGGCCAGTGCGGCAAGGTTCGGCGCGCCTACCGTCACGACCCGGCAGTGACCGGCAAAGCGCTCGATCAGGGTCGCGACATGGGCACTTTTCACCGTCCCCGGCGTGGCCAGCACGCCGATGACACCGCTGCGACTGGCCGCAGCCGCCGGGCGGATCGCCGGCACCACGCCCACCACCGGGATCGACAGCCGTTCTCTCAGTGCCGGCAACACCACGGTCGAGGCCGTGTTGCAGGCGATCACCACCGCATCGACAGGACGAGTCGCTACAGCCCGTGTGATGAGATCGCATACGCGAGCGATCAGTGCCTCGGCATCAAGATTGCCATAGGGGAACGCTGCGCTGTCAGCGATGTAGTGCTGCGAAAGTCCCGGCAGGCGATGGCGAATGGCCCGCGCAATGGTCAGTCCGCCAATGCCGGAATCCAGCAGCCAGATGGCTCGCGTCTTCTGCATGACTGTTTTGCCTGCTTCCCGGTTCGAGTATCGGATGGTCATGTGTATGTCGAGCATGACGTCCGATCATGCCAATGCAGAAGAATATCTCAGCGACACATCGCCGTGCTTCCCCATTGCCGCCGGGTCATTGATACTGTCAATTCTCGTGACAAACACGAGCCCCATACAACAGGTGCCGGCCGGTCATGACCTGCCGTACACCAAACAACACAATGGGAACATTGCCATGACTTCTGTCACCCGAGCGTCTCCGCTCGATCTTCTGCGCCTGCATGTGCTGGTGGTTATCCTCTCGCTGATTGCCGAGTGGATCGGCATCATCAAGATTCCGCTGGGCGTTGGTACGCTGTTATTGCTGCCGCTGTTTTATGCCTTTTTGCTGGCCATTGCCCTTAACCCGCATCTTTCCAGCCAGTTTCATGCGCTGGTGCCGCCACGCCTGAGCGATGCAGCCTCCCCGCTGATCCTGATTGCGATCATGCCGTTCATTGCCCGCTTTGGGTCTACCATCGGGCCATCGATCGATCAGATCATCAGTGCCGGGCCAGCGCTGATCCTTCAGGAACTGGGCAATCTGGGCACCATGCTGATCGCCCTGCCGTTTGCCTTGCTGGTGCTGAAAATGGGTCGCGAATCGATCGGGGCGACCTATTCGATTGCGCGTGAACCCAATATCGCAATCATCTCGGACCGCTATGGCCTGAAGGGTCCGGAAGGGATCGGCGTGATGGGGGTCTACGTGGTTGGCACCATGTTCGGCACCCTCTGGTTTGCGCTGATGGCCGGTTTTCTCGGCTCGGCGGGCTGGTTTGACCCGCGCGCGCTGGCGATGGCCTGTGGCGTGGGTAGCGGCAGCATGGTGGCGGCCTGTTCAGGGGCGCTGGCCGAGGCCGTTCCTGCCATGCGCGAGGAGCTGTTCGCCTTTGCCGGGGCCAGTAATCTCCTGACCTATGCCACCGGCCTTTATGTGTCGCTCTTTATCGCCCTGCCGGTCGCGGAGTGGCTCTACAAGCGGCTCAGCCCCAAACGCCAGGCGACTGCCTCTATCAATCCCGCCGATGCCGACAGCGCCACAGAGGCGGCGGCTGAACTTCGCCCCGAGCAGCAGATCGGCCGGACCGCGATGATGCTGGCAGCCGTCTGCGTGGTGGGCTGGATCACCAATGTGATCAGCGCCGGCACGCTCTGGGGCGCCCTGCCGGGCATGATCATTCTTTACGTCATGAGTCTGATCGGACTGCTCATCACCCGGGCCATGCCCTTCTACCTGCCGGCGATTGCCTGGATATCGCTGGTCAGCATTGTCATGACCCTGCCGTTTTTTCCCGGTAATGCCTGGGTGGTAGCGCAGCTGTCGCAGGTCAACTTCCTGGCCATCGTCACGCCCGTGCTCGCCTACGCCGGCTTCGTCCTGTCGAAGCAGGAGTTCAGCATGTTCCGCCGTACCGGCTGGAAGCTGGTGCTGGTGTCGCTGCTGGTGTTCACTGGCACCTATCTCGGTTCGGCAGTGGTCGCCCAGATCCTGCTTTAACCCGCAACGGTGTGGCACACCTTTACCGGCGTGCCACACCCACGTTGATCCCTTTCGCATTACGGAGACACGCATGTCCATGAAGATCGTCGTCATCGGCCCGGGGCAGATGGGGGGCAATATGGCGCTCACGCTCAAGCGCGCCGGCTTTGAGGTCACGGGTATCGACCCCAGCGAACAGGCGCGACAGCGGCTGAGCGATCAGGGTCTGAATGTGGCCAGCGACGCCGCGCTGCCCTCTGCCGAGGTCTATCTGCTGTCACTGCCCACTTCCGATCATGTTCGCACGGTGATCGAATCAAGCCCCGGGCTTCTCGAGCACGCCGCGCGTGGCAGTGTGGTGATGGACACCTCGACCAGCGACCCGGTCGTCAGCCGCGCCCTGGCACAAAAGGTCACGGACGCCGGCCTTGAATGGCTGGATGCTCCGGTCAGCGGCGGTCCGAAGGGCGCCGCCACAGGCAAGATGGGCGTGCTGCTCGGCGGTGAGGCATCCACCATCGAGCGGGTGGTCCCGGTGCTTGAGGCCCTGTCGGCCCGCTATACCCACGTGGGCCCGGCCGGCAGCGGCCATGTGGTCAAGCTGGCCAACAACTACCTGTGTGCAGCCAACCTGATCGCCACCGGCGAGGCCGTCGCCATGGCGGCAAAAGCCGGGGTTGATCCAGCGGCCTGTCTGGCCGGGCTCAACAGCGGCTCGGGGCGCAGCGCCGTCAGGGAGGTCAACTTCCCCGAATGGATTTTCTCGGAGCGTTTTGACTCGGGCTTTACCACCGGCCTGATGCGCAAGGACCTTCGTCTGGCCCGTGACGCCGCCGAGCAGTTGGACACCCCAAGGGCCCTGCTGAACCATGTGGTCGAGCGCTGGCACGAGGCGCGCGACATCGAGGATCAACAAGACTTCAACCGCATCGCCGATGCCCTTCTCGCCACCGCCCGCAAGTAACAGGAAATACTGTCATGTCGACCCCCTCTGCACAGGATGAGCGTGCAAAGGCACGCCTTGAGGCCCTGCTGGATCACTTTGGCCTGTCTCGCAGTGAGGCACCGGCTACCAACTGGATCGACGGTCAGGCCGTCGTCGGCCAGTGAGAAACGATCACACTGCGCAACCCGGTCACCGGTCAGTCGCTGGTGAGCTACTTCGATGCCGGCCAGGCCCTGGTTGAACGAGCCGTCAGCGCCGGCACGCGTGCACAAATCGAATGGATGGGCCTGACCGCCAGCGCCCGCGGCCGACACATGAATGCCGCCATTCGGGCGCTGGAAGGACAGGAAGAGTCACTGGCGCAGCTGGAAAGCGTGGTGGCCGGCAAGCCGATCAGCGACTGTCGTGGTGAAGTCGGCAAGGTGCGCGAAATGTTTGAGTACTACGCCGGCTGGTGTGACAAGCAGCATGGCGAAGTGATCCCGGTGCCCACCTCGTATCTCAACTATGTGCGCCACGTCTCCTATGGCGTGGTCGGTCAGATCACGCCCTGGAATGCGCCGATGTTCACCTGCGCCTGGCAGCTGGCGCCCGCCATCGCGGCCGGTAACGCGGCCGTGCTCAAGCCCTCGGAGCTGACGCCCTTCACCTCAGTCGTGATCGCAGGGCTTTTGGAAAGCGGCGGGCTGCCAAAGGGGCTGATCAACATTATCAACGGCGTGGGGCCGACCACCGGTGCCGCCCTGACCGATCATGACGGCATCTCGAAGCTGGTGTTTGTTGGCTCGCCGGAAAGCGGACGGATGATCGCCCAGGCCGGCGCGCGCCGCCTGGTGCCCAGCGTGCTGGAGCTCGGCGGCAAGTCCGCCAACATCATTTTCAATGACGCCAGACTCGATGACGCCGTGGCCGGCGCTCAGGCCGCCATTTTTGCCGCTGCCGGGCAGAACTGTGTGGCGGGATCACGTCTTTTGATTCAGCGCGACATCTTCGATGAGGTCGTTGAACGACTGGGACGCGCCGCGGCACAGATTCCGGTGGGGCTGCCGGAAGACGATGCCACCCGCATGGGACCGCTTCAAAACGCCCGGCAGTTCGAACGGGTCATGGCCATGATCAATACGGCGATCGAATCCGGCGCCCGCCTCATGACCGGCGGCCATCGCCCACAGGGGCTGCCCGAAGGGACCGGCGGCTACTATCTGGCGCCTACCATTCTGGCCGATGTGACCCCCGACATAGCCATTGCCTGCGAGGAGGTGTTCGGTCCGGTGCTGGTCGCCATGCCCTTCGATGACGAAGCCGAGGCCATCCGCCTTGCCAATGCCACCCGCTTTGGGCTGGCCGGTGCTGTCTGGACACAGGATGTCGCCCGCGCCCATCGCGTGGCCGGCAAGCTGCGGGCCGGCACAATCTGGATCAACAGCTACAAGGCGATCAACGTCATGTCGCCGTTTGGCGGCTTCGGCGACAGCGGCTTTGGGCGCTCCAGCGGTCTGGATGGCCTGAAGGAGTACACCCTGCCCCAGAGCGTCTGGGTGGAAACCGGCGGGCAGGCAAGCGTGGCGATGGGGTATGGCAACGGCGTGGGGTGAGTCTTTCCCATGAGACCTGTAAGCCCACCTTTTGGTGGGCTTTTTTGTGCTGCCATGCCGGGATCACGCGAACGCTTTTCGGTGTGCCCCTGAGCTTGGGTGTGCCCCTGAGCTTGAATGAAGACAGCACGCCATTCTCTATCGCGTCACGACAACCAGACCGACCAGCAAGAGCACTCCGCCCGCCAGGAAGTTGATCGTCAGGGGCTCGCCGAGCAAGAACGCCCCGAACAGCACGCCAAAAATCGGGGATAGAAACGAAAAGATCCCCAGTTGCGAGGCAAAGTAGCGCCGGAGCAGTGCGAACCACAAAAGCAGTGCGGCAAAGGAGATGACCAGCGTCTGGAAGGTCAGACTGGCGAGCGCTGCGCCCGTGAACTGAATACGCCCAAAATCGCCCAGCAGTATCGTGGCGGGCAGCAACAGCAGACCCGCAACGGTCAGCTGATAGCATAATGTCTGGACCGGCGGCGTCTCGGAAAGCGATGAACGACGGATCACCAGCGTCGTGGCCGCCCAGGCAAGACCGGCCAGCAGACCCAGTAGATCACCGCGCAGAATGTCACCGGCATTGTCGATATCGGTATCCGGTGCCATCGCCAGCACCATACCGCCAAAGGCCAGGGCAACACCGATCCACTGTCGTCGTGTCAGCTGTTCGCCCGGCACCCACAGGTGCAGCCCCACGGCCGCAAAAACGGGAGCCGTGTAGAGAAACACCGACATGTGAGAGGCCAGCGTATGGTTGAGCCCCCAGGCCACAAACAAGAACTCCGCGGCAAATCCCAGCCCCACCAGAACCCCCGGGCCGAGCTGCGCGCGCATATCGCGCAGCCGGATGCCCTGCCACCAGGCCAGCGCCGCCACCAGCACGGCCGCAAGCGATGAGCGCAGGGCCACCTGTGACAGCGGTGACATGTCCTCGGCCACCATCTTGATGGCCACCTGCTGAGCGCCCAGCACGATGCAAAACAGCACCATCAGGGCGCTGGCCTGCAGGTCCAGCCGCCGGCGCGCCGAATGGCTGCCTGTCGATAGGGTGGGCGTTGTCTGTCCGGTGTTCTGCATAGGGCCTCCTGTCGGTCACAGGCTTCAGTGGAGCATTTGCCGGGGCCGTCGCCAAACGATTAATCTGGAGATCAAGGCTCAGGAAAACTCAACCCATGAAGATCGAACGCCTCCCCCTGAATGCGCTGCGCGCCTTTGCCGAGGCGGCCCGCACGCAGAGCTTCAAGCACGCTGCCAATAGGCTGGGGGTGACGCCCGGTGCGGTCAGCCGTCAGATCAAACAACTCGAAGACCGGCTCGGCGTTACGTTTTTTTGAGAGACATGCCAACGGTGTCCAGCTCAACGAAATCGGACGGCAGCTGGCCCGGGACATCGACAGCGGTCTTGAAACGATCGCCGCGGGCGTCTCAACCGCTCGGGAAAGTGCGCGACACACCCCGATGCTGACGCTCAGCGCACCGCCCACTTTCCTGCAGCTGTGGCTGCTGCCACGGCTGGCCACATTTGAGGCCCGGATTGGCGGTCTCGATATTTCACTGGAGTCCAATGACGCCCTGATCGTCCCCACCTGGCGAGGCAGCGGGGCGCGTCTGGCGATACGCTATGGCCGCGGCCCCTGGCCGGACGTGACGAATTACCGGCTGTTGGGCGATGAGCTGTTCCCCGTCTGTACCCCTGCACTGCTCAAACAGCACGGTCAGCCCATGAAGCCCGCCGACCTGGCCCGTCACACCCTGCTGGAAGTGGCCTGGAACTCTCCACAGAGCGCCACCGTCCCGGGCTGGCAGACATGGCTCGAGACAGTCGGCGTCGCCAATCAGGTGTCGCCGCCGCAAAGGCGCTATTCGCTGTCCGGGCTGGCCGTGGACCAGGCCATTGCCGGGCGGGGCCTCATGCTGGCCAGTCTCCCCCTGGTGATGGACCGGCTGGCCAGCGGCGTACTGATGATTCGCCCCTTCGGCGAACAGCATGCCCTCGCCTCCCCCATGACCTACGACCTGCTGACCCCGGCGATCGGTGAAGCGTCGCCTGCCGTGGCACGTTTTGTCGACTGGCTGTTGCAAGAAGCCACCGTCTTCGACGGTGAGGCGAACAAGGCCCACTGAGCCCAGCACCTCTATTGGCCGGGCCGCATGGTTGTTGATCAAATAAAAAGCCCACCGTTGGGTGGGCTTTAGAGTAAAAACCGGTCGGCCATTCAATTTTTACAACCATTCTTGTCGCAGGTAATTCTACTGCCTGAAGACACCCAATGATCTGAATGGTCTTTCGTGTCAAAACCGCAGCCGGTTTTCCCGCCTTTATTGCCTTTATGAACAACACCGGTCGGTATGTGCTTGACGGCCATAAGCGCTCCTTTGATTAGACAAATTAACAGTAGCTTGATTGCAAATATCAACAACGCAACTTTTGCCTAATTCGTCATGAGCCAAACCATCAAGAAAACATTAACCACGACTGATGCACAGAACCAAAAAGCCCACCGTTGGGTGGGCTTTGTCATCATGCGTCTCGAGCGTCTTTCAGAGCGCGGGGCGATGCAGCCGGGCATTGAACAGCGGCCCGCGTGTCATGCCGGTGCGCCATTTGGCGAGCGCCAGCACGCCGAGATCGATCAGCGGTTCCAGAATGACCACGCTCATGTAGGCCACCCCGAACGTGCTGACATTGACGAGGCTCTGCGCCGAAAGCCCCTCGCCGTAGAAGGCCCAGAAGCCGACCCAGAGCACGATGCCGCCCTGATAGGCGGTGGAAAGCGCCAGCGCCTGTCGATAGGTCACCTCAACGTAGGGCGTATCGCGTGGAATCAGGCGTCCGGCCAGCACGCTGATGCCCCACAGCGGCACGATCAGGGTGGTCACGTTCATGCCGTATTGCGGCAGGTCGAACGGCGCGAAGAAAAGCCCCTGAATCAAAAGCCCCAGCGCCAGGCCGATCGCCGTCGGGCCAGCCCCAAACAGCAGCAGCAGGGTCGAGCCCAGAATCAGGTGGACCTCTGACACGCCCACAGCGTGGTGAGGCAACACCTCGAAAAAGCAGAAGACACACAGCGTGGCCACAAGACTGCGACCGATCAGCGCCGTGAAGCCATCGCGGCCTTCCAGCGTGTGCCGTGCCAGACGCGCGGTCAGCCCGAAGGCACCGGCCGCGGTGGCGTAACTCAACAGGATTTTGGCGCCCGTGACGACGCCCGGTTCGATATGCATGCGATTGATCCTTGCTGCACCCACCGTGCAGGGATGAGATGAATGGAAGTCGACATGGCAGGTCTCCTGGCTTGCGCGTCATCACCCTTGCCTCGCCTTCCCGGCAGTGGCCAGTGGCGTGTGAGGCGGGCTCATCGCTTACAGTTGCGGGGGCAGCCGTGGCTTGTCCACGTTCCCTTTTCATTTGAAGCGGCAGGGCCGCTTCAACACCATGTCACCTGCATTCTATGCCTGGTGGGCTCGGGGAAGGCAACGCCTTTTTAAAGCGATGTCTGATAAAGAGACAGTGCCCGGACGACAGCGCTTGATCGCCGCTCCTGCTGATCAGGCCACGCTGTCCATCGCGATAACGCGCCCTGATGCGCCCTCCAGCACGCCATCGCGGATCGCAGCGATGACCAGGCAGGCCTCACGTCCGTCGGCGCCAACAAGGCGCTCCCCCTGTGCGTTCCATCCGCCGCTTCTGCCGCAGGTCTGCCAGCTACCGGTGTCGGAGATATGGTTGGAAAACAGCACCGGCATTCCGTGACGCCGGGCAATGCCGGCAAGGCATTGAGCATCCGCCTCATATCCGCCGTCTGAAATCAGCACACTGGCAAGATACACCGCCGCCTTCCGGGCGGAAGCGGCATCACTGTGAATGGTGTGGACAAAATCGGCGCAAATCGCCAGTGCGATGCGCACGCCGTTGACGGTGAAGAGACAGGCTTCATCACCCGGCGAGCAGTACGCCTCCTCCCCATCGTGCAGGTGCTGCTTGGCGTAAAACGTACGCGCCCCATCGGGAAAGCAGATGACCGCCCCGATGCGGGGCTTGCCGCCGTCGTTGATCAGCGGACCACCCGCGATCACAACCATATTGTTCTCCACCGCGGCAGCAGACAGCGTTTTGAACGCCTCGGCATCGTATGGCATGGCAAGCGCTTCCAGCAGATCAGGCTCGTAACCAATCAGCGAGAGCTCGGGAAAGACGATGACATCAGCGTCGTGCCGGGCGGCATGCTTGATATAGCGCAGATGCGTGGTCAGATTCTCCGCCACGGCACCGCGGATAACCGGCGGCTGCGCCAGAGCGACAACGACATTGCCTGCATTTTCAGAGGGCATATCCACTCGCATCCTCTTCACAAGGGCTGGAATACAGGACATGAAACCTCAGGGGCACCACAAAAGAGAAGGCATGGCTTTCAGGATCTATTGAAACGGAGGGGCATCTAATCTATAGCTGGTGGCGTGTCATGGGGAAGAAGCAGCGGTTTCGCCGCTATCGAATAGAAAATTAGCGTTTTAGGGACCAAAAAAGCGCGTGACCAAGAAGCAGGAATAAAACGTTGTTGTTCAGGCGAGGAATGGAGACGGGTTGCTTTCGGCCAAGAGCGGCCATTGAGATCATTCTTATCCATACCGCTTTACTCATAGTTAAATTAGGAGTGCGGCGAGTAATTTATCCGTGTGAAGCAACTTGTTACGATTTTGATTGGCTAATTCGAAGGAACGTATCCCCGACTGCCTGCTCGTATTCCCCAGCAATCTTACACATGACTATATGATCAAGCGCTGGTTTAAGACATAGGAGTGTTGTAGTGATCTGATACAAGCTGATGGCTGTCGCGTGCGCTGGATCTGTCATGCCTGAGTTGCTTTGTCCCACCAGCAGGATATCATGTCTCGCTTCACACAGCCCTAACCGACTTGTCATGCCTTTCGAACTAGCATGAATATTCTGGCTGGCCCATTTGTAGTACGGACGCATATGATCCAATCCTACGTTCTTTTCAATTGCAGCAAAACCCACGCGCTGATGGCTTGGGAATATGTGCGCAGCCCAACCGTAAAGCTGTGAAAAAGACTTACCATACCTTCTGATCAGTTCATCATATTCCTTCTTGCAGTCGTCAATTTCTGCCTGTGAGGGGCCTTTTTCCTGCAGCCGGTTCTCGTATTTTTTATGCTCACGCATAGCGTCGTATGAATCTACAACATCATGAAAGTAGAACCTTTCCGCGCAATCTTGGCCTTGCTTGACAATAAACATTGCAGTGCAATTCACCTCATGAAGCGCCCTCCACCTAGCATGCGCCGCATCAGGAAACCCGGACTTTAACAGGCATAAAATTTCTTGTGCTATGTGACATGCACGCGCATGTTGTCGGACAACAACGTCAAGAACTAAGTCGTTGTTTTCGACAGCTTCTGGTCGATACGATTTGTTGAATTCTTCACCAGCCTCAGTACAAATGACGATGTGAGTCTCCAGTAAGTCAAACCCTTCTCGCCACCGCTCTAGATTTCTAGCCTCAAATTGGGTCGATAGCCTCCTCCGCTCCCACAACATCTGGCCTGTCGTCTTCTGCAACGATTTCTTTAGGCTTGCAACAATTTCTGGCGTTATTTCCGAGATGATATTTTCAATGTCGATATCCCGACATTCCACAGGATTGGCCTCTTCCATCTCAGAAATGACTTTGATCAACTGATTGTGAAACGTTTCCATTCGAAGGCTCTTTTTTCATAACGACAAAATATGCGGCACCCGACGCAGGAGGACGTCCGGCGCCTGAAACATGCATACACTTCCAGCTTAAACACATGCCAAGCCCTGTAGTATCAGCTAACACCTATGCTCAGCCGCCGGCTTGGAGCAGCAGCGAAAAAAGCCGGCAGCAGCCCTAGTTAAACTCTTTTCTTAGCTTTCAGCCAGTTGAAGTGCCTAGAAAGACCATCTAAATCAGGAAAAATTCCTTCCTCATTGATATTGTATAGATTTAACTCATCAATGATTTCTTGCTTGTCCGCGCAAGGAATTATTATCTTTTTTAGCCTTTGGCCGATAAAAGGCTTTCCAATTTCACCAAACTCAATTGACTCTCTAGGATTTGGATGATAAGTAAATCTTCCGTTTTGCCTTACGATTCTTGCCGCCAACCCACGAGGAATATAATGCTTTATCTCTTTTTCCTCTCTGTAGTCAAAGCGCTCTTCCTCGATCACGTTGCTTGGAAAAAATAGATAGATAGCAGCATCCTTATTAGGTTTCTCTTTACAGGCGAAATACGTAGCCACTAGCGGGTTATTTGACCAATCCAAGAGTCTCGTGGCCAATCCGTGATGCTGAGCAATAGCTAAACATTCCAAATCATTTTCCGGAAGTCTGTCGTAGGCGATGGCTTTATTCCGCCATATCGAAAACATTGCCCAGTCGGATCCACCACGACAATCAAATTCGGATCTCCCAACTTTGGGCACCAAAGGCCAGCTTTCGTCTGCTTGCCCTCGAAATAACCAGCCGCCAACGCCCTCAACCGAACGGTACTGTCGAAAAATAGCTTGTAGTTCTTGAAGAGAACCTGCGCTGTAATGAACAGTATCGTCAGACACTCTGATTTCACTCATTAAATCTCAGCCACTTGATTGAATTTCAACGCCGACAGCATGCGCGGCTTTGTAGTGGAGGCGAATCCGCAACGAATAAGGCGTCGCATTACCTGGCCTTGTTAAGAGCTTAGTTGATAGCTCCACTCACGATGCCTAGCCCGGTCTGGCTTGTTGTACTCAGGGCGATACCACAGCGCAAGCGACACTAAGATAACCGAGTTAATGTATAGCTGACGTGCATTACCGTCTAATCTGGTCCCATCCGGCGTATTCGCGTGCAAGTTATTACAGAGGTCATATACCTTGTTGTCTGTAAATGTGAGTCCATGAACCTGATGAGCGAATTCATTTCTGATGCGCCTGATAAGCTCACACTCCTTGTACTTAAGCTCTGTGATCAGATCTAGACAATACGCCATTTTTATACGTGTGCTGAACGAACCAAGGGGAGCATTACTTCCCTTGATTAATTCGTTGGATTCCTTACATTCGATAAAATGAGACTCCAAAAGTCTATGTAGCCGCTCATCAATTAAAGCCGCACCGACCAAGGCTGATCCTCGATCAGTCTCACCCTGAAATTCACCGAGGAACTGCGAGAAATAGTTCACGTCCTCATCGCGCACTGGACTCACCTTTTGCCCTTAGAAGGTATTACACTGCAGACTCGTATATTTACTTGAACTCGCACGCAGCCTCTGCAGGAAGGGCCACTCTGGGTCGTTAGAAGACATTTTATTCAAATTTCGATTGCATTCATTCGCATTAAATATAAAGCTGCAAATAAACTGATATTCACCACGATCTGACTCCACATATCTTCAAACCATGTACATGCAGCATCAAGCGTGATGGGGTGTATTCGGCGACAGCCCATAACCTCAAAAAGACCATACTAATGCACGTCAACTAAATGTCACTTATCTTTACATTGGCTATTGGTCGATGCATGCCGAGCGCCGATCTATAGTTGATCGTCAAAAAGCGGCAAGGTCGCGAGATTGAAGCCATCCCTTGAAGAGATGGCTTGGAGGGGTCAGGAAAAACACGTGAGGCCAGTGAATGAGCTGGTGGCGATCATGAGGTGCCACGAACCAGGCGTCGACGCTTAATGCAGGGTGATACGAATGAAACGGGTGAGAGCGCTATCGAATATTTAAATCATGGCGGGGGCGTTGGATATCCTGCCCGTTGATGATGATAACGGCTCTGGTACTACGGCGGACTGACCCGACAGAAGGTATGCATCCTTAATAGTGATATCGAAGCTGCGCAATCATCAGCGCGTCGTCTGTCACTTTATAAACAATTCGATGCTCGTCGTTGATTCGCCGGGACCAATAACCTGAAAAGCCGTGTTTGAGCGGCTCCGGCTTGCCCATACCTTCAAATGGCTGGCACTGGATTTCCCTGATCAGTTTGTTGATGCGCCCGAGCACCTTCTTGTCGGTTGTCTGCCAGTACAGGTCATCCTCCCAGGCATTCTCGGAAAACAGGCGCTTCACTCAAGAAGCGCCTTTTTCTGACCGTCGCCTTGCTCCAGCTCGGCCATGGACTCCAGCAGGCGGCGGGCGTTTTTGGGTGAGCGCAGAAGATAGGCGGTTTCCTGCAGGGCCTCGTAGTCTTCCAGCGAGAGCATGACCACCGAAGGCGCCTTGCTGCGCGTGATGACGATGGGCGCGTGGTCTTCACACACCTGTTCCATGGTTTTGGACAGCTGGCTTCTGGCAGCGGTATAGCTGATGGCATCCACGATGTTTTCTCCTGTACAGATTCTTGTACGTACCAATAAGGCGCGCAATGGCTTTTCACTGCTGCCGGTCGTGCAGGCATTTTCGAGATACTGACGGTAATGGAAACACCACACCGGTCGTCGCCCAGCAGGCAATGACCAACGCCCGCCAGCCGTAAAAGTGCATCGCACCAGGCGGTGTCGAAGCCTCAAACGCGGGCGAAGACATGGCCAGCCGATGCGCCTGATAGTCCGCCAGCACTTCGTGGGCGGCCTCAATATCCCGCGGGGCAACCTGCACTTTCACGCCGCCCAGCGCGGTCTCCCACATCCACTGCATCGTCATCAGATGCTCGTCGATGATGAAGGCCGTAACACCGCGGGATTCAAGCAGCCCCTTGAGCAAATGGGCTTCATGGGGAAAGGTGACACGGGCAAGCGTCACGAGCGGACCGGTGGACATGACAGAACTCCACGAGCATGGCGGTCACCCCAGTGTAGCGCGGTCACTTTAGTGGATACGAATTAAACGGCCGACAGAATTGTCAGCCGTGTATGCCATGGCAAGGAGGTTAGAACGAGTACGTCAGCGTCGCCGTGGCGCTGCGCGGCGCCCCATAGACGCCATAGGTACCGAGATAGCCATAGTACTCCTTGTCGAACAGGTTCTTGATGTTGGCCTGTAGCGACAGATCAGGCGTGAACTGATAACGCCCGAACAGATCCACTATTGCGAAACTGCCCTCCTGAACACGCGTGGTGCCTCCGTCCGGGTTGGCGATATCGCTGAAGGTGCGATTCTGCCAGTTCACACCGCCGCCAACGGTCAGCTTCTCCCATTGCGGAACGCGATAGCTCGAGAAAAGCTTGATCTGTGTCCGCGGCTGGTTGGTATTGACGCCACCTTCATCGTTTTTCGCAGTGTAGCGAGTGATGCCCAGCGTTGTGTCGAGACGCTCAGTCACGGCGCCGTTGAGTTCAAAATCAAATCCTTCGCTGACAACCCCTCTGGCAGCCGTATAGGCCTGGTCTCCGGTGCCCGGTACGGTGGTATTACCATCGGCCTGGGCGACGTTGTCCTGCTCTAGGCGGAATATGGAGAAGGACGCTGTCAGACGGTCGTCATACCAGCCTGCCTTGAGACCGGTCTCGTAGTTCTTGCCGGTAATGGGATCAAGATAGGCACCACTGCTGTCGCGATAGTCCTGCGGCATGAAGATTTCGGTGTAGCTGGCAAAGGCCGACCAGGTATCGTTGATGTCGTACACCAGCCCGCCATAGGGAATGACTTCTTCATGATGTCGAGAGGATTGCAGGCCATCGTTTTGCCAGTCGGTATATCGCGCGCCAAGAATCAGGGTCAGCGGATCGGCCAAAGATAGTCGGGCAGCCGTATAAAAGGCACGCTGTCGAGTCACGTCATCCACCTGAGTGTTCATTTCTCCCCACTCGGGTTCATCGATGCGACCGTTGAACCGGTGAATATCTACCGATGATGTATCAACAGGCAGGTAGGCACCTGTATGGCGGGTGTGCTGACGGTTGTAGCTGAGGCCCGCGACCAGCTCGTGCTCACGGCCAAGCAGTTCAAAGGGGCCATTAACGTAGGTGTCCACGGCGTCCATTCGACGTGTGCTTTCATATCGTCCCGCCCCGCTGTTGAGTCCCAGTCCGGATTGGCGGTCAGGAAAGCCATACATGTATAAAAGCCTGCTGTCGCTATCGAGCGTTGCATGGGTGGCCACCCCTCGCAGCTCCCAGCCGTTATCGAACTGATGATTCAGCTCGGCAAAGACCTTTTGTGAATCGTAATCATAAAAGGACCAGCGAGGCGCGACGCTGAAATCGCGATCAAAATCCGTACGGCCACCATCGCGGTAAAGCATCGGTAACCCGCCCCATGTCACATCGTTCTGATGGGTATTCTGGTACTCATACCCAAGCGATACGGTCGTACTGTCGGTCACATCCGCATCAATCACGGCGTAGCCAAACTTCTTGCGCTCGCTGAAGCGGTCCAGAATCCCGTTGCCATCTTCATAACCGCCGACAAAGCGCGCCCGCACGTTGCCTGAGTCGGTCAACGGGGTCTGCGCATCAATCACCGTACGGCCATGCCCCCGACTTCCCAACTCACCGGAAATGGTTCCCGTGGGCTCGCGAGCGTCTGCATGCTTTCGCACGAAGTTGACCGAGGCGCCCGGATTGCCGGCACCGGTCAGCAGTCCGTTGGCGCCACGAACGATCTCGACGCGGTCATAGATGGCGCTATCCAGCGCCGCATCCCCCATATACCACTGACCCTGAACCGTCGTCGGGATGTTGTCGAACTGGTAAGTGTTAATGAAAAACCCGCGGGAATAAAAACTTCGCCGGGTACTGTCAACGGGTGAGACAGAAATACCCGTCGCACTGTTCAGGATGTCTTCGGCATTGTTGAGGTTCTGATCCTTCATGCGCTGCTCGGTTACCACACTGACAGACTGCGGAATCTCCTTCGGTGAGAGAGACAGGCGTGTACCAGCCCTGATCGAGCGCCGGGTATAGCCCACGCTGTCGTAAAGACTGGTGGCCGTGACGGTAACCGTATTGATGGCGGTGTCATCGGCCTGAGCCATGACGGGGGTGATCAGGCAGGCGCCGGTGGTCACGATCGTCAGGGCGTGACGACCGCAGGATGGCTTTTTCATGGTGTCCCTTGCTGACGCGCCTGGCGCGCCGGTTATCGGTGTTATGGCCACGCGATTTTGATGAGCCTCCAGATGCAAAGTCAACTCATGCGAAAATTATTCTCATTTTCATTTGAAAAAAGTGTTATGACCCCGCCATTTGTTAACCATAGAAATATTTGAAGTTAACCAGAGACGCTGGCAAAGTCGTCGTTATCTTTTATTTTTGAAAAGGTTAACAGCGCCATGCCCACCACTCGCTCCAATGCCGCCACCGCCGAGTCCTTTCGTCATGACTGGCAGCGCCACGAGATCGAGGCGCTGCTGACCCTGCCCTTCAATGACCTGCTGTTTCGGGCACAGAGCGTGCACCGTCAGCACTTCGACCCCAACGCCGTCCAGATCTCCACACTCTTGTCGATCAAGACCGGCGCCTGCCCGGAGGACTGTAAGTACTGTCCGCAGTCCGGGCATTACAACACCGGCCTTGAGCGCGAAAAGCTCATGCAGGTCGAGGCCGTACTGGAAGAGGCGCGTCGGGCGAAGGAGGTCGGGGCGAGTCGTTTCTGCATGGGCGCGGCCTGGAAGAATCCGCGTGCGAAGGACATGCCTTACGTGCTGGAGATGGTGCGCGGCGTGCGTGCCATGGGGCTTGAAACCTGCATGACGCTGGGCATGCTGACCCGGGACCAGGCCGAAGCACTCGAAGACGCCGGCCTTGATTACTACAACCACAATCTGGACACCTCACCGGAGTACTACGGCGAGATCATCACCACGCGCACCTACGCCGACCGGCTTGAAACGCTCGATCACGTGCGTCAGGCCGGCATGAAGATCTGCTCCGGCGGCATTCTCGGTATGGGCGAGAGCGTCAATGACCGCGCAGGCCTGCTGCAGCAGCTCGCCAACCTGCCCACGCACCCCGAAAGCGTGCCGATCAACATGCTGATCCGCATCGAAGGCACGCCGCTGGCTCAGGTCGAAGATCTCGACCCGATCGACTTCATTCGCACCATCGCCGCCGCCCGGATTCTGATGCCCGCCTCTCACGTGCGTCTGGCCGCCGGACGCGAACTGATGAGCGACGAGACCCAGACCCTGGCCTTTTTCGCTGGCGCCAACTCGATTTTCTACGGCGAACGCCTGCTGACCGCGCAGAATCCGCAGGCCGCCCATGATCAACGCCTGTTTGAGCGGCTGGGGCTCTATCCGGAGCAGCGGCACGATGTCGATGACGCCACCCACGAGGCGGTGCTGGATCAGCAGCTTTACCAGGCGCGCGTAGCCGCCATGACCACCGATGCCGCCACCCATTAAGAGGGACAGCATCGAGATGAGTACCTTCGAGCGTGCCCTGCACCATCGCCTCGAGCAGCAAAGGGCAGCCGGGCGTTATCGCCTGCGGCGCAGCCAGCGCGATGCCGGCGTGCATACCCGGATCGATGACCGGGACGTGCTGACCTTTTGCAGCAACGACTATCTGGGACTGGCCACGCACCCGCGTGTGGTGGAGGCCCTGTGTAACGGCGCACGCCAGCATGGCGCCGGCGGTGGCGCCTCGCACCTGGTCAACGGTCATCAGGAGGTTCATGACCGGCTGGAAGCCCGGCTGGCACAGTGGACCGGGCGAGAACGAGCGCTGTTGTTCTCCTGCGGCTACAAGGCCAACCTGGGGGTCATCTCGGCGCTGATGTCCCGCGGCGGCCACGTTGTTCATGACCGGCTCAACCACGCTTCGCTGCTGGATGGCACCCGGCTGTCCGGCGCGCGTCTGCATCGCTTCACCCATGGGGACGTCGCAGCCGCAGCACAAACGCTGGCAGGGCTTCCACCGGACGCCGACCGGCTGCTGGTCAGCGACGGTGTCTTCAGCATGGATGGCGACTGCGCCGACGTGAACGCGCTGGCCCGCCTGGCCGAGCGTCACGACACCCCGTTGATGATCGATGATGCCCACGGACTGGGCGTACTGGGCGCCTCCGGTGCCGGCACGCTGGAGGCGCAGAACGTTCCCCTTGATCAGGTGCCCATTCTGGTCGGCACGCTGGGCAAGGCGCTGGGCACCCAGGGCGCCTTTGTGGCCGGCAGCCACGCCCTGATCGAGTCCCTGATCCAGTTCGCCAAGCCCTTTGTCTATACCACCAGCCTCTCGCCGGCGCTGGCCGCGGCCACGCTGGCCTCGCTTGAGATCGTGCAGTGCGAGCCCGAACGGCGCGCCTATCTGCACCGCCTGATTCAGCGGTTTCGACAGGAACTGACCTCTCTGGCGCTGCCCGGCATCACGCTGATGCCCTCCGAGACGCCCATTCAACCGCTGCTGATCGGCAGCGAGCAGGCAGCGACGGCGCTGTCCGAACGTCTTTATGAAAAAGGCATCCTGTGCACCGCCATTCGCCCGCCGACGGTGCCGACGGGGCACTCACGGCTGCGCGTGACGCTGTCGGCGGCCCACACGCAGGCCGACCTGGATCGACTGCTCGAAACCCTAGCGCGCTGCTGTCGGACAGTGACTTCATGATGACCGCCTCTCCAACCCTGATCCTGCTGCCCGGGTGGGCCATGGCGCCCTCTTCGATGACGGCGCTGGCCGATGAACTTGGAACGCGACTGCCCGGCTGGGTCATCGACTGCCCGCCCCTGCCGGCTACCAGCGATGACACCCTCGAGGTCTGGCTCGATGATCTTGATGCCCGCCTGCCCGAGCATGCCTGGCTGGCCGGCTGGTCGCTGGGCGGCATGCTTGCCATGGCGCTGGCCGACCGGCGCCGCGGGCACTGCCCCGGCGTTATCACGCTGGGCAGCAACTTAAGCTTCGTGACCCGACATGACTGGCGGTACGCCCTGCCGACGGCCACCCTCACGGCCTTTCAGGGCCGCTGGGCAAGCGCCCCGGAAAAGACCCGGTCACGCTTTTTCGCGCTGGTGGCCCGCGGCAGCGCCTCGTACGCCTCCATGATCCGCCAGCTTGAGCAGCATGCGGCAACCCTCACCATTGAGCAGGCACTGGCCGGGCTGTCGCTGCTGGCGCACATCGATCTGCAGACGCAGCTCGCCCCTGGTCTCTGCCCGAGGCTGCACCTTTTTGCCGAGCTTGATGCGCTGGTGCCCTCACATGCCGGTGAGGCCATTCACGAGTGGCAACCCGATAACAGCACGGTCCGTCAGCTGGCCGACACCGGCCATGCCTTTGTGATGGAGCACCCGGAAGCGTGCGCCCGACACATGGTGGCCTTTATCAAGCAAAGCGGGACAGGAGATGTCCATGAGTACTGAGGCGACCCTGCCCCTCAAGCACCGCATCGCGACTAGCTTCTCAAGGGCAGCACCTCACTATGACCACCACGCCGGTCTTCAGCGCGAGGTGGCCGATGATCTGCTTCGCGCCCTGCCGACAAGAGCCATGCCTCAGCGTCTGGCAGATGTCGGCTGCGGCACCGGCTACGTCACCCGCGGACTGCGCGCGCGCTATCCCGAGGCCACCATTACCGGCATTGACCCGGCCCCCGGCATGCTTGAGGAAGCAGCCCGCCGTCACGGCCATGGTCGGTTGTATTGGCAGTCGGGCGAGGCCGAACAGCTGCCTTTTGCAGACGAGTGTCTGGACATGGTGGTGTCCAGCCTGGCCATTCAGTGGTGTGCCACACCAGAAGGTTTTCTCAGGGAAGCCGAGCGCACGCTGCGCCCGGGCGGCTGGCTGGCCTTCACCACTCTGCTTGATGGCAGCCTCAACGAGCTGAAAACCGCCTTTTCAATGATTGAGGACCGTGCGGCGGTCAATGCCTTTCTCACGCATGAGGCGCTCTCGGTCCATCTCCAGGCCAGTCCACTCACGCTTCATACCCTAAAGGTCAGGGATCACCGGGTCTTTCATGACAGCGCCGCCGCCAGTCTGCGGGCGCTGAAGGCCGTGGGCGCTGCCACCCCGGACAGACCGGCACCGCAGGGGCTGATGAGCCGCCGACACTGGGCGGGCGTCACGCAGTCCCTGGAGCGCTTTCGCACCCCGATGGGGCTGCCCACCACCTATCGGGTGGCGCTGGTCCTCATGCAAAAACCTGGAGATCTCCCATGACGGATCACACCTCTGGTCCCTCCCCTTCGGCCTTTTTCGTGACCGGCACCGATACCGATGCCGGCAAGACCCTGATCGCCTCGGGCCTTTTGAGCGCGGCACGTACCCGCGGGCTGACGACCGCCGCCGGCAAGCCCGTCGCGTCCGGCAGCCAGCGCACCTCGCAGGGCCTGCGCAACGCCGATGCTCTGGCCCTGCAGGCCCAGTGCGAGCCTGCGCTTTCTTACGAGGCGGTCAATCCAGTGGCGTTTGAACCGGCCATTGCACCGCATATTGCGGCCAGTGAGGCCAGAAACAGGCTCTCGGTGGCGTCGCTTCTGACGCCCATGCAGACGCTGCTGGCCGCCAGCGCCGACTTCACCCTGATCGAAGGCGCCGGCGGCTGGCGCGTGCCTTTAAGCGATGACGCCTGCCTCTCCGATCTGGCCGTGGCGCTGGATCTGCCGGTCATTCTGGTGGTCGGTGTGCGGCTTGGCGCCATCAATCACGCCCGGCTGACGCTGGAGGCCATCGAGCGAGATGGCCTGAGGGTCGCCGGCTGGGTGGCCAATGTGGTGGATGGCGACACCTCACGCCTGGTCGCCAATCTGGCCACGCTTGAATACTGGTTGAGCCGACGCGGCGGCATTCCCTGCCTGGGCCTGGTCCCTCACCTTGTCGCCCCGAGCCCCGAGCGGGTCGGCGCCTGTCTTGATCTCGATATTTTGCTGGAGCCTCATGAACGATAACGCCACATGGATGCAGCGCGATCTCGCCAGTCTCTGGCATCCCTGCACACAGATGAAGGATCACGAGACCCTGCCGGTCACGCCCATTCGCTCGGGCAAGGGGGTATGGCTTACGGATTTCGAAGGCAATCGCTATCTGGATGCGATCAGCTCCTGGTGGGTCAATATCCTCGGCCACGCCAACGAGCGCATCAACGCGCGCATCAAGACCCAGCTCGACACGCTCGAACACGTCATCCTGTCGGGCTTTACCCATCAGCCGGTGATCGAGCTGTCCGAGCGGCTGGGACGACTGGCCCCCGACGGTCTGGGGCACTGCTTCTACGCCGACAATGGCTCCTCGGCGATCGAGGTGGCGCTCAAGATGAGCTACCACTACTGGCACAACCAGGGACGTCCGGAGAAACGGCGCTTTCTGACCATCACCAATGGCTACCACGGCGAGACGCTGGGCGCGCTCTCCGTCGGCGACGTGGCGATTTTCACCGACACCTATCGCTCGCTGCTGCTGGATGTGATCAAGGTACCGGCGCCGGACGGCTTTGGCCTGCCGCGCGATCAGTGGATCGATCAGGCCCGGGCAGCCTTTGCCCACATGGAAGCCGCGCTCGAGCGTCATGGCGAGGAACTGGCCGCGGTCATCGTTGAGCCATTGATCCAGTGTGCCGGCGGCATGCGCATGTACCCGCCGGAATATCTGACCTGGCTGCGCGAGGCCTGCGACCGCCACAACGTGCAGCTGATATTTGATGAAATCGCCGTCGGCTTCGGGCGCACCGGCACGATGTTCGCCTGCGAGCAGGCCGGCGTACGCCCGGACTATCTGTGTCTGTCCAAGGCAATCACCGGCGGCTATCTGCCACTATCGGTGGTGATGACCACTGATGACATCTACGCCGCCTTTTATGATGACTATTCAACGCTGCGGGCCTTTCTGCACTCGCACAGCTACACCGGCAACCCGCTGGCCTGTGCTGCGGCGCTGGCCACGCTCGACATTCTCGAAGACGACGACGTGATCGCCACCAATCGCGACAAGTCAGCGCGCATCGAGCAGGTGACGGCACCCCTGCGCGAGCATCCGCACGTCGGCGATGTGCGCCAGACCGGCATGGTGGTCGCCATCGAAATGGTGAAGGACAAGGCGACGCTCGAACCCTATGACTTTCGCGAACGCCGCGGCCTGCGAGTCTTTCAGCATGCCATGTCCCGCGGAGCCATGCTGCGCCCGCTGGGCAACGTCATCTACTGGATGCCGCCCTACGTGATTACCCCCGAGGAGATCGATTTTCTCGGCGAGGTCACTCGCGAAGGACTGGAGGTCGCCACCGGGCAATAGCCCGTTAACCCGCGGGCCCTGATTCGACAGCCGAATCAGGGCTCACTACTATCGAAACATGAAAGATCGAAACGGCCACCGCAGACAGGCGTCAGGTCATGGGTGGCAAGGATCGTTACTTTCAGGGGCCGCATTAAAAAAGACGATCACGTCACACCATCGGTGGTAGACAGATGTCCGATAAAAAAATGAGCACAGCGCAGAACAAAATGCCGACGACAGGGAAGACGCGCAGGACCACGCCTCGAGTCGAAATGAACAGGAGCAGATTGCCCAGCCCTATTCCCACGAAGAGCAGGCCGAAAGCTGCGAGGCCGAAGAACGCGAGCTGAGCTCGAAGCGGCTGGTCGTGCTCGGGCTGGCCGCACTGGGCATCTCCTACGGCGATATCGGTACCAGCCCTCTCTACGCACTGCGCGAATGCTTTCGCGGCGCCAACCACCTGACACCCAGCGATGCCAATGTGCTGGGCATTCTGTCACTGATCTTCTGGGCACTGATTCTGGTCGTCTCGACCAAGTACATGCTGTTTGTCACCCGCGCCAATAATAACGGCGAAGGCGGCATGCTGGCGCTGGTGGCCCTGCTCAACCCCTGGCGCAAGAATGCCGGGCCTCACTCCAAATGGCTGCTTCGGCTCGGCATTTTCGGCACCGCCCTGCTGTACGGCAGTTTCATGCTGACGCCAGCGATATCGGTCTCCAGCGCCGTGGAAGGCCTGAATGTGGCCACCACGGTCTTCGAGCCCTATGTCATTCCGATCACGATCGCCATTCTCGTGGCGCTGTTTGCCATTCAGTCACGCGGTACCGAAACCGTTGGGCGCTTTTTCGGCCCGGTGATGGTGGTGTGGTTCACAACGCTCGCCTCACTCGGGATCTACGGCATTGTTCAGGAGCCCGGCGTGCTCGCGGCCGTCAACCCGCTGCGGGCCATCGAGTTCTTCAGCATCAACCACTGGACAGGCTTTGTGGTGCTGGGTGCGGTCTTTCTGGTGGTGACCGGCGGCGAGGCGATGTATGCCGACATGGGGCATTTCGGCCGGCGCCCGATCCAGCTGGCCTGGTTCGGGCTCGTTCTGCCGGCGCTTTTGCTCAACTATTACGGCCAGGGCGCGATACTGATCCACTCCCAGGGCCAGTCCGCCAGCCAGCCGTTTTACAACCTTGCGCCGCACTGGGCGCTTTATCCGCTCGTCGGCCTGGCGACCATCGCGACCGTCATTGCCTCGCAGGCCGTCATTTCAGGGGCCTTCTCGCTGACCCGTCAGGCGGTCCAGCTCGGCCAGCTGCCGCCGATGCGCCTGTTTCAGACCTCCTCGGAAGAGTACGGTCAGATTTATGTGCCGACCCTGAACTGGCTACTCATGCTGGCCACCATCGGGCTTGTGCTCGGTTTTCGGACCTCGACCAATCTGGCCTGGGCCTACGGCGTGGGCATCTCCTTTGCCATGACCATCACCACGGTGCTGGCGTTTTTCATCATGCGCGAGCGCTGGGAGTGGCCACTGTGGGTGGCCGGACCGATGACCGTGGCCTTTTTGCTGGTCGATCTGCCGTTTTTCGGCGCCAACCTGCTCAAGGTGCCCCACGGCGGCTGGTTCCCGGTATTGACTGCGGTGGCCATGTTCACGCTGATGAGCACCTGGCAGCGCGGGCGTGAGCTTTTGAGTCGCCGGCTCATGCATGATGAAAAGCAGGAGGAAGACAACGCCGACGAATCGGCCCCGCTTGAGGCGTTCGTGCGTGAGCTGGCTGACAGCGAGACCATCCGTGTCGAGGGCACCGCCATTTTCCTGACCGGCAGCGATGCCGGTACTTTGCCGATGCTTCACCATCACCTGCAGCACAATCACGTGCTGCATGAACGTGTACTGCTTTTGACCGTTCGCACCGAGGACGCCCCTCGTGTTCCGGCCGCCGAGCGCCTTGAAATCGATGATCTGGGCCAGGGCGTCTACCGGGTGATCGTGCACTACGGCTTCATGCAGACCCCCAACGTCCCGGTGGCAGTACGGTTTGCCGAACGATTCGGCCTTGAAGTGGACATGGAACAGGTCACCTTTTATATCGGCCGGGCGACAATCATTCCCACCGACGAGGTTCCGGGCATGATGCTCTGGCGCGAGAAGCTGTTTGCCTTCATGGCGCGCAACGCCATCCAGCCCACGTCGTATTACAAGGTGCCCCCGCAGCGGGTCATCGAGCTTGGCCTGCGTGTGGAGATCTGATCAATATCGACGGCGAAGACCACCAGGCAGGGAAAGACATCGCATGTCACGACTTCTACTGTTGAGCAGCGCCATGGCCGGCGATACCGGCTACCTGGGCTATGCTCGCCCTCTGATCAGGGATTTTCTCGGAGCCATTCCGACGCCGGCCACGCAGGCACTGTTCATCCCGCATTCGTCGGTCAGCCGGTCCTTTGACACGTATCTTGAGAACGTGCGTACCGCGCTTGATCTCGGCGGCATCACTCTGGAAAGCCTTCATGACAGCGACGATCCGGGGGCGGCCATTTGCCACGCCGAGGCACTGATTGTCGGCGGTGGCAATACCTTTGCGCTGGTCAGCCGGCTTTACGAGCTGGGTCTGATGGACATCATTCGCAAGCGCGTGGGTGAGGGCCTGCCCTATATTGGCTGGAGCGCCGGGGCCAATATCGCCGGTCCGACCCTGTGCACCACCAATGACATGCCAATCGTCGAGCCGCCGAGCTTCCGAACCCTTGAGCTGGTGCCCTTTCAGATCAACCCTCACTTCACCGCCGGCAAGAGCGCCGGACATCACGGTGAAAGCCGAGAAGAGCGTCTGACCGAGTATCTGAGGCTCAATCCGGAAAGTAGAGTCATCGCTCTGCCGGAAGGCACTGCCCTGCAAAGGGAAGGTGACAGGCTGGAACTGCTCGGTGATCAGGATGCCTGGCTCTTTACCGCTCAGGGCGTACAAGTGCTGCCAGCAGGCCAGCCCTGCAATGGGTTGATTGGAGCAAACCGTGACCCATGAGCAATGCGCATCTTGCCCGAATGCCGGCAAGGTGCCATCGTCATGACAGGACCGGGCGCGCAGGGCGCCCGATGGACAACGACAGGAGCGTGTACGGTGTTTATTGCCATGAACCGTTTTCGGGTCAATCCAGAGCGTGTGGAGGAGTTCGAGAAGCTCTGGCTGGAGCGTGAAACCCACCTGCAGGGCCTGCCCGGTTTCGTCGAGTTTCATATGCTGCGCGGGCCCTCCGAGGAGGATCACGTGCTCTATGCTTCGCACACCATCTGGCGCTCGCGTGCGGACTTCGAGGCCTGGACCCACTCCGAGGCCTTTCGCGCCGCCCATGCCAATGCCGGCCAGAGTCGCCGCGAGGGGCTTTATCTGGGACCGCCGAAATTCGAAGGGTTTGAGGTCATTCAGACCATCAGCGAGACGAACCACGACTGAGCGCGTGACGGCCTGTTCTGCTACGGAGCATTTCAATGAGTGATCATGCCGATAGACGGCTTCTGGCCGTCGTCACCGGTGCCAATACGGGGCTGGGGTTTGAAACCGCGCGCGCCCTGATGCATCAGCACTATCGGGTCATCGTGGCCGCCCGTAATGAAGCAAAAGGACAGGCCGCCGTCGAGGCGCTGCGGGCCGAGTCTCCCAAGGCCGATGTGCGCCTTGAGCTGCTCGATCTCAATCGGCTGACGTCGGTGCGCGAGTTTGCCCGGCGCGTGCAGACGCAGGAACCGTCACTGGATCTTTTGATCAACAATGCCGGCGTCATGGCGCTGCCTGAGCGTGAGCTGACAGAAGAGGGGTTCGAGCGTCAGCTCGGCGTCAATTATCTGGGTCACTTCCTGCTGACAAGCCTTTTGCTGCCGCAACTGATGCACGCCGCCGCCCCAAGAGTGGTCCAGCTTTCAAGCCTGGCTCACCGGGGCGGGCAGATTGACTTCGATGATCTGCAGGGTGAGCGACATTACGATCCCTGGCGAGCCTATCGTCAGTCGAAGCTGGCCATGCTGATGTTCAGCCAGACCCTTCAGCGTCACAGCAATCAGGAGCTGTGGGGGCTGGACAGCCTAGCAGCGCACCCGGGGCTGTCGCGCACGGCCCTTTTTAACCACGGTGTGAAAAGCCGCCCGCTGGTGGGCACGCTGTTCAGACTGGCCATGCCGCTTCTGAGCCAGAACGCGACCGAGGGCGCACGTCCCACGATTCATGCCGCCACCTCCAGCGATATACGACCCGGTGACTATTTCGGCCCCGATGGTCCGGGAGAGACGCGCGGTGCTCCCAAACGCGCCCGCATGTCGCAGGCGGCCCGCGATCAGGCACAGGGTGAGCGACTCTGGCAGCGCTCCTGTGAACTGACCGGCGCTGAATGGTCTGCCTGACCCCGTCGTTCACTCTCCTCTCTCGACATGCCGGCCTGCGACATCACGTCCCGGGCCACCGGCTGGCGAGCGGTTCGATCTACTGCTTTATTGAAGACCCCTGAAGCGTTGCCATGGACAGCACGCTACCTGCCAACCAAAGGGAGTCGATCATGGGCAGAATTGATAAGCGCATTGCCGTTGTGACCGGGGCCGCTACCGGTATCGGGGCCGCCACGGCGAAGCTGTTTGCCGAGGAAGGGGCCTCCGTCCTTTGCGCCGACGTCGACGAAAACGAGATCAAGCGCACGGTCAGCGACATCCAGGCCTCCGGCGGGAAGGCCGAAGGCTACCGGCTGGATGTCGCAAGCGAAGAGGAAGTTCAACGCTTTGCCTAGCAGGTAAAGCGTGAGTACGGCCGACTCGATATCCTGTTCAATAATGCCGGCATCGATCAGGAAGGCGGCAAGCTGCACGAATATCCCACCGAACTGTTTGATCGCATCATCGCCACTGACCTGCGCGGTACCTTCCTGGTCAGCAAGTATCTGATCCCGCTGATGCTGGATCACGGTGGGTCGATCATCAACACCACTTCGATGTCGGCGTCTGCCGGCGATCTGGACCGCTCGGGCTATAACGCGGCCAAGGGCGGCGTCGCCAACATGACCAAAACGATGGCGATCGACTATGGCCGCAGCGGTATTCGTGTCAATGCGCTGGCTCCCGGCACCATCGAGACACCGCTGGTCAGCCACCTGGCCGGCAGCCCGGAAGAAGACAGCGGTCAACAGTTTCGAGAGGCCCAGAAGTGGGTCACGCCGATGGGGCGACTCGGCAAGCCCGAGGAGATGGCGAAGGTAGCGCTGTTTCTGGCCAGCGACGACAGCTCGTTTGTCACCGGCGAAACCATTCTCGCCGACGGCGGCGTAATGGCCTATACGTGGCCCGGCAAGATGCTTTTTGAAAAGGGCTGGAAACCCGACTGATGCCCCCTAAAAAGCGCCCGCCAGGGCGCTTTTTGTTTCTGTAAGGCGACTGCTCTGATCCCAAAGAGGGTTTTCCGGCCATGATCGGGATGCGTAGGATAGAGGTTCCTTCGCCATGAGAGCGGCCATGCGTTACTCCCTGATCGTGATTGCAAGCCTTGTTGCCAGTCTGAGCCTTCCCTCTGCTCAGGCCTCCGAGACCACTCAACGCGCCATGGCGCAGCAAAAGGCACGGGTGCTCGAACAGCGCGCCTCCAACGAGGGCGGCGTTCAACCGCCGCCGCCTGACGTGCGCCTGACCCCGGGCGGAACGAAGGCCATCGACCCAAACGGCCAGGCGCCTCTCGATGACGCCGTTACCTGTCTGGCCCGCTCCATCTACTGGGAAGCCAAGGGCACCAATGCCCGGGAGATGGAGGCCGTCGCCAATGTGATCATGAACCGCCTTGGCAGCAGCGGCTTCCCCACGACGCTGTGCGGCGTGGTACAGGAGGGTTCGGAAACCGGCAGCTGTCAGTTCTCATGGTGGTGCGATGGCCGCCCGGATGAGGCCAAAGAGCCCGAGGAGTACGCCGCCGCGCGTGAGATCGCCCGACGCGCCCTCAATGGCAGCCTGCTGGACCGCACCCACGGGGCGCTGTTTTTCCATCATCGCGGCATCACCCCGGCATGGGCTTCAAGCTTTGTCCTGACCGCGAAAACCGGCGAATTTTTGTTTTATCGACCGTAACGCCATGCCTTCGAGAACGATGACGGGCACCGCTGCCCGTCATTCCCCGCACCCTGCCGCTTCTGCAGGCATGAAAGCCTTTCTCGCCTTGCGACACAAGAACCTGAGCATGAAGCATGACATCGTGGAAACCGGCAGCGGCCCGATGCTGATGTCATCAGCGCTGAAGGGTTAATCAAACCTTTTTCAGACTTAACTCTCCTCCGTCAGGCCTGCCATAAGCACTTCTGCCAGGGCCGTCATCACCTACTGATCTAGCGTTCACAGGCCACCGGCATCCCACCTGATGCTCGAGGCACCCTCTGCTGCATCCATTACAACCATTACAACCATCAGGAGTGCTGTCCTGCATGCGTCTCATTGGCCGCCTGTTCACCCATATTGCCGTTCGCTATCTACCGGACGCCTTTGTCTTTTTGTTTTTCCTGACGCTTGCGGTGCTGGGACTCGGCATCTTCTGGGGCGACGGCCACGAGCCACGTCAGGTGCTGGATTACTGGGGCAACGGGTTTTTCAGCATCTATGAATTTACCTGTCAGATCATTCTGGTGCTGGTCAGTGGCTACGCCCTGGCCCATACCCGGCCGGTACGGCGCGCCCTGATCAAATTGACCCACCTGCCACGCACCGAAGTTCAGGTGATTGTGGCCACCACGCTGATCGCCATGCTCTGCAGCTGGATCTCCTGGGGCTTCGGGCTGGTCGCCGGCGGGCTGGTGGCTCGCGAAATGGGCATTGTCCATCGTGGACGCGTGCACTACCCGCTGGTGGTGGCGGCGGCCTACTCCGGATTTATCGTCTGGCATGGCGGCTATGGCGGTTCGATCCCCACGGTCATTGCCAATCCGGGCCACTTTCTGGAAGCCGAAATGGGCATCATTCCGGTATCGCAGACGGTCTTTTCAATCGGCAATCTGGCCATTTTGGCGGCCATGGTGCTGGTCGTGCCGGCCGTTCTGGTGTCGATGAGACCGCGCGCCGATGAACCCCGTACCAGCTTGCCGGAGGGTGAGCAAAGCGATGACATGACGACCGCCCCCCTGCCCGAGCGCTCACACATGACCCCGGCCCTGCGCCTTGAATATTCCCGGCTGATCCCGCTGACACTCGGTGTGATCGCCCTGCTGTGGCTGGCAGATCACTTCATCACCGGCGGCGGCGTCAACATCAATACCGTCATTCTGGGCTTTTTTGCCCTGGGGCTTTTGTTTTCCCGCCACACCCGGGAATACATTACCTTTTGTACCGGTGGGTCGCGTACGGCCTACGGCATCATCATGCAGTTTCCCTTCTACGCCGCCATGATGGGGGTGATCAGCGGCACGGGTATGGCCACCGATATCGGCAGCGCGCTGGTCTCGATTGCCAGCAGCGAGTCGCTGCCGTTTTATTCGTTTTTAAGCGCGGGGTTGATCAACTTCTTCATTCCGGCAGGGGGCGGTCAGTGGATCATGCAGGGGCCGATCGTGATCGATGCCGCCCGGCAACTGGATGCCGATATGGCCAATGTGGCCATGGCGGTGGCCTGGGGCGATGCCTGGACCAACATGGTTCAGCCCTTCTGGACGCTGCCACTTCTGGCCATTGCCGGCCTGCAGATCCGCGACATCATGGGCTATACCTCGGTGATCATGCTCGTGACCGGCGTCGTGCTGGGTGTGGCGATGTTTCTGATCTGACCGGCCGCGAGCGAACGACCTCGCCCCGATGTAGTCAGACCCGGGGAGGATCGCCGGAGACAGGGAGACAACATGCGGGCAGCGTCAGGTAGAAAGGGCGTAACGCTGATGATCACGGCCGTGCTGGGTCTGCTGGCCGGCCCTGCCACGGCCGACGCCCCATCGGCGTCGGCGGCCATCGATGAATCGATGGCGCTTGAGGTGGCCCACACCCTCAAGGCGGCCGCCGAGGCCCCAATCGTGCGCACCGATCATGGTCTGCTGCGTGGCGAGCGCAACCAGGGCTTTTCGGCCTATCGCGGCATCCCCTTCGCGGCCCCGCCAGTAGGCGAGAACCGCTGGCGACCGCCACAACCGGTCCCGGCCTGGCAGGGGGTACGCGAGGCCACACGCTTTGGCCGCGACTGCATGCAAAAGCCGCTGTCGAGCAGCGCCTCGCCCGGCGATGAGCGCCCCGATGAAGACTGTCTCTATCTCAACGTCTGGCAGCCCGACGGCGCGCGCGCCGAGACTGGCGAGCGCGACAGCACCGAAAGGACAGCCGCCGAACCCGATGACGGGGGGCGGCCGGTGGTGGTCTGGCTCTATGGTGGGGCCTACGTCAATGGTGGTGCTTCATCCAGAGCCTATGACGGCGAAAGCTTTGCCCGCGACGGCGTGCTCTATGTCAGCTTCAACTATCGGCTGGGCCGCTTTGGCTTTTTCGCTCATCCGGCGCTGGACGGCGAAGACGACGAGGGCACCCCGCAGGGCAACTACGCCTTCATGGATCAGATTCGGGCGCTTGAATGGGTCAAAGACAACATCAGAGATTTCGGTGGCGACCCGAATCAGATCACAGTGGTCGGCGAATCTGCCGGCGGCAACTCGATTCTCAACCTGATGGCAAGCCCTGTCACGGAAGGTCTTTTTCAGCGCGCCGTGGTGATGTCCGGTGGCGGGCGCGGGCTGCGCGCCATACGTCATGACCTGCAGACAGATCACCCCGACAACCCCTCGGCCAGGACCTTCGGCCAGCGCTTTGCAAGGCGCTACGGTATCGAGGGCAGTGACGAGAGCGCACGCCAGGCGCTGCGTGATCTACCCGCCGAGGCCATCACCGGGGACCTCAACATGAGCATGATGTATACCCCCAACCGCGAGCGCGACACCTTTGCCGGCGGTCCGGTGCGCGACGGCAAACTGCTTGTTGATGAAACCCAGAACCGTTTCAGACAGCAAAAGCAGCGACAGATACCGCTGCTGATCGGCTCGACCAGCATGGATCTGGGCCGTTTTGACGCCGCCTCGAAGACCGAGCTGTTCGAGAGTTTCGGGGATAACGCCGATCGCATGCGTGCGCTTTATGACCCTGGCGGCAATGCCAATCTGAAAACGCTGGCCAAGGAGATCGGTCGTGATCGCACCATGACCGAGCCTGCCCGCTTCATCGCCGATGAGATGTTCGCGGCCGGTCAGCCGGTATGGCGCTATCGCTTCTCTCATGTGGCAGCGCCAAAACGCGCCGACTGGTCCGGCGCGCCGCATGCCACCGACATTCCCTATCTCTTTGACCGTCTGGAAGAGGCCTACGGCAGCGCAATTGATGATGCTGACCGCACCACGGCCACGGCCTTTCATCGCTACGTGGTCAACTTTGCCCTGACCGGTGACCCCAATGGCGAGGGGCTGCCTCAGTGGCCGCAGCACGACCCGCAGCAGGAAAAGCTGGTGGACTTCACCCAGAATGATGGGCCACAGGTGATGCGAGACCCCTGGTGGGAACGGCTGGACATGATCGAAGGCCGCTGGCTGGCCTCGCGCGACGCCGAGCCGGAGGATAACGAGTAACGGGAGCATCACGTCGACGTGGTCTATCCTGAGCGCTTGAATCAACGCAAATGGAACACCGCATGCAACGCTGGTTGAAAGGACTGCTGACACTGGGACTGCTGGCCACGCCCCTCTGGGTCTGGGCTCAGGCTTCCTCCTCCCATCCGCCGGTGACCCGGGTGGCCATCGATACCGGTACCCTGCGCGGCAGCAGCACATCCGGCGTGACGGCCTTCAAGGGTATCCCCTATGCGGCAGCGCCCACGGGAGAGAACCGCTGGCGGCCCCCGCAGCCGGTGCCGCCGTGGCAGGGCATGCGCGATGCCACCGCCTTTGGCCCGGACTGCATGCAGCGTCCTGATCCGAGCGATGCCGCCCCGCTGGGGGTAACTCCTTCCGAGGACTGTCTCTACCTCAATGTCTGGGCGCCCTCGAGTGCCATCCCCGACCCTCGGGCGGACCGTGCCATGAACAACCATCCGGTGCTGGTATGGATTCACGGCGGTGGCTACGTCAACGGCGGTACTTCGGCGCCGGTCTATGACGGCAGCGCCTTCGCCCGGGACGGCGTGATTCTGGTCAGCCTCAACTATCGGCTGGGCCGCTTCGGCTTTTTTGCTCATCCGGCCCTGAGCCGCGAGTCATCAGGCCAGCCGCTGGGCAATTACGCCATCATGGATCAGCTGGCCGCCCTGAGATGGGTCCAGCGCAATATTGACGCCTTCGGCGGCGATGCCGGTAACGTTACGATCATGGGCGAATCGGCCGGTGGCGCATCGGTGCTGGATCTGACCGGCACACCCGCCGCCCATGGGCTTTTTCAACGTGCCGTGGTGATGTCCGGCGGCGGTCGGGCACTGATGGGCCCGATGCCCGAACTCTCGGATCACCAGGGCGATCAGCCTTCGGCCGAGAGGATCGGCGAGAACTTCGCGCATCGTCACGGCATTACGGGTGCGGGCAGCGACGCGCTCGCCGCGCTCAGGGCGTTACCCGCCGATCAGGTGGTCGACGGTCTCAACATGCAGAGTCTCATGGCGCCGCAGGAAGGTCCGCGCACCTGGACCGGCGGTCCGATTCGCGATGGCGAACTGGTCTCCGGCCCGCCCGAAGGCATCTACAGGGCCGGCCTTCAGCAGCATGTCCCGATGATGATCGGTACGACCGATGCCGACCTGGGCTTCAGCGCTGCCAAAAGCATGGAGGCACTGTTCGCGCCCTTTGGCGAAGATGCCGAGCAGGCTCGAACCCTTTATGACCCGACAGGCAGTGACGACGTCCAGCGGGTCGGCTGGCGCGTGGGGATGGATCGGATGATGACCGAGCCGGCACGCTTTGTGGCCAATCAGGTCGCGGCCAGCGGTGAGCCGGTATGGCGCTATCGCTTCTCGCACGTGGCTCTCGAAGCGCGAGATGACTGGCCCGGTGCCGTACACGCCAGTGAACTGCCCTATCTTTTCCGTACGCTTGACGCACGCTACGACCGGCTGGACGACAGTGACCGCGCTACGGCCTGGCAGCTTCATCGCTACGTGGTCAACTTCGCCCGGGACGGTAACCCCAACACCGGCGGTGCCCCCATGTGGCCGCTGCATACGCCACTGTCCAATCTGATGATGGACTTCACTCAACATCAGGGGCCGGTGGCCCGTCAGGACCCGTGGCAGACGCGACTGGATCTGATTGAACGCCACTTCACTCCAGCCCTCGGTCATTGACTCAACAGGCATAGGCAGGTCGCCAGAGACGAGACCTTGAAGGGATACAACTTTGGTAACATCGAGTAACAAAAAGATCAAGAAAGTAACACAGGGGTCGATATAGGCGATGAACATCTTCTGGATTCGCCATCATGAAACTGGATCGCTTTTACGCACAGGCTAATGAACAGGACCACCTGCTTCAGGATGAATTTGCTCATGAAGCCTTCGAGACCGCGCTGTCTTCCTGTCAGAAGCTCGAGCAGGGCTACAAAAACATGATTCAGCGCGAAGAACATCTGCGTCTGGCCTGGCAAAACACTCCCGAGGACCTGCGTGTGCTTTTACAGGGCACCGCGCTCGGGCAACTGCTGGCAAATCTTTAATCTTTTATGTTTTCATTCCTTCCCGTCTAGCAATAAAACGCCAGGCATCGCACAATCCTGCATACACGACGATAGTCTTAAATGTCATGATCGCCTCCCCTGCCGACCTGGCTCCATGTCGGCAGTCCACCTTCGAAAAAGCAGCTCCATGAACAAGGCACTCATTAATACCGCCTGGATCTTAGGCGAAAAAGTCATGTTTGCGCTGGCCGGCATTTTTATCACGGTGTATGTCGCCCGCTATCTGGGTCCCAGCGAGTTCGGTTTGATCAGCCTGGCGCTGGCCATCGTGGCCCTGATTACGCCGCTGGTGAAGCTTGGCAGTGAAAGCGTTATTTTTAATCGACTGGCCTACAATCAGGAAAGCGGACTGCTTTTGATAGGCGCCTCAAAACGGGTACGTTTTATAAACTTTCTGGTGATTAATACCATTATAACGGCGGGGGCTTTTTTTTATTTTGACACTCTCCACAAAATGCTGGTATTTACCATCATTATCTGGGGCAGTTATTTCATAACAACAGAAATTTATAGCGTCTTCTTCAATGCAACCTTGAGTTCAAAATTCAATACCATTGCACAAAATGGTTCTCTGGCCGCTGCTGTCGTTCTGAAGTTAATTTTTATACATGCAGGTGCCACCGTTGCCTTTTTTGCCGCTGCCAACATTATTCAATGGTTCCTTTCCTGGGTTATAAAGCGCTATTTTTTCAACAAGCAAATAAAACTCAATCTTCAGGCCGCAAGACGGCGTAGTCGTCGTCATGCACGTCATCTACTCCATGCGGGTTTACCGCTTGCCATTTCCAGTCTGTCCATTGCGCTCTACACACGTACAGACCAGGTCATGCTGGGTGCCATGCTTGATGAAACTCATGTTGGCTGGTATAGCGCCGCCCTGACACTGGCTCAAGGTTGGCTAATGTTTCCGGTCGCCTTGATGACATCATGGATGGTTGGAATCAACGAAGCCGCCAGAAACAACAATATTCCTTTTTTTGAACGCCGTATTAAAAACATGTTTCTCGTCGTTTTCTTTATGGCGCTCTTACCAGCACTGGTCATGGGTGTCTTTCGAGACCCTATCATTGCTCTGGTATATGGTGATAGTTATACGCCTGCGGGCAACATATTGGCCATTACTGCCATTTCTTCAGTTTTTTCAGCCTATGGCACGGCAGCCTATCGTGTTATTACGGTGATGGGGGGCTACGGATTCCTGTTGAAGAAAATGCTTTTTGTCAGCTTACTCAATGTTGTACTCAATTATATATTGATCCCTCGATATGGAATGATTGGGGCGGCGCTGGCAACACTGACAGCTGAAATTCTTTCCGCACTGATACTTAATGCCTTTTATCAAAAAGGAAGGGTGCTAAGGCTTCAGGTAACGGCTTTCCTGCCCAGAAAAGCAATGGCCTGATGAAGAGGCGCCATGGCACATTTTTGACAACGAAATCTGCATCCGGCAGCTCTGATCTTAAAACCCATATGGGATATCAAATTAAAGATGTATTGAACAATCAGTCATCTTTTTCTCGCAGGTACTGACAGGCCCCCGGACAGCGTGCTGTCCGGGGGCCTTTTTGATGGCACATCTTCTGTTATCTTCACTCGCTTGTGATCACACCGTCAAACGCATCGACACCCGAGCGCGATCGGCATAAGGTTTTTGTCCGGGCATATTTTTTTCGACAACAACATTTTGACCAGGAACCCTCATGACGGCCTTCGAGTCCTATCCCAGCGCCGAGCAGCTCCGCCAGTGGCGCCACGATTTTCATCGCCATCCCGAGATCGCCTTTGAAGAGCAGCGCACCAGTGCGCGCATCGCCGAGTTGCTGCGCGAGGCCGGCATCGAGGTACATACCGGCCTGGCCGGCACCGGGGTGGTGGGCACGATCGAGGGCGCGCGTGGTCCGGGGCGCACCATTGGCCTGCGCGCCGATATCGACGCGCTCGCCATCGAGGAGGCCACCGAGCTTGAATGGGCGTCCACCATTTCCGGGCGCATGCATGCCTGCGGTCATGATGGCCACACGACCATGCTGCTGGGGGCGGCCTGGGCACTGGCGCGCAACCCTGACTTTGCAGGCCGCGTGCACCTTATCTTTCAGCCCGCCGAGGAGAACGAGGGCGGCGCCCGGGTCATGATCGAGCAGGGGCTGTTTGAGCTTTTCCCGATGGACGCCGTCTACGGCCTGCACAACTGGCCCGGCATGCCGGTCGGCGAGGCGGCCGTCCACAGCGGCCCTTCGATGGCAGCCTTTGATGTCTTTACCCTGCGGCTGTCCGGTCGAGGCTGTCACGCGGCCATGCCACACATGGGCGATGACCTCATTTTAGCGGGCTGCGAGCTCGTCACCCGTCTTCAGGGGCTGATCAGCCGCGAGCGACCGGCGCATCAGCCGGCCGTGCTGAGCGTGACCCAGTTTCATGGCGGCGATGCCTTCAATGTCATGCCGGGCACGATAGAGCTGCGTGGCACCCTGCGCTGTTTCGACCCCGCGCTTCGCGAACATCTTGAAGAGCGCTTTCGCGAGGCCGTTCAGGCGGACGCCGATTTCCACGGCCTGAGCGCCGAGCTTGATTATCAGTCGCGCTATCCGGCCACCATCAACGACGCCGAACAGGCCGGGCGCTGCGCCGAGGTGCTGGAAAGCATGCCCGAGATTCGAAAGCTCCATTACGATCTGCCGCCCTGCATGGCGTCTGAAGACTTTGCCTTCATGCTGGAGCAGTGTCCGGGGGCCTACATCTGGATGGGCAATGGCGACAGCGCCGCCCTTCATAACCCCGCCTATGACTTCAATGATGACCTGGCACCGATTGGCGTGGCCTGGTGGCTGGCGCTGACAAGCCACCTGCTGGGGCAGTCAGACCCGGGGGCAGCACGCTATCGCCGCAGTTGAAGCTCAAAAAAGGCCTTAATTGCGGTTTTAATCAGACACTCCTGTTGCATAATCCGGATTATCCTTTGATGACGTCTGTATGCCCTGTCGTGACAGCGACAGACGCCGACTTCTACCTCCTTGATCCCGATATCACCATGGCCGAACCACGAGCGCCTGCCAGCGCCCTCACAATGGACAGTGATGCGCTTTATCGACAGCTGGTCCAGAACATTACCGACTACGCGATCTACATGCTTGACCCTGAAGGCACCATCCTGAGCTGGAATGAAGGTGCCCGATACTTCAAGGGTTACTGCGCCGAGGAGATCTTGGGCCAGAATTTCAGCTGCTTCTACATGCCGGAAGAGCGCAGCTCCGGTCTGCCCATGCAGGGGCTGGCCGCCGCACGCCGGAACGGTCGTCACGAAGCCGAGGGCTGGCGCCTTCGCAAGGATGGCAGCGCCTTCTGGGCCAGCGTGGTGATCGATGCAATTCACGATAATGATCGACTGATCGGCTTTGCCAAGATTACTCGCGATATCACGGAAAAGCGCGCACAGCAGCAGCAGGTACTCAAGGCACGTGATACCGCACAACAGCAGTCGCTTGAGTTAAGTGGGCTCTATGCCTTTTTGAACACCGTCCTTCACAATATCCCGACCAGGGTACTGGTCGAGGACGAAGCCGACGGGCGGCTGTTGCTGTGCAACCATGATGCTCGTGGGTCGCGAGAAGACGCCCAAACGATGATGACCCATCTGGCCAACGACACCCTGCTGGCACGGATCAGGTCAGAACTGTCACAACAGCACGCCGGCTCTTCCAGCGAGCTTCGCCTCAAGCTGGAAACGCCGGAGGGGATCTGTCGCCTCAAGTGCCTGACACTTGCCATCATGGACGATGGACGGGCCACGGGGCAGCGACTTTATCTGATTGATGACATCACCGAAGAGCACACTGCTCAGGCCACCATTCGCCACATGGCCCATCACGATGCCCTGACCAACCTGCCCAACCGGCTGCTGTTCGGTGAGCGTACCCAGAGCCTGCTGGAGACACTCGAACCGCATCTTGATCAGGTCGGCATGCTGCTGTTGGACATGGACAACTTCAAGACCATCAACGACGTGCTGGGCCATCAGGTCGGTGACGAGCTCCTGTGCCAGATGGCTGCAAGGCTGCGCCAGCATCTGCATCATGGCGAAACCCTGGCACGCATCGGCGGTGATGAATTTGCCCTGCTGGTGCCCGAGGCCCGTGATGACAACGCACTGGCCGATCTGGCACACACCCTGGCCATCAGTGCCCGCATTCCCTTTCAGCTCAGCGAACACCGGGTGCAGACCGGCATCAGTCTGGGCGGCGTACGCGCCTCAAGAGATATCGACAGCTTCGAGCAGCTGATGCGCTGCGCAGATCTGGCCCTTTATGAAGCCAAGCGTCAGGGCAAGGGCCGCTACGAAACCTTTCATCCTGAACTGGCCGAACTGGCACGTGAGCGTCTTGATCTGGAAAACGATCTTCGCAATGCCCTGGCACAACAAGAACTCTTTCTGCTTTATCAGCCCATTTATGACATCAGCGGGGCCCACAATACCGGTTTTGAAGCACTGATGCGCTGGCGCCATCCGGTGCGGGGTATCGTGTCACCGCTTGAATTCATTCCGATTGCCGAAAACAGCGGCCTGATCCTGGAGATCGGTGCCTGGGCGCTGGTCGAGGCCTGTCGCGAGGCCAGCCACTGGCCGGATGATCAGCGCATATCGGTCAATCTGTCGCCGGCACAGTTCGGCCGTCAGGCACTGGTCGAAGACGTTGCCAATGCTCTGGCCGTCACGGGCATCCATCCTTCCAGGCTGGATCTTGAGATCACCGAGTCGATTCTGCTGGATGCCAGTCAGCACAACATCGACATTCTGCATCAGCTCAAGGCGCTGGGCGTGCGCATCGTGCTGGATGACTTCGGCACCGGCTATTCATCGCTGCACTATCTACGATCCTTCCCGTTTGACCGGATCAAGATCGATCAGAGCTTCATCCGCGAGATGTGCGACAGCCGTGAAGCACTGGCCATCGTTCGCGCCGTGACCGGCATGGGTAAAAGCCTCGAGATCGAAGTCACCGCCGAAGGCGTCGAGCGCCCGGAGCAGATGGCCCTGCTGCAGCAGGAAGGCTGCTCGCATCTACAGGGCTTTCTGCTCGGCCGTCCGGGGCTGGCCACTGACATCCTGTCTCAAACCGCCGACGCGCTCGAGTTCAGGTCGCCGCACGCTGCGAGCTGATCAGACGCCGGCGCTGGCCCTGTTGATCCAGCAGCCGGCCGGCCACCTCTGCCAGCGGCGTCATCTGATGACAGATCATGGCCAGCTGGGAATGCACCAGCCGGCGAGCGTCTTCGACCTCTTCCGGTAATTGCTCGAGAAAGGCCACCATCGATTCGGGCGGCGGTGACAGCGTCCCGACGGCCTGACGCCGCGCCAGCGCACGGGCAATGGTCGAGAGATAGCCGCTGATGGCTTCAAACACCATTTCCAGCTCCTGAACATCCAGACGCTCACTGACGCTGCGCCGATGCGCGCCCAGCGCCGAAAGATGGCCCAGGATGCTGTGCGTAATCACCAGCAGCCGATAGCCCTCGTCGGCGTCATGGCGGTACTGCCCCGGCTCCTGCATGACACTGGCCAGGCGAGAGGAGAGGGCCGCATCGGCGTTATGGGCATTGCGTCTGGCCAGCCGATAGGCCAGATCATCCCGTTTGCCGCTGCGATACTGACGCACGATCTCGCGAAAATAGGCTTCGCTGGCCGTGACTACTGATGCCGCTTCTCGATTGAGCCGCCGTCCCTGCCAGTCCGGCAGGATCAAGAGCACCGCCAGAGCCGCAAGGCCCGCCCCGAGCAGCGTATCGAACAGCCGCGGCCAGATCAGATCAAACCCGTCGCCAACCTGATTGAAGCAGGCCAGCACCATCAGCGTGATGGCCGCCGTGGCCACCATGTAATGCCGGATACGGGCGGCAAAAAAAAGCACCCCGGCCAGCACCGCAATCAGGGCCTGAGCGGCGTCCCAGGGAAAGAGTGTGATCAGTGCCCAACCGGCCACCAGTCCAAGCACGGTGCCGGTAATGCGCTGACGCAAAAAGCGATGGGTGGCGCCAAAGCTTGGCCGACAGACAAACAGGGTGGTCAGAAGAATCCAGTAGCCCTGGGTCGGATGAATCAGGCGCAGCAGCAGATAGCCGGCCACCAGCGCCGAGGAAAGGCGCAGGGCATGACGAAAGATCGGGGATGAGGTGCGCAGATGCCCGCGCAGCCGCTGCCAGCCGTCACGCAGACCGCTCGGTGAGCGGTCCAGCAGGTTGCGATCATGTGCATCAAGAGCAAGCTCTGGATTATCGGCGCGGGTGAGCTGGCGCTCCAGCTCGCCCAGATTGATGGCCAGTGACGTCAACGAGCGCAGCAGCCGATGGTTCTGTCGGGCATCTCCCCCGGGCGGATGCTGCTTGAGATACTCGATGGACGCGCGCAGATCGCTCAGCGCCTGCTCGCTTTCGCCATGATCGAACGACTGGCGCAGCAACAGCGCCTCGCCCAGCGCCCGGCAGGCCTGCCCCTGTTGATGTAAAAGCCGCTGACAGCGAAACAGCACGTCGCTGTGAAAGAAGTGCTCGGCCAGTGCCGAATAGTCATAGTGGGTCGAACTGGCCCGCTCGTGGATGTCCTGAGCAATCAGATAAAGCCTCAGATAGCGGTCGATGCGCGCGCTGTTGTGCTGCCCCTGAAGCCGCGAAAAGATCATCTCCTTGGCCTCGTTGAGCGCACTGACCACTCGCCCGTTCTGTCGCGCCAGCGCCAGCCGACGAGCGCTGCGATCCACCCCGCGCAGCGGCTCGAACAGCGACGCCTTGATGGCGAGATACTCCCCGAGCTCCGTCATCAGCGCGGCCAGACTCTGACGTACCGGCTGGTGGGTGAACAGCGCCTGCCAGGCAATCGACAATATCCCGTACCAGGCGGCCCCGGCGATCAGCAGCAGCGGGCCATGCCAGATATTGTCCGGCACTGCGCCGCCGCGCTGCTCGATATTGATCATGGTATAGACCGAGAGGATCAGCGTGGCCGTCGTGATGGTGGCGTAGCGCTGGCCGATGGCGCCCAGCATGATCATCAAGAAGGTGGCCAGCCCCAGCCCGATCCCGAACAGCCACGGGTGGGCAAAGGTCAGCTCCACGGCAAGCGAGGCGATGGCAAAACAGACCAGCGTGACCAGAAGCGCCCGCAGTCGCCCCTGCCAGCTGTCATCGGTCTCGGCCAGGGCGCTTGCGATAACCCCCAGAAACAGCGGGATCATCTGCTCGATGTGGCCCAAAAGCCCGCTCCAGAGCATGACGCCGGTCAGCGCGATAAACACGCGCAGACTGTAGGCAAAGGCATCCAGCGCCCAGAGGCGGCGCAGTGAATGGGTCAGGCGATCTAGCATGGGCGCTGGCATCCACGGGTGACAGGAAAGCGGAGCGCACCGGGCGCCCCGCGACAGCGCGAACATAACAGAAAGGCGATAGAGACGACATCGTCACCCGGATCAGGGCGGCGAGGCACCGGCCGGGAAAAAGGACGGGCGGTCTTACGCGTTCCGACCGAACACCTGACGCAGGTGCGCCCGATACTCGCTCTGGTAGCGCTCGATCTCTGGATTCTTGATGACATCAGTGGCCAGGAAGGTCGGCAGTGCTTCAAGACCGAGAAACTGCTGCGCCTTGTGGAAGGGAAAATAGACGTTATCTACACCGCGGCCTTCAAAGAAGTCTTCGGGATCGTCAAAAGCCATCCGTGGCGCGTTCCAGGTCAGTGACAGCATATAGCGTCGCCCCTGTAACAGACCGCCACTGCCATAGCGTTTGCTGGCGTCATGGCGACTGCGCCCATCACTTGCATAGAGCTTTCCATGGCCGTGGGTAAAGACCTCATCGATGTAGCGTTTGAGGGTCCATGGTGCGCCCATCCACCAGCCCGGCATTTGATAAATGATGGCGTCGGCCCACAAAAACCGTTCAACCTCCTGCTGTACGTCATAATCGTCCTCAAGGCAGGTGGTCACCACGTCATGCCCCAGCTCTGACAGCTCGCCCACGGCCAGCTCATGCAGCGTGGCGTTCAACTGCCCTTTCGAATGCGCGTACGCCTTGCCCGCGTTGATCGATAAAATCCTGCCCATGACATGCTCCGTTCATATGAGATCCAGTGCGATGTCCGTATTGTCGCCTGCCCCATAGGCCCGAAAAATGGGAAAAACCGGGAATCATCCTTGCGCTATAGTCAACAATCCAAATCCTTTGCCACAGCCCTGTCATCGCCATGAACGTGACCCTGGAAGAACTGGCCGCCTTTATCGCGGTCGTCGATACCGGCTCAATCACCGCCGCCGCTGAACAGCTCGGTCAGACCACCTCCGGGGTCAGCCGCGCTCTGCAACGGCTGGAGCAGAAGCTTGAGACGACCCTCCTGCGTCGTACCACCCGCCGTCATGAGCTCAGTGATGAAGGGCGCACCTTTTTACATCATGCCCGTACCATCGTGGCCTGCGTTGATGAAGCCGAAGAGGTCATGGCCCTTGGTCGACAGCGCCCGGCCGGGCGGCTTCGCATCAACGCCCCACCCTCCTTCATGCGCCATGTCATTATTCCCCTGATCGGTGAATTTCGACGGACCTGGCCCGGTATTACGCTGGAACTGGACACCAACGACCGCATCATCGACCTGCTCGAGCATCGCACCGATCTGGCCATTCGTATCGGCACGCTCCAGGACTCTTCCCTGCATGCCCGCCCCCTGGGCGTCAGCCGCCTGCGTCTTTTGGCCAGCCCGGACTACCTGGCCCGGCAGGGTCATCCCGAGACGGTCGATGAACTGTCCCATCACACTCTGATGGGCTTCAGCCAGTTGCCACATCTCAACCGCTGGCCACTGCATGATGCCCACGGCGAAGAGCTGGACATCACGCCTGCGCTGTCGGCTTCCAGTGGCGATACCCTGCGCGCTCTGGCCCTGAACGGTCAGGGAATCGTGTGTCTGGCAGATTTCATGACCCGTCAGGACATTGAGCAGGGTCGACTCGTCGAGGTCCTCACTGCCAGGCAACTCGAACGTCACCAGAGTATTCAAGCGGTCTACTACCGTAATACGACGCTCTCCCGTCGCATTCGCCTCTTTCTCGACTTTTTGTCCGAGCGACTCGACGATCGACTGTAGCCATTGGCTGCCGGGCATGAAAAAACCGGCCTCGAAAGGCCGGCAAAGAGAAGTCATGCGATCGTCCCGGGGATTAGAAATCCAGCGTCGCCGAGAGCTTGAAGGTACGCGGCTCACCCTGTAGCAGCGTCTGCGATCCTGTTGTGGCCGCCGATGCCCAGTACTCTTCGTCGGTAACGTTTTCGACATCGGCGCGCCAGATCAGGCTGCCTTCGTTGAACGGCATGGTATAGCGAAGCCCCAGGTCCAGCCGCGTCCATGGATCTACCTTCAGATTGTTGGCCTCGTCCACGTACTGCGAACCGGTGCGGATCACGCGCCCGGTCGCGGTCAGATTCTGTACATCGGGCAGGTCCCACTCGCCGCCCAGCACGTAACGATGGCCCGCCACGCCCGGCGCATCATTGCCATCACTGGCGCCGTCAGTCGTGTCACGCAGTTCGGGGTCCAGCCAGGTCGCGCTGGCGAGCAGACGCACACCTTCCAGAGGTTCGCCGTACAGACTGGCCTCGAGTCCGCGATTGCGCTGCTCGCCGTTATAGCCGGCGGTCTGACTGCCATCGGCATTGGTTTCGATGCTGACCTGAGGCTGTTCGATCTGGAACAGCGCGATACCGCCGCCGATCGAGCCGTAATCAAACTTTGCCCCCACCTCATCCTGTTTGGAGCGGACAATGCCCAGCACGTCACCGGCGTTGGTGACCGTATTCCCCCCACTGGTAAAGGGCGCCGACTCGCCGGCCTGCAGCGCTTCGATATGATTGGCGTACAGCGAGATATTGTCGGTCGCCTTGTAGAGCAGTCCATAAACCGGCGTCACGCGCGACTCTGCAAAGCGGTCAGTCAGCACGCCGTCAGCAGCGCCGTAATTGTTGACCTCGATTTCCTGATAACGCACGCCCAGCGTCAGCAGCAGTCGGTCATCGATAAAGCCCAGCGTATCGGAGAGTGAAACACCGTTGTTATAGACCCGGCCGGTGGTGTTGGGATCATTCAGATTACCGCTCACAAACGGCGAGTCCAGAAGCGCTATATCAGCAGGATCGTAAAGATTGGTCGCGGTACCCGCGAAATTGCCCTCATAAGCCACATCCTTGCGCGAATAGACGCTGGAGTAGCCCAGATTGAGCTGATGCGAGACCGGCCCGGTATCGAGCTCGCCGCGCAGCCCGATCTGGCTGGCCAGCGATTCCGACTGATAGGCCGTATCCAGCTGTGACACGGTGCCGTTACCCTCTTCATCGGCCAGGCTGACGCTGCCGGACAGGGTTCTTTCATGGGTCCGATTGCCGCCCAGCGCCGCATAGCCGGTCCAGTCGTCGTTGAAGTCATGCTCGCCGCGCACCATGGCGAAGGTGGTTTCAAGGCTGGAACGGTTCCAGCCCGGTACATAGTTGGCATCGGCGTCCGGCACGTCGGGCACCGAATTGCCGGTATAGCTGCCCAGGTTCAGGTTGAGCCGATCGCCGTCGATCACGGTTTTCTGATGGCCCAGATCGAACGAGAGTCGATCATCGCCGCCGTCATAATCCAGTCCCAGAAGCGCCAGAGTATTTTCACGCTCGGCATCATCAATGGCCGTATCGCCGCGTCCGCGCTTGAGCACCAGCCGGGCACCGAATTCGTTGGCCTCGCCAAAGCGGCGCCCGACATCCACACCGGAGTCGATATGGCCATCGCTGGTATAGCCGGTCGACAGTCGGTTGATGGGCGTATCGGTGGCGCGTCTGGGCTCGATATTGACCGACCCGCCCACGCCGGTACCGCCGGCCGGGACGCCGTTGGCAAAGGCGCTGGCGCCCTTGAAAAGCTCCACGCGACGGGCAATATCGCTGGCAACGATCTGACGCGGCAGCACGCCATAGAGACCGCCAAAGGAGATGTCGTCGTTGTAGAGATTGAAACCGCGAACCTTGAAGGATTCAGAATAGTTGCCAAAGCCCGTGCCGACCGCGACCGAGGCGTCGTTTTGCAGCACGTCACCGATGGTATCGGCCTGCTGGTTCTCGATCAGCTCATCGGTATAGCTGATGACGTTGAACGGCACGTTCATCGCGTCCTGCTCGCCCAGGATGCCAAGTCGCCCGCCCTGAGCCACCTGCCCTCCGGCATAGGCCGGCGGCGGCGTGTTACCTGCCGTCTCAAGCGCCGTACTGGTCACTGTGATGGTCTCAAGACTGCCATCCTGCCCGGCCGCGTACGTTGCACTCGGTGCAGCCATGCTGCCCACAACAACGCCTGCGACGGCATACATCAGCCGTCGTCCGGCCTCCTGTTCCCTTATCATTGCTCTGAACCCTTTCATTGTTGGTGCCCGTCGCCGGTGACAACGAGGTAATGCGTCAGCCGTCTCCTGCCACCGGTGTCCCTGGTCATCGACTTTACTGCGACAAGGATACCGGTGTTAATAAAGTGCATTTGAAAACTGTTCGCATATCGAACGCAACAGGCATTCACTTAAGCAGACACAAAAAAACCATCCCGAAGGATGGTTTTGAGAGCAGGCGCTGGTAGAGACAGGATCAGTCGATATTGAACAGATCGCGGGTATAGACCTTGTCCTGCACATCCTTGAGCTCGGGCATCATGCGGTTGGCCACAATCACATCGGCCTCGGCCTTGAAGGCCTCGAAGTCCTTGATCACTCTGGAGTTGAAAAACTCATCTTCCGCAAGGCTCGGTTCATAGACGATGACTTCAACGCCCTTGGCCTTGATGCGCTTCATCACGCCCTGCATGGCGCTGGCGCGGAAGTTGTCGGAGCCGCTTTTCATCACCAGACGATAGACGCCAACGACCTTCGGCTGGCGACGCAGGATCGCCTCGGCCACGAAGTCCTTGCGGGTGCGGTTGGCTTCAACGATGGCCTGGATCAGATTGTTGGGCACGTTCTGATAGTTGGCCAGCAGCTGACGGGTGTCCTTGGGCAGGCAGTAACCGCCATAGCCAAAGCTCGGATTGTTGTAGTGGTTACCGATACGCGGGTCGAGGCCGACACCGTCGATGATCTGACGAGCGTCGAGACCGTGGGTCTCGGCGTAGGTATCCAGCTCGTTGAAATAGGCCACACGCATGGCCAGATACGTATTGGAGAAGAGCTTGATCGCCTCGGCTTCGGTGCTGTCCACCAAAAGCGTGGGGATGTCCTGCTTGATTGCGCCCTCTTTCAGCATGTTGGCAAACTGCTCGGCACGCTCGGAACGCTCGCCCACAATGATGCGCGACGGATGCAGGTTGTCATACAGCGCCTTGCCCTCGCGCAGAAACTCCGGCGAGAACATCAGGTTTTTGGTGTTGAAACGCTCGACCGCATCATGGGTATAGCCTACCGGGACGGTGGACTTGATCACCATCACGGCGTCGGGATTGATCGCCATGACGTCATCGATGACCGACTCAACGCTTTTGGTGTTGAAGTAGTTGGTCTGGGGGTCGTAATCGGTGGGCGTGGCGATAATGACAAACGCCGCATCGCGATAAGCCGCTTCCTTGTCCAGTGTGGCAGTGAAATTCAGCGCACGATTGGCCAGAAAATCCGAGATTTCCGCATCCTCGATGGGCGACTGCCCCTGATTCAGGCGCTCGACCTTCTCGGGCACGATATCGACCGCGACCACTTCATGATGCTGCGCCAGCAGCATGGCGTTGGAAAGGCCCACATAGCCTGTGCCTGCAACTGCAATTTTCACTTGAACTGTCCTTTCGTCAAAAATGTGCTTTACCGACCTTCACCGGACCCTTTGGCCATTCCGATGACAGCGCCCTCACGGGACCGTGTCGTGACTGCTACCCACCATCATACTCGACCCGCCCGGAGAATCGCTTGGCACAAACGCTACTTTTCATCCCTGTACAACGCCGGTCAAAGCGCAGGGCCAGCGCAAGGCTGGCCCCATGGTAACGCGCTTTCGTATCCGTGATCAGTCAACACGGCCTACCATTCGGCAAAGCTGCCGTCCTTGTGGCGCCAGATGGGATTGCGCCAGCGATGGCCGATCCCGGCGCGCTCGCGCACGTAACCCTCGTTGACCTCGACGCCCAGCCCCGGCCCCTGCGGGATTTTGACGTAGCCGTCCTCATAGGCAAACACTTCCGGATTTTTGACGTAATCCAGCAGGTCATTGCCCTGGTTGTAGTGAATGCCCAAGCTCTGTTCCTGGATGAAGGCGTTATAGCAGTTGGCATCAAGCTGCAGGTTGGCGGCGAGTGCGATCGGGCCCAGCGGGCAGTGCAGGGCGAGCGCCACATCGTAGGCCTCGGCCATGTTGGCGATCTTGCGCGTCTCGGTGATGCCGCCGGAGTGGGACGGGTCGGGCTGAATGATATCGACGTACCCCCCGGCCAGAATCTGCTTGAAGTCCCAGCGCGAGAAAAGCCGCTCACCCAGCGCAATCGGGATGTTCGACAGCGGCGCGATCTCCTTCAACGCCTCGGCGTTTTCACTGAGTACCGGCTCTTCGACGAACATCAGTCGATAGGGCTCGAGCTCCTTCATCAGCACCTTGGCCATCGGCTTGTGCACGCGGCCGTGAAAATCCACGCCGATACCGAAGTTCGGACCGACCGCATCCCGAATCGCCGCCACGTTGGCAATGACCCCATCGACCTTGTCGAAGGTGTCGATGAACTGCATCTCTTCACTGGCGTTCATCTTGATGGCCGTGAAGCCGTCGTCCATGCGCTCTTTCGCCATGCGCGCGGTATCGCCCGGGCGATCCCCCCCGATCCAGGAGTAGACGCGAATGCGATCACGCACGGCCCCGCCCAGAAGCTCATGGGCCGGCACACCCAGCACCTTGCCCTTGATGTCCCACAGCGCCTGATCGATCCCGGCCAGTGCGCTCATGTGGATGGCGCCGCCGCGATAGAAGCCGCCGCGATACATCACCGTCCAGTGATCCTCGATATGGCGCGGGTCCTTGCCGATCAGATAGTCGGCGAGCTCCTCCACCGCGGCCGCCACGGTGTGAGCGCGACCTTCGACCACCGGCTCGCCCCAGCCGACAAACCCCTCGTCGGTCTCGATTTTCAGAAAGCACCAGCGCGGCGGCACAATGAAGGTTTCCAGTCGGGTAATTTTCATGACAGTACTCGGCAGTTTCCGGTCTTGAGTGGGTCAGAAGGAAGTCATTCGTGTCGGATCAGCGCTTGAGCGCCTGCCACGCATCTGCGAAGGCGCGGGCGTTACGGCCCACCTCTTCCGCACTCATGCCGGGCTTGTAGAGCGCCGAGCCCAGCCCGAAGCCGCCGGCACCGGCATCAACGAATGCCTGCATGTTGTCAGGCGTAATGCCCCCGACCGGCAACAGCGCTACTTCAGGGGGCAACACGGCCCGCCAGGCCTTGATGACCTTCGGCCCCAGTTGCTCGGCCGGGAACATCTTGAGCACATCGGCGCCGGCATTGAGCGCGGCAAAGGCCTCGGTCGGCGTGGCCACGCCCGGCGCACTGACCAGCCCTGCGGCCTTGGTAGACTGAACGACGCGCGGGTCGCCGTGGGGCGAGACGATCAGCTTGCCGCCGGCATGCGCCACGTCACGCACCTGCTGAACACGAGTGACCGTGCCGGCACCGATCAGGCACCTGTCACCCAGAAGCCGATCCAGCCGCACGATGCTCTCCAGCGGTTCGGGCGAGTTGAGCGGCACTTCCATGATGCGAAAGCCCGCGTCATAAAGCGCCTGACCGATGGGCTCGATCTCGTGTTGCGTGACGCCGCGTAAAATCGCGATGAGCGGCAGGGTCTGCAGGTGCTCATTCAACATGGTCTGCTCCTTTGTAAGCATAAAGCGTCAGAATCTTCAGACGGGCTCGATCAGGCCGGCATGACGGGCAATGGTCATCAATCCGCTGATGCTGGCATCACTGATGGTCTGAACGTCGGCGTAGTCAAAATACGACAGCGCCCGGGTATAGCGCTGACACAGGGCATCATCACCGATCAGGGCAAGCTTCAAACGGGACTGCGCCTCCAGTGCCACGGTCGCGCTGCGGACTTCTTCACCGATCAAGAGCCCGGAGAGATAGGCCAGACTCGCCGCGGGCGAGAGCTCATCGGCCAGTACGCGGCTGCGCACGCTGAAAAGCTGCCCGGAAAGTCCGGCGCTTCCAGCGTCACGGGCGTTGGCAAGCCCTTCATCAAAGGCCGCAAGGCTTGCCGCCTGGCTGGCGTCTTCCTGACACTCGCGCGCCGGACGCCCCAGAATCGAATGCTCGCGCAGCACCGCGTAGAGCTCACCGGTCATGTGGGTGGTAAAGCCCGTCAGACGTTCATGCTCGATTCGCGCCCACTTGCTGTGGGTGCCGGGCATCACCAGCAGCGAGGCCTGTGCCAGTTCCGGCTGATGCGCCATCACGCCAATCAACTGGGTCTCCTCGCCACGCATGACGTTGGGCAGCGCACCGGTGGTGGCGTCGCTATGCTGCATGACCCCCGGCACCAGCGAGAGTCGGTCAATGCCGGTCTCGATCTCGATCAGCCCGTTGGCGATGGCACCGGCATCGACGGGGGCGGCCACATAGGGCACTTCCTGCCAGCCGCCGCGGCTGCCGATCATGCCGCAGGCCAGCGCCGGAAGCTCTGGATGCGTCTCGCGCCAGGGCCCGACCACGGTCTGATAGGCCCGGGCAAAGTCGCCTTCCGGTGTCTGCAGGATGCCCCAGGGCTCGTGACGCTGATCCAGAATCTGCCCGCGTTCATCGAGCAGCCAGGCACGCAGCGTGGAAGTCCCCCAGTCGAGCGCGATCAGGCGCGCAGAGGTGTCAGTCATGAAAGGCTCCCGCGGATAAAGAAAGGGAAGAGTCAGGGTGAATGCCGGGCCGGGCGATCCGGTTCGAGAGCTGCGCGGCAGCATCGCGGACCCTGGGAGCCAGCTCGGTCAGACGCTCATCCGACATCCAGGGTGTGGCGCTGGCAATGCTGATCGCGGCGACGATCGTGCCACGTGCGTCGCGCACCGGCGCGGCCACGCAGCGAATGCCACGCTCGTTGTCCTCAAGATCCAGCACGATGCCCGTGCCTTGATAATCAAGCAGCCGCGTTCGGTACTCGGGCCAGGCCGGCGGCACCAGTGGCGCAAGCCCGGCCACCGGCGCCTCGTTCTGGCGTGTCTGGTGATCACGGGCGAGCGTGTAAAGCCGCTGCCACTGGGTCTCATCGAGATCGAGCATCAGCGCCCGGCCGACACCGGTCAGCGCCAGCGGCAGGCGAAGCCCGGGACGCGAGCGCATCTCCAGCCCGCGCGAGCCGCGAATCTTGTCGAGATAGACCACGTCGTCGCCGTCGCGAATTCCCAGGTGCACGCTGTCGCCGCAATCGCGGGCCAGCGCCTCGATGATCGGACGGGCCAGCGTCACCAGCGGCATCTGCTCGCGGGCGCGGGTGCCGAGCGTGGCCAGCTTGATGCCAAGCTGATAGCCATGGGCATCCTGGCGCAGATAGCCGGCATGCATCAGCGCCGACACCAGTCGATGTGTGGTGCTGCGCGTGCACTGGATACGCTCGCCGATGGCGGCCAGGTCGTGATGCCCCTCCGCGACGGCATCAAGCACCGCCAGCCCGCGCATCAGGGCCTGCGCGCCGGCCGGCCGGGTAGAAAGAGAGGTTGTCATGAGCCTGAGTGTACGCCTGAATCGGCCATATCCCAATATGCGAACGTAAATCCCATATTATGGGATCAGGCTTGTGATACGAAGGTCTCGATCCTGTACTAAGGTCACAGGAGCCCTGGTATCCAACTGCAACGGGATTTGATCATGCATGATCCGCTGATGGCCTGGCTTGCCACCCTTCCCCACTGGAGCCTGGCGGTGATGGCCATTGCCGTCGCCGCGGCCCTGCACGGTCTTTTGAAGGTGATCCATCTTCGCCTGCGCGGGCTGGCAAACGGGCGCTTTCACCTGCTCAACGTCGCCGCCCTTGCCGTGCATCCGCCGCTGGTGTGTCTGGTCTGGTGCTATGGCGTCATGGTGGCGCTTTACTATCTGATCCCCGATGCGCTGGGCTGGCAGTCCACGATCATGACGCTGGCCAATGTGGTGGGTGTGTTTCTGGGGTTCTGGCTGTTTGTGCGGGTTTCGCGGCGCGTGATTGCGGTCATGGACCGCTGGTCGGACACCCGCCAGGGGTACTTCGAACGTTTTCTGGCGCCCTTTCTGGCTCGGGCCGCGGCGGCACTCTTTCCCATCTTTCTGCTCTTCTCGCTGTTTCCGCTTTTTGTCACCTCCGAGCGCTTCGATCTTGCCATTCACAACCTCCTCAGCATGCTGCTGATCACGAGTATCGCCGGCATTCTGGTGCACGGGGTCAATATCGTTGAGCGGGCCCTGCGTGAACACTACCGTGTCGATGTGGCCGACAATCTGGCCGCGCGCAAGGTGCACACCCAGATCGCCGTACTGCGCAAGATCGTCAACTTTCTCATCGTGCTGGTGGCGCTGGCCTCGATACTGATGCTCTTTGACAAGGTGCGCCAGCTCGGTACCAGCATTCTCGCCTCGGCCGGCATCATGGGGGTGATCCTGGGTTTCGCTGCGCAGAAAATCTTCGGCAACCTGCTGGCCGGGATACAGATTGCGCTGACTCAGCCCATTCAGCTTGATGACGCGGTAGTGGTTCAGGGCGAATGGGGCTGGATCGAGGAGCTGACGCTGACCTACGTGGTGGTCAGGCTCTGGGACTGGCGACGGCTGGTGCTGCCGATCAACTGGTTTCTCGACAATCCGTTCGAGAACTGGACGCGAAGGACCAACGACCTGATCGGCAGCGTTTTTCTGTATGCCGATTTCTCGCTGCCGCTGGATGCGCTGCAGGAAGAAGCCACCCGCATCGCGCAGAATTCGCCGCTGTGGAGCGGCGTGGTATGCAAGGTGCAGCTGCTGGAGATGACCGAATACAACATGCAGTTGCGCGTGCTGGTCAGTGCCCGCGGTGGTGGCGACACGTTCGATCTGCGCTGCGAGATGCGTGAGGGGCTGATCCGCTTCATCGCCCGGGAATATCCGGACGCTTTCCCGCGCATGAGAGTGATGATGCCGGATCGCAACAGCCTGCACGGCGAGCAGGAAGCCAGCCCTGCGCCGACCGGGGAAACCACGCTGACCCAGGCGCCGGAAGACGTAGCGGGCGAGGACCGGACACCGAACGGCCCGGCCCCCAACTGATCAACCGAACCCGAGGTCGCCTCGGGTACTACTGCCCGGCGCCGGCCATCAGATCGGCCTGAATCACCTCGATCCAGTAGCCGTCCGGGTCCTTTACGAACACCACGTTTTTCATCTTCCCATCATTGGCACGCTTGATGAACTCGACCCCCATGTCCTCGAACCAGGTCTCGGCGCTGTCCAGATTGGGTACGTTGAAACAGATGTGGCCATAGCCCTGCGGGTCCGAATTGCCATTGTGATAGGCAAACTCCGGATCGTCCTCGGTGCCCCAGTTGTGGGTCAGCTCCAAAAGCCCGCGCTGGCTGAAGGTCCAGATCGTGCGCTCATCCGGGTCTTCCGGCACGCTGTCTTCCGGAGAAAGCTGAGTCAGAAAATAGAGCGTGAATTGCATCTCGGGAAACTCGAGCTTGCGCAGCAGGCGCATGCCGAACACGTGGGTATAAAAATGCAGGGCACGCTCCGGGTCCTTGATGCGCACCATCGAGTGGTTGAGCGTAAAGCCCGCCGCAGCGGTCGGAATTTCCTCGGCCACACCCGGGGCCTTCTCGGTAAAGGTGGTCATATGTCTCTCCTTTAAAACGTGTGGGTGCCAGTGTCGACCATGCCGGGCTTCCCTGCCACGGACGAGCGCATTTTTGGCCGGAGAGCAGGCAATGCTGCTGATTCAGAAATGGCGCGGTCCTTATTGCGTCACGGCGGGCCTGTGCATATCAATATGGGGTATGCCATCTTCCTCGTAAGGTTCGCTGACGGCGACAAATCCAAAGGATGAGTAGAAGGTTGTCAGGTAGACCTGCGCGCCAATCCTGATGCCCAGGCCCGGATAGATTTCCTCGGTGAAACGAATCGCTTCACTCATCAGCGCCCGGCCATATTGGTGCCCGCGAAAGGCCTTGAGCGTCATCACCCGACCAATCGAGGGCTCGGCGAACTTGTCGCCAGGCCCGACAAGGCGGACATAGGCGGCCAACTGATCGTTCACGGTTGCCAGCAAATGCCAGGCCAGCGGATCAAGCGCATCCACTTCCTGATAAGCGCACTGCTGTTCCACCACAAAGACCGCTTCGCGCGCGGTCACGATCTCGTAAAACTCGCGCGTGCTGAGCGCATCAAATTTTGACCAGCGAAACTCCAGGGACATGCCGGCTTCTCCTGCCTGTCGCGTTGTTTTTCGAGTATCGAGTGTACAAAAAGGAAAAAGCAGAATGCTGAGAATTTATGGGCGGACCAGTTCCTACAACGTGCAGAAAGTGCTGTGGCTGGCCGACGAACTCTTGCTCGATTACCAGCACATTCCTGTCGGCGGCGAACATGGAGGACTGGATCGCCCTGAATTTCTGGCCATGAATCCGGGTGGGCGTATCCCGGTCATCGCGGATGGAACCATCAGCATCTGGGAAACCCATGCCATTCTTCGCTACCTGGCGGCGCAGTACGGCAATGAGGAGTTTCAGCGTGATACGCCGGCCGCACAGTCTTTGATCGACCGCTGGGTCGACTGGTCGCTGTCAGAACTGGAACCGGCCTTTTTTGGCGGTATCTTCTGGGGGTATTACCGAACGCCGGACGCGCAGCGTGATCAGACGGCCATTTCAAGGGCGCTAAAGCGTTGCGATCAGCTTTATCAGCGCCTTGATGATCAGTTGCGTCATCAACCCTGGCTCAGCGGTGAAACGCTGGGGCTGGCCGATATACCCGCCGGTACGACGCTGTATCGCTACTTCGAAATGGACGGTATTTCACGACCCGAGCTGCCCCATGTTCGACGCTGGTATCAGCAGCTGCAGGCAAGAACCGCCTATCAACAACAGGTCATGCGACCATTCAGCGAATTGAAGGGCCGTCTGGCCTATTAGAAAAAGACGTTTTTTGATCACTGCCGGAGACATTTCATGCTGGGCATCCATGATCTTGCCATTTTCATGCTCTCGGGCCTGATCCTGAACATGACGCCGGGGCCGGACTCGCTTTTGATCGTGGCGCGTACCGCCGCAGGCCGATGGCAGCAGGGCGCGGTGACGGCGCTGGGCATCAGTACCGGCACACTGGTGCATGTATTTGCCGCAGTTCTTGGGCTCTCGGCCATTCTGGCCACCTCTGCGATGGCGTTCACGGTGGTGAAATGGGTCGGGGCGCTCTATCTGATCTGGCTGGGCTTATCGGCGCTTCTCAAGCGTCACCATTCAACGCCACAGACACCTGCACTCCGCATCAGCGAGACCCGCCTGCGCACGCTGTTTCGTCAGGGCTTTCTGACCAACGTGCTCAACCCCAAGGTAGCGCTGTTTTTCATGGCCTTCATGCCGCAGTTCATTGACCCGGCATCGACGCTCAAACCGCTTGCCTTTCTGACCCTGGGCCTGATCTTTGATGTCGTGGGCACCCTTTGGAGCGCTGTCCTGATCGCCGCTGTCACCCTGGGTGGGCAGCGCCTGCGCCCCGGTGCCAGACTCAAGGCGTGGCTTGAGCGCAGCGTCGGCATCATGTTTGTGGCATTAGGCGTTCGACTGGCGCTAACGCGAACGCCTTCTCTGACATAAAAAAATCCGGCGCCCTGGGCGCCGGATCCTTCAACCATGACCGCTAGTCAAAATAACTGAACGTCTCGCCGGACTTGATGTTCAAAAGCGTTTCATAAATCAGACGGATCACGTTTTCGACGTCCTCGCGCTGCACCATCTCGACCGTGGTATGCATGTATCGAAGCGGCAGCGAGATCAGCGCCGAGGCCACACCGGTGTTGCTGTAGGCAAAGGAATCGGTGTCGGTGCCGGTGGCACGTGACTTGGCGACCCGCTGGAAGGGAATATTGCCCTTTTCGGCCACGTCCAGAATGCGCTCGCGCAGGCGGTTCTGTACGGCCGGCGCCCAGGCAATGACGGGGCCGGCGCCCATCTTGTTGCTGCCTTCCTTCTTGGGATCGATCATCGGCGTATGGGTGTCGTGGGTCACATCAGTGACGATCGCCACATTCGGCTGGATACGCTCGGCAATCATCTGCGCCCCGCGCAGGCCGACTTCTTCCTGCACCGAGTTGACGATGTAGAGACCGAAATCGAGCGTCTTGCCGTTTTTCTTCAGAAGACGCGCCACCTCGGCGATCATGAACCCGCCCACGCGGTTATCCAGCGCGCGGCAGACGAACTTGTTGCCGTTGAGCACGCTGAAAGTGTCCGGGTAGGTGATCACACAGCCGACGTGGACGCCGAGCTTTTCGACCTCTTCCTTGTTGTCGCAGCCCACGTCGATAAAGATGTTGTCCGGCTTGGGGGCCTGTTCTTCGCTGCCCGGGCTGCGGCGGGTATGGATCGCCGGCCAGCCGAACACGCCTTCGACGATGCCGTTTTTGGTGTGAATGTTGACCCGCTTGGACGGTGCGATCTGATGGTCGCTGCCGCCGTTTCGAATCACGTAGAGCAGGCCCTCGTCGGAGATGTAGTTCACATACCAGCTGATCTCGTCGGCATGCCCTTCGATGACAACCTTGTAGTCGGCATCGGGATTGATCACGCCAACCGCGGTGCCGTAGGTATCGGTGAAGAACTCATCGACCCATGGACGCAGATAGTCCATCCACAGCTTCTGGCCTTCCCACTCGTAGCCGGTGGGCGAGGCGTTGTTGAGATAGCGTTCGAGAAAGTCCAGCGACTGGTCGTTCAAAAGCGGGGTGTTGTCACTCATGGTCTGTCCTGTTGATGCAGTGATTCAGGGATCAATCGATCCTTACGCCCTGACCATGGCGCGAAACCGTCCTTTCGTCCAGCGAAACACCGGAAGCGATGCCTCTGTCAACGACAGCTCACCGCAGAAGCCTCAGGTTCATGCAAGCCTCTCGCCCACTCCAGCACGATGTTTGACCCTTGCCCCACCGTACACTCAAGCGCGGATTTCCTGCCCTTCACCCCCGTGACCAAAGCAGGTTGCTCTCAGGAAAATGCCGGCCCGGCATGATTACGGCTCAGGCAGTTCCGCCCTCTCAAACACTGGAGTGCAGGGAAGCGCCATGGAAGCCATTACCCGAGTCTCGGTGCGCGTCGTGCAGCGCTACCTGCCCAGTGCCTTTGTGCTGGCCGTCATGCTGACAGCCATTGTTGTCATGCTCGGCATGGGCATTACCCGACAATCCCCCATCGAGATGGTGACGTACTGGGGAGATGGCTTTTCAGAGCTTTTCAAATTCGGCATGCAGATGACGCTGGTGCTTTTGACCGGCTATGTGCTGGCGCTGACGCCGGTGGTTCAGACTGCCCTGTCCGGGCTGACGCGGCGGGCCGGTTCGCCGCGTCAGGCGATCCTGCTGACCATCGTGGTCAGCTTTGTCTGCTACTACCTCAACTGGGGCTTCGGCATGGTGGCAGGCGCCATTCTGGCGCGAGAGATGGGTCAGCGGGTGGCGGGCATCCACTTCCCGCTGCTGGTCGCGGCGGCCTACGGCGGTGAGCTGGTACGCGGTCCGTCGTCGTCGATTCCACTGGTGATTGCCACACCCGGGCACTTCATGGAGGACGCCATTGGCATCGTGCCGGTATCGCAGACGCTTTATTCCGGCTGGAACATTGCCCTGACGCTTTTGCTGCTGGCGCTGCTGCTGGCCTTTTTCGCCCGTCAGAAACAGCCCGAGCACATCGTCACCCTGCAGATGACCGACCAGGCCGTCCCGGAGCCCGTGCCACCACCTGCGACCCATGACGGCACGCCCTCGGATCGCATCGAGCACAGCCGGCTGCCGACCCTGTTTCTGGGGGCCATGGCAGCGCTTTATCTGATCGCCCAGGCCGTTACCGGCAGCTTCAGCATTGACCTCAACACCGTGATCCTCTTTTTCCTGGCGCTGGGGCTGTTGCTCCATCGAAGCCCAAAGGCCTATCTGAGCGCGGCGGAAAAGGGCGTCAGCGCCGCCCGTGGCATTATCGTGCAGTTTCCGCTCTATGCCGGCATTGCGGGCATGATGACAGGCTCCGGTCTGGTCACGCATTTCTCGGAGGCCGTCATTTCACTGGCCACGCCGGCCACCTTCCCCATCCTGACCTTTCTGTGTGCCGGCATCGTCAATTTCTTCATTCCCTCCGGCGGCGGTCAGTGGGCCATCCAGGGGCCGATCATGATGGAGGCGGCTGCCGCCATTGGCGCGGACCCCGCCCAGACCATCATGGCCTTCACCTGGGGAGACGGCTGGACCAACCAGATCCAGCCCTTCTGGGCCCTGCCGCTGCTGGGCGTGGCAGGCCTCTCGGCACGCGATATCATGGGCTATCTCATTGTCTGGCTCGCCATCTCGGGGCTGGCCATCGGGGGCGTGTTTGCCGCACTGGCCCTGATGGGTTAAGCGCGATCGCCCGAACCATCGGGAACAACGCAAACGCAACAGCAGGCGCCTTCCGGTTTCAACCGACCTTGCCAGCCCCACAGGGGCTCTGACCGTCATCCGCTCTTTCACGCCCCCGCCAGTTCTCTATCGGGTGCGCCAGTCACTGTTTTACCGGCACAGGCCAGCATTGTCAGATCTCTTCCGGGGGATTTGACGTGCGTCAATAAATGAACAGCGTTCGCTTGTCACAATGGTGGCACGCCATTCAATGGATCGGGTCAGGCGATGATCGTCTGAGGGGAGCCCGAACCACACCGAAATATCTGTTCAGGGGAACCAGACACATGCGCGCGCTGCCGCTTATTTCCATTGCCGCACTGGCACTCGGCGCCACCATGGGCACCGCCCAGGCCGCTGAATCCACCTACGGTCAGGACGATTTTTTCACCCGTGCCGGCCTTGCCAAGGTGTCACCCAAGGATGACAACGGTGATTACGATTCACTCGGCGTGGACGAGGTCGACGTCGAGGATGGCCGTGGTTTCGCCATCACCTTCGGCTATCGCTTTCTCGACAAGTGGGGCGTGGAGCTGCTAGCGGCGCAGCGCTTCAAGCATGATTTCAATCTGGACGGCGATCACGGCGGCTCGGTCAAGCACCTGCCTCCGACCCTGACCCTGCAGTACTACCCGCTGGGCGGCACCGATGCCCGCGTGCAGCCCTATGTTGGCGCCGGGATCAACTACACCCGGTTCTCGGCGGAAAACGTCAATATCGAAGGCGCCAGCATGGACATGGAGAACTCCTGGGGCTGGGCCGGTCAGGTCGGTGTGGACCTCGTCCTCAACGATCACTGGGCCCTGAACGCCGCCGCCTGGTATCTGGATATCGATTCCAATGTAACGGCCAGCGCCGGGGGTGAAACCTACAAGACACATCTGGACATCAATCCGGTCGTCATCATGAGCGGCATCAGCTACCGCTTCTAAACCACCCGATGCCTTAACAATCACTACCCTTTTTGCACCGCACTCTCGACCGGTGCTGACCCGACGGTTTCGGCCTGCCGTCGGGTTTTTTTATCCCCTGGCACGGGCCTCAAACCTGCTCTGATCACCCGCAGTGATGGCGCACCTTCAGTGCCGACAGGCATCCGTGTCGGTCAGGGCTCGAAAACGCATGACGCTCGCGGTTAATATCGAGACCTCTGCTGCCGATCGGAACCTGCTCATGTCACTGTTCGCTGCCCTTGGCTTCTCCCTGCACCGGGCCCGGCGCCTGCGTGAGGCGTCCCTGCTGATGATGCTTTTGTGGCTGGCCGGCTGCGCCGGCAACCCGGAAATGCAGACCAGTGACATGATGGGGTCCATTTCCGAGCAGCAGGATCTCTCGATCGAGCGCGTGCTGGTGATGAACCATGCCCGTGACGCGCTGGGGACACCCTATCGCTATGGCGGCACCACGCCTGCGGGCCTGGACTGCAGCGGCCTGACCCAGACCAGCCTTCTGGCCGCCGGCATCGAGATCCCCCGCACTTCCCAGCAGCAGTTTGACGCGCTTGAGCGCATCGACCGCGCTCGCCCGGGCGATCTAATGTTTTTCGGTTCGGGGAACCGAGTGAGCCATGTCGGCATCTACATGGGCAATAATCAAATGATCCACGCGCCGGGCAGCGGTCGGCAGGTCAGCATTGCCCAACTGGGCAACCGCTACTGGCGCACTCACTATCGCGGCGCCGCAGCGCCGGCCCCCTGAGCGGACCGGCCCCTTACCCATCTGTCACGAAAGAGAGCCCTGCATGATCGACCCTACACGCTATCGGTGGCTGGCGGTGCCGGCCCTGTTGTTGACCCTGACCGCCTGCGATCAGACCGGTGATGATTCACAGGCCGGCGATCAGGGCAATGCCCGGGGCAGTGAGTCCTCCACGCCAGAGGCCGCCGGGGCTCAGGATCAACAACAGGATCTTTCCTCTACCTTCGTCGACCGTACGATCACCGACCCGAACTGCAAGGGCGACAACTGTGCCAGCGTTGAAGTGCACATGATCCAGTTCGACAGCGACCCGCAGCTTTCCAGCGATATCGAACGGCGCCTGGTCCGGATGGGCAGTCCGATCAGCGACTCGGTCGTGGCAGCAGAGGCTCTCCCCGCCACCGTGGAGGCCTATGCCGAAGATTTCTTCGATCAGAGCACCGAGGCCAATCAGGACTCGGACAATCCCCGGCCCTATAGCTCAACGCTGGAAGCAAAGGAGATCAGCCGCCACGATGATCTGCTGGTACTCGAACTGCAAAGCTATGTGATGACCGGTGGCGCCCACGGCATGCCGGGCACCCACTATATGGTGATCGATGAAAGGACCCATCAGGTCGTGACACTCGATGACATGCTCAAGGAAGGACAACAGCCCGCCTTCGAGGCGGCGCTGAAAAATGCCTGGCAGGACTGGCAGAACAACAGCGACGCGGGTAGGACGCTTGATCCCCTCAACTGGCCGTTCTCATCCAGTGACAACGCCGCACCGCTTGAGGACAGCATGGCCGTCACCTACGACGCCTACACGCTCGGGCCCTATGCCATCGGCCAGCCCACGCTGACCATTCCCTATAGCGCCTTGAGCGATATTCTAAAGCCGCGCTTCATCCCCGCCACTGATACCCAATCGGCTCAGTCGGCCCACTGAGCCGGTCACGACGGCCGGAGGTGTCATGTCACGCGAGCTTTTACAGCATCCCTTCATGAGCAGGGCAGCGCTTGAGCACTTCACCACCCCGGCGCTGATCAGGGCCATGTTGGCCTTTGAGCTGGCGCTGGCGGATAGCGAAGAGCAACACGGTATCCTGCCGGCGGGCACGTACCTGGCCATGGCACATCATCTGACGCCCGAGGTCTTCGATGCCGTCGCGCTCGAGACGGATACCGTCCTGGGAGGGAACGCCGCCATCCCGTTTGTGCAGCAGGCGAAGGCCGCGCTGCCTGAGTCACTGAGACAGTGGTATCACCATGGCGCCACCAGCCAGGATGTGCTGGATACCGCACTGATGCAGCTCAGCGCACAGCGACTGCCGGTGATGCTGGGGCTTGTCGAGCGCAGCCTGGACGCTCTGGCGCAGTTGATGCGTGATCACGGTGACACCCTGATGATCGGTCGTACTCTGATGCAGCAGGCACTGCCGACCACCTTCGGAGTGCGTGCCGCGCAGTGGGCGCTGCAGCTGGATGAGGCACGCCTGCGGCTTTCAGATATCGATGCTGCTGGCCTGCCGGTCCAGTTTGGCGGCCCGGTAGGCATTCATGGCGGCCTGCCGGGCGGGCTGGCCCTGATGGAGACGCTGGCACAACGGCTGGGACTGCACGCGCCCCTGCTGCCCTGGCACACCAACCGCCAACCCATCCATGCCCTGATGAGCGCTCTGGATGCACTGGCCGTTGCCGCCGACAAGATTGCCGGCGATATCATCCTGCTGGCTCAAGGCGAGCTTCAGGAGCTGGCCGAACCCGCCGGCGAAGGCGTGGGGGGCTCATCGTCGATGGCCCACAAGCGCAATCCTGTCCGTTGTACTCTGATCCGTGCGGCCAGTCGTGGCATCCACGGTCATGTCACCACCTTCCTTCATGCCGCCAGCCAGCCACTGGAACGAGCTGCCGGGGAGTGGCACAGCGAATGGGCCACCCTGATCGAATCCCAGCAGCTGCTTGAAGGCGCCCTCGACCAGCTGGCCATAACCCTGGAGGGACTGGAGGTTCATATTGATGCCATGGCGCACAATCTCGCCGCCACGCACTCATCGGATGCCAGAGCGCAGCTCGGCAGCGCTCATGACCAGATCGCTCGGGTGCTGGAGCACCTGGGACGATAGCCATGGCACGAGCCCCACACTTTTGCGCATCACGCCTGCCATCTTTATTCGCGGTGCCTGAGGGGTCGTAAGACTTTCCGATCCCTGCCGCGCGCAACAATCGTCTAACGTGTGCTCATTCGCGGCCTCGAGAATCACTTCAGCACACTTGTTTGCCCCCCTCCCCACCAGAATGCCAACAGGCTTCCATCAATCAATACGCGCTTCGGTTGCCATCGCAACGCTCTCTCAGCGAGGTCACCATGCGGTTTCTTTCCCTGCATCAGCGCCGGATTGCCTGGCGACTGACCGGTGCCGAAGCAGCACCGCTTCTGATTCTGGCGCACCCTCTGGGCATGCATCAGGGCATCTGGGATGAGCTGCTGCCTCATCTGCTGCCTCATTTTCGCCTGTTGAGCTGGGATCTGCCCGGCCATGGCGCCAGCGCGCCCATACAGCAGGCCATCACGCTGAAAACGCTGGCCGACGACGCCGTGGCATTGGCCGATGCCGTCGGAGCCGAGCGCTTTTATTTCGTGGGCACCTCGATCGGCGCGGCCATCGGCCAGACGCTGCTTCAGTATCACCCGCAGCGTCTCAAGCGACTGATGCTGACCAGTACCGGCGCCACGATCGCTACCCCGCAGGACTGGCACGAGCGGGCAGAACGCGTCCGACACGAGGGACTGGCGGCGCTGGCCGACACCCTTGCCCCTCGCTGGTTTTCTCTCGCGACACGTACGACCTGCCCCGACCTTGTCGAGGGCTGGACGGCACAACTCGCCCGGAGCGACGGGGAAAGCTACGCCCGACTGTGCGAAGCGCTGGCCGACTTCTCCACCTCGCGTGACGATCTGGAAGAGAAACTGCCTCCGCTGGCGCTGCTGGGAGGTATGGAGGATGTGGCCACGCCCCCTGCCGCACTGAAGGCGCTGGGACGTCTGCTGGATGATGCCCCGGTGACGCTTCTGGAAGACATCGGCCACGTGCCGGCCGTTGAGGCCCCCGAAGCCCTGGCGCGACATCTACACCAGGCCCTGCGCTCATCAGAGAGGCCTACCGGGGAAGGTATCGGCTTCGAGACGGGTCTTGAAGTGCGTCGACGCGTACTGGGCCCTGAACATGTGGCCCGTTCACTGGCGGCGGCGACCGATCTTGATATGCCCTTTCAGTCGCTGATCACCCGCACCGCCTGGGGCGAGCTCTGGGGGGACGAGACCCTTAGCGTGACCCAGCGCAGCATGATCACGCTGGCGATTCTGGCCGCGCTGGGCCGCGATGGTGAGCTTGCCCTGCACCTCAAGACCGCCCATCGCACCGGTGTAACCGTCGAAGAACTACGCCAGGTGCTGATGCATGTCGCGACCTATGCCGGCGTGCCTGCAGCCAATCACGCCTTCGCTCTGGCCTGCCAGCATGGCTGGGGCGATCAATGACAAGGACAACACCATGCCCGGCGATTCCGACACCGCCTTCAATCCGGCACTCAATGGCCCTGTAGAGCAACACCAGCCTCCGCAGGTGTTTGATGCCTATCAATCCACGCGCCTGAGAGGGCCCCGCAACAACCTCATCATTACACCGAGAGGCCTGGCCGAGCGTACTGCGCCGGTATACGGCCATCACAATCTCGGGCGCGAGGACAATGATCTGACCCTGCAGCATGCGGGCACGCCGCTGGGACAAAAGATCGTGATTGCCGGGCAGATACGCACTACCGACGGCCAGCCGGTGCCCAACGCCCTTGTCGAGCTGTGGCAGGCCAACGCCTCCGGACGTTATACCCACAAAAAGGATCAGCACGCCGCACCGCTGGACCCCAACTTCTCCGGTGCCGGGCGCACCCTGACCGATGCGCAGGGTTATTACTGCTTTATCACCATCGCGCCCGGTGCCTACCCGTGGGGCAATCACTTCAACGGCTGGCGCCCCGCCCACATCCATTTTTCGGTGCTTGGGGCTGCCTTTTCCCAGCGTCTGGTCACACAGATGTATTTTCCCGGCGACCCGCTGCTGGCGATCGACCCGATTTACATGGCCAACCCTGATCGACGCGTGCGCGAACTGATGATTGCCCGTTATGACCGTCGCTTCGATATTCCGGGACAGGCGCTGGGCTATCGATTCGACATGTTTCTGGGTCCCCACGGCACCCCTCTGGAGTAACCCCATGCCCCATCGAGAGATTACCGACCAGGTGCCGACACCGCAGCAGATCATGCGCGATGCACATGCCCATCCTCCGGCGCCTGCCCATCTACCCACCGGCACGCAGACCGTAGGCCCCTTTTTTCATGACGCGCTGCTGCCCGACGGCGACATCAGAATGCTCCGGGGCAACGATCTGCCCCCGGGACGGCGTATCCGGTTGCACGGTCAGGTGTTTGACGGCGCAGGCCAGCCGGTTAACGACGCGATGCTCGAGTTCTGGCAGCCCGATGGCGAGGGGCACTTTCATACCCAGCATGCCCGCCCCGATTTCGACGGGTTTGGCCGCGTTGCGACCCAGGAGGACGGCAGCTTCTCGATACTGACACTAAAGCCTGGCCGCACGGCGGCGGAATCTCCCCATATTGCCGTCCATCTGTTTGCCCGCGGCCTGCTGCATACGCTGGCCACACGGTTTTATTTTGATGATGAAGACAACGATGGTGACCCCGTGCTGGCTGAAGTACCGGTCGAGCGCCGGGCGACCCTGCTGGCCCGACACGATGACACGGACGTCTACCGTATCGACATTCATCTTCAGGGTGCGCAGGAGACCGTGTTTTTCGAGCATTGATCATGTGCGGCGAGGCCGTCCCATTTCGATACAGTTCATGGAGTCGTCAGGATGCGATCGATTGCGACCGTCTCTCTCAGCGGTGATCTGGGCAGCAAGTTCGAAGCCGTGGCCCGGGCCGGCTACGACGGCATCGAAATCTTTGAAAACGATCTGCTCACCTGGAACGGTGCCCCGGAAACCGTGCGGGCGCTGGCCGAGTCACTGGGTCTTGTCATCATTGCCCTTCAACCCTTTCGCGACTTCGAGGCCATGCCCGAGCCTCATCGCAGCCGCAATCTTGTCCGCGCCGAGCGCAAGTTTGCCCTGATGAAGGCGCTGGGGACCGACTTCATGCTGATCTGCAGCAACACGTCACCGCTGAGCGTGGCGGATGATGCCCGCGCCGCCGAGGACCTGCGCGAGCTGGCCGAACGCGCCGCGGCGCACGGCCTGCGTATCGGTTTCGAGGCACTGGCCTGGGGGCGCCATATCAACGACTATCGCCACGCCTGGGCGATCGTTGAGCGTGCCGATCATCCGGCGCTGGGCCTGGTGCTGGACAGTTTTCATGTGCTGGCCCCGGGCCTGCCGACAGCGCCGATCGCCGACATTCCGGGGGAGCGGATCTCTCTGGTGCACCTTGCCGATGCCCCCCTGATGCAGATGGACCTGCTCAACTGGAGTCGCCACTACCGCTGTTTTCCGGGTCAGGGCGGGCTCGACATGGCAGGCTTCATGCGCGCGCTGGGGCGTACCGGCTATAAAGGTCCGCTGTCGCACGAGATCTTCAATACCGATTTTCGCATGGCCTGTGCTCGCGATACGGCGCTGGATGGCATGCGTTCGATGATTCTGGTCGAGCACCTGCGTGATGAGACGCTCCCCCAGTCCCCCCCGGCACACTCACCGAGCTTTCAGGGCATCCATTTTCTGGAATTTACGCTGGACGAGGCGCAGGCCAGAGCGCTGGGGGAGATGCTGATCCTGCTTGGTTTCTGCCACATCGGCCGTCATCGCTCCAAGAACATTGACCTCTGGCGTCAGGGTGAGGTGCATCTGGTGCTCAACATGGACACGCACACCTTTGCGCATACCTACCGACTCATGCACGGCCTGTCGGTCTGTGCCATCGGTGTTCGTGCCGAGCATCCCGAGCAGACCATGGCGCGGGCGCAGACCTACAGGGCCTGTGCCTTTGAAGGCCCGACAGGCCCGGGCGAGCTTCGCCTGCCGGCCATTCGCGGCATCAACGACAGTCTGATCTATCTGGTAGACCCGGAGACTGCCCGCGACCGGCAATGGCGCACCGACTTTCTTCTGTTCGAGGCCTCCGACCACCTTGAGGCCGGCATCACCGGCATCGATCATCTCTCCACGGCCGTGGCGCCCACGCAGCGGCTGCGCTGGCAGCTCTTCTTTCGCACCGTGTTCGGCCTTGAGGCCAGCACCGAACATGAAATGGTCGACCCCAACGGGCTGGTCGTCAGTCAGACGCTGGTGAGCCAGGATCAGACCCTTCGTCTGGTGCTCAACACCTCGCCTGCCCATGACACACTGCCCGGACGCTTCATGAATGAGGGCCGGGGCGGCATTCAGCAGATCGCACTGGCCACCAACGACATCTTCGCCACGCTGGATCAATTGATCGCCAGGGGCCTGAGTCTGGTGCCCATCCCGGACAACTACTACGACGATCTGGCGGCCCGCACCGAGCTGGACGACGCGCTTCTGGAGGCCATGCGCGCGCGCCACATCCTTTATGATCAAAGCGAGCATGGCGAATTCCTTCACGCCTATACCGATCTGTTTGACGGGCGCTTTCATTTCGAGATCACCGAGCGTCGTGGTGACTATACCCAGTTCGGCGCCGTCAATGCCCCGATCCGATTGGCCGCACAGTCACGCCGTCATACCGTGACGGCACGGGCATCCTGACCGCATCGGTCGTTGGCATGAGGGCGTGATGCAACCGGGCACCGGCCGTGGCAGGATAGCGCTTTCGACCCGGCCGCTGCCGCGTCACGCCCCCACTGCCCGGAGTCACAATGAACGTTTTGATCCTCAACGGCCCCAACCTGAATCTGCTGGGCAAGCGCGAGCCCGATATCTATGGCCATGAGACGCTGGCCGACATCGAAAACGCCATTCGCCACCGCGCCTTCGACCAGGGCGTGAGCACCGATTTTCTCCAGACCAATCACGAAGGCGTGATGCTCGATCGCATCCATGAGGCGCGCGGACGCTTTGAGGCCATCGTCATCAATCCGGCCGCCTGGTCGCACACCTCGGTGGCCCTGCTGGATGCGCTCAAGGCCTTTGAAGGACGCGTGATCGAGGTACATCTGTCCAACATCCATACCCGCGAGGCGTTTCGCCACCACTCGTATATCTCTTCGCGCGCCGAGGCGGTCATTGCGGGCATGGGCAGCTTCGGCTATCTCGCCGCCATCGATTTTCTGGCGCGCTGACACCACAGCTCAAAAAGCGTCGAGCCCATCACGAGACCGTCAGGCGGCCTGCGTTGCCGCGTTGAGACAAGGATGATCCATGAGCAGCATCGTTGATGCGCTGTCCCCGCTCTTTGCCCTGATCGCGCTGGGCGCCGTGCTGGGCTGGGCGCGCTTTCCCGGCGGTGAATTCTGGCCGCGGCTCGAGCGCTTTATCTACTACCTGCTGTTTCCGGCCATGCTGGTGGCCACGCTTGCCTCCGCCGAGGTCAGCCGGGTATCGGTGCTGCCGCTGGCGATCACGCTGGTGGGTACCATGGTCCTGCTGGGTGGCGTGCTGTGGCTGGCACGTGGCTGGCTGGCGCTGTCACCGCCGGTGTTTACCTCGGCCTTTCAGGGCGTGGTGCGCTTTAACACCTATGTCGGCGTGGCCGGTGCTGCAGCGCTTTACGGCGAGCCGGGGCTGACCGTGGCGGCCGTCGCCATCGCCCTGATGGTGCCCACGGCCAATATCCTCTGCGTACTGGCCTTTATCGTCTCCGGGACGCAGGGGCCGGCCAGTGTCGGCAAGAGCATGCTGGCACTGGTGCGCAATCCGCTGATTCTGGCCTGTCTGGCGGGCGTTGGGCTCAACGTCAGCGGTATCGGGCTGCCCGGCGTCAGCGCTCCGGCCATCGAGCTTCTGGGACAGGCGGCCCTGCCGCTGGGACTGGTGGCAGTGGGGGTAGCCCTGCGCCCGAAAGCACTGTGGCGCGGGGGCCGAGCGTTCTGGCTTTCAAGCGTGCTCAAGCTGATCATCACACCGCTGCTGGTGCTGGGTCTGGCCTGGCTTTTTGGTCTGCACGGTGTGGATCTCGGCGTTGCCCTGCTCTTTGCCGCCCTGCCCACGGCGACGTCTGCCTATATTCTGGCCCGCCAGCTTGGCGGCGATGCCGAGCTGATGGCAGCGATCATTACCGGCCAGACACTGCTGGCCATGCTGGCCATGCCCGTGATGCTTGAGCTGCTCGGCGCCTTTTGATCGTTGGCCGCTCTGATCCGCTATGCTTGGGAATACACGATACTTTTCAGGAGGCCCTGCATGGCCGAGCTCACGCTTTTCTATGACGGCAACTGTCCGCTGTGCGTCAACGAGATCAACCATCTAAAGCGCCTTGATCAGGGTCGGCGCATCGAATTTGAAAACATTCACGCCGAGGATTTCACGAGCCGCTATCCCGATGTGGACCGTGAGGAAGCCAGCGCCATTCTGCTGGGCGATGTTCACGGTCAGCGCATTCGCGGGCTGGACGTGACCCATCGCGCCTGGTCGCTCGTCGGCCGAGGCTGGCTCACCGCGCCGCTGCGCTGGCCGCTGATCCGCCCCATCGCCGATCGGGTCTATCTATGGTTTGCCCCCAGGCGCTATCGCATTTCAGGCTGGCTCACCGGCCGGCAGCGCTGCGATACCTGCAGCGGCACCTGCTCAACGCCGCCGAACAAACAACACCGCTGATCAGCCAAAGCGGCACGGACTGAAGGCCGCCATGGCCGGGTTGCTGTCCTTGCCGGCCATCGCCTCGGCCAGCCACTGGCCGGTGACAGCGGATGTGGACAGTCCGATATGACCGTGGCCGAAGCCGAACCATAACCCCGGATGCTTCGAGGCAGCACCAATCACCGGCAGACCGTCCGGCATGGAGGGGCGCCGGCCCAGCCACGGCTCGCCCCGTGCCTGCCCCAGAGCAAGCACATCACGAACTCGAGGCAGTATGCGGGCAAGCTGGTGCGGCGTGGCGGTTCGGTCGCGCCGATCAAATTCGATGCCGGTCAGTATCCGCACGCCGTCATTCATCGGTGAGCAGACAAAGGCACCGTCAACATCATAAAAAGGCGCGAGCAGTGTCTGCCCGTTAACCAGCGAAAATTCCTGATGATAGCCCCGCTCGAACGCCATCGGCAGGCGATAGCCCAGCGGGCGTACCAGCTCCATCGACCAGGGCCCGGCACAGACCGCAACCTGATCAAAATGTCGCTCGTGACCGGCCACACGATATCCCCGGGCACCGGGTTCGATCCCTTTTGGCGTATCGCAGCGCCATTCACCACCGCGGGCCACAAACAGGGCCCGGTAACGCTCGACCAGCGCGCCGGGGCTGTCCACATGCGCGGTGTCGGGAATACGCACGCCCAGGGTGTAGTGTTTCGAGGCGCCCTCGAACACCGTCTCCAGCATCTCGCCTTCCAGCAGATCGAAGCGGACACCATTGCTTTTCCAAAGCGCACGTTCGCCTGCAATGCGCTCAAGCGCCCCGGGCTGTCGATAAAGCCTGGTCCAGCCCCGCTCGTGAAAGAGCGCGCTTGCCCCGGCCGGCCCGGCCAGGTGCCGGTGCGCCGCCAGAGCCGGCGTGATCAGGGCGTTGAGTGCCGCAGCACGGCGCCCGACCGAGGCCGGCTCACAGCCGCGCATGAAGCGCCAAAGCCAGGGCGTGATGCCAGGCAATGCAGCGGGCGCAATGCGAAGTGACGGATCACGGTTGAGCAGATATCGAGGCAGGCGTGACAGCACGCCGGGAATATTGAGCGGAATGACCGAGGCGTGCGTAATGACGCCGGCATTGCCGTAAGAGGTCATTTCCCGTTCGATCCGTGGGGCGAACAGCGTTACGTGAAAGCCACGCTCCTGAAGCGACAGCGCCGTACAGCTGCCCACAATACCGCCGCCCAGCACGGCCACCGATAAATGCATCATGCCCTACCCCGATAACCAGAAAGCAAACCCGACAAGGGTGAAATAAATCGTGACCGGCAGCGCCAGCATCATGGTTTTGACCGGGTCCACCCGCGTTTTGAGAATACCGCCGACCAGCCCGGTGACCACAAAGGTGGTCAGTCCGACCGGCGGCATCGACTGACCGGCCATTGCCAGCTGTGCCGCCCCCATGGCGACGGACACCGGGTCCTTGCCCAGATGCGTCAGTGCCGGAGCCATCATGCTCACGATCATGGTCTGCGCCGTGGTCTGCGAGCCGGTCAGCATGCCCACGCCCAGGGTGGCCAGCCCACCGACGGTCGCCATCAGATGGGGCGCAAGGTGACGCGTCGCCTGCTGCACCACATCAATCAGCCCCGCCTCATAAAACACTCCGACCATGATGCCGGCGCAGAGCTGGATCTGCACCGTACGCGAGACGTTTCGAAGTCCGCAGACCACTATGGCACCGGTCTGGCGGCGCACCTCGGCAAAGGCCAGCGTGACCAGCAATGCCACAAGGATTGCCAGCACCACCCGAAACGCCAGCCCGCGCAGCACCGGAACGCCTTTCAGCATGGCAACGCCCTCGGCGATCCCTGGCAGGCGCTCAAAGATATTAAAGCCGAGCGAGGCGGCGATCACGATCACCAGCAACACCACCATCGGTATCAGCGTGCGCCAGCGAGTGCGCAACACGACGCTCAACGACTTCGGGGCATCCACGGCAGCACCTGTCGCCCCACGTGAGAGCCAGACACCCACCAGCATGGCGATCACCACGCTCACGCTCATGGTGAGATAGGCCCAGCCCAGAATCTCGCCTGGATCAATGCCGGTCAGTGAGGCCGCCAGAAAAAAGGACTGCGAAATGGGCGGCATCCCCGAACCGATCACCGCCCCCATCACGATAATGACCGCAATGCGCTCACCGCTCAGCCTGAGCGCGGCCAGGGTGGGAATGACCAGCAGCCCGATAACGGTGGCTGCTGCAATGGCATCACCCAGCAATGACCCGCTGAGCACCAGAGTCATGATCACGGCACAGACCAGCCCCGCCGTAGAGCGTCCAAACAGGGCCCGAAAACTGTCGAGTGCCGTCTGCATGGCCCCCAGGCGCACCTGGGATTCGGCATACAGACTGCCGGCCACCGACAGCATGATCACCCAGGCCAGCTTGTCGATCCCCTCGATGGCAGCGCCGGCCACTTCAACCGGTGACAGACCGCCCAGCAGCGCAGCAGACATGGCCGCACTCAAAAGCCCAACGATGACATTGCCGCCGATACGCGGAATGGGCAGCAAAATGATGGCAAACAGCAGGGCAACGGGAACAAGCACCAGCCACATGGCAGTTTTCCTTGTTGTTGTATCGATGTTATTCGAACGCTGACATGGCCGGGTGCCTCTAAAGGCGTTCGCAGTGACGACCGTGCCTCATGGCGGGGCGAATGTCATGTCTTTCGATGACAAAAGGAAGGAAAGGGAGAAGGTCACGTGAGCGGCCAGGGGCACCTGAATGGCGCGCCCCTGGTGTTCCCTGCCGAGATCGACAAAAGGCGTGCTGGTTACTCGGTCAAGAAGCGATAGATCGTGTGGCTTTCAAGCGTCTCGCCGGGCTGGAGAAGGGTTGACGGGAAGCCCGGCTGGTTGGGGGAGTCCGGAAAGTGCTGGGTTTCCAGCGCCAGTCCGGAGCGATGACCGTAGGCCTGGCCACTTTTGCCGGTGACGCTGCCATCCAGAAAGTTGCCCGAATAGAACTGTAACCCGGGCTCGGTGGTCCAGACCTCCAGCACCCGGCCGCTTTCCGGCGAGGTCACCCGTGCGGCGCGCTCGGGCGTGGCGGACGGCGCCTGCCTGAGCACGAAGTTGTGATCATAGCCCTTGCCGCGAGCGAGCTGCTCGTTGTTGGCCTCGATGCGGGCACCGATCGGCATGGGACGGGTGAAATCAAACGGCGTACCGGCGACCGTGGCGATTTCGCCGGTCGGGATCAGCGTGTCGTTGACCGGCGTGTAGCTGGCCGCATCGATGGTCATGACGTGATCGAGAATGCTGCCACTGCCTTCGCCATTCAGATTGAAATAGCTGTGCTGGGTCAGATTGACCGGCGTGGCCCTTGTGGTGCTCGCGCGGTAATCGATGGCAAGCGCATCGTCATGGGTCAGGGTGTATTTCACCTCGACCGACAGCTCACCCGGATAGCCTTCCTCACCATCGGCGCTGGTATAGCGCATCACCACGCCGCTGCCCTCGCTTGAGGAAAAGGGCGTGGCCTGCCAGAGCTTCTGATTGAAGCCTTCATCGCCACCATGCAGATGGTTGGGACCATCGTTGGTCGCCAGCTGATACGTCTGACCGTCAAGCGTAAAGCGCCCATCCGCGATGCGGTTGCCGTAGCGCCCGATCAGCGCGCCGAAGTAGGGATTGAGCTTTTTGTAGGCCGGCGAGAGATAGCCCTGCAGTGAATCGAAGCCGAGCACGATATCGGCCTTGTCGCCGTGACGATCCGGCGTCTCGAGTGAGGTGATGATGCCACCGTACTCGATGACCTCCATATCGACATTACCGCCGCTATTGATGCGATAGCCGTGCACGGTACGCCCGTCCGGCAGGGTACCGAACACGAACCGCTCAACGCCGGGCGGCATGGCCGTCGAGGTCGCATCGGATGACGAGGCCGCCATGGCCTGGCAGGCCCCCAGTGACAGGAGACCGGCACTCAGAAAGACAAGAGACCGCAGGGAAGGTTGTTTCATGGACATGCTCCAGACCCGTTGAAAAAAGACCCGCCAGCGCTCAGGCCCGCTGACGCCGTTGCTGCTTCCAGCGGTCAAACAGCACGGCCAGCAGCAAAATGGCACCGCGCACCAGGTACTGATAGAAGGTCGGCACGTTCAAAAGCCCCATGGCGTTCTGTACGCAGCCCATGATCAATACGCCCACCAGCACGCCGGTGATCGAGGCCACGCCGCCGGAAAGCGCCACGCCGCCCAGTACACAGGCCGAGATGACCGCAAGCTCCAGCCCCATCGAGGTATTCGGATCGCCCAGGCCCATCCGCGAGGTCAAAAGCACCCCCGCGATACCGGCCACCAGCCCCTGCAAACCGAACACGATGATCTTGAGCCGACGCACGTTGACCCCGGCCAGTGCCGCCGCTTCCGGATTGCCGCCGGTGGCCAGCACGTTGCGGCCAAAGGCGGTCAGGTTAAGCACGAAGCCAAAGATCACAAAGCAGATGATCATGGTCCATACCGGCAGGGTCAGGCCCAGAAACGAGGCGCTGCCCAGCTCGAAAAAGCCCGGCACGGTAATCATGACCGCATCGCCACCGGAGGTGATGTAGGCCAGCCCCCGCACAAACTCCATGGCCGCGAGCGTGGCAATCAGCGAATTGATGCCAAAGCGCGCCACCACGAAGCCGTTGAACATGCCCACCAGCGCACCGGCGGCCACCCCGGCCAGTGCGCCAATCACGACACTCCCCGAAGCGCTGGTCACGACTGCCGCGCTGACGCCTGCAAACGCCACGATCGAGGCGACCGACAGATCCACTTCACCGAGCGCCAGTACCATCATCATGGTGGTAGCAATGGTGCCGATGATGGTCACCGACAGCAGCAGACCGACCATATTACGGCTGGTCAGAAAGTCCGGGATCGCCACCGCCAGTGCAATAAAGAGCACAATGAAAATGGCAATCAGCCCGGAGGTATCCAAAAGGGTGCGCAAGGGCTTGATCAACCCCTGACGTCCGCTGGGGCGCGCCGTCTCCATCTGGCCGCCCTCGGCGGCGTGAACGCTTTTGTTGCTACTCATGATTCAATGTCTCCAGACACCGTATTGTTATTGCCACCGGATGTGGTTATGGCCATCGTGCTCAGGCCGGCAGCGCCAGGCCCAGCAGCCGCTCGGGCGTGGCGGCGTCGCGATCGACGATGTCGACCAGCGCGCCGTTTCGCATCACACCGATGCGATCGCAGATCGCGCTGACCTCGGTCAGATCGCTTGAAATGACCACCACGGCCTTGCCCTGATCGGCCAGGTCATAGAGCAGGTTGTAGATATCGCGCCGCGCCCCGACATCGATGCCGCGGGTCGGCTCATCCATCACAAACAGCTCAATTTTCTCGGAGAGCCAGCGTGCGAGGATGACCTTTTGCTGATTGCCGCCGGACAGCGTGCTGATACGGGTGCGCGGGCCGGGCGTGCGAATGCGCAGTTTTTTGATGTAGTCGCGGGTGTTTTCCAGCTCGCGTCTGGGGTGTCGCCACAGCCCCATGCGCTTGAAAAAGCGTCGGCAGCTGATGTTGAGATTGTCGGTGACGCTCGCCACCGGAAAGATACCCTGCGACTTGCGATCCTCCGGACACATGGCGATACCCGCCCGAATCGCATCGCCCGGGGAGGAGAACCGTCCGGTTCGGCCATTGAAGTGGATCTCGCCGCCCTTCGGCGCCTCCACGCCACATACCAGCCGCATCAGTTCGCTGCGACCTGCCCCGACCAGACCAAAAAATCCGAACACCTCACCGCGACGGACCTCGAAACTGACCGGCGCGGCAAGCCCTCGCCCTTCCAGGTTCTGGACCTTCAGGATGACGTCGCCGGTCTCGCGGCTGCGATAGCCGTAGACATCCTCGATATCACGCCCGACCATCTCGCTGACCAGCTGATCCTGGGTGAGCCCTGCCATGGTCTCGTGGGTGCAGATATGGCGGCCGTCACGAAAGACCGTGACGGCGTCGCACATCTCGAACACCTCCTCCATGCGGTGGGTGACATAGAGCACGACCCGACCCTCATCGCGCAGGCGCTTGACGATGCGCTTGAGCTGTCGTGTCTCCTGCACCGACAGCGAACTGGTCGGCTCGTCAAAGGCGATGATGCGGGCATCACGCAACAGCGCCCGGCCGATCTCGATCATCTGCTGCTGTCCGATCGAAAGGTCGCGCACCTTTGTCGATGGATGGACGCTGCCCTCCCCCAGCTCCTCGAGAATCATCAGTGCCCGCTCACGCAGCCGTTTGCGATCCACGATGCCGTAGTGCTGAGGCAACTGTCCCAGCAGCAGGTTTTCCGCCACCGACAGGTTGGGCGAGAGCGTGAGTTCCTGATAGATGATCGCAATGCCCAGCCGCAGCGCCTCGCGGGCATTGGCGAAGACATGACGCTCGCCACCGACCCTGAGGGCACCGTCGGTGACGCGGTTCACACCGCTCAACACCTTGAGCAGGGTCGACTTGCCGGCGCCGTTTTCGCCCATCAGGGCGTGCACTTCACCGGCGCGGGCGTTGAAGTTCACCCCATCGAGGGCCCGAACACCGGGAAACTCGACGGTGACGTTTTCGACGACAAGCCAGGGGTCGGCCTCGGCGGCCACGGCCCCCTTGACCGGGGCCACACTCATAGCTGCAGTTCCTTGCGGACGTCCTGCCAGTTGTCACGTGTCATCAGGGTGCCGGTGGTTTCGGTATCGGCCGGCGGCTGCTTGTCTTCGGTGATCCACTGATAGAGGTTTTCAGCGCTCTGGCGACCGTGCATGGTCGAACTGACGGCCACGGTGCCGTAGAAGCCGGTGGGCTTTTCACGCGAGAACTCGGCGAAGGCCGCACCCGAGCCGTTGATGCCGACACCGATGACATCCTCCGGTGACAGGCCATACTGCTCGCTGGCGCGCACGCCGCCCAGCACGCTCTCCTCGTTGAGGGCATAGATCACCCAGTGATCAAACTTGCCGTACTTGGAAAACATCGGCGAGGCCGCGGCAAAGGCACTGGTGGTGTCAGTGTTCTGTTGCGGGGCATCGATCACGTTGTCCTTGTTGAAGCCGGCATCGAGCAGCGCCTGGGTCGCTCCGTCGGTACGCTCGCGGGCAGTGGGCAGCTCGTTGTTGGAGATACGCAGGGCACCGGTATTGGCCATGTCCCAGCCGCGACGCTTCATCTCCTCGGCAATGGCGTTGCCGACCTGCTCTCCGATCTTGTAGCCCGACATGCCCAGATGCGGCACCTCGGTCATGGGCTGGCCGTCACTCCCCACGAACTGGTCATCCACGGTCACGACCTTCATGCCGTACTGCTTTGCCCGGTTGGCAATCGCCATGCCAAGACGTACATCCGGCGGACAGATCACAAAGCCCTGCGCGCCCTGAGCGTTGAGGTTATCGATGGCGCTGAGCACCTGCTGACCGTCTTCACCGGCCAGACGTACCACGGTAAAGCCCTGTTCCTGACCCAGCTCGCTGGCGGCGCGCTGCTCGTTGATAAACCAGGCCTGTTCGGGTTTTTTGACGATAAAGCCGATCTTGACGTTGTCATCACTGGCATGCGCCATGCTCAGCGGCACCAGGGCCATGAGCGTGGTGGCAATCACACGGGAAAAGGCAGGTAGCAGGGACATCGTGGACTCCAGGCCCTCGTGGGGCAGGTTATTGTTCAGGGGTGATCAAGGGCGCCGTATCGCGCCAGTGAGACACCATGGCCAACATACGGCGCGACTTAAGTGGCGACTAATGCGTCAAGTCATCTGAAGCGATATCGAAAAGGCTATGAGGATTGGATAAAGCCAGTGCACATGCCCTTTGCCGCCAGAGCGCCTGGTGCGGGCGCTGAGACTAAAGTTACGCGCGACTTAAGCAGTATGATGTTGAGGCAACTTCCATCGTGAATCCTTCACGCCACAACAATTTCGGTATCAATAAAATCGCCCGGCGCCATTGGCCGGGCGAATGTGAACAACACAAGCTGATTTCTCTCGATGACCTTACTCGTAGGCCATGTCTTCGAGCTCGCGACCCCGTGTTTCCTTGACCATTTTGATCACGAAAAAGACCGAGATCAGGGCAAAGAAGGCGTAGATCCCGTAGGCGCCGCCCAGACCGATACCGGCCAGCATGATCGGGAAGGTCATGGTGATACCGAAGTTGGCCAGCCACTGGAAAAGTCCCGACACGGCCAGTCCCGAGCCGCGCATCTGATTGGGGAACATTTCCCCCAGCATGACCCACATGACCGGGCCCCAGGAGGCGTTGAAGAACATGACGTAGATGTTGGCCGACAGCAGCGCCACGATGCCCATGCTGTCGGACAGACGCAGCGAGCCATCAACGATCGCCGCCGTCGAGAAGGCATAGGCCAGAATGCACAGCGTGACCGTCATGCCGACCGATCCGATCCACAGAATCGGCTTGCGCCCGACCTTGTCGATGACCGCAATGGTGATCAGACAGGCTGCGATACTGACCGCGCCGCTGATGATGTTGATCAAAAGCGCATCGCTTTCGGTGAAGCCGACCGACTGCCAGAGCACCGCACCGTAGTAGAACACCACGTTGATACCCACCAGCTGCTGGAAGACGGCAAGGCCGATGCCAACCCAGACAATGCGATGGACACGGCCGGTTGCGCCATTGATCAGATCGGAAAGGCCCGGGGCCCGCTCACGATGCAGCGACGTACGAATGTCTTCTGCCTTCTGATCCGCTTCGCGATCGGCCATCAGCGTCCTGAGCACCTTGAGGGCCTTTTTGCTTTCGCCCTTGCTGATCAGAAACCGCGGACTTTCCGGTATGCCCAGCAGGGCCAGAAAGAAGATGGTGGCCGGAATCAGTTCCATCCAGAACATCCAGCGCCAGGCTTCAAAACCACCCCAGAATTCGGCGGTCGAGGCACCGGCCACCCGCGCCAGCACATAGTTGCTGACAAAGGCCATGAAAAGCCCCGTGATGATGGCAATCTGCTGAATGGTCGCGAGTCGGCCACGAATGGCCGCCGGGGCTACCTCACTGATATAGGCCGGCGTCATGACGCTGGCCGCCCCCACCGCAATCCCGCCGAGAATGCGGTAGATGACAAACTCGAAGGACCCGGTGGCCACACCCGAGCCCCAGGCACTGACAATGAAAAACAGGGCGGCCACGATCAACAGCATCCGTCGCCCAAAGCGGTCCGCCAGCCGGCCGGCAAAGAAGGCGCCGCCGGCACAGCCCAAAAGCATCGAGGCCACGTTGAAGCCCGTACCGGCCGCCTCGGAGTCGAAGGCAGCCTGCAGGCCATCTACGGTACCGTTGATGACCCCGCTGTCAAAACCGAACAGGAAGCCGCCGAGGGCGGCGACACAACAGATAATGAAGACGTAGAACTGCCGTTTGCGGCTGTCCTCGTCCTGTAGCGCAGTGGCTGATGACATGATGATACCTCCCGGGATCCTGTTTTATTGTCGTCTGTTGAGATCGATGGTGATCAAGGGCCGATGGGGCCTTGTGCCGCTATAGCCAGCCGCCATCGACCCAGTAGTTGTGAGCTGTACAGCCCCCGGCCGCATCGGAGGCCAGAAAGAGCACCATGTTGGCCACGTGATGCGGGTGCAGCCGAACCTTGAGCTTTTGTTCTGCAACAATCTGCGCCTCGTCTTCCGGGGTGTACCAGCGCGACTGACGTGGCGTCTTGATGTTGCCGGGAATCACGCAGTTGACGCGAATGCCGTCACTGCCCAGCTCGCTGGCCAGCGCCCGGGTCAGGCCCTCGATGGCCGCCTTGGCGGTTTCGTAAAGCACCATGCCGGGCTGGCCGAGATGCCAGCTGATCGATCCCATGTTGATGATGGAACCGCGCCCCTGCGCGCGCATGCCGGCCGCCAACGCGCGCACCGCCAGCGCCTGATGGCGCAGATTGACCGCCATGCGATCGTCCCAGTACTCGGGCGTGACCTCCTCAAGCCGGTGGCGATCGTCATTGGCGGCGTTGTTGACCAGAACGTCTACCGTGCCGATTTCAAGAAGCACCTGATCCAGCGCGTGCGGGTCGGTCAGGTCACAGCGATGAAAGTGCACGTGCGCGCCCAGCGACTCGGCAAGCGATGCAGCCTCATCGATGATGTCCAGAAAGTGCACCTCGGCACCCTGCTCGGCGAAGGCACGCACAATGCCTTCCCCGATCCCGGAGCCGCCCCCGGTTACCACCACGCGACGGCCTTTCAGATCGGGATAGATCGGAGCAGTCATGATATTGATTCCGCCAGAATGGATTTAATTAAGAGTTCTTACCGCGCAGTGTCTACCTGCCCTGAGGATGCAGCCATTGGACATAGGTCGACTCCAGGCATGACTTTCTAAACGTCGAATTGCCGGACGTCAGAACACATTCGATGATAAAAGGGATGACCGACGCTCAAACACGTCGTGCCAGAGAGGGCATCTGCCTGCCTGTTCGTTATCGCAACCCGGTGCCCGACACCATGACTCGTTTGTCCGACCCACGCCCTGCAGGCGATCTCAACTCCCTGAAACAGCGTAACCGCCTGGCCATTCTGGATGCGCTGAGGCGAACGCCGGGCATGACCCGCACCGAACTGGCACGCCAGACGGGACTGACCAAGGTGACCGTTGGCAGCGCTGTCGCCCCGCTGCTTGAAAGCGGCTGGCTCGAGGAAGGTGCCCTGCAGTACCGGCGGGGCGGCAGACCCGGGCGTGAACTATCGCTTGGCGAACATCACCACCTGATGCTGGGAGCCGAAGTCGGCGTGCATGAACTCCGGGTGATGGCCTGCACGCTGTCCGGTGCCACACTGGCGCAGCGCTGTATATCCCTGTCCAGCCCTGCCCCTGACGACGCCGCCCGCCTGCTGGCGCACGAGATCACGACATTGCTTGAAAGCGATGATCTTGGCGCACGCCGGCTGCTGGGAATAGGCGTGGCCCTGCCGGGGCCGGTCATGCCGGGCGAGCCGCTGCTGGGACTGGCCCCCAACCTGGGCTGGCATCAGGTCCGGTTTCTGGATCTGCTGGCAGATCACCTTCCGGCGCTTTCGGGCATTCGGCTGATGGATAACGAATCCTCGCTGGCCGCGTTCGGCGAGCTCTACTTCGCCACGCACGGCGCGCCCGAATCACTGCTGTTTGTCAGCGCCGATACGGGTATTGGCAGCGGTCTGGTGGAAAACGGCGCGCCGCCACGCATCATCCGCGGCGTGCATGGCCTGGCCGGTGAAATTGGCCACACCCTGCTGGACCCGGACGGGACGCTGTGTCACTGCGGCAATTACGGCTGCGCCGAGACGCTGGTAAGCGGCTGGCGGCTGCGTCAGCAGCTCGGTATCGAGGACAGCGTGGATCTGGTCGATGGCGTGGCCGCTCTGCCCGACGCCACGACCGCCCCGGTGCTCAAGCAGGCCGGCCAGGCACTGGGCATGCTGCTGCACAATCTTCATCACACGCTCAATCCCGCCGAGATCGTGATTGGGGGCACGCTGACCACCCTCGGCCCCGCCTTCATGGACCCGGCACTTGCCCGCTTTGCCAGTACCCAGCGTCGACTGCTGCCGGAAGCCACCCTGATTACCCCTCGCGTTCTGGCACAACACCAGCTGATACCCGCCCGGGGGGCCGCAGCGATGGTCATGGCCAGCGCCCTGTCGCTCCTTGAGTCATCGGAATGATGTCGACCCTCCCCTGCGTGCGGGCATGAAAAAACCGTCCGACCCTTGCGGGCCGGACGGTTGAGAGGACTGCCTGATGCGTTACCTGTTGAGCAGTGACGCCGGCTGGTCATTGCCCGCCTGAGACGCGCCCCCCTCATTCTGCTCGCCCAGGGAGAGCCAGGTATTGATGACCGTATCCGGGTTGAGCGAGAGACTGTCGATGCCTTCACTCATCAGCCAGGCGGCGAAGTCCGGGTGATCCGACGGGCCCTGCCCGCAGATGCCCACGTACTTGTCCTGGCGCTTGGCGGCGCGGATGGCCATTGACAGCAAGGCCAGCACGGCATCGTTGCGCTCGTCAAACTGCTCGGAGACCGTACCGGAGTCGCGGTCCAGCCCCAGCGTGAGCTGGGTCATGTCGTTGGAGCCGATCGAGAAGCCATCAAAGTACTCAAGGAACTGATCAGCCAGCAGCGCATTGGAAGGCAGCTCGCACATCATGATGACCTTGAGGCCGTTTTCACCGCGCTTGAGACCGTGGGTTTCCAGCGTCTCGATCACGGCACTGGCGTCCTTGAGCGTCCGCACGAACGGAATCATGATCTCGACGTTTTCAAGGCCCATCACGTCGCGTACCCGCTTGACCGCCTGACACTCCAGCGCGAAGCAGTCACGGAAGTCCGGCGAGACGTAGCGACCGGCACCGCGGAAGCCCAGCATCGGGTTTTCCTCGTGCGGCTCGTACTGTTCACCACCCACCAGGTTAGCGTACTCGTTGGTCTTGAAGTCCGACAGACGCACGATGACACGCTTGGGCCAGAAGGCCGCCGCCAGGGTCGCCATGCCTTCGGTCAGACGGGCCACGTAGAACTCGACCGGATCAGAGTAACCCGCAATGCGGCTCTTGATTTCAGCCTGCAGCGCCGGCGTCTGACGGTCGAACTCCAGCAGGGCACGCGGGTGAATGCCGATCATGCGGTTGATGATGAACTCCAGACGCGCCAGACCCACGCCCTCGTTGGGCAGTGTGGCAAAGTCAAAGGCTCGGTCGGGATTGCCGACGTTCATCATCAGCTTGAGCGGCAGCTCCGGCAGATCATCGATGGCGGCACTATTGACCTCGAACTCCAGCTCGCCTTCGTAGATGTAGCCGGTGTCACCCTCGGCACAGGAAACGGTGACATGAGACGTCGATGTCAGCCGTTCGGTGGCATCGCCACAGCCGACTACCGCCGGAATGCCCAGCTCGCGGGCGATGATCGCCGCGTGGCAGGTACGTCCGCCACGATTGGTCACGATCGCCGCGGCACGCTTCATGATCGGTTCCCAGTCCGGGTCGGTCATGTCGGTGACCAGCACATCGCCTGGAGAGACTTCGTGCATCTGGCTGATGTCGGAGATGATCTTCACGGGGCCGGCGCCGATGCGCTGACCGATGGCACGCCCTTCGGCGACCACCGGGCCACGAGACTTGAGCTGGTAGCGCTCCATGACCTGCTTGCGCGAGCGAACGGTTTCCGGACGCGCCTGAACGATCAAAAGCTCACCGGTGTGACCATCCTTCGCCCACTCGATGTCCATCGGGCGGCCATAGTGCTGCTCGATCAGCATGGCCTGACGGGCCAGCGCTTCGATTTCTTCATCACTCAGGCAGAAACGGTCCTGGTCGGCGGTGTCGACCGGCTCGATGCGTACCTGCTTGCCGTGAGCGCGATCATCGGCATACACCATGCGCTCGGCCTTGGTGCCCATGCTGCGACGCACGACCGAGGGGCGATTGGCAGCCAGAGTGGGCTTGTGAACGTAGTATTCATCCGGATTGACGGCGCCCTGTACCACCATTTCGCCCAGACCCCAGGCGGCAGTAATGAACACGACCTGATCGAAGCCGGACTCGGTGTCGATGGTGAACATGACGCCCGAGGTGGCCAGATCCGAGCGCACCATGCGCTGCACACCGGCGGACAGCGCCACGCCCTTGTGATCGTAGCCCTGGTGAACGCGGTAGGAGATGGCGCGGTCATTGAACAGCGAGGCAAACACGTGGTGAATCGCCTCACGTACCGCGTCCAGTCCCTGCACGTTGAGGAAGGTTTCCTGCTGGCCGGCAAAGGAAGCGTCAGGCATATCCTCGGCCGTGGCCGACGAGCGTACCGCAAAGGAAGCGTTCGGATTGTCGCCGGCCAGCTGTTCGTAGGCCGTGGCGATGGCGCTGTCGAGTTCAGCGGTAAAGGGCGTGTCGATCACCCACTGACGGATACGGGTGCCGGCAGCGGCCAGCGCCTGGGTATCGTCGATGTCGGTCTCATCAAGCAGAGCGTGGATGCGATCATCCAGACCGCTCTGCTCCAGAAAGCGTCGCCATGCATCGGCGGTGGTCGCAAAGCCATTGGGCACCTGAACGCCCAGACTGGTCAGATGACTGATCATCTCGCCCAGCGAGGCATTCTTGCCTCCGACACGATCCACATCGTGCATGCCCACCTGGTCATACCAGAGCACATCCAGCTCAGCGCTGTTGGGGCGATTGTCGTCTGTCACCTTGCGATCACTCATTTCCGTCTCTCCCGGCAATCCTTTAGCCACCAATACCCGAAGCTACCGGCGGTGCCCTACCCAAAAGTAAACAACGTAAAAAAACGTCGCCCGGGGCGTGTCGATGCATCGCACGACCACATAAAAACGACGTTTTTCAAATTCTTCTGTCCCATGACAGTCGAGCAGAGCGTAATCATTTTTTTCGACCTGCCATAGCCTTCATGACAAGTTTTAAGGCCAGGAGCATTTTGAAAGACTACTACAATGCATTAACATAAAGTATGAACAATGCAGTTCAACTTATTGAATATGAAAAACAATATCAAAATAAACAGAGTACAAAAAATCACTACATGGTTTGTAGTGCGTGCGCAAATTTGACAAATAAGGTCGCAATGGCATTGCAACATTTTGGCCATTACCGTGGTTTAATGCCTGATAAATCGTGTCTTTTTATGTCGGGAAGAGAGGGCCTTATGCCAAAAACAGTGTTTTATATTTCCGATGGCACGGCCATTACCATGGAAGTGCTGGGACATGCCGTTCTCTCCCAGTTTGATACGGAATTTACCCAGCGCACCTGGCCCTTCGTCGACACTCGCGAGCGCGCGATCGAAATTCGTGATCGTATTGACCGGCTCTTTGCCGAGACCGGTGAGCGACCCATCGTCTTTTACTCGATCGTCAGTGATGAAATTCGCCAGATCATCCTGTCGAGTCACGGCTTCTGCCATGACGTGATCGAATCCGTCATCGCCCCGCTCAGCGAAGAGCTCAACATGGCACCGCATCCCACGCTGCACCGCACTCACGGGCTCAATCAGCGCAATGTGGCCCGCTATGACGAGCGCATTGCAGCGATCGACTATGCGCTGGCGCACGATGATGGCCTGTCGCTGCGTCATCTCGAGCAGGCCCAGGTGATCCTGATCGGCGTCTCACGCTGTGGCAAAACGCCCACCAGCCTTTATCTGGCCATGCAGTTTGGTCTGCGGGTGGCCAACTACCCCTTCATTGCCGATGACATGGACCGCCTGGCACTGCCACCGGCCCTTCGAGAGCAGCGCGGCAAGCTGTTCGGATTGACCATCAATGCCGACCGGCTCGCCGCCATCCGCAACGAACGGCGCACCGCCAGCACCTATGCCTCGCTCAGACAGTGTCGACTGGAGCTTTCCGAAGTCGAGGCCCTCTATCGTCGGCTGCGTATTCCCTATCTGGACACCACCAACTATTCGGTCGAGGAGATCGCCACGCGCCTGATGGATACGCTCGGTATTGATCGGCGCATTTTTTGATCGCGGGCATTGCGCGTGACAAGGGATAACATGGACGGCTCGGTGGCGAGCCGTCGGAGGGAAGCGCTGCTGGAGGATCAGCCGCTCAGCAGGCTGGTATAGCGCGCCATGTCGACGTTGCCGCCGCTGATAATGATGCCGACACGTCTGCCCTGCAGTTCCTCTTTCATCTGCCGCGCTGCGGCGAAGCCAAGGCAACCGGTTGGCTCGACGACCAGCTTCATTCGCTCGGCCAGAAACGCCATGCACTCAATGAGTTCGCTGTCTGAAGCAGTCAGAATGTCGTCGACATCGCGCTGAATGATGGGAAAGGTGATCTGCCCCAGATGCTGGGTCTGCGCGCCATCGGCAATGGTGCGAGGCGTGTCGATGTGAACGATCCGACCGCTGCGAAATGATTGCTGCCCATCGTTGCCCGCCTGGGGCTCGACGCCATAGATCCGGCACCCGGGCGACATCGAACGCGCTGCCAGCGCAGAGCCCGACAGCAGACCACCACCGCCCAGACACACAAACAGCGCATCCAGCGGGCCGGTCTCTTCAAAAAGTTCCATGGCGGCCGTGCCCTGACCGGCCAGAACATCGGGGTGATCATAGGGCGGGATCAACGTCAGGCCGTGTGTTTCGGCCAGCTCGCGGCCAATCTGCTCGCGATCCTCGGTGTAGCGATCATACATCACCACGTTGCCACCATAACCCTTCGTGGCCGCCACCTTGGCTTTCGGGGCGTCCTCGGGCATGACAATGGTGGCCGGAATGCCAAGCAGCCTGGCAGACAGGGCAATGGCCTGGGCATGGTTACCGGAAGAGAACGCTACCACGCCGGCACGCTTCTGCTCGGGCGTAAATTGTGACAGCGCATTGAAGGCGCCGCGAAACTTGAAGGCCCCCGAGCGCTGAAAGTTTTCACATTTGAAAAAGACCCGTGCGTCCAGCATCTCGTCAACGGTACGCGAGGTCATGACCGGCGTGCGACGCGCCTGGCCTTCAAGTCGTTTTGATGCAGCCACTACATCTTCAAAGGTGGGATGATGATTCATGGAGCTCCTTTCTCGGCCAGGCGGCCGGACCAGACCGTTTAATGCCCGCGTTCATCACGCAGACCCTTCCAGCGCCCTCCGCGCCAGACACTACCTTGCATAGCCATAGACCGAGGCGCGTGACACCCCCAGATGGCCGGCAACAATTTCCATCGCCCGGCGCACTTCCAGCAGGCCGGCCGACTTCAACTCCTTGACCAGCACCCGTCGATCTACTGCCTTGAGCGCCCTTGGCGTGGTGGCCATGCGCGCGGCGAACTGATCAATGCGCGCCCGGATGGCGTCGGCGCCTACGGGGTCCAGCGTCTCCTGCGCGGGAGCTGCGCCCGGCAGATCAACGAACTGGTTCAGCATACCCTGAAAGCCCTGAAACACACTGAGATCGATGTTCATGCACAGCGCGGCGATGTAGCGCCCATCGCTGTCCTTGATGCCGACCGACGTACTCTTGACCTGACGCCCATCGGAAAAGTGATTGGGATAGTTGGCAATCACCTGATCAATATCGGCATCCTGAATTCTGGCCAGCCCCAGTTCGGTGGCCGGATCGCCGGGCTCTCGGCCGGAAAGATTGTTATGGATCGCCAGCACGGCATGCGAAGGGTCCAAAAGGTCGTGGACGACCACCTCGCAAAAGGGGGCGAAGGTCCGGGCGACCCCTTCGGCGACCTGCTGAAGCTGTTCGAGCAACCACCGTTGCTCCGGCGTTTTCGATGTCATGGTAGGTACTGCCCCTTGATTTTTGACACTTTGTTTATTTTTATACAAATTGTCAATAAACACTTTCAACCCGGATTGCTGCCTGCCATGACGACTTCCCTGCACACTATCGAGACCCCCGCCGCCCTGATCGATGTTCAGCGCATGCAACGCAATATCGAGCATATGCAGGCCCGCATGGATGCCTTCGGGGTCACCTTTCGACCCCACGTCAAGACAGCCAAGTGTATAAGCGTGACGCAGGCACAGATGGCCGCCGGCGCCCGCGGCATTACGGTGTCGACCCTCAAGGAGGCCGAGCAGTTTTTCGCCGCCGGTATCACCGACATCCTGTACGCCGTGGGCATCTCGATCGACAAGCTCCCGCGGGCACTTGCCCTGTGTCAGCGTGGCTGTGATCTGAAACTCATCGTGGATAATGTCGACACTGCTCACGCGCTCGATGACTTTGGAAAGACGTTTAACGCCACCTTCGAGGTCTGGATCGAGATCGATACCGACGGGCATCGCAGCGGCATCAAGCCCGACGACGAAACCCTTCTAACGATTGCTCGCATCCTGCAGGAAAGCGGCATGACCATGGGCGGGGTCATGACCCATGCCGGCTCCAGCTATGACTATCACACCCCGGAGGCGCTGCGAGCCATCGCCGAGCAGGAGCGTGCCGGCGCCGTCAAAGCCGCACAGCGGCTGCGCGAGGCCGGATTTTCCTGTCCGGTGGTCAGCGTGGGCTCGACGCCCACTGCCCTGAGCGCCGAGCATCTCAAGGGCGTTACGGAAGTGCGTGCCGGCGTCTATGCGCTGTTTGACCTGGTCATGCACAACGTGGGCGTATGCGCACTTGATGACATCGCGCTGAGCGTCATCACCACCGTGATCGGTCATCAGGAGGAAAAGGGCTGGGCCATTGTCGATGCCGGCTGGATGGCGATGAGTCGCGACCGCGGCACACAGAAACAGACGCATGATTTCGGTTTCGGTCAGGTCTGCACCGAGGACGGCACGGTGCTTGAAGGCTATATCCTGAGCGGTGCCAACCAAGAGCACGGCATCCTGTCTCACGCTGGCGAGACCGATCACGACATCAGGAATCGTTTTCCCATCGGCACGCGTCTGCGTATTCTGCCCAACCACGCATGTGCCACCGGGGCGCAGCATCCGCACTACGCCGCCCTGGCCCATGACAACAGTATCGATATCTGGCCACGTTTTTACGGCTGGTAATTTTTGATGACCCGCCATCAGGGAGCAGCTTTCATGACACCCTCTTCAACAGCAGGCGCACGCCGCCTTGTAGTGCTCGGCACCGGCGGCACCATTGCCGGTTCCTCATCAAATGCTGGCGCCAATCTTGGCTACACCGCCGGCACGGTCTCGGTAGAAGACCTTCTGGGAGGCATCGCCGCGCCTGACGGTTTCACCCTGCATGCCGAGCAGGTGGCCCAGCTCGACAGCAAGGACATGGATACCGCCACCTGGCAGACCCTTCATGAGCGCTGTCAGCACTGGCTGGCCCAGGAGGATGTCGCGGGACTGGTCATCACCCACGGCACCGATACCATCGAGGAGACGGCGTTTTTCCTGCACTCGGTGCTCTCCAGCGACAAGCCGGTGGTGATGGCCTGCGCCATGCGCCCGGCCACTGCCCGCATGCCGGACGGCCCACAGAATCTGCGCGACGCGCTGGCCGTGGCGGCCACCCCCGAGGCCACTGGCGTCACGGTGGTCTGTGCCGGAGAGATCCACAGTGCGCTTGATGTGCGCAAGGACCACCCCTATCGCCTGAAGGCGTTCTCCTCGGGCGACAGCGGCCCCATCGGCTACGTTGAAGAAGAAAGCGTGCGTCAGGTACGCGCCTGGCCGCGGCCGGAAGGCAGTGATCAGGGGATTCTGCCTGACGCCGAGCACTGGCCGCGGGTCGAAATTGTACTCAGTCATGCCGGCGCCAGCGGCGCGCTGATCGATCTGCTGGTGCAGGAACGAGAAAGCGGCGCCTCAAAGCCGGTAGCGGGCATCGTGCTGGGCGCGACCGGCAACGCCAGTCTTCATCGCGACCTTGAGCAGGCCGCCCAGCGGGCCCGGAGTGCCGGCATCGAGGTGCGGGTGGCCGCGCGCTGCCAGGAGGGGCGGCTGCTCCCTACGCCGGATGCTCCCTTTTTGATCATGACGGCGCTTTCACCGGTGAAGGCCAGAATTGCCCTGATGCTTGAACTTTGCCGCGGCTAAAACCGGCTGGACGCCGCTGGTGTCAGCGGCGCCCTTTCCCGTGCGATCAACCGCTGACGGCCGTGAAGGCAAAATCGACCGGCACGGGGGAATTGACCGTGTGTACAGGGCCTTCCAGCGCACCGCTTTGCGGATCAATGCCAAACACCTTGATGGTGTCGCTGTTCTGGTTGCCGACATAGAGAAAGCGACCGGATGCGTCGAGATTCATGCCGCGCGGAATCTCACCGCCGCTGGAGACCCAGCCGGTGTTGACCAGCTGTCCGCTCTCGTCATCGATACGAAATATGGCGATGCTGTTCATACCGCGATTGGTGGCGTAGAGCGCATGCCCCTGCGGATGGATGCGAAGCTCGGCGGTCGTGTTGCTGCCGCCGGGCACTTCGCCCGGGTTGTCAGGGTTGAATACCGGACGGCCGAACTCGCTGTCAGCCGGCAGGGTCGACAACGATTGCGTTTGAATGAAACTGCCGCGTTCGGGATAGAAGTCAAAAACATCCACCGTGGAGGACAGCTCGTTGAGCACGTAGGCAAAGGGTTTTTGCGGATGAAAGACCATATGCCGACAGCCGTTGCCCGAGGCCACATTGGCATAGGGCACCGGCCCGGGGGAGAGCCTGCCGCTGTCCATATCAAGCGTGAACGCCAGCACCCGATCCGCGCCCAGATCGACCCCGAACACGTGATGCGCTCCCGGTCCCGTGATCATCATGTGCGCGTGCGCGCCTTCCTGACGCACACCATCCGGCCCCAGCCCATTGCGGGGCGATTCGACCAGATCGCTCATCTCTTCAATGTCGCCGTTAGCCCCCAGCGGAAAGACCGAGAAACTACCGGTGCCGTAGTTGGCGGCAAACAGATAGCGGCCGGAGGGATGGACCGAGCAGTGACAGGTCCAGCTGCCCTGCGTTGGCCGGGTATTGATAAAGGCAAGCTCACCGTTTTTCGGATCGATGCGATAGGCGCTGACGCGTCCCTGCGGCCTGCCATCATCATCGGGCCCGAGTTCATTGACGCTGTAGAGGTAACGGCCATCAGGTGACAGGGCCAGAAAGGAGGGATTTTCGGCCGCCATGACCTGCACCGGGGTGAGCCCGCCCTGCGCCGGGTCCATGCGAAACACATAAATCCCCTTTGCCTGGCTGGGCGCCACACCGCCCGGCGCGGTGTTGGGGCCGGTATAGGTACCGACGTAGACGTATTGCGCGCCATTGCCATTGGAGGCGGCCATCGCGGCACTTGATGCCGACAACAGCGGGTAAAACGCCGCGGCACCGGCCGCCATTCCCATGCCCTTGAGAAGGCGGCGACGCATCTCGTCGGTCAATACGCTGTCTGCACCGTTTGATTGCCCATCCATGCCATGCCCTCCGGGAAAGGAAAACCTCAAGCATTGGCCTTCCCTACTGCACCGGCAATCCAGACCTTGGTTTACCCCAGGGCATGCACCTTCAGGACCGCAGGCATCAGGCAATATTGTTCAATACATCCCTTCTGACCAGGCGCAAGCTGAAAGCCGTTGTTGATTTCAGAGTGTTTCCCTTGTCATCTGCCCTGCTGTTCTCCATGGCCGCCTTTGCGCTGGCGGCCTCGCTCACCCCCGGCCCTGTCAACATCGTGGCATTGAGTGCCGGGCTCAACCACGGTGTCCGGCAAAGCCTTGGCCACATCACCGGCGCCACCATCGGTTTCACCCTGCTGCTGGTGCTGGTCGGGCTGGGGCTTCAGTCGCTGTTTGAGCAGGTGCCACTGGCCGGTGTGGTACTGCGCTGGGGTGGCGTTGCCTTTTTGCTTTACATGGCCGCGATGCTTGCGATGTCAAAGGCTCACGACGCGCACGCCGAGCCCGCAGCAGCGCCCTCGTTCTGGCAGGGCGCGCTGATGCAGTGGCTCAATCCCAAGGCGTGGGTGGCGTCTGCCGCGGCCGTGAGTGCCTATACCCGGGATGGCACCGGAATCGCTGTACTGGCCATCATCTTTTTTATCCTGTGCTATGCCAGCATCAGCGTCTGGGCAGTGATGGGAGGCTGGCTCGGGGCACGACTGACTCAGGCGCACCATCTGCGCCGGCTCAACCGGATCATGGCAGCACTTCTGGTGGCCAGTGCCGCGGCCATGGCCCTGATGTCGCTTGGCGATACTGCCGGGGCGTTGCCGCCGTCAGACGTTTGAAGGTGCGCTGAAAATGCGCCTGATCGGCGAAATGGCAGTTCAGCGCCGTTTCGGCGATATCCGCGCCGCGCCTGAGCGCACGCTGGCCCCAGCGAATGCGACAATCGATCAAAAAGGCGTGGGGCGTGATGCCGTAGTCACGGCGAAAGCCCCGGATGAGGGTAAACCGCGAGCATCCCGCCGCGTGGGCCACCTGCTCAAGGCTCAGGGGCGATAGACAGTTCGTACGGATAAACGCCGCGGCGCGAGCGGTCATCTCGCTTTCACCTGACTCGATGTGCGGCGCTGTACCCAGCACCTCGAGGGCCTGATCGATTACACCTTCGATCTCGCCAGCCTGCGGCGACCGATCTGAATCGAAAAATCCTTCGGCCAGCTCAAAAAACGCCTGATAAAGCGACGGGTCGCGACTGATGCGCCGAGCCAGCGGCTGAAAGCCCTCCACACCATGCGTCTGACGCGCCGCCAACCAGTGCGGATGATATAGAGCATGAAATAGGACCAGGGAAGGCCATCGCTCGGGTTGCAGGCGTGCACCTCGCCCGGATTCATGGCCACCACGCTGCCCCGTGAGACCGGGACGATATGCTCGACCCTCTCATGGCAGTACTCATAGTGGCTCTGCCCGCCCAGTACGGCGCCCAGCGACAGGGTGTCATGGCTGTGACGGGCATAGCGCACTGCTCGGGCATTCCGGGTCAGACGCGCTTCCAGCCACGGCAGATCCGGATGACGCCAGAAGTGCATGTCATGCGATGCGCGTGCCATTTCCCCTCCCTCGCTTGCAACACCTACCGTCGTTATACCCGGATATCTTCCGGCCCACGGATTTCAGCCTCGATACGAACGCCGGTCTCGCGCTCCTCACTGGAGAAGCCGTCAAAAGTACTCAACGTTCCGAAATCCAGTCCGGTCAGGGCCTCGATGCGGGCCACGCTACGCTGCCAGGTCTTGTACTGGCCAAACATGAAGCCAAGCTGATCCAGCGCATCGCTCTGTTCGATCATGTAGGCCGTGGCCGAAGGCCGACCGTCTTCACCTGCAAAGGCCACCACCTTCCAGTAGGCCTCAGGGATCTGAAAGCCGCGATACACCCGGTCGTCAGGATCAAGAACGGGGCCGGAGAAGACCGTGATGCGCTGGCGATCGGCGCGGGCATTGTCCAGCAGATAATCCTCAAGCCCAAGCCAGGTCTGCTGGTTGAAGCCTGCCATCTGCGGTGTGGCGTTGGTGAAGTGAAAGGTATCGTCATTGGCCTGCCGGGCGTTGTCTCCCCAGTTGGCCGCCGTGCGACGCACCAGATGACCTCGATCGAGTGGATTGTGGCTATAGAGATCAGGACCGGCCTGCAGGTCGTCGTCGATCCGTGGATCAAAGCGCCAGTGATCGCTGCCACGGGGAACACTGACCAGCGCGCCACCATCAATGTTGACTGCCGTGAACAGGGCAAGCCTTCGGCTTTTCGACATCACCAGCGAAAAATGGGTGTAATCGAGCCGGCCATCCTCGCGGCCGGGCACCGGCGTGACGTCTTCGGCCAGTACCCCGGAAGGCATCGGCAGGGCCACCGGCATGTCTTTCAAAAAATCGGCGTCATAGCCCTCGCGGGATGCCAGTGCCTCCACGGTGGCGGTATGGGCCTCAGGCGGTTCGGCCCGTGCCGTGGCTGCGGGTTCAATCAAGCGGCGCATGTCGCGAAGGCCGGTCCGTTCATGGTTGCGAGCAGTCATGGTGAGCTCCCTGAGGCGTGATATCTGTAGCCTGGCAGAGATGGCCCCGAACGTCGGTCGCAGGTGGATGACGTTCCAGAAGATGCTGTCGCAGGGCCTGGGCCGGCATCGGTCGACCAAAGAGATAGCCCTGTCCCAGGTGGCAACCCTGTCGTACCAGACGCTCGGCCAGGCGCTCATCCTCGATGCCTTCGGCCACGACCGCCATACCCAGCGACCGGCCCATGGCAATGATCATGCGCACCAGATTGTCCTGACGAATCTCTTCTGCATTGAAAAAGGAGCGATCGATCTTGATCTTGTCGACATCCAGCCGCGCCAGGTGATAAAGCCCCGAATAGCCGGTTCCGAAATCATCCAGCGATACGTGCACGCCCATGTCATGTAGCCGATTCAGGTTCTGTTGAACGATGTCCAGCCGCTCGATCAGCACGTTTTCGGTAATTTCGACCTCCAGACGATCGGCCGGAAACGCGTGACGCTCAAGCAGTGAGGCCATCTGCGGCACAAACGTTTCATCTTCCAGATACGAGGCCGTGATATTGATCGCCAGAAAGCAGTGACCCGGCCACTGCCGGGCATCCTGTATGGCGCAGTCCAGCAGGTGGCGGGTCATCTCCGGCATCAACCCCAGGCGTTCAATCAGCGGGATGAACTCATCCGGCGGGACCAGCCCGCGCTCGGGATGCTGCCAGCGGGCCAGCATCTCGACACCGACCGTCTCACGGCTTTCAAGCGCCACGACCGGTTGATAAAAGGGCACGATCTCGCCGTCATCCAGTGCCTGTCTGAGGCGCTGGGCGTGACGGGCATCCGACTGTTTGGCTTCGGGCAGGAAGGTGTCCTGCAGCCGTATCCGCTCGCCACTGCACTTGGCCTTGTGCATGGCGCTATAGGCCGCGGCCAGCAGTTGATCGGCCGAGGTGGCGTTGAGGGGGGCGACGGCGATGCCGATGGTGGTTTCCAGTATTTCGCGTCGATGGCCACAGACCAGCGGCTGTCGCACCAGCCCCTGTAATGCCTGCGCCTGGTCAAGAATCTCGCGCCGGGTCAGCGCACCGGTCAACGCCACCACGAATTCGTCGCCTCCCAGTCGCCCCAGCAGCGGGTCGCCAACGGCGCGCACACTGTTCAGTCGCCCGGCAATACGGCGCAGGGCATAATCTCCCGCCGTGTTGCCATGGGCATCATTGATGGCCTGAAAGTGATCAAGGTCGATGACCAGCAGCGCGGTCTGCTCAAGCATCGGGCTGAGCCGGGCATGCAGCAGGGTCATGAAATGGGGGCGATTCATGAGATCGGTCAGGGCATCGTGCCGGGCCAGATGATAGCCGTGCGCTCGGGCGGCCAGCAGATGGCGATAGCGGTGACGCAGCCGCCAGATCAGCCGAAGGGAGAGTATCCATGGCACGACCATGGCCACGGCGGCAAATCCGGTACAGGTCAGAATAAAGCGCCAGCGCGAGGCAGTATCGAGATCCGGCGGCTTGCCCCAGCCCAACCACTTGAAGGCCGGTACCTCCAGCCAGAACTCCCAGGTCACGGCAATCAAAAAGAGGATCACAAGCGTGGCGGCAAAGAGCGCAAGCCCCTGACGAAGGAGATAACCCTTGGTTCGCATGAAAAGAAGTACCAGAGCCGCGGCCGTTGACTGACAGCAATTATTTGAGAAATGTCTAATAATAGAGCTTATCTATCGGCCGCTACTTTAGTCTTCTGAACCTTGCGTTCATACCTTCAGATGAGATGGCCTGTAAAAGAAATCACCGTCAGAAATGAAAGACCAGGGCCAGACCGGACCTTGCCCACGTTTATCCTGCCGGGATATTCAGGCACTCGAGCGTCGGTTGATCTGGCCGCGCATGCGCTCACGCAGGGAAGGGGCCGCCAGCCGATGCAGATCGTGAGGGGTACAACGCACAAGCCGACCGTGCATTCTGATCAGGCAGTCACTGCCTTCAACGCAGACCGGATGAATATCGCGCTGTTTGAGCCGTTCCATTTCCCGTGATGTCAGACCCAGCATGAGCATTACTCCGTGACCGTGGATAGCATCTGTCAGGCGCAGCATGTCGAGCGCGGATGTCACGGTGATGACACTCTGATAACGGCGTCATGACTTCGAGCGCCGACATCGTTCGGAGCAGTAGATCACGCTGTCCCAGTTGCGCGCCCACTTCTTGCGCCAGGTAAAGGGAAGACCACACACCGGGCAGGTTTTGGTCGGCAGATCGGATTTCTTTCGCATCAGTTGGCCGGCACTTCCATCGCGTCTGATGAGGGCGTCTCGATCCAGTTCGAGATGCCAAGGGTTTGAGGCATCCTGTCGCCAAGCAGATGTGTCAGCGACCGTGCACGCGCCGAGCGGCAGCCGCCGTCGTGTAAAAGCGTTGCCCGATGCCCGTTATGCCAGATCCAGGTCACGGTGTAATGCGACATGTCCGTCACGCGCGGCCCGCAGTCGTCGGATTCGCGTGACTGATCCATCATCGGCTGCCATGGGGCCAGAGCCTGCTGAAGCCGGGAAAACGCCTGCGCGTCGTTTTGACGGACCTGCCTGCCCCTGGCCTGCGTATGCTGTTGACCGATAAACGTGGTGGTGCCATCGGCGCGAACCTCAACGGAGTAGACCGGGCAAAACCCATGGCAGGGCCCGACCTCATAGCGAATGCTGGTCAGATCACCGGCTGCTGCCGCCGCGATATCACCGCGGTTTGAGGCTGGCTCAGGATCGCCGCCGCTCGCGCAGCCTGCCAGCATGACAGCACCTGCCAGACACGTGGCGCGCAGAAAAGTGTTCATGGACAAACTCCCTGATCGTTGTGCCCTGCCCGTGGCGACGAGCTGCTTCAAACGTGGCCCCTGATCATCGGGCCCTGCCCGGCGGGTGAAGGTTTTCGCCCCAGCGCGGCATGCCGTCGATCTCGATATCAAAGAGATCCAGCGCGCGCGCCACGCTGTGATCGACCATCTCCTCGATTGTGGTCGGCCGGGCGTAAAAGGCCGGCACCGGCGGAAACAGGATGGCACCCATTTCGGTCAGGGTCGTCATGGTGCGCAGATGCCCCAGATGCAGCGGCGTTTCGCGCAGCATCAACACCAGCCGACGGCGCTCCTTGAGCACCACATCGGCGGCGCGCGAGATCAGATTGGTGGTCGTGCCGGTGGCGATTTCCGACATGGTCTTGATCGAACAGGGGGCCACCAGCATGCCGAGCGTTTTAAAGGAGCCGGAAGCCAAGGAAGCACCGATATCGCCGACCGGATGGACCTCATCGGCCAGCGCAAACAGTTGATCGCGGCTGATGCCGGTCTCATAGCGACGGGTCAGCTCGGCGGATTTGGACACCACCAGATGGGTCTCGATCTCAAGCGGCCTGAGCAGCTCCAGGGCGCGCGCGCCGTAGACAAAGCCTGTGGCACCGGTAATGGCAATGATCAGTCGACGACGGGGCATCAGGGCTCCTGCAAATCATGAAAGAACGCGTAAGCCCCATTGTAGCCGGGCATGCCCTTATTCACATCGATGCAGCCCATGGTCCCGCGACAGTTCAAACACGGCCAGATCCTCGGCCAGCATCAACGTGGCGTTAAAGTGGCCGCGCGCCTCCTGCTCGATCTCGTCAATACAGTGCGCCCCCCGGGCGACTGACATAGCGCGGGCTGAAGTGCGTCAGGATAAGTCCGGAAATCCCCGCCTCGGCCGCAAAGGTACCAATGCGGGCAGCACTGCTGTGGCCGTGGTCGGTGCCCTGACGCTCGATCACCGCCTCGGTATAGGTCGCTTCATGCACCAGGACGTCCGCGCCCTGACAGAGCTCAGCCAGCAGATCGGGCGTGTCGTTGTCACCGGCCACCACCAGCCGACGCGCGTCACGCGAAGGTAATTGATAGTCAGCGCCGCTCAGCTTGCGTCCCTGCTCATCGATGACCGTTTCACCGCGCTGAAGACGGCCCCATAGCGGACCGGCCGTCACGCCTTCCGCCCGGAGCTTCCCGACATTCAGCCCGGCTTCGACATGGCGCTCTTCAAACGCATAGGCGTAACACTCGACGCCATGAGACAGCGGCGTGGCGCGCACGATGACATCGGCAAGTTTCAAGGGCGCCTCGACCAGCGTTGAAGCCTCGACGTGGATCAGCTCGAAATCGAAAAACAGTCCAGTGGTAGCCTTTATTGCCTCGATATATTCACGCACGGCCGGCGGCCCCACGAGAGTCAGCGGTGCCCGGCGCCCGGCCATCGAGGCACTGGCCAGCAGTCCGGGGAGACCATAGCAGTGATCACCGTGAACATGGGTGATCAATACTGCTTCAAGGCGTGCCGCGCTCAGGGGCGTGCGCATCAGCTGATGCTGGGTACCTTCGCCGCAGTCAATGAGCATCCAGCGACGCTGTCTTTCCGGAATCAGGGCGAGCGCACTGACGTTACGGGCTCTGGTAGGGACACCGGCCGAGGTGCCCAGAAAGCGCAGCTGCATGGCAAAATCCTGGGTATTGAACAAGACGGGGTGATGATCATCATGCCGGAGGCTATGCTGGAAAGCATGCCTGTCAACGTTTGATCAAGGAGCAGATGATGAAACAGTGGATCATGCCGGCCCTGCTGGCCGCCGCCCTGACGGGCGGTGGCGCGCAGGCAGGCGAGATCAACCCGGCCGCCAATCCGCTGCTGGCCGACAAGTGGCAGTCGCGCCCGCTGATCATGGTAACCCCGAGTGCGGACAACCCGGACTATGAGCGCATGCGCGGCATCATCGAAACGCAGCGCGACGCCTTTAACGATCGCGAGATGGTGCTCTACACCGTGGAAAACGGCGACGGCAGCAAGGATGGCCAGGCGCTGACCGAGATCGAAACCGATGCGCTGCTGGATGCTCTTGGGGTGAACGCCCGGGGGCCGCTGACCACGGTGCTGGTCGGCAAGGATGGCGGTAAAAAGGTGCAGCAGGAAGGCTTTGTGGATCCGCGTCAGCTGTTCGATACCATCGATAACATGCCGATGCGCCGCGCGCGCCAGTAGGCGCCAGCCGGTCAACGGTCACTGCAGGGGAGGGTCACACATGCGCTGTGCCATCATTGATGACTACCAGAATGCGGCGCTGACCATGGCCGACTGGTCGCGCCTCGAGGGGCGTGTCGCCATCACACCCTTTCACGATCACCTTGATGATGAGAACGCGCTCGTCGAACGGCTGGTCGGGTTTGACGTGATTGTCATCATGCGCGAGCGCACGCCCTTCCCGGCGACACTGCTGTCCCGCCTGCCGCAACTGAAGCTTTTGATCACTTCAGGAATGCGCAACGCCGCCATCGATATTGAGACAGCGCGCGAGCGAGGCATCACGGTCTGCGGCACCGACAGCCATCCAGCACCGCCCACCGAGCTTGCCTGGGCACTGATTCTGGGACTGGCACGCCACCTACCCGCCGAGCATCATCATTTCACCACCAATGGCCCGTGGCAGAGTACGGTTGGCACGACGCTGGCAGGCCGCACACTGGGCATTGTCGGGCTTGGCAAGATCGGCACACGCATGGCGCGCATCGCGCAGGCCTTCGATATGGAGGTGATGGCCTGGAGCGAGCATCTGACGCCGGCACGCTGCGAGGAGGCAGGCGTTACGTATGCCGACTCCCTGAAGACGCTGATGAGCACCAGCGATATCGTCTCGATTCACCTGGTGCTGAGCGCGCGCACCCATCATTTGATCAGCCGGGAAGCGCTCGAATGGATGCCGCCCACCTCGCTTTTGATCAACACCTCACGCGCGGCCATCGTCGATCAGACCGCACTGCTTGAGGTGCTCGAGGAAGGCCGGATTGCCGGCGCGGGACTGGATGTTTTCGAACAGGAGCCCCTCCCGCCTGATCATCCCCTGCGACGATTGCCCAGCGTGCTGGCCACGCCACACCTGGGGTACGTCAGCGATACCAACTACCGCGTCTGGTTTGGACAGGCCATCGAAAATATCGAGGCCTGGCTTTCGGGTACGCCGATTCGGCGACTGTAAGGCTAGCTCTCGCGAGGCACGAGCGTGCTGCCCACATCCTGAGCATAGCGCCGCGTTTCATTGGCAAAGTCGTAAAAGCCGGGTTTGTCCTGAAGATAGATCTCTTCGGTCATCACCATCAGGGACTGATCATCAAAGGTGCCCGCCGTGAACGCATAGGCGTTGTCCGGGGTGTGGCGAAAATAGAGCTGACTCCCACAGCGCAGGCAAAAACCGCGCTCGCCCTGCTCGGAGGAGTGATAGATGCCGACCGGCGAGCCATCATCAAAGACCGGTTTTCCCTCACAGATCACGGCCAGCATGGGTCCGCCCGTGGCCTTGCGACACAGGGAGCAGTGGCAGACGTGCACTTCACCACCGTGTCGTACCATAAACCGGACCTGCCCGCACAGACAGCCGCCCGCCCTTTCCGTAATCTCGGTCATGATGTCTCCTCCTTGTGAATGCATTGATCTGCAATGTCGCCGGCCGCTGGCGCCCTTTTCATGGCAGGGATCCCATGCCGGTCTCGAACCCTATCACGACATCACACCATTAGATCAGACATGATGCATGGAAGATCCTCATCTTCGTTTAAAACGAATAGAGCGTCATGCGCTTTCTCGCCATGAAAGCCTTGCGATACCACAGGCCTGCTACTCTTGAAGAGACACTGTCCTATGAATCACCTCGGGAGTCGCGCATGACCATGGAACTCTATCTGCTGGGCTGGACGCTGGTGCTGGCCATCATCCAGATCATGCTGCCGGCGATGTATCGCAATCGCGAGACCGGCCTTGATTACAACGCCGGACCGCGCGACAAGGAAGGCCCTCCGATGGGCGTGGTGACCGGACGGCTGTTTCGGGCCCAGAAAAACCTGTTCGAGACCCTGCCACTGTTTATCGGCGCCATCCTGATCGCACATGTGGGTGGACAGGAAGGGGCGATGACGGCCTGGGGCGCCTGGCTCTATTTTCTGGCCCGTATCGTCTATGTTCCCCTCTACGCCATGGGCATTCCCTACGTGCGCTCGATGGTCTGGGGAATAAGCCTTCTGGGACTTGTACTGGTGATACTGCCGGTCATTTTCTAGTCCGCACCCTGACGGCTGTCACCACCGTTTTCAAAAGTGCCCGGTTCAGCGCCGGGCATTCCTTCTTTCAGGGAGGTGCCTTGATACGGCAATGATCAGGGCGTGGACATAAAAGGCATCCGCCAGGGAGTGTGGCGCGGATCAGCAGCCATAAAAAATGCCGCTTCAGAGAAGCGGCATTTTATCATGTTCTGCAGCAGCTACCGTGGATCAGGCGGAGGCGCGCTGACCGATCTGCTGGTCATTGATGGGGCGGCTTTCGCGGGCCATCATGAGCGTCAGGGTTCTGGACTTGTTCAGCGTCTGCATGGCAAAGGACGGAGAATGGAGATCATTCCAGTGACCTACCGTGTCCAGAAACTCGCCACACTCGGAGCAGGTGATCTCGTCCCACTCGTTGCAGGTATCCATCGGAGTATTCTGGTCGTGACCACAGCGCGTGCAGGAGATGAAATGTGTCATGGCTTGAGTCCTTCCCTGGTCATGTGACCGGCCTTCCTGGCCGGTAAGTGTTGCAATCCTTGCTCTGGCCATCCTGGCCGATCACTGCGGCAATCCCTGCCGTGGCGTTCCTCGCCATTCGGATCAACGTCCCTGTTGATCCCGGATCAACGTCCCTGTTGATCCCGGGTCAGCGTCCCTGTTGATCCCGGGTCAGCGTCCCTGTTGATCCCGGGTCAGCGTCCCTGTTGATCCCGGGTCAGCGTCCCTGTTGATCCCGGGTCAGCGTCCCTGTTGATCCCGGGTCAGCGTCCCTGTTGATCCCGGGTCAGCGTCCCTGTTGATCCCGGGTCAGCGTCCCTGTTGATCCCGGGTCAGCGTCCCTGTTGATCCCGGGTCAGCGTCCCTGCTGACCGTGTAAACACACTCTGGCATAGCGCCGGGCAATGTACAAGGCTTGTACATTATAATTTTTTGTAACCGTCAATTCCGGGCCTGACAACACTTTTCAGCCTGCTTTTTGATGACATTTGAATGACGACAGGCCAAAACCTCACCCGGAATCAGCACAACTTGTACAACACTGTTTTTCAATTCCAATATTAATCGCAACTGACTGAATCAAAAGGCAGGATCAGCCCTGCGTTGTCGTCGGAAAGTGTCGGGATAATCCAGTACCAGCCCCTGATCATCGACCTCCAGAGTCGCCGTGAAGCCGCTGCCGAGCCCTTCATAGCGCCAGCCATGTGACGACAGACGTGTATAGCGCTGCCGCATGAGGCCAATATCCAGCGACGGTACCGACAGCAGGACCACCGATAGTGCTGTTGATTCTCCCGGTTCAAGGCCCAGTCGTCGAATCGGCAACGTGTTGGTAAAGGGGGTCACGGCAATATCGATATCGATACAGCCAGACAGAGCCGTCAAGGGCCCCTGCTTCTGACACCACCAACGGCCCTGCCCATCGCTTGAAAGCTGACAGGAGCGACCATCATCCAGCCGAGCCGACAGCTGACGCATCCGCCACGCCGGGTCGAGCACCAGCTGATAGCTCAACTGATATCCCTGGCCGTCATGGCAGCCTTCCACCCGGCTTTCAGCCGTGATGCCATCATGAGCAATGGTCAGCTCAAGGCGCTCGCAGCCCTGATGATCCCAGCCGGTCCATGCCACCTCTCGCTGCATGTGTCCTCTCCCCTTGCCTGGATTGCCTTACGCCATTTTCGAGGATTTACCGAGATTTTCCGGCCCAAAGGAGTCGGGCAACAGGGTCTCCATGTCATAGCGCTTGAGGGGCTGGCCCTGCGCGTTGACCACCACGATTTCGGTATCAGGTGCGGCGAACTCGCGAATGCGCTGACGGCAGTCGCCGCAGGGCGTACACAGCGCATCCCCCGGACCAATGACATGAATGCTTTTTATCTCGCGCTCACCGTGAGCGACCATGGCCGCGATGGCACCGGCCTCGGCACAAAGGCCCTTGTAATTGGCGCTTTCAACATTGCAGCCGGTATAGACGGTGCCGCTATTGCTGATCAAAAGCGCTCCGACCGGATGATTCGAATAAGGGGCGTAGGCGTTGTCACGCACGCCAATCAGCTGTTGGCGCAGGCTTTCGGGCAGGGGAACAAGGTCGGTCATGAAACGCTCCTGGTCAGAATGATCGCTTATTGTCGCAGTCCTTGCGCTCTGGCAACAGCCGGACACCGCGGCCCGGCCAGCTACATTAAATTATTCTGTTTTAGGGTCATGTATGATCAAGGCCTGCATATCGAGCCTTCACCCCGCTTCAAGACAGGCAATCACTCATGACCTCTCCCTCACCGCACTGGCAGATGGCCATCGACCTTGAGCGCTGCATCGGCTGTCACGCCTGCTCGGTCGCATGCAAGGTCGAAAACGATATCGAGCTGGGCGTCTTTCGCACTCGAGTGCTCTATCACGACCACGGGGCCTTCCCGGATACCCGGCGCAGCTTTCTGCCGACACTCTGCATGCAGTGCGCTGATGCCCCCTGCATGACAGCGTGTCCATCAGGGGCCATCAGCCGTCAGGACGATGGCATCGTACGCATCGACCCTGACACCTGTGACAAGTGGGAATCCTGTCTCAAGGCGTGTCCCTACGGGGCACTGCACATCGACCCGGTACAAAAGATTGCCGACAAGTGCGACTTCTGCAGCCACCGGCTTGAACAATCGATGGCCCCGGCCTGTGTGGAGGCCTGCCCGGCCGATGTGCTGATCTTTGGTGACATCAACGATGATCAGAGCCCGGTGGCACGCTTTTACAAGCGTCATGGCGACGAGCTTGAAGGCCTGCGCCCTGAACGCGGTACCCGACCGCAGGTGCGCTATCGCGGGGTGGGCACGGTGGTGCCACAGACCGCCGTAGACCGACTCCCCGATGGCCGACCGCACGACCCGGTCGATTACGAAATCGACCGGTGGGCCGAACGCTGATGCGCCCCTTCGGGCGGACTTCTCTGGCAGATCACATGGCGCTTTCATGAAACGACGATCCTTTATCAAGGCGGGCATTGCCGCCCTGGCCGGTCTCAAAAAAGGCGAATACATCTATCTGGGTGTCGGTGGTGCGCTGGGGGCCGCCGCCGTCGGCGGCGCCCTAATGACGCCGTCGCTGCCCCGCAAGGTGAAAAACGATTACAGCCGGGCACGCAGCGTCAAAAGCGTGTGACTCAACTGCTCGACCGTGTGCGGCATCGAGGGATTTGTCATTGATGACCGGGTGGTCAAGATTCGCGGCAATCCGAAAGATCCCAACATGGGCAGTTACATGACCTGCGCCAAGGGTCAGAGCGGGCCGACCATCAATGACTATCCCGAGCGTCTGGTCTACCCGCTCAAGCGGGCAGGCGCTCGGGGCGAAGGCCTGTGGCAGCGCATCAGCTGGGAGGAAGCCTATGACGAGATTACCACGCGCATTCAAAAAAGCATCGATGACGGCCACCCCGAGCGGGTGGTGCTGCATGCCGGGCGCTCGCGCATCAATACCGAGATCAAGCGTTTTCTCGGCGCCATCGGCTCGCCGGTGCAGCTCAATCACCGCGCGCTGTGTTCCTCGAGCAAGCGCGGTGCCAACTATGTGAGCCTGGGCGACACCGACTGGGAATCGATCGACGCCGAACGCTGTCGCTACTTTCTCAACTTCGGTTCCAACTTTTATGAGGCTCATCAGGGCGGGCTGCATCTGGTCAAGCGCGTGATCAAGGCCCGCTTTGACCATGGCGCGACGCTGGTGACCTTCGATGTGAGGCTTTCCAATACCGCCGGGCGCAGCGATGAGTGGTTTGCCCCCTTCCCGGGCACCGAAGGCGCCGTGGCGCTGGCCATGGCGCATGTGATCATGCGCGAGGGCGAGTTTGATCGGGAGTTCATCGAGCACTTCGTCAATCTGTCGGCCACTGAAATCATCGATTTTTTAAAGGATTACACCCCCGAGTGGGCAGCCACCGAATCAGGCCTTGCCGCTGCTGATATCGAACGGGTCGCGCTGGCCTTTGCGCGCGCCAGGCCGACCGCCGTGGCCTTCACCAATCGCGGCACCGGCTCGCACTACAACGGCATGAACGCCGAGCGCGCCGTGGTGATGCTCAACGCGCTGATCGGCTCCGTGGGTCGCCCTGGTGGCTACTGCTACGGCATGGAAGAGAAACTGCGCGCCGAGCGCTACCCTCAGCCCGACCCCGTCCCGCCCAAACCTGCGATCAGAACCGATCTGGAAGATCCGCCGGAGTGGCCGCTGGCCAACCGCTGGCAGAAGATGAAGGTGGGCCAGATCGTTTATGAGTACATCCGCCAGGGGCGTGCCAAAGTGGATGTCTATCTCTCCTATACCATCAGCTCGCCGATGAACTGGCCGGAGGGACGCACCACCACGGTCGGGGTGCTCAAGGATGAATCGCTGATCCCCTTTCACGCCTGCTCCGATGTGGTCTATTCCGAGATGGCCCACTACGCCGACCTGATCCTGCCGGATGCCACCTATCTGGAGCGCTGGGGGCTGGAAACCCGCAGCAGCCCCGAACTGCGCCATTTCGTCACCCTGCGCCAGCCCATGGTGGCACCGCCCGGCGAGGCCCGCAGCTACGCCGACGTGCTGTTTGATATCGGCCGTCGGCTGGGCCCGGAGCAGGCGCGCTATTTTGAATTCGGCGATCACGAGGCCTTCGTGCGCCATCAGTGTCGCCATATCCCCGCCGGAGAAGAGGTCGATGGATTCGAATGGATGAAACGCCACGGCGCCTTCGTCGATGACGTGCCCAAAAGCTACGAGGTGCATCGCCGGGCCCTGAGTGACGCCGAGCTTGCCGGTGCGCGCATCGATGAAGATACCGGGACAATCCATCAGCGCGACGCGCAGGGGAAGGAACAGGCCATCGGGCTGATGATCAATGAGGGCGATACACGGCGCGCCGTGCGCGGCTTCGGCACGCCCTCACGTCGCTTTGAGATCTACAGCCGGGAAGTGGCCGAGGTGGCCCGGGAACAGGGCATTTACCATGACGGGCTACCGGGCTACCTGCCGGTGCCGGCGCATGTGGATCTGCCAGAGGATCGCTTCATCCTGACCAGCTTCAAGTGGAACGTGCATACCCAGGGGCGCACGGCCAATCAGAAGTATCTCAGCGAGATCGTTCACGACAACCCGATGTGGATCAATCCGCGTACGGCCGAGCATCTGGGCATTGTCTCGGGGGATCTGGTCGAACTGACCACCTACCGCCCGCGCAGCAGCGACCGGGGAGATCAGGCCTTTCGCGGCACCGGTGAAGCGATCGGCAGCCAGCAGGTGCAGGTAGTGGTGACCGAGGGCATTCATCCGCGGGTGGTCGCAATCTCCAACAGTCTGGGATACGTCGTCTCCGGACGCGCAGCCATGGCACGTCAGGGACCAAGGGCACAGGAAGCCGCGCTGGGCCACAGAGCGTATGGCCCGGCCCCCGAACGCGACGATCTACGTGATCACCTGTGGTGGGACGAGCGCCTGGGCGGGCGCGGTAATGGTGTTAACGTCAATGCCCTGCAGCCGATCAACCCGGAGCCATTGATCGGCAATCAGGCCTGGTTCAATACGGTCTGCAGCCTGCGCCGCATCGAGGCGCCGGATCATCCATCAACAAGGGGTCGGCGTCAGTGGCTCTGACCCGAAAGCCCGGGCGGCGGCAGAGTGCTTTCAGACGTCGCCCATGCCCTGCCCGGCGGCGCAACGAGAACAGGGGCTTTAACGGTAACGGTTAGGATGAGGCGTCAGACCATTTGATCCGTTACTCGCAGGCGATCGGGCTTTCAGGTCATTACGTAGACCACGGTCCGATATCGAGGCGCTCAAGGAGATTCGACATGGCTGTCCATGATGCGACCGCACAGCATTCCCGCGGTCTGACACTGGCGACTTCAGGTATCGTTGTCCTGAGCTTTGACAGCCTGCTGGTACGGCTGGCGGCCACCGATGGCTGGAACATCGCCTTCTGGCGCGGGGCGTTGATGGCGCTCATCATGGGCGTGCTCTATTGCCGGCGTCGACGGCTGGCCACGCTCAATGCCCATCGCGGCGCTTCGTTGATCTCCGCCGGACTACTGGCGGCGATCTCGCTTTTGTTCGTGATGGCGGTCATGCACACCCGCGTGGCCAATGTGGTGGTCATTTTAAGCACGGCACCCCTGTTTGCCGCCATTTTTACCCGGCTGTTCCTGCAGGAACACGTCGCGGTGAGAACCTGGGTCGCCATCGGTCTTGCCATGCTGGGGCTAGTGATTGTCTTTGCCGGCTCATTGACCGGCGAAGGCCTGCTGGGCGATGCCTTCGCACTCGGCGCCGCCATGGCCGTGGGCGCCAACCTGACGCTGCTGCGTCGCTATCCCGTGCTGGACCGCCTCCCCCTGATCGCGGGCGGCGGGATCATCACGGCCTTGGTGGCCTGGCCCATGGCCACGCCGCTGGCACTCGAACCTCACAGCTATCTCGTGCTCGCCATCATGGGACTGGTCCAGATGCCGCTGGCCACGGCCCTGATCAATAACGCCACCCGCTATCTACCTTCTGCCGAAGTGGCACTGTTCTATCTGATCGAGGCCATCCTTGGCACGTTGTGGGTCTGGTGGCTGCTCGGCGAAAACCCGCCCGAGGCCACGCTTTATGGTGGGCTGTTAACGCTGGTGACGCTTCTGGGCAATGGCTGGCTGGGACTGCGTCGCGTGCGCGGCCGCAGGATGGCGGCCGCGTCCCATACCGGGTGATGCCCCCGGAAATACCGGTGGCGATTAACGGCCTGCCAGAGCAGCGGCCATGACCTGCATCGTGTCGGTATCGGATGTGCCAATCTCCCGACAGCCCTGATATTGCTCGGGCGAAGTGACGGCGGCCACCAGCTGACGAGCATTCGGCTGCCAGAGCACGATGTCCAGCGGCCCGCGCGGGACAAACTTCAGGGACTTGCGCTTTTGAACCAGCGCCATGACCGGAACATCCAGCGCCGCACCGATATGCAACGGTCCGGAATCAGGGCTGATGAGATGGCGGGCATGATGCAGCATGGCCGCGAAGGTTCGTAGCGGCCGGGGGCGACAAAGGGCACCGTAGCGACTGTTGGCCATTTCCTGTTCAAGCAGGGGCGCATGGCGCAGTTCCTCGGGCCCGACAAACACCACATGTCGCTGCCCGGCGGCCGCGAGCGCCCTGATGCTTTCCTGCCAGAAACTCAAGGGCAGTCGCTTGTCGAGATGGCCACCGATAAACAGGGCCACGAAAGGTGCTGCCCGCCCGGTATCATCAAAGTCGATGCCGAGTTCTTCGAGCTCCCCGCGTCCGATGCTGCATTCACCGTGGCTCAACCTCATCAGCGGACGGTCACGGCAGGGCGTTTCAAGTGCCTGAGAAAACATCTGCGGAATGTCGTAGGCATGTGCCTGATCGCCACTGACTTCAATATCGAACCAGCGCTGGCCGCGCTTGCCCTTGCCCATGGTGTAGCGACTATTGATACAGCGCACGAAGATCAGTCCGGTCAGCGAGCTGGGGCCTACCTGTACGGCAAGATCGTATTGCTCCTGACGCAGGCGCCGGATCATGGCGGGAAAACGCCATGGCCGTGTGATGGCATCACGGGAGAGGGTCAGAACGTGATCCAGACGCTGATGACGAAACAGCGACCGGGTGCTGTCGGTCGTGAGAAGGTCAATTCTGGCGTCTGGAAAACGCTGTCGAAAGGTCTCGATCACCGGCGACATGATCAGCGCGTTGCCAATTCGATAATTGGGACGCACCAGCAGTATTTTTAACGGGCCCTGAAGATTTTTGACATCAACGCTTTCACTTTTCTGAAGATATCTGGTGATGAGAAAGGTCACGCCGCGTCGTGCCCTCTTCTCGATACCCTGTGCGAGTGTTTTAAGAATTGTATTGGTGCGAATCGCTGTTTTCAGAGACATCACATCACCTGGTCAGGGCATTCATTGAGAGAAAAGACTCAAAATTATTAATGATTTATTAACGCATTCGTTTTTCAATCGTTGACGTTAAAAGACCACGATGACAGTCACTGGTTCCAGTATTCAAGAGAGATTTTCTTAAAATCCGCACATTAAAATGAAGAAAATATTAAACATTCAACCCGGCGTTACCGTTTTATTAAAAGGAAACGTGAGCTTTTAACTGGCCTCCATTTAATAAACAATGTTTTTTAATTATGGCTATTTCAGCCATTCAAAAGCACTACATCAAACAGACGTGATATAACAATATTGGCCGTGCCTATCGGTCCCACCCCGACGTGGTGGCCATGCACCATGAAGGGCATGAAGAGCCGTCTACCGCTATGCTGAAGATCATCACCTATCAGGGGGGAGCGTATTGTGACGACAGGCAAGAAAATGGAGCGAGACGTTGATTGCTGGCTGACCGATATGGACGGCGTGCTGGTGCATGAAAACAAGGCCATCCCCGGCGCTGCGGAACTGATCAATCAATGGCGGGAGAAAAAAAAGCCCTTTCTGGTACTGACCAATAATTCGATTTATACCCCGCGTGATCTCAGTGCGCGCCTGGCGCGCAGCGGTATTGACGTGCCCGAGGATCAACTCTGGACCTCGGCGCTGGCGACCGCCGCCTTTTTAAAGGATCAGTCGCCCGGCGGTTCGGCCTTTATCATTGGCGAGGCCGGCATTACCACGGCGATGCACGAGGCCGGATTTGTGATGACCGATACCGATCCGGACTATGTCGTGCTGGGTGAGACCCGCACCTACTCGTTCGAGGCCATTACCCGGGCCATTCGTCTGATCAACAATGGGGCCCGCTTTATTGTCACCAATCCCGATGTGACCAGCCCCAGTCAGGAAGGCCCGCTGCCGGCCACCGGTGCAGTAGCGGCGTTGATCACCAGCGCCACCAAGCGCGAGCCCTACGTGGTGGGCAAACCCAACCCGATGATGTTTCGCTCGGCGCTGAACAAGCTGGGGGCCCACTCCTTGCGTACCGGCATGATCGGTGACCGCATGGATACCGATGTCGTGGCGGGTATCGAGGCAGGGCTGCATACCGTTCTGGTGCTGACCGGCATCGCTCAGCGCGATGATCTGGAGCAGTACCCGTTCCGTCCCAAGGAGATTCTCGATTCCGTGGCGGATCTGCTGGAAGACGACAATGCTCAAGCTATCAAAAGCGGTGAAAAAGAAGCCAGAAAATCCGAAACCAAAAAGTGATTTCTTTTTAAATTTTACATCTTGGGCTATTTGATTTCCCGGCCCTGAGAAATCGATCGGCAATCCAGAACGCCTGAGTCTTTCCATGCGTTGATGCCTTTGCGCCCGTTGGATCACTTCAACGGGCGCATTTCATTTTATTGACGTCAAATGCTTGTTTTTGCAGCGACCAGGCAGGGATTCAAATCAATCGAGGCCGGCCTCGCCTGACGCTGCTCTGATCAGGGATACCCCTTCGATGAACCAGTGCCCCGGGTCAGCAGGTGAGCACTGTTGATCAGGCCTACATGCGAAAAGGCCTGGGGGACGTTGCCCAGCTGACGCCCTGAACGTGGGTCATACTCCTCCGACATCAGCCCCAGATCGTTACGAATTCCCAACAGCTGATCAAAAAGGGCCCGGGCCTCGTCGTATCGCTCCTGTAGAACCAGATTATCGACCAGCCAGAAACAGCCGATCACAAAGGCACCTTCGCCGTCTGTCAGACACGTCTGCTTGTTATCGGTCAGAAAGCGATATAGAAAATCATCATGGCCCAGCTCCTTGCGAATGAGATCGACAGTGCTGACCATGCGCGGGTCATCTGCCGGCAAGAACCCCATCAGGGGCAACAGCAAGGCCGACACATCAAGTGCCTCACCGCCGTAATACTGGACAAAGCTCTGACGACGCTCATTGAACCCATGGGCACACACTTCATCATGCACCTGCTGACGCAGGGCCTTCCAGCGTTCGAGATCGCCTTTCATATCAAAGCATTCCACTGCCTTGACTGCGCGATCAAAGGCCACCCAGACCATGACTCTGGAATGCGTATAATGGCGCTGCGGACCACGCAGCTCCCAGAGGCCGGCACCAGGCTCCTGCCAATGCTGCTCAAGATATTCCAGCAGCTGATACTGCACGTGCCAGAGATCGCTTTCGGGCGCCAGCGCGTGTCGACGCGCCCGGTGCAGGGCGTCCATGACCTCACCGTAGACATCCAGCTGTTGCTGCTGCCAGGCGCCGTTGCCAATGCGCACCGGCGTTGCACCATTAAAGCCTGACAGCCACGGCAACTCATGCTCCACAAGGCGCCGCTCGCCACCTATGCCATACATGGGCTGCAGGCTTTCAGGCCCGCCGGCCACCGCACGCAGAAGCCATGACCGCCAGGCCTCGGCCTCTTCCCGGTAGCCACTATCCAGCAGCGCATGCAGTACAAAGGAGGCATCTCGCAGCCAGGTGTAGCGATAGTCCCAGTTGGCTTCTCCCCCGCTGATTTCGGGCAGGGAGGTCGTCGCTGCCCCAGGATACCGCCCGTATCGGCATCGGTCAGCGCCTTGAGGGTAATCAGGGAGCGTATGACCGGCGCACGATATCGATCGTCGATCTCACAACGACGGCTCCACTGTTGCCACCACTGCTCTACTGCCTGCTGTTCAAGGTCGGCATCCAGAACCTCAGGAGGTGTTTGCCAGGCCGGGTGCCAGGTCAACACAAAGGCGACGCGTTCACCGGAAGTGACACTGAACCGCGCGCAGCAGACGCCTTCTTCGTTTTCTTCAAGTTCAGCACTCGATGCCAGGCGCAAACTGTCAGGCCCGGCCACAGCCGACATGACGCCGTTTTGATAATGCGAGAAAGGCGCCACTCGACCGTAATCAAAACGAAAGAGGGCCCGGCTTTGCATCTCGACACATCCCTGACGCCCTTCTACCACACGCACCAGATCGTTATGCGTCTGTCCCTTCTGAACGGGCGGCATGAAATCGATCACTGCGACTCGTCCGTTTTCCGTTTCAAACTCGGTTTCAAGCACCAGCGTCTCACCGCGGTAGCGGCGCGAGCGAGACACGACCGCTCCCTGTGGAGAGATTTGCCAGTAACCGTTATGCCGCTCTCCCAACAACAGCGCACAGCAGGCTTCGGCATCGAACCGGGGTAGACAGAGCCACGCTATGCAGGCATCGCGATCGATCAGCGCCGCCGTTCTCAGGTTACCGATGAAGCCATAGTCCTCAATACAACGGGATGCCTGCATGTCCTTGTCTCCAGAGTGTGCTCACGGCCAGTTTATTCAGCCTAGATTAAGTTTATAACGGCGACAGGGAGACTTTTGTCGCGCACACGATCCCTTCATGTGCCTTCTCGCTGATCAGATAGCGATCTACGCTGTATAGCGTAAAGTAAATTGAAACTTAAAATTCGGAGAACGCCTTATGCCACGCGAAACACAGGAAGTGACGGTGGTGACTGGTGCTGGCGCGGGACTGGGCTGTGCCATCGCTCATGAATTCGCCCACCATGGCAGTCATGTCGGATTGATCGGACGCGATGAAGGACGTCTTGAAACGGTCAAAAAGGCGCTGGAAGCCATGGGGGTGCGCGCGGTAGTCGTCAGCGCCGATGTGGCTGATGCCGACCAGGTCGAGGCCGCGGCGGAGCAGATAGAAGCCGCGCTGGGCCCGATCGATGTCTGGGTCAACGCCGCCATGACGACGCTGTTTTCCTCATTGAGCGACATGAGCCCGGAAGACTATCGTCGGGTTACCGATGTCACCTATCACGGCAACGTCTACGGCACCATGGCAGCGCTCAAGCGAATGCGCGCACGCAACAGCGGCACCATCGTGCAGGTCGGTTCGGCGCTCGCCTATCGGGCGGTGCCGTTGCAAAGCGCCTACTGCGGTGCCAAGCATGCCATCAAGGGCTACACCCAGGCGCTGCGTACCGAGCTTCTCAACGAGGGCAGCCGGGTTCATGTCACCATGGTGGAAATGCCGGGATTGAACACGCCGCAGTTTGACTGGTGCAAGAGCCATCTGCCGCACCGCGCCCGGCCGGTGGCGCCGGTTTATCAGCCCGAAGTGGGCGCACGCGCCGTCTACTGGGCCGCCCATCACCGCCGCCGCGAAATCTATGTCGGCCGGTCGGCCGTCATGAGCATCTGGGGCAACAAGGTTTTTCCCGGCCTGCTGGATCGTTATCTCGCTCGCACTGCCGTCAGTGGTCAGCAGACCGATGAGCGTCGCCCCCCCGGCCGCCCTGACAACCTTTGGCAACCGGTTCCCGGGGCACGCGGAGCGCATGGCCGTTTTGACGATGAAGCGCTCTCCACCAGTGCGCAGCTCTGGGCAACCACTCACAGACATGAACTGGGCCTGATGGCCGGTGCGCTGGTGATTGTGGGATCGCTATTGAAAGCCGGTTCACGTCGCTCCACCAGACGACTCAAAAGACGTTGAATGCTTTGAGATAGCGCTGATTGTTGCCCCATCAGGCAGGTGTCCTGCACGCCTGTCTTTGGCGTTGGGTATTGTTGGCCCGAGAGACAGCCGGTCTGAAAAGACAGATTTGAGACGGCATGAAAACACCCACGCTCCTTCTGCGAGGCATTCGATTTTATCGATAACAAACGCTCATTTTATGCAGTTGCCATGCAGGAATTCGAAGCAGATGCTGGGCGCATTCCAGACTGACGGAGAGCTTTCCCATGTTGACCCTGCGCCCTGGTAGCGAACGTGGCCACGCCGATCACGGCTGGCTTGAGAGCTACCACTCCTTTTCCTTTGCCGGCTATGTCGATCCTGACCATGTCCATTTCGGCCCCCTGCGGGTGATCAATGAAGACCGTGTCGCTCCCGGCGGCGGCTTTGGTCAACACGGCCATCGTGACATGGAGATTTTTTCCTACGTGCTTTCCGGCGAACTGGCCCATCGCGATACGCTGGGCAACGGCTCAAGCATTGGGCCGGGACGCGTGCAACTGATGACCACCGGTACCGGCGTGGAGCACAGCGAGTTCAACCACAGCGCCCATGAGCCGGTGCACTTTCTGCAGATCTGGCTCTTTCCTCGTGAGACCGGGCTTACACCGCGCTACAGCGAGGCGGACTTCTCTGCTGACTCAAAGCGTGACCAGCTGCGCCTGATCATCTCCCCGGATGGCCGCGATGGCTCACTGCGCACCGAACAGGATGCCTTCATTTACGCCACGCTCCTGGAGGGTGAGACCACGCTCACTCATACGCTGGCGCTAGGCCGTCGTGCCTACGTGCACCTCATTCGCGGCACGCTTGAGATCAACGGCCAGCTTCTTGAAGGCGGTGATGCCCTGATGCTGGAAGAAGAAGCGCGGATTGAGCTGACGCGCGGTCGTGATGCCGAAGCGCTGGTCTTTGATCTACCCTGAATCGACAAGGGCCTCGTTGTGTTCGATGATCACACCAGATCAATGACTACAGCGAGGCCATCATGTCCTTACCGAAGCAGCCGTCCTCCGGGTCGGCCACCGTCTACAACTATGGCTCGATCAATATCGACCATGTCTATCGTGTCCCGCATCTGGTGCGTCCCGGCGAGACCCTCTCCAGCACTGATTACCAGATCGTGCTGGGCGGCAAGGGTGCCAATCAGACCATCGCGCTGGCGCGGGCCGGTGGGCAGGTGAGCCACTGGGGACAGCTTGGCCGTGCCGACGACTGGGCGCTGGAGACCCTGAAGGACGCCGGCGCCGATATCGATGACGTAGCGCTGCTGGAAAGTGCCAGCGGCCATACCGTGATCCAGGTCGACGACGAGGGGGAAAACGCCATCGTGCTGTTCGGTGGTACCAATCAGAGTTTTACGTCCGAGCGGATCGATGAGCTGCTGACCGGTGCCGACAAGGGCGGCTGGCTGCTGCTGCAAAACGAGTGCAACGATATTGACGTCGTGATTCGTCAGGCGCTCGAGCGCGGATTGAAGGTCGCCTTCAATCCCGCACCGATGACGCCGGCCATTCGCGAATTGCCCCTGAAGGATCTCGCGCTGTTGTTCGTCAACCGGGGCGAAGCTGCCGCGCTGGTGGACATCGACGAGCAAAGCGATGCCGACGCCCTGATCGAGGCGCTTCAAACGGCACTACCGGGCGTCAATATCGTGCTGACGCTGGGCTCGGAAGGGGCCTGGCGCATCGACGGCGAACGTGGTGACACCCTGTACCAGCCGGCGCGTCCGGTACAGGCCGTCGATACGACCGGTGCCGGTGACACGTTCATCGGCTATTACATGGCCGCCCTGCAGGCGGGCAACGATGCCTCTACCTGCCTGGAGCGCGCTACCGCGGCCGCCGCACTGGCCGTGCAACGTGCTGGTGCGGCCACCGGCATCCCGACGGTCGATGAGGTCGAAACCTTCCTGAAGATCGCTGCCCGCCCGTCATGAGCCACACTCGCCACCGCTTCATGACATAAAAAAGGCCCCGCCAATGGCGGGGCCTTTTTTTCAAGCGCTCGGATCATGCATGCGCTGGTGACTTACGACTGACCACTCATTTCCTTCAGCATGGATTCGATCAGATCCATCCCTTCACACAGCACGTCATCGCTGATGGTGACCGGCATCAAAAAGCGGATCGTGTTGCCATAGAGGCCGCAGGACAGCAGGATCAGGCCACGTTCGCGCGCCGTCTTGCAGAGCTTGCCGGCAAGCTCCGTATCAGGCTCGCCATCGGCGCGGACCAGATCGAAGGCGGCCATCGCCCCCAGATGGCGCGAGTTGCGCACGCAGTCAAACGAGCGTTCCAGCGTCTGGAACCGCTCACCGAGCTTGTCGCCCAGCGCCTGACTCTTCTCGAGGATGTTTTCCTCTTCGAACACTTCCAGCACGGCCAGAACAGCGGCACAGGAGACCGGGCTACCGGTATAGGTACCGCCAAGCGAATTGCCGCCCGAGGCATCCATCACACGATCGGTACCGACCACGGCCGAAATCGGCATGCCATCGCCCATGCTCTTGGCCATGGTCATGATGTCGGGCTCAACGCCGGTATGCTCGATGGCAAACATCTTGCCGGTACGGCCGAAGCCGGACTGCACTTCATCGACGATCAGCAAAATGCCGTGTTCGTCGCAGATCTCACGCAGTGCCTTCATGAAGCTCGGTGAAGCAGCATGGAAACCGCCTTCGCCCAGCACCGGCTCGATGACGATCGCGGCCGTGTCCTTCGGGTTGGCATCGGTCTTGAAGGTCATCTTCAGGCCGCGCAGTGCGTCTTCCTCGCTGACACCGATTGATTCGACCGGATAGGGCGCGCGATAGACCTGCCCCGGCATGGGACCGAAATCGGTGCGATAGGGGGCGACCTTGCCGTTCATGGCCATGGTCATGAACGTGCGGCCGTGATAGCCGCCGGTGAAACAGATCACGCCCGAGCGGCCGGTCGCGGCGCGCGCGACCTTGACGGCGTTTTCCAGCGCCTCGGCACCGGAGTTGGCCAGCATGACCTTGGCATGTCCGCGTACCGGCGTGATGTGACTGAGCTTCTCGGCCACCTTCACGTAGCCCTCATAGGGCATGACGGTCTGGCAGGTATGCATGACCTTGTCGAGCTGTGCCTTGACGGCCTCGATTACCTTCGGGTGACGATGGCCGATATTGAGCACACCAATACCGCCGGCAAAATCGATAAAGCGCTTGCCATCGACGTCCCACAGTTCGGCGTTCTCGGCACGGTCGGCAAAATGACCATCCGGACTTGCCGCGCCGTTGGCGACGTAGCGTTTTTTAAGCTCATTGAGTTCATTATTATTCATGCGCGATCTCCTTTGATATGCAGCAATTACAGCCCGCCGAGACAGACATACTTGAGCTCGGTAAACTCCTCCAGCCCGTGGTGCGAACCCTCTCGACCCAGTCCTGACTCCTTGATACCGCCAAACGGGGCCAGCTCGGTCGACAACAGCCCTTCGTTGACGGCGACCATGCCGTACTCGAGCGCCTCCATCACCTGCCAGATGCGCTTGTAGTCGCGGGCATAGAAGTAGGCCGCCAGGCCAAAGGGCGTATCGTTGGCCATCGCAATGGCCTGATCATCCTGGTCGAAACGAAACACTGCCGCCAATGGCCCGAAGGTCTCTTCCCGAGCCACGGCCATCTCGGGGGTGACATCGGCCAGCACGGTCGGGGCGTAAAACGAGTGTCCCAGCGCGTGCGCCTGTCCACCTTCTACCAGTCGAGCGCCCTTGTCGAGCGCATCGCTGACATGGACACTGACCTTGTCGACGGCCGCCTGGTTGATCAGCGGTCCAATGATCGTGCCCTCTTCCATGCCGTTGCCAACCTTGAGTTCCCGCACGCGAGCGGCGAGCTTCTCAACGAAGGCATCGTAGACGCTGGACTGCACCAGAAAGCGGTTGGTGCATACGCAGGTCTGGCCGGCATTGCGGTACTTGGAGGCAATCGCGCCTTCAACCGCGGCATCAAGGTCGGCATCGTCAAACACGATAAAGGGCGCGTTGCCCCCCAGCTCCATGGCCGTTTTCTTGACGGTGGAGGCACACTGCGCCAGCAGTTTCTTGCCGACCGGCGTGGAACCCGTGAAGGAGACCTTGCGCACTCTCGGGTCGGTAGTCAGCACTTCGCCCACTGCGGCAGGGCTTTTGGCGGTGACCACATTGATCGCCCCCTGCGGAATGCCGGCTTCCAGCGCCAGCGCGGCGAGTGCCAGCGCGGTCAACGGCGTCGCCTCGGCCGGCTTGATCACGACCGTACAGCCGGCCGCCAGCGCCGGCGCGCATTTGCGAGTGATCATCGCCAGCGGGAAGTTCCAGGGCGTGATGGCCGCGACCACGCCGATCGGCTCGCGCATGACCAGAATGCGCTTGTCCGCGCCGTGCCCCGGCAGGGTCTCGCCGGCGATGCGCTTGGCTTCTTCAGCGTAGAACTCGATAAACGAGGCGCCATAGCCGACTTCACCGCGGGCTTCCGCCAGCGGCTTGCCCTGCTCCAGCGTCATCAGGCGCGCCAGAGCGTCGGTATTTTCAACCACCAGGTCAAACCAGCGGCGCAGCAGACGCGAGCGCTCTTTTGCCGGCACCTTGCGCCAGTCGGCCATTGCCGTCTCGGCGGCCGCGACTGCCGCGCGAGTCTCCTCGGCGCCGAGATCGGCCACGTTGGCGACCAGCTCCCCGGTCGCCGGGTTGTTGACGGCAAACTGCTGCCGGCCTTCCTGCCACTGATCACCGATCAGGGCGGCGGCACGCTGGTTCTTGAACTCGATATCAAACATTGTCTACCTCATGGATATGATGTCAGCGGTGATAAACGTCCTGCATGACCCGGTCACTGAACGCTCGTCCATAGCGGTTGAGCGCAAAGAAATACATCGCCAGACCCAGAATCATCCAGCCTCCGAACACCCCCCACTCAATACCGGTCAGCGCCGACGGGCTACCCGGCAGATAAAGACAGGCCATACCCAGTGACAGCAGCACCGCCAGCGCGCCGACCACACGACCATTGCTCACCCTGAAGGGACGATCCATCCCGGGCTCACGCTTTCGAAGCACCATGAAGGACAGCGCCACGAACAGATAGGCGATCACGATGCCCAGACCGCCGGCATCCACCAGCCACACCATGGCCGGGCGGCCCATGAAGGGCGCAATCGTCGACAACAGACCGATCATGATGATGGCATTGGTCGGTGTCTTGTACTTCGGATGCAGCTTGCCCAGAAAGGCCGGCAGCATGCCAGAGTGCGCCAGCGCATAGATCGCTCGTGATCCGCCGATATAAAACGCATTCCAGCTGGTGATGATGCCGGCAATGCCTGCCAGAACCATCAGCTTGCTGCCCCATACGCTGCCCATGACGGCCACCATGGCATCCGGGACGGACAGCGAGCTGCCTTCAAGCGCCGGCTGATCCAGCATCAGACTGGTGCCCAGCACGATCAGCGCATACCAGGCCACCGCCATCAGCACCGACGCAATCAGCACCTTGCCGATATCGCGAAACGGCAGATCGATCTCCTCGGCCGCCTGCGGGATCACGTCAAAACCCACGAACAGAAAGGGCGCCATGACCAGCACCGCCATGATGCCGCCGGCGAACCCGCCGCTGGACTCATGGTTGAACAGCGGCGTCATGTTGGCGGCCTCACCGGTAAAGAGCGCGCCGGTGATAAACAGCACACCCACCACCAGAATCAGCCCGGTCACCAGTTTCTGGATCAGCGCCGCGGTGGTGATGCCGACATAGTTGATCGCCATCATGATCAGCGAGCCGATGACACCGACGGCCACCCAGCTGGCCTTGACGTCCCAGCCGGCGACGGTCCAGAGATGGCCCACGTCATAGCCCGGAACAAGCTGCTCGACCACGGTGGGCAGGGCTACCGCCTCAAAGGAAACGACGCTCACATAGCCCAGCACGATGCTCCAGGTACAGACAAAGGAGGCAAAGTGGCCGAGTGCGCGATAGCTGTAGACGTGCTCACCGCCCACCTTGGGCATGGCGGCCGCCAGCTCGGCGTAGGTCAGCCCGACCAGCAGGACCGCAATACCACCGATGATAAAGGCGATGATGGCACCAAGACTGCCGGCATCAAGAATCGCGCCGCCGGTCAAAACGATCCAGCCCCAGCCGATCATGGCGCCGAAGGCCAGTGCCAGGACATCGGTGCGTGCCAGAACGCGCACCAGCTCGCGTGGTTTGGTTGTGCTCTGCATAGGATTTATCCGTCATTATTGTGATCTTTCAGGGCCGGGAGGATGTTGTGCCATGTCACGCGGCCTGTTGTGTCTCCCTGCTCACACGCTACCACTGTCCTGCGCCGGGTACATGAACCACTTGAGCGTTCGGGTAGACCACTACTGAAGTTCCCCACCATAATGACCTTCTCGCCCGCTACCCTGCCCGGACCCGTATCATGCAGCGATCTGTCGAAGAGGCTCTGAGCGATATCGAAATGGCCTGGCAACGCCAGCCCGACCGGCTGAGCAAGCAGGTACGTCTGGAGCAGGCCCTGACGACGCTGATCGAGCAGCAGTGGGTCGATGGTCAGCGTCTGCCGGCCCATCGTCATATCTGTGAGCGTCTGGGCGTGGCGCGTAATACCCTGCATCGAGCTTTTGCAGTCGCGCCGGCTGCTGGCGACCCAGCACGGCCGCGGCAGCTGGAGTCGCCGCCAGGGCGCATCACCCGCCACGGCGCAGGCCGAGCCGGCGGCGCTGTCGCAGCGGGCGCAACGGATTCTGGGCACCAGCGGTGCCAGCCCGATCCAGAGTGGCGCCTTCGTGCCCGGCATTCCCGACATCGCCCGCTTTCCCATGCGGCGCTGGCGCACGCTCTACGCCACCCTGACCGTGCCGCAAAACGCACTGCTGCTCTCCTACTCCAGCGGTGGCTACGGGCCGTTAAAACGCGAGATCGCTGATTTTCTGCGTCGCGGTCGCGGCATCGAATGTGCCCTGGAACAGATCATCATTACCGATGGCACCCACCACGGGCTGGAGCTCTGCGCCCTGGCGCTGGCCGATCACGGCGACCGGGTAGTGATGGACTCGCCCTGCTACTGGGGTGCTCGCAACGTCTTTCAGGCCACGGGGCTTGGCATCGAGCAGTGCCGCTGGCAGCCCGGCAGCGGCCATGTCGACATGTCAGTGATCGCCCCCGCCCCGCGACTCTTGTATCTGACCGGTGCCCGTCACTATCCGCTGAGCGTGCCGGTGCCGATCGAGGACAAGCGCGCGCTGGTCGAGCACCTGTCACCCGATATTGTGATCGAGGACGATTACGAATTTCTTGAGACCGGCCATCGAGAGCTGCTCTTCTCCCCGGATGACGGCCATTCCATTCTGGCCGGATCGTTTTCCAAGCTGATGTTTCCGGGGCTGAGGCTTGGCTATCTGGTCGTGCCCCGCGCACTGAGCAGTGCCATCAACAAGCTCAGAAGCGAGATCTTTCGAGAAGGGCGCATGCTGGATCAGGCCGTGCTGGCAAGGTTCATGGCCGATGGCGACCTGGATCGCTGGTGTCGTCGGATCAACCGGGACTATCTCCAGCGCCAGCATACCCTGCATGACCTGCTGGTCGACCTGCCGGGCGTGATCGATATCTCACTACCGGCGGGTACCATTACGCTGTGCGTGACATTGGCAGGCGACATTGATGATGTGCGCCTGTCACGTTATCTGCTCAACCATTACCGGCTGGTGGTCAAGCCGCTCAGCCCGGTCTGTGCTGACGATGATTCTCGTCGCGGGCTGGTACTGGGCATCGGCATGGTCGAGGGCGAGACGCTGGAACGGCTGGGACAGCAGCTTGCCGAGGGTATTCGCCGATTTGTCGAGGGCCGTTAGCGACCCGCACCTGCCCTCCCCGGACCACCGCTGTCGTCAGGCGTTCTGGCTAAAGGTTTCACCTCGAACGGCCACGTTACTGGCGTCAGCAGCCTCATTGCGAATGCGCGCCTCGGTCTCGGGGTCAAAGGCCACCATGCGCGAGACATCGAAGGCAAAGCGGGTTGACTGTCCCGGACTCAAGGGTAACCCTGGGCGCATGCGGGCGTTGATGCTGCGCCCGCCCAGTTGCGTCACCACGTAAAGATCCGCACCGGTGGGCTCGACCAGCGACACCTCGAGCGTCGCCTCATGGATGTCACCCTCCTCATGATTGGCGCTGGCCGGGTCGGTGATGGCCTCCGGACGTAGCCCGAGCATCACGTCCCGATCACACCACGCCTCAAGCGCCGCGCGATCACGCACGATCGGCAGCGTGACGTCGCCCGACGGTGATGCCATGCGGGCCACCAGCGTCCCGTCGTGGCGCTCAATGCGGGCAGTGACCAGATTCATCGAGGGCGAGCCCATGAAACCCGCCACGAACAGGTTGTTGGGGTCATCGTAGACCGACTGCGGCGTGCCCAGTTGCTGCAGCTCGCCGCCGCGCATCACGGCGATGCGACTCGCCAGCGTCATCGCCTCGATCTGGTCGTGGGTGACGTAAACGATGGTGGTGCCCAGGCGCTGATGGAGCTGCTTGATCTCGGTGCGCATGTCGACACGCAGCTTGGCGTCCAGATTCGACAGGGGCTCGTCAAACAAAAAAAGCTGCGGTTCACGCACCAGCGCCCGCCCCATGGCCACGCGCTGGCGCTGACCACCGGAAAGCTGGGCCGGCTTGCGGTTCAACAGGTTCTCGATCTGTAAAAGCTCGGCGGCACGCTGGATCGCCTCGCGGCGTTTGGCCTTCGGGACCTTGCGCATCTCGAGGCCGAAACCGATGTTGCCGGCCACCGTCATGCTCGGATAAAGCGCATAGGACTGAAACACCATGGCGATATCGCGTCGCGACGGATGCAGATCGTTGATCCGCTCACCGTTGAGCAGAAGCTCACCTTCGCTGATGGCATCAAGCCCCGCGATCATGTTCAAAAGGGTCGACTTGCCACAGCCGGACGGCCCGACCAGCACCAGAAAATCGCCCTTCTCGATGGCGATGTCGATGCCCTTGAGCACATGGGTGTCGCCAAAGCGCTTGTGGACGTTGTGAATATGTAAAAAGCTCATGAATGCCTCAACCCTTGACCGATCCCGACATCAGACCGCGCAGAAAGTATTTGCCCGCCAGGATGTAGACGATCAGCGTCGGCACCGCCGCCACCATCGCCGCCGCCATGTTGACGTTATACGCCTTCACACCCGTGGAACTGTTGACCAGATTGTTAAGTGCCACCGTGATCGGCGCGCTATCGCCGGAGGTAAAGGAGACGCCGAACAGAAAGTCGTTCCAGACATTGGTGAACTGCCAGATGATCGTCACCACGATGATCGGAATCGAGGCCGGCAGCAGAATGCGAAAAAAGATGGTGAAAAAGCCCGCACCATCGAGCTTGGCCGCGCGCACCAGCTCGTCGGGAAAGCTCTCGTAGAAGTTGCGAAAGAACAGCGTCGTAAAGCCGATCCCGTAGACGATGTGTACCAGCACCAGTCCGGTGGTGCTGTTGGCGATGTGCAGGATCCCCAGCACTCGCGCCATCGGCAGCAGGATGATCTGAAACGGAATGAAGCAGCTGAACAGAACTAACCCGAAAACGATCTTGTGGCCGCGAAAGCGCCACTTGGTCAGCACGTAACCGTTGAACGCCCCCAGAAGCCCCGAGATCAGCACCGCCGGCACCACGATCCTGATACTGTTGAAGAAATAGCCGTGCACGCCGCTGCACTCGAGACCGATGCAGGCACTGCCCCACGCCTCGCGCCATGGCGCGAAGGTCCAGGTCTCGGGCAGCGCCAGCATGTTGCCCTGATGAATCTCCTCAAGCGGCTTGAAGGAGGTCACCAGCATCACATAGAGCGGCATCAGATAGGCGATCGCAAACACGGCGAGCACGGCGTAGAGCAGCGCCCGGCCAAGGGTGTTGCGACGCGCCACGGTGGTAGCGGCACTCATGATCGAGGCTCCCTCAGTTCACTGTAGAGATAGGGGATGATCAGCGCGGCAATGACCGCCAGCATGAACACGGCGCTGGCCGCGGCGATGCCCATCTCGTTGCGCGAAAACGCATAGGAGTACATGAAGGTCGCCGGCACTGCGGTGGCATTGCCCGGGCCACCGCCGGTCATGGCCACGATCAGATCGAAGCTCTTGATCGCCAGATGCGCCAGCACCACGATCGCGCTCAGAAAGACCGGACGCAGCTGGGGAATAATGATGCGTAAATAGATTTTCCAGGTCGGCGCGCCGTCGATCTGGGCGGCCTTGATCATTTCGCCATCAATACCCCGAAGACCTGCCAGGAACATCGCCATGATAAAGCCGGTCGCCTGCCAGACGGCGGCGATCACGACGGTATAGATCGCCATTCTGGCGTCGATCAGCCAGTTGAAACTGAAACTCTCCCAGCCGAGCGAGTGCATGGTGCGCTCAAGCCCCAGTCCAGGATTGAGAAACCACTGCCAGGCCGTGCCGGTGACGATAAACGACAGCGCCATCGGATAGAGATAAATGGTTCGCAGCGCTCCCTCGGCGCGAATGCGCTGATCCAGCAAAATCGCCAGCAATAGCCCCAGAGCGGTGCAGGTCACGATATAGAGCAGCCCGAACACCCAGATGTTGTGCAGCGCAATGCCCCAGGTCCAGGAAGACCACAGCCGCGACCACTGCCGGGTACCGGCCCAGGTGTAGTCCGGCAGCATCCCCGAGTCGCTAAAGGAGATCCAGGTCGTCCAGAGAATGAAGCCGTAGACGAAAAAGAGCACCAGCACGAACGACGGCGCAAGCACAAGCCTTGGCAGCCAGTGCTGCAGGCGATCGCCGATGCCCCGCGAAGAGGGTGGTTTCGACATCGAAAACCTCGGGTCAGGATCATGGCCCCGCCGGGGATGGCGGGGCCGGATGCGTCACATCACTACTCGATCAGAACGACCGGACCAGAAACACGACGCGATCAGGAGCGTGCGCCCTGAACTGCCATGGCCAGCTGCTCGGCGGCCACGTCGCTGGGCATGTCGCTGTTGACGAACGAGGAGACGATGTCAAAAACCGCATTTTTCACGCTCGCAGGCGCAGCATAACCATGTGCCATGCTGCCCATCAGCGTGTTGCTCTCGGCAGCCGTTTTCACCTGCTCGTAACCGCGCTGGGCACAGGCATCCAGCTTGTCGGCGGCGAGGTCGGTACGCGCTGGCACCGAGCCCTTGAGCTGGCTGAAGGTGATCTGGAACTCCGGCGAGCCGATGATTTCGGCCATGGTGCGCTGCATCGCCTGCTGCTGTTTATCATCGGTCTTGAACATGATCATCAGATCGCTGTTGAAGGTCACCGCGTCCTGCGTGCCCGGCGTACGGAAGCACATGAAATCCTGCTCCGGCTTGAGCCCGGCATTGAGGAACTCGCCCTTGGCCCAGTCGCCCATGATCTGATAGAGCGCGTCACCATTGATGACCATCGCGGTGGCCAGGTTCCAGTCACGGCCCGGGGAGTTGTCATCCTTGTACTGCAAAAGCTCCCGGAAGCGATCAAACGACCTGATCATGGTGTCGGAATCAAGCGCTTCGGGGTCAAGATCGATCATGGCCTTGCGATAGAAGTCGGCACCGCCGGTGGCCAGCACCACGTTTTCAAACACGGTCGCGTCCTGCCACGGCTGTCCGCCGTAGGCCAGACCGGTATGACCAGCGTCCTGGGCCTTCTTCATCGAGGCCATGAACTCTTCCCAGGTGTTGGGCTGCTGGATGCCGAGCTCATCCATCATCGATTTGTTGGCCCACACCCAGTTGGTGGAGTGAATCTCGAACGGCGCGGCAATCCAGTGACCGTCGCTTTTGGCGAACTGCTGGATCGGCTGCGGGAAGACCTCATCCCAGTTGCCGGCCTTTGCCACGTCATCCAGCGAACTCAATGCATCGCGGTCAGCCCAGTCCTGAGCGTCGTAGCCCAATACCTGCGCCGCCGTAGGAGGATTGTTCGACGTGATACGCGAGCGCAGCACGGCCATCGCGTTGGTACCCGCACCGCCCGCGACCGGCATGTTCTTCCAGCCGATGCCGTCGTCGGCCAGCTGATCCTTGAGCGCGCCCAGGGCCTTGGCCTCACCGCCGGAGGTCCACCAGTTGAGTACTTCAACCTCGCCCTTGCCGGTGCTCTCCTGAGCGAAAGCCGTCGACGACAGCGCAACGGCCAGCGGTATTGCACCCGCCATCAGGTATTTATTGAGTCTTGTGATCATTGGGATGTCCCTTGTCTTGTTGTTGAGGCGGGTCGATATCGTGCTCGGGGGGACCCACGAGGTCGGGCGCAAACGTGGGCGGTAAAGAACTATTACTCAGGCATTAGCGGGTCACAATACAACCATCGACGCAGGGCCTTGAGCCGTCTCTCGCATCTCAGGGGCGATAAATGGCGGCAGGGTGACAAGCGCTGATGCCGTACTGGCTTTTATGCGTCGCCCATGGATGTGATCGGCCGGGCACCGTGGCATGATCACTCCCTTTCCCTGACATGGAGACATCATGGTGCAGCAGCCTCCCATCACCGCGCCGGCGCCCCTGGTCTGTTTTCAGGGCAACTGTGCCGGGCGCAACACCCTGGGCATGGCCGGCGCACTGGCGCTTGCTCGGCATCTGGCCCGGCATCTGGAGATTCCGCTTCAGACGCTCGGGGCGCCGGGGCGCGCGCTACCGGGCGGCTGGGAGCAGGTGCTGGAGGCCATTACACCCGATTTCATCTCGATGGGTCGCTATCTGGAAAAGAGCCTGATCACAGGGAAACACCCGGTACTGACCATGAGCCGCTGCGCCGGCGGACTGGCGACCCTGCCCGTGGTCGCGCGTCAGCACCCCGGCGCCTGCATTGTCTGGCTGGATGCTCACGGCGATCTCAACACACCACGGACGACCGGATCAGGCTATCTCGGCGGCATGGTGATTGCCGGGGCCGCCGGACTCTGGGACAGCGGTCTGGGCAGTGATCTGAGTCTGGATCAGGTGGTTCTGGCCGGCGCCCATCAGCTCGACCCCGACGAGCAGGCCCTGATCGATGATGGGCTGGTCTACCACCTGCCCCCTTCTGAATTGAGCGCCGAGACGCTACGCCAGGCCATCAACGGTCGCCCGGTCTATATCCACCTGGACTGCGACGTTCTCGATGCAGGCGTAGTGCCCACCGATTATCAGGTCGAAGGCGGACTCTCACCGGAGGCACTCGGTGCCTTGATGACCGCCCTGTGTGAAGAAAACGTCATCGGCATGGAGATTGCCGAGCTCGAATCCCACTGGCCAAACCAGTCGGAACCGGCCGATCTGACGACACTGGTCGAGATACTGGCGCCGCTGGCCAAAAGGCTCTTGTCCGTTGATGCACCATGCGCGCCCTGATCCACGACTTTGAAACGTCCGGCGGCCGGGCTCGCGACTGCGGCGTGGTACAGCTGGCCGTGCTGGGAGGCGAGCTGGAAAGCGACGGTGTTTTTGATCAACAGTGGCAGTCAAGCGAGTGCTATCACCCGGGCGGGCCGATCGATCCGGCGACCACTCGGGTGCATGGCTTTCATGACAGGGATGTCGCGCACTGCCCTGACTATCGCCATGCCATCCCGCAGGTCTATCGCGAGGCCGCCCGCCAGGGGTTTGATGCGCTGGTGATCGGCTACAGCAATACCGGTTTCGACAACGTGATCGCGCGCCGGCTGGGCTGTCGTCCAGGGCGCAGCCTGGATCTGTTCATTCCCGCCTATCGGCTCAAAAAGCGCGACGGTCTGGTAAGCGCTTCACTGGGCAACATGTATCGCGAACTGACCGGTGACGAACCGACCCACGCCCACGATGCGCTCTTTGATGTGACCATGACCGCAGCGCTGGTCCCGCCGCTGATGGCGCGCTTTGGTTTTACCGAATTTTCCCCCTTTCTCGACTGGGCCACCACCGGACAGCCCGTGCCCGGCATGCGTCTACGCCATGGCCCTGCACGCGGACACACCATCGAATCACTCGATGATGGCGCTCTGATCCAGGCGCTGACCGGCTGGCGCGGTGGCAGTATCGATGTGCTGGCCTCGCTCGAGGCTGAATACGCCAGACGTAGATTATCGAAAAAACCCATTCAGTCCCGTCTTTTCTAAAAAAGCTGTATTTATAGCAGCCCCTTCAAAAAAACAAAAAAATCTGTCCTATCGATAGCCTTACTTCTCTTATAAAGTTTACTATTCACAGTTTCTGAAGATAAACCATAAAGTTGCAACTGGTTTTTAACACTTGCCATAAGGACTTTCCCATGGCAATTTTCAAAGCTTATATTTTCGTCACCACTTTGAGGTAGCCATTTGTTCCTTTTAGGTGCATTTCTTGGCAGCCCAAAACAAATTGCTTTTTCTTTGACTCTCTGCGATCCGTATATTTGGCTTTCTATTTTTTCTCTAGCTCTATCTATTTTTATAGGCAACTTATGCCTTTTCTGCTTTATAGCTTCAATAACTATTGAAGAAGCCTCTTCATCGCTCAAGCTTAAAACTTCAGAAAGATGATCGCTTTGGCAAAAGTAATGCTCCATATCATTATAATCTGTCATAATTTCATAAATTATAGAACTATTCGCATTCTCAATTTCCAGCCACTCATTAAATCTATTTTTTTCGAAATTCACTTCACCTTCAGTTCTAAAATCTCTATCTCTATGTATCACTATAAAAACATTTTCTATCTTGTCAGATAGCAAAACTGCTAGTCTACGAGCAGCAGCAAGATTTTCACAGCCATTATATGACAAAAAAGCCACATTATCTTTGAACCCTGAACTTTCTAAGTACTCTCGAATAAAGAATTGATCTTTATCTTCCGTTAACAGGATTATTTTAGTTGTTTTCTCAAACAACGACTTTCCAAAACCAAGTGCTCCTATTTCTGTAAGAAGCGGTGTCAGCTTATCAGAAGAATTCTCAATTCTGGACCCACTATCCAACCAAACCAACGAGCAGTTATCATGGTTTTCGATAAGATTCATCAGATGAGGAGAATGAGTTGCAAGTATTATCTGAGTACTACCTTCTTTCGAAAGTTCGCTTAGTGCTAAAAACAGCTTATTCTGGCTGTCAGCGTGTAGATGAGCGTCTGGTTCATCTAACACCAACACTTTTGGCATAAAGAAACAAGCATATGCAAAAATCTGTATAACCTGTAAAACACCTGTCGCTGCTAAATCTATCGGTATTGAGTTACCTTTATTAGAAACGTAAACCTCGATGAAATGATCGACGTCTATGTCATAAGCAACTTCAACTTCCATTCCTGGATAGCAGGAATTCAAAAAGGCGTAAAACCTTCTCCTTTTTTCAGCGACATCGAACACGTGATAAAGAATAGATCTCAGATATAAATTTGAATCTCCATGCATAGCTAAATGGCGCAACGCGCCTTGTGTTTTAAGCTCTTCGCTCCGAGCCAAACCAGAAAGGCCGGGAACCAGTACCGAAAACATATTTATGTGGCTGCTCAAAGTATCTGCAAAAATTAAGCTTCCCTTTGTTGCTAAAGATAAATTAGCATTTTTTCCTCTTTTCACTTCTACGCTATATTCTAAACTGCTTTGTTCTTCATCTAACTCATATTCGAATTTTATAGAAAAACCCGTTTGTTGAGTCGCTGGAGCCCCTTTCTTTAAATCAAGAATATTTTTTGTAGGTCTATATGGCACATCTTCATTTGAAAGTGATTTAGCAAAGTCGGGGCTACCATTTTTTTATCTATACGTTTTCTAGCTCCTTGCATCAAAGAAGCTACTACCTGCACTGCTTGCAAAACACTACTTTTCCCGCTTCCATTTGCTCCAACAATACAAGTAATTGGCTTCGTTTCTATTTCCACAAAACTTATTTTCTTAAAATTTTCAACCTTTATTTTTTTTAAAGAGATGTTGGACATTTGGCACCATAAATATTTTATCTTAATAAGGATATTCTTATTAAAAATCGCTAAAAAAGGATAGCTTTTGGCTATCCCTTTAAACTAAAAAATCGTGCTTCTCTGATCAGATGTCCAGATTCGCGACCAGCGCGTTCTGCTCGATGAAGTCACGACGCGGCTCGACCTCATCACCCATCAGGGTATTGAACATCATGTCGGCGCCGATGGCGTCCTCGATGGTCACCCTGAGCATGCGGCGGCTGTCCGGGTCCATGGTGGTTTCCCACAGCTGATCCGGGTTCATCTCGCCCAGCCCCTTGTAGCGCTGAATGCTGAAGCCGCGACTGGCCTCGGCCATCAGCCAGGTGAGGATGTCATGGAAGTTCTCGACCGGCTTTGACCGCTCGCCGCGGGCAATGTAGGCGCCCTCTTCAAGCAGACCATCGAGTGCGCGGTTGAGTGCGACCATGGCGGCGTAATCGGCCGACTGGAAAAAGCCCAGACCCAGCGGATAATCGGTTTCCACACCATGGGCGCTCAACACCGCCGCCGGCAGATAGAGACCGCGCTCTTCGCTATACACCAGACGGAAGGTATAGCGCGGGCCGCCTTCATAGGCGATGCGCTCATCGAGATCCGCCTGCAGGGCATCAGACCAGCGCGTCATGGCCTCCTTGTCGGCCAGCATCTCTTCACTGACCGGGTCGGCGTAAATCAGACGCTTGAGCACGTCAGCCGGATAGACACGCGCCAGACGATCCAGACGGTCCATCACGTCACGATACTGGTGCACCAGCTTCTCGAGATGCTCGCCACCGATTCCCGGCGCATCAGCGTTGACGTGCAGCTGCGCACCGTCAAGGGCGGTGGTGGTCAGGTGCTGGATCAGCGCCGCCTCGTCCTTGAGATACATCTCGTTCTTGCCGCGCTTGATCTTGTACAGCGGCGGCTGGGCGATAAAGATGTGGCCACGCTCGATCAGCTCCGGCATCTGACGGAAGAAAAACGTCAACAGCAGGGTTCGAATGTGCGAGCCGTCGACATCGGCGTCGGTCATGATGATGACCGAGTGATAGCGCAGCTTGTCGGCGTTGAACTCTTCACGTCCGATGCCGCAGCCCAGCGCGGTAATCAGCGTGCCGACCTCGGCCGAGGAGAGCATCTTGTCAAAGCGCGCCTTCTCGACGTTGAGGATCTTGCCCTTGAGCGGCAGGATCGCCTGGGTACGACGATCACGCCCCTGCTTGGCACTGCCGCCGGCAGAGTCACCCTCGACCAGATAGAGCTCCGAGCGGGTCGGGTCCTTCTCCTGACAGTCGGCCAGCTTGCCGGGGAGCCCGGCAATATCGAGCGCGCCCTTGCGGCGTGTCATCTCACGTGCCTTGCGGGCGGCGTCGCGGGCGCGGGCGGCATCAATCATCTTGTTGACGATCGCCTTGGCGTCAGCGGGGTTTTCCAGCAGATAGTCGGAGAGCTGACGGCTCATCTCCTGCTCGACCGCCGTTTTCACCTCGGAGGAGACCAGCTTGTCCTTGGTCTGCGAGGAGAACTTCGGGTCGGGCACCTTGACCGAAATGATGGCGGTCAGACCTTCACGGGCATCATCACCGGAGGTCGCGACCTTGGATTTCTTCTGCAGCTCCTCGGCCTCGATGTAGCTGTTGAGGCTGCGAGTCAGCGCACCACGGAAACCCGCCATGTGCGTGCCGCCGTCGCGCTGCGGAATGTTGTTGGTGTAGCAGAAGATGTTTTCGCTGTAGCTGTCGTTCCACTGCATCGCCACTTCCACCACAATGCCATCCTCGCGTTCGGCATTGAAGTGAAACACCGGATTGATGGTGGTGCGATTGGCGTTGAGATGATCCACGAAGGCACGCAGACCGCCCTCATAGTGAAACAGCTCCTCGCGACCGTCACGCTCGTCGAGCAGACGAATCGCCACACCGGAGTTCAAAAAGGACAGTTCGCGCAGGCGCTTGGCCAGAATGTCGTAGTGAAACTCGATGTTGGCAAAGGTGTCTGCCGAGGGCTTGAAGTGGATCTGGGTGCCGGAACGCTCGGTATCGCCCACGATCGCCAGCGGCGACTGCGGCACACCGTGGTGATAGATCTGCTCGTGCACCTGGTTCTTGCGCCAGATGGTGAGCTTGAGCTGCTCGGAGAGTGCATTGACCACCGATACGCCCACGCCGTGCAGTCCGCCGGACACCTTGTAGGAGTTGTCGTCAAACTTGCCGCCGGCGTGGAGCACGGTCATGATCACTTCCGCCGCCGACACCCCTTCGGAGTGGATATCGGTCGGGATGCCACGGCCGTCATCGGAAACAGTCACGGACTCATCGGGGTGAATGACGACCCGGATTTCGCTGCAGTGGCCGGCCAGGGCCTCGTCGATCGAGTTGTCGACGATTTCAAACACCATGTGATGCAGGCCGGTGCCATCATCGGTATCGCCAATGTACATGCCCGGGCGCTTGCGTACCGCGTCCAGTCCTTTAAGAACCTTGATACTCGATGAGTCGTAAGCCTGTGGTTCGCTCATTGATGCTCCCGGGTCATCGTGCCGTCGGCATGTTTGCCAGACGACCCTGTTTCACGTGAAACCTTTTTACATCGGTATCGGCATGCCAGTGCCCTTCAAGCGAGGCAGGCTCGATACCGGTCAGAAAGGTCTGACAATTCATCTGTTCCAGCAGCCGACAAAAGGCGCGACGGTGCTGCTCGTCAAGTTCGGCGGCCAGATCATCGATCAGATAGAGGCAGCGGTGACGGTCTTCCTGATCAAGAAGACGCCCCTGCGCCAGTTTCATGGCGCTGACCACCAGTTTCTGCTGTCCTCTGGAAAGCACTTCGGACGCCGGATGGCGGCCCATGCGCAGACGCAGATCGGCGCGCTGAGGCCCCTGCTGGGTAAACTTCATCTGACGATCGGTCGCCACGCTCTCCAGCAGAATCTCTTCGAGCGGCCGGTTTTTATCCCAGCCTCGGTAGTAGCGCAGGGACAGCTCCGGCAGATCGATCAGCTCGGTTAGTGTTGCGTTGAACACATCATTAAAGCGCGCCATCCAGTCATTGCGCATGGCGTCCAGTCGATCGCTCCAGCGCGCCAGTTCGCGGCTCCAGAGGGCCAGCGACTGTTCATCAATTCTATCATGTCTGAGCAGCGCATTCCGATGTTTGAGCGCACGTCTTGCGCGGCGCCAGACATCGAAAAAATCGGGATAAACGTAAAATACGCCCCAGTCGAGAAACTCGCGCCGCGCAGCAGGTGCCCCTTCGATCAGCCGAAAGGCATCCGGGTTGATCAGTTGCATGGGAAGATGACGCGCCAGCTCGGCAATGCGGTCGATCTTCTCACCGGCCACCCGCACGTTGAGGCCATCACTGTCGCGACGTCGCTCCACGCCCAGCGGCAGTGCCGGATCGCCGGTCAGACGGCCAAACAGCGTCATGGCCTCCTGATCGTGAGTGATGGCATGCTTGAGCTGACGGGTACGAAACGAGCGCCCCATGCCCAGAATATGTAGACCTTCCAGCAGACTGGTCTTGCCGCTGCCGTTGTCGCCGAAGATCAGATTGACGTGCGCGCCCGGCTGCCAGGTTACGGCGGGCAGGTTGCGCAGTCCCTGAAAATGAAGATGATCAAGCGGCATGACGATCCCGAAGGGACGCGCGCCCGGCCGAAGCCGGGCGCTGACGTGGCAGACAGGCTGACAGATGGTTTGACAGGCGATGTTGCAAAAACGTCAGAGCCGCATCGGCATGACGACATACATGGCATCGCCGCCGCCGGGCGCTTCCAGCAGCGCACTGCTGTTGGGATCGGACAGCGTCAGCTGGACCTGATCGGTGTCCAGCACGCTGAGCACATCGATCAGATAGCCGACGTTAAAACCGATCTCCAGCGCGCTGCCGCTGTAGTCGATCGCCACGTTCTCTTCAGCCTCTTCCTGCTCGGGGTTATTGGCCAGCACTCGCAGGTTGCCCGCTTCCAGATTGAGGCGCACGCCACGGTACTTCTCGTTGGAGAGGATGGCGGTACGCGAGAGCACCTGACGCAGCTCGCCGCGCTGGGCCAGAATCTGCTTGTCGCCGCCCTTGGGAATGACCCGCTCGTAGTCGGGGAACTTGCCGTCGACCAGTCGCGAGGTAAAGGTGTAGGCCCCGGTGCGCACGCGCAGATGGCTGGCGCCCAGCATCAGCGTGATCGGCTCGTCGCTGTCATCGAGCAGACGCGAGAGCTCGACCACGCCCTTGCGCGGTAGAATCAGACGTTGCGGCTCCTCGAGCGAAATATCGGCACTGCGCGAGCAGACCGCCAGACGGTGGCCGTCGGTGGCCACGGTGCGAACCAGATGATCGCGCAGCTCGATGAGCATGCCGTTGAGATAATAGCGCACGTCCTGCTGCGCCATCGCAAAGCCGGTGGCATCGATGAGCTGCTTGAGCGTGCGGCGCGGCAGGGTCAGTTTGGTACTGCCCTGGCCTTCGTCGATGCTGGGAAATTCAGCGGCCGGCAGGGTCGACAGCGTAAAGCGTGAGCGTCCCGAACGCAGCAGTGCCCGGCCCTCTTCGATGGCCAGGGTAATCTCGGACTGATCGGGTAGCGACTTGCAGATGTCCATCAGCTTGCGGGCCGGCACGGTCACCGCACCGCTCTCCTCGACGCTCGAGGGCGCCACGCGACCGATCAGCTCGACCTCGAGATCGGTACCGGTCAGCGACAGCTCGTCATCGCTGACCGTTAATAAAACATTGGAGAGCACCGGCAGGGTCTGACGGCGCTCAACCACGCCCGCTACCAGCGATAGCGGGCGCAGCAGGGCTTCACGCAAAATGGAAAATTTCATGGGGCTCCACTCTTTTCAGGCTCTTGTTCCGGCCACAGTGTTGTCATGTCGATGACCGCTGATGATGTACGCGGCATGCGCCGAACGCTTGATCATCAGCTGGTCAGAAGACGCAGCAGGTTCTTGTAGTCTTCGCGGATATCGGAGTTTTCCTCACGCAGCTCCACCACCTTGCGACAGGCGTGCAGCACCGTGGTGTGGTCACGACCGCCAAAGGCATCGCCGATTTCAGGCAGACTGTGGTTGGTCAGCTCCTTGGCCAGCGCCATGGCGACCTGCCGCGGGCGGGCTACCGAGCGTGAGCGGCGCTTGGAGTGCAGATCGGCCACCTTGATCTTGTAGTACTCCGCCACGGTACGCTGGATATTATCCACACCGACCTGCTTGTCCTGCAGTGCCAGCAGATCCTTGAGCGACTCGCGGATGAACTCCTGGTTGATCGGCTGGCCCATGAAGTGGGAGTCGGCGATCACCTTCTTGAGCGCACCTTCCAGTTCACGAACGTTGGAGCGGATTTTCTGAGCGATGAAAAACGCCGCATCGTGCGGCAGATCCGCCTTCGCCTGCTCGGCCTTTTTCATGAGAATCGCCACGCGGGTTTCAAGCTCCGGCGGCTCGATGGCGACCGTCAGACCCCAGCCAAAACGCGATTTCAGACGCTCCTCGACCCCACTGATCTCCTTGGGGTAGCGATCCGAGGTCAGAATCATCTGCTGACCGCCTTCCAGCAGGGCATTAAAGGTATGGAAGAACTCCTCCTGGGAGCGCTCCTTGCCGGCAAAGAACTGGATGTCATCGATCAACAGCGCATCCACGCTGCGATAAAAGCGCTTGAAATCGTTGATGGCGTTGAGCTGCAACGCCTTGACCATGTCGGCCACGAAGCGCTCGGAATGCAGATAGACCACCCGGGCGTTATCACGAAGGCCGGCCAGGTGATTGCCCACTGCGTGCATCAAATGCGTTTTACCCAGCCCCACGCCGCCATACAGAAACAGCGGGTTATAGGCACCACCGGGATTTTCGGCCACCTGGCGCGACGCGGCCCGCGCCAGCTGGTTGGATTTACCTTCGACAAAGGTTTCGAAGGTAAAGCCCGGGTTGAGCCCGCTTTGATGGCGGATGCTGCCCTCGACCTGCACCTGGCGTTCGCCGCTGTCGCTGCGCCGTCCGCCCGTGGTATTGCCCGAAGGCGGCGCCGCAGGAATTTCGCGCTCGTCCTGATAGTCGCCGCGCGGAGAAGTCGGCGGCGAGGGCGGCATGGGCGCCGAGGACGTTCGTGTCACGCCCGCAGACCAGCTCTCCGGTGCCGGCTGCCCGGCACCGGACTGCGGCGCGGCGCTGCCTGACTCGCCGGAGGCGGCAGGCTTCGGCGCAGGATTGGACACGGTTCGGCGGCTACCGATATCCAGCGAGACCTTGGGCGGACGGCCCTGGGCCAGTTCGCGCATCAGTTCGTTAATGCGCTTTAAATACTTGTCATTGACCCAGTCACGCACAAAGCGATTGGGGGCCAGCAGGGAGAGTTCGTGGTCACTGGAACCGCTTTCGGCCTGCAGGGGACGGATCCAGGTGTTGAACTGCTGAGAGCTCAATTCATCCTGTAAATAGTCAAGACATTGCTGCCAGAGAGCGATGGACACACGCGACCTCTATTGATGGTGAGTCTTGCAAATGGGGCGATAGTGTAACGCCCGTGCACCAGGTTATCCACACCGTGATGGCGCGCCAAACCTCCTGTGGGTAACCTTGTGCTCGCTGTTCTGGCCTCTCAGCTTCGCACGGCGGGCCCTGAAAAAAAGATGCGATCGCCTTGTGCACAAAGTTATGCACAAAATGATCGTTTTCTTGCGTGGATAAAAATTGCACGTCTTCGTTGAATTCTCTAGAATCCCGGCTCTTGACCCCCGTGCGCCTCGATTTTGAGGGCATCGGTGTCACCGATCACTCAAGTCTCAATTCGGGAATCGCAACCATGAAACGTACTTTCCAGCCCAGCGTGCTCAAGCGCAAGCGTAACCACGGCTTTCGCGCTCGCATGGCCACCAAGAACGGCCGTCAGGTCATTTCGCGTCGCCGTGCCAAGGGTCGCAAGCGCCTGAGTGCCTGATCCCTCGACAGGATCGGTCCAGCTTATGACCAATCAGGGATTTCCCCGCGGTCTTAGAATTCTGACCGCCGGGGAATACCGTCATGTTTTCGAACATGCCAGTTTTAGAATTCACGGCAAGGGCCTTCTCGCACTCGCCACACCGAACGATCTCGGTCACGTTCGGGTGGGGCTGGTATTCAGCAAGAAGAACGTACGCCGAGCCGTGGATCGCAACCGTCTCAAGCGCTTGACTCGAGAATCGGTGCGACTGCGCCAGCAGTGGCTGCCAGCCGTGGATATCGTTGTGCTGTCACGCAGGGGCGTTCACGAGATCGACTCGGAAACGCTGGCCAGACAGCTTCACGGTATGTGGCGACGTCTTGAAAAGGACGTCAAGCGCCAGCCGGAACATCAGCAATAATACGAGGCGCGACGAACCGTCGAGTGCGACCCGTCGTTTTCTTGCGCCGCGTCGACATTTTCCCACCGGGCAATCCCAATGGATCTGAAACGACTTCTTTTTGTCATCCCGCTGGCCGTGCTTGCCTATCTGATGATCATTCAATGGAGCAATGATCACGGGCAAAACGACCTGCCGGATGAAGCGCCTCCCGCCCTGTCCCAGCAAAGCAGTGACGTTGAACCCGGTGAGCAGTCGCTCGACGCCCCCGACACGGCCAGTGAACGCGCCAGTACCCCGCAGCCCGGCAACACTACCGAGAGCACCGACAGCGCCGCCGATACCGGAAACACCAGCCTGATCAGTGTACGCACCGATGCCCTTGACCTGCGCATCGACCCGCGCGGTGGCGATATCGTCTATGCCGCCCTGCCCAAGCATCTACAGCGCCTGGATAGCGATGCACCCTTCGTTCTGCTTTCAGATGATCAGCGCCGCAGCTACATCGCACGCTCCGGGCTGCAGATGGAAGGCCACAAGGGGCGAATTACCTTTACCCCCGAAAAAACCCGCTATCAGCTGAGCGATGATCAAAAGACGCTTCAGGTCGACATGCGGGCAACCGTCAACGGCGTGGACATCATCAAGCGCTTCACCTTTGAGCGCGACAGCTATGCCGTCAAGGTCGACTATCTGATCGACAACACCTCTCAGACACCGGTCAGCGCCCGCTTTATCGGCCAGCTGGCCCGTGACAACAGTGATGATCCGACCAGCGGTGCCGGCGTGGGCATGCATGCCTACCTGGGCGCGGCCTTCTCCTCGCCGGATGACCATTATCAGAAGGTCAGCTTCGAGGACATCAAAAACGGCAGTTTCAAGAACGCGGATGTGCGTGGCGGCTGGGTCGCGATGATTCAGCACTATTTCACCACCGCCTGGGCACCCAATCAGGACCAGCAGAACCTGTACTACGCCGACGTCGACCAGCGTGGACGCAATGTGGCGGCCTTTGCCAGCCCGAGCGAAACCGTGGCACCCGGACAGACCGGCGATCTCTCGGCCACCCTTTATATGGGTCCGAAGGAGCATGACCGCCTTGAAGCCGTGGCACCGCATCTACAGCTGACCGTCGATTTCGGCTGGCTGTGGTTCCTCGCCAATCCGCTGTTCTGGCTGCTCACGCATATTCATGCGCTGATCGGCAACTGGGGCTTCTCCATCATCCTGCTGACCGTACTGGTCAAGGCTGTCCTCTTCCCGCTCTCCGCCACCGCCTACAAGTCGATGGCCAAGATGCGCAAGATGGGTCCCGAGATGAAGCGCATCAAGGAACAGCACGGTGACGACCGGCAGAAGATGTCGCAGGAGATGATGAAGTTCTACCAGAAGGAGAAGATCAATCCTCTGGGCGGCTGTCTGCCGATCGTGATCCAGATGCCGGTGTTCATCGCGCTGTACTGGATGCTGATGGAATCCATCGAGCTTCGCCACGCGCCGTTCATGCTCTGGATTCATGATCTTTCGGCGCAGGATCCGTACTTCATCCTGCCGATCATCATGGGTCTGACCATGTTCCTGCAGCAGCAGCTGAATCCGACACCGCCGGACCCCACGCAGGCGAAGATCATGAAGATGCTGCCGATCGTCTTCACCTTCTTCTTCCTGTGGTTCCCGGCCGGTCTGGTGGTCTACTGGATTACCAACAACCTGCTCTCGATCGCGCAGCAGTATTTCATTACCAAACGCATCGAACGGGAAGGCGACAGTAAGGAAACGGCCGCCTGAACCGGAATCCTCGCGTTACCCAGAACCCCTGCTCATGCAGGGGTTTTCTTTATCCGCCACTCATGACCATCTTGTGACACAATGGCGCCCTGTCGAATCCCCTGCTGATTACGAAATGCCTCGGGCCGTCACCACCATGCCAGACAGCGCTGTCATTGCCATTGAACTCTCTGCCGTCGTCGTTGCGATGGAGTCGGCCACCCCCACCGTGTTACTCACGCACTCCACCGACCGCTGTCGCGCACCCATGCTGCCGGCAGGAAGCTTCGACCCCCGTCATCACCGCACCTTTGAACTGGGCCTTCGCGATCGCGTCGCCCGCCAGACCGGTCTGACACTGGATTACGTCGAACAGCTCTATACCTTCGGCGATCAGGATCGTCTTCAACCCGACGCGCCCGGTGAAATCACGCGTCATATTTCCATTGGCCACCTGGGGCTGGTGTCCTATCAGCAGTCACTGCGCGACGACCACACCGTCTGGACCAGCTGGTATGATCATTTACCCTGGGAGGATTATCGCCACGGTCGCCCGGCAATGATCGACATGATCATCGCCCCGGCCCTGTCTCGCTGGACGGCGGCAAGCCCGGACGAGGCGACACGAGAGGCAAGGCGTCAACGCGCGCAGCTGGCCTTTGGATTTGATGGCGCGCGCTGGGTAGATACTCGCGTACTCGAACGCTTCGAGCTTTTATACGAGGCCGGGCTCGCCTCGGAAGCGCAGCGTCATGACGACGTCGAGGTCGTGATCTCCTTGCCGGGAGAACCCTTGATGTCCGACCACCGTCGCATTCTTGCCACCGCCATGGATCGTCTGCGTGGCAAGCTGCGTTACCGACCGGTCATCTTTGATCTGCTGCCCGAGCACTTCACCCTGTCCCAGCTGCAGCTGACCATCGAGGCGATCATTGGCTGCCGGCTGCACAAGCAGAACTTTCGCCGCGCGCTGGACCGCACCGGTCTGGTGGTGCCCACCGGCGCGGTGGATACCACCACCGGCGGCCGGCCGGCCGAGCGCTTTCGCTTTTGCCGCGAGCAGTGGCGCCAGCAGATGGCGCCGGGCGTGCAGACCCCGTTGGCCCACAGCGAATATCAGTAGACGCGCTCCGAAACCCCAGATTCCTGAGATGGCCGATCCGGCCACGCCCAGGCGATCAGCACCATCGCAAGCCCCCCGGCTGGCACGACCATGGGCCACCACAGTTTCAACGTCCAGTGCACCAGCACACTGAAGATGAACCACACCAGCGGGATAATCAGTAACGCCCATCGGGCACGACGGGGCCACGCCAGCAGAAGCACTGCCGTGGATACCGCCGTCATGTCCGGTGTCATCCCGGGCAGCGCGATCGCCCACCACGTGCCGGTTTCGTAAACCGTCATCCATGATAGCGCCAGCAACACCGCGACCCAGCAGATCAGCACGACTGGACGTATGCCGCCCGGGGGAGGACGGAGGGCCAGCAGCGCAAGCAATAGGGCCTCCAGCGCAAAGACCCACGCAAGGGGGCCGATCGGCCAGTTGATAGGCGCATAGAACTGCAGCATGAAAACCGCCGCCGTCAGCCCCCAGCCGGCCGCCATCACAATCGGCACCAGCCGCCGGAGCCCGGACAGGGGCTGAAACAGCAGCACGGGCACGGCGGCCAGTAGTGCCACTACCATCCAGAGCCCGCGACCCGGCCACGCGTTGGCCCGCTCGAAAAGGCGTAGATAGACCTCGGGGGTAAACATCAGGAAATCGCTGAGCGCATACTCCATTCGCTATAGCCCCTGAACGTGGTCGATCATGCGCTGGCGCTGCGCCTCGTCGGGCAGCCGGCCGTAGAGCGCCGCCATGTTCTCGCGCATGTGGGCCAGCTGTGTAGTGGCCGGGATCGCGCAGGTCATGGCCGGGTGCGACACGATAAACTTGAGAAAAAAGCCGGCCCAGCTCGAGATTCCGGCCTCTCCGGCCCAGGCCGGCAGCGGCTGTGACCGGACGCGGTCAAACAGCCGTCCGCCCTGAAAGGGCCGGTTGGCAATGACCGCAATGCCTCGCTCACGAGCCAACGGCAGCAGTCGGTTCTGCGCCGCCCGATCGGCGATGTTATAGGTCAGCTGCACGAAATCGAGCGGCTCGCGCGTCATGATCCGCTCGAGTTCATCGTGGCGTCGTCCGTGGGAGGTGGTCACCCCGATATAGCGCAGCCGACCCTGCGATTTCAGCGCCTGAAGTGTTTCCAGATGGCCTTCCCAGCCCAGCAGATTGTGCACCTGCATCAGATCAAACCGTGCCACGCCCCACAGCGCTTCAGAGTTTTCGACGGCCTCAAGGGTCTCGCCCTCATCACGCGTCCACACCTTGGTGGCAGCAAACAGATCGCGCTGTTCCAGACGCCCGAGCAGATCACCCATGACCGCTTCGGCGGAGCCATACATGGGCGATGAATCCACCACCCGGCCGCCGCGCTGAAAAAAGAGTTCGAGAATCTGCTCGCGCTGATCGAGCAGCATCGGATCACTACCCACGTTGAAGGTGCGCCAGGTGCCCATGCCGATCACCGGCAGAGCTTCACCAGTGGCGGGGATCAATCGGGTGATCGGTTCGTCGCCGGATTCGGCGAAGACCTTCGGCCAGCGCGCCGCCAGACCGGTGGCCGCCAGCCCGAGCAGAAAATGACGTCGCCGTATCGGTAAACGCATAAGGCTCTCCCGAAGAGGGTCAGAGCTTCTTTATAGGTCATGGGTCAGCCCACAGGCGAGCCACAGGGCCTGAACCCTCAGTTCCGGCCAGGCCTTTTCCCTGCTCTGATCGCATTGCTGCGAGGGCCGGAAAACGATAGGCTCAAAAATGCTCATTTTGAGAATAAAGTTCAGGAGCCTGTTCATGACCGTGACGCCTGCCCGCTCGGCGATATCGTCTGCCCTGCAGATTGAAGCGCTGCTGCCCCCCTACAATGCCGAGGTGGCCCGCCATACCGACGCGCTTTATGCCCGGGTGGAAGACCATGTTAGCGCCCAGGACTGGCCGGCCATGGCTTGCCGGGTTCATGCCATCCGAACACTTCAGCGCGAACAGGACGCCGTGATTCTGGCGCACAACTACATGCCGCCGGAAATCTACGCGCTGGTCGGCGACATTCGCGGTGACTCGCTGGCGCTGGCGCGCGAGGCCGCCAAAAGCGAGGCGAGTACCATTGTGCAGGCAGGCGTGCACTTCATGGCGGAAACCTCGAAGATTCTTTGTCCCGACAAGCGGGTGCTGATTCCTGATACTCACGCCGGCTGCTCGCTGGCCGCCTCGATCAGCGGCGCCCAGGTGCGTGCACTGAAATCACGTTACCCGAATGTACCGGTCGTGACCTACGTCAACACCAGTGCCGAGGTGAAGGCCGAAAGCGATATCTGCTGTACCTCCTCCAACGCCTTGAACGTGGTGGAAGCGATCGCTGCCGAATGGGGCGTGGACCGGGTCATCATGCTCCCCGACGAACATCTCGCTCGAAACGTGGCCGCGCGCACGCCTCTATCGATCCTGGTCTGGCAGGGCAGCTGCGAGGTGCATGAGCAGTTCACACCCGCCCAGATAGGGGCCATACGCCGTCGTCACCCGGGTGTGCAGGTGCTGGCGCATCCGGAGTGCCCCACCAGCGTGCTGGACGCCGCCGATTTCTCCGGCTCGACAGCTGCGCTGGAACGCTGGGTCGACGATCATCGACCCGAACAGGTGCTGCTGCTCACCGAGTGCTCGATGAGTGACAATCTGATCAGCCGCCACCCGCAGATCGAGTTTGTGCGCAGCTGTACACTCTGTCCGCACATGCAGCGCATCACGCTGGACGGTATTCTGGACTCGCTTGCCTTCGGCCACCATGAAGTGCATGTCGATGAGAGCGTCGCCGTACGCGCTCGACGCGCCATCGAGGCGATGCTGGCACTGCCGGAACCCGCCACGCCGGCCGATTTCACCCGACCGGCCCGCACGTCTCACGTTGAGGTGGTGTCATGAGCCGACCCAACCACGACATTGCCCCGCTGCCCAATGTGCTGCTCGACCCCATCGTGATCGCCGCGCTGACCGAAGATCTCGGCCGCGGCGGGGATATCACCAGTGATGCGCTGATCGAGGTCACTCACACCAGTCGCCTGCAGCTGCGCCCCCGACGCCCCGGCGTGCTGGCCGGCATGGACGTGCTGGCCCGCGTGCTTCATCACGTCGATACCAACATCCACCTCAAGGTATATCACCGTGACGGTGACGCGCTTGACGCGCTTGAGACCATCGCCACGCTCGAAGGGCCGACCCGGTCGCTGTTGACCGCCGAGCGCACCGCCCTCAATTTCCTGACCCGACTCTCCGGCATCGCCACGCTCACTCGCACCATGGTCGATCAGCTCGAAGGCCGCCCGACAAGGCTTGCCTGCACGCGCAAGACCACCCCCGGCCTGCGCGCGCTCGAAAAGCGTGCCGTGCGTCTGGGTGGCGGCGTCAATCATCGCCTGGGCCTTGATGACGCCATGCTGATCAAGGACAACCATATCGCCGCGGTCGGCAGCATTCGCGAGGCGCTGGCGCGGGCCCGGGCACAGCTTGGGCATCTGCGCATGATCGAGCTGGAAGTCGACACCCTCAAACAGCTTGAAGAAGCCCTCGAGACACCGCCACACGCCATCCTGCTCGACAACATGGGCCTTGAAGACCTGCGCCACGCTGTGACCATGACCCAGGGACGCTGCCTGCTTACGGCTTCCGGCGGCGTCGACGCCCAACACCTGCGCGAGATCGCCGAGACCGGCGTCGACCTGATCGCCGTGGGCGCCCTCACCCACTCGGCGCCACAGCTGGATATCGGATTGGACACGATTGATCAGGACAGTCCCGATTGAGCCATGACAAAAAGGCACAGAGGCATCTGTACAGGGCCTGCTAGAATGGCGCGTAAATTTGTCGTCACGCTTCTCAAAGGATGAAGAGATGAGCATCGATCCCCATGCAGGGCAGCAGCCCGACGAGCAACGCCTCGCCCATCTGCCGCGTCTGGTGTCGCGCTATTACAGCGAGCGTCCCGACGTGTCGGATCCCGCCCAGCAGGTGGCCTTCGGAACCTCCGGCCATCGCGGCTCATCGCTGAAAACGAGCTTCAACGAATGGCACATTCTGGCCACCACCCAGGCCATCTGTGATTACCGACAGGAACAGGGCATCACCGGGCCGCTGTTTATCGGCATGGACACCCATGCGCTGTCGGAGCCGGCCTTTGTCTCCGCCCTTGAAGTGCTGGCCGCCAACCATGTTGAGACCCGCATTGACGCCGGCTGTGAAGAGACGGGCGGCGAGCCGGGCTATACGCCGACGCCGGCGCTGTCCAACGCCATTCTCAATTACAACCGCGATCGCACCAGCGATCTGGCCGATGGCATCGTGATCACGCCGTCGCACAATCCGCCGGTGGATGGTGGCTTCAAGTACAATCCTACCAACGGTGGCCCGGCCGACACCGGCATCACAAAATGGATTCAGGAGCGCGCCAATGCGCTGCTGTCCAATGATCTCGAAGGCGTGAAGCGCGTCAGCTACGCGCAGGCACTGGCTGCACCGACCACCCAGCGCTTTGACTTCATCGACAGCTATGTCTCCGGCCTTGAACAGGTCATCGACATGGCCGCGATCCGCGACTCGGGACTCAAGTTCGGCGTCGATCCGCTGGGCGGGGCCGGCGTGCACTACTGGACGCGCATCGCCGAGCGCTATCAGCTGCCGCTGGAAGTGATCTCCACCACCGTGGACCCGACCTTTCGGTTCATGCGCCTGGACTGGGACGGCAAGATCCGCATGGACTGCTCTTCCCCCTACGCCATGGCCGGTCTGATCGAGAACAAGGACCGCTTTGACGTCTCCTTTGCCTGCGACACCGACCATGACCGTCACGGCATCGTCGCCCGCTCGACGGGGCTTTTGAATCCCAATCACTATCTGGCCGTGGCGATCGAGTATCTCTTTACCCACCGTCCGCAGTGGAGTGACCAGGCGGCCATCGGCAAGACGCTGGTGTCATCGTCGATGATTGACCGCGTTGCCGAGGGCATCGGCAAGCCCGTGGTCGAGGTGCCGGTCGGCTTCAAGTGGTTCGTGGATGGTCTGATGGACGGCAGCCTCGGCTTTGGCGGTGAAGAATCCGCCGGTGCCTCGTTTCTGACCTTTGACGGCAAGCCCTGGTCGACCGACAAGGACGGCATCATTCTGGGCCTTCTGGCCGCCGAAATGACTGCCGTGACCGGCAAGGACCCGGGCGAGCGCTATCAGGCGCTGACCGAGCGCTTTGGCGCGCCGGTCTATGCCCGAGTGGACGCTCCGGCCGATCGCGACCAGAAGGCCCGTCTGGGCAAGCTCTCCCCCGAGCAGGTCACGGCTTCCGAGCTGGCCGGTCATGCCATCACCCGCAAGCTCACCGAAGCCCCCGGCAACGGCGCGGCCATCGGCGGGCTCAAGGTGGAAACCGAGGCGGGCTGGTTTGCGGCACGTCCTTCGGGCACCGAAGACGTCTACAAGATCTACGCCGAAAGCTTTGAAGGCGAAGATCACCTGAAGCGCATTCAGGAAGAAGCCAAGGCGCTGGTGGACGGCGTGCTCAAGGGCTGATACCCCTGCGGCAAACCCCATGAGAAAGGCCGGCGATTGCCGGCCTTTCTTGTCTTCATGGTGTTCGATCCGAGTTACTGACCGGAGTTGTCCGGCCGTTCCATATCAAAGCGCACGCCATCATTGATGGTGTAGTAGGTGGTCGGCCCGCCGGCACGCAGGATCGGCTCGGCCAGCGCGGTCTGATAGATGCCCTCTTCCAGCAGATGCTGATCGATATGCACCCCCACGACCTCGCCCAGCACCAGCCAGTTATCAAGCGTCTCACCGTCGGCGGATTCAAGCTGGATCAGCTGACTCAGCCGGCATTCAAACGACACCGGCGCTTCCAGAACGCGCGGCACCTTCACCACGTTTGAGGCGGCAGGCGTCAGCCCGGAAAGTGCAAACTCGTCCACCTCACTGCCCACGCTGGCACTCGAGGTGTTCATTTTCTCGGCCAGTGCGCGCGTGGCCAGATGCCAGCAGAACTCGCCGGTCGCCTCGATGTTGGCCACGCTGTCCTTCCAGCCGGCGCTGGCAAAACCAATAATCGGCGGCGCGGCACAGAAAGCGTTGAAAAAGCTGTAGGGCGCCAGATTGAGTCGCCCTTCGCTGTTTTGCGAGGAGACCCAGCCGATCGGGCGCGGAGCGATAATCGCCTTGAAGGGGTCATGCGGCAGGCCGTGACCCTTGCGTGGCTCATAGAAGTGGAACTGCTCGGTCATGAACGCTCTCCGGTGTTGCGGTATCGATTAGTCTGCGAACCACTATAGCAACGACCGACCCTGTTCACCGGTACGATCGACCCGCGCTTGCAGCGTTTGATGCCAGCGCCGACAATCGTTGCCCTATCATTCATGCCGCCCTTGCCGGCCCTTGACCCTTCGGAACTTGCATGCTCGATCAGGACACCATCAGTGCGCTGGCCACGCCGCCCGGGCGCGGCGGCGTCGGCATCATCCGCCTCTCCGGCGCCAGAACTGCCGAGATCGCCCGCGCCATGCTCGGCTTCGAGCCCGAGCCCCGACGTGCCCACTACGGCCCCTTTCTGGGCGATGACGGCCAGGTACTCGATGAGGGCATCGCACTGTGGTTCCCCGGTCCTCATTCGTTCACCGGTGAGGACGTGCTGGAGCTTCAGGGCCACGGCGGCCCGGTCATCATGGACTGGCTGCTGGAGCGCACCGTCGCGCTGGGTGCCCGGCTGGCGCGGCCGGGTGAGTTCTCGGAGCGCGCCTTTTTGAACGACAAGCTCGATCTGGCCCAGGCCGAGGCGATCGCGGATCTGATCGAGGCCAGCTCCCGCGCCGCGGCCGAAAACGCCCTGCATTCGCTGCAGGGCGAATTTTCGACCCGGGTACAGGCACTGGTTCAGCGCCTCATCGAGCTTCGCATCTTTGTCGAGGCGGCCATCGACTTCCCCGAGGAAGAGATCGACTTTCTCGGCGACGGTCGGGTGGCCGAAATGCTGGCCGGCGTGCGGGAGAGCCTTGCCGAGGTACGCGCCAGCGCCGCTCAGGGCGCGCTGATGCGTGAAGGGATGAGCGTGGTGATCGCCGGGCGTCCCAATGCGGGAAAATCGAGCCTTTTGAACGCCCTGACCGAGCAGGAAACCGCGATCGTCACCGATATAGCCGGCACCACTCGAGACGTGCTGCGCGAGCATATCCATCTTGACGGCATGCCGCTGCACATCATCGACACCGCCGGGCTGCGCGATACGCCGGACGCGGTGGAAAAAATCGGCGTGCAGCGTGCCTGGGCGGAGATCGAAAAGGCCGACCGCGTACTGCTCATGGTCGACAGCCGCGAAAGCGGTGAACTCGACCCGATGGCGATCTGGCCCGAATTTGTCGAGCGCCTGCCGGACCCCTCAAAGCTCACGCTGGTGCGCAACAAGATCGATGAGAGCAATGAAACCGACGAACCGAGTCTTGCCAGCACGCCGCCGGTGATTCGCCTGTCCGCCACCACCGGTGCCGGTGTGGATCATCTCAAAACGCATCTCAAGGGCGTGATGGGCTTTCAATCGACCAGCGAAGGCCGTTTCTCTGCCCGCCGTCGTCACCTTGACGCGCTGGACCGCGCCGGACAGTCACTCTCCCACGGTGCCGATCAGCTGGCCGGCGCCGGTGCCGGTGAGCTGCTGGCCGAAGACCTGCGCGCCGCCCAGGACGCGCTCGGCGAGATCACCGGTGAGTTCACCGCCGATGAGCTGCTCGGCGAGATCTTTGGTAGTTTCTGCATCGGGAAATAAGCGCCGCTGCAGGCCAGCGGTCAAGGGGTTTATCAGCCACAGGTCATATTGTGCTCGGGGAGACTGCCCCGCACTCAAGGAATGCTGTCATGCCACTTCACGACGTGATCGACCCGCAGGCGTCTTCCATCGACTACCTTCTGCTCGATGTCTTTACCTCGTCTCCCTTCCAGGGCAACCCGCTGGCCGTGTTCCCGGAGGCTGGCGCTCTGAGCGAGCGCACCATGCAGCGTATTGCCCGGGAGCTCAATCTGTCGGAGACGGTGTTCATGACGGCGACCGCCATGCCGGGCGTGTTCGAGCTGCGCATCTTTACTCCCCATCAGGAACTGCCCTTTGCAGGCCACCCCACCATCGGCGCGGCCTGGCTTTTACGCGAGATCGGCTGGCACGATGATCAGACCCCGCTGGTCCTGCGTGAGCGGGCAGGTGAGGTGCCCATCCGCTTTGACGGTGAGCATGCCTGGCTCAGCACGCCCAATGCCCTGAGCGTGACACCGAGCCCGCTGTCCCGCGCAGACGCCGCGGCCCTTTTGGGACTCTCGCCGGAAACGCTGGTCGATGAGCCGGTAATCGGCACCACCTGCGGCTCGCCCTTTCACCTGATCGGACTGTCCTGCGTTGACGCCCTGGCCGGGGCACACGCCACCCCCGCCCTGCTATCAGCCCCCCTGAAGGGCGAACACGGTGCCAATGTCTATCTCTACGTCGAGACAGGTGAACGCCACCTGCGCACGCGCAAGCTGCGCATCACGGATCAGGTGGTGGAAGACCCGGCCACCGGCAGTGCGGCTGCGCCGCTGGCCGGCTATCTGGCGCAGCGCTCATCAGAGTGCGGGACGCTTGAATACATGATCGAACAGGGGATCGAAATGGGCCGCCCCAGCCGTATCGGGGTGCTGGTCGACAAGACCGACCAGCAGATCACGGCCATCCACGTGGGTGGCACGGCCGTGGTCATTGGTGAAGGGCGACTTCGCCTCTAGCAGCGTCTGCCTTTTACGTCATTCGGGCCTGGCGCTCCTGACGCCGTGCCAGGCTCCAGATGACAAGGCCCCCCAGCGCCAGCAGCGCACCCACCACGCCGGTTGAGCGAAAGCCAAAGCCCAGCGCCAGTGCCAGCCCGGCAAGCCAGGGGCCAAGGGCATTGGCCATGTTGAAGGCCACGTGATTAAGCGCCGCCGCCATGTTCTGCGCCTCACCGGCCACATCCATCAGCCGGGTCTGCAGGATGGTGCCAAGCGCCCCACCGATGCCGATACAAAAGACATCAAGACTGACCAGCCAGGGGTTACCTGCCACCAGCGGGAAGACGCCCAGCGCCACCGCACTCCAGATCAAAAGCCCTCCGGCCGTAGGCATCAGTGCACGATCGGCAAAACGCGGCACGACAATGTTGCCGATCGTCATGCCGAGACCGAACACGGCCAGTACCAGCGGAATGGTGGCCGACGACATCTGCGTCACGCTGTCCAGCGTCGAGGTCAGATAGGTATAGACCGAGAACATGCCGCCAAAACCGACCGCACCGATGGCCAGCGTCAGCAGCACGGCGCGGTTTTTCAGCGCACGAAGCTCGCCCTTCGCGCTGCGCTCGCTGGCCACTCCGGTTTTGGGGGCAAACAGGGCAATCATGACCACGGTCAACAGTGCCAGAGTGGTCACCAGCCAGTAGCCCCAGCGCCAGCCCACGGCATTGCCCAGCCAGGTCGCCATCGGCACGCCAACGATGGTCGCTACCGTCAGCCCCAGCATCACCATGCCAACGGCCCGCGTGCGCTTGCCACTGGTCACGACCGACGCCGCCATCAGCGCCGCCAGCCCGAAGTAGGCACCATGCGGCAGACCGCTGAAAAATCGGAACAGCACCAGCGAGCCGTAGCTTGAAGCCAGCGCACTCATGCCGTTGCCAAGCGCAAACAGGCCCATGAGAATCAACAACAGCCATTTGCGATCAATCCGCGCCGCCAGCACGGTAATGACCGGCGCACCGATCACCACACCCAGCGCATAGGCGCTGATGATATGACTGGCCGTGGACGCATCGATCTGCATGTCGTGCTGAATAAAGGGCAGCAGACTCATGGTGGCAAATTCGGTCGTGCCGATGGCAAAGCCACCGGTCGCCAGCGCCAGAAGAACAAGCAGGGGATGGGTATGACGAACCATGACGCCTCGCACTTTAAAGGAAAAACCAATACTCATCGCACGCACCCCGAACGGGATCGTGCCATGGGGCATCGTGTGTGGAACAGGGAGTCGAATCCAGTGATCGCGGTCCGCGGGTCGCGACCGGCTATACTGCTGAAACATTAAACCGGACCGGGATTTTAGACTATGGTCGAAGTGTCACGCCACGGCGAATACAAGGTACCCGGCGGCAAGCTGCTGGTGGCCGACGTTACCGTCAACCAGGGGCGACTCTCTTGCGTTCGACTGTCGGGAGATTTCTTTCTTGAGCCCGACGACGCGCTCGAGGCCATCAATCAGGCCCTGACCGGCGCCAGTATCGCCATGAGCACGGCAGACCTCACCGAGCGGATACAGCAGGCGCTGCCTGAAGGCACCGTCATGGTAGGCCTGTCGGTGCCTGCAGTAGCCACGGTCATTCGTCGGGCGCTGGCCGGGGCCTCCGACTGGCAGGAACACACCTTCAGTCTGATTCATCGCCCACCGGAAGCCCCCACGCTGCACATGGCACTCGATGAAGTGCTGACCCGGGAAGTTGCCGAAGGCCGACGCGGGCCAACACTACGCGTCTGGGAGTGGGACCGCCCGGCCGTGATCATCGGCAGCTTTCAGTCGCTGGCCAACGAAGTCGACATGGACGCGGCCCGAGCGCTCAACATTGAGGTGGTACGCCGTATCAGTGGCGGCGGCGCGATGTTCGTCGAGCCCGGCAATACCATCACCTGGTCGCTGATCGTACCGGAGACACTGGTCGAGGGCCTGTCGTTCGTTGAAAGCTACGCCTTTCTTGACGAGTGGGTCATTCAGGCACTGGGCGACATGGGCATCCGCGCCTGGTATGTGCCGATCAATGACATTACCTCCGAGGGCGGCAAGCTGGCCGGCGCCGCGCAAAAACGCCTGAATGGGGCGGTGCTGCACCACGTCACCATGGCCTATGACATCGACGCCGAGCGCATGATGAAGGTACTGCGCATCGGCCGCGAAAAACTCTCCGACAAGGGCATTGCCAGCGCCGGCAAGCGGGTCGATCCGCTGAGAAGCCAGACCGGGCTGTCGCGCGAGACCATCATCGAGCGCATGGCGGCCTCCTTTGGCGACCGCTTTACGCTGATTCCCGATGATGTTCGCCCTGACGAGATGACCACCGCGCAGGCGCTGGCCGAGTCGAAGTTCCAGAGTGAGACGTGGCTGGCCCGCGTGCCGTAGGCCGAAGGGTCGATAAAAACGATGCGTCGTCAGCCAGGGATCGCCCGTCGAAAACCAGTCAGTCAAAAACAATGTCGGCAGCCTTGTGCTCGGCCTTGTGCTCCGGCTCGACGTGGATGGTAATGCGCACCTCGCCCAGCGCCTGACGAAGGCCGGCCTCGATGCGGTCGCAGATTTCGTGCGCATGAAACACCGTGGTGTCCCCGGGCACCACGAGATGAAAGTCGACGAAAGTGGCGCGCCCGGCATGGCGTGTGCGTACATCATGCGCCTCGACGGCGCCCTCCCCGGTCACGGTAATGACGTGATGAATCAGCTCCAGGGTGTCAGGCGGGACGGCTTCATCCATCAATCCGCTCAGGGATTCCCGGATCACCTTGGCACCCGACCAGAGAATGTTGACCGCCACGATGATCGCGACCAGTGGATCGAGCATCCACCAGCCCGTTGTCATGGCCAGCACGACCCCCACAACGACGCCGGCCGAGGTCACCACATCGGTAAAAAGATGACGCCCGTCGGCGACCAGCGCCGGCGAGCGCTCGCGCCGACCGATGCGAATCAGCACGCGCGACCAGACGGCATTGATCACGGTGGCCACCAGACTGATGACAATGCCCATCAGCGGCAGCTCGAGCGGCTGCGGGTCCATGATGCCGGTGAAGGCCTCGCGCAGGATCAAAAGTGCGGCGATGATGATCATCACCCCTTCCAGTACGGCGCTGAAAAACTCGGCCTTGTGATGGCCGTAGGGATGATTGTCATCGGCCGGCATGGCGGCGACCCGAATGGCGATCAGCGCCGCCACGGCCGTCACCACGTTGACCATGCTTTCGAGGGCATCCGACAGCAGCGCCACGGAGCCGGTCAGTGCGTAGGCCAGTGTCTTGAGCCCGAGCACGGCAAAGCCCACCAGCAGGCTGCCCCAGGCAAGTTTCATCGTGGTCGACAAGACCCTATCCTCATGGTGTTGAGCGCCATAGCCTAATCATCGCCGACGGTACGGACAACGTGAATTCCTGATCGCGATGCATTGTTGGGCCGCCCGAAGAGGCCGCCCTTTGTTACACTGATATTCTGCCCCATCCCGTTCACCCTTCTGATTCGACTCAAACCCATGGCGCTACGCCGACTGCTGCTCGATTTTCTGGCCACTCATCGCCGCGCCTACCTGCTGGCCATCACGACCCTGCTCGCGGTAGGGCTTCTCAACATGGCGCTGCCCTGGTGGGCCGGACAGATCATTGATGACCTCAATGAAAAACGTATCGGCATGCCCGGGCTCTGGCGCAGTGCCGCGGTACTGGTGGCCGTGGCGCTGGCCATGTACGGCCTGCGCTATCTGTGGCGCATGCTGCTTTTTGGCGCCTCTTATCAGCTGGGCGTGGCCCTGCGTGACCGCTTCTATGAAAAACTGACCCGGCTGGACCCGGGCTTTTTCCAGCAGCGGCGCAGCGGTGATCTGCTGGCGCGCTCGACACAGGATATCGATGCCGTGGAAGTGGCCGCGGGAGAAGGCGTGCTGTCCAGCGTCGACGGCGCGCTGACACTGTTACTGGTACTGTCGATGATGATCCTCGTGATCGACGCGCCACTGGCGCTGATCGCCCTGATTCCCTTTCCCTTCATGGCCTGGGGGTTTTACAGGGTGGCCAGCCGGGTGCAGGGCTATTTTGGCCAGTCGCTTGAGTGTTTTTCCGCGCTTAATGACCGCACCCAGGAAGCGATTGCCGGGCTGCGGCTACTGCGCCAGCACTCGATGATCGAAGACGAGATTGAAGACTTTGATCGACGGGCCGAGGCGCACGCCCGAGCCAACTATCAGGTGCAGCGCATGGAGGCCCGCTACGACCCGGTGGTGTTTCTGGCACTGGGCAGCGCGACGCTGGCCACCATCGTTGCCGGCAGCTGGCGTTATCTGAGCGGGGCCATCACGCTGGGCGAGCTGACCAGCTTCACGCTGTATCTGGTCCAGCTGATCTGGCCGATGTTCGCCCTCGGCTGGTGCCTCAATATCCTTCAGCGCGGCGAGGCGGCCGCCCGGCGACTGATCGAGTTCTTCCACGAGCGCGAGACCATCACCGACGAAGGTACGCTGACGAAGGTGTCTTCCCCCACGCTGCACATCAATGTCGAGACCTTTACCTATCCGCTGGCCAGCACGCCGTCGATTTCCGAGCTGAACCTCACCATTGCACCGGGCGAGAGCGTAGGCATCGTTGGCGCTACCGGCAGCGGCAAGTCGACCCTGATTCGTCTGCTGCTGCGCCAGTATCCGCTGACACACGGCACGATCACGCTGGGCGAGCAGTCCCTTGGCGACTATCAGCTCGACGCGCTGCGCGCGATGTATGCCTATGTGCCTCAGGACCCGTATCTCTTTGCGGCAACGCTTGGGGAAAACGTGGCGCTGGGCGTGCCCCACGCCAGCGATGAGGATATTAGAGGCGCGCTGTCGGCAGCGGCCTTCGGACCGGATCTGGAACGTCTGCCCGATGGGCTCGATACCCGCATCGGCGAGCGTGGCGTGACGCTCTCCGGTGGCCAGCGCCAGCGGGTGGCGCTGGCACGTGCCCTGCTATCCCCGGCCCCCATCCTGCTGCTGGATGACACGCTTTCGGCGGTGGATCAGACCACCGAGCAGCAGCTTTTGACCACACTGGAGGCGGAGCGCGAACGCACCTGCCTGATCGTGAGCCACAGGCTGTCGGCGGTGCGCCACGCCGATCATATCGTGGTACTGGATCAGGGCCGCGCGGTCGAACAGGGGCGTCACGAGGCGCTACTGGCGCGGGACGGGCACTACGCCCGGCTATGGCAGGAGCAGCAGATGCGCACGACGGAGAAGCCGTCATGATCAATCGTCGCCTGCTGGCATTGATGCTGCGCCCGCTCATGCACAATCGCCGCCGCCTGCTGCTGGCCCTGCTACTGCTGATGACCGCCACCGCCATGGATGTGATGGGCCCCTGGCTGACCAAGCACTACATCGATATCTATCTGGTGCCACGGGATCTGCGGGTCGAGCCGCTGACCCTGCTACTGGCACTGTATATCGCGACTCAGGGGCTGGCGGCGCTTGGACGCTATCTGCAGACGCTCTATTTTGCCCGCATTGCCCTGGACGCCGTGCACGCCCTTAGAAAGCGCGTCTTTCGCCACGTCATGCATCTGCCGCAGCACGTCCATGACGCCACCCCCACCGGTGAAATGGTGTCGCGGGTGACCAACGATACCGACGACCTGCGTGAGCTCTATGTCGAGTTTCTGGCCACCGTATTGCAGAATCTGATGCTGTTGGTCGGCATCCTGATCGCCATGGCGCTGATGGATGTCAAGCTGATGCTGATTGCCGCCACCCTGATTCCGGTCGCCGCCGTGATCATCTGGGGCTATCAGCGGGCCAGCGGCCCGGCGGCGATGGAGGTTCGCCGCCTGCGCGCCGGTCAGAACGCGCGCATCAATGAGGCGATCGGCGGCATGAGCGTGCTGCAGGCCTTCAACCAGACCGAGCGCTTTCGGGCGCGCTATCACGATCTCAACGTGGCGCAGTATCACGCCCGGCTGCATACCATCCGCATCTCGGCGCTGCTGTTGCGCTCGGCGCTGGATCTGGTGGGGGTGATCATTCTGGCGGCGCTTTTAATCGGCTACGGGCTCGACAGCCTGGTGGGCGGCGCGGAAATCGGCGTGCTGTATGCCTTCGTGACCTGGCTGGGGCGCGTCTCCGAGCCGCTGATCGAGATCACCCAGCGCTTTAACATCTTTCAGCAGGCCGGCGTGGCCGGTACGCGGCTGCTGTCACTGCTGGATCGCCCTCGGGCCGCCAGCGGCGACGATACAAAAGCGATCAAATCGGCCGACTATCGGCTCCAGGCACTGGCGTTTCGCCATCACGGCGCCGAGCGCAATACGCTTGATGACGTCACCCTCGACATTCCAGAAGGCGCCTTTATCGGACTGGTCGGCCATACCGGCAGCGGCAAGTCCACCCTGCTGGATCTGCTGGGCGGGCTGCAGCCGGTCACCGAAGGCCGCCTGCTGCTGGATGGCCGTCCCATCGAGACGCTCTCGCCATCGGTGATCAACACGGTCATGGCCAGCGTCCCGCAGGAGCCCTTCATTCGCTCGACCACGCTCAGAGACAATCTGCTGATGGGTATTGAAGCCGATGAGGCGGCCATGGCGCGTGCCCTCGATGAAGCGCAGCTGCGCGAGCTGATCGACCGCCTGCCCGACGGGCTCGACACACCGCTGGGCGAACGGGGCCTGACGCTGTCGACCGGCGAACGCCAGCTTTTGGCGCTCGCTCGGGCGTTGTTGCGTCAGCCACGCATTCTGCTGCTCGATGAGGCGACCGCCAGCGTCGACAGTCTGACCGAATCGCGCCTTAACCGAGCGCTGGCCGGGCTCAAGGGGCGAGTGACCATGGTGGTGGTCGCCCATCGTCTTTCAACCATCGCCGGCGCCGATGAGGTGGTGGTGATGCAGGCCGGGCGAATCATTGAGCATGGCGTTCCCGGGCAACTGCTCGACAACTCCGACGGCGCCTATTACCGGCTCTGGCATCAGCCGGGCAATGCCCTGAACTGATGTGCCCCTTGCAGGCCACATGACCGCTTGCCGTAACCGGCCGTCGATGCTATTTACGTACCATGATGAATGTTTATCGGCGCCTGAAAGCTTCAAGCGCCGACACGCTCAAGACACGCGACAGCGTCTGAACGTCATGCCAGGCTATATCCTGCAGGTATTAATACTGTTGGCCCTGCTTTAACCGACACCATCCAGTGCTCCTGAACGACATTGACCGGGCTGATTTCGGAGAGAACCATCACCACGTCATCTGAGCCTTCGCGGCCCCTGCGGGTCTGCCATGAATGTGATCTGGTCAGCATCGTGCCGCCGCTGGCGTGCTCGGAAAGTGCCCGCTGCCCGCGCTGTCAGCATGAGCTGATGACGCGCAAGCGTGCCCCGGCCCAGCATGCGCTGGCGCTGGCGATTGCCGCCGTGGTGGCTCTGGTCACCTCGCTGGCCTTTCCGTTCATCTCCTTTTCTGCCAGCGGGTTTGATCGCGCCATCAGCCTGACCGACGCCATGACGATCCTGTCGACCGGCAACTACACCGTACTGGCCGTGGTGCTGTGGATGGTGCTGTTGCTGCTGCCGATGCTCTATCTGGGCATGGTGATCGTCATCCATGGTGCCCTGCTGCTGGGCCGTCGTCCGCCCCGGGGCATGCTGATGCTGCGCACCCTGCGCCACATCGAGCACTGGATGATGGCTGACGTGTTCCTGATCGGCGTGCTGGTCAGTCTGGTCAAGATCCTGTCACTGGCCAGCATCGGCTTTGGCCTCTCCTTCTGGGCCTTTTGCCTGTTCGTGGTTTTGATGCTGCTGATTTCGCGCAGCGTGGATCGCGACTGGCTCTGGAGCGTCATGGCGCCGGAACCGCCACCACCGGAACATGCGCGTACCGGACAGACCGCGCAGGCACAGAAACTGGTGGGATGCCCGGTCTGTGGCACGGTCAATGATTACCATCATCATCGGACATGCTACTGCAGCCGTTGCGGCGAGAAACTGCACATGCGCCGGCGCCACAGCGTGCAGAAGACCCTGGCACTGCTGGTGGTATCGGTACTGCTCTATATTCCGGCCATGGTGCTGCCGATCATGACCGTCTCGAGTCTCAATGACACGACCACCCAGACCGTCATCGGCGGCGTGCTGCTGCTGATCGATCATGGCGACTACCCTATTGCTGCCATCATCTTTCTGGCCAGCGTCGTCATTCCGGTGGCCAAGCTGATGGCGCTTCTCTGGCTTTGCATCAAGGTCGGTCGGCCCCAGCCCTGGCGACCCGAGGTGCGCATGACCCTGTATCGAATTACCGAGTTCATCGGCCGCTGGTCGATGATCGATGTCTTCGTGGTGGCCCTTTTGGCCGCACTGGTTCGACTGGGGGTGTTAATGCACGTCTCTGCCGAGCCTGGCATCATCGCCTTCGGGGGCGTGGTGATCCTGACCATGATCGCCGCCATGAGCTTTGATCCGCGCCTGATCTGGGACGCTGCCGATCATCCGGATCTTGAAAACAACGATATTTCCACATCATCCCCTCAGCCGGCGGTTGCAGGGAAAGCACAGGACACGGGGCAATGAGCGAGACCACCGCGCAGCGAAAGAAGCACCGACATATTTCTCCGGTCTGGCTGATTCCCCTGATTGCGCTGTTGATCGGCGGGTGGATGCTCTATCACACGCTCGCCTCGCGCGGGCCGGAAATCACGCTGATCATGAACAATGCCGAAGGCATCGATGCTGGCAACACCATGATCAAGGCGCGCAACGTCGATGTCGGCGAGGTCACCTCGGTGTCCCTGTCGGAAGATACCTCGCACGCCGTGATCAAGGCCCGGATGAACCCGGGCACCGACCGGCTACTGAATGAGGAGACCCGTTTCTGGGTGGTCAAGCCTCGTATCGGTCGCGAGGGCATCAGCGGATTGAACACCGTACTGTCAGGCGCCTATATCCAGCTTCAGCCGGGGCATTCGGATAACGCTCAGGAGAGCTTCGAAATGCTCGAACAGCCGCCGGTCGCGCCGCCCGACGCCAAGGGGCTGCGCCTGCATCTCACCAGCGCCGCCGCCGGCTCGCTCAACGTCGGCGATCCGGTCCTGTTTCAGGGCTTTACCGTCGGCCGGGTCGAAAACCTCGAGTTCGATACCGAAGACCGCGTCGTGCACTATCAGCTCTTCATCCAGGAACCCTATGAGGACCTGGTGACCAGCAATACCCGCTTCTGGCTGGCGTCAGGCATCAATTTTGATCTGACCTCCGAAGGCTTCTCGCTGGGACTGGGCTCGCTGGAGTCGCTGGTCAGTGGCGGCGTGACCTTTGGCGTACCGGAAGATATTCCGCCGGGCGAACCGGTTGGCGCCGACAGCAACATGGTCTTTTCCCTGTACAGCGATGAAGAGAACGCGCTGCAGGGCAGCTTCAGCCACTATCTACGCTACGTGGTCATGATCGATGACACCGTGCGCGGGCTGTCGCGCGGGGCACCGGTTGAATACCGCGGTGTGCGCATCGGGACCGTGGATACCGTGCCCTATCGCATCGATCTGCTGCAGGAAAACCAGGTCGAGGGGTTCCGCATCCCGGTACTGATTCGCATCGAGCCTCAGCGGCTGCAGGCGAAGGTAGACGAGGAGTCGCTCAAGGACTGGCGGGCACGCATCAGGTCCATGTTTGACCATGGCCTGCGTGCGTCGCTCAAGACCGGCAATCTCTTTACCGGCGCACTCTTTGTGGATACCAATTTCGTGGACAATCCGCCCGAACAGACGCTCACGGAGTACAACGGTGTGACCGTCTTCCCCAGCGAGCCCGGCAGCTTCGCCCAGATCGAACAGAAGGTCACCGGCCTGCTCGACAAGCTCAACAATCTGCCGGTGGAGTCGTCGCTCAACCGTCTGGATTCGACGCTTGCCAGCTCCGAATCGCTGATCAAGGAGCTCAATGAAACGGCCAGCAGCCTCAATGAGGTGCTCAACGACGAGAGTACCCGTGGTCTGCCCAGCGATGTTCAGCGCACGCTGCGCAGCATCGAGCAGACGCTGTCGAGCTACTCGAGTGAGGCACCAGCCTATGGCGAGCTGACCTCGACACTGAAAAGCCTTGAGCAGCTGATGCGCTCGCTGCAACCGGCGGCACGCACCATCAGCGAGAAACCCAATTCGCTGATCTTTAACCGTGGCGAGATTCAGGATCCGCAACCGAGGGCACGCCCATGATGACGCAACTTCTCCACACGTCCTGGCGCGGCGCGGCACTGGTGGCACTTACCGCGCTGGCCGGGTGTGCCGGCCAGGCCACCGAGTTTCACCGCTATACGCTGCCGCTGGCCGATCAGCGTGCGCCCGAACCCGGTATTTCGCTGCCCGACAGCGCCCCGACCGTGGCGGTCTCATCGGTACGGCTGGCCGACTATCTTGACGGCCAGGGGGTGGTCTATCAGATCAGCGACATCGAGGTGAACGAGGCACAGGCCAACCTGTGGGCCGACAGCCTGAGCGCGCAGCTCACTCGCAGCCTGCAACGGACGCTGAGCGACCGACTGAAAGATCATCGCGTACTGGGTGAGACCCTGGCCGGCGATCGCGCCGATACCGGCGTACGAGTCTCGCTGTCCCGTTTTCAGGGACGCTACGACGGCATGGCGGTGCTGGCCGGCCAGTATCAGCTGCGCGATGCCGGCGGCCATCTACTGGCTCAGCAGCCCTTCGAGATCGAGCGCCCGCTCGATGACGATGGCTATCCGGCGCTGGTACGCACCCTCTCGCAGGGCTGGGAAAGTGTTGGTGAGCGGATTGCCGCTGAGATCACGCAGCAGGAGCAAGAGGCCATGGCCACCGCGGGCTCCAGCGCCCGCACGACGCCGGTCGGCTCGCCCTGAGCCGCTCGAAGACCATCACCCCACGGTTTGAAACCCTGCCCTTGAAACAGCAAAAGGCCCGCCATGATGGCGGGCCTTTTCTGGCTTCCAGGAGCAACGCATCAGGGGCGTTCGGGCATCCACCAGTCACTGACATGAGAGGCCTGGTCGCCGTACAGCGAAGCCAGTTCAGCAAACGCGTCATCCAGCTGCGAGTCCAGCTGCCACGGCGGGTTGAGCAGTAAAAGACCTGATCCATAAAGCCCTCGCTCACCGCCAGGATCATGATGCGTCAGTTCGCTGCGCCACACCTTGGCAATATCGTGTCGTTTAACGCCGTCCAGCAGGCGCTGATGCCGCGCGTCTCCCAGCAGTGGATACCAGATCAACACGACCGCGTGGCGCATCTGGCGCACGACCTGTGCAAGCGTTGCGGCCACGGCGTCATACTCATCCTTGACCTCATAGGAGGGATCGATCAGCACGCAGAGCCTGGGCGTTCGAACCGGCAACTGGTGCACCAGCCCGCCGAGGCCGTCGCGTTTGAGCCGCCGTACGTGAGGCGTTTCAATCGAGGCATCCTCAAGGTGGCGATGCTCGCCGGGATGCAGCTCATAAAGGGTCAGACGATCGTTGTCACGCATGGTACGGGCAAACCACCAGGGGGACCCCGGGTAGCGCGACAGCGTGTCCGGATTGTCCTGAAGGGTGGCCAGCGCGTCACACCAGCGTGCCACCAGTCCGGTTTGGCGATCACGCGAGCGCCATAGCGGCAGGACACCGTCACGGTACTCGCCAAGCCTTGCGGTCTCGGGCGCTTCCAGCGGATAGTGGCCTCGCCCGGCATGCGTATCGATCAGGCTCAGAGCCGAGCTCTTTTCCATGAGGCGCTCGATCAGCGCAAACTGGGCCAGATGCTTGTGCACGTCGGCAAAATTGCCGGCATGCCATGCATGTTGATAGGAAAGCACACTCCCTCCTTGAAAAAACATCGCCGCAGTCACGGGACTGCGGCGACGATACGGCCGGCAGAACTGCCGATCCGGTGATCAGCGGTTGCCGTTGGGCACCAGGGTGACCGTGACGCGACGATTCTGTGCCCGACCTTCGGGCGTATCGTTGCTGGCCACGTAGTTGCTGGCGCCGTAGCCCTGCATGATCAGGCGGTTGAAGTTGACACCGCCACGGGCCAGATAGTTACCCACGGCCTGAGCACGCAGCTCGGACAGACGCTGGTTGTAGGCCGCCGCACCGGTAGAGTCGGTGTAGCCGGCAATGTTGACCAGCGTATCGGGGTACTCCTCCAGCACCTTGATGACACCATCCAGCGGGCGGTAAATCTGCGAGGACAGCTCGCTGGAATCGCTGCCGAAGGTGATGGCGCTGGGCATGTTGAGCTGAATCTGATCACCGACACGATTGACGCTCACGCCCGTGCCCTGCATTTCCTGACGCAGCTTGGCTTCCTGAGCGTCCATGTAGTAGCCGACGCCACCACCGGCAGCAGCGCCTACGGCCGCACCGATCAGGGTCTTGTCGAGACGGTGGTTGCCGCTTTTGGTTGCGCCTGCAACGCCACCTACCAGCGCACCGATACCTGCGCCCTTGGCCAGGCTCGAGGTCTGCTGCTCATTGGTATAGGGATTGGTAGTGGTACAGCCCGAGGCGGCCATGACTACGGCCAGTGGTGCCGCCATCCAGATGCTTTTCTTCACGTCCTGCTCTCCTGTGAATACCGTTCGAGGTCTGTCCCCCGACCTTTCTGAATCTGCAGGGCAATCACTGCCCTGTCGTATGACCCGTCACGAGCGGGCCAGAACCGAATCATCGCACAGTGCCAGCAAATCGTTGAGAAACAAAAGCCCCAGCGGGGTGGCCTGTATGCGCGAGTGTGTCTCAAACATCAACTCGCGTGCGATGGCCGCTTCAGTGTGAGCGTCCAGACGCAACTCGTCGAGCCCGGTATGCTGATGCCAGAGCGCGCGAGGGACGCCGTCACTCAGACGCAGGGCGTTCATCAGAAACTCGAGCCCGCGCTCATCGCGCGACAGCCTGCGATGGCCAGCCAGAAAACCACGCGGATCATCATGGCGGGCGAGATAGGTCTCGGGCTGGCGCGTTTTCCAGCGCCGCTCGATCACAAGGCCCTCCTCACCGGGACGCGATATCTTGCCATGCGCACCGGCACCGATGCCCAGATAATCGCCAAAGCGCCAGTAGTTCAGGTTGTGCCGGGCCTCGTGCCCGGAACGAGACCATGCCGAAATCTCGTAGCGCTGGAAGCCAGCCGCCTCCAGACGCGCCTGCCCGGCGTCCTGAATATCGGCCAGCACGTCCTCTTCAGGTAGTGTGGGCGGGTGCGAATAGAAGGCCGTATTGGGTTCAAGCGTGAGCTGATACCAGGACAGATGCGTGGGCGAAAGCGACAGCGCCTGGTCGATATCGGCCATCGCCGTGGCCATGCTCTGCCCCGGCAGACCGTGCATCAGGTCGATGTTGAGCTCGTCGAAACCGACCTCGCGCGCGGTCGCAATGGCGCGTACGGCCTCATCTGCATCATGAATGCGTCCCAGCCGGGCCAGTGCGTCGTTGTCAAAGCTCTGCACCCCCACCGACAGCCGATTGATACCGGCGCGGCGAAAACCGGCAAAGCGCTCACGCTCGAAGGTGCCCGGATTGGCCTCCAGGGTAATCTCGATATCGGGGTCCAGTGTCAGGCGTGCCTCGATACCGGCCAGCAGGCGCTGATAACCGGCGCCGCTGATCAGGCTGGGCGTACCGCCACCAATAAAGATCGACGTCAGCGGCCGTCCCTGCACGTTGATCATCTCGGCATCAAGATCGGCCAGCAGGGCATCGATATAGGCCGTCTCGGGCAGCGCACCCGACAGCGTGTGTGAGTTGAAGTCACAGTAGGGGCACTTGCGCACGCACCATGGAACATGGATATATAGCGCCAGGGGCGGCAGGGAAGACATCAGCGCTCCATCTGCTCAAGCAGGGCGGCCAGCGCGCGACCGCGGTGGCTGATCCGATTCTTGAGTTCGGAAGAAAGTTCAGCCACGCTCAGACCCTGTTCGGGCACCCAGAACAGGGGATCATAGCCAAACCCGCCCTCACCGCGCGGCAGGGAAAGAATTTCTCCGGGCCAGCTGCCCTGAACGATAATGGGCACCGGGTCCTCGGCATGGCGCATATAGACAAGCACGCAGTGATAGTGCGCACCACGCTGACCTTCGGGAACATCGGCCAGCGCCTCGAGCAGCTTCTCGTTATTGGCCCGGTCATCGCCCTGAGCGCCGCTGTAGCGCGCCGAGTAGATACCCGGAGCGCCACCCAGTGCCGTAACGGCCAGACCCGAGTCATCGGCCAGCGCCGGCAGACCGCTGCCCAGACAGGCCGCACGCGCCTTGAGCAGGGCATTTTCAACAAAGGTCAAGCCGGTCTCTTCAACGGCCGATATACCATGGTCGGCCTGAGTGGTCAGTTCCCATGCCAGCGGCTCCAGCAGCGCGCGGAACTCCCGCAGCTTGCCGGCATTATTGCTGGCGACAACGAGAGAGCGTGTAGCAGACATAAGGCATGATCCCTTGGTGTGATTGACGGCCCCATTTTAAAGCGCCATGTCATCACACTGGAACATATTGTTGTGGATTAGCCGACCGAAGCATACCTGGCATGATACAAATAGCGTGATATGAACCAACGAATTGGCCGTCAAAACAGCGCCTGCCCGAGCGATGCTCCAGACGCCGTTTCGGAGTAAGCTTGAGCAAAGCCTCGTCGTTGGCTGTCACAACATGAGCTGATGAACGGGCATCAAGGGGGCACCGTGGATAGTGACGTGGAAAGTGAAAAGAAGGTAGTCGTACTACTGGTGACAGAGATCAACCCGCAAAGCGAGCTGTTCATGCAGTACGTGCGGGACAGGATCGGCTGCGAAGTGGAAACGCTGGCACCGCGCGATGCCGTACCGGCAGAAGATGACATACAGCGTGTGGTGCTGCTTGATGCCGATCATGTCAATGAAAAGGACATGTATCACTGGGAAGAGAGTGCCGCCAGTGACAGCAATACGCTGACGCTGGCCGCTTTTAACCTTGCCGATGAAAACCAGGCCGTCAATCTGGCGACCACCTTTCGGCTGCAGGGCGTGTTCTACCGTCGCGACTCGCTGGCACTGATCTGCAAGGGCATCGCCAAGCTGATCAACGATGAACTGTGGATGTCGCGTAATCTGATGACGCGACTGATTCGTTTCTATCGCCGCCAGCAGATCAACGCGTTCCGACCGGCCAACGGCCTGACGCATCGCGAGCTCGAAATCCTGCGCCTGCTGGGCACGGGCGCGTCCAATACCGAAATCGCGAATCAGCTGTTTGTCAGCGAGCATACGGTCAAGTCACACCTTTACAACATTTTTCGAAAACTCAAGGTTCGTAACCGCATTCAGGCCATGAACTGGGTACGCCAGAACCTGGGCGGAGCGCCGATACCGCCCTCCTCTCGCAGCACGTCGTCCGAGAACTGATCGCCTCCAGTCAGTGTCACGACATGACAAGGGTGCCCCCGACCGTGAGGTCGAGGGCGCCCTTTCAGTGGCTACCCGGCGCTGCTAACGCCATCACCGGACGGACTACGCTGCCGCCATGTTCTCCTGGGTGCCGGCCCCTGTCGGGCGAAGCGCAGGATAACTGGCAGTCAGACCATTGACCTGCTTGAGCTCCACCACGATGTCGCGCTCGTGCGATGAATAGACGAAATTGTCGATGTCTTCCTGAATGTCAGGATCGATGAACCCTGCCTCGCGCGCATCGATGATCAGATGGCTGCCGTCAGGGATTTCGTCCAGATAAAAGCGCACCTTGTCCCGGTTGAGAAAGGAGACATCGGTATGAAAGCGCAGCAGGGCGTGACGGTCATGCTGGGTAAAAGAGACCGACGAGTGATAGTTGGCCCGGACCAGAAAATAGAGCCCGCACAGAAAACCGATGATGACGCCTTCAAGCAGGTTGGTGACCATGATGGCCACTACCGTCACGGCAAAGGGCACAAAACGCTGCCAGCCCTGATGATAGTGCGCAAGGATCGTGGCCGGGCGCGCCAGCTTATAGCCGGTGTGCAACAGCACTGCGGCCAGACACGCCAGCGGAATGAATTCCAGCGCCCCCGCCACAAAAGCCACACTGCACAGCAGCAGCACACCGTGCACAAAGCTGGAAAGGCGCGTCCGTCCCCCCGCCTGCACGTTGGCAGAACTGCGCACGATCACGGCCGTGATCGGCAGACCGCCCACCATGCCAC